>JBBDXW010000025.1:81869-137593 GCA_040902105.1 Woeseia sp.
CCCCCGCCTTCCAGCTCCGCCCAGCCGCTGCCGACCGTCGTGCTATCCGCTCCGTCGAACGTCTCCGAGAGCAAGGCTGTCTGACCGGTAACGCTCAAGCTCACCGTCGCCACGTTCGAGTCGTCCAGGCTGTCATTCACGCGGAACGTGAAGCTGTCCGGGCCCGTGTAACCCGCGTTCGGCGTGTACGTGACCAGCGCGTCGCCGTCGTCGCTTCCCAGCACGCCGTTCGCCGGCGCCTGCAGCAACGTGAACTCATGCGGCCCCGGGCCATCCGTGTCCGAAAAGCCCAGGGTAATATTAGCCGCCGTGTTCTGCGGCACGTTCACACTCTGGTCCTCGGCCACCGGCGGCTCGTTTTCCGGCCCGCCACCGCCGCCCGCCGTCAGCTGCACCGTGTCGAACGCTCTCCCGGCAAAGTTGCTCTCATTCACACTGTCGGTAAAAAAGCGCACCGTATCCAGTGCCGACGCGTTGTCCAGCGGAACGACGGTCCTCACCACCACGCCGTCCACCAGCACGTCGTAGGTCGCCTGAGCGAGATTCACGATCACCCGGATATCCGTCAAGCCACTGATCTGCGCCAATCCGGTGGTACTGCCGCCCGCCCGATAGCCGAGCCACTGGTGTTGGCCGTTCAGCGGGCCCCACACCAGGTTTACACCGATCCCCGCATCCTGGCTGTTCGGGTTCATCAGCGCACCGTCGCCCAACTGCATGAAGACCCGGTACGTGCCCTCGGCTCCGGTGCGCGTCCAGTCAAACTCAAAGTCCCAGATCAACTCTCCCGTGGTCGTCCGCTGAAACGACCGCGTCACCATCGGCCGGTTGACCGCATCCGCGTTCGCGATGAACACCAGCCGGTTGCCCTGACGGCCCACCTGGCTGCCCCCGCCTTCCAGCTCCGCCCAGCCGCTGCCGACCGTCGTGCTATCCGCTCCGTTGAATGTCTCCAATAGTACGGTCGTTTGAGTCCCCACACTCACGCTGACAGTCGCCACGTTCGAGGTGTCCAAGCCGTCGTTCACTTGAAAGGAAAAAGCATCCGGACCCGTGTAACCTGCATTCGGCGTATACGTGACCAGCGCGTCGCCGTCGTTGCTTCCCAGAACGCCATTGCTCGGCCCCTGCAGCAACGTGAACGTATATGGTCCCGGGCCATCGGTGTCCGAAAAGCCCAAGGTGATGTCCGCCGTCGTGTTCGGCAGCACGTGCACGATCTGGTCCTGCGCCACGGGCGGCTCGTTGGTTAGCCCGACTACGCTGATGAGCACGGCCCAATCTTCGGTGCTCTGCGCGGGCGGTGGACCGAGATTGAACGGCGAACTCCCGTCGACCACGGCCGTAGATCCCTGGAACGCGCCCGTACGTGGATTGAACCAGCGCCGTTCGAACGTTTCCGCGACACCCAAAGACACGACAGGCGACGGCGATGCGTTCGGCAGGTAGATTGCGTAAACTTCTCCGGCCTTGGCGAAAACCTCCGCACCACCGTGCAAGGTGTTCTCGCCCGAGACCAGACCGTCGGCCGGAACCATCTCCCAAAACGGCAGGTTGTCGTCGACAAATCGCCGCGCATTTCGCGCGTAATCGAAATACTCTTCGTAGACTCTGAAGTCATCGAGGTCCGAGTCCCCGAAACTCTTGAACATCTCGAATCCGCCGCCGGACAACCAGGCGTCCCACATCGTGCGCTTACGATAATCGTTAGCGGAGATCTGATTCATTCCGATCGATTCATCGATCATCACCGGAATAGCATTATTCGCCTCCGCTGTTTCTTGCCGAAAGTACTCGATGGCAGGGCCAATGGATTCAGGTTCCTGCCAGGTCTGAACCGACATGACACGAAACCAGCTATCGCCGAGAAACGGAGCGAGAGCAGTGGCATAGGTATTGCCGTGCGGATGTACCGTGATCGGATGATCGTAGGGGTCGAGTACTTGAATGTGCTGCCCGAACGCACGAATCGTACTCGCGCTCAGCGGCAACTCGAGATTGAATTCCTCGCAAATGTTCCATTGCAGGGCGTTGTGATGCCCGAACCGCGCCACGAGCTCCCGGTAGAAAAGCTTACGTTCTGTGCCGAGCGTGGCATTGTCGAGCTCTTGTTTATTTGCAGCAGTCTTGTCGCTGAGCACGAAATGAAGAAACAACCCCTTCCGTTGTGCGTGCTGAAACACCTGCTCCCATTGACGAAGTTTGCTGATGTCGAAGTGGAGATTGTCATTCGAGGTAGAACCGTTGCGATTGATGGCCGGGCTCGCATACGGCCAGACATCCTGGCCGTCCGCGCCTATGTTCATCGGCATGAAGTAGATCGAGTTGATCTCTTGCTCGGCAAGGTAGTTCAACGCGCCGATAATGCCCCGGCCGTCGGTGGTCCCCGCGCTATCCGGGCTGTCCCAATCCGGATCGCCACTCTGCCAATCCGCTATGTGATTGGCATAGCTATGCCACGCGTTCGGCGTGTTGTCGAAACCCTCGTAGCCGAGAAGGTTTTCCGGGTTGTTCGTGCCGAGCTTGAGCCAAAAGCCGCCATCACGGAATTTCAGGTGATGCTGGTCGATCGACTCCAGCCGTCCGTACTTCAAGAATCCCGCGGCATTCGGATTACGGTCGGCGACGCTGATCGTGCCGGCATCGCCATCGAAATGAGCGGCCGTGCCCGCTGTCGGATTCAGATTAACGGCGATTGCGGCGCCGGTGCGAAACGACGCCTGATAACTCCATTGGCCGGCCTCATCCGGCGTGAAGCGCACGCGCCATACCGATCCGGTAGCCCCACCGGTGCCGTTGCCATCGAAATAACCGGGTACCGTGTACACGGTGCCGCGCGGCGCAGTGAATGTGACCTGTAGCCGGAAGTCGAGGAAAGGATTGGGACTGACGTCCAGCTCATTGCGCGTCGGGCCCTGAAAGTCGATCGTGAGCGGGTGCCATTTTCGAAGCTCGCCGCTCACCTGGCCGCCGAAAGCCATCAGCGGCAGTGCTGTTGCGACAAGACACAGCACGACCTGCGTCGCTTTAGACATCAGGGGGTTCATAATTCGTAGCTCGAGTGCTCAATCGTTGGCGACCGTGAAGGTCGCGTGGACGACAACTGTACCGCCGCTCGTGCGGTCGATTACGGCCGTGATCGTGTGCGAGCCATCGCTCAGCTGTCCCGTGTTGAACGGATTGGCTGTCGCTACGGAGCCTCCCGCAAAGTCATGCGGCGCCGTTTTCTCCGTAAATCGGGGCGCGCCATTGGTGCCGGGGTCGTCGAGGTAGAAGCGCACCCGGGTCACGCCAGTGCCCGGTGTCACGAATGCGTACATGTTCCCCTCGACCTGCGCCCCGTCGAGCGCCTCCGCGGCGGTCCGATTCGCCTGCCGGCTCCAGACGAGCGTGTGAGTGCCGCCGCCACCGCCGACCGTCAATGTCACCTGCAACGTATCTTGTGTGTACCCCGGCGCTGTCGCCGTTACAGTCGCCGTATGGGTCGTCCCTGCTGCAAGCCCGGTCGTATCGGCCAGCAACGTCAGAGTCGCCGAAGTCGCGCCGGCCTCCGGGTTGACGGTGAGCCATGGCGCCGTGTCACTGACGGTGTAACTCGCTGTGCCGGCTGTCGCACTCAAGTTCACGACCGCTGTCGCGGTATCTCCGGCCTGGGCATTTACTGCCACCGCATCGGAAGAGAACAGCAGCGCCGGCGCGTTGTTGCCGACTGTGAAGGTCGCGTGAACCACCTCCGTGCCGCCGGTCGTCCTGTCGATAGCCGCGGTGATCGTATGCAACCCATCGGCCAGCTGCCTGGTGTCGAACGGGACGGCTGCTGCTACCGTGCCTCCGGCGAAATCATACGGCGCCGTATTCTCCCTGTTCCGAGGCGCACCATTCATCCCGGGGTTATCAAGGTAAAACCGCACCTGCGTCGCTCCCGTGTCCGGTGTCACGAAGGCATACAGGTTCCCGTCGGTCTGTGCGCCGTCCAGGCCCTCTGCCCCCGTCCGGGTCGCTTGCCGGCTCCAGACGAGGGTATAAGCACCGTCGCCGCCGCCGACCGTCAGCGTTACCTCCATCGTGGCTGGCGCGTACCCTGGCGCGCTGGCGGTCACCGTTGTGGTGTGCGTCGTGCCGGCCGCGAGTCCGCTCGCATCCGCCTGCAACGTCAGCGCGACAGGAGTGATACCGGTCTGTGGGCTCACGGTGAGCCACGGCGCGCTCTCACTCACCGTGTAGCTCGCGGTCCCGAGCGTCGTGCTCAGGTCGACCTGGGCGACTGTGGTTTCGCCCGCTGCGACGCCTATGGTGGCTGCAGAAGAGTCGAACATGAGCTCTGGCGGACACGTCCCGGTCGTGTACTGAAAGCTGTCGACCATGACGGGAGGGGACCCCTCACCGGTCACACCGTATGTATCGAGACGGATCGAGCCCGCCGCCGAGACAACCAGACGCGAGAAGTGATGATGACTGTTAGTGCGAACCGCTGTCCACGACGGCGGCGGCACGGTCGCGAACTGCGAGAAGCCGCCGTTGAGGTTGCTCATCTTGCCGCCGGGGCTGACCGTGACCCAGGTCACGCCATCACTGGTCGTGTAACAGGTCCGGGAGGACGACGTTGAGGTGTTTGTGGCAGGTACGTCAGTGAGTGGATAGGTGCGCTCATATGCCTGGTCGTGCGAGGCCAGCACCAGGTGTATGTCGAGACTCTCGAACAGCGGACCGAGCTGTGCTCGTAGCTGCGTGTTTGAATGGTGATTGGTGCCGTCCGCGAAGGGCGAAACATGGAAGTAAGGAATGATCCAGCGCTGGCCGGCTGCCTGCGCGGCGAGGATGTCCTGCACGATCCATTGAAGCGTGCCGGAAGAAAGTCCTTCGGAGTTCGACACCGCGAAAATCGAAACGAAATGTACGTCGCCCACATCAAAGGAATAGTTTCGGCGGCTGTCGAAGCCCTCGGGCGTGGGGAACCTGGCGGCCCAGGGTGCAAAGCCCTCGCCGAGCAATGCCTCGTGGTTGCCGTACGTCGGCATCAGCGGCGAGCGCGCGGCGATGGGCTGCATCTGGTTGAACCAGGCGTCGATCGTGTTTTGCAGCGAGCCGTAACGCTTGTCGGTGTCGAAATAGACGTAGTCGCCCCCGGGAAGGACCAATGTCGGCTGCAGCGCGACGATCTCGTCCACAACCTGCTGCGTACCCGTAGCCAGTCCGTCGAGCCTGCCAACGAGGCCGGTATCGGCGACGTAGATCACCGAGAAATCGGCAGGTCCGGCCGGTGGCGCGGTATGCGTGGTAAACGCAGGGCTCCAGACACCGCCATCCCCGGGAACGCGGTATTCATAGCCGGAGTCGGGGGTGAGCCTGCGCAAAGTAACCTCGTGGAGGATTCCGGATGTTCCGGAAGGCCGAGGCGCTCCGATCTCGCTTTGCCAGGAGGTTGCTCCTGCTGGCCGGTAATCAGCGCTTGAAGGGGTAGTCACGTTACGGGTACGCCAGACTATTGTCAGCGTAGTTGCCGGGTCTTCCACCCACGCCAGATGAACCTGATCCGGTGGCCCCTCGGTGGGCGGGGCAGGTTCGTTCGATACGACGAAGGTTGCTGTGACGACCTCCGTCATTCCGTCGCTCCGAACGATCGCCGCCGTGATTGAGTGGCCTCCGTCCGCGACCTGTTCGGTCTGGAAAGCTGTAGCCGTCGAGACCGTTCCCCCGACAAAGTCGAACGGTGCATTACTCTCGGAGTGCCGCGGCGACCCCGTCATTCCAGGGTTGTCCAGCCAGAAGCGGACACTCGAGGCGCCGCTTTCGGGTGTCGTAAAGACGTAGATGTTGCCCGTCACGGTCGCGCCATCGAGCGGAACGGGGTTTGTCCTGTCGGGCGAGAGGCTGACGTCCAGTTGAAAGGCTGTCGCGTCGACGGCATACGCGAGCTGCAAAATCAACGGTAGCGCGATGAGCTTGTGGTGCAACGTACGTTTCAGGAACATATCCCACCTGTCCAGCACGCGACGAAGACATTCCGTTGCCGTGCCCAATGAGTCGTCGCCCCAGCCGCGCAGTCCGCAGCCTCGCGGTTTCCGACAAAGCGATGCATTGGTCCAAGCAAGAACCGTGCCCCGAATGTTTCATCATTAAAATTAGCAGGTTACAAATGGTCTCAAGCCAAACTGTTTAATTTCCCGACACCTGCTTGCCGGGTTATTACCGCGAACGAGTTCAGGCTGACCCGCGAGCAGAGGTCTGATTGAGAACCCGTACCGGATGTCTGCCGCAAAATTTGAAAGAGTTCCAAATAACGCAATCATCGGCGACTATCCATCAAGGGGAGGCGCGCTCGAACGTACCCCTCGTGAAAAAAATGCCAGCTCCTTTGTTATCAGACTTATCTTTCTGTCAGCGCTCTGAGATGCGCTGCCGCTGCGACGTGTATACCGCGTGCGCACAGGTCTGCCTCTCAGCCGTCGTTGCCGGCGAGTAACGTATGTTAACCGCAGCAGCTTTTCTGACTGTATACGTTGCCGGTTGCTTGTTGGCCCTGGTTCGTCATCCCATTTTCGGATTGGTTACCTATGTTGGAGTGTTCTATCTTCATCCGCCTGCGCGCTGGTGGGGAGCGGAACTCCCTTCGCTTCGCTGGTCGCTTATTGCTGCCGGGATCACGCTGCTCGCAGTGATGATGCATCACTCCGATGACAAAAGTCCGCGCTTGTTCGGATACAGTCTGATGCGAGGAAGCCTTTTTTTCCTCGGCTGGCTCACCTTGCAGTCCCTTTGGGCCCTCGACCAAACGATGCACTTTGAATTACTCACATTGACGGCGAAATACGTCCTGTTAATGGCGCTGATATACAAATGCATCGACTCCACCACCCACTTGAAGTACTTCTTATGGGCGCATGCGGCAGGTTGCTTCTACCTTGGTACAATCGTCTTTACCGAGTACGCTGGAGGTCGTTTCGAGGGCTTTGGCGGACCGGGAATCAGCGAAGCAAATTCTGGAGGACTTCAAGTCGCGACCGGGGTTGTCGTGACCTTTGCGCTGTTCCTCTCCGGTAAATGGGTAGAAAAGGCCACTGCTATCGGCTTCATGCCTTTCATACTCAACGCCCTGGTGGCAACCTTAAGCCGGAGCGGGTTCCTGGCCCTCGCGGTTGCGGGAGTGTTGTTCAACCTTTTCGTCCCAAAGGAAAAAACGAAAGTCGTACGTGCATTCTCCCTCCTCGGCCTTGGGCTATTTCTCGTAATAACCAACCCCGTCTATTGGGACAGGATTGACACGATTCTCGTCGCTGGCGAGGAAATTGAAGATGAGGATACCGGTGCCGGGCGACTCGTTCTCATGGAAGCTCAGTTACGAATGTTTGTCGACCATCCCTTTGGATGCGGGCATCGTTGTACCGCTACGCTAAGTCCGGCGTATCTGGACGATGTCTATCTTACGGGCACAGAGGAGAGACGCGCACGATCGTCTCACAATACTTTTATGAGTTTCCTCGTTGAGCAAGGTATACCGGGTGTTGTGTTGTACATCATGTTACTAATCTGGGTCACACGGTCGGCGGTGCGCTTGCGAGAACCGATGAGAAGTTCATCCGGTTTGCTGCCCAACACTTACGCCGCTACGGTCGCTATTCTGGGAGCTATCATCGTAGGTGATTTATTCGTTGACTACCTCAAGTTCGAAGCACGGGTGTGGTTTCTTGCCATATTGATGGTGTTGGATAAGTTGGACACTGCAAATCAAGTCAAAGTGCAACAAGATTCTGAGCCTGAGACTCTTCCCGTCAACAGGGTCATGAAAAAAGGGGCCCCCACGAGGCTGGCGCGTAAGATGGTCGTTCAGAGATGATGGACGAGAGGAGCTGCCCGAGGAGTTATTTGGAGCCCTGTGGCATGACTGGAGTCAGAATTCCGTCCACCGTCCACGATTCGTTCAGCCAGCTGTCGCCCTCGATCCGATACAGTGTGATTGCGTCCACGAAACCGCTTTTGTTTGGGCTGAACTCGAATGCACCATGATACCGCACGCGTGGCGCTCTCGGATCCAGATGAAACATGGAAGGCCGCTCAGTGCTTGTTTCGAGCTCTAGTTCCGAAATAATCGTTGCTGGTACATCTCGAAGTGAAACAGGGGCGTTCGATATTTCGAGTGGTGCGCTTGCCCCGATTCGCTTGATCAGTACGAGCGGTATAGCTCTCGCTTTGTCACGTCTGAAGTTCCGCTTCGTCCCCTCGAGCTGGAGAGGCTTTGTCCCAGCATTTGCCGGCTCGATGTACATCTCCGGCGATTCACCGCTTCCGTGGTCACCCAGCACCAGTATCAGGCTGTTGTCATAAATGCCGGCATCTTGCAGTTTCTCGAAGAACTCCTGCAGGTACCGCAAATTCGCCTTTGCCTGGAGAACGTAGCTTCTTCGGCTGAACGGAAATACCTGGTTCGTGAAGTTGAGTTCTTCGTCTACTTCCAGTGGACTGTGCACTCCTGCGAGATGGAAGTATTTGAACACACGTGTGCCCCGATCGATCGGTAGCGCCGACGGCGCCTGAGCAAGAAACGTGCTGATGGCGAACTGGTTATCGGTGGACACCACCTTCTTTACACCTTCCGGCAGGAAATATGTCGCCGCATAGGTGATGAACCACTTTTGATCGTTGTAAACGAATCTTTTCAGAAAATGAGGGGCAGCCCGGAAGAACGACAGATCGAGCAAGTGTAACGCCTCCTTGCCCTTTTTCTCGGTGAACGTTGGTTCGGATACCTCCTGCGCATCAATCTTGGTCAGGTTAGAGGCAATGGCTTCATCGAAATAGATCGACTCATTACCCCAGCCAACCCAGGGGTAAATATCGACAATGAATCCATCGTGTTTCAGCCGCGTCGTTATCCCGTATTCCAGGAATGCCTCGCGCAGAAAGTCCTCGCGGCGTTGTGAGTTGTCATACATTCTGCCGGTCAAAAGCGCCGGAATGGCAAGCTCTGTATAGTTACTTCCCGCCACCGCATCGCGAAAGTACGTAAATCCGTCAAAGTAGTCACTGTACTCAGGTTCCTGCGCGATTATTTCCTGGAAGACGTCCGATTGATAAGCATCCAGTACAATCAGTATGACATTGCGCTCCCCGGAGAACGCATATTTTGGGGTGTTGTCAATTGCGTAGTTGCGCACACTCGGGTCATCTGTTTTCCACTGCGCGGCGACCGCTGACAGTAACAAGAGCGTGCACTGCACCGCCATGACGACCATTGCAGCCACACGACCTGTTTTGATGAACTTTGCAGGCGCTGCCAGAGCCAGTGCAAACACCAGCACCCAGACGGGACTATCGATCATGCCGTTCGTCCAGAAAGTATCCCACTGGATACCTCGTCCATCGAAGGTGCCGTATTGCCATACCAGGAGACTGCCTTGCATCCACAGCAACAATCCGAGCCCGAATAAGACGGATACAAGGCGGCCGCGTACAACCCTTGGCAGAAGGAATACAAGCGCCACACCACAAACAACGGAAACTAACCAGGCTGGCAGGAATATCAGCAACAGGTCATCCAGACGCAGGCTGAATTCGTTGATATTCGAGAAGTACAAGGCCCCGGGGAGATAAAGGAGCACGGAGAACAACGAGAACGCGACGGCGAGCACTACCGTACTCAGCCGACGATCCGCGCTGTCCGGCGGCACGGCGATAGCACGGTTGGAAGCCTCGACCGTGGAATTCATTGTTTCCGCCTGTTCAGCTCATCAGTCCCCTCGTTGGCTGGTCTGAACAGCCGCCGCTCTATTGCCTGGATCACGTTGACCGTCAGCCAGTACAAGACGAGCGCCGCAGCAAATGAGTAGAACACCGCTACGACGAGAAGCGTGATAATGGCGGACATCGCTTTCGAAGCGCGCGATCGCTCTGTGCGACCGTCCGAAGAGCTTAGATTGAAGATTCCCAGCATTATGGGCAGGGCATTCAGATGGTTCCCCAGCATTGCAATGGAGACCGGCAGCATCGCCGCCGTATCGGGCAATGACAGATCCTCGATCCAGAGAAAGTTAGCACCCGAGAATATGCTCGACACTGTCGTCACATTGAATACCGCCAGCAGGAAAGGAATCTGCACGAAAAGGCCTACGCTCCCTTTCAATCCGCTGAAGGGCGATACCCGGTTTTCCTTATAGATTGCCAGAATCCGCTCGCTCTGCTCCGCACCCTTGTAGTTCGCCTTCACCCCTGCGATTGCCGGTTTCATTTTCTCACTCACCAGCACAAACTCCCGCTGCCGGCGTGCCGACCAGAGGCTTACCGGTAAAGTGATGAGTCGAATCGCCGTCGCGAGCAGAATGACCGCGAAACCCGGGCCCCAGGCGATTGCCGACAGGGCCACGAAGATACGCTCGATCCATTGACTCAGAATAGCGAGCGGCCGCCAAAGATCAGCGTACATGAGGCCGTTGTATCCGGCCGCGTCGAGCGTTCGTGTCTCCGTCGGCAGCGCAGAGACTTTCTGCTGCAGAGTTCGGGTCTCATTTGCACCCATTCGACCCAGGTCGAAGCCAAGCAGCCACGAGGCTCGCGACTCGTCCGAGGTCGAGGAACCTTCTGATCCGCCGTCGGCCTGGACGATGAATGGCCGGGACCCATCGATTACCAGAGTCTTGTGGCGCGAAGTGAGGGCGAAGTTGTGAGACTCGCCGCCCGTGCTCGCTGCGTGCCATCGACCGTCTTCAACGGCGACGTCCACCCGGTGAAAGCCGTATACATAGTCAGCGAGAGAACGCGCTGTATCGTGCCTGGACAGGAGACGTCCGCCTGTTTCTATGCTCAACCAAACGCCCGACATTGCTTGAGCCGACAAATTCCTGACGGCTATCGTATGAACGAGCGATGCACCGGAAACCCGGTGGTAACTTCGTACAATCTCCAGGGAATGCGCCGCATCGACGGCGCGGAAGCTAACCTCGCCGTCCTGGCCGTCCGTCCGCTGCCACAGCAGTTCTTCGTTCAGCGAACGGCCGCCGACTGAAGCATTAATTCCCAGTCGTCCGTCCTCCAGGACGGCAAAAGTCTGCCGTACCTCATGATGACAGACTTCCCATCCGGCAATGGAACCGTCCTGAGAAAACTTCAGCGTTTCCGAACATAGCGCTTGCGCATGTGCTGTCGTCGCAATTGCGACGAGTACTGCTGCATGCAATAGAAAAAAGCGGAGCAATGTCACGCTGACATGTCTCGCCTGGTCATCGCATACAGGATGCGATGGCTTTCGTTCAGCGGACAACGTTCCCGTATCTCGAAGCAGCGTGAAAATGCCTGTTCGAAGGATCCAACATCGTAATTATCGAACACGTCCCGGCGTGTGGCCAACATACGCTGTACCTGTGAATCCTCTTTGGGGACGAACTCGATGATCAGCGTCTCGAAAACCCCTGAAAAGAATCCCGCCAACCTGTCCAACGGAACATTATTCGTAATACAAAGATGGTGAACCAGCGCCAGTGCAACTGCAGCGGTTCCCCTGGCACGCTCGTGAAAAGACGATCGCTCCTTCAGGTCCCAACCCATCGCCGGCGCAGGATTTCCGAGATCGAGCACGAGCGGCAGGATGTTGGCCGAACCCTGTGACTTGATCTCCCGGCAATGGCGCTCGACTGCCATCTCATCGATGTCGTGCGCAACTACCTGCCTGCTGCGCGCAGCGACGATACGGCTGAACCGGCCGGTATTCGCGCCCAGATCGTGAACGACGGGGACGTCGCCAAGGTATGTGTCCGCAAATCGGCCCAGGAGACTCTCCTTATGCCGCATCGCCTCTGCCGAGTAGTTCGTGTCGTCGTAGTACTCTCCCCACTCGGTGGGCACATCCTTTGCCGACAGCTTCCCGATGGCGCTCTTCAGACTGGCGATGAGCGCGACCAACATCGTTTTCGACAACCTGGATACCGCAATGGTCTCCCTGGCCCTGGCGTCATCCTGGTGCTTTCTCTGACTGCGGGCATGCATGTGAATGTGCGCGAAGGTCGAGTACCTGAACCAGGTCGACGCCGGCAACATGTTGCTCACGAGATCGAGCGGCAAACCATCCAGGTAGCGAAAGCTCAACTGGCGTAGCCGCAGGTCTCCGGCCGCCATCAGCGTCAAAGGTGCCAGGAAATGCTGGCAGAACTGACGGTACGCAACCCAGGGCACCCCCTCGACGTAGCGCTCGAACGACAGGCTGTCGATAAAGATTGCATTGC
Organism: Woeseia sp.; assembly: GCA_040902105.1. Classification (GTDB taxonomy): domain Bacteria; phylum Pseudomonadota; class Gammaproteobacteria; order Steroidobacterales; family Woeseiaceae; genus IDS-8. Next base: position 94,079 of record JBBDXW010000025.1, read on the forward strand.
CGCCCCGAAACTGCACGTTGTACGCACTCGCATCTTTCAGTGAGAGATCGTGGTCGAGCGCGACTCTTTGAATCTCGAGCGTAAGCAATGCTGCATCTTTAAGCTGCGTAAACGACCATTCGTACGGATAGGAGACGTACGGAATCTCTTCGGGCATCAGTACGCGATACTTTCCAGGTGCCATGCCTGCATCGTCGACCTCAGCATGTGGAATCAACAGATTCCCGGCGATCAAGCGATCGTAAAGACCGGAAGCGACACATGCTTCGTAGTGCGTGGCATACGAATCGTTCACCTGCCGAAGCAGCGTGCCGTCCTTTCGATACAAAAAGCCGGCCGGGTCGCGGAAAGAAGCGTCAATCTTATTGTTCATGTCTGTAACATCTGTCGTTTTGTACCGGATCGCCGGCTTCCCTCAAGCATTTGTCGCCTCCCTTCCAAGTCGCCAGGCACCGCGCATGCCATCCCACTGATTTCGTTTTATTTCAAATGCTTATATTACATTCATAACTGGCAAGACAGCCAAATGTCAAGTTAATCGACGCTTTAGGCCAGCCTTCGGGCGACCGTCGGCGGATTCGACTTCCCGTACCCTTCTGCATGTTGCGTGGCACTCTACCAGCATAAGTTATGTCGCATCCGCAAACTGCGTAATTGCCCGCACTTTCTGCCTGTGCGACGCATATCGCCTGCGTGTTGAGTCGCTTCAGGATCGGCTATATGATGCGGCATTCAGGAGGGATGCTGATGCCATGGATTTTCGTGGTGTGTTTCTGCCTTTTCATTGCGGCATTTTGGCCAGCCACCGCGCTTGCGTATATTGATCCGGGCACCGGAAGTATTCTTATCCAGGGCATTATTGCGGCGATTGCCGCCATTGGTGTCGCGCTGAAACTGTACTGGCATCGATTCATCGCATTCTTCCGGCGCAAGTCCACGCAGACAGCGCCGCCCGAATCAGTCCAGGAAAAGGCGGGGTCCGGAAAAGGCAGACCTGGACCTTAGACACAGAGCTGATTGCTGAACAGGTCCTTGAAATCAGCACAAAGCCTCTTGATTGTTTGAGACTTCGTACTAATTTCAGCGGAAGAATCTGTGGTGACTCGGAAAATGCATCAACGAACCGGGATGACAACCTTGGTTTTCATCCTCTCCATATTCAGCTTCGCAAGGTCCGAAGCGTATCAATTCGTACCCACCGATGCCGAGTGGCAAAGCTGGCCAGCTCATTGCCAGGCCAAATATGTCTGGACCAACATTGGGAGGGGATCGAAGTTCGCCAATCTCATCGGCGAAACACATAAAACCGAGCTGGCGCAATGGGAGAACGCCGGCATTCATGGTGTGCACCACTATTGTACGGGCACGATCTATCTCAAAAGGGCGAGGGCCGAAGATGACCCGGACCGCCGTCGCTATACACTAAGAAACGCATATAACGAAACACAATACGCATTCAGCAGGTCGGACAAACGCTCCGCACTATTCGCACACTTAGCCACTCAGATGGCGACGATTATGTACGAACAGGACGAACTCGATGCCGCACTTCAGATGCTGAGTGATGTAATTGTAGCGCAACCTCAAAATGGTGTCCTTTACTCGGCAATGGCGGTCATGCAGCGAAAGCTTGGCCGATTGGAGGAGGCAAAAACAACGCTTTTACAGGGCAACGAGGCGCTGGATGGCAAGTCAGCTGAGATTAGTTATAACCTTGGCCTGATTTCGATAGAGCTTGGCGAAATTGATAACGCTGTCAGATACGCAGAGTCTGCGTACGAGTTGGGTTTCCCATTGCCAGGCCTTCGAACAAAGCTCGAGAAGCTCGGTCGTATGTGAGGTCACTGTCAGTATTTGGGGATTGACACGACACCAATCGTTCACAAGTCTAATGCTCGGCCCCTGTTCGCAAGTGGAACATATCCCGCGGTGGCGCGATACAGGGAATCGCTATACGAACGCGCGCCGACACGAAGATAAGCGCAATTTCTAAACGCACCCTGCCTGTGTCGGGTTGCTCTTCCACTATCCTTGAGTGAGTCCATTGCCGCGTCGCAAGCTCTTGTTCGTTGCGTATCACTTTCCCCCGATCCAGGGAAGCACAGGTACTACGCGAACGATGACGTTCTCAAAGTACCTGAAGCAATATGATTGGGATGTATGTGTTCTTACTATACAACCATCTGCCTACGAATATACCTCCATCGAAAATGAATCCCTAATTCCACCATGGGTAAAGGTTGAAAGAGCATGGGGCCTTGACTCTCGGCGCAGCCTGGCCATTCGAGGTAAATACCTCCGCTTACTAGCCCTGCCTGATCGCTGGCAGACCTGGATTGCAGGAGGATTTGTTAAGGGCTCTCGAATGATCAAGACATGGAATCCGGACTTGATCATGACGACGTACCCGATTCCGTCCGCACACGTAATCGGCTACATGTTGCATCGGAAGTTTGGTTTGCCCTGGGTTGCGGAGTTCAGAGACCCGATGCTTCAACCAAACTACCCAATCAACAAGTGGGAGCGCAGAGCCTTCGCAAAGGTCGAGCGACTCGTTTTCACCCACGCAGACGAAGTGGTGGTAACCACGGATGGATGTAAACAGATGTACTTGAACCGCTTCCCAAGCTGGAGTAAATCGAAACTCTCCGTAATTGCAAACGGATATGATCCTGAATCGTTTGCTGAAAGACCGCCGACGTCAGAAGTTACTTCGTCGGATCGCTTGGTATTGCTACATAGTGGGCTGCTGTACCCTCACGAACGGGATCCAACGCAATTCTTCAACGCTATGCGTTCACTGAGTCAAAGCGGATTTCTGGACAATGGCAAGGTTGAATTTCACTTCAGAGCTAGTGGAAATGAGGAGAGATATCTCCAAATGGTAAAAGAAATGGGACTTGAATCATGGGTTCGCATTCTTCCTCGAATTCCGTACAAGAAGGCGCTCGAAGAAATGATGGAAGTGGACGCGCTGATGCTTTTTCAGGCGGACAATTGCAACGATCAAATTCCAGCGAAAATTTACGAATACATGTTCTGTCGAAAGCCTATTTTAGCCTTCACGGATCCCGAAGGAGAGACCGGCAGGTTACTTAGCAGCGTCGGGGTTCGCAGTATTGCCAAGCTGGAAGATCGCGTTGCAATCGAGAATGAACTAAGGGTGTTCTTGCATCAACTACAAGCGGGAAAGGCCTTTGTCGTTTCGCAGGAAGCGGCAGGCCGCTTTTCTCGCAAGACACTGACTGGCGACCTCAGCAATTTACTGAACCGTGTGCTTAGCTCAGCAAGGATTACCTGATGGCTAATCCAATTGCGGTGGTCGTGGGTCTATGCGCGCACGGCCTGGCGATAGCTCGGTCACTGTCCAGGGCCGGAGTTCACGTTGTGGCGATAGAAGCCAACAGATCACTTCCGGGCATCAAGACCTGTACTGCGGAAGTGAAATTTGTGGACGACATAAACGGCGCCGGCCTGGTGTCTGCCTTGATCTCTTTGGCGGCCACCATCTCGGCGACGACTGTGCCAATACTGTTCCTTACCAACGACACGATGGTTGAAACGGTCGGAAGATCCCACGAAAAGCTGAGCGGCCTCTTCCGAATAAGTTGGGGATCTTCCCGAGCTGATCTGTTGCCCCTGCTGCGTAAGAAACACGTTTATCAGAGATGCGTGGATGTCGGCCTGCTCCATCCGAGGTCCAAGCTCGTTAGTAATGGCAACGATTTAACTATGCACGAGCTGGATTTGAGATTTCCGCTCATCTTCAAACCTGACAAGCCAGTCTCTGATTACAAGACACTGGTCGTAGGGAACACAGAACAGCTCAAAGATTCATGGAAAACAATCCAAAACTGTCTACCTGCTATCGCGCAGGAGTTTATTCCCGGGGATGACTCCAAACTACTTTTCGCGGCGCTTTACCTCGACCACGGCAAAGTCATCGCTCGCTTTGAGGGCAGAAAACTTAGGTCGCGCCCAATGGGACATACTACTGTCGCAATCGGTGAAACGAACGATAAAACTCATCAAATGGCAAGGCAGTTCTTTTCCGGGCTCGAGTTTTCAGGGCCAGTATCACTGGAAATAAAAGAAGACCCCACGGGCGATCTCTGGGTAATAGAGCCAACAGTCGGGCGCTCAGATTTCTGGGTGGGCCTGTGCATAAACGATGGTATCGACTTTCCATTAATTGAATACTGTCAAGAAAGTTGCAGAAAAATAGAAGTCCCGAAGCAGCAAAATCGAACTTTGTGGATCAATGAAGAAAGGGATCCTGCTGTTTTGACTTGGCTAATGTTTCGGTACCCCCGCTACCTGCTTCATAAGCGTACAGTCGGGGTCTACATGCGCGCTGGAGATTTCCGGCCGTTCGTCAAATGGGCGGTCAATTCCGTGACACTTCTACCGGAAAGGTTTTTGAGAAAACTTATGAAGACATTTCGACCGAACGTCGGATATCGGAATAGATGACACACAGTTGAGCACGCGACGCACTAAGCGCCAGGCTTCCAGATTACGTTCTCTCCACCCTCCGAGTTCGAGGCTATGCCAACGACAATGCCATATTGAGAGATTGTCCCGACGGTGAACTCGCCCGCCGACCAGTTATTCATCGCCTGGAATGGGTGTCTATAAGCCTGCAAATTCCACGTAGCGCCATAATCTGCTGACTCCCAGACGCGGGATGTCCCATGCTCTTCCAATAAAAGTAAGCGGTTCGCATTGTTCGGGTGATTTACCACGTGTCCGTGGTTGGAATCGCCTCCGCCGCCGTAAACCTGAATAGGGGGAGCGCTTGTCGTAGTCACAAATCCATCCGTGATGATATCGGACGAGTTGCCAGCACCTGCATCGACTAGAATTGCGGGATGACCGTTGCCTTCGTTCTGGGCAAAACAAATCAATTGATCTGTGCCCGGCAAGAACAACGCTTGCCCAGTCGAGCGGTTCCAGAACGGACTGGAACTGCTAAAATTGTTTGGATTCAGGACAGAAAATTCTTGCGTCGCGAGGTTGTACGCGAAGAAACGGAATACCGCCCAGATAAATATTCCCGGTTTGCCGGGCCCAAACAGGTTCGGGTGCCAGCCCATTGCGGCGAAATTCGTATTGCCACTGTTAAGCGCTGGAGACGTCTGTTCGGCCGTTTGCTTCCACCTACCGTTTGTACCATCGGAACGATCAAACCACCTTAATGCATTGTCATCGTACCTGCGGAACCAATAGTCGCCGTTGGTGGGATCGAACGTTACATTCCAAATGTGCCCCGTTCCAGGGAACAGGTTCATGCCGGATGTAGACCACCTATCTGATGTTTCGTCGTAAATGTAATGTGAATAATCCCTCGACTGAGAGCTTGCAGGCTTGCCCATGTATTGAATCTCATGGCGCGAAGGGTCGAACCAGACCGTTTGAACCTGCCATTGAATGTCGTTCTCTCGTTGCAGATTGTTTTTCGTAAAATGAGTGCTTTGACCGTGTGTCAAAGCTTGGGCAGCTTCTGCGAGACTCAAGCCTGTTGCGCCGCATAAGGTCGAACTGCCGGACCCAGTAAGGTCGGGTGGACAAGGCTTTGCAACTACGGCTCTACCAAAACCACTGGTTCCAACTAGCAGGCTGCAGGCGCCAACTAAAAATCTGCGTCGTTCCATAACAATTTCCCATGGCCATCTCACGTGGCGCCCGAGTTTGAAGTGCGCCGGCTAAACTTGCGGGCACGGAATAAAAGACTTAGAAAAAATAATCTGATCGTATCGATGAAAAAACTCTGTCAGATTAAATCCGTTCATGTATTGCGATGCGATCATCGCGTTATATCCTTTCGGATAATTAGATTCCATTGGCATGTTCACAAACTGATCCCATATTTTTGTAAAGCTCGTTTCGTTCCTATGAGCCGCAAAAACTTGGATCTGAGTCTGTGGTGCAGAGCCAGGAACACCCGGTACTATGTGAAACATGATGCAATCCCAGGAATCGGCCTCCCACGCCCAACAGTTACCGACGTTCCCTGGCCAATCACAGACTCCAAGTTCGTTTCCTGGCTGATTGTTCGATGCGGAATCCAGTGGAGGTCCACCAGACCGATACATACTGAACATGGCAGTACCGGCGATTCCACTATTATCAAAGCTTTCAACAACAATTTCCTGATCGCTTAAGGAATGTGCAGTCAGGGTCTGGTACAACAATTTCCCTCCCTCCGCTTGCCCAATTCGACGCGAGTCAAGTTTCACACGCATCTGCAAATAATATTCGGCGCCGTCAAATTGACCGGAATTGTGAAAACTCGGATGGCCGTAGTATCCAAACGAATGTTGCTGCGTCTCGTCAGTGTCGGACGGATCCCATGCGCGCGGGGAAATTGATCCATTTGCCCCTGGATCGTTCGCTGCCTTGCCGTTTCCAGGACTCTGTAAAGGTGAATACGGACGCCACCACGCAGCTCCGTCGGTCGATCCAGTAGGACGAAATGCCTCCAGGCATCCTCCCCCGGTTATTCCATCACCTGTTCGGTAAATAATGGTATTTGGTTTCTGAGTGTCATTCGGATCATTGCCTTTTCCGCCAGCCCACCGAAACGCATTGACTTCGGCTTCCGAACGAAAATCATGAAACCAGACAACTCCGGGTCCGCTGGTGCGTGCTTGCCAGTCGGCTTCCGCATTTCCCGTTCCGCAGCCCGTTGGGGTACCGTTTCCTTGTTCGTCCAACAGGATCGGCGGACATGGCTTTGCGAGCGACAGTCCCGGGACCATGGCACACGCGAGACCAACTGATTGGGTAAGGAAATCTCTGCGTTTCATATTTTTTCCAAGCGCCTGGCAACGCGTATGACAAACTCTGCGACGAACAGGCCGGCTGCAAATAGTTCATCGTGAGGGTTATCGTAAGCCAAATACACTGACTCATAGTGGGAGTTCGGTCACAGTATAAAGGGTGATGACCGTCTCGCCAAAAAAGAATCGCTCGTGTCGCTGCTCGGCGACAGAGCGGAGACGTGACGCAAAAATACGTTCACTCTTCTTTTAAACCGTCACGCCTCACGTGGCCTTCGATCTGGTTTTACATAGTCTCCCCGAGCCAACTAATGCAGCATCGGGTTACCGAATCCAGAACGGGCCTGCTCGACAACGTATGATCCGCATCTGGGAACTCGTGGATAACACTGGATGACTGTCGCACCGCTATGCGCCAATGCTTGTCTACCTTGGATAAATCCATAAATTCCTGCGCAGTCAAATCGCGGCCACTGATGATTACTAAAATCGAATGTCGGAAGCTTACCAATCCAGAGCGCATGCGCTCGACGAACGAACCAGTAGTCTGCTTTTCAGCGCTCTGCCGGGCTGACGTCGAAATGCGTGCGGCGCGGAGCGAATGGAAAAATTCCCGTAGCGAACGACCAACGGTAAATTCTCCTGCGAGGACCTTCCGCCAGAACGTTTTCTGCAAAAGTCGTTGCATGTAGTAGTGGCGAAGATAAGTTTTTGCTTCCCCTTGCGTCGTGCGTACCCAGGGATTCAGGAGGATCAAGCCGCTCACGCGTGGATCCGTATGGCAGTAAATCAGGTTGGCAGATGCCGCATCGCAAAGTCCGAGCAGCACGATTTTCGTCAACCCGGGAAGTGTCGCCGTGAAACAATCGATCGCCGCCCGGATATCGTCGTCCAGGGATTCGAAGGAACGCGGCTGACCTTCAGAATCTCCCATGCCACGAACGTCGAACCGCAGTACCGGTATTCCCGCTGCGGCGAATCGTCTCGCCATCAGTACGAACTGGCGGTGACTGCCGACCCGGTACTGTGGACCGCCTACCACGATGACAACACCGGTTTCGGCATCGTGCTCGCTCGCGTGCAGGATGCCGACCAGTCTGTCGCCGGCGCAGTCAAAGACGACCGGGCGCTCCTGCTTCACGACGACCTGTCCGCTAACAGGTATTCAGTCGTACGTTGCGTGAGTTCAGGATTTACCACAATCTCGGTGGTGCTCCAGAAGGGTTCGCCTGGAATGCGCCGGCCGGTCGATTCAATTCCCTGCTCCTGCGCTTTTACCGCCAGGCGCCGTCCCGCGATGGATAACTCATTTTCCCGTGCCCTGCCAACTTCGAAAATTGCGAGTTGTCCGAGGCAGGGGTCGATGAAAGCGGCAAGATCGACCGCCTCGACGGCGCGCCAGAGTTCAGGCGTCAATGGATACCCGGCGATTTCCAGAGTCTCGCCCCGGTCCAGGCGCTCCTTCAGGTTCTCGACCGTCTCCCCGCCGTCGGATTCCATCATCGAGGCGGCCACACGGAAACGCAAGAACTGGGTCATGTACTGCCGGCCGTTTTCCACGGGTTGCCAGAAGACGGTTTTTTGCACGTTACTTCCTGTGTCGCGCAGACTCTCGGCCACCAACGCACAACCGAGCCGCGTCGCAACTAACGCCTGCAGGGACAGGCCGTTCGCCCCTATCCACGCTATCGCAGCAACGATATCCGACTTCCAGGTACTCCAGGTGGCCTCGGCAAACTCGCCATCGCTGTCGCCTGTACCGAACAAATCGACAACAAGCGCCGCGTACCCGCCGGCGAGAAGCGCCTTCGCAGTCTCGGTGACCTGGCGCCGGCACTTGTTCATCTCTTCGCCGAACGGCGGCACGAAAAGCACGCAGCGCCTGGCTTTGGCCGGCGCACGCAACAGCAGAAATATTCGGCCGGCGGAACTCTCGAGAAAGAACGGTTCGAGTCGGCTCCGGGTCAAGCGTTCACCTTGCGCTCGACGAACCTTGCGAGGGTGCCGACGGTTTCGAAGATATCGGCCGAGACCTCGTCATCATCGATCGAGATGCCGAATTCTTCTTCCACCATCGTGAGTACGGTAACCACGGCCATGGAGTCGAACTCCGGAACGACGCCGAGGAGTGGCGAAGCTGCCGTCAGCTGATCGGCACGATCGCCTAACTGTAACGTGTCCCGCAAAATTTCCCTGATGTCATCGACCATAGTGTCTGATTCGCCGTGTTGTTAACTTGTGACCTGGTGTGCTGTCTGGTGAATAAGTTATTTGCGCGACAGTACACTAGCTATCCACTCGAGCGGTCGACCACGTGGTGTAGGTCTTGCCGCGGTACGCCTCGAAAATTCCCCGCGCGCTGGCAATATTCACGAGACAGAAATAGTAAGGGATGTACAGAGGCATCGCGAGATTTTGACGACCGCGTAGCAGCGACCCCGCCACCGCCAGGCCATAGAACAGAAGCTGCACGACGAAGGTGACCCAATAAAAAGGATGCTGTCCGAGCAGCAGCCCATTGATCAGGAACGCCGCTACGAGGAATGCCGGCACCAGCCACCGCAGCAATTTATGGGAAATGACTTGCCACGAAAAAAGTCCGAAGCGGAACGGATTGAGCAATCCCTTCATCGACATCAAGGCCCGCCAAGCCCGATTGACGATTCGCACCTTCCGCCGGTACTCCTTGAAAAATGCTCCGGCGGTCTGTTCATAAGACAGCGCCCCGGGCTCGTAGACGCAGCGGTAACCCTCCTGGACCACCTGCAATGGATTCACAAAATCCGAAAGCGATTCTGCGCTCATCGGCTTATAGAGCGATCGGCGCACAGCGTAGATCGCTCCATCGCCACCCACGACGGACCCACGGCGGCTTTCCAGCATCTTGATCGCCGTCTCGTAACGCCAGTAGAGCGACTCGGAGCGCCCGGCATCGGAATCCGGCTCGATGTAGCTCGACTCACCAATGACGGCTCCGATCTCCGGATCGGCAAACCGGGCCACGAGCGCACGCACGGCGTCGGGCCGATACATCGCATTCGCGTCTGAAAAGACAACGACATCGCCGCGCGCATTGTTTACACCTGCATTCAGGCCAAGCGTCTTGCCGCCGCGCTGCTCCATGCGCAACAGGCTCACGCCTTTGTCCTCATACTCCGCCACTATCGAGTCCGTCGCGTCACTGGATGCGTCGGAGACCACGACGATCTCGAGCAGGTCGGCCGGATAATCGAGTTCCAGGCAGTTATCGAGCCTTTCGGCAATACAATCCTCTTCATTGAAGGCTGAGATAAGGAGCGTGACGGCTGGCAGCGGTTCGTCGTGCCCGCTCGCTGGAGGGTCCGCGCGGCGAGTCACGATCAGTAGGATCAACGGATAACCGGCATAGACGTAGAAAACGACTGCGACGAGGCACCAGAAAGCAATTTCCATCATAGAAATCTACACACAAAATCGGCTTGCCTGTCATTGACCGGACCGTGGCTCGGCAGGCCGGTAGCATGGCGGCAATAATACGATAGAAGTTTCCCCAACTGCGCGATCGTATTCATAGTTTTGGCGGTCGGTTGGCTTTAAGATGTCTCTTTCTTACCAGGCGCTGTGCATGACCCGGATTCTTACCCGGTTTCTTGGCCAGATGGCTCTCGGTGACGCTCCGGTCCCGGACCACGTCCGCCAGCACTTCGACCCCGAGCATTTTCAAGCCGGACTTGCGTTGCACGCGCCGATAGTGCAGCGATCGGGGCAGTGCGCAGTCGGCATCAAGGGATCCCCGCGATTTGAGGACGGGGCCGGGGATACTGCTTCCGTAGCGGAACGGATTCTCTCGGCGTATCGCAATGAGGGTTTTCGCGTACTCGAGCGGCTGCGCGGCGCATTCGCCCTGGTCGTTGCCGATTGCCACCGCCGCCGGGCATTGATCGCGATCGACCGAATGGGCATCGAACGGCTGGCCTGGGGCGTGGCCAACGAACGGTTGGCATTCGGCTCGTCGGCATCGGACGTCGCAAGGACCCTCTCCGCGGAACCCGCACTGAATCCGCAGGCGCTTTTCGATTTCATGCTGAGCCATATGGTGCCCGCCCCCGAAACCGCTTTTGCCGGTGTGCAGAAACTCCTTCCGGGAACTGCTATAGAGTTCAACGGAAGCAGCATCGAACACATCAAATACTGGCAGCCGGACTTCCATCGCAAACAGAGCCCGAACATTGCAGAACTTCGTGAGGCGCTTCTTCCGACTCTTCGAAGCGCCGTCAAAGCATCGAGGCCCGACGCGCTGACCGGCAGCTTCCTCAGCGGCGGCCTGGACAGCTCGACAGTGACCGGTTTGCTCGCGGATCTCCAGCCCGATTCCGCCCATGCGTTTTCCGTCGGTTTCGGCGTGGCGGAATTCAACGAGCTGGCATACGCACGAACGGCGTCGCGGCATTTCGGCTGTCAGCTGCATGAATATGAGGTCACGGCCGACGACATCGTACGCATCGTTCCTCAAATAGCAGCCACCTGCGACGAACCTTTCGGAAACTCCTCGGCCGTCCCGACGCTGAGCTGCATGCAGATGGCAAAAGGCCATGGTATGACGCATCTTCTCGCCGGCGACGGAGGCGACGAGCTGTTTGGCGGCAACGAACGTTATGTCAGCCAGCGCGTCTTCGAACTCTATGCGCGGCTCCCGGCATTCCTGCGGCGCGCTTTCCTCGACCCGCTTGCCGGGCTTTTGCATCCCGAAGATTCCGTCCTTCCCTTGCGGAAATTCTCGAGCTACGTGCAACAGGCAAATATTCCACTTCCCGAACGATACGAGAGCTGGAATTTCGTCTACCGGGAGCGATCGGACAAGTTGTTCGACGGAGATTTCCTGAAGCAGGTCGATCCCGGATCTCCCCTGAGGCGAATGCACGAAGTATGGAATTCCTGCCAGTCCTGCGACCTTCTGGATCGTATGCTGTGGTATGACTGGAAATTCACTCTTGCGGACAACGACCTTCGAAAAGTTTCCCAGATGAGTGAACTGGCCGATATCAAGGTCTCTTATCCGATGCTGGATGAAGACGTCGTTGCACTTTCCGTGCGGGTCCCTTCCGCGGCCAAGATCGAAGGCAAGGAACTCCGGTCATTCTTCAAGCGGGCCACGAACGGGTTTTTGCCGCCGGAGATCATCAGGAAAAAGAAACACGGGTTCGGCCTGCCGTTCGGTCAATGGCTGAAGACGCACACGAAACTTCAGGAGCTGGTCTATGGGAGTCTGGACTCTCTGGAGAAACGACAGATTTTCGTACCGGCGTTTTTGAAGAGGGTCGCGGCAGAGCACAAGGAAGGCCACCCTGGATACTACGGCTACGCAATCTGGGACCTGGTCACACTGGAACAGTGGCTGCTGGCACAGGAGCGCCGGCACTCCATCAGTTTTTAATATCCTCCCGGAAGTTCATTGTAGGAGCCGGCTTCACATAGCTCCCTCCGTAGGCACGCAAAAAGCCCAGCGCCAGCGAACTGCCGAGCCGCCACCACGGTCCTATCCTTGGAATGCCATATCGCTCGGTATCAGGTCCTGCGACTGACCAACGCGTGGTGACTGCCGTCTCGAAGCCCGCCTCTTCGACCATCGCTGCGTGCTCCGGCCCGAAATCCCTGCCCGGAATACCGTTCGGATAAGCGAATGTCCGGGCTGCCCGGCCCGTGACTTCCTCAATCCAGCGGCTGCACCCCGTTATCTCCGTTCTGGCATTCGCATCGGTCAGTTCCTTCAGGATCGGGTGATGCAGGGTGTGCCCGCCGATGTCGAAGCCACGCCGCGCCAGATCGGCAACCATGCTTCGGTCCATCATCAGTCGAGGCAGTTCACGCCCGGTATTTTCCCGGAAGAACGCTTCGGCAAGGTCCCAGCGTTTTTCCAGCGGTTGGTACTTCAGAAGTTTCAGGATCCGGGTAACAAGCTTGCCCGCGTCGTCGCCCTCGAGGGGCGTCTGATCGAGTTCCGCAAGGCCCTCGACAATCCAGTTCGAACCCCTGATGCGCGCACCCTCGATGATCAGGTCGTTCCACATGACGCCGCGGTCGACGGCGTCGCCGGCGATGAAAAAGCTTGCAGGCAGCCCGGCCCGCTCCAGTGACGGCGCCGCGAACTCGTAATTGTTCGCGTAACCGTCATCGAACGTAATGCACGCCGCACGTGCCGGCAGCGCCCCCGCCTGGAGGCGCTCGACTGCTTCCGGCAACGGCAATACGGCGAACACCCGTCCAATAACCTCGAGGTCAGCCAGGAACCGGGCACGATCCGGTTCACCGCGCCGTAAGTTATCCGCTTGTTGCAGGACCTGGTGGTAGGAGAAAACGGCGAGCCTGGCTCGCCCACCGGCCGGCGAAAGCAACGCCCCAAGCGCGCGCGTCAAGGCTGCAGTCATGGCTGAAATCCGACCTCTGTCCTGGTCCGGCTGGAATTCACCGGGTGGCTGCTTCGGAAGTTATGGCCAGACTTCGCCCGAGCAATCGCTCGTAAATCGGCACATATCGCTGGCATACAACCGACCATCGACGCTCTCGGTCGACCCGCTGCCGCGCAGCTCGTATCACATCGTCGATCGCGGACCCGCCGCCAAGCACCTCTACGACTTTCGCGGCAAGCGCATTGTTGTCCCCGGCGTGATACAGGAAGCCCGTTTTCTCATTCTCGATCAGCTCCCGGTGTCCGCCAATGTCGGAGGCGATGACCGGCGTATTCTGCGCCATCGCCTCCAGCGGCTTCAATGGCGTCACCATTTCCGTCAATCGATCGGAAATCCTGGGGTAAACCATGACGTCGGCCGCACCGTAAAACTCGCGAATCGCTTCAGGGCCGATGCGCCCGGCGAAAATCACGCAGTCGTTCAAGCTGCGCTCGCCGACCAACTCGCGAAGGAAACTTTCCTGCCGGCCGCCGCCGGCAAGCAACAAACGTGCATTCGGCACAGCCGCAGTGATCTTCGGCATTGCCTTAACGAGCGAATCCACTCCCTCCCACTCAAAGAAACTGCCGAAGAAGCCGATGACGCGGTTGTCACCCAACCCGAAACGTTGCCGGACCGCCGTCGATTGCGCATGTGTGCTTAAGCTGAACATGTCCGCCGGAAGCGCATTCGGCACGACTGACAACTTTTCCTCGGATATTCCCCTGCTAATGAGCTCCCTCTTTAATCCGTCACAGATCACTGTGACGGCCTGCGCCCGCCGGACAACCCAGGTTTCCAGCGCACGCGACAGCTTGTAACGAAGCGAGCCTTCAGTGGTAGTGCCTGATGAGACGGCCGCGTCCTCCCACGAGGAACGCATCTCGTAAACAAGCGGACAATTCCGCATCACCATCGCGGCGAGCCCGTTCAGGCAGGGCGAGTGCGCATGAATCAGGTCTGCGCCGTTGTCCCGGCAATAGCGCCGTATTCCCCGGTGCGTACCGAGGATTGCCTGGATCTGGCTGAAGACACCGCCCGTGACCTCTCCAGTGTTGACCGACGTCCGCCAATAGCGGATCGAGTCAATGTCGTCGAAGGCCGTTGCACGACCCCCATATTTGGGGCTGGTTATGGCCTCCACTTTCAATCCCATTGCCGCAAGCGCACTCAGAATGCCGTGGCTCCTCGAGGCATAGCCGCTTTGCTCCGGCAGCGAATGATCGAGAACGTGCAGGATGCGGGTCACGGGAACGACGCCCGGCTCGCGGGAGTGGAGCCCACGGTGGGTAATTGAATCGGCCAACTTTGCAACATTCTCAATTAACGAAGTTCGCCAACACGGTCTGATAGAGGGAAATCTGGTTTCCGATAATATTCTGCCAGCCGAATTGCACCGCGTACTCGCGCGTCGCTTGCGCGGGCATGGGTGTTGCCTCGACTCGGGCAAGTCCTTCCAGTAACCCCTTCGCAGATCGGTCGGTAATCAGTGCGCCGGCCTCATCGGAGCGGACAATCTCGCGGATCCCGCCGACGTCGGTCGCCACGACTCGCGTGCCGCAGGCGAGACTTTCCAGGACGACGTTTGGCATGCCCTCTCTCGCGGACGCTAAAACCAGCGCATCGGCCGCCGAGTACAGATACGGCATGTCGGCATGCGGCAGCAATCCCGGAAAGTGAACGCGCTCGCTGACTCCAAGCTTCCTTGCCTGACTTTGCAGGTACGACTTCTGCGGCCCTTCGCCGACGATCAGCAGGTTCGTTTCAGGAAGCTGCGCCAGCGCTTCCACCGCAAATTGATGGCCTTTGTCCGGCACAAGATGACCGACTGAGGCGATAAGCCTGCCGGCAACGCCGAACCGACCGCGGCTTTGCTCCTTGTCACGCGGTCGAAACTTCTCGAGATCTACGCCGTTCGGTATGACCTCGAGAATCGGTGGTTCGATCTCGAGTTCCGCAATTCTCGTTGCCAGTGCCTGCGACACCGTAATGATTGCGGCGCTTCTTGCGGCCGCCCATTGCACCCATCTCTTCATGACCGGGTTCAGGCATTTTACATTGACGTCGCTGCCGCGCGCGCTCAACACCACCGGGAGGCCCAGTCGCCTGCCGAGAATGACCGCTGCAACGCCATCCGGGTACAGGAAGTGGGCGTCCAGGATCGACGGTGTTGCCGACTGCCGAAGGGCGTTTCTCACGGCTGGTTCCGCTGCGGCGGCCCAGGTCCACGGGTCGATCCAGTTGGAAACCATCCGCAGTGTCGGTACGGTTTGATAGTCGACGGTAATTCCGTTGCGTACCTCCGTCCTTTTTTCTTTCGATTTGTGCCGCGCATCAGCGAATCCAGGCCGTGCCGGGCGTAGCGCGATCACCCGGGCTTCCAGCTCACCGGTCGCGACCAGGTGGCGCAGCCGCTCCTCCACAAAAATGCCATGTCGCGGCATGTCCCCGCCCGGAAACAGATTCGTGAACGTCACCAAACGCATATTCAGCCGGTTACGGCCACGCGGTTGTCGGTGAACGGCTGATGCTTCACACCCGGCAGGGCGCTGCCTTTCAGAAAACCCTCGAACATGAGGAGAGCCCATAAAACGGCGCTGTAGTTGCGCCTGCGCGAGCGGTGATCGTTCGCAATGGAGCGGAGAAAGGCCGGTTCGAAAAGCCCGCACTGCAAAAGCGCCTCACCCTCGAGGGAAGCAACCATGCGTTCTTCGAGAGAGCCTCTGAACCAGACATCCAGCGGGACGGCAAAACCCATTTTTTCGCGATAAAGCACTTCTTTCGGCAACAGGGGCTCCAGCGCTTTCTTCAATACCGCTTTGCCTTCGCGGCCCTTGAGCTTGATGCTCGACGGCAGGCGCGCCGCCCACTCCACCAACGTGTAATCAAGAAACGGCACTCGCACCTCCAGACTGTGCGCCATGCTGGCCCGATCGACCTTCGTCAGGATGTCGCCTGGCAGATAGGTCTGGTAGTCGAGATACTGGATCATGCTGAGCGGGTCCGGGAAGCTCTTTCCCTCGAGATGCTTCCGGAAAACCTCCGCTGCCTCATAGCCGGCCAGTTCGTTCCGGAGATCGCCCGAAAAGAGTTGCCTCCGGCCTGTATCGGGGAAAATGGAGACGCCGTGCAGGTAGGCGTCCGCCGGATTCCTCGCGAGGGCCTGAAACGTCGTCTTGCCGCGGAAAATCTGCGGTGCCCAGTCGAGTTTTGGATAGAAGCGGCCAAGCGCCCCGAAAACCGGCGTTCGAAACCAGCCGGGGAACAAGGCCCGAAGCCGCTCTTCCATGGCGAACAATCGATAACGCCGATAACCCAGGAAATCCTCGTCGCCGCCATCGCCTGAAAGCGCAACCGTCACGTGCCTCCGCGCGAGCCCGCAGACCCTGTAAGTCGGGATTGCCGAGCTGTCCGAGAATGGTTCGTCGTAGAGTCCAACGAGCTTGTCGAGAAGGCTGTAATCAGACGCTTCGACGATCTCCGCTTGATGATTGGTGTGTTTCGCGTTCGCGACCATAGCCGCATAGGCCGACTCGTCGTATTGCTTTTCCTTGAAACCGATCGAGCACGTCAGCAGGTTCTCTGTCCCGATCTCGCGCATCATCGCCACGACGGCGCTCGAATCGATACCGCCGGACAGGAACGCACCGAGCGGCACGTCGGACACCAGCCGCAAGCGAACCGAATCAAGAAGTCTTTCCCGGAGCCCCTCTTCATGAGCTGAGGAGTCCGGCTCCGCGCGCTGTCGTTCCTGCAGCGGAACGTCCCAGTATCGCCTCGGTGAGGGAGCCGCACGGCCGCGCCAGGCCAGCAGATAGTGCCCTGGCGCCAGTTTCCTGACGCTCTTATAAATCGTTTTCGGGTCGGGGATATAGCCGAAGCAGAAATATTCTTCCACGGCCGTTGGATCGATCTCGCGCTTCAGTTTCGGATGTACAAGCAGTGCCTTCAGTTCGGAGCCGAATATGATCTCTCCGTCTGACAGCTCGGCATAATAAAGCGGCTTGACGCCCAGCCGGTCCCGCGCCAGAAACAGAATCTCCTGGCGACGATCCCAGATCGCAAACGCGAACATGCCGTTGAACCGGTCAAGGCATCGTTCGCCCCATTCTTCCCAGGCATGCACGATGACTTCCGTATCGCAGCGAGTGCGGAACTGATGCCCCTTTCCGATCAGCTCTTCCGCCAATTCATGAAAGTTATAGATCTCGCCGTTGTAGGTAACAACGACAGACTCATCTTCGTTGTAGAGCGGTTGCTTGCCGCCTTCCAGGTCGATAATCGACAGCCGGCGATGGCCGAAGCCGACGCCGGGTTCCAGGTGAAAACCTTCGCCGTCCGGGCCTCGATGCGTCAGCGTATCGTTCATCGCCCGCAACAAAGCGGCGTTGACCGGACGCCGCTCCCGCAGATCAACAATTCCGGAGATGCCGCACATTAATCAGACTCCCGCCCGGTGAAGGGCGTCCCTGTACAGGCGAAGATAACTATTAACCATGACCGCCAGCGAGAATTGCTCGCAGGCCCTTTCTCGCGCCCTTTTACCATGGCGCCGGCGCGTATCGGCATCGGTCGCATAAACATTAATTGCGTCCGCCAAGGCTTTCGAATCGGATGAGGGGACGAGTTTTCCGGTCTCGCCTTCGACGATGAGTTCAAGATTGCCGCCCGTGGCTGTCGCGATAACCGGCAGGCCGCTGGCCATGGCTTCGAGAATGGTATTCGAAATGCCTTCACGCAACGAGCCAAGCACAAAAATATCCATTTTTCGAAGCATATCCGGAATGTCATCCCTGCTTCCGGGCAACCACGCGGAACTTTGAAGTTCCGCGTCGCGAATACGATTCTGTGCCTCGCCGTGCAACTCGCCATTTCCGATCATGAGCAAGCGTGAGTTATTGACGGCCCGCTTCGGGCGGTTTTGCAGCTCGATGAACGCTTTGACCAGGTTGAGTGGATCTTTGATAGGCGAGAAGCGCGTCACGCTGCCGACAATGACACAACCCTCGGGGAAGATGTCAACCGGCAGGTTCTCATGATCCGGTTTCTCGCGAGGATGAAATTTCCCGGTATCGACCCCGTTACAGATTCGTACAATTCGTGCCTCGGGAATTCCTACCGTTGTAGCCAGCCATTCCGCAAGCTCGTCGGAAACAGCCACAAACCGGTCGATAAATCGAGCCATGAATTGGCGTAACAGTCGATACTTGCGCCTGCTCCCGTCCGGGTCGTATATATCCCAGCCGTGTTCGCCGTGAATCCTGACGGGCGCCCGGGCGAGCCAGGCGACAAAGAGGCATTCCAGCGTTCCCAGGTTCCGGGTGTGCACAATGGTCGGTTTGAGCTTTCGGAACAGGCGATAAAGCCGGAGGTAGGATTTGAAATCCTTTCCCGCACGTTTTTCGAGGCAATGAACCGTCACCCCGGGCTTCTGTATCCGCTTCTGGAAATCGCTCGCCTCGGTCAGTGAAATAATACAGTGACCATACTCGTCGTCCGGCATACGGTTGATCAGGTTTACCAGGCCGTTTTCAAGACCGCCATAGTCGAAGCGGAACACGATATGAGCAATCAGCGGCCGCGGTGTGTTGTGAGTAGCGGAATCAGGCACGATAGTCGACGTTACTGGTCTGAGGACCTGTTCCGGTGCCAGGACATCACAGTACGCACCTTAGCCTCCAGTTCGTCGCGCAAGGTCAGCATAGTCGTTTCGCGCGGTCCGGAAATGCTGATCGCGACTACAGAAGTTTCTATCGAGCGCAGAGTCAATGCGTGGATCGTATTCAGACGCTTGACCTCGAGCCCACTGATCGTCACCAAATCACCCACTTGATACCAATACCAGATCAGCAGCCATCGGTCCGGGGCGTGCACGAACACCTGCCGCACATCCACTGGACCGGAGTTCGACTCGAAGCTGACCACCGTTTCATCAACGTATCGCCGCCATTCGTAGGGCCAGATGCGGTTGGTTGCGCTGATGAGTTCCTTGCCTTGCCGCTGGTGCAGATAACCCGCCACGTAAACACCGGTTGGGTAGTCGCCGCAGGCATAGGATGCACGAAGCAGATAGTCCGAGCCCCGATAGTCGGGCGACCAGTTGCGGTCCCAACTCGCGGGTCCTCTGCAACCGGGCAATTCGGGCAGTTCCGTGGCGGCCGCAGCCGGCACTGGCTGTTGCGCTTTGGCGTACAGGAAAACCGGACCGGCCACGATGAGCAACAGCGCTACGATCGCCGGGGCGACAGGGAATCCGTCCTGCCTCTCACCCCACACAGTTGTGCCATGGCCCTCAGTCACCGGGACAGCATCGGCGTAGCGCTCGCCGATCAGTATCAGAGCAATGAAGACTGCGGCGAAAAGGAACATGCCGAAGATGATGTGGTCTTGCCCTGCGAACACCCGCATGTCGGTAGCCGAGGCCACATACATGACGATGAAGGCGCGCACACCGTTCGCAACCACCATGACCAGAGCGGCAGTAGCAACGAACAACGCACGTTTGGTAAAGGTAGTATAAGTCACATAGGCAAATGCCAGCGAGGCCAGAACGGCAGCCAGCAGATAGCGCAGGCCGCCGCACATTTCCGCGACCTCAAAGTTACCGCCCGGCAGGGTCAGAAACATCCCGTCACGGTAGGCAGGAACGCCAGTAAGTTTAAGCAACGCAGTGCTGATGTCTGCCGTGACCTCCGTCAGATAGCCCACCAGAAATTCTCCGGTAGGCACGGCTGCCAGTAACAAGCCGAGGGGAAACGCGGCCTTCTGCATGGCCCGAGTACCGGCTACAGCCCAGAATGAAGTGAAGATCAGAAATGTCGCACTTGCAAACTCAAGCGTCTGGATGCCGACTGACCGCACAACCATCCATATGAGCACGACCAGCCCGGTCAATGAGACGCCTGTCCAGCTTCCCTGCAAGCGGCCCGAAGCAAGTGCATGGCGCTTGCGCCAGAGGATGAACAGACCGATCGGATACACCAGCCAGCCATGCTGGTAGGTGCTGAGCGACCACATCCCGATCATGCGGGAATAGCTCTGCCAGTAGACAATCGCGACCAGGACCATGATCAGACAGGCGATCAGCACCGTGCGGTACTCGCGCAGCGGGGTCTGCATGCCGGCGCCGTTTGTCACGCGGAGGCTACCGACCGGGTAACCGAATCGCTCAGTTCCTCGCCGACATCTTCAGCCGAACGTCCATCGAGAAACAGCCGCGCCCAGATCTCCAGGTTCATGAAGACCAGGATAAGGTCGGTGTAGTCGTGGCGGTTCTGGTCGTGCGCGCCGCAGATATCGGCGACGGCTCGAGGTGCGAGCCAGCCACGGGACTCGATGGCTTTTCGGCTCAACAGGGACTCGCGCAACGGTTGCAACTCACCCTTGAACCACGCGCCGACCGGCGCACCAAAACCCCGTTTGCGGCGATCGAGAATTTCCCTGGGCAGGTCGGGCTCCAGCGCCTTTTTCAGCAGGCTCTTCAATCGTCCGTCCGGCCGCTTGATCGAAGCCGGGATGCTTGCTGCCAGTTCCACCAGCCGATGATCCAGGAAAGGCACTCGGCATTCGATGGATTCGGCCATGGTCATTTTGTCGGTGAGGAGCAGGAGATCCTCGCCGAGCTGCGTCTGCCAGTCCACGCGCAACAGGCGCAACAATGGATCGTTCGAATCTTCGCCATCGAGGATGCGATCGAAACCGTCCGGGCCCTGCAAGGAGGCGTCGCCGAGCAGCGCCGCGAGCACGGCTTGCTCTTCCAGCGCGATAAACAGTTTGTATTGCTCACGCCATGGCAGTGCTGCGGCTTGCACGAAACTGCGGGTATATCGCGAAAGGTCCATCCAGCGGTTCTGCCGGCCGCTCGGCAAACGTGCGGAGAGCGGCTCCACAACCCGCTCGCGCAGCCAGCCGGGGACCTTGCCGTACAGGGCGCCGTAATGGTCACCGAGATAACGGTTATAGCCTGCGAACAGCTCGTCGCCGCCGACGCCGGAAAGGATGACCTTCACACTCTTTGCCGCCAGTTGCGCCACCAGGTAGGTGGTGGCAATAGCACTGTCGGACAGGGGCTCTTCCAGGTGCCAGATGAGCTTCGGCAGCAGCATGCTGACGTTGGGCCTGACCTCGATCTCGTGATGGTTCGTGCGGAACTGTCGTGCCACCTGGCCGGCATAAGGCAACTCGTTGTAGTACCGGGCGGCCCCGCCGCCGGCATAGCCGATGGAATACGTATTGACAGGCTGCGCGCTTTCCGCGGCCATGCAGGCCACCACGGCACTGGAATCGATGCCGCCGCTCAGGAACGCCCCGATGGGCACATCGCTCACCATGTGCGAGCTGACGGCCTTGCCGAATTCCTCGCGCACCAGCGCCACCCAGTCGTCCTCGCCCAGGTCGGTTCGCGTCTGTTGCGGGATGCTCCAGTAACGAACGGTGCGGTGTTCGCCCGCCTGCCAGATCAGCAGGGTGGCCGGCGGCAGTTTCCGGATGCCCTTGAATACGGTATGCGGCGCGACCGAATAACCGATCGTCAGGTGATCGCGCAGGCCCGCCGGGTCGATCTCGGCGCGGACACCCGGCGCCTGCAACAATGCCTTCACTTCGGAGGCGTAAGCCAGGAGTCCGTCCCGTTCACAGAAATAGACGGGTTTGATGCCGAGACGATCGCGGACGACCACCAGTTTTTTCTGCCGGCTGTCCCAAAGCGCGATCGCGAACATGCCGGAGAGGCGATCGACGAAATTTTCGCCGTACTCCTCGTAGAGATGTACCGTGACCTCGACGTCGCTATGAGTGCGAAAGCGATGCCCGCGTTGCTCGAGCTCTCGCCGCAATTCGCGAAAGTTATAGATCTCGCCGTTACAGACAGCCCAGACCGTGCGATCTTCGTTCGCGATCGGCTGATGGCCTCCTTCCACATCGATAATGGAAAGCCGCCGCATGCCGATAACGATCGAGTCGTCGTCGAAGAATCCCTGGTCGTCCGGTCCCCGGTGGACGATGCTGTCGGCCATGCGTCGCACGCTTGCGCGTTGTGCTGCACTGAGCGCTGCCCCTCCCGCGATGCCGACGATCCCACACATGGCTTCTTTCCAGTCCTCAGGGCAGGTTCTTGACGATCTGTGGCCCGATCCGGTTCGCCATCCAGACCGGCAGCTTTCGCCAGACGGCGACAGCCGCCTGGAACTTCGGATTTGCCGGATTGAGCTGCGGAATCTCCTGCGTATCCCTCAACCAGTAATGCCAGTAGAGTTGAACAGGCTCGGCGCCCCACTGTTTCTTGAAGCGGAACGTGCCGCTGCCCTGAGTGCTGCGGCCGAAATCGAAGATCTCGTAGCCCTGCTCCTCGGCGTATTTCAGCATGCTCCAGTAAAGGTACATATTGACTCCGTAGCGGTCGGCGGAGCGCAACGAAGAAGCCCAGGGCACTTCCAGCTTGCCGTTGAAGCCGATCACAACGCTGGCCGCGACAGGATGTCCTGCCACGCGCACGACAAACACCCGTGCCAACTCCGGAAATCGTTGCAGGATAGCGCGAAACCATGTCAATGGATAAACCGGCACGCCGAGGTCGCGGTACTTGACGGAGAACACCGTGTAGAAATCCTCCACCAGTTCTTCGCCACCGATCTCGCTCTCCGCGCCCTCCTTCTGCGGACGCTTGACCTGTGCACGGACTTTGGAACCGAGCTTGTTCCAGAGAGTATCGCTGTCACCGGAGAGCCGCAGGCGCATCGAGACCTTGTCCAGCCGTTTCGGCAGGCTCGTGCAATCGGCAAGGTGTCGCAGCTCGACGTGCGCGACGTCGAGTTCGCGCCCGAGGCTCGTTGCACTTTCGATCAGCCTTGCGCAGGTGGAAGCATCGTCCGCAAGCACGCCGCCGTAACTGACATAGGGCATGGAGACCAGAAAATCTCCGAACAGCAGGCTCTTGAGACGAACCAGCGGCAGCACTCCTCTGATCTGTCCGCTGTTTTCGGCCAGCAGATAATGCGTTTCCCGGTCGAATACGGACTCGATCAACTCGCGCCATGCAGCGAGATGATAGACGGAAGCTGTTGCATGGCCGCGCACGTATCCATCCCACGCAGCCATGCAGGACGCGCCGGCGTCGGTAACGGCCACCGCGGAGTCAGGCGGCATCGCCGAGATAGATTTCATCCATCCTGCCCCACTTCAGGTCCCGCAACAGACGAGCGAGACGCGGCTCGAAACGCTGCAGATTGACGTAATGGCGGAATCGGGTCTTGAGCGTAATTCCCGGCATGCGCGGCTGCCCGGGGTCCAGCTCCCAGGGATGAAAATAGAAGATGGCGGGCAACTCTGTTGTTCGCGCTATGCGCTGCATGAGCCAACGGGAAACAGCAAACGGTAGCAGCCGGAAATAGCCGCCGCCGGCGGCCGGCAGGTTACGGCCGAACAGGCGCGAGGTGCTGGCGGGAATTTCCAGGATGCCGGCTGACCTGACGTAAAAGGGATAGGCCGGCGCGTCGGGCAGCCCGTAATGGTCGTGCGCAATCGGGTAAATGCTCGAACTGTACAGGTAACCGGCGTCCGCCATGATCTGGTGCGCCCAGGGGGTGCGTTCATCCAGTGACCAGCTTGCGGCGCGGTAGCCGTGTACAGGCTGGCCGCCAACGTCTTCCAGCGATTTCTTCGCGCGGACGATGTCGGCACGGAAAGTAGCCGGAGTCTGGTCCCAGACGCGCACATGCCGCATGCCGTGGCTGGCTATCTCATGGCCTTCCGCGGCGATCCGGCGCACCACCTCCGGAAAATGCTCTGCCACCCACCCCAGTGTAAAAAACGTTCCGTGAACGCCGGCGTCCTGATACAGCTCGAGCACCCGGTCCACGTTTCGCGGGATGCGGCACTCGCGTTCGTCCCAGCTTTCTTTGGCGATGAGGTGCTCGAACGCGGAGACCTGGAAATAGTCCTCCACGTCGCACGTGAGGGCATTGATTTGTCCTGCTGTTGCCGGCGGCGACCAGCGCCGGTCAACCGCCGGGAATGCCTCGCTATCCACAATCAAAAAGTACGAGTGAGCAACAGGGAGACAATGTTGGCGACGTAGTCGCGATTCGTGACCAGGTTCTCTCCGGTTTCCTCTGTGTAAATGTACTCGAGCGTCAACGTGGTCTTGTTGCCGAGACGGTAATTTGCGTCGATCGAGGCCCTGATCGTGTCCCTGGTGTCGCCGTCCTGAAGCTCCCGCTCGGCCCATCCGCCCCTGATTCCGAGGTCCGTGCGCGCGCCGACGCGCCAGGTCGCTCTCAGGATTGCACCGCGTTGTGACTCGTCGACCAGCGGTGTGCCGTCGGCTTCCGTGCGATCGGTTCGCTCAGCGTCGAACAAGGTGACGGAGAGGCCGCTGCGGCGAAATTCCAGGTCCAGGCTCCATTGCAGGCGCTTCGAGATGAATCGCTCCGTGCCGCCAGGCTGGTTCAGGAAATCGTCCGGTACTTCGGGTTCGTCAAGCGTGCCTTGCCGGTAACGTGTCCTTCCCTCGGTTGTGGGTGTCTCCGTGTACGAGAATGCCGTACTGCCACGGTTGAACTGAAGTTCCAGATTACCCCGCCAGGAGCTGCCGAAACTTCGCTCGCCACCGGCAAATTCGGCGCTAAGCCGTTGACCGATCTGCCGGGCGAAGCCGACCTCCCAGAGGTCGTCCTCCATCTTCGGGTCCAGTGGCATGTCCCAGGCGCTCTCCTTACCGGCGGCTGCGAATAATCGTGTATTCGTGCCTGCCCAGAATCCGAGTTCGGCGGTCGCCCGCTGGTACTCCCAGGGAATCTCCAGGTCGTATTCCGTACGCTGCCAGTCGTAGCGAAGCGCCCAGGTGAGGCCTCGTTCCTTACGATAGTTGTCGATGGAGAAGTCCGCATCCTGGTTCTGGCTTCCCTGGGCATCGGCCTCGCCGTATTCCACCCAGCTGTGACGGTACTCGCCGGCCGCTACTACGTTCCTGCCGAATGCGTATTGAAAGGACGGCGCCGCATAATAGTCGTCACGGTTCTGTCGATTGCTGCTGATAGGCAGATTGCCCTGAGGAATGTTCTGCTCCGGATCCGTGATGGACTGACTGCGGCTGCCGCCAATTTCCATAAAGAGATTATCCGGGATCAACGCGGCGCGAATGCTGGCATCGTATTGATGAAAGACCTCATTTTCGCCGAGATCGTGATAGCGGTATGCCTGCAGCAGGTAATCCACGTTGGTGGTAATTCGCGGCGCTTCGTGCGACAGGTGGAAGGACGGCTCGATGCGATAGATTTTTTCGCTCTGGGCATCCTCATCATCGCTGGCCAGCGCGACATTGTCGGTGTGCGTTATACCGATGGTCACCTCGGGTACGAATTCGGCGCTAAATCCAGTGGACGCAACAAGAGGAGCGAGCCCTGCCAACGCAAACGTGATCCTCGCGCGGCGCCGCGGAACGGCGGCCCTACTCGTATCCGTAGTATCCATAATCCCCGTAATACCCGAACTGTGACGAATGGCGACTCTTGTTGAGGATGATATTGATCGCCTTGTCGCTGTCCAGAACTTCGATGGTTTGCAGCAACGACTGTTGCGTGGTGGCGCCCGCCTCCACGACCAGCGCAATCTGCCCGACCTGGCTCGCGAGCGCCTGGGCCTCGCTGGTGATCAGAAGCGGGGGGGAATCCAGCAGGATGATCCGGTCCGAGTAGCGCGTCGCCAGTTCATCGACAATTCGCGACATGCGTTCGCTGGCAAGCAACTCGGTTGCTTGTGGATGGTGTCTGCCGGCAGGCAGCACCTGGACGTCATTCATATCGGTACGCACCAGCGCGTCGTCGAGGTTGCGTGATTCGTCCAATAACAGATCGATGAGGCCCGGCGCTTCCGCCAGGCCGAGTTCACGGCTGATATGCCGCTTGGCGACATCGGCGTCGACCAGCAGCACATTCAGTTCGCGCTCCAGCGAGATGCTCACGGCGAGATTCATCGAGCAGAAGGTTTTGCCGGCGTTGGGCATCGCGCTGGTGATCATGATCACATTCATGTGATCCGCCCCTGTGTCCCTGGCTTTCGCCGCGTTCGCGATCAGCGGCCGTTTGATGCGCCGAAACTCATCCGCCACCGGCGCTGCGTGATCCATGGGCGCGAGCAGACCGGCCTTTATCAATTGCTGCTGATCGACCGCGTACCTCGGCCCCTCTACCGCCACTTTCTTTTTCCGCCCGACAGGAACCGACGTGATATCGGCGCCAGCGTCGAATCCGTTATGCGGCACAGCCGGTTTGTCAACGCGTGGCGGCGCTTCACGCTTCAGAATATCCAGTGCTTCCTTGATCTTGCTCACGCCCCGATTCCTCCCGTGAGCTGCCGCATCAACGCCGCCCCCTGCGCCTGGAAAGCCATAATAAAGGCGGTTACTACGACCAGAGATACGTAACTCGCGGCCCACGCGACCGCTTCGGTCCGTCGCGCCCTGGCTTGCCCCGGAGTCAGTAACATACTGACGGATCCCAGCACCGGCAGCCCGGCAATTCGTTGCAGGGAGCGCCGGGTGAAGAAGACCGGGTTGAGCTGGTTCAGTCCGAAAGCTACGGCGCCCCCCGCGCCGATCGCGACAATCAGGACCATCGCAAGCAAGACCGGGCGGTCAGGCCCCACCGGCTCGATGGCCGCGAAAGGGGGCTCCAGGGTCCTGAACTGCACCCCGTCGGTGACCGGGTCGAGCCGTTCCTTGGACTGCAGTTGCTCGCGCCGCTGCAGCAGTTCCTGGTAGCGAGCCTGGACGACGCTGTAGTCGCGGTTGAGCTGCTTCAGATTCGTTTCCACTTCGGCAATCTTGTCCACATCTGCGCGCAGTCGACCAACGGTTCCGCTGTGCGTCGCAAGCTGTGACTGCAGGCCCGCCAGTTCTACCTCGGCGTTACTGAGCTGGATGCGCAGGCTCTGATAGACAGGGTTGGCCTGCAGGGGCTGATCCGGCGACATGCTCGGCAACAGTCCCGCCGCCAGGGCCGCTTCGCGTTCCGTGCCGCAGGCCGCCTCCAGAGAAGCGATGATCTCCTTGAGCGACACAATGCTGGGGTGTTTGGCGGTGAAGTCCACCTGCAATGACGCGAGTTCGCCCTGAAGCTGCGCGATCTGCCCCTGCTGCGAGCAGCCGAAAGAAGCGGGGCCTGAAGGCATGTTGGTCATGATGCCGAACACCGGCTCTTCGCCGACGATCTGCCTTTGCAGCTCATCGCGCCGCTGGCGCACCTCGCGGACTTGTGACTCGGTTTGGTTCACGGAGGCGATTGCCTGTTGCAGGCGGGAATAATAGTCGCCGCGATCGTCCGGCATGTAGCCGAGATTATCCTTCTTGAACTGCGCCAGGTCGCTCTCCGCTTTCCGCAGCCGATCCTCGTGGTCACGGACCTCCGAATCCAGGGCCCTTGCAGTCATTTCCGCGTCGTTACCCTGCCCCTGCAACGA
This sequence comes from Woeseia sp., assembly GCA_040902105.1. Lineage (GTDB taxonomy): Bacteria > Pseudomonadota > Gammaproteobacteria > Steroidobacterales > Woeseiaceae > IDS-8. The sequence goes on from JBBDXW010000025.1 coordinate 121,740, forward strand.
ATTCTCGACGAACGCATCGACGATGGCGGCCACCACTTCCCTCGCCTTGGCACGGTCCGGGTCCTCATAGGAGATGCTGAACACGTTCCGTTCCCGGTTGCCGTCGACACTGACGCGCTCCTGCAGGCGCGTGATCAGGTGCTCCAGCTGCTGTGGAGTGTCTACACGTAAATCCAGGTCGGTTTTCCGCGCAACCGCCTCGAGGTTCGGCCGCGTAAGCAAGGCCCTGCTGACCGCCTCGACCTGCGCGGTGAGGTTGTCGGAGATTGCCAGGCCCTCGAAGATCGGCCCCATGAGGCTTTTGGTGTCCACGTACACCCGGGCCGAGGCGCCATAGACATCGGGCATGGAGTAGACGTAGGACCAGCCCAGCATCGATATGAACCACGCCGCGCCGGACGCCCACCATCGGTAGCGCCACATACCTCGCAGGTACTCGAGGACCTCCGCGACAATTTCCTGGATATTCACAGTTCTATTTTCGACTGCGGCTTGTCAGGTCGAATCTCTCAATTAATCGATGCAGGCTAGAAAAAGGATTCCGGAATGATCAATACATCACCCGGCAGCATGCGCACATTCTCCTCGATTTTACCGTCGTTCAGCAGGTCTTCGAGGCGTACTTTTATTTGCACGGATTTACCGTCGACTTCGCGGACGATCTTTGAACCGTTGCCGGCGGCGAATTCCGACAGGCCGCCGACCTGGATCATCACGTCGAGCACAGTCATGCCCTGCCGATACTGTATCGCTTGCGGCTGGACCGCCTGCCCCACCACGCGGACTTGCTGCTGCGGCGCGCCGACGAATTCCTCCATGATGACCGTGACCACCGGGGAGCGCACGTATTCCGACAGTACGGTCTCGATGTCCCGCGCGAGCTCCGTTGCGGACTTGTCGGCTGCCTGCAGGTCTTCCACCAGCGGTGTCGAGATCATGCCGTCCGGCCGCACCTGCACGCTGGTCGACAGGTCTTCGTGATCCCATACAAAAATCTGCAACGAATCGCCCGGGCCGATACGGTATTCAACCGAGCGGTTGGCGACCGATTCCGGCAAATTCGATGCGGAATAGTCGGCCCCGGCACACGCCCCGAGCAGACCACTGGTCAGTGTAAGCAGGATTCCTCTGTATGTTTTGGTCAACGTTAGCCCCGGATTGAAGAACACTGTCTTGTTGTAAGCGATTTTTAAGCCGTTTATGGGCAAGAAACCGCAAAGAATATCATTGAAGCGCAACGGATTCCGGAAGCAGCGTCCCAGTTTCCCCGGTCACAACGATGTGAGCAGTTCCTCGGCCTCCTGGCGGGCGGCGAAACCGTCCGCGCCGTCAAGAATGTCTTCAAGGATGCGCCGCGCCTCGGCCTTGTCGCCGGCGGCCGCCAGGGCAGCGGCGAGATGATACCGGACCTCGGGGTTGTCCGGGCCGTTTTCGACAGCCTGGCGCAACATTGGAATACCCTCGTCCAGGTTGCCCTTCTGTACCTGTATCCAGCCAAGCGTATCCGCCACTGAGCCATCTTGCGGCGATTGCTCGTAGGCGCTGCGGGCGGTTTCCTCCGCCCGCGGGTCGCCGCTCTGGAAATACTCCCAGGCCAGGTTGTTCAGGGCGACGTAGCTGTCCGGCGCCATGGAGACTACCTGTTCGTATTCCTCGATGGCCCGTGCCGTCTCGCCGCGGGCCTGGTGGCTCTGGGCAACGACCAGGCGCAGTTCCGTATCCAGGGGCCGTTCGTTCAGATAGTTCAGCAGGGGCGCCTCCGGGTTTTCCAGCTCGCCGGTGGTCCGGACCTGAAACGCTCGAACCGCCAGCCGGCGGTCGTCCTTCCTGAGAGACAGGGCTTTATCGTAGGCCGCGGCCGCCTCGCCGAACCGGCTGGCGGCGGCGAGCAGTTCCGCTTCCAGTGCAAAGGGTATGCCGTTGTCCGGGTACCGCGCTTGCAGATCCTTCGCAATTTTCAGCGCAGCATCGGAGTCGCCCTGACGCGCCTTCAGTGACGCGATCATCACGGACGACTGGATGTTGTCGAGGTCGATCCCGCCGGATCCCGAGAGCGTCCGTTCCGCCAGCGCATAATTGCCCGACGCTGCCTGCGCGCGTGCCTGATTCATCCGGTATGCCGCCTCTTCAGGATCGAGCCTGGCGGCCTGTTCGAAATTCGCGAGGGCATCGGCGTTCTGATCGAGCTCCTGCTGCGCCAGCCCGAGCAGATTGCGTGCCTCGGCGTTGGAACCTTCGAGCCGGACTGCCTCGTATGCCACCTGTGTGGCAGATTCGAAAGAGCGTTCGCTGATATAAAGGCGCGCCAGCAGCAATCGCGGCATGATGGCCGCCGGGTCGGCTGCACGTGCCTTCTCGAGCCACTGGAGAGCCGCATCGGATTTTTCGGCCCGGGCTTCCAGCCTTGCAAGCGCCACCATCACCTCGATCGACTCGGGCTGCTGCTCGAGTGCTGCGAGGTACTGCCCTCTCGCGGCATCGAAGTCGCCCTGCTCGATGTCGACTCTGGCAACGTTGTAATAGGTTGAGAGGTCGGCCGGCGCGAGTCTCCGTGCTGCCATGAAGCTCTCGCGTGCGAGGTCCGGGTCGTCCGTCGACAGCGCTATGCCGCCGATCAGGTTTCGAACCCGGGCATCCTCGGGCCAGCGCACTGCCATCGCCTCGGCATCGCGCAGGGCCGTGGTCGAATCCCCGCGACGCAGCGGGCTCATGACCTGCAGAAGATCGCGGCGATAGGCATTCTGTGCCGAATCGTCCGGCGACGACGACAGCAGCGTTTCCGCTTCGTCGACCTGTCCCGCTGCGAGGTAAGCGGCGGCGAGATCGAGCTGCAGGTCCACGTTGTCGGGTTTGTTCTCGATCTCTTCGCGCAAGTATTGAATCGCGTTATTGTATTGGCCGGCTTCGAGACTCGCACGCACCGCCAGGTTCAACGCGCCGGCATCCGTATCCGTGGAACCCAGCAGCGGACGCAGCACATCCACAGCCTCGTCGGCGCGGTGCTGATGCAAGCGAATCTCCGCCATCAGCTTTCGCGCATCCGCATTATCCGGCGCGGCGGAAATGACCGAAGACAGATGCATTTCTGCCTGGCCCATATTGCCGCGCTTGAAATGCACAGCAGCCAGCAGGAACTGCGCCGGACGGTACTCCGGCGCCGCCTTCAAGACCTGCTGCAGCTTTGCCTGCGCAGTCTCGTAGTCCTCCCCCATATAGGCAATGCGGGCCGTCACGTAAATTGTCGACAGATTGTCCGGCGCAAACTCCTGCAATTGTGCTGCAGCAACCTTCGCCGCCCCCAGATCGTTCTGCGCCAGTCGAGACTCGATCAGGCCGACCAGCGCGGAGACCTGCGCGTCGGTATCCGAAGCCGTACTGGCCAGCTCGTGGGCCAGTGCGAACTCGTCCACCGCCGCGCCGGGATCCAGCATCGCGAGGTACAACGAACCCGAGGCCAGGCGAGCCGGGACGTACTTCCCCTCGATGCGCAGCGCCTCGTCAAGAGATTTGCGTGCTTCGGCATTGTTTTCTTCGGCAACGTAACTCGAAACGACGCCGAGCCTGGCCGGCATGTCGTCGCCATCCGCCGCCAGCACCTCGAGATACATGTCACGCGCATCGCCCGGACGTTGCAGCCCCATCATGGCATCGCCACGCATACGCAGAATGCCGAGTCGCTCGGTTTCGTTTTGTGCCAGTTCGGGCTGAATTTCTTCCAGCAACTGCTCGAACCGGCGCAACGAGAGCAATGCCCGACCCAGGTCGACCGCAACCGTCCGGAGGTCGGAACCGAGTTCGATCGCGCGGCGCAGTTCCTTTTCCGCGGTGGCGGCGTCGTTGACACGTATCGAAGACCGTCCGAGCAACAGCCTCGCCTCACGGTTCTGCGGCTCCTGTTCCAGGATGTTCTTGGCGTCGATGATCGCCGCACGGTATTCGCTCGATTCGAATGCCGCCTGCGCGCGCGCAAGCCGGGCGGCATTATCCATTCCGAGTCCACAGGCCGCGATGAACAAGAGCGGCAAGAGGGCGATTGAAGGCCCAGGTATTCCCGGGTGGATATCGCGGAAAAGATTCAGCATGCTGTTGTAATCTCCAGGTGTTGCATCCGTGATCGGCCGGCGCGACCCGGTGCCCGTCCCCGCATTATGTTTAGAAATGAGGCTAGCCCCCGAATTCTATACCAGGCGTCCCGCGCGGTCCGCGATCCAGTGCGACTGCAGAGCGTGAACTGGATCACGATCCGTCACACGCGTTCCACTGACGTCCGGTACACCGAAATGTTGTTCGCGTCCGGGCTTGTCATCGCCTTCACGCAGCCTGCACATTCGTTTCCAGCGGTAACCTGAGACTGATTCGGGTCCCGGACCCGGGGCTGCTGTCGACCTGCATCTGGCCACCGAGTGCCCGCACCGTCTCGCGAATCTGGTGCGCCCCGATTCCCATTCCCTGTGTGCCCTTGGTGCTGTCGAAGGGTTTGAACAGGCGCTCCTCGATGAATGACCGGTCCATCCCGCGACCCGTGTCGGAAACCGTTATCAGGCAATCCGTGCCGCAGGATTCCAGGCCCACAGTGACACTGCCCTGAGGCGGCGTCGCATCCTGGGCGTTGCGTATCGCGTGCACGAGCGCCATCAGCAGTCGCTCCCGGTCTGCCCGCACCCATAAGCGCGCATCTCCGACGTCTACCCTGGGTTCCGGGCGTCGGTCCGCGCACTGCGAAGCGGCCTCCAGCAGGAGTTTGCCCAACTCGATTTTCTTGACGTTATGGACCGGAGCTCCCTGTGCAAGCTGCTCGAGCACCTTGCGCATGCGTGCGACGCCACTCTTCACGGTCGCAATTGCGTCATCCACGAACTCGGGCTTGTCCTTGTGTTTCTGGGAATTCTCCACGACCAGGGACTGCTGGGCGATCAGGTTCTTCAGGTCGTGCATCAGGTACGCGGTCAGGCGGTTGAAGGTCTCGAACTGCCGGCTCTCGGCGAGCTCCCACTTTTTCTGCTCCTGATCGAGATAGCTTGCGATTTGCCGGCCGGCCGTCTTCAGGAGATCGTGGTCTTCAAAATTCAACCTGTGCGCCATCCTGGGACGTGCCAGCAGGACAAAGCCTACGAGGCGCTCGTCCGTGACCAGCGGCACAACAAAACCCGGGCGGTCCAGCCCAAGCTGGCCGAGATCGGTATCGAGACCTTCGTAGCGTTCCGGCAGCAGGCGATATTCTTCTGCGTCGACGATCCAGCCGGTGCCGTTCAGGAAGCGCACCAGCGACGAGTCCGGGGCAATGCGCTGTTCGCTCACGCCGGTGTTCCAGCCGGCTTCGCAGCGGAACGGGCCCTCGCCCCGCTCCCGAATGAATAACAGTCCTTGCGGGGCTCCCAGAATGTCCGAGAGGGCCTTTATCGCGCGCTTGCTGAGTGAGAGTCCCGCTTCCCTCGGCGAGGACAATGTGCCCATCAGGCGCAGCCATTCCTCGCGATAATCGTAGTGATTGCGAAAGAAATGCTTGCTCAGGAAGACGCGGAGCCGTGCACGCAGGCGCTCTGAGAACAGCAGCAGCGCCAGAATCAGGATGGCAGCGACGAAAAAAATCAGCTGCGCCGCCGGACCCCACTCGCCGCCGAAGACCCGGATGTAATAGCCGACGCCGGCCATCAGGATCAGGTAGAGGCCTGCGCCCATCAGCGTTGTGGTGTAGAAAACGACGTGGCGCGACACGAAGATGCCGACCGACCAGTTCGGATTGCGTTGCGCGGAAACGGCTATCAGCGGCACGCAAAGGGTTGCGACCGTGCCGCGTACGCTCCACAAGAGCTCGTCGATCCGCCCGAACAGGATCCAATGCGTGTACAGCACCAGGTCGTAGCCGAACATGCCGATCAGGCCGAGGCCGATATATTTGAGTCCGTTGCGCTGACTGGCACGCGCATTGCGATAAATCTGCTCGACCATGATGAGAGCGAACAGGGACAGTGCGAGAGAACCCGAGACCAGCGCGGTACCGACACCCGGCGAGGCGAGGCCGGCACGCTCGGCCGCGAACAGCCCGATTCCGGAGAGCAGGACCACGCTCGCGAGGGCCGGACCCCCGTACGCCAGCAGGCGGTGTTCGGTCGCTCCACCTGTACCACCGGCGAACAACACCGACAGAAAGACGAGCCAGGAGCCGTTACGCAGCGTCTCCGCGAGGAACACTTTCATTACAGCGAGCGCGGGATCGGCAACGCTGAACGCAAGCGTAAAACCCCAGAGGGTCGAGATGACCGCGGCTATCGTAAGCATCGCCCCAGGCAGCCTGCCCTGCCAGCTCGTGACCAGCAGGACGCTCAGGATGAGGAACGCGAAACCAGCTAGCGCGTAGCCGAACGCTGACAGGTTAACGAGCATGATATCAGCGGGCGCCCTTGCCCCAGAGGATGACTTCGGCGGTCTGCAGCATGATCACGACATCCAGCAGGAGACTGTGATTCTTTACGTAATAGAGATCGTATTGCAGCTTCTCGATGGCGTCGTGCTGGCAGGATCCGTACTGGTATTTGAGCTGTGCCCAGCCCGTGATTCCCGGCTTGACGGTGTGCCGTTCATTGTAGAAAGGGATGCTCCTGGTCAGCTCGCTGACGAACTCGGGGCGCTCCGGACGAGGCCCGACCAGACTCATCTCGCCGCGCAGCACGTTGAAAATCTGCGGCAGTTCGTCGAAACGCAACTTCCGCAACGCGGCGCCGGCCCGCGTGATGCGCAGGTCGTTCTCCTCGGCCCAGCGGGCCTCGCCATCGGCTTCGGCACCCTCGATCATGCTGCGGAATTTAAGGACATTGAATATTTCGCCGTGTATTCCGACCCGGCGCTGCCGGTAGAGAACGGGTGCGTGCAGGCCGTCCCCCACCTTGATCGCGATCGCCGAGAGCAGCATGAATGGCCAGGCGACGAGCAAAGCCAGCACTCCGCCGGCAAGGTCGAGCATCCGTTTGGTCGTGCGGCGGATGGGCGTGATGCGAAAGCCCGAGGAGAAGATCAACCAGCCCGGCGTCACGAGGTCAATGCGAACTTTCCCGGTTTCACGCTCGAGGAAAGCCGCCAGATCCAGCACGTCGATGCCCCGCACCTTGCACGTCAGTAACTCGTCCACGGGCAGGTTGCCGCGTCGGTCGTCCATGGCCACGACAATTTCTTCCACATGCTTTTCCACGGCAATGTCGAGCAACGACTTGTTGTGGTCCAGCAGCCTGCCGGAGGCAAACACGCTGGCATCGCCGCGCGCGCTGACACTGCCGACCAGCCGGAAGCCCCGCCGATCGGCTCGTCGGCGAATCTGGTGGATTGCGGCGGATTTTGCGCCGGCCCCATAGACCAGCGTACGCCGACGAAAGATATTCTCGTCCACCGTCCGCATGAAGAACAGGCGAATACTGATCAGGCCCGCAAACGCGATAACGATTGCGAGCTGGGCAATGCCCCTGCTCAACGCAAGTTCCGGCAGCGAGTACCACACGGCTGTCAAGGGAAAGCTCGCCAGCAGAAAGGCCACGCCCATGCGCGCCAGGGTGTCCTTGAAATACAAGCGCTGGTGGAACTGATAAAGGCCGAGCGCCAGTATCGCGACGAAGACAACCAGGGTAACGATTGCAGCCTTGGGCCAAATGGGGCCTTCCGGCATCTCGAATACGGCCAGGTCGCCGTGGGACCGAAATCCGGCCGCAACGAACACCGCGCCGTATATGACGCCGAGCTCCGCCAGCATCAGCAGCAGCACCGGCAGGCGCAGATGATTATGTAGCAGTTTGAAGAACATCACCCAATTTGCACGGTGGCTACTCGCGGGCATTTCTTATACGTCGTCGCGGCAACCGGTTTGTTTTTCCACGTTGCGTGCCGGTGTTTTTGATTATATGCCAAACTTTTCAACAAGTTGTGACACTTATCGCAAACCGGTACGAGGGATGCTTTTATTTGACGACGTGGCGATTACATTGTCGTTAGACCGGCTGTCCCGATTGTACTACCCGCTCCTCGTACTAGCGAATCCTTCGGCGGAGAGGCCATATTTCTCCATGAGTTCGTACAGCGTGGGGGGTGTAATTCCGAGCATTTCGGAGGCCCGGGAGACGTTGCCGTAGGCCTGGATCAGCGCCAGGCGTACCGCCTTCGTCTCGGCCTCCTCGCGCACGACTCCCAGGTTCAGGGACGGCGGTGCAAGCGCCTTGCCGGTCAGGCCCATGTCAGCGGCCGTCACCTGCTTCCCCTCGGCCATGATGACTGCGCTTTTGATCTTGTTCTCCAGTTCGCGCACGTTCCCGGGCCAGCTGTGACTCCGTATCGCATCCTGGGCGTCCTGGCTGAAACCTCGCAACGACCGCTTGTGCTGTGTGGCAATCCGCTCCAGGAGTTTGCGCGCCAGTACCAGCCGGCCCCCTTCACGCTCGCGAAATGGCGGGATGTTCACGGTGATTTCGCTGATCCGGTAAAAGAGATCGTCGCGGAATCGGCCGGCGGCGATGAGGTGCGAGATATTCTGATTGGTGGCGCAGATGACGCGCACGTCCACCGGGATCTCTTCCCGGCCGCCGACACGCTCCACCACCCTCTCCTGCAGGAAGCGCAACAACTTGGCCTGCAACGGCAGCGGCATGTCGCCAATCTCGTCCAGCAGCAGCGTTCCGCCGTTCGCGATTTCGAACTTGCCCGGTGTGGTTTTCACGGCGCCGGTGAAAGCGCCTTTTTCGTGGCCGAAGAGTTCGGATTCCAGGAGGTTCTCCGGAATCGCGGCACAGTTGATGGCGACGAATCTCTGGTCTTTTCGATGACTGAGCGAATGCAGTGCCCGGCTCAGAAGCTCCTTGCCGGTACCGCTCTCGCCCAGCAGCATCACCGTAACATCCGTCGGCGCTACTTTTTCTATCATGCTGCACACCCGCAACATCGCCTCACTGGCGGCGACGATACCGTCCAGCGGTGAGACGCCTTCGCGGCTGATCAGGCGCCGGTTCTCGGCCTCCAGGTCGTAAATGTGGAAGGCTCGATTCACCAGCAGTTGCAGCGTCGCGGTGTCGACCGGCTTCTGGTAAAAATCATAAGCACCCAGTCCGATGGACTTGACTGCGTTTTCGAGGTCGCCATGCCCCGTCACCACGATAACCTTGGTGTGCGGAGCGAGGTTTACGATCTGCTCCAGGGCCGCGAGGCCCTCGGTAACGCCTTCCGCATCCGGGGGGAGCCCGAGGTCCTGCAACACGACCGCCGGCTCGCAGCGCCGGAGTTCGTCAATGGCCGCTGCACGATCCCCGGCCATCAGCACTTCATAATCCTCGAAGCACCATTTGAGCTGGCTCTGCAGTGCGGGGTCGTCTTCGACGATGAGCAGTTTTCGCGGGGTGTCGTTCACGGTCGTCTCGTTTGTTGCCGGTCCACGCCGCTATGCGCGGACGGACAAGCATTTTGCCACGCCTGCGAGACGTTATCAGCGGCTCCGTCACAGTCGGCAAAGGGAACGGCTGCACAAACACAGGGCGCAGGCTGCTTCTGACGGCGCCAGAGACGAACGAATGCATGGCGTTGTAGGAGCCCGCCATTGCGGGCGACCTTGCCGACCGCCGGACGTCGCGCAGGTCGCCCGCAATGGCGGGCTCCTACACGCTTGACCTTAAGTACGTGCCATTCGGTCTATGCGCGCTTTTTACGCCGCAGCAGGCCCAGACCGAGGAGACCCGTACCAAGGAGCGCCAGCGTACCGGGCTCCGGGACGGCCGTGGGACGCAACTGAATCGAGGTGTCGATGCGGAAAGCCGATTCGGTCGTATGCCGCTCTGCGAAGAACAGGTTGAAAGAATAGTCCTGTCCCGTCGTCAAGCCGAGTGTATCCAGATTGACGCTCCCGGTCGTTGCGGGCTTCACGCCACCCAGGTCGATCACCAGGTTGCCGCCGATGAATACCCAGAGATCGTCGTCGCCGGTGAATGTGAAGGACTCGCCCCCCTGGTAGGTGAAGGCGCTGCTCAGTGCATACGTGAAATGGTAATTATGCACGCGGCCCTGATTGCCCAAAAGCAGGCCATCGGCAGGGAAGAAGTTGTTGTTGGAGTAGGTGTAGACATTGGGGTTCGCGATCGAATTTTCCAGATTGATCGAAAAATCCGTGGCGAGGTTGACACCGATGGCATCGCGGTACCACTGGTCGAAGTTTGCCTGACCGGTGGTCATCGGATTACCTGCCTGGCCGGCGTAAACAGGAAGGCCGTCGGCACCGAGTCCTATTTCGACAATGCCGGGGTCCGACGAGCAGCATGGCCCTTCGAAATCCGGGTGGCTGTCGTTGAAGTCGCGAAGGGTGCCGGTCAGCGTAATGACGTCTGCCGCGGCGATCTGCGTCAGGAACAGAAGCGCTGCTCCGAGTCCAAATCCTTTTATGTTTGCAATCATTGCAATTATTTCCTTTATCCTGTGCACCACGTCGATACGCCGTGCCGGATGTGTCCCTTGTGTGCACTGGATAAGGCAAGACACGTGCCAAGCATTCTTGCTATTGTTTTTTCAGGGATTTTTCTTCTCGCTCGTCACGCCGATCGGAGAGCTGTAAAGTTCTCTGACACACTGCGTGCTACATAATAAAAAAATGTTCCATAATTCGAAGAGAAGCTGCCGCGAGCTGTTGCTGGCGTTCGCACTCGCGATGTGTGCCGGATGCAGTGACAGCGACGACGGTTCATCGCGTGCAGAAATCGAGGCACTCGCCGACGCCGGCGACCTGGTTGCGGCGGAACGGCAAGCCAAAAAGCAGGTTGTCGGCAATCCGGACGACCCTGCGCTGCGGCTCATGCTCGGCAGAATCTATCTGGCCGCCGGTGACGGAGCAGCGGCGTTTGCGGCTTTCGATCGTGCACGGGCCCTTGGTGCAACCGGTCTGGACCTGCGTCGAGGCCTTGCCGAGAGCCTGATCCTGGAAGGCCGATACAATGACGTGCTGGAGTTGTTGAGTACTTCCGCAGAGGGTTCGGCAGTGCCCGCGTCTCTGCTCACGCTTCGATTGCATGCGCGCCTCAGAGTGCCGCTCGCGAGGCCGGGTGATCTGTTCCTCGACGCGAGACATTTGCTGGCCGCAGACTTACGCAATGCGGCTGCAGAACTCGAGGAACTCGCGTCGCAGGACGGGGCGATCCCCGAAAACGCAACTCACGTCCACCGGGCGATCGCGTACTGGTCTTGCCAGCAGGCGCCCACAGTCGCCGCCTCATCGGACATGTTGTACGAACCCGCCTGGGCCACTCGGAACGAGACCGGCCGCAGAGTGCTCACCGTCGGGCCGGAGCATGCCCTGAAGACGCCCGGTGCCGCGGCCCGGATCGCAAAGGATGGTGACATCGTCGAAATTCAGGCGGGCGCCTACCCCGGCGACGTTGCCGTCTGGTCAGCCAATAACCTCTGGATTCGCGCCACGGGCGGCAAGGTGATACTCGATTCAGGGGGCGCCACTGCCGAGAACATGGGCATCTGGATCATTCGCGGTGACAACACCATCGTCGACGGCATTCGCTTCACAGGGGCGCGATCGACCCACAAGAACGGCTCCGGCATCCGTCTCCTCGCCCACAACCTGTGGGTCCGCCACTCTGAATTCCACGATAATGAAGACGGCTTGATGAGTTACAACCAGCCCGGCGGCGAAGTGATCGTGGAACAGTCGATCTTCACGGCAAACGGGGCTGGAGACGGGTACTCACACAACATCTATGTCGGACGCACCGATCGACTGGTATTCCGCTTCAATTACACGACGGGAGTCAGGATAGGCCACCAGCTGAAGTCCCGCGCCAGGGAAAACTACATCCTCTACAACCGGCTGAGTGACGAGGCCAGCGGCAACAGCAGTTACACCATCGATCTTCCTGAAGGCGGCTTTGCCCTCGTCATGGGAAACGAAATCCAGCAGGGACCGCTCACCGTCAACAACCACATGGTTTCCCTCGGCGCCGAAGAACCGCAAGGCCGCGACCACCGTTTCATCTTTGCCTACAACACGTTTTACAACAACTCATCACCGGCAACCTTTATCAAAGATGCCACGCACGCGGGAGTAGCGCTCATCAACAACGTCTTTGCCGGCGCGCCGGCTGCGCTCGACGCAGCGAGTCCGGTACGGTTGGGCAACGCGTTCGATGCCACGGGCGACCTTGTCGATGCCCATGAAGCCGACTATCGCTTGAAGCCCTCGGCCTCGTTCATCGATACCGGCGAACTCATGGATTCGCTGAACGATGTCTCCCTGGTGCCGGAATACGAGTACGTGCATCCGGCCGGCGCGAAACCACGCGAGGAAGTCTGGCGACGCGATCCCGGAGCGCATGAATTCTGCGGCTGGCCCGCATACACGGCATCCTGACTGCGTGTGGCGAGGCAAACTCGCGAGATCCATCTCACATAAGTCGACCGCCGTTTGAAACTGTGACGAAGGTATCGGTATACAGTGTGAAGTCGATTGCAAATCTTCATCCCCGCCGCCAATATTAAAACTACGACAAAGGCAAACCCGTCGAAAGGCGGGGACGCAAAGCCACCGGTCTAAGGGCGGAAGCCTACGATAGCGGGGTCGCCAATCAGAGGTTTCGCGATTTCGAAGCCGGATTGTATTGTCCGCCCCAACGGGGCGGCCCTGAAGCGACTCCCGCAGCGACTGATGGCCTTATTGAGACAAGGGCAGTCGCAAAGCATGAAGCATTCAGGAGCACCCTTTCGATTTCTGGCCCTGGTCGTCGCGCTGGCGACACTTGCGGGCTGTAAGGTTTCGGACGAAGAGGATGCGGCCGAGCCGACAGCTGATGGCTCACCGCCGTCGATCTGGGGCGACCCGGAAACCGCCATCGCGGTCGGTTCGCAGTATGTGTTCGTTCCCGAATCGGACGACGCCGACGGCGACGTCCTGACCTTCGAAATTGCCAACAAGCCGGCATGGGCCGACTTTGACGAGTCGAGCGGGCAGTTGCAGGGGATTCCTGCAGAGGATGACGTCGGCACGGCCGAAAACATCGTGATTTCGGTCACGGATGTCGCGAGTGTCGTCTCGCTGCCGAGTTTCTCGATCACCGTAGACCCGGTCGGGCCGCCGCCAGGCGGCGGTGGCGGCGGCGGTTCGTCTTCGCCGCCGACCATTTCGGGACAACCGAACGATTCTGTTGTCGTCGACACAATGTATTCTTTCCAGCCGAATGCATCGGACCCGGATGGGGATACGTTAAGCTTTTCGATCGTGAACAAGCCTGCGTGGGCTGGTTTTAATACGGTGACCGGACGCCTTGAAGGCACGCCGGATTCGGGCGACCTCGGTACCACGGACGATATCGAACTGTCGGTTACAGACGGAAGCACCATCGACTCGTTGAACCCGTTCTCGATAACGGTGGAAGCGGCCGGCCCGACTTCGTATACGGTGTCGTGGACGCCGCCGGCATTGAACGACGACGGAACTCCGCTCTCCGACCTCGCGGGCTACAGGATCTACTACGGCACTGTGTCGGGCGAGTACAACGAGGTAGTCGAGGTGAACTCGCCGGGGATCACCAGCTATCAGATCGATAACCTGTCGTCGGGTATCTACTTCCTTGTGATGACCAGCGTGAATTCCGCCGACGTCGAAAGCGTGTATTCAGGCGAGTTGAGTTTCGAACTGGGTCTTTGACGGCGTTTACGCTCGTCCGGGTCGCCCGCAATGGCGGGCTCCTACAGGGTTTTGTCCATCGATCGCGGCAATCGGGATACGCGTCGTACGCCACCGTCAACCGATCGCCGGCAGCCTGATCGCAAACGTCGTACCGATTCCCACCTCCGACGTGATCTCGAGGTGTCCGCCAAGGGTCCGCACGTATTCCCTTGCCTGATACGCGCCGATGCCCATGCTCTCGCTGCCCTTGGTACTGTCGAACGGCCGGAACAGGCGGTCGCGGATAAACTCGGCGCTCATGCCGCAGCCGTTGTCACCGATCGATACGTGCGCAACGCCGTCGGCCAGGCTGGCCTCCACCGTAATGCGCCCGTCTTTCACGGTCGCATCCTGCGCATTGCGGACGAGATGTTCGAACACCGTGGCCAGGCGCTCCGGATCGGCATGCACCAGAATGCGTTCTGCATCGATGTGCAGCTCGGGTTGCGGCAATCTCGGCCGACTTCGATCGACGGCCTTCCGGAGCGTCTCGCACAAGTCGGTATCCTCCCTGGCCGGCTCCGCGGAACGGCTCGACAGTTGTTCCATCAGCCGCTTCATTCGCGCCACGGAATGGGCAATGGTTTCGATGGCGTCGTCGACGAATTTCGGATTTTGCCGAAAGCGTTCGGCGTTCTTGACGACCAGCGACTGTTGCGCCACCAGGTTGTTCAGGTCGTGCATCAGGAAAGCGGTGAGACGGTTGTAAGTACCGAACTGGCTGCTCTCCGCAAGTCGCCGGTCCGACTCCGCCTGGCTGATGTGCGTCGCGACATGGCGGCTGACCGTCCGCAGCAGGTCATGGTCCTCGAAATTGAGCGCGGGGACGACCCGCGGTTTCTGCAGCAGTATGAATCCGGATAACCTGTTGCCGAGCAGCAGCGGTACGATCAGCCACCAGTCGTCCGTCGCCGTAAACCACGGCTCGAGTTCAAGTTCTTCATAACGCGCCGGATCGCGCTTCATTTCCACGAGGTCGATTGTCCACAGGCGTTCCTGCAGAAACCGGATCACACTCGCAGCCTCATCGATGGGCGATACGGTCGGTATATCGCAACGCCACGAACCGATCGGCAAGAACGATTCCCTTTCCCGTTCCTGCACCCAGACGATGCCGCCCGGACTGTTCACGATCTGGGCAACGGCCCTTATCGCCGTCGTCGGCACGTCGTCGAGTCCGGATTCCGACAGCGTGCCGATGAACCGCAGCCACTCCTTGCGGTAATCGTACTTGTACTGGAAGAACGTTTTCATCAGGAAGACCCGCACGCGAGCCCGGGTCGAAGCGGACACCATCAGCACCGCCACTGTTGCGAGTGAAGCGACGATGAAGACGATACCGGCGACCTCGCTCCACGAACCGCTGTACGTCGTCACGTAGTAATGACCCATGACAGTCAGGACCAGGTACATGCCGGTGACGGCCAGCGCGAAGGTATAAAAGACGATCTGGCGCGGAAACTGTACGTCGAATGACAAACGAAACGTGCGCCAGATGCCGACGCTCAGCGGCACTGCGAACAGGCCGTTGACGAAGCCCCGGGCAGCCCAGTATTCACCCTCTATCGACGCGCCCGCGATGACGACCACGAACGGCACCAGATCGAACAGGAACATCCCGGCAACGGCGACGCAGAAGTAATTCACGCCGGATCGCGAATCCACCGGTGCATTGCGATAGATCTGTTCGACGGCGCTCAGGATGAGGGTCGAGAGCAAAAACCCGCCTGCAACGATGGCAATCAACGCCGGCGGATCCGCCGAGCGGACTACGTAGAAAACAAACGGGACACCGGCGAACAGCAGGACGATGATGCCGTAGCGCGAGGCGACGCGCTCGGCCAGGCGCGATGGATCGATCTCACGAAGGATCGCAACGAGGGCGATCAACCAGGCAAGATAACGCAGCCATTCGAACAGTACCGTTACGAAGGCCGAATTCAGATAGCCCAGGCTCTGCAGCGCCAGCACGGCCCCCCAGAGGACGGCCGCGCCCGAACCGACCGCCAGCAATTGGGATTTCGGACTGTTCTTCCAGCGGCTTAGCAGCAATGCGGTCAACAACGCGAAGATGGTCATCGCGATGGCATAACCAATGGCGGCAATCTCGTTTGTTTGCATAGGCTGTCAGCCGAACCCCGCCCGAACGGATGTAGGAGCCCGCCATTGC
>JBBDXW010000025.1:137603-161860 GCA_040902105.1 Woeseia sp.
TGGCCGGGCTCCAAACGGGGGACGATTCACCGCGGGCAACCCCCAACCCAACCGCTACGCCATCCCGTCAAGAAGCGCCAATATCTCCCTCGTCTTCTCCTCCATCAACTTCGTATCCCCCCGGCTCTCGACATTCAGACGAATCACCGGCTCCGTATTCGACGACCGCAGATTAAATCGCCATTCGTCATACTCCAGACTGACGCCGTCGGTCTCATCAATCGCGTTTGCATCGGGCGCGTAGCGGTCCCGGATTGCCTGTATCGCCCGCTTCGAATCCGCAACTTTACGATTGATCTCGCCGCTGGCCGGAAACTTCTCCATTCGATCGTCGACGAGTTCGGAAAGTGACGCATCGCCTTGCGCAACCAGTTGCGCCACCAGCAGCCACGGAATCATGCCGCTGTCACAATAGAAGAAATCGCGGAAATAATGGTGTGCACTCATTTCTCCGCCATACAGCGCATCCTCGTTGCGCATTACCTCTTTCATGAAGGAATGTCCGGACTTGCTCTGGACCGGCCGGCCGCCGAACTGCTGCACGATTTCAATCGTGTTCCACGTCAGCCGCGGGTCGTACACGATCGCGGCTCCGGGATCGTCTGGCAATTGCGTCTCGGCCAACAGGCCGACAATGTAATAGCCCTCGATAAAGCGACCGTTCTCATCGAAGAAAAAGCAGCGGTCGAAGTCGCCGTCCCAGGCAATGCCGAAATCGGCCTTGCTCTTTTTGATCGCATCGATCGTGGAAGCGCGGTTTTCCTCGAGCATCGGATTGGGAACGCCGTTCGGAAACGTGCCGTCCGGTTCGTGGTGCACCTTGATGAATTCGAACGGAAGGTGCGGCTCGAGTCTGTCCAGGGTCAGGCCCGCGCCGCCGTTGCCTGCATTGGTAACGATACGCAGTTTCGAGAGGCTGGAAGGATCGATGAACGACAGCAGGCGTTCGAGGTATCGTTCCGATATGTCGATATTCCTTCGTGCGCCGGGCGCATCCGCCTTCAGGCGCCGGTCGCGCTCTGCGATTTTGCGGACGTCGACGAGACCGGTATCTCCGCTGATGGGCCGCGCCTGGCGGCGCACCAGTTTCAAGCCGTTGTAGTCGGCCGGGTTGTGACTGGCCGTGACCATGATGCCGCCGTCTGCCTGCAGGTCGCCGGTCGCGAAGTACACCATTTCTGTGCCGCCAAGGCCGATATCGAGCACTTCGGCGCCGGCCTCGCGAATGCCGGCCGCGACCGCGTCCGCAAACTCGCCGCTGGTGAGGCGAATGTCGCGGCCCAGCACCATGGTTTTTGCTTTGAGGAATTCGACGGTCGCGTTGCCGATGCGGTAGGCGATGTCGACGTTTATTTCATTGGGGATCTGGCCACGGATGTCGTAGGCCTTGAAGCTGTTGATGGTGATGCTCATCGCTGGATCATGGTTCCTTCAAAAACCGGTGCCGTATGTGTTAACGGTGGCGGTCGCCCGCAATGGCGGGCTCCTACAGCGTTTTTATCTGCGCCGGTGCCCTGAATCTTGCCTTATAGGAGCCCGCCATTGCGGGCGACCTGCTGACCTACGTATTCGTTCCCTCGCGCCCGTAATTGTCCTCCAGCCGCACAATATCATCTTCGCCGAGGTAATCCCCGCACTGCACTTCGATGATGTGCACCGGCTCGTCGCCCGGATTCGCGATGCGATGCACGGTGCCGATCGGTATGTAGGTCGATTCGTTGACGCCGAGATCGAACACCTCGTCGTCACGCGTGATCCGCGCCGTGCCTTTCACCACCACCCAGTGTTCGGCGCGTTGCGCGTGCTTCTGCAATGACAGGACAGCACCCGGCTTGACAATCAGCCGCTTGACCTGGAAACCGTCGTCGCTGTCGATGGAGTCGTAACTCCCCCACGGGCGAAACACCTGGCGATGCAGCCGGGTCTCTTCCCGGCCTTTCTTCTTCAGCTCCTCGACCAGTCCTTTCACGTCCTGCGCGTGGTCTTTATTGGCCACGAGCACGCTGTCCTTGTCTTCGACAACGACGATGTTGTTCAGGCCCACCGCGGTCACGAGGCGGCTCTGCGCGCTGATGTAGCTTCCCCCGCAATTGTGAGCAATGACGTCGCCGTGCAGCGAGTTGCCGTTCTGGTCTTTCTCGCTCACGTCGTGCAGCGCCGCCCACGAGCCTACGTCGCTCCAGCCGGCCACGAGCGGCACCATGGCGGCGCGCTCCGTCTTTTCCATGACGGCGTAGTCGATTGAATCGGCCGGCCCCGCCTTGAACGCCTCGGCCTCCGGCCGCACGAATTCAGTGTCCAGCACGGCGCTGTCGATGCTCCTGCGGCAGGCATCGACGATGTCCGGCGCGTATTTTTCGAGTTCTTCGAGGTAACGGTCGGCGCGGAACAGGAAGATGCCGCTGTTCCAGAAAAAGCGGTTGGTTTCGAGAAGGTTGACGGCCGTCTGCTTGTCGGGTTTTTCGACAAAGGACTGGATCGGCACGGCTTTCAGGCTGCCTGCATCGGCTTCGATATACCCATAACCGGTGTGCGGATAGGACGGCACAACTCCGAAGGTGACGAGACTGCCGTCCCGGGCTGCTTCTTCCCCGGCTTCCACGGCCGCGATGAATGCGGCCTTGTCTTTCATGACATGATCGGCCGGCATGACCAGCAGCACGGGGGATCCCGCGCCGTTGCCGCCCTTCCTGAGCGCCAGCAGTGCCGCAAGCGCCACCGCAGGCGCCGTATTCCGGCCTTCGGGTTCCAGCACGATGGTCGCCTTGGTGCCGATATCGCGCAGCTGCTCCGCCACGAGAAACCGATGTGCTTCGTTGCAGACGACCAGCGTGGTGTCGGCAACGTTGTCCTTTTCCGCCAAACGAAGCGCCGTTTCCTGCAACATCGTTTTGTCGCCCGTCAGGGGCAATAGCTGCTTCGGATACATTGCCCTGGAAGCCGGCCACAACCGGGTGCCGGATCCGCCGGAAAGAATGACGGGTTGGATAACGGTCATAAGGTCCTCTGCGTGCAATTAGCTCGTGACGACTCTAGCAGAACGTCCCGCGGTTATCCGGCAGCACGCACCGATCGGCCACGACCGATTCCGTAATAGCTGAGGCCCAGAGACTCGACCATGTCGGGATCGTAAAGATTGCGGCCGTCGAAGATCACGGCATCCGCAAGCTCTTGTTTCAGAACAGGAAAGTCGGGACTGCGAAACTCCTGCCATTCCGTGACGATAGCGAGCGCATCTGCGCCGGAGACGGCTTCCAGTGCGGTTTTACAGAGCACCAGGCCGTCGCGATCCGGATAGAGCCTGCGCGTCTCGTCCATGGCTTCGGGGTCGTAAGCGCGAACCGATGCACCGGCTTGCCAGAGAGCCTCCATGAGCGTGCGACTGGGTGCATCGCGCATATCGTCGGTCTTGGGCTTGAACGACAGTCCCCACAACGCGATCGTCTTGCCTGCCAGATTGCCGTTGTAGTGCGAGGAAATCCGCTCGAACAGGCGCTGTTTTTGCCGGTTGTTGACGGCCTCGACCGAGTTCAGCAGCTCGGCATCGTAGCCTGCCGCTGATGCCGAATGACTCAAGGCCCGAACGTCCTTCGGGAAACAGGAACCGCCGTAGCCGACGCCGGGATAAATGAATGAGTAGCCGATGCGCGGATCGGATCCGATACCGAGGCGCACATTCTCGATGTCCGCGCCGAAACGTTCCGCGATGTTCGCCAGTTCGTTCATGAAGCTGATCTTCGCTGCGAGCATGGCATTGGCCGCGTACTTGGTCAGTTCGGCGGAGCGTACGTCCATGCTGATCAGGCGATCGTGATTGCGGTTGAAAGGTTCGTACAGCGCGCGCAGCAGCTCGGTAGTACGCGGGTTGTCGGTCCCGACGATGATGCGATCCGGCTTCATGAAGTCGCCGATCGCCGCACCCTCCTTGAGGAATTCGGGGTTCGATACGACGTCGAATTCCTGCGCTACGCCCCGTTTCGCGAGGGCCGCCTTGATCGTCTCTTTGACTTTATCCGCAGTCCCGACGGGCACCGTCGACTTGTCGACGACGATGCGATACTCGTTCATGTGTTCGCCGATCGCCCGGGCGACGGCAAGAACATGCTTCAGGTCGGCCGAACCGTCTTCGTCCGGCGGCGTGCCTACGGCGACGAACTGAAACAGGCCGTGATCGACGCCCTTCTGGACATCGGTGGTGAAAACCAGGCGCCCGGCTTCGCGGTTGCGATTGACGTAGGCATCGAGTCCGGGCTCGTAAATCGGCAGGTCGCCGCCATTGAGGAGCGCAATCTTGTCCTCATCGATATCGACGCAGACGACGTGGTTGCCCATCTCGGCCATGCACGCACCGGTCACGAGGCCCACGTAACCGGAGCCGAAAATTGTCAATCGCATGTTGTGGTTCTCAAATGAGGAGGATTCTCGCGCGGATTATACAGATTGCGCCCACAGACAGAATCGGCATACCGTCGCAAAAACGCTGTTGGAGCCCGCGAAAGCGGGCGATTGGTTCGCCGACAGGAACAGAGACTACGTCGGCCGTATTTCAGAGCAATGCGTGCTACGACTCAGGCGCGTGGTTCCTGCTTCAATCCGGGCCGGCAGGCCGAGCTTGTCGCAACGAACGTGGGATCAACTTCCGAATGACATCGACGCAGTACAACAGCCGAACGATGAGTACGCCGGCGACGATTAACAACGCATATGACCAGGAGTCCGGCGTCCCGAGCCTATCGAGAGCGATGCCGAACGAAGCCAGCAGCACCGCGAGCACAACTAACAGGACGAACGCTCCGCGCACGCCGAGGCCCGCTTGCAACACGAGGTGATGAAGGTGGCCGTTGTCCGGCTTGAGCGGCGACATCCCGCGAATCGTTCGCCGGATCACCGTCCAGCTGAGATCGTATAAAGGGAGCGCCACTACCCAGAGCATTGTTACCGGTTTCGCTGCCGGAGCCGAACCCTGCGACACCGTGATGCACAGCCACGCGACGCTGAACCCGAGCAACGCGCTGCCGGAATCCCCCATGAAGCATCGAACGTCCCGATTGAGAGCGATTGGCAGATTTGCAACGAGGAACGCCGCGACTGCGCCCATGATCACCACGCCGGCCGAAAATGCCGCCACGGGTCCTCCGTCATTCGCGAGGATGGCGAGCGCCGCGAGCGCCACCATGGCCAACGCGCCCGCGAGACCATCCATTCCATCGAGCATGTTGCAAGCGTTGATCGCGGCGACGATGGTCAACACGGTGAACACGTAGGAGAACATACCCTCCAAACGGATTTCTTCGCCGAAAGGCGCCCCCACGTCTGATATTACCGCTCCTGTGCCGATGACCAGCACAAGGGCGGCTACAACCTGCACCGGCAGACGGATCCATGGCGATAAATCGAATCTATCGTCGATCAACCCAACCGTGACGAGCATTGCACATGCGCCAAGAAATGCGCCGACCATCGAGTCCGGCAAATTCAGGAGGCCGATTCCGAGCACCATGCCGAGCAGCATTCCCAATCCGCCGACAACCGGCACCTCGCCGACATGCAATTTTCTGCCCCCGGGCCGATCGATCCAGTTCATTGCGATCGCCAGGGGACGTAAAGCAAACATCGCCAACAGGCATAGAGAGAAGCTCGCCGCAGCCGGACCGATCAGGTGCACATGACCTCCATACGGAATGGTTTCAATCCACTGTGTCGAAAAGGTGGGGCCGGGATATTCGCGGCCGAAGTATAGCGTTTACAGCGAAGCAACCCAAAATGGTTTTACGGCTTCGCTCAACGAAGGTCTGTCGGGGCCGTCGCAGATTCCCGACGACCCTGTGAGTGCTGCTTTTCACGCGGCTGGCACGCGCCCTATGCCTGGCGGCGGTGCAGGATGACCGCCGGCAAAGCGTGGCACCGGCGTGGCCGCGGTACCGCCGTACTTGTCGATCGAACTCACGAACGTTAGGCTCGACACCCGTAGTGACCGGCACCTTACAGGCCGCGGGCCACAAGCCAAGTGTGCTCCGCGCCCGCGACGCGGTCAATGTCAAAAGCGAACCGACATGGTTATGTACCCGAGCCGAATTATAGTATAAGCCTCGACCCCATGCATCAGATCACCAAACGCTCCCATTTGCAGATTCAGCGAGACGTCATTTACGCGTTGCTGTTGCGTGAGCTTTCATCCCGATTCGGCAAGAGCCGGGGAGGGTTCCTGTGGGTGCTGGTCGAGCCCATCGCGCACGTGCTCATACCCGTCATCATGTTCGGATTCATACGGAATCGCCTCATGCCGGGTGTCGAGTACCCGGTGTTTCTTGTCTACGGCTTCCTGCCCTTTCTGCTTTTCAAGGCCATTTGCCTGCAGATCGTCGACGGGGTAAATACGGCGCAAGGGCTCCTGTCCTACCGCCAGGTGTTGCTGATGGACGTATTCATGGCCAAGGCGCTGGCGCACTGCGTGATCCAGGCGGTCGTCTTCGCCATTGTGCTCACGGGGCTCGCCATGTTCGGTTACGACGTGCTGCCTCCGCGTCCCGTGGAACTGGCCGCCGTGCTCTTGCTTACGGCGGTGATTGCCTTCGGGCTGGGGCTGCTGTTCGCGGCCATCGCAAGTCTCGTTCCCGACGCGCGAGCGGTGATTCATGTCATGTTCATGCCACTCTACTTCGTGTCCGGTATTCTGTTTCCGGTGACGCGTTTTTCGGATGAATGGGTGCGATGGATGGCGATCAATCCCGTGCTGCACCTCGTCGAGCTGTCGCGTGTCATGGGATTAGACGGCTACCAGCCGATGAAGTACCTGAGCGTCGAATATCCCGTCGGGCTCGCGCTCTCCGCGACCGTAATCGGCCTCATGGTGTACCGGTTGCGATATCTTGCGAGAGTGACGTCTTGATCAGTCTGGACAACGTCACCAAGTCCTACATGACGCTAGGCGGTCGCAAGGTCGTATTCCGCGATCTGTCGCTCGATATCCCCGAGGGGGTGAATGTCGGGCTGATCGGGCGAAACGGCGCGGGCAAGTCGACCCTGATGCGGCTGCTGAGCGCCGTGGATCTGCCCGATTCCGGCAGGATCGTCACCAGGGGGCGACTCTCGTGGCCGGTGGGTTTGCGGGGAGGCATGCAGAAAAACCTGACCGGGCGCGATAATGTCAAGTTCGTCTGCCGCATACAGGGCATCCGCAAGGCCGGGATGCAAGAAAAAATTTGTTATGTGCAGGAGTTTGCGGAAATTGGCGAGTATTTCGACCAGCCCGTATCGACATACTCCTCGGGCATGCTGGCCCGCCTCGCGTTCGGCACCAGCATGGCGTTCGATTTCGATTACTACCTGATCGATGAAGTCATGGCCGTCGGTGATGCGAGCTTCAAGAGGAAGAGCCGCAAGGTGTTCAAGGAACGACTTCAGCGAGCCAAAGTGATTCTCGTTTCTCATAACATGAAGCTCATACACAAGATGTGCAACGTGGTCGTTCACCTCGACCGCGGACACGCAACGCTATACGAGAACACGCGCAAAGGCATCGCCGCATACCGGAAGACTGGGGGCGAGCCTTGAAACTGCTGCTCAATTGGTTGAGCCCCGGCAACCTGCGCCTCGCCGTCATCGCCGTACCATGGTTGGCGGCTGCCCTCTATCTTGGCGTGTTCGCGGCCGACCGCTACGTGTCGGAGTCCGTTGTCGTTGTGCGCCAAGAAGGAGGGGGGATGAGCATACCGAGCGGCGTGGATGCCCTCTCCGCGATGTTGGGGACGACGTCGGCGTCGCGAGAGGACCAGTTCATGCTGCAAGCGCATATCCTGTCGATCGACATGCTGCGGCAGGTCGATGGAAAACTCGACCTCCGGCAGGCGTACGGCAGCCCCAGGACTGACTTCATCTTCAGACTGTCCGGGAATGCCACGCAAGAGGACTTCCTGCGATACTACCGCAATCGCGTGGAAGTCATCGTCGACGATGCATCGGGGCTGCTGACCATTCGAACGCAGGGCTTCACCCCCGAGATCGCCCAGGTCGTCAATCAAGAGGTCGTGGCTATCAGTGAGCGGTTCATCAACGAAAGCTCGCATCGGCTGGCGCGCGACCAGATGTCGTTTGCGCAGTCGGAGCTGGAGAACGTGCGCGCGCAACTCGACGAGGTGCGGAGCCGACTGCTGAAGTTCCAGGAAGAGCACGGCGTGCTCGACCCGATGGCACAGGCAGCGGCCAATACGGGGCTAACCGCGGAGTTGCAAGCGATGCAGGCGCGCCACGAAGCCGAACTCAAGGGTCTTCAGGCATATCTCAATGACGACGCTCCACAGGTTCAGGCACTGCAGGCGCAGATCGCCGGCCTCCGTCAGCAGCTTCAGGCCGAGAGCCGCCGTGGTATCACGAATCCGGACGGTGTGAGTCTCAACGTGCTGGCCGGCGAGTACCAGGCTCTGCTTGCGGAGTTAGAATTCGTATCGGATGCGTACCGGGGCGCCCTCACCGCACTCGAGGTGGCACGGATCGAATCGACGCGTAAGCTCAAGAGCCTCGTGCTTGTGGAATCGCCCGCGCTGCCCGAATCCGCCGAGTATCCCCGCAGGCTTTACACGCTGTTCGCGTTGCTGATGGGGCTCACGCTGCTGTACGGAATCGGGCGTCTTATCGTAGCCACCATCGAGGATCACCAGGAATGACGCAGCATTCTCTTTCTTTCGGCGCACGCTGCTGGCTCGCCGGCGCGGGGTGTGTTCTCGTGATGCAGGTGGGACTGGCGCAGCAGACGCCATCCGACATCACCTCCGTGCTGACTCAGCGCCAGCAGATGGACAACCCTTCGGAGCTTCCAACCGACATGCCGCCCATGACGGAGCCGGCCTCGGATGCGGCCGAACTGCTCGGTACCGAGTACATGCCGGGCGAAGACGCGATGTTTGGCGAGCAGCTTTTTCAACCCGGCACCTCGCAGACCTACGGCGTGGGATTCAACGACGACTACGTGCTCGCGATCGGCGATCGCCTATCGTTGAGGATGTGGGGAGCATTCCCCTACCAAGACCTTCAGGTCGTGGACCCGCAAGGCAACGTGTTCCTACCGAACGTCGGTCCGATTAAAGTGGCCGGCGTGCGCAACAGCGAGCTGAACGAGGTCATGCGCTCAGCCATTCGCGAGGTGTACCGCAGCAATGTGGACGCTTACGTATCCCTCGAGGCGTCGCAACCCGTGCGTGTCTTCGTGACCGGTTTCGTGCGTGCGCCCGGCCAGTATCCCGGTGTCGCCGCGGACTCGGTGCTCGGATTCCTGCTGCGCGCCGGAGGCATCGATTCGGCGCGAGGCAGCTATATCGACATTCGCCTGCTGCGCGGCGGACAAGAGCGGGCGTCGTTCGATCTCTACGATTTTCTCCTAGACGGGCGCCTCGAATCGGTCCAGATCCAGGACGGTGACACGATCGTTGTCGGCGCCCGCCACAATGCCGTGCGCGTGACCGGCGACGTGTTCAACAGTTATGGTTTCGAATTTGCGTCCCGGGAGATCTCCGCGGACGAACTGTTACGGCTCGCCGGCCCTCGGCCGGGCGCCACGCACGTAAGTGTTGTGCACAGGGTCGGCACGCGGCAGTTCAGCGAGTACCACCCTATTGATGAACTCGAGAGTGTTTTTCTGCGAGCCGGCGACGAACTGTCGATCGTCGCCGACCGCACAATCTCAACGATTCTCGTCAGGGTCGACGGAGCGATCGACAGTTCACGCGTGCTCACGCTGCCGTACGGGTCGAAGCTGGAAGACGCGCTCGCCGGGATCACGCCGAAACCGGAGGCAAACCCGGATGCGATCCAGCTCTTCCGTCCGTCTGTCGCGGAACGGCAGAGAAGGATGCTCGAAGTTTCGCTGCGCGTGCTGGAGACATCCGCGCTCACGTCGCGCTCCATGACCAGCGAGGAAGCGGCGTTACGCGCGCGAGAAGCGGAACAGATCACCCGCTTCATCAACAGCGCACGGAAGGTCGAGCCGCGGGGGCAGGTCGTGCTGGCCGGCCGCGAAAGCGTAATGGATACCTTGCTCCAGGATGGCGACGTGCTTGTGATTCCGGAACGCAGCTCCATCATCATGGTGCACGGCGAGGTCACCCAGCCAACCGCTATTGCCTATGACAGCCGGTCGACGGTTGCCGACTATGTCGAGCTCGCCGGCGGCACGACCCAGCGCCGCGGCGACGCCCGCATCCTGTTGCTCCGGCAGGACGGCACGTTCGTCGAGAGCGACGGAGCTCGACCGAAGCCCGGGGACGAGATTCTCGTGCTGCCGTCGGTAGGTGCGAGGAACGTTGAGATCGCGCGCGGAATCTCGCAGATCCTGTTCCAGATCGCCGTCGTAGCCAGAGTAGCGCTTGACCTGTGATAGCTGTGATGCGTTCCGCCCCCGTCCTAGACAAAACTGTTGTCGATGAAATCTCCAGTGGATACTCTTCCCATCCGCAAGAACTATGCGGAACTCGCTTTAATGTCATCTGAAAGCCATATGAAAAACCTATACCTTCATATTGGGGCGCCGAAGACCGGTACGACAGCGATTCAGTCGTTTGTGGATCGAAATCGGCGGTTGCTTAGTACCGTATTTGACATCTCAATACCCAATCCGCTTTCTCACAGACGAGCGGTGGCGATGTACGTATATGCGACGCAGAAAGTATCGCAACGAAAACGCGAAAAACTATGCATCGAATCCCTGGAGGAGTTTAATCTTGAATACGAGGCGCGAATAAGCGCACTTAGAGACTCCTTGGCCACAACAACCGCTATATGCTCGAATGAATTGCTATTCGCCTTGAATAAGGCCGCCATTAACCGGTTTAAGAATTCCATTTCATCGGTATTCTCTTCGTCTCACGTTATTTTATATCTGCGCCGTCAGGATTTGCTGGAGACGGCCGCATTTCTTCAAGCCTACAAGGGCGGATACGATCAACTTCCAGCGTTCAATGTAGTGTTGAAGCGCAGGCGTCCCGGCTACTTGGCCGTGATTGAAGCTTGGGAGGAAATCTTCGGCTCGAAGAAAGTAAGTACGTTTCTTTACGAAGATGTGATACGTGAAGGAAACGACATCATCCCCCATTTTATGCGCGTTGTCGGCGTTGACGATTTGTCAAATTTTTCGCCAGCGACCAAAAACAATGCTTCTTGGGGATTTGATCAGGCCTGCGCTGCAAGAGTAATAAGACGGAACCGTAAAGACGCGTCCATTGACCGCATTGGCGCTTTTGTTGAAACCATAAAGCCTGGCCCGCGTTATCCCGTCCGAAGAGCGGAAGCCGTGACGTTCTATCGTTCATTCGCCGAAGAGAATGAAAAAATTCGGAGGCGATATTTTCCTCACAAGAAATCGCTGTTTGAGGAAGATTTCAGCATCTACCCGGAGGCCTTCGATATGGAGGCGGCAAGGAACAAGTACTCCGCGAGTCTGTTGCTGGAACAGTACAACGCAGGTCCGTGAAATCATCACATGACAGTCACGGCTCTATCCTGTCTGGTGCCGCGTCCGACGGGCCGCAAATTCATACACAAGAAATCGTCGCCTCCCCATGGCGGTGCGTTCCGCTATTTCTTTGTGCTAAGTGTCGTGATAGCGCTTACGCCAAGCTCGTCCCATGGCAGATCGATCTTCAGCTGGTCTTTCGCTTTTAAAAGCCAAAACCCGCCACCGGTGATGTGCTCACGGTATAAAGTTGTCTCTAACCCGGATTCGAACATAAAAATGTCTCGATAGTAAGAAAGCGGACGCTTGTTTACCGTGTAATATGGATTCGCGCGCCGGGTAAATTCACCGACAACGGATTCGGAAAATAGGTGCTGTATGTACGGCAGATCTATGAACCGGGTCAGGTGGGGACCGGTCGCTGCATTAAATGGCGGACCAAAGACCGTAAAGAATCTTCCGCCGGGCCGCAGAACCCTGGCGATCTCGTGCAACACCGCCTGAGGATCTAGCACGTGTTCCAATACATTGAAGCTTATCGCGAAATCGATCGAGTCGCTCGAGAAAGGTAAACTCTCAGCAGTTCCCCTCACCACCTCGATGCCAGGCTCGAGCTTCTGTGCATTGGGGACCAACGACGTATCCGGGTCGATCCCAATATATTGTTTGGCACCACGCTCCTGCACATAGAGTGCGTTCTCAGCTCGCCCGCAACCTATCTCTAGGACAACGGGTCCTGACGCTCTATCTACTTCGCTGTAACCGGCGGCGGCAAACGCTTGATCGATCCTCCGTCGAACCCGGCTCCTAAGCGAGGCCTGGTCGTACGCCATTCCGGGCCGCCTCTGCAACACCTTACCCAAAGCGTTCAGCGTAGACAAATCCCTGCAGTTGAGCAACATGTCCACAACCAACTCTTGTTGATCATGAAAAGCGGCCTCCACGACTGCGCGTGAAACAAGCTCATTCACGTTTGTCCGGCGGGGATCCGCACGCTTTGGAACGGACGCCAATGGTACCTCCGATGTGCTGGATTCCAGTTGGAGCAAGTTAGTTCAGAAACAGCTTCTCTTGTAAGCCGCTCCCCACTTTGGCGGACTTGGAGAGGAACTCTTCATCATCGATTATCCAAGTGTGCCGCCTCTTGTCTGCATATCGCACATGAACGAAATTGAACGGGTCAGTGGAAAATATCTCGACACCCCTGCGTCGAACGCTGTCCAGAAACCGCGTATCGGTACCTCTCTGAACCGGTTCGAACACCAATCCCTCGAGCTTGCGCCGGTCCCAAACAAGCGTCCCACCATGCACTTGTCGACAGAATCTGTAGGACTGGCCAGGGAACCTCAGGACTGTTTGATCGGTTGCCTCCATATAGGCAAAGAACGCCCGCTTACCGACGAGACCAACTGTCGGCGCATAGTCAAAGGCTAGCAAAGCGTCAGACAGGTAATTTGGCCCGTAGTAGTCATCATCATCAAACTTAGCAACGTAATCACCGCTCGCGACCTTCAGCGCTGCGTTCAGTCCGTGGGCAAGAAACTGCTCTTCGGGAATGCGCAGTAGCTTATACTTGAATCCTGAAAATCTAGCGGCAATCTCGTCCTCGCAGAACGCTGCCGAATTCTGCACGAATATCAATTCAATATGTTTGTGATTCTGTCGTGCGAGCTGCGAATGAACGTGTGCGAGAAACTCCGGACGCTTAGATACACAGATAGCACTGACAAGCTTTGGCTTTCGAGCCACATAAGGTAGTCCTACTCGATCACATATTTCTTCCAGCCGGTGCGCGTAAGTGTGCCTGGAATGAACTAGGCGAACCCCTCGGCTAGCCAAGTCTTCGCGAAATATCAGATCATTCAACAAGCGATGCCCCGTCACGAGGGCCTCCTTCTTCGACGTCGGTGTGAGGACGATATCTCCGAACGTTTGCTCGATCGCCGGTGACGGCGAGCTAATCACCGGTGCTCCACATGCCATTATCTCGAAAACCCTACGGGCCAGCATCGTCTCCGACGTATCCACCGAATTCACATTGACGAAGGCCGCGTACCGCTTGTATACCTGTTCAATCAAGTCCTTGTACGGTAGCGCGCCTTTAACGGCTGGTTGCAACGACTGCGGAAAAATCAGGTCGGGATTATCCGTCGTTCCGGCATAGCGATCGAATATGTCAAGCAAGTTGGCTTCGGCAAGTGGATCCAAGAGTATTTCTATCCATTGTGCCCGCGCGGGGTACTTCTTGCCCCGCCAACTTCCGGTAAAGGCGATGCGCGGAATTGCCTCGCCCGGCCGAATAGGGTTGTGCATTGTTGGCTGGGCTGCGAACGGAAGAACGAATGCATTATTTTTGCCGATTATCCTCCGGTAACTGTCTACCGATCCAATGTCTGTCGTAAACACATAGTCGAACCATGCAGCAACCCCAATGAACGTTTCGAAGTTGGCCGGATCTTCTTTATTCCAGAAGAGCGTCGGAATGCTTTTGGTCGAACAATGAGCGATGAGATCCTTGAGCTCCCGTCCATGCTTTTCCGGCTTGGTCAAAGCATAGTTCCACTCCCCGCAATTTCCTCGCCAGGCAGATTCAACGAATAATAGTTTGGGATCCGACTCGTTGGCCTCCTGCCGCCACTGTGTTTTAGATACTGGAATCAAGTCCACCTCTGGCTCCAGGCAGTCTTCCGTGAACGCATCGAGAATCGAGAGAACTTCCATAGACTTCGGAGCTGCAGCTGCCTTTGGTGGCTCAGCACTTGCTTTCGCCGTCCTCGTGAGGGCGTCAGCAGATCGAATTGTCCTCAGTGCGTGCACAATCGCTGTGATGTGATCTTTACCCCGAAATCGGCTCAGAGAGAATCGAACTACTTTGGATGTTACTCCGGTCCAAACGACAGTAGATACTTGCTGAACGGCAGTCCCATTCAGGTCGAAGTACATAAACGCAGTGCCCGTCGCGGACCTCCTTCGGAAGTGTGGGTTGCGCTCCAGGAAATCCCGTAATTCATCATCATTGATTAGGACCTCGAGCAGAATCCCCTTTCTGCAAGGAGTCGCTTCCCCAACTAAACTAATCGACAACTCATAGGGCTGATCGGGGATCGTTTTCTGTTCCAGTGTCACTGGTGTGGCACCAACTACCACCACTGACGCACTCGTCAATAAAGGTAGGCAGACTTCGTCCGAAAGTGTCCGCCGGGCCGCGATCGCCCGGCGCGCAGCTCGAACCATGAGGCCTGGTAGTAAGAACAATCTCAAAGGTCGGCGAAGCGAGGCAACGAGCTCGGAGCCAACAGCGAGGCTTACGCTATTACGCAGTGCCGCCACTTCCCGACGGCTAGTCTCCAACTCACGCATGGCCTTCTTCATCCTATTCGATAAGATGATTAGCACCGGTTCTCTGGCCTTCGCAGCAGATATTTCGGCTTCAAGCTGGCTTATGTTCCTGAACTTCCACAGCTCGTCCGCAGTTCGCTTGAGCTCGTCAATTTGCTCTGGCAAGTGGCTCGCTGCCTCGGCAAGGACATCGTATTTGCGCATCCCTCCGGATATGGACTCTAACTCATCATAGATCCGTGTTAGTTTGATCTCACGTGCGCGACTCTCTTCGGCAGACTCCTGCAACTGCTCAAGCCCCTCGATCTCTTTCTGCCGTTGATCAATCATCGCATGCAGGCGCCGCTGAGAATTCAAGGTTCCGGACTCTGTCTTCCGGAGTAATTCTGTTGGGTTCGGCAGTGCTGATGGTTGATCGCCTGAAAGTTTCGTAATTATTATCCGGATGTAGCCATCAACTACCTCGCAGGTGTCGACGCGAACGCTCAAGTCCGATAGCCGGATAACCCAACTCAGAAACATGGTCGATTTGTGGTCGTCGTGTGGAGCGTATCCGAACGGTGTCGTCGCAACGATTCTGCCGTTTGTGCGCAGCGGCAGAAGCGCCCGTTGCAAAAATGCCTGTGGATCTACTTGATGCTCCAGGATCTCGCCGAGGATCACAGTATCGAAATTGTTGGTGTCCTCCATCGAGAAAAGGTCGATCTGGACAAACTTCACCTTGGCCTGTATTTCCTTCGCCTCCTTAGCAAGATCTGTGCTCGCGAACTTAACTGCAGCAGAACTCGTATCAATGCCGACGACGTTGTATCCCTGACGACCAAGCAAGATCGCAGTTATGCCTTGACTACATCCGACGTCTAATACATCTGGGCCAATGGCGCTCTTGCACATCCAGTGAATTCGATCTCGCGCGCGTCTCGTACTCCTCTCGGACCAGAGTTCACCGTAGTAAATCTCGGATATGCGGTCTTCGCTGCCAGAATGCTGTGCTACTACCATTTCTTGCACCCTCACTCAGAATTCTTCTACTAGCAAAGCCCACGGCCAAGTCGATCGTCCCTTGTTTCGATGTACCAGCAAGATCTCAGCGTTTGGAAAGGTGGTCCGGATCCTATCCTCATCGAAGTGTTGTAAGTGGTACATCGGTAGAGGTAATGGCTCATTGAATGGAACAGTCATCACGAGCTTCTTCTTTGCGATTCTCCGCAACGCTGAGAGTCCAGCCTCGAGGGTTGCCGATTCCAGATGCTCAAGAACCTCCATGCAGAAAACCATGTCAAAGCAATTATCTGGAAATGAAGTATTTCCGATGTCCATGATCCGATAGTCCAAATCCGGAGCGAGCTCAATAAACTTCGAGTACCGTCGCTTGTCTATACCCGTCACACGATCGAAACGGCCGGAAAGAGCAAGATAATTTAGAAAGGCCCCCGGACCGACACCGACGTCCAGGACAGACTTGCAGTCGGAGGGAATGAGGCGCGTGGCGAATTCAAGCCGTCGCCAATCAGCGTTCTTGTACAAACCGCTGCCCGAACGAACGCCCAACTGCTTGAAATAAGCGTCTTCGAATCGTTCACGAATAGTCTTTAGCAGAGGCGTCTCAAGCCTAGGCAAATCAATTTCGCTTATTCCACTCAAATTCAGTTCATTCACTATCTACTACCTTCTACGAGACACATGCATTCTGCATGCCTGCCGCTGCGACCGCCCTCAATGCCAGGCAAGCCCCGATCTCTCGCTCCCCAAGTCAATCTCGAAGCGCAGCACTTCACAGGAGAATTTCGATAGACGAGAATGAGTATTTCGCCCACGGTTCAGTACCTCGCGCGGGAGTATAAGAGATTCGTGGCCATCGCGCAGCCTGAGGTGACGTGATCAGACATCGAGCGAGGCGAGGTGCGAAGAGTCAGTCTGGGACGATACATCCCGCCGACGCAACTCGGGTGAAATCCACGAGAGCAGATCAGATTTAGTATCGGTGAGGCAAGCGACGGCGATCCGTTCACGCTGCTGTTGAACCTTTAATGTTTCGACAATATTCTCGCTCACGCCCTGGTGAAGTCAGCGTCTAAACAGTACCCGTTTGGTTGCTCCCTTCCAGCCGTCTGTTCCCTTCAACACCAGTCGTCGGAGTTCTTCGGCCCGGGCCGGCACGTCCAATCCAGCGCGGGCCGGCAGCGCCGGAGCATCGCGATACAGCCGCACCAGAAACCTAGCCTTGCGAGACGTGTAAGTCTCCCCAGGCCCCTGCAACTCTGGGACGTACTCGACGAGCCAACCCAGACGTGAGAAGAACGCAAAGTCTGCAACGTCCGTCACCAGCACCGGTACAAATCCAGGCAGGCTACTTTGCAGTTGGGAAAAGCCTCGACAAGCAGCGCGCAGGGTGTTGCGGTCCGTTCCCACTGCCCAAATCAGCAGCGGTTTCGCTCGGGCGCTATCGGGAACCTGCTTGAGGCCCGCTGGCCAAATTTCGATCTTCTTGAGACGCATCGACTCGAGGCATCGCAGCAGCCAGCTGCCCAGCCATCGCACTCGCCAGTAAAAGCCGGGCGGCATCGGCGGCCACTGCAATTCATAGGGCGCCAAGTCATCGATGCTACCGCGAGCCAAGTCGTCTAAATGGTCCCGCAACAGCCGAATATCACTCTGTGCAGTCATTCAATGATCCTTGCCAAGAACGCGTGCAATTAGTTACCGGATGCGCATGGTCGCGAGGAACGGGCATCGATCGTAGCATCATGCAGGATGAAAGCCAGATTGTTCCG
The DNA here is from genome assembly GCA_040902105.1 of Woeseia sp. Taxonomy (GTDB): domain Bacteria; phylum Pseudomonadota; class Gammaproteobacteria; order Steroidobacterales; family Woeseiaceae; genus IDS-8. The sequence continues at coordinate 155,160 of JBBDXW010000025.1, forward strand.
CGATTGCCTTACGAGTGGCGAGGACATAGATCGATGCCTATGATGCGGTACAGGACCAAAGTATCCGAGACGCCGACGATCGAGCCGCTACGGTAGACATCCGCGAGCGCGGCCGTTTCGGCCCGCGGTGGATCTCCGAGCTGAGTGCGCCAGCCTGCCGCTGCCGGTGCACTACCGCTGGGCCCGAACAGGCGGTGCCTGACCAAGCGAGCGCGCCCGGAACCAGAGCGGCGGCATGCTTGAATGTCTTCTGGTATTCGTCATACCGTTTACTAGGCACCGGCAAAAGTTGACGCCGAACCTACCGTCAATTCGATTGCTTTGCCAGTGCGATGACGAGTGCCCAAAATTCGCCGCACGTAGGCAACTATTCGTATACTGTCGGCATCTCGACCCAGCAATTGGTTGCAAGGCGGACGAATCTCACAATGGACAATTTTGAGAAGGTCAGATCAACTTTCGACGATCTCAAATACATGCGCCATCCGCAGGCGACATTTATACGTGATTTTGTTGCGAAGCACGACGCGCGTGACATCCTCGAAATCGGCTTCTATCACGGCAAGAGCAGCGCCTACTTTGCAGCCATTCTCGAAGATCTAGGGCGAGGACATCTCCTGACGATCGATCTCTGGAACGCCAAGCGCCGGGAGCCGAATATAGGCCAGGTGTTGTCGGCGCTCGACCTCGCGCATCGCGTCACCCCGGTCTTCGCCGAACGTTCCTACACGTGGGAACTTGCCAAGATCATCCGAGCCACGCCGCGGCCACAGTTCGATATGTGCTATTTCGATGGCGGACACACGTGGGACGCAACGGGCTTCGGGTTCGCGCTCGTGGACATGCTCCTTCGCCCGGGCGGTTGGATCCTCTTCGATGACCTAGAATGGACCGTCGAGTCCGCGATGGAGGATCGAGCGGACATGCCGCGGCAGTGGCGCGCCTGTAGCCCCGACGAGCGCGCGACGCCGGCGGTGAAACTCGTCTTCGACCTGCTCGTACCGCATCTCGGCTACATAGACAGACACACTGTCAACGATGGCCGGTGGGGCATCGCCCGCAAGCCGCTCGATCGGCTGCGGCGCCCACCCAGCGTTATTGAGCGGATACGAGACGCGTTCGTGCGCCGTTGAGCCTCACAGTTCTTTTCACGGGCAGCCTCCTGCATCAGCCAGAGCAAAGATCTCGTCAGCTGCGTGATCCGCGCCGCTAAGGTCGAACGACGTCCGTCTCGCCTGCCCGCCGTTCCGCAAGGCCAGGAGACGGTGGCCGTCGCGACTCCGCTGCCCGCCAGTCTCGCAAGGAGAACGATCGCGGGCACGGCTTGACGACCATCTCCGCGCGACGTGACTGATCGTCCGTCACCATCTCATTCGGGACGAAAAGCGTAGGAACGCCCGACTGGAGCACCTCGCAACAGGTGTTGTAACCGGCGGCGCCGACGAATATGTCGAAAGCGCGAGGGATCCGGCCGCAGGAGGTGCATACGCTCGAGACAGCGCAAGGGCACGGCGACACGCCAACGTACCCGCCAATAAAGTCCTGGCGGCAAGGGCGCCCATTGCAGACTGTACCGTTCAATCGAATCCTCGTCGGTCATCTCGGCGAACTCCGCAAGATGCCGCTGCAGGGCTGCGATTTCCTCCATCAGGCTCATATCTTTCCCTTTACGATGACCTCGTCAGCCATCGCCAGCAGGATGCCGCGGCGATCGCTGCCCTGGAAGGACCAGAGGTCTTCACCGCAAATTCTGGCAAGCTGCGCCAGGTGGATCCAGCCTGCAGGTTGAAACAGCAGTAGCGCGCCGTGTTGGGGCGCTTCATCTCCTTTACGTTGGAGGCCCGCCATGTAGAACTGTTTCAGCATGCGTGAGCGGCTATCACGCAACGTTTCGCGCACAAGGCGCGCCTCGCCGAGAAAAGCAGCGATCAATGATATCTGAAAGTCGTAATAGGTCCGTAATTGCTGGGCTCTGCCCGCTCCTGGCGCCCCTGTGATGGCCGCTAAACCCCGGTTATGCGGCTCACGTTTGTCGCTAGGCATCGAGCAAAGCGAGAATTTCGGCGGCCGCGCGTTCGGCGCCGCTTAAATCAAAGGCCAGAGATCGCGTTCGCTCGCCACCGGACAGCGCCAGCAGCTTCCTGACGGCCAGCGCCCGCTGCTCCGCAGTCTCACAAGGGGAAACTACCGCCGGCGCGACTTGCGCGATCATCTCCGCACGACGGGTCTGATCGTCCGACACCATTGTGTTCGGCACGAACAGCGTTGGCACTCCCGACTGGAGCACTTCGCAACATGTGTTATAACCCGCGGCCCCAACAAAGACATCGAAAGCGCGCATGAACCGTACTTGCGGATACACAGCTATCGACAGCACATCGTCGGACAACTGCGCATCTCTCGCAGAGATCGGCGCGCGAGCCCATACCACCGTGTAGCCACTCGCCTTCACTTCATCGATCAGCCCCTCGCCGATGGCGCTGACGTTTTTGAGGTTACCGGGCCCAAGTGAAAAAAGTGCGTAGCGACCTTCGTGGCTCAATCCAAGCGAATCCCGGGCTGCATTGCGGTCGAGCAGCTCGTCGTCATTGAGCAGCGTGACGGGTGGAATGGTCACTTTACGTCCGGGCATCGCTTCCCGTTCCAGCGTAAAGTGGCTGCCGATTTCGCCGAGTTGGATTACCAGGTCGAAATTGCTCTCTCTGACCGGCACCTTGCGCATGCCTTGCTTGTAGAGAACCAAGTTTGACCATACCAGCCGCGGCACGCCATGGACCGCGGCAGCGTGTAACAGCCCGCGATAAGGCCAGGTACCGTCGAACACGACGATGTCCGGGCGCACCCGCTCGAATAAAAGCCCGAGGCGCAACGCGAGCTGCTGGTCCCACGCCCAGGCAGATGCGCGCGACCAGAACCTGGAAACGAAATAATCCGCCTCGAAACCCATCGCGTGGATCATCTCGATCGCGGACGCCAAGGAGAAGAACACGGGCCGCGCCCGACCCCGCAGGCGGTTCGCATATGCGAGGCACGTGCTCATGTGTCCCATGCCGGCCCCGTTGATGTTGAACAGTACGACGCACGGCAGCGGTGGCGCTTCGAAATCAGACAAGCAGCAGTTCCTCTTTTCGCACACCTTTCCTCAACCCGACGGACACGGGCAGCGCCGGTGCGTCGCGGTAGCGCCAAGCCAGGTAGCGCCGCTTTCGTTCGGCGTAGCTGCCGGCCGGTGCGGAGAGTGTCGGCACGTATTCCACGAGCCAGCCCAGCCGGGAGAAGAACGCGAAATCCGCGACGTCCGTAACCAGAACCGGCACGAAGCTCGGCAACGCGGCGTGCAGCGTCTCGAGACCTCGACACGCGGCTCGCAGGGTATCTCGATCAATGTCGAGTGCCCAGATCACCAACGGCCTGGCCTCATCGCTGCATTCAACGTGCTTGAGTCCGGGCAGCCAGGGCTCGAGCTGCCGCGTGGCTCTGAGGCCCAAACGTCGCAGTATCAAGCCCGCCCCCATACGCAATCGCCGATACAGGCTCAAACGTTCATGTGGCGGTAAGCGCAGAGCGTAACGCTGGCCCAGGTCGCATTCCGCCTCACGGGATAGTTCTTGCAGCCGTTGCCGCAAACCTTCGATCTCCGCGCGCAGGCTCAAGCCGTCACCTTCTGGTCAACGAGAGCGAGCATTTCATCGGCTGCCCGCTCCGCGCCGTCGAGATCGATGGGTGGCCGCTTTTCCAAGGTGCAGATGAGATCCAGCAGACGCGAAACGACCTCAGTCCTGTCCTCATGGGTCTCGCAGGGGGAAACCACGACCGGCGCGTATCGGGAAACCATTTCCGCCCGCCGCGCCTGGTCATCCGCCACCATCGTGTTCGGCACTAACAAGCTCGGCACACCCGACTGGATAATCTCACAGCAAGTATTGTAGCCAGCGGCGCCGACAAACACGTCGAAAGCGCGCATGTACCGCGCCAGGGGATAGACAGATATGGGTACGACATCGTTCGGGAGCGGCACATCCCTGACAGTTATCGGTGCACGCGCCCACACCACGGTGAATCCGCGACTGCCCATTTCCTCGATCAGGCCGCGAGCGATGTCGCTGACGTCCTTGAGATTGCCCGGTCCAAGCGAGAGCAACGCATAGCGGCCCTCGCGCGTCAGACCGAGTGCGTCCCTCGCTTCGTTTCGATCCAGCAGCTCGTCCCTCTTTAACAGCGTCACGGGCGGTATCGTCACCGTTCGTCCGGGGCGTTGAGCGCGTTCGATCGCAAAGGCGGCGCCGATCTCTCCTGGCCTGATGACCAGGTCGAAGGCACTTTCCTTGATCGGCACCGGCCCGAAATCCTTCCTATGCAGCCCGCGTTTGGACCAGATCCGGAGCGGCACGTCGTACACATCGCAAGCATCCATGAACCCATGGAACGGCCAGGTGCCGTCGAATACCACCGCGACCGGCCGCACTTCCTCGAGCATCAACCCGACACGCACCGCCAGTTCCTGGTTCCAGGCGTTGATATGCGAACGCGACCAGAACGGAGACACGAAGTAGTCCGCCTCGAAACCCATGTCATGAATGATCTCTACAGCCGAGGCCAGGGAAAAGAACACGGGTCTGGCGCGACTCTGCATACGGCGCGCATAGGCCAGGCAGCGGCTCAGGTGCCCCATGCCCGAGCCGTTGATGTTGAAGAACAGGATGCGAGGCAATGCGCCCTTCAAGTCAGGCCTCGACTGTCGGCGGCGGCGCCAGCATGAATGGCATCCCAGGTGGCGGCGGCCTGCGTTTGCCAGCGCGCGCGATAGGCCTCGCGCACTTCACGCGCGCTTGCCTCGAGCCGTTCCCGCTGCTCGAGCGCCGTGCGCAGAGCCCTGGCGATCTCATCCGGCCTGCTGTCCGTCAGTACCGCCGCGGGCCCGAAAATCTCTCGCGTCGCCGGGTTGTCCGACAGCACCATTGCCTTCGCCATTGCGAGGCCCTCGTAAGCACCGCACACCAGGCAATCCGGCTTCAAGGTCAGATCGCAAATCACGCCTGCCTGCCCGAGGAGCTGCCAATATTCCTGGTCGGGCAGGAATCCGGTCAAGCGGACATTGGCCGGCCATTCAATTCCCGTCTGGCGGAACTTGCGGGAGTCGCCGCTGAACGCGAAGCGAACCTCCGGCATCGTCGCCGCCGCCGCGATGATCGCCGCAATCGGCTCATCGGGTCTGAACGTCGCGATCACTACGACGTGGGGTGCGTCTTCGACGTCTTCGTGCATAGCGGGAAGCACCGGCGGAATCGGCAGGCTGTCCGGCAGGACCAGCGGCCGCCCTCCGGCGAGGCTGACGTCCTTCGCCAGAGCCGCATTGGTCACGATTGTCGTATCGGCAGCGTTCAGCAGTCGCCGCGTGAGCCGGCGCACGAATGCGCCCGGGCGATCGAACGGCCTGACCCCCTCGTTGTGCGCATCGACGACAAGGTAGTACCCGAAAAGCCGCCGGCTCATTAGCGCGAGCACGGTCAGGGCCAGAGAGGGACTTTGCACGAACAGGATCTCCGGCCGGTGACGGCGCAAGAGCTCGAGCGTCTCTACCGCCTGCGCAATCCATCGACCGGGCCCGTTGCGTTTCGACCGAATGATGTGCAAGGGCACATTCCACGCGGCGCACAGTCCCGTCGTGCGGCGGTGAGTGTTCCAGGAAACCCACAATGTATGCTTGCGTTGCAACGGATCAGCAACGCGCAATGTGGTCCGACTCCCGCCCGACGAGGTCCTGCTGACGAGACTCGTCTGCAAGGCTTGCAGGCCCATCCGGACTTCGCAAACTACCGCTGACCACGTACTATTCGCGGGGGGCGTTCTGTATGAAGCTGGCAAGTATGCATGCGCATGGTTGAGGTCTCGGTCATCACGGCAGCTTATAACGCGGCCAGCGTGATTGAGCGCAACATTCGGTCCGTGGGCACGCAGTCATTGAAGCCGGTAGAGCATATCATCGTCGACGATGGATCGCTCGACGACACCGTGTCCGTCGTACAGGGACTGCAGCGTGAGTTTCCCCATTTGCGGATCATACGACAGCACAATGGCGGCGCCGGCGCAGCCCGGAATGCGGGCATTGCCATGGCTACGGCCCGCTTTGTCGCTTTCCTCGACAGCGACGACTTCTGGTCGGAGCGCAAGCTCGAGACGCAGATAGGCTTCATGGCGGCGAATGACATCCTCTTCAGTTATGGAGACTATGACGCCGTCGATGCCACGACCGGCGCCCTGCTTGGACGCCACAAGGCGCCGGAGCGTCTGGCGTATGCAGACTTGCTGCGTGGCTGCCCGATAGGCTGCCTGACGGCGGCCTTCGATCAAACGGTGCTGGGCAAGCAATACATGCCGGACGTACGTCGCGGCCAGGACTGGGGCTTCTGGCTGGCGCTGACCCGTGACGGTACGATTGCGCGCCGTTATCCGGGATGCCACGCGTACTACCGTCATTCGAATGGGTCGCTGTCATCGGCAAAGTTCGGGAAAGTCGCCGATATCTATCGAATCTATCGTGAGCAGGAACGCATGGGCCCTGTGCGTTCAGCCTGGTACATGTTTCCGCATGTATTCAGCGCGCTGACCAAACGACCTGTGATCGTCAGCCGCGAGTGACTCTGGCCGTGACCGAAGCCGCTGTAGGAGCCCGCCATTGCGGGCGACCAGCCCGGCCATGT
>JBBDXW010000025.1:161870-169228 GCA_040902105.1 Woeseia sp.
GCGGGCTCCTACAGCCTTTCGCGGAGTTTCGCTAGCGGGAACTGACAATCGGCGTCGGCCTGTATACCAGCCAGAGTATGATGTTGTTTGAATCGGCGCTTCCTTCTGTTCCGCTTTCGTCGACTCGCGCGTAACTGTAGTCTGCCTCCAGGGAAAACGCGCGCGACAAGGCAACGCCAAATTCCACAAAAACTTCTGCGTAATCGCGCTCCTCGAACGTGACTGCCTGATCGCCGAGCCCATCGGTCTGATAGGCGCGAACCCCAAGCCCGCCCGAAACCCGCTCCGTGAACTGCTTTTTCAGACTCAGGTTCAACGAGTCCTTTGCGGTAAGGCGCCCTGAGCCGCCAGGGGTGACGTCGCGCCTGTACTGAGCCAGCAGCGTGACGGTCTCCAGCTTGCGCACCAGGTTGACGTCGCCGACGAAATTCGACTCCGACACCCCGGTGCCATCCTGTTCAGAGTCCTCGTAACCTACCTCGGCGCGGAAGCGTGTTGTTTGTGAGATATCGGACTCGATACCGATGCCGAATCCGACCCCGTCGACATCCGTGTTCAGCTCGTTCTCGAAACGCCGCGCCGTAGCCGCGATGTATCCCCTCGTACGCGGCGAAAACTGCCAGCCCAATCCAGCGTTAACGCGTGTGTCCGTGTAGTCGCTGAGAGGGCTCAAAAGATTGTCTTCATACGACGTATCCGTGTAGGCGAAACTCGTGTCGAAAGACATGCGTTCCGTGAACTCGTAGCGCCACTTCGGCGAGATGCGAAATCTCTCCCGGCGTTCGTTACCGAACACGACTCCCGTTTCGTCGATCGGGATGTCGTCCGGGTCGTCCACGTCGATGTCGGCATCGGCGCGTTCGGCCGTACGCGCGGACTCGCGGCTGTAATTGCCGTTTAACGCGAACTGGCTTTTGAGGGTTTCATGGGTCCACTCGAGGTCGAGAAACTGATCGTCGGAATCGACGTCGATCTCTTCGTCATAAACACGCGAGCGCAGGGTCGGCGTGATGCGGAACAGTGACCGTTGCGTCTGGTAGGCGATACCCGCGCTACCCTCGACAATATAGCCATCGATCTCGAAGATATCCGCTTCGTTCGCCCTCAGGCGCGCGTTGTCGTCGTACTCACCGCCGACGCGGATTTCGGGCTCGAGGCGCCATTCCTGGGCCTCGGCCGCGTGGAACGCCGGGAGAACCAGAACGAGCCCCCAAAGGGCCGCAGGGGCAGCCTGACTGAGGCCGAAACGGCTGGAGCTTGAGGTTTTGGTCATTGGGAAGTCTTCCGAATTGACGGGCCAGCGGCTTGGCCGCTGCCCTGTGTTACGCGCCTGGGTGGACGAGTGGCGCGGTTCCTGTCTGCGGGTAACTTTGTCATACGACGGTGGCCCTGTACAGGGCCGGAACCCTTGCACTGTCGCCGATTTGCGTCAGTAGCTGCTTCGCCATTGCAGGTAAACTTTGCCTTCGGTGTCTCTTTGGGCGTCTGCAATGTCGTCGATGCGTTCCACACCTGCGCCGATCTCGATCTGGCCGTAGCGAAAAAAGCGCCGGTGGCTCACCTGTAACTCGAGGATGTCCTGCGGAGTTGCCGTGAGCGGGTTTTCCGCGTCCGCCGGGCCGCCGCGGTTCAATTCTCCACGCCGCAGAATTGCGCTCCAGCTGTTGCCGTTCGTTTCAAGCAGGAGAATGCCCGCCGAAAGCATGCTTGAGTCGTTGTCGGCGCCGTGACCGACGGTGCGGCCGCGATAGCGATAGCCCGTGCGGTAAATGGCGTGATTGTATGCGCAGTTGGGTATTTCGTCGGACTTGTAAAAGCCGCAGGTTGTCGCGGCGTATTCGCCGAACAGGCGATACGACCGCCCCATCCAGGTACCGCTGCTTTCGATGCCGGCCTGGCCGATATGCCGACTCGGGAAACCACCCGCCTCGTCCTCCCCGATCAACTGCCCATAGATCGCGAACGGCAGTCCCAGCGCCGAGGCATTCCAGCGAAGGTCCACGCCCGCAAGCTGATTGCCGGGCTCGTTGTCCAGATCGACGCCGCCGTCGCCGCGATTGTCCCGGCCGAGCAGCAGGTCGGTGAACGTGTCGAAGCCGCACGGCCTGCCCTCGCCGCACCATTGGGCCGTCCGCGACAGGCCGATTTCGAGCGAGGGCAACGGACGGAAATTGAAGCGCATGCCGAAGAATCGCGGCTCCGGCACGTCACGATCGTTTTCCATCTGGCCGAACAGGACGCTCAGGTCCCAGGCACCGAGCCAGCCAAGCCATTGGCTATCGAACGCATCGGTCAGGTTGCGCTCGATCGCAAGCGCCGGGATTGGCCGCGCGTTGTTCGAAAGAATCAGGCTGCCGTCCCACCCGGGACCCCACCAGCGATCCAGGGTGCTGGCTGCGATCGTGTAATTGCCGAAAACCACGCCCAGCATGCTCCCGTCTGCCCGATAGTTCTTGCCGTCGTCGGGCGACGCGACCGCCTGCCCGTTGAGGGTCACGCTGAGGCGATCGCCGGTCCAGGATAAACCGGCGCCTATTTCGCCGGATTCCCGCGGCGTATCGGCAAACGATCGCGCGCGGACGGGGTTTTCCGCCGCGGACGCTCTCGCGTTGAAGCGGAGCTCGCCGGCCTGTGCCTCCCGCTCGGCCCGTGCACGCACGCGCGCCAGCGCTGGAGTCACCTGGTCGGAGAGCTTGCCGTCAGGTTCGCTTCGATCGATGTCGGACAGAATCGCGGCCCAGGACAGCGGCCAGCTGGTCACGGGGCCTTCGATGATGCCGCGATCGGCCAGCAACTGGATGTCCTGTCGCAATGAGAGGTCGCCGGGCGAGATCAGCGGATTCGCGCCGGCGGCAACGGATGCAAGGATGGATACGGCCAAACCCAGCGATATCGCTCGTTGAACAGATCTTGCCATCGCATTTTTCAGAATGGTCTTCCGGGACAACAAGCGGTTCAGATCGTCGATAAAGGACGAATTCTAACGGCAAAGCTCCGAAAGAGCCCCGTTCGAGCCCGTAGCAACGAGCATGGACCAGTACGGTTCGCTTCAAATCGCCCGCTGCGCGGGCTCCAACACGGCTATAGAAACGCTTCGCAAGTACCCTGTTGGAGCCCGTGACAACGGGCGAATCCGAATCCGCTGATGACCTCAAATCGCCCGCTGCGCGGGCTCCAACACGGCTATAGCCTGCGGGTAATCCGATTCAGCAACCCGCGGGTCGATGCATTCCCGCCGTGATGGTCATCAGGACTGCGGACCGCATCGCTCAGTTCCGTCGCAAGCCGTTTACCGAGTTCCACGCCCCACTGGTCGAAGGAATTGATGCCCCAGATGACGCCTTCGACAAACACCTTGTGTTCGTAAAGCGCAATAAGCTGTCCTAAAACTTCCGGCGACAGCTTCTCGAACATCAACGTATTGCTCGGGCGATTCCCGGGATGTGTTTTATGTGGCGCCAAGGCCTGGGCCGCCGGAACGGAGTATCCCGCTGCCACCAGATCCTCGATGGCCCGTTCCTTCGAATAGCCCTCCATCAGCGCCTCGCTCTGCGCCAGGCAATTCGCTATCGCCAGGTCCTGCTGTGGCTGCGACGCGCCGGACGTCTGCATCGGGAGAATAAAATCGGCCGGGACGAGCCGCGTGCCCTGGTGAAGCAACTGGTAGAAAGAATGCTGCGCGTTCGAACCCGCCTCGCCCCAGATCACCATGCCTGTTTTCACTTTCACCGGCGTGCCGTCTTTGCGCACGCGCTTGCCGTTGCTCTCCATCTGCAATTGCTGCAGAAACGCCGGGAAGCGATCGAGGCGGTTGTCGTAGGGAAGTATCGCCTGGCTTTCCGCACCCAGAAAATTGTTGTTCCAGATCGCCACCAGCGCCAGCAGGACCGGCATGTTCCCGGCGAGTTCGGTATGACGAAAATGCTGATCCATCCGCCGGGCGCCGCCCAGCATTGCCTGGAAATTTTCCATGCCGATAACCAGGGCCAATGACAGCCCTACGGCGGACCAGATGGAATAGCGGCCGCCCACCCAGTCCCAGAACGCAAAGCGGAAATCCGGGTTGATGCCGAACTTGTCCATTGCTTCGTGATTGGTGGATGCAGCCGCGAAGTGGTTCATCACGGCGTCGCGGCCGAGTCTTTCGACTATCCACTCGCGCGCCGCATTGGCATTGGTCAGCGTCTCCAGCGTCGTGAACGTCTTCGAGCAAATAACTATAAGCGTGGTTTCGGCATCGAGCTCCTTCTTTAGATCGGCGAGTTGCGTACCGTCGATATTCGACACGCTGTGGAAGCGCATGCCCGTGTGCCGGTAATCGCGCAATGCCCTGCTGGCCATGACGACACCGAGATCCGAACCGCCGATGCCGATGTTGACGATGTCGGTCAGTCGCGCGCCGCTGTAGCCGCGGACGGTGCCATCGTGTACGGCCGTGACGAACTGCTCCATTCGGGTGAGAGTCCGCCAGACGTCCGCGAGTCCCGGAAGTTCGTGGGCGACCCGATCCGAAATCTTGGCGCGCAGTGCGACGTGCAGCGCCGGCCGGTCCTCCGTTGTGTTGATTTTCTCGCCGGAGAACATCGCGTTAATGGCGCCTGCAACGTCGCATTCCCGCGCCAGCCTCACCAGCAGCTTTTTCGTGCCCGCGTTAAGGAAATTCTTCGAGTAGTCGAGGAAGATGTCGCCGCTTTGCAGCGAATAACGCTCGAAGCGTTTCTTGTCCCGGGAGAACAACTCGGGCAGCGAGCGCGACTTCATGTCGTCGCGCCAGTGGGCTCGGAGGGCCTGCCAGGACGGCAGGTCCGTTGGATATCCGGTGCTCGAACGCCCGTCGGATTTGCGCTTTGCCATCGCTCGCCTGGACTGCCGCCGCAGCGGCGCTTACGCGCTCTGCTTCAGATCTACTCGGTAGTAGTCAATGTACCAGTCGACGAATCGCTTTACACCCGTTTCAATCGGAGTACCCGGCTTATAACCCACGTCGCGGGCAAGGTCTTCCGCATCCGCATACGTATCCGGCACATCGCCCGGTTGCATGGGCAGCAGGTTCTTCTCGGCCTTTTTACCGAGGCACTCCTCGATCACTTCGATATATCGCATCAGTTCGACAGGTCGCTGATTGCCGATATTGTAGAGCCGGTACGGCGCCTTGCTGGTGCCGGGGTCGGGAACGTCAGAATCCCATGCGTCGTTCGGCAGAGCGACATGATCCAGGGAACGGACCACGCCTTCGACGATGTCGTCTATATAGGTGAAGTCGCGGCGGTGATTGCCGTAGTTGAACACGTCGATCGGCCTGCCTTCGAGAATGTTCCTCGTGAACATGAACAACGCCATGTCCGGGCGCCCGAACGGTCCGTACACGGTAAAAAAGCGCAGGCCGGTCGTCGGCAGCCTGTAAAGGTTCGCGTAGGTGTGTGCCATCAGTTCGTTGGCTTTCTTGGTCGCGCCGTAGAGCGCCAACGGGTGATCGACATTCTGGTGAATCGAAAACGGCATCGCGGTATTCGCGCCATAGACCGAACTCGACGACGCGTAGACCAGGTGCTCGACGTCGTTGTGCCGGCAGCCTTCCAGTACGTGCAGGGTGCCGACGATGTTGCTGTCGATGTAGGCGTGAGGGTTCTCGAGCGAATAGCGAACGCCGGCCTGCGCGGCCAGGTGCACGACCCTGTCGAATTTCTCGCGCGCGAACAGTTTTTCCATGCCGTCGCGGTCGATAAGGTCCAGCCGCACCATGGAGAAATTGTCGAACCCGGCCAGCAGCGCCGCGCGCGCGTGCTTCAAACTGACGTCGTAATAGGCGTTGAAATTGTCGAGGCCCACAACGGTATCGCCGCGTTCGACAAGGCGCATAGCGGTGAAGCATCCGATGAATCCAGCCGCTCCGGTAACCAGTACTTTCATTCAGTCGTCCTGTCGCATGCGGATCGTTTCAGAGCCTGTCGTCGGACATGCTGCTGGGCAGCAGGTATTTTATGTCGTAGATGATCGAGGTTGCATTGCCGAACGCGCGCACGCCCTGGTCGCCCATCTCCCTGAATTGCTTGTGCGCCACGGCCAGCACGATAACATCATACGATTCCCTTTGCGGCTCAACCGCCATATCCATTCCGTACTCGGCCTTCGCTTCCACGGGATCGACCCACGGATCGTGCACGTCGACGAGCGCGCCGTAGGATCGCAGCTCCTTGACGATATCGATCACCTTGGTATTCCTGACATCCGGGCAATTCTCCTTGAAAGTCAGTCCGAGAACCAGCACACGGGCTTTAAGCGGTTGCAACCCCCGGGATAACATCAGCTTGACGATGCGCGACGCGATGTAGATGGACATGTTGTCGTTGATGCGCCGGCCGGCAAGGATCATTTCGGGGTTGTAACCGAGCTGTTGGGCCTTGTACGCGAGGTAGTACGGGTCGATGCCGATGCAATGTCCACCGACGAGGCCCGGGCGAAACGGCAGGAAATTCCACTTTGTCCCGGCGGCTACGAGTACCTCTTCGGTGTCGATGCCGACCCGATCGAAAATCATCGCAAGTTCGTTGACCAATGCGATGTTCACGTCGCGCTGGGTATTCTCGATTACCTTCGCTGCTTCCGCGACCTTAATGCTCGAGGCCTTGTGGGTGCCTGCCGTAATGATAGTGCGATAAACCGAATCGATGTAGTCGCCCGCTTCCGGTGTCGACCCGGAGGTCACCTTGAGTATGGTTGGCAGCCGGTGGTCCTTGTCGCCGGGATTGATGCGCTCGGGGCTGTAGCCGACATAGAAATCCCGGTTGAGCTTCAGGCCGGAATGTTCCTCGAGAAATGGCACACAAAACTCTTCCGTGGCGCCCGGATAGACCGTCGACTCATAGACGACGACGTCGCCGAGCTTCAGGACCTTGCCGATCGTGATGCTCGCGTTCCTGAGCGGCGTCAGCAGCGGCCGGTTGCCGTCGCCTATGGGAGTCGGAACCGTAACGACGTAGAAGTTACAGTCGGACAGCGCGCCAGGATCGGATGAGAATCGGAGATGTTTCGCGGTTCCCAGTTCGTCGGACGATATCTCCAGCGTCGCATCCGTGCCTGCCTCGAGATCCGCGACACGCGATTTCTTTACGTCGAAGCCGACGGTCGGATATTTGCGGCCGAACTCGACGGCGAGCGGCAGGCCGACATAGCCGAGACCGATCACGCCGATCTGGAGTTTTTTGATGTCGAAGGTCATAGGGGGCCCTGATTCGGAAATGTCGCGTTTATGTAACATAGATTTCCGCGGTGCGCTTCCGCTTTTTGGTTGGGTGGGCGGTTGGTCGCCCGCAATGGCGGGCTCCTACAATGCCTGCGATAACGCCTGGCGAAACCCT
>JBBDXW010000026.1:0-149617 GCA_040902105.1 Woeseia sp.
CTCCTTATATAAGGACACGCCGGAGCGACGGCTAGCCCAGAGGCCAGAGCAAGGACGAATAATTGAGCTCAACCGGGTCGGTGGCCTCCATCACTAGTATGTACGGATGGCCGCCTGAACGGCTGGCTGAATAAACGGGAACGACAGCCAAGAAAACCGCTACGACAAGTGCGACACGTAGGGGGCCTGTGATTCCCCAGACCGAGTGATCATTGGTCATTGTCGGCTCAATTCTTTTTCTGTTAGTACTGACTGTTTTGGGTAAACAGCCGTCAGTCTACCTCAGCCTGCGCGACCGACGGGAGTCGGGCCAAAAGCGGACATTGGCGCCCCGCAAAAGCCCCCCTCTGGAAATAAGCAACCTGTGGCAGAAAAACCGCTTGCGCCGCGCTCCGAAATGCAATATCCACCCAGACAAGCAGTCATGAAGGCAATCATCGTCGATCGTTACAAAAGCAACAGCGCATTACGCCTCGGCGAAATGCCGGAACCGGAAGTTCGCGAACACGATGTCCTGGTCGCCATCCACGCGGCCAGTTTGAACCAATTGGATGCCAAGATCCGGGATGGTGAGTTCAAGCTCATCCTGCCCTATCGCTTGCCGCTGATCCTGGGCAACGACGTGGCCGGCGTTGTGGTCCGTGTCGGGCCCAAGGTTCGAGGCTTCAAGTCTGGTGACGAGGTGTATGCACGGCCAAACCAGGACCGAATCGGGACGTTCGCGGAACTCATCGCAATGAACGAAGCCGACGTAGCGTTGAAGCCCAAGAATCTCACCATGGAAGAGGCCGCCTCCATCCCCCTGGTGGGCCTGACCGCGTGGCAGGTATTGATCGAACGCGCCAAGCTGAAGAAGGGACAGAAGATCCTGATCCACGCCGGTTCCGGCGGGGTCGGCACGTTTGCCATCCAGTTGGCAAAGCACATTGGCGCAACGGTGGCGACGACGACCAGCACGGCGAATGTCGATCTGGTCAGAAGTCTCGGCGCGGATGTCATCATCGATTACAAGAAAGAGGATTTCGCGAAGGTCCTGAATGGCTATGACGTGGTCCTGAACAGCCTGGGCAAGGACACGCTCGAAAAGTCCCTCAAGGTGCTGAAGCCCGGAGGGAAACTCATTTCTATCTCCGGCCCGCCGGATATCGCGTTCGCCAAAGAGAGCGGGTTGAACTGGTTCTTCCAGCAAGTCATGCGCCTTTTGAGCTTCCACATTCGGAGGAAGGCCAAGCGGCACGGCATCAGCTACTCGTTTGTTTTCATGCGGGCCAATGGCGAGCAGTTAAGCAAGATCACGTCGCTCATCGAATCTGGCGTCGTCCGGCAGGTCGTGGATCGGATCTTCCCGTTCCAAGCCACCAACGAAGCGATGGACTACTTGGCGACGGGGCGTGCAAAAGGCAAGGTCGTCATCAACGTGAGATGACAGGGTTTGCCCGGACGGCGTTATCAGTGCCCGTCTGCTTGGCTTGCGCAGGGATCTTCGAGCATTGGCGGTGTCAGGGCTGCGCACTGTCAACCAATTCTGCCGCGATACTTACGGAGAGCAGTGTGAGCAGGCCCATGCGTAGGTGTTCGAATAGCTGCTTCCGTCTAGCGTCGTGCCTTGCGCGTCGAAGAGAACGATCACGGTGTCACCGTCTGCGTAGGATTCAGTCAGGAGAGGATTGATCGTGCCTACCAACAATCGAAGGTTATGGACACCATCGCCATGATGTAGCGAATGTCGCCAACTGCGCGATTGTCACTCCATACGTGATAGAGCTCCGCGCGCCAGCTGTCACTGATCGACGCTCCAAGTCCAAGAGCCAGGTTGTTGCGGACGACCCCGCCCCGGTCGAGATCGAAGTAGATTTCGTCGTAAACATGGGCGCTGAGGCGGGAATGGCCGCCCAATGCCGGCATCGTAAGCCGCAGCCTGTTCCGATACCGTTGCACGGATTCGGAGCTCGCGTAGATCAAGTTGCGATCCTCCAGAGTGAAGCGCCCGATTATGGCTGAAGCAGTCACGCTCGCTCGCACTTGTACCTCACGATAGCCGTGTTCCAGATGTAGGTAGGCAACGCCGGAAGCGACCGTGAAATAGGGACTGAGTTTGGCGCGTGCTTCAACAAGGCCAAAGTCGGCCGAGAGGCCGTCGAAGGTTACGGCTCCTAGCGCAACCAGCGACGTTTCCACCTCTTCCGCGTGCGGCAACGTGCACCACGATCCGCTAGCAAGCAGGAGCGAGCAGCAGATTGCGCGACGGAATCCGTGACTAGAAGCTACCCGGTGTGCCAAGGAGATCCACCCACTGGAGAAGACTTGGACATGAGGGTCACCTGGACCTGGAATCCGGACAGATTGCCCGGGGACACGTCGTCCGGGCCATCATAGAAACATGTGATGGCGGGCAATGCTGCTGCGAACTACTCTTCTGTTCGTCCAGCCGTATAGGAGAGGAGCCAATGCAACGCAACCTGACTGTCAACGGACGCCAGTATCCGGTGGATGTCGATGACGATACGCCGTTGCTCTGGGTACTACGCGACGTGCTCAGCCTCACCGGAACGAAGTTCGGTTGTGGGATCGCCCTCTGCGGGGCATGCACCGTGCACGTCGACGACGCACCGCGCCGCTCCTGCGTAACGCCAATCTCTGCGTTTCCTGACGGTGCCCGGATCCGAACGATTGAGACACTGGAAGACCTTCCCGTAGGGAAGGCCCTTCAGCAGGCGTGGCTCGACGTAGAGGTCGTGCAGTGCGGCTACTGCCAGCCGGGCCAACTGATGTCGGCGGCGGCCCTGCTCACGGCCAATCAAATTCCGGAAGACTCGGACATCGATGCGGTCATGAGCGGCAACATCTGCCGCTGCGGTACCTATGGCCGGATCCGCAGCGCGATCAAGAAAGCCGCCGCGGAGTTGCCCCGAGCGCAAGCCGGCACGGAAAGCGGGCGAGCGGTCGAGGGACACGGGTAGTGCATGCCAAAGAGTCATCAGTCCGCTCCAGTGCGTGTTCGCGCCGTGCCTTCATGGTTGGTATGGCGGCCGTCGGAGGCGGCCTGCTCGTCTCCTTCCGCCTATCCCCCGCCACGGCGTCGCCGGCGGCCGCTGACCTTCTTGCGCCGAATGCTTTCGTGCGTATCGACCGTGCGGGACGGGTGATCCTCATACTGCCGTATGTCGAGATGGGTCAGGGCGCTTATACGTCTCAGACCCAACTCCTTGCGGAGGAACTCGAGGTGGATCTGGATCAGGTGACACTGGCGGCTGCGCCCCCCGACGAGTCTCTCTACAGTCATCCGGTCTTCGGCGACCAGATCACCGGCGGATCGGCAGGCCTCCGGGGATCCTGGGACACGTTGCGGCTCGCCGGTGCGACCGCGCGAGTCATGCTTGAAACCGCAGCGGCACAACGTTGGGGCGTCGAGTGCTCGGAGTGTGCAGCGCGGCGGGGTGAGGTAGTGCACGAAGCCTCGGGTCGGCGAGCTACGTACGGCGCACTCGTGGATGATGCAGCACGCCTGCCTGTGCCACTCGATATCATGCTCAAGGACCCTGCGAGCTACAAGCTGATCGGACGCTCGGTAAAGCGCGTAGACACGCCGGAGAAAGTTACCGGGGCAGCGAAGTTTGGAATCGACGCGCTGCCGGCTGGCGTCAAGTTCGCCGCAGTTGCCGCCTGTCCGGTATTCGGCGGCAAGCTCGGCACTGTCGATGAGCGGCCGGCCCTGCGCGTGCGTGGAGTCCGCCAGGTCGTGAAGCTGGACGATGCGGTAGCCGTCGTGGCGGATCATACGTGGGCCGCGCGAAAGGGACTTGCGGCGCTCGATATCTCGTGGAACGAAGGGAACAACGCCACGCTCGACACGGCCAGGCTCGTGGCGGACTGCGATGCGGCGCTGGAGCGCGAAGGGGTCGTCGCCGCCGAGAGGGGTGATCCGGAAGCAGCCGAGGCGCAGGCAGCGTCCCGCTATGAAGCCGTGTTTCGTATGCCGATGCTCGCGCATCTTGCCATGGAGCCGATCAATTGCACCGCGCACGTGCGCGAGGACGGTTGCGAAATCTGGGTCGGTTGCCAGCGGCTTGCGCTTGCACGGCGCCTGGCCGCTGAGGCGCTCGGCATACCACTTGAGAAAGTCACGATTCATAACCACCTGCTCGGCGGTGGCTTCGGCCGGCGACTCGAGGCCGACTACGTTGCACAGGCGGTACGCATCGCGCACCAGGTCGAAGGACCCGTAAAGGTGACCTGGAGTCGCGAGGAGGATGTGCAGCACGATTACTACCGCTTTCATAACCACAGCCGAGTCCGGGTGGGAATCGACGCACAGCAAAGACCGGTGAGCTTCTCGCACCGGATCGTGGGCCCGTCTGTGATGGCGCGCTGGCTGCCGATCTTTTTCCAGAATGGTGTCGATCTCGACATGGTCGGTGGCGCTACCGGCCCTTACCGATGGCCTGCACAGCGCATTGAATACGTGCGGCAGGAAGCGCCGCCGGGACTTGCGACGGGAAATTGGCGAGGTGTCGGGCCAACGCGCAACGTGTTCGTCGTCGAGAGCGTCATCGATGATCTCGCACGTGCCGCGGGTCGCGATCCGCTCGAGTATCGACGATCTCTGCTTGCGGACTCGCCGCGTGCCCTCGCCGTGCTCGAACGCGCGGCGGATTTGGCCGGCTGGGGCCGCCCGCTGCCGCGAGGGCGCGGCCGGGGCATATCGCTCCTGAACGATTTCGGCAGCTATGTGGCGGAGGTAGCTGAGGTATCCGTCGAGCCGTCGGGAAGCTTGCGCGTCGAGCGTGTGGTTTGTGTGGTCGACTGCGGGGTCGCCGTGAATCCCGACGTCGTGCACGCCCAGATGGAGGGCGGCATCATCTTCGGCCTCTCTGCGGCACTCTACGGCAAGATCACCGTCGCGAATGGGCGTGTCGAACAGAGCAACTTCGACGACTGTCCGGTGCTTCGCATGAATGAGACACCGTCGATCGAGGTGCACATCGTCGACAGCGCCGAGGAGCCTGGAGGCGTCGGAGAGCCCGGCACGGCGGCGCTGTTCCCGGCGGTAACGAATGCGATCTACGCGGCGACCGGCGTCCGCCTCTACGAGCTGCCGATAGACCGCGCACGACTACGGAGCGCCTGACATGAACCGCCGCACGTTGCCCGCTTTGCTGTGCATACTTGTCTGTGCGGGAATCATTCCGGCGATGACGGGAGCCTCGGACAGCCTGCGAGCGCCAGCCGATTTCGCCGCCATCGCGGACGTCGAAGAGCGCTCGGCCGCGCTGTTCACCGAAGCCGCCAAGGTATTCCAGAGCCCGCGGTGCGTGAACTGTCATCCTCCGACACGGATTCCAACCCAGGGCGACGATCTGCACACGCATGTGCCTTTCATGGAGGGTGGCGACCACGACCACGGCGTGGCCGGGCTACCTTGCGCGACTTGCCACACCGAGCAGAACGTCTCCACGCAGGGACAACATATCGCATCGGTTCCGGGCGCGCCTCATTGGAGCCTGGCGCCCCTGTCGATGGCCTGGCGGGGACTTTCGACGGCCGAGATCTGTGCGCAGCTCAAGGACCCTTCGCGCAACGGCGGCCGGAGCCTCCCGCAGATTCATAGGCACAGCTTGACGGACCCGCTCGTCGGCTGGGGCTGGCAGCCCGGTGCCGGTCGAACCCCGGCGCCCGGAACACAGGCAGCGTTCGCCGCGCTGGTCGCGGCATGGGTCGAGACCGGGGCACATTGCCCGGCCGAGGAAGACACGATCGGTCGCGCGGATACTCGCAACTAGTGGCCTGTAACAGCGAAATCGGGAGTGGCATCGCGAAGGGATGGTGGTGGCTGGCGCCGGTCTGGAGCGAAGCCGATAGCCGTAGCTATCGGCTGAGTGAAGACCAAGCCAGGCGCCGCCAGACCGAGCGAGACACTTCCGATTTCGCTGTTACAGGCCACTGGTGTCTGCTCACCAACCGCCAACGGCTTCGGCGTAACAATCAATAGCGGCTCCTTCGGCGAGGGTTAGACGCCTGTCTCTCGAGTACCCGATGTAGTCCACGACCGGTGCTCCCCGCCCGGTCACGCCTGCGAGTCGGGCCCTAAGTCGCCGTGCCCAAAGTGCCGGCAATTCTGTTACAGATCGGCACGTGACAGGTATATATTTGCTCGACCGCCGCGACTTGCGAAACCGGTTTTGCGCGGCTCTGCCCGTCAGGCCGCCAGTTCGCACAGGCAGTCGCGAGGTCGCGATGTGGTTGGATCTGTTGCGCAAGCCCGCCAAGAAAAGATGAATGCGGTCCGAATCGTCGTGGCCGTTATGATTCTCCTGTGGTCGACTTCCGCATATTCCGAGGCCGGGGTTCCGGAGGTTCGACTTGCAGCACAAACCGTGCGCCTTCCACTGGAGGATCGCGCCGACGTGCGCTTCATTCGTTTGTCCCGATCGGAAGGCCTGTCACAACAACGCGTTACTCATATCGTGCAAGACGATCAGGGGTTCATGTGGTTCGGCACTCAGTACGGACTGAATCGCTACGACGGGTATCAGTATCGCGTCTTTAAACACAGTCCGTCAGAACCGGGCAGCTTGTGCGGCGTGTTCATTTCGGCTCTCTTCAAGGATCAATCGGGGAACCTGTGGGTTGGGTGTGACTATTCGCTGGATCGCTACGAGCCGGAGACGGAGTCTTTTGTTCACTACCGGATTGATCCGGGCTTGCCGCTGGACCGCGCGAGTGCGGTGCGGCATATCAGTCAGGACTCGTCCGGAAACTTATGGCTGGCAACGGGCAACGGCCTGTATCAGCTCAGTCCCGATTCCGGTGAAGTGGTGCGATTTCAGGCCGATAAGCTCGATGCCACCAGTCTGGGCAGCAATGACGTCAAGTTTTCGGGCGAAGATCGGTCCGGCGACTTCTGGGTTGCTACGGCACGTGGTTTGGAGCGATTTGATCGGAACGCCGCTCAGGTCACGCTGCGGCTGTCAGTAAATGAACCCCGGGAATTGGGATTCTATGAGGACAAACATGGCGTGTTCTGGCTTTTCTACGGGTCCGGCAACGGTCTTGCAGTATTCGACCGTGAAGCCGGAACGCTAACGCCTTATGCCTTTTGGCCAAGCGAGCTTTCGGGCTTTCCGCTAACAGGCGTGAGTTCAATGCTGGAGGACGGCGACGGTACGCTGTGGGTAGCCACCTTCTCCGACGGCCTGCTCAAATTCGACCGTGAGCGCAACAGGTTCATTCGCTATCGATATGATCCATCTAACGAACGTTCCCTCACCGAAAATCGAATAACGACACTGGCCCGGGACAGGGAGGGCGACATCTGGGTTGGATTTGGCGCAACAGAGCCTGCCTTTTTTGCAACCCGGCGTTCACTGTTTACAGAATTGCCTTTTGATGGTGACAACGCCGCCAATCTCGGGGAGAGGCTCGTCAACGAGCTGTTTGAGGATGCGGATGGCACGCTTTGGGCTGGTACGACTGGTGCGCTCACTCGTTACGAGGCGATAACAGGGCGGCCCAGGCACTATGAGATACCTGGCCGCGGCGTCGTCAGCGATGTCCTGGCGATTCTCAGGGATCGCTCCGACACCCTCTGGATCGGCACCTCGGGTCAGGGCCTGTACCAGCTGGATGAAAAGACCGGCGCTGTGAAAGGCTACGGACGGATAGAAGGCGATTCTTCGAGTCTCAGCAATGATTTCGTGGTAGATCTATTTGTTGATCGTGAAGACCGGCTCTGGGTTGCAACACTCGGGGGGCTGAACCGTTTCGATCCGGCAACCGGCACATTTTCGTCGTACCAGCACAGCAGTGATCACCAGGTCTGGTACAAATCAATCGCCGAGGATGCGATGGGCCGCTTGTGGCTCGGAAGTCACGGCGCCGGTCTGGTTCGATTCGATTTCGCGAATCATTCTTTCCAGGTCTTTGGCACGGATGACACGCCTGATGGTCGATTGAGCGATCTGCGAATCAATACTATTCTCGTCGATCACGAAGGAGCTATTTGGGCGGCGACGCAGAACGGGCTGAACCGGCTCGACCCGGACACCGGCAAAGTGACTGCTTATTTCGAGCACGACGGCCTCGCGAGTAGCGCGGCTAGTTGCATCTGCGAAGATGCGAGTGGCGCAATCTGGATCGGCACCAGTAATGGGCTGTCGCGGCTGGATCCGACGCGCGCAAGGTTTCAGAACTACTCCCAGGCTGATGGCCTGCCGGGTCCCGACCTCACGGGTTGGGGCGCCTGCCATCGAGGAACCAGCGGAGTGATGTATTTCGGCGGGTTTTCAGGTGCGCTTGCCTTCGATCCGGCAGTGCTGCCGGAAAGTGATTTCTTGCCGTCCATCGTACTGACGGATTTTCGGCTGTTCGGCGTGCCGGTCAGCTTGAATGACGGCTCGCCCCTCAGCCGATCGATCGGATATACGTCCCAAGTTACGTTATCGCACGAGCAACACAGTTTTTCCTTCGAGTTCTCTACACTAAGCTTCCGCAGTCCGGAAACAAATCGCTATCGTTACAAGCTCGAGGGTCTGGATACCGATTGGCACGAGGTCGCTGGTCACCGTCGGTTTGCCAACTACACGACCGTAGTTCCGGGTGAATACCATTTCAGGGTCCAGGGCGCGACGAGCCGCGGTCGGTGGAATGAGCCGGGACTGGATCTCCTTCTCACCGTATTGCCACCCTGGTGGGCCACTTGGTGGTTTCGACTTGCGGTCCTTGCGCTGATTGCATTACTGGCGCGGACGGCATATATCTACCGAGTTCGACAGATCGCGCGGCAGTTCGATATTCGCCTGGAGGCGCGTGTCAGTGAGAGGACGCGAATTGCGAGGGAGGTCCATGATTCGTTACTGCAAGGTTTCCAAGGAATGATGTTCAGGCTACAAGCCGTCAGCAACTTACTCCCGGCGCGTCCGGCGGACGCGGCGGAGGCGCTCGAGGCGGTGATGGACCGCGGCGATGAGGTTATTGCCGAAGGTCGCGCAGCGGTTTATGACCTGAGATACATGCAGGATTCGGACCGTGACCTGACGGCGTCCGTGACGGCGCTGAAGAGTGAGCTGGAGACTGTCGCCAACGATCCGCAACCGGCGTATCGGGTAACCGTGGAGGGACGGCCCCGCACGATTGACGATGCGATCCGCGACGAGGTTTACCGAATTGCCCGTGAGGCATTCAGGAACGCGGCGATGCACTCCAAGGCCAACAATATCGAAGCGGAGATCGGCTACCTTGACGAAGGGCTGTACCTGCGAATGCGCGACGACGGCATTGGTATCGACCAAAGGATCCTCAAGCAGGGTAAACGCATAGGGCATTGGGGACTCCAGGGGATGCGCGAGCGTACAGAGGCACTTGATGGTCAACTAACGATATGGAGCAAACCCGGCGCAGGCACCGAGGTCGAACTTCGGGTGCCGGCGGAGGTGGCCTTCAAAAGGGATGCGTCCAGGTAGTTAGCCGTTCGTTGTGGAAGGACTGGTCGTGAATGTCCGCAGTACACTAATCCGGATACTGGTGGTAGACGATCACCCCTTGATTCGCGAAGGGGTTCGGGCATTGATCGCCAACGAACATGATATTGAGCTTGCCGGGGAAGCGTCCAACGGGCGCGAAGCTATCGAGGTCTTTCGGCGCTGCCGCCCGGACGTGACGCTGATGGACCTGCAAATGCCTGGGATGGGCGGAATAGATGCGCTGATCGCGATCCGTACCGAAGCGCCTGCCGCCAAGGTCATCATCCTGACGACCTATGGCAGTGACGGACTCGCGCAGCGCGCGCTAAAGGCAGGGGCGCAAGCCTATGTGCTCAAGGGACTAGTGCGCAAGGAACTACTAGAGACCATACGTGCGGTGCATACCGGCGCGAAACATATTCATCCTGACGTTGCCAGGGAGCTGGCCGTCCACTTCGGCGAAGATCTTCTAACGACGCGAGAGATCGAGGTACTGCGTTTGGTAGCAGCAGGCAATTCGAACAAAAAAGTCGCGAGAAAGCTTGCAATCGGTGATGAGACGGTCAAGGCGCACATGAAAAGTATTATGGCAAAACTTGACGCGCAGGATCGAACGCACGCCGTTACGCTCGCGCTTGCTCGAGGTTTGATCGAGCTTTGATATCCCCTGAACGGGGGATGTCAGCTTTCCCTATTCAAGGTTGCTGGCAGTCCACTTGCCCGCATACAGTCGCACAGGTCCTTCGATGCAGCGACTATTCTCCACATTTCCGAACGGCTGGCCCGGTACCGGTCTCATGCTATTGCGCTGTGCTGCTGCTTTCGCGTTGATATCGGACAGTGTTCCTGGCTTTACCCCTGCCGCTCCGGGGAGCACCCTATTTTTGCCAACGTTGGGCATTGCTGTCGGCCTCCTGCTCGTTGCCGGGCTATGGACACCCGTGGCTGCCATTGCCTTGGTCACTATCGAGCTTGGGTACGCGACACAACACGTGTGGACAGATCATAGCCACACTTTTGTCGCGGTTGTCGGCGTAAGTCTGGCAATGTTGGGTCCCGGTACATGGTCCGTTGATGCAAGCCTTTACGGTCGCATGCGCATCGATCTTTGAGAATCCGGAGCGGGCGATGGAAGTGACCAGCTTGCGCATTGATCATGGAGGCACCATTACTTCCCCGAATGGGGGATCGCGACGGCACATTTTCTGGGGTAGCAGGGCCACTTGCGTGCGATTCATACTGACACGCATCCAGGAGGACTCAATCATGAACGCAGACGCCGACGCTGCAGAAGCCGGCAACCCAGTCGTCCTGATCGTGAACAGAGAGCCTGAGGTGTGTACGTCGCTAGCGGCCCTTCTTAGCGCCGACGGACTGAGTGTCAAAGTGTGCCATTCGGCGGGTGAGTGCAGGGCACACCAGACGCTGACCAACCTTTCCTGCGGGATACTCGACGTCGATCTCGTTGATGCCAGCGGCTTTGCCTTGCAGGAGTCCCTCGCCCGGCACGGATCGCCGGTCATATTCGTGACCCGTAACGGGTCCGTAACAGCCTGCAGCCGCGCGCTCAAGGCCGGTGCGGTCGACTTCCTGAGTCTTCCCTGCGGATCGCAGGAGATACTGCATGCGGTACGCGCGGCGATCAAGCTGGGTTTTCGACTGCGCGCAGAGCGGGAACAGTTCAACAGGTTGCGCGGTCGCTTTGAACGGCTCACGCAGCGCGAACGGGAGGTATTCGAGCTGGTTGCCAGTGGTCTTTTGAACAAGCAAGTGGCACAACGCCTCGGAATCAGCGAAGTGACGGTGCAGATACACCGCGGCCGGGTGATGAGAAAGATGGCCGCACGCTCATTCGCCGGACTGGTCAGGATGGCACACAGCCTGGAACTGCCAGTCGTCGACGCCCCGCGCCCGATTCCCAGAGCCCGGTTGCATGCGAGCGCCGCTCAAAGCTTTGCATCACTATGAGACGCCAACCGACTGTGAGTGCGCGGCTGCCGATCTGCACGGGTTCGTCGTCCTGCAGCAGAACGCGCCGTTCCGGCAGCAGCCGGAACGAGCCGAATTGGAATGATGTGGTCGTCACGACGATTCGTAACCAGGCGCTGTCTCGCTTCGCGCTAGCGGACGGGCCATGAAGGCGCTTACGCCCTTTTACACCGATTTACATCTCTCTACTCGCCCCGGCGAGCCGGCCGGTCCATGCTCCGGTGTCGGCACCACCAGATCAGGAGACAACCTATGGCCAAGTCACTCGCTACGGCGCTCGAAATGCCCCGTCGCCTGCCCGCTCACGGCGGTCGGCGAACGGTTGCCAACAATGCCACGTTCAATGTGACGGCCCTCGCCCCGGCCGACCTGCCCGCAGCCCTATCTGCCGGACCGGCCGAGTCCACCGTCGACCGGCTTCTGGACGATGCCCGCCTGGCGCTCGGCGAAGACGTCGCGGCAGCGCGGGACTACCTCGCCCGGGCGATCGCGTTGCTCGAGTCCGGGTGCCGATCGTTACGGATGGAACCGATACCGGCCGCCCCGAATCGTGGTGGACTCGCGCGCTGGCAGATCAACCGGATCACCGCCTATATCGATGCGAATATCGGCTCCACCATCAAGGCTACCGAGCTGGCCGCCCTGGTTCGGCTGAGCGCAAGCCACTTCTTCCATGCGTTCAAGAACAGCTTTGCGGAGACGCCGCTCGCCTACGTCGCGCGGCGTCGCATGGCGCTCGCGCAGCAGATGATGCTGACGACCGGCGAGCCGCTGGCGCAGATAGCGCTTGCCTGCGGCTTGTGCGATCAGTCCCACTTTACGCGGGTGTTTCGGCGTGTCGTCGGCACGAGCCCCCGCGCCTGGCGGCGCGAACACGCCAACGGTCCCGACTCAGGCGATGCCCTCCGAGATCGATCGGTCGGGAATCCGACGTCAGTGGTAACGCGGCACTGAGCCGGGAATCACCGGATACAAGTTTCAGCATGCACGTTCAATAACGGCCGGGCGGCATCGGGCACAGTCCTCTCCTTCGCTTGGCCATAGCCACAGGAGTCCACTGATGTCCCGGCTCGATCGTCGCAGCTTCCTCAAAGTCGGAGCCGCGTTCGGCGGCGGACTCGTTATCAACCTCACCCTGCCGCTGGCGTTGCGCCCCGCCCGGGCGATGGCTGCGACATCGTCCACGTTTGCGCCGAATGCCTTCATCCGCATCGACCGCCAGGGCAGCGTGACGCTGGTGATGCCGATGGTCGAGATGGGCCAGGGCATCTACACCGCCATGGCGATGCTGCTGGCGGAAGAGCTCGAGGTCGGCCTCGATCGGGTCCGGCTGGAGCATGCTCCGCCCAACGATGCTCTGTATGCCAATTCGATTCTGCACATTCAGACGACCGGCCTGTCGGCATCGGTCCGCGCGTTCTGGACTCCGTTGCGGCAGGCCGGCGCGGTCGGCCGCACCCTGCTGATCGAGGCCGCAGCCAGACAATGGGGCGTGGATCCCGGCACCTGCCGGGCGCAGCTCGGCGCGGTCGTGCACGTGGCCAGCTCGCGCCGCCTGGACTACGGTGAGCTGGCGGATGCCGCTGCCGCATTGCCGGTACCGGCGCGCGACAGCGTGACGCTGAAGCAGCCGGAGGACTTCACGCTGATCGGCACTCCGGCCAGGCGGCTCGATGCGCCGGACAAAGTCGACGGTCGAGCGGAATTCGGCATCGACACCAGGCTGCCGGGGATGAAGATCGCGGCGATCGCCATCTCGCCCGTGTTCGGCGGCAAGCCGAAGTCGGTCAACGAGGCGGCGGCGCGGGCGGTTAAAGGCGTGCGCCAGGTGGTCCTTATCGACGAAGCCGTGGCCGTCGTCGCCGATCACATGTGGGCGGCAAAGAAGGGGCTCACGGCGGCCGCCATCCAGTGGGATGAAGGCGCGAATGCCACGGTCGACAGTGCCGGGATCATCCGCCAGCTCGAAGAGGCGTCGCAGCAACCCGGCGTGGTGGCCCGTAATGAGGGCGACGCCGCGGCGGCGCTCGCCGGCGCAGCGCAGCGGATCGACGCCGTCTATCAGCTCCCGTTCCTTGCCCATGCCGCGATGGAGCCGATGAACTGCACCGTCCATGCCCGCAAGGATGGCTGCGACATCTGGGTCGGCACCCAGGCGCCAACGCTGACCCAGGCCATGGTCGCGGAGATCACCGGCCTGCCGAAGGATGCCGTGAGAATCCACAACCATCTGCTGGGCGGAGGCTTCGGCCGGCGCCTCGACGCCGATGGCACCCTCCTCGCAGTCAAGATCGCGCGGCAGGTGGACGGACCGGTGAAAGTTGTCTGGAGCCGCGAGGAAGACATCCAGCACGACATGTACCGGCCGTATTACTACGACCGGCTGTCGGCCGGGCTCGACGCGAACGGCAAGCCGGTGGCCTGGACCCATCGCGTCTGCGGCTCCTCGATCTTTGCGCGCTATGTTCCGCAACTCTTCAAGAATGGTCTCGACCCGGATGCGGTGGAGGGAGCGGCGGAACCGCCCTACGCGTTCCCGAACATTCACGTCGACTACGTCCGCGCGGAGCCGCCAGGCATCCCGACCGCCTTCTGGCGTGGCGTCGGCCCGACTCATAACGTTTTCGTCGTCGAGAGCTTCATGGATGAGCTCGCACATGCGGCGAAGCAGGATCCGATTGCCTATCGCAAGGCGCTGATGACTGACCCCCGCGCACTCGGCGTGCTCACGCTCGCGGCGGAGAAATCGGGCTGGGGTGCGCCTTTGGCGGCACGGCGAGGCCGTGGCATCTCGGTTCAGTTCGCCTTCGGCAGCTACCTCTCGCAGGTCGCGGAGGTCGAGGTCGCGGCCGACGGATCGGTCAAGGTTCACCGCGTCGTCTGCGCCGTCGACTGCGGCATCGTGGTCAATCCGGACACGATCGCGGCGCAGATCGAGGGCGGCACCCTCTTCGGCCTGACGGCTGCGCTGTACGGCGCCATCACGCTGAAGAACGGGCGGGTGGAGCAGGGCAACTTCAACGATTATCGGCCGATGCGGATCAATGAATCCCCGGTGATCGAGACGCACCTGGTGAAGAGCGCCGAGTCTCCCGGCGGGATCGGCGAAGCGCCGACTTCCGCCGTCGCTCCGGCGGTGACCAACGCGATTTTCGCCGCCACCCGCCAGCGCGTCCGGACCCTGCCCATCGATACGGACCTGCTGAAATTCCCGGCCTGACCGTCCATCTCCAGCGGCGGCCTCATACTCTAAAGTGTCCCCCTACCTCGATTATCGGCGTGAATCGGATACTCTGGTCATCAGTCTCCGGGACGACTGGACCTTCGGTAACGTCAGGATGCTGCATGATGCCCTGCAGGAGATCGACGGCGGCGACACGCCGCAGGTCGTTTTTCAATGCGGAGGACTGGACACCCTGGACCTGTCGGGCGCCTGGGTGCTGTTCCGGCGCTCCCAGGAGTTCGAATCCCAGGGTCGCAGAACACAATTTCTGCATTTCAAGGCGGCACATTTCAAGTTCCTGAAGAGCATCACCGAGCTTCGCGGCGACACATCGAGGGCCGAGGGCGCCGGTCTCTCGCCACCGAACCTCACAACACGAATCGCCGGTTTGCTGGATTCTGTCGGCCGTAGCACGGTAGCCCGCGTCGATGACATCGGGCGCGTGACAAGATCGCTTCTGGACGGCGTTACGCATCCTTCCCGTCTGACCGTCGCCGAAACCATTCGGCAAATTGAACAGTCCGGCGCGAAGGCGGTGCCGATCGTCGTACTCATCACTTTTCTCATGGGACTCGTCCTTGCCTACCAGGGTGCGAACCAGCTTGCCCAGTTCGGCGCCCAGGTTTTCGTGGCGGACCTGGTCACCGTCGCGATGCTGCGGGAAATGGGCGTGCTGCTGGCCGGCATCATGGTAGCCGGTCGTTCGGGCAGCGCGTTCGCCGCCGCCATCGGCGTCATGAAACTCAACGAAGAGATCGATGCGCTGCGCATCATGGGCCTTGACCCCAACCGCATACTCGTCGCTCCCAGAGTCATCGCCTTGCTGGTCTCGCTCCCGTTGCTGACCGTTCTCGGGATGCTGGCCGGCATTGCCGGTGGATTTTTGCTCGCCACGACGATGCTCGACATCTCGGCCGCACAGTATCTGGAAAGGACCGCCGGCGCCGCCAAGGTAAACGACTTCGTCGTCGGCATCGTCAAGGCGCCTTTCTTTGCCTTGCTGATCGCGGGTGTGGCGACGTTGCGCGGCATGCAGGTCAGCGCTTCGGCCGATCAGCTTGGGCGTCTGACCACCACCGCCGTCGTGCAAGGCATTTTCCTGATTATCCTGGCGGACGCCGTATTCACCATCGTCTTCTCGAGCCTGGGTGTCTGATGGGTACGATCGTGGAAGTCAGCAATCTTACGAATCG
This sequence comes from Woeseia sp., assembly GCA_040902105.1. Taxonomy (GTDB): domain Bacteria; phylum Pseudomonadota; class Gammaproteobacteria; order Steroidobacterales; family Woeseiaceae; genus IDS-8. The sequence goes on from JBBDXW010000026.1 coordinate 15,864, forward strand.
CTTTGGTGCCCAAGTGATCCATGATGGACTCGAGCTTTCCATCATGCGCGGCGAGATCCTCGGCATCGTCGGCGGCTCGGGCACCGGCAAATCAGTGTTGCTGCGCAGCATGCTGGGCCTTCACCGCCCGGACGCCGGAACCATCACCGTGCTCGACCGCGACATTCGGGACCGAACAGCCGGTCTCGAACGCCATTGGGGCGTGTTGTTCCAGAACGGCGCTCTGTTGTCGGCGCTGACGGTCATGCAGAACGTCGAATTGCCGATCCTGTTGCATTCGTCAATGGACCCGGTGACCCGGCGCGAGCTTGCGGAATTGAAGGTCCGCATGACCGGCCTGCATGCAGACGCGTACGACAAATATCCCGCCGAGCTGTCAGGCGGCATGCGCAAGCGGGCTGCACTTGCCAGGGCACTGGCGCTCGACCCGAAGATCCTCTTTCTGGATGAACCGACAGCCGGCCTCGATCCGATCGCGGCGACGGAGTTCGACGAGCTGGTCGCATACCTGCACGCCAGCCTGGATCTCACGATCGTCATGATCACGCATGATCTCGATACGCTCTTCGCGACCTGCGAGCGCGTCGCCGTGCTCCTGGACGGTAAAGCTGTCGCAGGCACGCTGTCCGAAGTCGGCAAATCATCGCATCCGTGGATTCAGCAATACTTCAATGGCCCGCGCGGTCGTCGGGCCAAACTCCGGGAGAACAGCGATGGATGAACGAAGCGGCTATGTCTCAGTGGGCGTCTTCGTACTGACCGCGGCGGTTGTCACCGTCTTGTTCGTATTGTGGGTCGGCGACGATCGCGACCGGGAGTCGGACAACCACTATACGATCGAGTTCGCGCGCGACGTGAGCGGCCTCTCCGTCGGCAGCCCGGTTCGCTACATGGGCGTCGACGTCGGCGAAGTCATCGACCTTGAACTGATCACGAATCGCGATACGCAGGTCGCCGTGCACGTCGCGGTTGCCGAGAGTACACCGATTCACTCGGGCACCTACGCCAGCCTCACCTACCAGGGGATCACGGGCGTCGCGTATATCAATCTCGCCGCGGATTACGGCGAGTTTCCAGGGTTGCAGGCGCGCGCTCCGGGTCATCCGCCGATCATACCGGCGCGTGACGTAGGCCTGCCGGCGCTGCTGGCGCAAAGCGGCAACATAACGGCGAAAATCGACGGCGTGCTCGACCAGGCCGGTGACCTGCTTGGCGAGCGCAACCAGGCCTCATTGAGCCGGTCGCTGGCCAATCTCGCGGTGCTCTCGGATGCCCTTGCCGGTGAACGGGAAACCATCGCCGCATTGCCCGGCCGGTTCTCGGCGGGGTTGGCCGAACTGCGGAGCACCGCCGTCCGGGTGCAGGCCCTGCTCGATCAGACTGAACCGGACCTCGTATCGGCCATTGCACAATTGAACGAGGCAACCGCCGATGCAGCCCGCCTCACCAATCGGCTCGAACGAATACTCGACGGCAACGAAGAACCGCTCGATCACTTCGTCGGCAACGGCCTCGCCGAGCTACCGGCCCTTGTCGCCGAATCCCGGCGTTCGCTGCGCGAGCTGGACAAGCTGCTCATGGCCTTGCGGGAAGATCCGTCCCGCCTCCTCCACCGGCCGCGGCAAAACGCCGTGCAGGCCGAGCGCTGACATGGTCGTGCGCGTCCTCGCAACACTGGCTGCGGCCAGTGCAACACTGACCAGCGGTTGTTCGTCCTTGTTGACCAGCGACGTGCCGCCCGAGACGGTCTACTGGCTCGAGTCATCCGTACCCTCTGCAACCAGGGCAACCGCGGCAACCGCCGACGCGCCCAGCCTGACCCTGCGCCTGCGCGCGGCGCCCGGCCTGGATACCGACCGGCTGCTCATACGCGGTCCTGGCGCCACGCTGAATTCCTACGCCGGCGCGCGTTGGGCGGACAACCTGCCGGACGTTCTGGAAAGCGTGTTCCGTACGGTGCTGGAGGACAGCGGGTATTTCCGCCAGGTGTCGACCGCCGGCTCCGGTGCCGGCACGGGCTGGTACCTGGATCTGGAGCTGCACGCTTTCTTTGCCGTTGTCGGCGAAACTCGAACGTCGCCCATCATAGAAATGGCAATGCGCGGATATCTGGCCTGCGACGGGAGCACGGCGCCAATCCGCATCAAGAGCACCGCGACCGCCGCCAACGGCAGGTTGACGGCGATCGCCGCAGGTTTCCAAAGTGCCGTCGATGCCGGCGCCGCAACGCTGCTGGAGCAGCTCAGCCGTCTTTGCCGACAGTGACCGGGCGAATAATGATGGGCCGCAACCAGCGCATTACCTGCATCAGCGCGCACAACGACAGAATCATCACCGTGTAGCCGACGATGGCGTACGGCGCGGCTGACGGCAGACCGTATAGCAGCAGCGTGTCGTTGCCACCGGGCAGGATCGCTGCAGCCGCGCTCATGAATGCGCCGCCGGCGAAACGTCGCAGCAGCATGCCGCGAGCTGCGCGTTGCCATGCAAAACGGCCGGACAGCCACGCGGCCAATACGCCGCCCGTCATCAGTGCGGCGCAAACGATCAGCGCGCCGGCCCCGACTCTCGCATCACCTGCGTGGACGAGTCCGGCACTGCGGTCCGACAAAACCGAAAGGTAGGTCCATTCGCCGGCACTGGCGTAAAGCAGACCGCCGGCGACACCGAGTATCGCCATGGCCGGCGCCGGGCGCCAATGTGCCGCATTCAGCAGTTCCCGCCACGGGCTAATGCGATTACGGCTCACACGATAGTGGCAAAGCATTGCCCTGACGACCAGGATGAGCGCCAGGCACCAGAGTACGAACGCGGGCCAGGCCGGTTCGGCCAGCAATGAGCCAGTCAGCATCGATGCATCGACTGCTGCCGGTTGGATGGTCACGGCCAGAATCGCACCGGCGATCATGCCGGCAATGGTCGCCAGGAACCCGACCTCCCCGCGCGTCAGGCCGGACAGCGTGCCGAACGCGCAAGCGGCATTGAGATAGGCGCCGACGCTATAGACAAATGCTGCGATGACGGTACGCAGGCTGACCGGATAGCCAGGCGACAGCTTGACATGCTCGGGCAGCCACCAGGCAAGCGGCAATACCACGACCGCCGACCAGCAGGCGACCAGCAGAAACGCCTTTATTCGATGTTGCCGCCTATGTTCGACAATCTGGCGTGCAGCAACGACACAGCAGAGACTGCCGCGCTGGATGGCGAATCCGACGATGAATGCGAGTGCGCTGCTGAGCAGCATTTATTCTGCCTGGTACTGCCAGGCACCGCCGAGGGCCTTGTAGACCGCGACCAGATTTTGCGCGGCTTCCATTTCGCCGGATGCCAGCAAGTCCTGCAATTCCAGAACCCGGCGCTCTGCATCAAGGACCGAAAGAAAACTGTCGACGCCATTGCGGTAACGCAGTCTCGCCAGTTCGGCGGCCGTCCCGCCGGCGCCGGCGGACACGCGCAGATGTTCCAGCCGCTGGCGCGATCTCGTGAAATTGATCAGCGCGTTGTCGGTTTCCTCGAGTGCCAGCAGCACGGTACGTTCGTAGATTGCGAGGCCGGCGTCCGTCGCCGCCTCGGCCGCGGAGATGCGAGCGCGGACACGACCGAGATCGAACGCCGCCCAACTCAGGAATGGGCCGATCGAGAAGCGTTCCGTTGACGAACGACCGAAATCGGACTCGTCGATGGCGGTGTAGCCGGCGGCGCCAATTACCGTCACTCGCGGAAACAGGTCGGCGGTAGCCACGCCGATACGAGCCGTGGCCGCAGCGAGCTGAAACTCGGCCGCGGCAATGTCCGGCCGGCGACGCAAGAGCGCTGCGGGATCGCCGATGCTCACCGTTTCCGGCAATGGCGGTAACGGCCGCGCCGCTTCGAGGTCCCGATAGAGCGAACCCGGCGGCACTCCGGTCAGCACGCCGAGACGATGAATCGCCCGGCGAACCGCCGCTTCCAGTGGCGGGATGCTCGCCAGCGTCGATTCGAATTGCGATTGGGCGCGCGCAATGTCCAGATTGGTGCCACGGCCACCCGCCAACAGCGCCTCCGTCAGTTGAAAGGTCTGCTGCTGGTTGCGCGCATTCTCATGTGCGACCTGCAAGCGGTACTGCGCACCGCGCAGCTCAATGTAATTCCGTGCGACCTCGGCAGTGACAATGACGAATGCGTCCCGCCGATCGGCGACGGCTGCGTTGTAGTCGCCCGCCAGCGCTTCGATCGAGCGGCGCACGCGTCCGAAGAAATCGAGCTCCCAGCTCGCATCGAAGCCGCCGTCCCAGACTGTTACCGGGTCGGCAAACCCCGCTGCGGAGACAGCCTCACTTTGCTGCTGCCGGATGACGCCGCCTGATGCCGTCACAGTCGGCCAGCGGTCGAAGCCGCCCTCGCCCAGCAGCGAACGGGCCAGCAGCACGTTCGATGCAGCAATGCGCAAGTCGTGATTGGCCGTTACCGCGTCGCCGATGAGGCGGTCCAGTAGCGGATCCTCGAAAGTGGCCCACCACTCGACCTCCGGTTCGGCAATCTTCAATGCTTCCGCCTGCACGGCGAAATCGACCGGTGCGACAGGCTCCGGCGGCACGAAATCCGGCCCGACCGCGCAGCCCGACACCGCAAGCGACGCAATCGTCGCGAAGCGCGGAGGTCCAGATATCATGGCGCACTGCCTTCCGCGGTCGCGGATACCCGGTCGGCGCCGAAACGCTTTACGATCCGGCGTACGACGACGTAGAAGACCGGCGTGAAGAAAAGGCCGACCAGGGTTACACCGAGCATGCCGCTGAACACCGCCGTTCCCAGGGCCTGGCGCATCTCGGCGCCGGCTCCGCTGGCTATCACCAGCGGCACGACACCCAGGATGAACGCGAACGAAGTCATCAGAATCGGGCGCAGACGCAATTGTGCCGCATTGGTCGCCGCCGAGTAGACGGATTGGCCGCGTTCCTCCTGTTGTCGGGCGAACTCCACGATCAGGATGGCATTCTTGCTCGCGAGGCCGATCAGCACGATGAACCCGATCTGCGTCAGCACGTTGTTGTCCAGGCCGCGCAGCCAGACGCCGATCAGGGCGAAGAGTATGCACAACGGCACGATCAGAACGATCGCAATCGGCAGCGACCAGCTTTCATACTGGGCGGTGAGCACCAGCAGCACGAACACGACGCTCAGCGGGAAGATCAGCAGCCCGGCGTTGCCTGCCTGCCGCTCCTGGTAGGCAATCTCGGTCCACTCGTAGTCGATTCCCTCGGGCAGCATGTCGGCCGCCAACTGCTCCATCCGGCCAATCGCCTCGCCCGAGCTGAAACCCGCTGCCGTCGCGCCCTGAATCTCCGCTGCCGGATACAGGTTGTGCCGCACCAGGCGGTCGCTGCCGGTCGTATCGCGCACAACCAGTACCGAGCCGAGCGGCACCATGCCGCCGCTCGTGTTACGCGCTCGCAACCGCGCGATGTCGGCGGGCTCGAGCCGATACGGTTCGTCCGCCTGGGCGGTGACCCGGTAGGTACGGCCGAAAAGATTGAAATCGTTGACGTATGCCGACCCGAGATAGACCTGCAGCGCTTCGAATACGTTTTCGACGGGCACCTGCAGCATCTCCGCGCGAGTGCGATCGATGTCCAGGTAGTAGCGCGGTGTCGCGGTGCTGAAGGTGCTGAAAACCTGCCGGGTCTCGGCGGTCTGGTAGCTGGCGCCGACCAGCGACCACGTAGCCTGTTCGAGCGTTTCGAGGCCGCGGCCGCCGCGATCCTGCACCATCATTTTGAAGCCGCCACCGGTGCCCAGGCCGCGCACCGGCGGCGGTTCGATGACGAAGATCTGCGCCCCGCGAATCTGCCCGAGCGCACCCGACAGCCGGCCGGCCACCTCGGGTGCCGAATCGCCCGGACCGCGTTCGGCGAACGGTTTCAAGCCCACGAAGATGGCGCCGGCGTTGGAAGCATTGCTGAAGGTCGCGCCGGAAAATCCGGCAAAGCCGATGGCCCTCACCGCGCCCGGGGTACTCCGGATGATCTCGCCGGCACGGAGAATCACGGCATCGGTTCGATCGAGCGACGCGCCCTTGGGCAATTCTACGGCGACGATGAGATAGCCCTGGTCCTGCTGGGGTATGAAGCCGCCCGGCACGCGCTGCAACATGAGTACGGTCAGACCGAGCAAGGCCGCGTAAGTGACCAGCACGATCGCCGGCCGGCGCGCGACGCGGCAGACGGCCGCCGCGTAACCTTCGCTCAGGCGGCTGAAACCGCGGTTGAACAGGCGAAAGAACGGCCCCAGCAGAAATTCCCAGGCCCGCCCGAAGCGACCTTCAGGTTCGCCTTTCTGTCGCAACAGGATGGCGCCGAGCGCCGGGCTCAAGGTCAGCGAATTGAACGCCGAGATGATCGTGGCAACCGCGATGGTCAGCGCAAACTGGCGAAAGAACTGTCCGGAGATGCCGCCGAGAAAGGCCGTCGGAATGAACACAGCGGACAGAACCAGCGCGATGGACACGAGCGCCGTGCCTACCTCATCCATCGTGACCTGGGAAGCCCGTTTCGGAGACAGGCCCTTTTCAAGATTGCGTTCGATATTCTCGACGACCACGATCGCATCGTCGACCACGATGCCGATCGCCAGCACCAGTCCGAACAGCGACAGATTGTTCAGCGAGAAACCGGCCGCCGCCATGACGGCGAACGTGCCGATCAGCGACACGGGAATGGCGATGATCGGTATCAGAGCTGCGCGCCAGCTTTGCAAAAACACGATGATCACCAGGATCACGAGGGCGACCGCCTCGAATATGGTGGTGTATACGGCATCGACCGACTCGGCGATGAACTCGGTCGGGTTGTATACGACGCGGTAACCGAGTCCGGCGGGAAAGTCTTGGGAAAGCCGCTCCATGGTCTGCAACACGTCATCCGCCGTGGCCAGCGCATTCGACCCCGGCCGCTGGAATATGCCCATCGCGACCGCAGGTTTTCCGTCCAGGTAGCTGTTGGTGACGTAATCCCGTGATCCGAGCTCGACCCGGGCGATGTCCCCGACACGTGTCAGGCGCCCGTCAGGTGCCCGCTTGACGATGACCTCCCGAAATTGCTGGGCATCGACGAAACGACCCTGCGTATTGACAGTGAGCTGGAAGGCGTTACCGGTAGTAACGGGAGGCGCACCGAGTGTGCCGCCGGCGACTTGGACGTTCTGGGAACGCAGTGCAGCTACGACGTCTCCCGCGGTCAGATCCAGCGTAGAAAGCATTACCGGGTCCAGCCACACTCGCATGCTGTATTCGCGCGCGCCGAATATGATGATGGACCCGACGCCGTCGATACGCGCCAGCACGTCACGGACCTGCAGGATGGCGTAGTTGCTGATGTAAAGCTGATCGTAAACGTCGTCCGGAGATTCGAGATGAACGACCATCATCAGGTCCGGCGAACTTTTTTGCGTAGTCACGCCCTGGCGGCGCACTTCCTCGGGCAGCCGGGGCTCGGCGATGGCGACCCGGTTCTGTACCAGCACCTGCGCCGTATCCAGGTCGGTGCCGAGTTCAAACACGATGTTGAGGCTCATCTGGCCGTCGCCCGTCGACTGCGAAGTCATGTACAGCATATCTTCGACGCCGTTGACTTCCTGTTCGATGGGTGTTGCGACGGTGTCGGCAATGACTTCCGGCGTCGCGCCCGGGTAAATCGCGCGAACCACGATCGTGGGCGGCGCCACTTCCGGATACTGCGTAACCGGCAGGGAGAAGTAGGCAATGATCCCGATCATGACGATCAGGATCGAGGCGACCGCGGCGAAGCGCGGCCGGTCGATGAAGAAGTGCGCGAACTTCACCGGGCCTGCCCGGGAATGGCCGAGGCTTGCAGAGCAGGCTCGGCGATCGTGACTGCGGTCGCGGCTACCGGCGAGCCGACCCGCACGCGCTGCAGGCCGTCGACGATTACGGTGTCGTCCGGGTCGAGCCCACTGGCGACGATGCGGAGTTCGCCGATCCGGCGGCCGAGTTCGACCGGCTGGCGCCGCGCGACGCCGGATTCGTCCACGACATACACGAAGCGCTGCGCCTGATCAGCCGCAATCGCTGCGTCCGGGATCAGCACCGCGTCGTAAGGGCCGCGCCCGAGCAACTGGACGCGCGCGAAGAGGCCGGGCGTCAAAAAGTAGTCCGGGTTTGGAAAAACCGCTCGACCCTGCATCGTGCCCGTCGCTCGATCCACGCGGTTATCGACGAAATCCATGTGGCCACGGTGTGGAAAGCCTTCTTCGTCTGCGAGCTGCATGCGCACCGGATTCTCCGTTGTGCGTGAACTCGGCCGCTCGCCTTCCTGGTCGAGACGCTGATAGCGCAGAAACGCACGCTCGTCCGCGGTAAAGTAGACGTGGATCGGATCGAGCGAAACGATGGTCGTCAGAAGCGTCGACTGCGGCGTGCCTCCGCTGACGAGATTTCCTTCGGACACCAGTTCGCGACCGATGCGGCCGGCCACCGGCGCATGCACACGAGTGAACTCGACATCGAGTTCGGTGGACCGCACTGCAGCCCGCGCGGCGGCCAAAGCAGCCGTGGCTTGCTGTTGTTCCTTGGCCCGTGCATCGAGCTCTTCCTCCGAAATCGCGCGGGAACTGAACAGGCGTTCCGCCCGTGCGAAATCATTCTGCGCGAGTTCCAGCCGGATCTGTGCGCCAACGAGCTCGGCATTGGCCCGCTGGAGCAAAGCCTCGTACGGACGCGGGTCAATCACGAACAGAAGATCGCCCTTCCCGACCAGCGTGCCTTCCTGAAAGTGCATCGATTGGAGGTAGCCAGTCACCCGCGCACGAATCTCCACGGCGTCGACCGCTTCCAGTCTCCCGGTGTATTCGTCCCAGTCGGTAATCGGCCGGACCAGCGGTCTCGAGACGGAGACTTCCGGGGCCGCGGCGGCTGGCGGCGCGGCGGGTTGCCCGCAGCCTGACGCGCCAAGCAATACCGTGAGCGCTGAAAATGTCGCCCGGCCTGCAACTCTCCCGGCGCCACGATTCATTCGGAACGTCACACCGCATCTCCAGGGATTGGCCTCGTGGTTTCGACTACGGTATTACACGCCGTGACGGGCCGAATTGGACAATCTTGCGCTTTTCGGACGGTTCCTGCGGCCGGGTTCGCTTCGGGAGCGATACGTTCGGAAACCGCATCGTGAAAGGCTTTAGGATATTGACTGTATCTGTGTTCCAGATGAACCCGTTGACCATTTCAGATTCGACCGGCTCGTCGGTTAGGCTCCTCCACGATCGCGATTCGATCTACGGCGAGATGTTCCGCCGGCAGGTTGAAGCCCTCAAAATCCGCGAAATCTGCACTGCTCCTCGTTCACCCTGGCAGAATCCGTACGCCGAACGTGTAATTGGCTCGATTCGCCGGGAGTGTCTGGATCACATGATTGTCTTGGGCGAGCTTCATCTCAGACGAATTCTCGCAAGTTACTTCGACTACTACCACGGCGCGCGGACTCATCTCTCCTTATATAAGGACACGCCGGAGCGACGGCTAGCCCAGAGCCAGACCGTCTATACCGGGCGGCTGGCCCCTGCTGCGCGCCGCACGTAGTCCTCCGTTTAGATATGGGGGCTAAGAAACGGGCAAACCAGCCGGCAAGGAGAATCTGCGAATACTTACTGCCGGAAAATTGCCGGAATCAGTCGGGACCTGTTGTGACTTGTTGGGGTAGTTTGTCCACGGGCGTCTCCAGATTGCCTTTTAACCGTGGATGGGGATGCAGCGTGATTTACCGAACTTGCTCTGACGCACGCACAGTACCCCTTGGGCAAAATCCACGTCCTCGCGATCGAGCCGCAGCGCCTCGTTAGTACGCAGGCCGGTGCTGGCGTACAGCCCCAACAGCGTCGTATAGGTCGGGGCGCGCAGTCCGTGTGCTGAGGGCAGCTGCATGGCGGTCCGGAGCAGCCGTCGCACCTCGGCATCGCTATAAATGTAGGGAGGTTGCCGGCGATAGCGGTACGGCAGCAAATCCGTTGACGGCACTTCGGTGCGCGGCTCGCTCGCACAACAGTACCGGGCAAAGCGGCGTGCCATGCCCAGGCGGTTGGCCCATTGGGCCGGTTGCACGTCGGCCGGTTCGGTAGCCCATCGCAGGGCGAGTTCGCGAGTGATGAACTCGGTGCCCTGGCGGTCGGCGAACGCGACGAAGCGTTCGAGCAGACGACCGGCCAGGCGCAGTTCAAAGCCGAGCGAGCGGCGCAGTGCCAGATACTCGTCAAGGGTGGTGTGCAGCGGACTCATGACGCAGCTCCCGGCCAGGGTTGTGCCAGCGAACGCAGCGCCCCGAGATCGAGCTTGGCGTAAATCTGCGTCGTCTGAAGTCGCTCATGACGCAGCAGTTCACCGATCTCAGCGAGCGATGCGCCGCTGGCAAGCAGGCGGGTTGCGAGCGAATGGCGCAACAGATGTGCGCCCTTGAGTGCCGCGTCAATGCCAGCGCGTGCCAGCGCACGCTTGACGACATCACACACGGTGGACGAGTGTGCCAGGCCGCGATGCGGCGCCTGCAGTCGAACAAAGACCCGGCGCGAAGCGCAAATCGGTCGACCGTCGCTGAGGTAGCCCGCGAGTGCCTGGCCGACGTCTTCAGGCAGCGGCACGGGTTCCCGACGCGGTCCTTTGCCACGTACGATGAACATACCAGTCGCCCAATCGAAGTCGTCCAGGCGCATAGCCACGACTTCTGAGGCGCGAAGACCGAGCCGCGCGAGCAGTAACAAGATAGCGCGATCACGCCGGCCTGCCGGTGTCGCACCATCGCAGCTCGCCAGAAGCTTCTCGACCTGCTCGGGCGCAATCGTCTTCGGCAGGTCGGCCCGGCGCCAGTTCGCCACCGTGGGCACGGCAGCGCGCAGATCGGCGCTGATCTCGCCGCGCGCTTTCAGGTAACGTACAAAACTACGCAGTGCGGTAACCACCAGCTGCAACCGGCGGCGGCTGAGCCTCTGCGAGAGCCGCCGAATGAACACATGGATATCGTTGGGGCACAACGCATCCAGCGGCATCGGTTGCGCTTCAACAAAGCTCGCACAACGGCGGCGTAGTTGATGATGGTGGCTGACGCCAGGCCGCGTTCGTGTGCGAGATACTGTGTATAGTCGGCCTCGATGCGACGCCGCACGTTATGCTCACTGCAATCCGGCGCAAGCGGGATAACGCCCGCCTCGCGCAGCTGCCCCAACAGGGCGTTGCAGGTTGCAGCAGCATGATGATCGACACGACCCTGTCGGCGTCGATAGCGACGAAAACGCGCAATACACGCTTCGTTCAGATCCTCAGTCCGCAACTTGTTGCACTCGAGCCAACGGCTCAAATGCGCAATCAGTCGAAGCTTCTCCCTGGCGGTCGAGCTGGCATACCCCTGGCGTGTGAGCTGTTCGGCAAAGGCGTCGATGCAGATCGCCAGCGGGCCTTCATATAAGCGTTGCCGGACCCCGGGATCGGGGAAATAGATCGTTGTCATGGGACCTCTCCTTCAGCATGTGGCCACACGGCCAGCTGAAAAAGAGACCCTGATTATGCCGAGTAATCAAGCGGTCGACGGCGTACAAGTTAATGACAACTAAAGAACAATGCAGGTCTGCTGAAATTTACTCGGAATAATCCGGAACTCGGAATAATGCCGAAGATCGTGCACCCGGACGTCCGGTAAACCGGCCCGAACCCTCGCCTTGCGCCATGCTGAATTCAGCATGTTGAACAGGCGACCGTCCTGTAGGTGAATACGAACTCGCGATGCTTGCCTCGTTGCTCGTCAATAACCCGGCGGGCAATGAGTTGAGCACCACAATTCGTTCATGACTGTTCTTCGTTTCGAACTGGTGGTTGTTGGGCAGGATGAAGAGGCTCGTGTCGCGTTCCGGCGCCTGTACTTCCCAATCCCAGCGGAGTTGACAGACCTCCTGTTCCCGACAGCCAGTGTTCACCTTGTACAGCGCCATCTTTTGCAGAACGCCCTCGCGGTGCCGCGATATTCAGCGCGTCTGGAAGATGGGATCCTGCTGAATCAGCTCGCTGACCCAGTCGACGAAGGTGCGCACCTTTGCCGAGAGGTGACGGCTTTGCGGATACATTACCGAGATGGGTAACTGTTCCGCTGTCCAGTCAGCAAGCACCTGCGTGAGCTGCCCCGACTCCAGATACGGCCGCGCCACGTAGTTGCCAACCTTCACGATTCCAAAACTCATGAGACCCGCTGCCACATACGCGTCGAAATCGTTCACCGCGAGGACACCATCGAGTGTGAGTTCCACCTTCTCTCGGCCCCGCGAGAATTCCCAGTCGATGACTCGTCCGGTGCGATTTGAAAGGTAGTTGACGCACCGATGGGTGGATAGCTCCTCGAGCCTGCGCGGGGTTCCATGCTCCCGCAGGTACGCAGGGCTCGCACAGCAGACGAAGCTCATCGTACCGACTCGTCGTGCGACCAGGCTCGAGTCCGGCTGCATGCCGATGCGCACCACGCAATCGATGCCCTCCTCCACCAGATGTACCGGGCGAAGCCCCATCCCCAATTCCAATCGCAGTTCGGGATAACGCGCGAGGAACGTCGGCAGTTGCGGAAGGATGAAAAGCCTCGCGAGCGCACTGGGCATATCGACGCGCAATCTCCCCTTCGGCGCGACGCGTGCCTGCATGACGGACGCCTCCGCTTCGTCGAGATCCGCAAGGATGTGCGCGGAGCGCTCGTAGAACGCGACACCGTCCGGAGTGACGGTCACACGCCGCGTGGTGCGCTGGAGCAGTTGCACACCAAGGTGCTTCTCGAGCCGTTGCACCAGGTCGCTCACGGTCGTCTTCGACAATTGCAGGGAATTTGCCGCTTTAGTGAAGCCGCCCAGTTCGACGACGCGAGCGAATACCTGCAAGGCCATCAGTCGATCCATTGTCCGCACTCCCGGACAGTGATTCCGACTTTAGCCGGTTTATCCCTGCCTGTCGGCCAATTATAGTGCAGCCACCTGATCAACGAAAACGCTTCAAGGAGTCATGCAAATGAACATCAAAACCCTGCGCTCGCTAGCCGCAGCCTTAATGGTCACTTCGCTACCGCTCCCCGCGATCGCGGAATCTCTGGGTGAACATCCCGCCGCGCTCGTCGAGCGGACGTGGAGTAGCCGCGGTGTCGACCCCAATACCCTGGGACTCATTCCCAATACGTTCGTCTTCCTGCATCCGGCGGGTCCCGTCTGGGTCGACCGATCCCCGACGGTGGAGGAAGAAGACGTTACCCGCGATCCGCCACCGCGGGTGGTGTCGGCGAAAAATGTGTCGAGTCAGTGACGCGAGAAAGTGCCGGTACAGGAAAAGAATTGCCGCCAGTGCCTGATTCTGTGTGCTGGCGGCAACGCGGCGCTTGACGGCGAGATAGTAAGGAGCTGCTCAACTTCCACTCCAGAAATCTCCCGCGGGTGCCGTGGGCACATCGATTCCACTCAAAGCAGATCAACCCGGTGAACAGAATGACAGCGAAAGACAATTCGTGGGTTCTTGTCACGGGCGCATCGAGTGGTTTCGGTGAGGAATTCGCCCGGCAATACGCAGCACAAGGTCGGCCGCTGGTCCTTGTGGCACGGCGGCTGGAGAAGCTGCAAGCGCTGGCGAGAGAGCTGCACAAGCATCATAAAGTCGATGTAATCGTGGAGCAGGTCGATCTTTCCGCGATCACGGCGGTCGTCGAACTGCACAAGCGACTGCGCGAGCGCGGTATCACGATCGACGTCCTGATCAACAACGCTGGCCATGGATGGCAGGGGCCTTTCCTGGAGGAGCCGCTGGACGAAGCGATGGCGATGCTGGACCTGGATGTCGCCAGCATGACCGCGGTGACACGCCTCTTCGCTGAGGACATGCGGGCTCGGGGGCATGGACATATTCTTATGGTTGCCAGTCTGCTCGCCTATCAGGGCGTGCAGAACTTTGCGGTCTATTCCGCTGCCAAGGCTTACGTGCTTCGCCTCGCCGAGGCGCTTCATCGTGAACTCAAGCGCGATGGCATTATCGTGACCGCACTCTGCCCGGGCATGTCGGACACCGGATTTGCGGCAGCTGCGCAACAGAAGATCACGCCCGCGTTGAAGCTGCTGATGATGCAGCCTGCGCCCGTCGTGCGCGCGGGGATTCGTGCGCTGCAAACCGGACGCACCAGCGTCGTGCCAGGTTGGGGCAACAAGGCTTTCGTGTTCTTCACCTGGGCCACACCGCGCTGGCTGCACCAAGCCATTACCGCTCGCGTCATGGGCGCCTGAATTGATCGCCGCGATGCAGCCGGCCGCACCGATCTGCTGTCGACCACCTCAGGTACGGCGAAGTAGAGGGCGGGCAAGGGACCGTGCTCTTCGATTCGAAGGCAGCACACCAGTGATACAAGTCGTTTGACCTGACGGTACTTGATAGAGTTGCTTCACAAAGTAGCGTACTTTGCACGAAGGAAGCATCGGCGGAGCGACGGCGACAGATTTTTTTTGACCGTCATCAAAAGCCGCAACCGCCGACGCTTACATCAACGGAGCGAGAGCCGTTGTGAAACGATGACCGCACACTGATGATTCTGATGAAGGACGTAAGAGCAATGCTTGGCACCAAGCCCAAGCAGCCAGCTCAGTCTCGCCTGGAATAGTTCCGAAAAGACTGTGTGAAAATCGTGTGACACGGCCCTGCACGGTCGTGACAAGTCGTGCAGCTGCAACGGGCGCCGTACGCCGGCCTATTAGTTAAAACAACTATTTACAATCCGAAATCCGTTTTCGGGAGGCAGGGCCGGAGGTTCAAATCCTCTCACCCAGACCAGTGTATTTCGTTTTCGTTTCAATGCCTTACTGAATTCACGTCGAGCATAGTCTGTCCCTTCCAGAGGCTCATCACCACAGGATGATTCCGGCAATATTCCGGCAAAACTCGACCTTCGCGCGGTAACCGTTGTGGCGCAAGGCTTCCGCAGGTAAAGCACTGTACCTGCCGGACAGCTCCCACATTGGATTGGTCAAGTCCAGACCATTCTGCTTATGACCTTTCACCCTGCCACGAAGCATCGGGTAGCCCTCCTCCGTCGCGGTTAAAGACTTACGAATATCCGCGTACGAATGCCAAGCCGAGTTCACGTGCCGTCACGCGGGGATGCGACGCACGCGAGAACTTGTGAGCGGCGCGCACGAACGGCGGTCCATGGGGAACTTGAATACTACGCAGAACCCGTGAAGGCGACTCTGTCGCCGACGTACGAAGCCGTTGAGTTCGGCATAAAGGAGCTACGCCGATGCTGGGCAGCCATTTGGTGCCGATCGGACACCACGCAGCTATCGCCGGAGACGCCCGCGGTTCCGGTCGACGCCAAAGACGCGAATTAGCGATAAGAAATTACGTCCGTCCGCGATGCCGGTGAGCGAGGGTTATTTCAATGCCGCATCGCTCTGGCATACGTAGCTCCTGGTCGAGCTAGGCGTTCGAGTTTCGCCCCTTACTCAATAGGCTTGCCGCTACTGTCTACATATATAAGAGGCGCCGGGCCCATGCCCTTGATCTCGACGATGACCTCTTCGTCCATCGAACCGTCATAGTGCGCTGCGTGCGCCGGGTGCTTCATATAGCTGCCTGGGCGCATGGGAACAACGCTGTCATTATCCTGTACCGGACCGATGCCGGTCCACCACGTTCCGGACAAAACCGTAACGAATCGGTCATTGGGGTGGTAGTGCGGCGCGCTGAGAATGCCCGGCGCGAACTTCGCGCGCATGATGTAAAACCCGTCCTCTGCCGGATCTCCTTCGATGATCGCAACCGACAGACCTGGGCTCAGCTCCTGCCATATGAGTTCGTCGGGGGTAATCCGGATAAACCCCGCGTCATCGGCTGACGCGAGGGCAAGTGTGGCAAACAGCAGAATCGCCGCTATCGGTGCTCGTTTCATGGTCTGCCTCTGTTGTCTATTGTTAATAACCGCCCCATGTGGCCTCTGTAGTTGCTGATGGCATATCTATTTATATCGCACGCCGCCTTTGACGACGGCATAAATATTCTTCAGGGCGTCGATATCGCTGAGTGGATTTCCAGTGACAACAATGACGTCGGCCAGCTTGCCTGCCTCGATAGTACCAAGTTCGTCCTCGAGCCCGAGAACTTCGGCTCCGTTGCGGGTCGCAGCGATAATGGCCTCCATCGGCGCCATGCCCTCTCGAATCATATAGGCATACTCCCTGGCATTCGGGTCTTCCTGCTGGAAGTTCAGGAATGACGGAGTGTCGGTACCGAGCGAGAACTTGGCGCCCTCGCGTATAAATCGCCTCATGTTCTCGTGAGACGTCGCGCGGCGCGCCTGCATATCATTATAAGATGGACCGCTCAGTCCGAACGTATCGCCGCTCCCGCCAGCGCTGCGGTCCACCATGCTCTGATAGATCGGCAATCCGGCACGGTCCGGATGTTTTTTGTTAAGCAGCATCTTGTCGCGGTAATGCATCAGGATCCGGTACTCCTTCGGCTCCATCGACATGATGTAAAGCGTTTCGTTGAAGCGGTGTGGATTTGCGGCGTGCTCGGCTCCAGTGATCATGACGCGCAACAGCGTATCGATGATGACACCCTTCTCAACGTACCCTCGAATAATATCTGCCTCGATAACTTCATGGCCATAAAAGGGGTGCTCAAGGGAATCGACGTCGAACGCAAGCATCCTGCGCAGGCCCCTATTGTGGGGTCCGGCGTGGACATCAACTCGCTTACCGTGTTTATGCGCCTTGTCGATGATATAGCGCAGTTCTTCGTCCGTGAAATCATTCGTTCCGTCGTAGATTTCATCGGACATGTATAATTTCCAGTAATTGTATTCCGGACCGAGATACTTATCAGTATCCTCGTCCAAGTCATCGATGACGTTGTAGGCGAACTCGTTCCTGAGCCAGTCAATGGCCGCCGCAGGGGTCTGGTTCTCGCGCGTGTACGAGTCGAAATGCTCGTCACTCATAAACAATGCACCACCGAGAAACACACGTGGCCCTGGCAACTGACCCGCATCGATCTTCCTGATAACTGGCAAAATCCGTTCCGACGGCCCACTGGTCTGACGCATTGTGGTTATCCCCTGCATCAGGTAAACATAGGCGCGGAACGGCATCCTGGCGAAGGTTTCCTCCCAGCGGGCTCGCAGTACGTCGATTGGCAAATCGGCAGTCGGTGCCGGGTACAGCGAGTTGAGCTGCAGGTGCTGGTTGGAGTTAACGATGCCAGGCATGATCACCATATCCTCGGCATCGATGATCTCAGCACTCTGCGGTATTTTGACGTCCTCCGAGCGACCGACCCGTGTAATGCGTTCTCCTTCGATGATGACCGTGTAATTCAGCTTCGGTGGAGCGCCAGTTGCGTCGATTAGCGTTCCGCCAACGATCGCGATCGCGCGCGTAGGCTTGAACGGCGATTCCTGTGGCCCGATGACTCCCGGCGGCTGCGTAGACTGCGCTGAGGCGGCGGCCGCAAAAGTTCCCGCGACGATGCACAAAATCGTTCGCACGGCAGGCTGCAATATTTTTATACACATGACGAGTACCTTCGAATGGATTGCAAGTTCATTTAGTGGCCCTCGCAGCAGGGACGGCTCACCACATCGTTGGTCGAAGGCATCCAGTTTTGAGCCAGCCCGTTGCCTGTTGGGGACGCGGCCGCAGCCCTCATCACAGATCATTGGTCAGCGTAACCTACCTCCAGACCCTCCGATTCCAAGTCAATCTCCCGGTTCTCGCACTACGCGACCGTCTGCAACTACGTACCGCACGTCACGCACGTTCGCAATATCGGAAAGTGGGTCTGCACCGATGACCAGTATGTCAGCCAGCATGCCTGCCGCGACGGTACCTAACCTGTCACCCATCTGCAGTATCTCAGCGTTTCCGCTCGTCGCCGCGATCAGCACTTCCAGATTCGACAGACCAGCATCTTTCAAAAAGCCGAGTTCGACGTAGTAATCGTCCGGATACCGGCGTTCGTTTTCGAACGGGATATCAGTACCCACACCGACCGTAACTCCGGCGTCGTGTGCTGCCTTCACCATCGCGAGATGGTGCTCGTGGTCGAGCGTAAAACGTCGCGACATCGTGAAATAAAAGCCGCCGCGCGGTATGCCGGCAGGGGGATACCCGTAGGCGAGCAGGTTATAAAAGGCGGTAAGCGTAGGCACGAAGTTCGTGCCGCTGGTTGCCATCGCATCAATGGTCTCCTGTGACAGATCCAGCGGGTGCTCGATGCTGTCGGCCCTGGCCTGCGCGGCCCACTCGGTGTACTGGCCGAAAGAATCGACAGCTACCGGAATGCCGTGTAAATGCGCCTCGTCAATGGCGGCGGCTATTTCCTCCTTGGTGTACGGCGCCGTAAGCTTGATCCAGTCGGCGTGCTGACGGATCTGCTCCCGCACGGCGAGGCGCCAGTCCCAAGGTCCGTTGGCCACGCGCAGGTCGCTGCGCTCCTCCCTCTTGCCGCTGCCGACTGCGGTGATTTCGTCACCGTGCCCCCCTCTGGAGGCAATCATCTGGCCACTCCAGAAAACCCGCGGGCCGACCAGCATGCCCCGTTCTACCGCCTCCTTTACACGTAGCGCCACATCGCCGGTCGTGCCCATGTCGCGCACGGCGGTAATACCGGCACCAATCAGCTGCTCGAGTAACAGCGTCCCGCGTATTGCGGCGGCAGCCTCCGAATCGCTGTAACGCGTGAAATCGTCGCCACGATGCTGAGTAAAGTGCACGTGCGAATCTATCAGGCCCGGTACGATGTACAATCCGGTTGTATCTATCTCACGATCCGCGGAGGTCGGTATGGTGATCGCCTCCGCCTCTCCTGCTGCAACGATCCGGTCGCCGCGAATTACGACCGCTGCATCTTCGATCGGCTTGCTGTCGGTGCCCAGAATCAGCGTCCCGCCCCGCAACACGAGCACCGGGTCGTCGGAGTGATCGCGCGGCGGAACCGGGACGCGCCGCGGATCGTCAGTAGTGGCCGGAATACCCGGCGCCGGGTCCGCAGTTGCTAGCGAATGGCCAGCGAGAATCACAGCCATTACGGCGGCGAACGACGCAACCTGCCTAACCATAAACTTCATGTCATTTCTCCCCGTGATCGGTAGTCGGCCGACTGCGAGCGATGACACGTGCCCCGTTATCGACCCGCTCACATCGCGCCCACAGGCAGAACGATCCAGCCTGTCATCGGGTTACCCTTGGCGATGTATTCCGCCGCACCTCCAGGAGTAATCCGCTCGAAATCGCTGAACAGACTGGGAAGACCTCGCGCTTCGAGCCACTCGGATCGGTCCATCAGGTTGATATGGATGTGAGGGGCCATCGATACGCCGGAATTGCCCGCTCGACCGATGAGTTGACCAGCCTCGACCCGGTCGCCGACCGCGACGGATACTGTCCCCGCAAGCATATGCGAGGTCAGGCTATACTCGCCATTGCCGTGATCGATAACTACCAGGTTTCCGGCAAAGACGTCCCCATCTTCCTCGAGCAGCTGTCGCGGCGGAGTCGTGCCGATACCGTAGTCCTTTATGTCGTTGCGCATATGGGTCACGATGCCATCGCCCGGGGCCAATACTGGCGCATCGTAAGTATAGTAGTCCTCGGGTATGCTGCCGTCCGTTCTGAAAGTCCTGCCGTCCTCGCCTACTTTCATAAAGTCCCAACCGTAACTCGTCAAGCCGTTAAGCCCGGTGCGTCTGTGTCCCGTGCTTAGGTCATTGCCGCTCTTGGCTATCCAGGTATCGCCGAACGGCAAATGCAGCTTCACATTCTGGTCCAATTCCTGAACCGGAACATTGTGTTCAGCACGGAACGATCTGCCGGCGTCATCCTGCAGTCTGAAATGTAGTTGGATGGCATCGACGCGCGCGAAGTACGGACGGGCTGCTTCGAATCGCGCCCAGGTGATGGCGCCGCCAGCCGGAATATCGGGGTGGGTCGGCCGTTCGAGAGACGACATTTTCTGCTCAACGAACTCGATATTCTTAAGGAAATACGCGGTGTTGTACTCAATTGCTCCTTCGATCCATGCGAGCTTCTCGAGGTAGCGGCGCGGATAGATCTCGCGCCACTGTGTCCGACCGCCCTGCTGAAACTCCACATTGACTTCCTCGATACGGTAACCCTCGCCAGGCGAGCGAAACACTACGTGAAACAGCCAGGTGAGATGCTGGTTATTGGAGTTCGCGCCGGCCGACGAATAACTTGGATCGATGTACTGGCCCTGCAGCGACGTATACACATTCTGTGGCACATGCGTGATCTGAATATCGGCCGCAGGCAGCGTAGCGGATTCCGACTGTCCGCTCGTTACCCCGTTACCACAAGCGCTCAGGCCAAGTGCGAGCGTCAGCAAGGACATTTGATTCAAGCGGCCGACCGATAACAATAGCTGCGCCATGTGCCCCTGCCCCTGCGTGAATAGTCGATTCGACGAATTCACCTCAATCCGCTGAGGGATACGGACGACCGACAACGTCAGGCCAAAGTGCCCGAACTTCGTTGTCATGGCCGGTCATCTCCCAGCGAATCAACGTCACTGGAATGACGCCCTTTGATAGGAATTCGTCGTGAAAATCGCCAAGATCGAATTTGTCTCCAAATTGGAATGCACGTTCCGAGACGAGCTGTTCGATCTGAGTCTTGCCGAGAATATACATACTGCCTGCACCGGGTCTGCGCAGATAATTGGCCAAATCGTATCGACCGAGGTTCTCCTCCATAAAGGGCACCCAGTCGATCATGTAAGCGTTCGCTTCGGCCAGGCTCATTTGGCCGGAGTGCATGCTCGTCTCAGCGAAGATTCGGCTGCCACGTTTGATCAAGGCGATGTCGAAGAGCTCGCGGGCGCGCGGGTTGTCGTCGGTAATGCCGGCTTGAAGCAAGAGCTCCTCGAGGTAAGTCCCCCAGCCCTCAGCACGCGCAGTCTCTTGCCAATTTCTGCGTATCGGATTGTCAAGTCGATCTCGGATCAACGTATCGAAGCGGTGACCCGGTATGGACGCATGAATGTGATTGTTCAGAGCATCTCGGAATTGCAATTCCTCCCAAAAGTGCCGATTCGTCGCCCCGCGAGGGCTCCAATAAGTATCAGTCTCGAACTCGTCTGGCATGTAGTCCGGAATAGTCAACAAGTCCTGTTCAACGACGATCGACCGGATCTTGTTTTCGGCGTCTCGGGTCCGTTTCAAATGCTGTTCAGCGCTGCGCGTCAGGGTCAGCTCAGGTAGTTCCTTGTTCTTGTTCCGGTCTACGATGTAGTTGAATCGATAGCGGTGGAACTCCCTCTCCCCGAGCAGTTGCAGATCATCAACCGTGTAGGGCACCACTCTGACATGCTTTAAGTACCAGTTAAGGTTGTCGACGCCAATAGCCGCCGAGTCGGGCATCTCATTCAGGTTCTCCCGGAGCCAGTCCCGATAGTCCTTGACAGCGCTTGCAGCCTGCCTGCAATCAACGACCAGGGCAGCGTCGTGTGTCTGCAGCCGCGCGCACAAGTCTTCGAACCAGCCGATTGTGCCCTCAGGGGGTTTCTCCCGGTGAGGCTGGCGCTGTCCTACGCCGTCGAAGTTCTCCAGGTGGTATACGGCCAGTTTGGCGAGTTCGCCGACGGGCTCGGAAAGGTTCGTCTGAGCCTGGATCATCAGTCCAGGGACGGCCTTCAGTTGAGTGACGAACTTATCCCGTCCGTCGGCGGCAATCGGGACCTCGGCGTATGGCACGCGGCTGACCTGGTACAGGTAAAGCAGTGGATCCTTCGCCCAGGGCCTCATCACCCGGTGGTCGAAAACCAGATCGTTGAGTTTGGCCCAGACCACCAGGTAGTCGACCTGCCGCGATACCGGCCAGCCGTTCACGTTGAAATCGCGCAGTCGCCGCTGAATGCGCTCTAGTCGCAAACGCTGGGCTTCGATGGCTTCAACTCCAAGATCAGGGACATCGTCAACGACATCCGGTTCGGCTAAAGCCATAAGTTCGGCATCAAGACTCACCAGGTCCTCGTACTGACCCTGTGCAAGGGCAAACGTCCAGGGCGCGCAGATCACACTGGCAAGCAGCAGCGTCTTCGTTTTTTTCATGGTCGACTGCGGCCCTGGTTTCAGAAGGAAACTCTGGCGCCGACAAAGTAACGCCGGCCGAGCACATCATAGGTCGATGGATCGACGTTAGGGTCGCCACCGCTGAAGAACCCGACAATCGTCGGTTCGTTGTCAAACACATTGTTGATCCCGGCAAATATCTCGATGCTGTCACGGATCATTAAGCTGCCTGACAGGTCAACGATGTACTCTGCGTCGACGTGCGTCACGGCCCGCTGCACGCCAGGGAGCAATTCGAAGTCGCCGATCCAGTGGATCTGAGCCCCGATCGTCGCGGCGCCGCTCTGCCACTGGGCGAACAAGTTGCCGCGATGGTCCGGCGTCATGCGCACCGTCTGTCCGGAGCATGACCCGCCGAAAAAGCCTGCGCAGTCGACTGCCGCGGAACCCGGCAGAGTTTGTTCGGAGTTTTCGAACTGCTCTGTTACGATCAGGCGCAGATCCAGCGAGGCGCTGCGTTCGGGCAGCGAGAGAAAACCGGGCAATTCCGTGGTATAGCCGAGTTGCACATCGATCCCCTCCACCGTCAGGGTAGCAAGGTTCTGCTGTCGCGAATCCACGCTGTTTATGAGGCCACTCGGCAGGCGGTGGATTGCCTGGCAAAAGGTACTGTCTGGGTCCAAAACCTGAAAACAGGTATCGATGACAGCTTGGGCGTTGATTAGGGCAACTGCTCCATCAACTTCAATTGAATAGTAATCAATTGAGATGTCCAGGCCCGTTAGGAATGGCGGTTGCAGAACGAAGCCGGCGGTCAATGTATCGGACTCTTCTTCCTTCAGTTCCGGGTTCCCTCCCGAGATTTGGTCCACTCCGGGGAAATCAGCAATGAATGTATCGATGTCGGCAGGGGAAATACCCTGCGCAACGCAGACTTCCTTCTGCGCATCGGACGGATTATTGCGCGCATCGCAGGGATCCGATGCACCGACGAAGCCAGCCTGCGGCGGTGCGAACAACTCATCAAGGTTGGGCGCACGAATAGCACGATTGTACGTACCTCGCATTCGGAGCCAGTCGGTAACCTGCCAGTCAAGACCGGCCTTCCAGGTCGTCACACCACCTAGCGAAGAGTAGTCCGAATATCGGGCCCCGGTCTCGAGCGCCAGGCTGTCGATCAGCGGGAGATCGCCAAGAAGTGGGATGCGGGTCTCGACGAAAAACTCGGTAACATCAACGTCGCCGCTGTTGATGATCGGTGGGGTATCGCTGAACTCGCCCGCCTGCTCGACTGCGCTCGGCACGACACTGAACTCGTCCTTGCGCGCCTCGACGCCCAAGGCGACCGGGACCGGACCGGCCGGCAATTCCAACAGATCGCCGCTGATACTACCGCCGATGACCTGGCGCTCGAACGTTTCGGTGTTTAGCCGTGTAGTGGACAGGAATTCCGCCATCGGCGGTGTCAGCGAATCGATACCGAACAGATTGAGCGGAACGCAACCGATAAACTCGTTGCGGCACCGCGGCTCACCAGTATCGTCATCGATGACAACGTCGAGACCCAGCGCCAGACGCAGCGAGGAAACTTGATTTTGAATATGAGCGTCCTGGTCGGCGCGCTGTTGCTGCGCAAACACTTCCCAGCGCCAATTATTCGCCAGCCATTCGACCTCGCCTTCTGCCCCGACCGTAATGTTCCACGAACCGCTCCGGTAATCGAAAATGCGAGGCGACAGCTCGTTGAAGCGGCGGGCGGCGCCCACCATCTCGAAAATGCCGTCGCCATCAGGATCGAACAGCGCCCGGTTGTCGGAAAAGAACTCGCGAACCGGCTCGAAAAACAACGGATTCGTATCGGCGTTCGGCACGAGCAACGTAGCGGCCGGGGCGCCGGTGCTCTGCAGCGTTCTCGCCTCCGGCGCCTGCTGGAACTCATTTTCCTTATGTGTATAAAAAAGCTGACTGAATAACCGGATGTTGTCGTTGATATCGAAGGAAGCGAGAGAGCTGAGTTGGTACCGTTGTAACGGCCTTAACAAATAGTTGTCTTCTGCGAAATTGAAGTTGTCCTCTGGCGTACAGAAGGGCACCGGCTGGCCACCGTCGCCGAAGCGCACCCCGCCGACGCTGGTGCAGCCGAGTCCGCTTTGCACGCCGAAATCGACCGTCGGCGGACTGTCGAAGTCGACACCGACGATCTGGTCGAGTTGCGTCGGCGTGAATCGCAGCAGTACGCCGGGCACGTTCGACGATCCGCTTGGTTCCAGGTTCACACCGTCCGCATCGATCAGCGGAATAGCAGAGAACGACCGATCGGCGAACGACACACTTCGCCGCTTCGTATAGACGGCATTGACGACGGCATTTCCGCGGCCACTGGCAAAGTTGCCGCCGATGGTCAAGCTGAATTCGTTCGTGGCCCCGTCGCTCTCGAACGTTTCCGAATTCATGTATTGGAGTTCGACTCCCTCAAAGTCGTCCTTTAGTATGAAGTTCACCGCACCGGCAACAGCATCGGAGCCGTAAACGGCGGAGGCACCGCCGGTAATGATTTCTGCACGTTCGATCAACGCATTTGGAATCGTCGCGAGGTCAGTCAATCCACTGGCGCTGGCCGGCGTGAACCGCCGGCCATCAACCAATACCAATGTCCGCTCTGGCCCGAGACCCCGAAGGTCGGCTGTCCAGACGCCGGCTTCGCCCGGCGAATTCAAAGAACTGGTGTTGTCGGCAACAAGCTGCGGGAGTTCGTTCAGACTTTCTTCTACCGTGACGTTGCCTGTCCCTGCACTCGAGAGCGCGTCCGAGTCGACCGTGAATACCGGACTTGCAGCCGTCAGATCCCGCCGTACCAGGCGTGAACCGGTAACGACTACCTCTTCTATTTCTTCGCCTGCATCTCCGTCGCTGGATTGCGCCCGTGCCGTTCCGCATGTCGACAGAAACGCCGCGGTGGCGGCCAACACAATTAACAGAGATCTCTGCGCCGAAGAACACATCCAGCGATCCCGCCCGTAAGCAATCATGTGACTCCCAACTTTTTGTGACCGATTGGGTAGGCCGAATTGCATCAATATTCACACGCTTTGTCAAATACTTTTGGACATGATATCGGGCGGCAGCGGCGCTGATTGCAATGACACGTCTACGATTGGCTGCTCCCCTCAGCAGGCGTCCCTCCTTCGGATACCGGTTCGAACTTGCCGGTGCGCGCGTCGGCGTAACCCTTAGGGCAGCGACCCGTAAACAGTCTCGCCGGCCAGCACGGTGGCAACGATTCCTATGTCCTTGATGGTTTCGGCGGGAACCTTGAGAATGTCGTCGTCAAGAACGACGAAATCCGCATACTTGTCCGGTTCGATCGTGCCCTTCACATTCTCTTCAAAACTGGTATAGGCGGAAGTCGCCGTGATCGCCCGGATCGCCTCCTCGCGTGAGATGCCCTGATCGGAGCCCAGAACGCCGCCCCATCCGGTTTCGCGCGTCACAGCAATATGTATCTGCATCAGCGGGCTTGACCTGAACGAAATGGGTCGGTCGGCACCGAGCGTCACTGTGAGGCCGTGATCGAGCCAATCCCGAAGCCGATACGACATCTCGGCCATGGGCCGTCCCCAAAACTCGATAAACTTGTCACCGATGATAAAAAGGTGTCTCGGCTGGGCGTTGACAATCAGGCCGAGATGTTTGATCCGCTCATACTGGTCAGGCTGCATCAGGATGGCGTGATCGATCATCCAGCGCCTGCCCGTAATGGGTGTCTGGGTATTTGCGTACGCAAACGCTTCCAGCGCCTGATCGATGGCGGCATCACCCACTGCGTGCGGGCTCGGACGCCACCCGTATCGCGCCGCCGCCGCCGCGAATATGTTCAGCTGATCCTGGGAAACAAGCCTGAGTCCGTGGTAGTCCGGCCGGCCCTGATACGTGCCGCGTAACTGGCCCGACTCTTCGGCGCCATCGAGAAACACCTCGGCCAGCCCGTCGGCCAGGAACATACCTTCGCCCCAGCTCTCGCCCGGGTTCCCGAGCGCAGTAAACGTGGCATCGAGCTCCGCTTCAGGCGTATTTGGATCCACGTCGTAGGCCCAGTTGACGCGGACGGTCAGCTCACCATTATTGTAGAGCTCGCGCAGCAACTCGACCTGTTGCCGGCTGCCCCCGGCTTCTCGCAAGCTCGTCATGCCCCAACTGTTTACTCGCCGGATTGCCTGACGGATTCCCTCAAGTTGCCCGGCGCGGTCTACCTTCGGGAAGTACTGGTGAGTCGGTTCGTGCGCTGCCCGCAGCAGAAAGCCGGTTGGCACGCCATCGGCATCCCGCCAAATCTCGCCCCCTGGCGGATCTTCCGTGTTCCGGTCGTAGCCAATGCGTTCAAGCGCCAGGCTGTTGACGATGAAGTAATGCCCGCCGCGGAGCACTACCGGATTTTCCATGGAAACCGCATCCAGATCGTAACGGTCAGGGAGCCGGCCGTCGGCCAACATGAACTGCCACCATCCTCCCTCACTGAAGATCCACTCGCCCGGCTCGGAGTCCTTTACGCGCCCGGCGACAATCTGTTGAATGTCCGCAATTGACTTCACGGCGGTCAAATCAATCGTCGCTGTCAGATTCAGGCCCATCTGCACCAGGTGGCTATGGGTATCGTTGAAGCCGGGCAACACCGTCATGCCCTGCAAATCCACGACCAGGGTGTCAGGACCAGCCGCTGCAAGCGCTTCCGAACTGGAGCCGACCACACTGAATCGACCATCCTCGACGGCCGCTGCTTCGGCTACCGAGAAGCTACCGTCCAAGGTAAGGATTTTCGCATTGTGGATAATCAGATCGGCGGTTCCCTGCCCCACATCGTTCTGCCCTGTTCGGTCGTCGCACCCGTAAACGATGACTGCCGCCGCCAGCAACACCATCAGTTTCATCATTCGAGCCATCGGTTTCTCCCAAATGTGTGGCTACTCGCCGTCAAAGTAAGGTTGCCTGAGACGCGCGCGGCATTTTTCAAATGCCTCAGCCTGATGCAAGCGCATGGCACAGCATGCCTGCCCAAGGCTTATTAACGATTCACGATATCGTCTCTGGTCCAGGCTTTGGAGAATCGATCTCCGATTCTGGCTATTGTCATCAACATGGCCGGCGTCCGCTTGGCCAGTTTGTAGTATCGAATCTTTTTGGGCCTTGTGATGGGTATCGAAGAAGTATCTTCGTTGTCGGATTCGAATACCGAGGCGATCTCCCGGCCTACGGCTGTGTTCAGAGCAATGCCTCGACCATTGCACGCCTGCACGGCCAGCAAGTCCAACGTCCCCTCTGGCGCATAAATCGCCGGCAACAGGTCCGCGTTCAGGTACGCGACGCCCTGCCAGATGCACTCAACTGAAGGACTGTCAAGGCCGGGATAAAACCGCCCGAGTCGTGACGACGCCTCCGACAGTATTGCGCCCGCCCGTCTGGCCGTGAGCAATCCCGGCAATGCCGAAATAAGCCGGGACTCGCTGTCGAGGCGCGCAGTGAACAAATATGGCTGTCGATCGGTGTACGGTAATGCACTGCCCATATTGTGCCTGACCTCCTCAGTGGTGAGGACACGAGTCGCGTACTCATACACCAGCATTGGTACCGCTGTATTCTGTAACGCCGGGTGCAGCTTCAAATTGCCGTCGTTTGCAGCCAGGACGACCCGTTCGGCGTCAACCGATCCGCCGTTCGTCAACACTCGCCAACGCCGGCCCACCCTGCGAAGTTCGTTAACCGGACTATTAACGAATACGCGAGCGCCCATTCCGCTGACAGTTTCAGCAAGGCCGGTCGCGTATGCCAGCGGATTCAATGCGCCGCCTTGCTCAAAATACAGCGCCGTCCGATAAAGTGAAGTCCCTATTGATGCATGGGTACCTTTTTCATCCAGTGTTGTTACCGGAAACCCCAATGACCGCCATTGCTTGCCTCGGTCGTCCAGCGATCTGGTCGCAGATTTTGATGCCGCCGGGACCACGAATCCTTGCTGCTGATGCTGACAGTCAATCCTGTACTCGGCAATCAAGTCGAATGTGGTTTTCGCTGAAGACCCTACCAGACGAGCGAATCGCTCGCCCTGGCGCGGCCCGAATCGTTGACTGATGCTCGCTACCGTATCGATCACAAAATCCGGTGCAACAAGGCCTCCTGCGCGCCCGGTCGCCCCATCGCCCGGCTTTCCGGCTTCAATCACAACGCATTCGTATCCTTTCTCTCTGAGATGCAATGCAGTTGAGAGGCCCGTTAAGCCGCCGCCGACAATTGCAACATCAGCGCTTTCTTCAGAATCGAGAACCTGCGTTCCCGAAAAGCGATTGGAAGACCTGGACCACAGGGAAGCGCCGTCGACATCCAGTACTCGTTCTCCACTGGAAGAACGCGTATCAACAGCCAATTCGGTATCTCTCGGAAAACATTACTCAATCGGTAATTTGCTCAAATTGGCCACGATGCGCTGCAGCAAACCAACGAAAACTCTAATTTCCTCTTCCGACACGCCCTCCATCGCGCGATGAAGCTGTCGACTGCCGAGCTGCATGACTCGCTGAGCTTTCTGCAATCCGGCGTCGGTCAGAGTCACGTCGGTTAACCGGCTATCCTGTAAATTTGGTGCTGTTACGACCCAGGATTCCGACCGCATTCGTTCAACCGACCGGCTCACCGTCGATCGCTTCATCAATGCATACTCGGCCAGTTCCTTGATGTTCGCCGGATTCTTTGTCCGCAATACCGTTAACAAGCGATAAGTCGTTCGGTCAGTTCCATACTTTGCGAGTACTTTGTCCAGGTCTGCATGGAACTCAAAATCCGCATGCGCTATTAAATAGAAAGGTGATCCGAACAAATAGAATTGCGGCGAGTCCGGGTCGTAAACAGCCGGGATGGTATTCCGTCCTTTCCCCTCGTCTTTCTTTTCGACAGGTTTCCGTTTTTGTTTCGAAGGATTCATTTAAGTCTCTTTTATGTCTATACCAATCTTCGCCAGACCGGGGCGGCGCATTCTGACACCGGTCACAAAAGCAATGCAGATTATGAGCGCCACTGGTGTATTAATAATCATCGGCAGTGACATTTCGCTATTGCCGAGGATTCCAACTGCGATATATATCGCGGTACCCTCCTGCCGGATGATATGTTCGATGCATATCGCCGTGCGTTGTGATTCACTTATCTTCGCGGCAATACTTAAAAAGAATGCCGCAAACAATGCAGCCAGGTTCGTGATGACGACCATCAGAAAAAGCCTGCCGAAAGTCGCTTTCAAAGTCTCAATTTGATCCCTCAGTATAAATAAAAACGCAATCACCAGTACGGTCGTTGCTACCCACTTTATCGCAGGCTTTATTGCAAGGGCCCATGTCGGCCGGTATCGTCTAACGATCACTCCAAGCGTGACCGGGACGAGCGTGATGCTGAATACTTTCCACACAGACTCCAGTAACGGAATCTCCACAAGTTCATCGACACCGAGAAAAAATGTCGTTGCGGCATAAGCGTAGAATGGCACCACGAAGATATAGATAAGGCTCACAAAAAAGGTAAGGGATACGGACAGTGCAAGATCGCCTTTTGCGATATCGGTCATCAGATTCGATAACATCCCGCCAGGGCAGGTCGCGAGCAGCACGAAGCCTACGGCAAGCGCTGCCGTCGGCGCCAGGAAAAACGCTGCCAGAATGCCGATTACCGGCAGGACAAACAGCATACTGGCCATACCCAGTATCAGCGCCTTTCGATGTGTAAATACCCTGTTGAACTCGGAAAGAGTCAGGCTCAGGCCCATCGAAAACATGATGAACCAGAGGGAACCTGGCAGCAAAACATCTCCAATCAGCGACATCGCAGCTTCCTTATCACGTAAATGATCATCCAAATGACTTATCTGAGATCAGGTTCCCTTAGCATTCGATAAGAACTCAGGGTTACCGATATTTCACTGATCGACCACTTCCATTTACTTGTAGCGGACCCCGCCCTTTATCACAACGTGTACGTTCTTCATTGCGTTGCGATCTGCCAGGGGATTTCCCGGTACCACGATGACGTCTGCCAACTTTCCCGCCTCTATCGTGCCAAGCTGATCCTCCAAACCCAGGGCTTCGGCGCCATTGCGAGTCGCCGCCACGATGGCATCCATAGGAGACATACCTTCCTCAATCATATAGGCATACTCCACGGCGTTCGGGTCTTCCTGTAGAAAATTCAGAAATGCGCCGGTATCCGTGCCCAGGGAGAATTTTGCGCCCTCCCGGATAAATCGCCGCATGTTTTCATGGGACGTCTTCCGTCTGACCTGCATTTGAGAATACGACGGTCCGGTAAGTCCGAAAACATCGTCTTCATCCTCGCCTTCCGAAGGTTCGAGCCTCGGCTGTTGTTGGTAGATGGGGATTCCGGCCATGTCCGGATGGCCCTTGTTCGCCAGCATCCGGTCGCGATAGCGCAACAGAGTGCGATAATCTGACGGAGCCAGCGACATAATATACAGAGTATCGTTGAATCGATGCGGATCTGCGGCGTGCTCGGCCCCCGCAACCATCACGCGAAGCAACGTGTCGACAATTACGCCTTTGTCCACATATCCGCGAATGATGTCCTCATCGATCAACTCATGGCCATAGAAGGGATGCTCAAGAGTATCGACATCGAACGCCAGCATCCTTCGCAACCCTTCATTGTGCCCTCCCGCGTGCACATCGATGATCTTACCGTGGCGGCGCCCCCTGTCGATGATGTAGCGTAGTTCTTCATCCGAAAAATCGTTCTTGCCGTCGTAGATCTCACTGGACATGAGAAGTTTCCAGTAATTGAATTCCGGCCCAAGGAATTTATCGGTATCTTCTTCCAGGTCATCAATGACGGCGTACGCGAACTCGTTCCGGAGCCAGGCTCTCGCCTCTTTCGGCGTATTATTTGCCCGTACATAGGAATCGAAATGCTCGGGACTCATGAACAGCGCACCGCCAAGGAATATTCTCGGACCGGCGATTTCCCCGCTGTCAATCTTTCTCTTGACTGGCAAGATGCGACTTGATGGCCCACTGGTCTGGCGCATACTGGTCACGCCCTGCATGAGGTACACATATGCGCGCTGCGGCATCTGAGCAAACGTCTCCTCCCAACGCGCCTGCAAAATATCCAGCGGCAAATCGGCGACCGGTGCCGGATAGAGCGGATTCAGTTGAATATGCTGATTCGAATTTATGATTCCGGGCATTACAGTCATGCCCTCGGCATGGATGATTTTCGCGTCCTCGGGAATTGATATTGATTCTGTACGCCCTACCGCAACAATCGTCTCTCCTTCGATCAAGACTGTATGATCCAGTTTCGGGGGGGCTCCCGTTGCATCGATTACCGTTCCTCCAACGATTGCGATTGCGTTCATCGGTTTGAACGGAGGTTCTTGTGGGCCGATCATATCCTGGCCTGCCGTGCCGGCAGCGAACACGGGAACAGACGACACTGTAAGGACACCAGTCACTATAAAGCATCGCAGTGCCACACCCGTTGATCGCAGCGAAATATCTGTCATAGCCCGTTTCTCCACGAATCGGAGACATCGGATCGGTCTGTCTTTTTCCTCACCGTTAGAAATCGACCGTTGCGGTGACGAAAAGGAATCGGCCGAGGTTGTCGTAGAAACCTCCGTAAGTGTTGCCCAATCCGCCCAGGTTAGCGTTCGTTTCAACCGTCAGCGGCGGGTCTTTATCCATGACGTTGTTGGCTCCCGCCCGGATTGTCAGGTTATCAGCCGCTGACCACGCTGCGGACAGGTCCAGGAAATGACGTGCCCCCAGGTCCTGAACCGGAACGAAATTACCCTGCAGAGCAGGCTGCGAGCTTTTCGTCGCAAAATCGACTGCCGAAAAGTAGCGCCACGTGACGCCTACCCAGATATTGGACCACGGGGTGTTCCAGCCTGCCTGGATATTGTGTCGCCATTCCGGCTTTGGATGAGCGCATTGACGACCGTGATATCCGGCACAGTCGAACGTTTGCTCGGCGGTAGAACTCGGAAGCGGCTTGATAATGTATTCATCGAGATAGGTTCCAACCAGGTTGAGCGTCACCAAGCCGAAGTTTCTGTTAAACAGGCTTTCGAGGTTGACAGGATAGGTCACCGAGAAGTCGATTCCGGTCGTTGTCAGCGACCCGGTATTGACGTTAAGAATCGAGATATAGGAATCTTCGGACGCAAACAGCGTGCCGCCTGGCCCCCGGTGAATAAGGTCGCAGAAAAACGGATCTCCCGTCACGAGACATTCTCTTAACGTGATATTCGGGTTGACCGTACCCAGCAGATCCTCGACCTCTATGTCAAAATAGTCGATGCTCGCAGTCAGGTCCGGCATAAACGAGGGTTGAACTACGACACCGAATGCGTATGTGTTTGCGGTTTCCGGTGCCAAATCCGGATTGCCTCCAATGAGCTGGCCGACAAACGAGTTATCGGCAATGGTCCCGTAGTCGGTGGCTGTGACGCCCGTTCTTGCGCATTGTTCGAATGTTGCAAATGGCGTGGGTCCGGCGCACGGATCGAATGATCCGTCCGCGTTCTGCGCGAGTTGCAACCGGACCGACCGACTCTGCCCGGCGAACAGTTCAATGACGTTCGGTGCCCGCATTGCGCTCTGAAAGCTTCCGCGAAACCTGATGTCGCTTACCGGAGACCAGTTGATGCCAAGTTTGTAAGTGTCCGTTGAAACGCTCCCTTTATAGTCAGAGCTTCGAAAGGCACCTTCAAACGAAAGATGGCTCATGAAGGGGCGATTCTCGACAATCGGGACGTTTACTTCGGCGAACCATTCTTTCACCGAGGTTTCGCCTTGAACCGGCGAATCAATTTGCTGCTCCTGGGTCTCCAGGTCAACCTTCGTCTGCAGTTCATTCTTGCGATACTCCGCACCGAAGGCAACACCGACCCCCGTGTCGGCGAACAGCGATTTCACGCCGTATTCTTCGAGATTTCCATCAATCGCTGCAACCACATTTGTGAGGCTGGTAGTACCGAAAGTAAGGCCTTGGCTGTTAATGAAGGCAACCGCGGCTGCCGACGGCCCGTTGCTGGAGAAATAGTCGATCGGTGCACAATCAGCTACATCGTTTAAGGGCGTGTCATCGGCATTCACGGCACAAACCGGTTGACCGAACGTCGCCGCATCAACCGGTGTGCCGCCGGGCCCAACTCGCTGATCAATAACAGTATTGAACGCGAGAGACGACCGGGAAAGCGAGACACCATGATGATCGCGATCCAGGCTGACATCGGCGTAGATCGCCGCTACATCGTATTCGAACGGGCCTGCGAGCAAGCCGCGCACGCCGCTAACGAGGCGATACGATGTCAAATCCAGTTCGTCGTGCCGATTGCCATGCTCGGTGGTACGGCGATTAATCACGATACCTTCGGCAATATCCGCGGGACCGAGATAGGCGCCCGTCACGGGATCGTAATTGCTTGCAGTGCTAAGGCCCCGGCTGGTGCAGAGAAAGTCGGCCTGTTGAGCGCTAAAAAACGGATTGTCGCAATTGAACCCGCCTACGCCAGGATCAATGCCGTTATTCAAGACAGCAGTTGGCGAGAAATCGCCGAACGTGCCTACATCCGTAAAGCTGGACTCAAAATACGGGATTAAATGCTCGTTTATCTCATAATGCGCGAAACCGCCAAGTGAATATTGTTCATCCGGCCGCATGTGCTGGGCGTATTGCTGGTCGTTGAATCTGTCAGTCAAGGGATCTCGCAGAACAAACTGATCATCAAGGACACGAAACTCCGATGGCAGACCGACAGCACCAGTATTGACGAAACTCGCGGGATCGTCGACGGGTGATGGCCTGCAAACATAGTTTACGCCGTCGGGCGCTGCACCAAGTTGGCAGGTTGTATAGTCACGTTCTGACATTTTGACTTCGTCGATCTTGCGATAGGTGCCGTAGACAGTGACGTTTCCACGATCGTCGTTGAAATTCGCCCCGGCAGCGATCGAAAACTCACGCGAAAAACCGTCGAAGACATTGCTGTCGGGCAGCACGTACTCGCCGGGATTCGCGGCCTCCCAGACTTGCGCTACTTCCTGAACCTTTTTACTGCCATTATGGTGCTGATAGCCGCTCAGATTGGTCCGCAGGCGCAGCCCTTCGAAATTGTCGAGCAACGTAACGTTGACGACACCTGCGAGCGCGTCCGATCCGTAGACAGCGGACGAGCCCCCGGTAAGCACTTCGACGTTGCTGATCAGAAACATCGGAATTTGATTGAGGTCTGACGGCACGTGCCTCGGCGAGCCGTATGGCAGGCGTCGACCGTTAACCAGCACAAGGGTGCGGTCGGGCCCAAGGCCGCGGAGGTCGACCTGCGACGTTCCAGCCGGGCGGCCGCCGGAATTGCCGTTCGCAGCCGGCGTGACCTGCGGCATCCTGTTAAGCAGATGCTCGATGCGAATCGCCCCGCGTTCCTCAAAATCTTCGGCCTTGAGCTCCAGAATGGGGCTGACACTCTCGAGGTTACGCTGCCGAATACGTGACCCGGTAACCACGACTTCTTCAATGGCTCGACTTCCACCGGCGTCTGTTGCCTCGGCTGTATCGGTAACCTGGGCTCCGGCGGATGTAAAGAAAGTGCCCCCGGCTGACGCGGCCAATTGCAACAAACATAACTTCTTGACGATCTTTTTCACTGCGCAATCCCCCCGTCGACAAAACTCAATAAGACAATTTTCATGCCCAAAATGGCGTTATCTTAGTTACGCTTTTAACGCTATCACCATTTTCAGCCGTATACAAGATGAGGACGGGCCGCGACCAGCCGATGAGATTTGCCGGCGGCCAACACGTGTTCCAGCCGCGAGCGATGCGATTGCACCGCCGAAGGGCCGATTTCGTTATGACCAATGCGAGACGAAATCGGCAGTACATGTCCAGGGAAGTACTCCGGGGATTTTGATCCCTTCGTGCGGGCCACGTACGCCGACCGATGAAAATAAAGGGAACCGGAAATCGTCCGGACAACATGACCGGGACGGGGTATTCAGAGGCGTCACTGGCGCGTGAGAATCAATTCCCTTGCTTTCCAGGAAGGCGGTTACGCACGACCCTGCCGTCAGCGATAACGAGCTTAACATCCCGCACGTTTCGGATATCCTCCATCGGATTCGCCCCGACGATGAGAATGTCAGCTAACATCCCCGCCTGCACCGTGCCGAGCTTATCCTCCATCTTCAGGATTTCGGCACCAATACGAGTTGCGGATGCGAGAACGTCACTATCCGATAGCCCTGCGTCCTTCAAAAAGTCCAGTTCTGTGTAATACGCCGATGGATAATTCTTTTCACTGGCGACCGGGATATCCGTGCCGACCCCGATTCGAAGGCCCGCTTTGTATGCCCAACCCACGGCAGCCAGGTGTTGCTCGTGACTGATGGGAAAGCGGCGAGACATAGTGTAATAAAAACCCCCCGCCGGTACCCCAGCGACCGGATAGCCAGTTTCAATTACGTTATAGAACGTGGTCAGCGTGGGAACGAAACTCGTATTGTGTTTCGCCATCGACTTGACAATTGCCTGAGTCAGGTCCAAGGGATGCTCGATACAGTCGATGCCCGCCTCCGCGGCCCACTGTGTGTACTTCCCAAACGAATCGACCGTCACGGGAATACCGTGCATGTGCGCCTCGTTGATCGCGGCAGCCACCTCCTCTTTCGTGTACGGCGCGGTTAGCTTGATCCAGTCCGCGTGCATGCGAATTTGCTCTCGCACGGCGAGCTGCCAGTCCCCCGCGCCATTAGCGACCCGTTCACGTGCGCCAACCCCGAGATCTTTGGGGCGGCCGCTTCCAGCCGACGTGATCTCGTCGCCGTGTCCGGCGCGCGAAACAATACGCTGACCGCTCCACAGCACTCTTGGTCCGTCGACAATCCGGCGTTCGATGGCCTCCTTGAACCGCAGAGCAACGTCGTTTCGCGTGCCTACATCGCGTACGGTCGTAATTCCGGCATCGATGAGTTGACCGAGCAGTACCGTGCCGCGTATGGCCGTCGCGGCATCTGAATCACGATAGCGTCCATAGTCATCCCCTCTTTGTGTCGTGAAATGAAAATGCAGATCGATCAGCCCCGGCAGTATGTACAGGTTGGATGTATCGATGACCTGGCTCACAGAATCCGGAATTTCAATGTCCTTTGCTGCCCCTGATGTGACAATTCGATCACCGCGTAAAATGACGATTGCGTCTTCTATCGGTTCATTGCCCGTACCATCGATGAGGGTACCGCCGTTTAAAACAACAATTGGGTCTTCAGAATAGTCATGTGGGGGGATAGGTACACGGCGTGTGTCGTCCGTTGTCGGCCAGGATTCCATATCGGTCGCACCACTGGCGGGTGTTAAACCGAAGCCTGCAAGAAATGATATGACAAAAAGACAACACCCCGCTGCTCTCATATATATCCACCTCGATTTGCAGGCAATTTTAAGATTGGCGCGCACCCGTCTTCCGCGACCGCGTAGTCGTGCACCAGGCCGATACTGTCGCTTCCGTCTCGAAATACAGGTTCAGCCGTTTCCTAACCGCACCGTCGTCAGGCCCGATACGCAAATGCGGCCAAAGGCGTGCGCAATCCTCATTCTTTCAGATGCCGATCAAAGAATTCGACAATCTTCCCGAATGCAAATCGCGTCTGTTCGACATTTTCGGAGGCCCAGGGGTGATTGGCACCTGGCAAAGTGACCAACTCAAACGTCTTACCGTTGGCGATAAGCTTCTCGGCGAGTGCGATCGAATCCGAATACAGTACGACGTTGTCCCTGGTGCCATGAACGATCATCAGAGGATCCTCGAGACCTTCAGCTTGAAAAAACGGAGACTGCCGTTCGTATCGCGAAGGATAGTCGTCTCCGGCGGGCTCGCCCATGACCCACATCTGTTGCGGAAAGGCGTGCCAGACGTTTGTCGCAGGAGCACCGGCAATGCCAGCAGCGTACACACCAGGCTTCTTGAACAATGACATCGTTGTCAGCAAGCCACCATAGCTTAGCCCCCAGATTCCAACTCGTTCCGGATCCGCAAATCCCCGAGAGACCAGGTAACGAACGCCGCTTTCGATATCATCTACATCGATACCGCCATATTCGTCGAGGTCGTTTCGAAAGGCCTTCCCGTGACCCCAGCTTGAGCGCACGTCTACGTTAAAGACGAGGTAACCTTTTGAGACAAGCAACTGATCCAGACCCCACGTGGGGTGCGGCGCCTGCCCGCCTGCATTCTGACTACCGCCCCACTGGTTACGGACAGTATCACGGTACACGGATCCGACGATCACCGGATAGCACCTCGTATCGTCGAAGTTTTTCGGAACGTATAACCGCCCAACCAGGGGAGCGCCATCAACATGGCTGTCAAACTCAACGTATCGCACGTCGGCCCAGGTGTAGCTGTAAAAATCGTCTTGTTGGGACTCCGTTATCCTGAGAGCATTCTCGCTACGGCGCAGACTTTTGTGATAAAGATCCGGAGGAGTCTGATCGTTTGAGAAGCGAAATGCGACCTGTCGAAAGTCCGGGGAGTAAAACGGTTCATAGGTCCCGGACTCAGTACTTATACGTTCGATATTTGCCTTGGGCGACAATTCAACGCGGTACAACTGCCGGTCTGCAATATGATCTTTGTTGCCTATGAAATAAATCTGCGAATTCTTTGAGTCGACGCTGAACGACGCAACCTCCCACGTTCCACTTGTCAACGGAACCGGTGTGCTTCCTGCTTCAGGTACGTGATATAGATGATAATACCCTTCATCGTCCGAAAGGACGATCAGCCCGTTACCGTCCGGAGCCCAGGCGGCGGCCCAGCCAGGATACGTTCTATTCGGGTCGTGAGAGCTATAAAATGTTTCTTGCTCCGCTGTGGTCGCATCATAGACAAAAATTGTGCGATTCTTCGCAAGAAAGTCGCTGCTATCCACGAAGACAGATTGGCTATCGGGAGACCAGTCATAGCCCCATATCGGGCGCTTCTCGTCGCGGCGGTTCAACCAGGTTTGACCAGTGTCAGAAACTTTTAACAACCCTATTCGACGTTTTGTGGTTTCGTCGCCGGGAAACGGTCGCGTAACACTCAGCAACTGCGGGTTCCCTTGAGCAAAGTAGTGGATGTCGAGATCCGGTACAGCAGTATTATCTGCCATAACCATTGCAATTGATTTTCCGTTCGTCGACCATTTATAACTCTCGACAAATATCTTTTTGCTGCCACTCTTCAGAAGGCGTCGTGCATTTTCCTTCGCCTCTCCTGCGTTACTTACCCATAGGTCGCCATCTGTAACAAACGATAAATATTTGCCATCCGGTGAAACGCTTAATTGTTCAATCGCGTTCTCACGCGCTTCCAGTGCTTTCGAGTTCCCATCAAGATCAACGGCATAGAGGTCTCCTTCGAACAAATAAACGATTTGCTGATTGTTAAGCCAGCGAATTTCGCTGATACTTTTTTGTGCATGTTTATTCGCTTCATCGATATGCGTTGTGAGTTGACGTTTCTCCCCGGTCGCCAGGGAAAAGAGCCATATGTCGCAGTTCCGATAGCCCTGGTCATTCCATAGAAACGCAATTCTCATGCCGTCATCGGACCATTCGACGAGTTCGGGAGGCGTTCCGAGAAGGCTTGGCGCTGAATATAGTGAGTCAAGGCTGAGTTCAGCTGTAGCCGATGCCTCCGGCCAGAAGGTGTTACCGGTAAACAGCGCAGCAAGAAGGGCGCAAGCACTAAAACTTTTCAGGGGATTCGTATTTTTGTTCATATGCACTTCTCTGACTGGAAATTTTTGTGGTCCGGGGTCGACCGATTACGATCCATCAGCCCGGCTCCGTTGTCGTTGGTGATGTGTGCAAAAATACTTGAGAATTCCTACGATAATGGGTACGATATTTTTTGTAGCTGACCATGTCAATAGGTGACCACAGAGAATTCCCTGTTGTTGTCGCTCTGGTGTCAAGCGCGCTGAATGTTCGATTGCGAATAAAACCGGGCGAAACGGGGCCATGGAGGGGCTCGCCAACCGACAGACACTGATTACAAATTGACTCGATTGTTCCAGCAGTCGTTTGACGTACCTCGGGGGATTTTCGTTATGTGCCGCTCGGCAAGCGCACGGCGTTCGAACCTGACTGACGGGGGTAAAGTCGTTCCCGGCGGTTCCGCGGCCACTCTCGCGGCCGGCCGAAACAGGCGTCGGCGTCGCAGCGGCGGCCGGTCGTTTAACGCAACGTTCCTGATCTGCTG
This sequence comes from Woeseia sp., assembly GCA_040902105.1. Taxonomy (GTDB): domain Bacteria; phylum Pseudomonadota; class Gammaproteobacteria; order Steroidobacterales; family Woeseiaceae; genus IDS-8. Next base: position 55,239 of record JBBDXW010000026.1, read on the forward strand.
CCTTGGCTCGTTGATGACTTCAAGTGCGTTCGCGACGCCGCAACAGCCGACGAGTTTCGGCCCGCAGAACCCTCCATACGTCGCGTCGCAGCCCATCGCCATCATCGGCGGTACACTGATCGATGCAACCGGTGCATCGCCACGGACCGGGCATACGGTGGTAATCGAGAACGGGCGCATCAAGGAGGTGGGTCCGTCCGCCTCGATCTCCATACCGGCCAATGCGCAGCGTTTCGACGCAAGCGGCATGACAGTGATGCCCGGATTGATCGCCTCGAACCAGCATATTCAGCTAAATCCTCTGCATCCCGCCCCCGTTACCGATTTGCCGTTTGCTGAACTGGTGGACCGCTGGGAAGCGAACTTCGCCGAGATGCCGCGCAAGGCCTATATTTACCTGATGCAGGGCGTGACCACGATGCGGCAGACAAGCGGGCCGCGAAAGCGAATCCTGCCGGTCAAGAAGAAAATCGATGCCGGTGAAATCCCCGGGCCGCGAATCATGCTCGGTGGCGCCCTGATCAAGAGTCCGCAAGCCTTCGACGCTGATATCAAGAGAAACCAGACTCCAGCCGATGCTGTCGATTGGCTCCGTAATGAATTCGCATGGTTCGTCGTCGACGATATCGAGCAGGACCTCGACGCGCTTGCCGGCGAAGACTACAACTTCTGGAAGATTTCGTTTTCCCGTGAACCCTTTGACGGCAAGAACGATTTCACGGATGCAGAAGTCAGGCGGATAATCGAAAAGGCTCGCGAGGCCGGGAAAAAAGTCGACATTCACGCCAACTCTTCGCCCGAGGGTTATGCGCGCCTGTTGAAGTTCGACTTCGACACGCTCGAGCATCCGTTCACAACCGATTTCATTCAGGATGAGCAGACGATTGCCGGTTTTGCACGCAAGGGCATCATTATCGACACCTTGCTGCGTGTGCGTGTCGCGGGAGCGGAATATGCCAGCGACCCGAACCGCTTCGCGGAGTCCAGCTTCATCATGTCAATGGCGCCAGAGGAATACCGACTACTGATGAGGTACCGGGACAAGATGCTCTTTAATCTGAGAAATCCTTCTCAACGCGGCCTTTCGATTTATGACAAGCGTTCGACAAACCTCGACGCTTTCGGGATGTCCGGACCATCCTACGACGATCAACAGAAGGGCCGGGAAATTGCCCGAGAGAACATGCGTCGATTCATTAACGCGAACGTGAAGTTTTCGATGGGTACCGATGCGCCGACATTCCTGAACTTCCTGCAGGACGATCCGAACGCTACCGAATTGGCCTATATGGTCGAGCTAGGCATGTCGCCCATGGATGCGATCATCGCAGGAACACGAAACGGCGCCGAAGCCCTTGGAATGCTCGAAGACCTTGGCACTATCGAAAAAGGAAAAATCGCCGACGTTATCGTCGTCGCCGGTGATCCGTTGAAATCAATGCAGGCAATGAAACGGGTCGCCGTCGTTATCAAGGATGGCGTCCGGTACAAGTAAATTGACGTCATCCATACCCGCCAGTCAATATCCGCCGTGACGACCTTGTCCAGATCGGCTGTGGTCCTGCTGCAATTTATCGCTTTCGCAGCTCATGCGGAGCCCGATAAACTCCTTACACCTCTGGGGCCTGCTGAACAACCGTCTTTTGCCGAGACGCGCGAGCCCATTACCGAGTTAGGTCGCGAGCGCTCCTACTATCTGGCGGGTAGCGAAGAACTCGGGAAGCAAGAGATGCGAGTTATTGCCCTCGGGTCCGGCATGCCCCAGATTCAGCGAAGGCAGGCGTCGGCATGCTGGTTCGTGGAACTCGCAAATGGGGACTCCTTCATCTTCGATATAGGCAGCGGCTGTACGGCCAACATGTCTTTGCTTGAACTACCCTGGGATACGTTTACAAAGGTGTTTATTACCCATCTGCACTCCGATCACTTCGGCGACTTGCCAACGTTGCTGGCGGGTGGTTGGCAGATGGGACGCAGCATACCCATCGAGGTCTGGGGTCCCAGCGGCCTCACCCCGGAATTGGGCACAAAGGCCGCCATAGAGCATCTGCTCGGCATGTTTCGCTGGGAATATGTCTCCAAGCGAGGTCGAGCACCAATGTCTTCGTACGCTATCAAAGTGCATGAATTCGACTACGCCAGGGAGCAGATCGTATACGACCGCAATGGCGTAACTATCAGGTCCTGGCCGGCCGTCCATGTAATGGACGGGCCCGTTAGTTACAGTCTCGAGTGGAATGGCCTGAAGTTTGCTTATTCCGGAGACACCACGGCAAATAACTGGTTTCTCAAGAATGCGCGGAATTCCGATATCGTGGTTCACGAATGCTCGGATCCGGTCGAGGTCCTGATCAAGAGTCGCAATCATCTGCCGGAATCCGCGTGGATGATTGCGACGTCGGCACACACGCAGCCCGAACTGGCGGGCCAGCTCTTTGAGGCATTGCAACCGCGCATGGCTGTCTGCTTTCACTACGTCGACGACGGCATCGGTGCCACTCAGAATCTCTACGCCAGCGTCAGGAACCTTTATTCGGGACCATTATCGATCGCTCAGGATATGATGGTCTGGAATGTTACAAGCGACTCAATTCGCGTCCGCAAGGTCGTTGGCGGCGAATACGCCTTTTCGCTGCCGAGAGGAAAAGAGCAGCCCGATCAAAGCAAACTGATCGAACCTTCAGATTGGCTCATTCAGGAGCGCATCGATCCGTCTGCCGCGTACAAGCGCGTGTTGGAGAATCTGGATCCTGAAATCCGGGATCGCATTCTGGAGAAGGTACCGCCGGACAAGCTGCCGCAATAAGCCCGATGCCATTTCGCCGACACCGCGCAATCCCGAACCCGCCCCCGCCTCCAACCATAGCCTTTTGAGGAGAGCCTGATTATGAAACGACGCCACTTTCTGAGTTCATTAGGTGCGGCAGGACCGCTGCTGCTCGTCGGCGGCTGCGCAAAGCCGGACCGGAGTGAAGGTACTGCTGATCCCGATGCATTTGCGTTCGACCTTTCGGGGATTGAAGCAATTGACACACATGTACACCCGCCGGCCCCCATGACCTTGTCTGAATCGTACGACAAGTGGAATTCTTCGTTTGTCAACGCCATGCTGCCGGGATACGAGTACGATGGCAAGGCGGCGCTTCGCGACAAACTGGAGGACCGGTTCGAGGAACATTTGTACAGCATGCCCCGGCAGACGGGTTACTATAATTATGTTGCGAAGGCATACGGAGTTGCTCCCGACACCGAGAGCTTCGATCAGGTCGTATCTGCGGGAATACAGCGGGGCTTCACCCCTTACATCAAGTCGATTCTGGACCGGGAGAACATCTCCTCTGTCGTTCTTGAGTCGCGAGAAGCAAGACCTCAAAGGCCGGACAGCGCAATACCGGCAGACAGGTTCGTGTGGACCTGTCCGATTGTCGACTTGATTCAACCAGGCTGGGCTTCAACCAAGGGTCTTTCATCGGCAGACGCCGTACGCAGGGCGATTTACGAATTCATGGAAGAGTCCGTGACCAACGGGTGCAGGGGCTTCAAAAGCTCGATTGCCTACTACCGCCCGCTCGGAGTCGATATGGTCAGCGACAAGATGGCCAGTGAAGCGTTGCGCGAATTGCTTGACAACCCACCTTCTCAGAACGTGCCAGGCAGAAATGTACCGGACTATCAGACGGCGGAACTCAAGACCGCGTTTCGTAACTACCAGGACCATTTGCTAAGACACATCTTCATCAAGGCGGGCGAGTTGAAAGCGCCCGTCGTCATTCATACTGCCGTCGCGTTGCATCCAGCCCTGAGATTCGAGTTCAACAGTCCCGTGGAGTTGCATCATATTTTCCTGGACGACGAGATCAAGCGGGTGGAAACCCAGTTCGTGCTGATCCACACGGGCTATCCCTACCACGATCACGTCGCAGCCATGCTCAGCCAGTTTCCCAACGTGTACACGGATGTATCTTTTTACTCGAAGTTTCCTGGCGTTCTGGAAGAGACTCTACGGGCGTTTCTCGCGCTGGCACCCAGCGAAAAAGTCATGCATGGAAGCGACTCGAACAATGTGCCGGAAGAGATCGGATACTGCGCATGGAATACCCGGCATGTACTGGGCAGGGTACTGACAGACTACCAAGCGCACTATGGCTGGTCTCGGCGGGACTGTGAGGTGATAGCGAACAACGTATTGCACGAAAACGCCAGGAGGGTGTTCAAAATCTAAGGGCCGCGAGACGTCTTCGCATCTGTACGGGGAAGAGAGAAGCAGGGCGGGGATTCTTACAGGAGCTTGTCCGTTTCACTTGCCCTTATGACGGTGGGCAGATGCGCGACCAATTCGATGTTGCAACGTTGACGGAGCTGATGATGAAGCAACCAATCAAATACGGCGTACTGGTTCACATCGCTTGCATCGGTACAATCACCATGCTGCCGCCGCACACATTTGCCGCAGATCCGACGGATACGACGTTCTCGACCACCGCCGACCCCAGGCGCGTTCGAATTCCAACGGTATCCAGCGAAGCAGACCCGATCATCGTGCTCAAGGGCGGCACCCTCATCGATGGAACGGGGTCCGGGCCAACTGCTGACATGGTTCTCGTAATTCAGGGAAGTCGTATTCTGGAGGCAGGGCCGGCGAACGAAGTGGAGATGCCGCAAGGCGAATTTCCAATCATCGACGTATCGGGCCTTTACGTCATACCCGGCCTGATCGACCTGCACATTCACCTTGCGCAGCAATGGAAAGCCGATGACTCCAGGTATGTAGATTCTGACGCGGCGGCCGCCATCAGAGGTATACGGAAACTTTCTGCGCTCCTGGATGGCGGAATCACCACAGTCAGGGATGTCGGTACCCGGAATGACGTAGCGCTCAAGGTGAAAGAGGCCGTTGAGCGAAGAATCTTCGAAGGGCCGCGGGTCTACTCGGCCGGGAAGGGCATTCTCGCAAGAGGCGGTCATGGCGATGAGATTCGATCGGGAGCTTCGGAGGCAAGCAAGGGTACAATTCACAGCGGTGGCCCGTACGGCCGCGTTGCCAACGGCGCCACGGACTGGACGTTGGCGGTACGGGAACAGATTCGTGAGAACGCCGATCTGATTAAATTGTTTGCACCATTTTCTCGAGACGAGGTGTCGGCGGCCGTCACGGAAGCTCACATGCAGGGATTCCGCGTAACTGTCGACGCATTCGGGAAATATACGACGTGGGCCGTCGAGGCCGGCGCAGACAGCATAGAGCATACGCTGGCGACACCGGACGAGGCAATTGAACTAATGCACAAGCATGGTACGGCGCTGGTGCCGACATTGACGACCTATCATACGTTGTTGACCGAAGGGATTGCGTCCGCCGGGGTTCCGCCAGGCGGCTACTATCACGATCTCCATCGGAGCTTCGACATGACTCACGAAGGTAACTTGCAGGTTGTGCGTAAGGCGCATGAAGCAGGAGTGAAGATCGGAGTTGGCACTGACATGGGATTCGCCGGGGAGGAGCACTATCCCGGCGCTTACTTTGTCGAGATGGCCTTTCTGAAGGATGCAGGGCTGGACGATGCGGACGTACTGGCCAGCGCCACCCGTATCGCGGCGGAAATCCTTGGCATGGAGGACAGGCTCGGAACACTTGAAAAGGGAAAACTTGCCGACGTCCTGGTTGTGCGGGCCAATCCGTTGGTAAACATTCAGAACGTCAAGGAGATCGAACTGGTTATTGCGAATGGGCGAGTCGTGCGCAGGCGCTAACGAATCTGCTTATGCTTTGTCGCGGATTGATTTGACCACAGTCTCGGTCGCGTCCGAGCTGAACACTATCGGCCGTACCTTCGGCATTAACGCATACAGAATCGCAAAGCCAGCGATGGGCATGATAGCCGCAAGGCAGAATACCGGCCAATACGAGAAGCTATCGACCAGCCAACCGGTAGCAAGCGTAAACAGCACACCACCGATCGCGCCACCGCTCCCGGACAGGCCGCTAAGCGAACCCACGGACGACGATGGAAGTATATCGGCCGGGAGGCCGACGAGCGTCGTCGCCCACATGCAGAGCGCGAACGTCACCAGGCTGATTAGGAACAGGCACATCCATGCGTCGGGCGCAAGCGCGGCCGGGATCCCGAGCAAGCTGCCGAAGGTACCGATCGCGAGGACTGAGTGGCGTGCCAGCGTCAGGCTACCGCTCCGGCGGAACAACCAGCTCGATAACCAGCCCCCGGCAAGCGTCCCCGCTGCGCCCGTCAGGAATGGGATCCAGGCGCTGGCGCCGATCTCCTCGAGGCTGAAGCCACGCGCGTCATGCAAATAGGCAGGCAGCCAGAAGACATAGAACCACCAGACGGGGGCAACCATGAAATTGCACAGAATTACTGCCCACGCTTCGCGCTTCCGAAGCAACACAAGGGCCGGGCGGCGCGGCGCCTTCGGCTTCGCGAGTGGATCGTCAGTGATCAAACGCCGCTCCTCGGCGCCGATTCGAGGGTGCTGCTCCGGCAGGTAATAAAGCCGTAGCCATAACACCATCCAGATTAACCCTACTGCGCCGGTTAACACAAAGGCGGCTCGCCAACCAAACGCGATCGTCAGGAATGCGACAATTGGCGCTGCGATAAGCGTACCGATTGGCGTGCCCGCCGCAAAGATTCCGGTCGCCATCGCCCGCTCCCGTGCAGGGAACCACTCGGAGATACCCCGAAGTGCCGCCGGAACGGCCCCACCTTCGGCGAACCCCAGGAGAAAGCGGCACAGCGCCAGGCTGAGCGGGCCCAGAACCAATGCGTGCATGAGACCTGCAACCGACCAACTGGCAATGAATAGCGCGAACGCGACACGCGTGCCCAAGCGATCTACCACGATGCCCAGCGCTGTATAGCCGATCGTGTACGCGACGAGAAAAGACGTGACGAGGTATGAGTACTCCGCGTTAGTCAGATCAAATTGCTCTCGAAGCAACGACGCGTTGATTGACAGCACCTGACGATCGACATAGGAGATCACCGAGGCGAAAAACAGCATCGTAACAATCACCCAGCGGAGATTCGGAATGATCTTCATACGGTCATCGAGCCAAAGTTACCGACGCAAACGCCTGAGTATTGCGCACAGCACGATGTCTTAGACGGTGCGCTTGGGCAGCGAATGGCTGATAACGGTTTAGAGCGACTCCGAACTAGACCGGCCCGATTGTAAGTTTACAAGCACCGTTATTCCGGATCTTTTCAAGCGACGTTTTTGCGTAGAGCAAATCGTCCGCAACTATTTCAGCGCAGATATTAGCCATCAACCAACCGAATGGAAAAAGCAGACGGCCGCCATCGCCATAGAACACGCCCAGGTCAAAGAAAACGCCGGGCGGAAGTCCTTTGATGCTTCCCGCACTGATACATGTGAGCGCCAGCTCCCCGGCTTTCGGATAGGAGGTAGCGTTCTCCAATGGAATTGCCGTCTTTGCCATTTCCGCGGGCAGCGCGTCGGACGCGAGCGGACAAGACAATTCGGGTCCTGTCCACATGGCGTGAATCGCATCGTAAGTCGAACGATTCTGCGCCAATCTCCATAAAAGCTCCGCCGAACGAGGCGCCTTGTCATCCAATAGATGACAACGCGCAGACAGGCCTGACCGGGGTTCTGTGAGTCTGATGAATCTAGTCATGAGTCACGGCGCCCCCATCCACGATAATTTGACAGGCCAGGAGTACAGTTCAGCAATCCGTTACTGTTTTTTCGAACACCGTAAACCGGATCGACGAACCGAGGTTTCATCGGCATAAACGTGAGCATCGGGTTTCTAAACTTTTCATTTATAGCGCACGCCGCCTTTAATCACGACATAAACACGTTTGAGTGCAGCAGCATCCTGCAGCGGGTTACCAGCAACAACGATAACATCCGCAAGTTTGCCTTCCTCGACAGTACCGAGCTGGTCCTCCAGACCGAGAGCTTGTGCTCCATTCCTTGTGGCTGCCAGGATTGCGTCCATTGGTGCCATACCCATTTCTATCATGTAAGCGAATTCGTTGGCGTTAGTGTCTTCTTGCTGAAAGTTCAAGAACGCGGGAGTATCCGTACCTAACGAGAAAACGGCACCCTCTCTTATGAAACGCCGCATATTTTCGCGTGACGTCTCTCGCCGTTCTTGCATTTCGTTGTACGAAGGTCCGCGTAAACCGAAGGAGTCGCCGTCACTTGCAGCTCCATTTTGAACATCCGGTCTGGTATTTGATTCATAAAATGACAATCCGGATTGTTCCGGATGTTTCATATTGAACAACATTTTGTCCCGATATCTCATCAGGATCCGGTATTCCTTCGGTTCCATGGAGGCGATATAAAGAGTTTCGCTGAATCTGTGCGGGTCCATCGCCCGTTCGGCGACGGAAACTTTCACCGTCAGGAGCGTATCAATTATGACGCCTTTGTTTACATACCCCTGAATGATGTCCTCTTCGATCAGTTCCTGGCCGTAAAACGGGTGCTCGAGGGTATCCACGTCGAAATCAAGCATTCGGCGCAGACCCCGATTATGACCACCTGTATGAACGTCCACGAACTTGCCGTGTTTATGAGCCTTGTCAATGATAAAACGGAGCTCTTTATCAGTAAAATCGTTTTCTCCATCGTATAAATCGTCGGACATCGTAAGCTTCCAATAGTTGAACTCCGGCCCGAGGAAGCGATCGGTATCTTTGTCAACATCATCAATCACGGAGAACGCGAACTCATCGCGTAACCACTCCACGGCGGCAGGGGGTGTCTTCGCCTTACGAATGCGGGCCTCAAAATGTTCGGGGCTCATCATGAGCGCCCCACCCAGAAAGATGCGCGGTCCAGGGATTTGGCCCTCATCAATCTGCTGTTTAATGGGGAGCAGGCGTCGCCAGGGGCCGCTCGTCTGGCGCATGCTCGTGATGCCTTGCATCAGATAGATGAAGGCACGGTCAGGCATTCGGGCGAACGTCTCCTCCCAACGTTCCTTTAGAACGTCCAATGGCAGGTCGGCGGCCGGAGCCGGGTAGAGTGGATTGAGTTGTATGTGCTGGTTGGAGTTGATTATCCCCGGCATGATCGTCATCCCTTCGGCATCGATCACTTGCGCGTTACGGGGAATATTCAGCGCTTCCGTCCGACCAACTCCGGTGATCTTCTCACCCTCTATGATCACGCCGTAATCAATTTTCGGAGGCGCGCCAGTTGCGTCAATCAGCGTGCCGCCAACAATGGCTATCGGACGTGTTGCAACAAATGGCGGCTCTTGCGGCCCATCGAACGACGTTCCCGGAATCGCATTCTCGGCATAAGTAATTCCGCTGCCCGCCGCCAGAAGCCACACGGCTATCGAGATCAGACCGTGATACTTGTCGATACGATCCATTTTTTTCTTCCTCTGTCATTGGTGCCGTATAGTTTCGGCGTTAACGAGCCTGGGACGGCGATCAATGGCGCTTATTGGCACGTAATGGCGGCAGGACCTCTGTGCCAAAGCGCTGAAGTTCCTCGATCAATGGATAAAATTGAAGCAAAAACGTCTCGCAACCTGCCGCAGCAAATGCATGCATACGTTCGGCGATCTGCTCTGGCGTACCGATCAGTCCGGCATCAGTGCCGCCATTGCTGCCGACGCGGCGATAAGACTTTGTCGACTCGTTGAGCTTGGCGACATCGGGTCTGTCACTGTTGATTTTCACATGACGAAGACCGTTTAATCGATCAAATTCCGTTTGAGCTGCATCGTCACTTTCCCGACAAATGACAAAAGCAGCAATACCGAAACGGAGGTTTCTATTGTGCATCTTCGCACGGCGCTGCATGTCCTTTACGACTTCACCGAATTCCCGCGGTTGCCGGCCATTAAGTAGAAAGACATCAGCGAGTTTCGCAGCCAGCGCCCGGCCTTCTTCGGATTCACCGCCGAAATAAATCGGCAGATGCGGCTTTTGGATGGGCTTCGGCGAAATCGTTGCATCTTTTACCGTGTAATAGCGCCCTTTGTATGAGTAGTCATCTTCAGTCCAGAGGCCCTTACAAATCGTCAGGTACTCTTCCGAGCGATCATAGCGTTCGCCCCGTTCCTGAAACGGAGCGCCCATTTTCTCGTACTCGTCGCGCCACCAAGCGGAGACCACATTTATGGCGAAGCGACCGTTACTGATTTCGTCGATGTTGCTCGCCATCTTCGCCACGACGCCCGGAGCACGTAACCCCGCTTTTACGGCTGCGATGATCTCAATTCGTGACGTTACTGCCGCCAGCGCGCTGCACGTCGTCCAGGCATCAAGCTGCTCAAGTTTCGGATTGATGGGATTAAAAAAATGCTCGGCGACCAGGCAGGTATCAAAGCCGAGCTCTTCCGCCAGAAGTACCGACCGTTTGGAGTACTCGAACGAAGCGTCACAGACTTCTGGCCGATCTGAAATAATCCAATTCCCGTACACTTGCGGCCAGAACCCGACTTTCATGTTCCTCCGCCCGCCTCCCGTCCACCAAGCCCCACGTTGATCACGGGCTTGTCGTTACAGTTCGATCCAGTCAGCGTGATCGATTCGGGTTCCGATGAACCGGCGACGTTCGGTGGAGGCTCGTTGGAATGGCAAGGCATTTGATATCCCGTCACCAATCAATTCTGCTGCATGTCTTCCGGATCGATATTCCAAACGGAAAGTTCGACCTCGAGTCCGTTGGGGTCCACAGCGGAAATGCTGTCCAGGATCTCATGCGATATTGTGTTGTATTTAATTCCATTTTTCTCAAGACGACTCTTGAAGCTGTCATATTGCTTTCGATTGATCGTGAGCGCGAAATGGTGCACTCCTCCGAATCCCATCTTTGATCCGTCGGCAACATTTGCCAGCCGGAGAAAGGCAAGAAACTCACCCCGACCAAGGTCAAAAAAGACCATAGTCGATTTAGGGTCGCCATCCAAAGGACGAACACGCAACAGCTTCAGGCCGACAATCTTGGTATAAAACTCAATGGTCTTATCGAGATCATTCGCAACGAAAGCGAGATGATTGACGCCATCCGCCTGACTTTCGAAGCCCGTGTACTTTTTACTACCGATATAACTCTGAATTAAGTGTTCCCTCTCTTCCTCTGCCTCTTTGACAGTGATTGACATCTTCACATCTCCCAATGTGCATTTAAATCATTCACGGCTTCGCAACGTTTTCTGAAGTTAAATAGTCAGTCAGTCGATGCATCGCTTCCGAAACCCGGTCATATGGCTCCGAACCAAAACAAATTCGCAGATGTCCTTGGCCATTACGCCCATAAAAGGATCCTGATTCAACAGCAACATGTGCTGACTCGAGAATCTGCAAGGCCAATTGATCAGACATAACGCCAAAACCTCGCACGTCCGGAAACGCATAAATAGTGCCTTGCGGGACGGGACACGTGATACCAGGAACCAAGTTCAGGCTTTCGACGACCAAGTCGCGGCGGCGGCGATCTTCGTCCACCATTTCTTTTACGCAATCCTGCGAACTAGTCACGGCTACTAACGCACCCTCCTGTGCGAAAACACACGGATGCGTCGTAGTATTCATGGTCACGCGCCGCAGATCCGCGATGATGTGTGCCGGAGCCGCTGCATAACCGATTCGCCATCCATCCATCGCATACGCTTTAGTGAAGGCATTCACCGTAATCGTACGCTCCTTCATTTCGGGAAGGCTTGCGAAGCTAATATGTTTTGATTCGTCGAATGTAATGTATTCGTAGACTTCGTCTGATAAAACCAAAAGGTCATGCCGTTTCGCAATACTGGCAAGGTCTTCTAATTCCGCCTTGGTATAAACTGTTCCAATTGGATTGGCCGGATTAATCAATACCACCATGCGCGTTACTGAGGTTATCGCGTCCTCAAGGGCATCAGCATCCAGTCGGAACATGCCACCGCGCATCGCTAGTGGAACTTCGACCACGCGAGCCCCAGCAAGCCTTATTTTCGAATTGTGTTGGGGATAGAAAGGAGCAAGTACGATGACTTCATCGCCTTCATCCAGTCCGGACATAAACGCCGCATAAGCAGCTTGGGTTACCCCATTGGTGATTAGTATCTCATTCGCAGTGTAGTTGACGCCTCGCTCCTGGCTGTACCTTGCGGCCAACGCCTCACGCAAAGCACCGAGACCCTGTAGATCACCATAATGGACGATGCCCTTATCCAAGGCGGACTTGGCTGCCTCTCGGATGTGTCTTGGAGTAACATTCGAAGGACGGCCTACTTCCAGGTGAATAATGTCTGCCCCTCTACTCTGCATGGAAGCGGCCGTTTCATACATCCCAAATCCCTTGTTCACTTGGCTTTTCATTCGTAAAGCAGGCCACTTCATTTTTACCACCTTCCCGTCATCGCTTCACCGGGCCGCGCCGATGCGAAGATTACTGTCGCAGTCAACCCGCTATCGCGAGCTTCCATTAGCTTCTTGACTGAAGTTAAAAAGGGCTCCGTCGGCCCCTCGCAGAACAAGAAATGATTCCGACTGGCTCAACTCTAACTTTCGTACGTCATCGTCTGTTGAAGCAACTCCCCTATCGGAAAGTAATTCCAAGTTCCAAAGTTTAATGAGATGCCGATCCGATCCATTCCTGCCGCCAGTCCCGCCAAATGCTCCGCCGCTTTGACCGGACTTATCTACATATGTCAAGGCGTAATGGTCACCGGCAATCACCATCATGCCGCTTGCCTCCTTGCTTGAATTATCGCTTCTCACACTGTGCAATTCCCAGACGCCGGCATCTATTGGTTCGTCAGGTGTTGTCAGTCGTTCTAGTTCCTGCACAGAGCCACTTTCAAAATTCAGAGTGAGCTCGTCATTGTCTAAGTGCATTTTTGGCTTTACAATTGTCTCAGGTACGATTCGAGTGGCCCCCTCGACGTTTTCGACCCAATACTTGACATGAAAAATCAAGTGATCCTCGTCTATTTGATAGAAACCGGCGTGACCACGGCCCGATAGCGATTCCGCGTCCGAATTCATTCTATAAATCATCGCGAACCGGCCATCATTAAGAACGAGAACTCCGGACACCTTCATACACTCGCCGTTCACGCAATATCTGGTAAGTGCCCACGCACCAACTATGTCCGTGGCATGAGATAAAGGTGAACCCACCCAAAATGCAAATGACAAAATCGCAACGGGGATCGCTTTATACGATTTCTTACACACGATTAGGTGCTCGCAAGTAGCGCAAACGAACGGCTTAACTACGCACGACCGTGCGAGTTCAGTAATGCGTCACCCATTACCGCCTCCCGCCTTAATGCGTTTGTCCAACCGAGAACCGCTATTCTCACTAGTATGAGTACGATACGCTGACACCGTACGTCCGCGGCGAACCGTACAATAGTCCGGCAGGCAGGAAGCCCGATGCCGGACCGAACGCCTCCGTACGGTAAAGTTTGTCACCAATATTCTGTACCCAAAGTGATAGGGTCCATTCCTCATTTCCTAGCGTCGCTCCGATCTGTGCATTAGCCAACCAGTACGCCTCCTGGCTAGACCCGGGATGATTTGGGAGCTGAAATTGCACATCGTCCCTAAAACTGAAATCTACCTGCGCAAAGGGCTGAAATGGTCCAAATGACTTCGACGACTCATAACGAGCCAGACCGTTCAAGGAAATTTCAGGAGTACGGGCAGTCGTTTGACCATTGTAGTCGCCCGAGACAATCTCGGAATCCATCCAGTTGAGCCCCAGCCGAAATGACAAGTCTTCTGTCGGCATCCAATGTAAATCAGTCTCAGCGCCAGCGATCTCAACATCACCTGCATTCGTTAGCACAATTAACCGAACGCCGTTGCGGTCAACGCCCGACGATGCTTGAAAATCGCTCCAGTCATAATAATAGGCTGCAGCATTGAGTTGCAGAACTCCATCCAATAAGGTCGATTTAAATCCAAGTTCATATGCATCAATTGATTCCGCTTCAAATGGCAGATATTGGTCCGGGTTGAACGCAATAGACCCCGGGAAGCCCTGCCCTCGAAAACCTGTCGCAACGCTCCCGTAGATCAACCAATCGTCGTTCGGTCTATAGTTCGCGCCCACTCGCCAGGTTAGTTCGTCGTCTTCCACTTTATCTTCAAAGGACGGAACAATAACGGGACCGAATCCAGCCATCAGGCCGACGTTTGCGAAATCTCTTGATTCCGACGTATACCGGAGCCCACCGATAAGTTGCCAATGCTCACTTAGGCCCCATTCGACTTGGCCAAATCCGGCGGCCGACTCGGTTTTCTGATTGAATCTCGTGTGAAATATCGCCGAGAAGTCCGCGTGTTCACTCAAGTCTGCGACGAGTTGATCGAAGACATCCTCACTTGCGTAATACACGCCGCCTTGCCACCGCAACCGGCCCCAGGAATCGTCTGACGCAATCCGGATTTCCTGCGTAAAAACATCAATATCTTGTTCAGAAAAACCGCCAATAGTCTTATAGGGTCCGCCCTGTTGCCCGATACCCGTAATCCTGTCGAAAGTGCGAAAACCCGTGACCGAAGTTAGAGAATAACGGTCCAAGTTCCAAATCATGCTGTTGGTGATTCCAACGGACTCAGAATCAATATCGTTTGGAAGGCCGAAGTCCTTTATGGTAGTTCGAGGACCAGTAAATGGATCAGACACCGTAATGAGATTGCCACGATTGTTTGCATCCTGAACGACGAGATCCAGACCTCCAATCGTTACCGGAATCAATGTCGCCGTATCGTTGTCCCTTGCGAATGACGCGCACTGCGTTTCGTCTCGGATACCCGCCGTCGCGAACGAACAGAATGCGCCAGAACCGTCGTTCAGCAGATTTCCTGCATGATCCATCGCCAGTACCTGGGAGTTATCCCATCCAGCATCGAGCGTTGTTAATATCTCGAAATTAGACGTCGGTTCCCAACGCGACGTAACTCGAAATGCTCTTCTGTCAATGTCTCCATTGCGGCGAATAGTTCCATTGCTGGGATCTGCGAAAAATCTTCTCGTGTCAATGGTCTGCCACCCATCTTCTAAAGCAACCACACCTGCAGCTCGTACGGTGAAAGTGTCGGTAATCGGAAAATCGGCTGCACCTTCGAGATCGATAATATTTCGATTTCCATATGAGCCAAATAAATACCCTCCCCACTCTGCTCCTGGTGCCCGCGGTACGAAGTTGATAGCGCCACCCGTAGTATTCCTACCGTACAATGTACCCTGCGGTCCCTTCAGCACCTCGACACGCTCGACATCAAAAAGAGCGTGCGTCACCATCGCGTTGTATGGAACCGCTATCCCGCTAAGATAAAGTGAAATTGCTGGATTCTGGTTACTTACCTGGTCATTTGTTCCAATGCCGCGCAGAGCGAACTGCGGATCCGTTTGATTCAATGAGCTTTCATTCATGAACAGCCCCGGAACAATACGGGGGAGATCTTTGGCAGACTTGATTCGATTTTCTAACAACTCATCGCCACTGAAAGCGTTTATTGTTATTGGAATATCTTGTATTCGTTCTTCGCGATACTGCGCGGTCACCATAATTTCTTCTATTTGTGTGTCTTGCAGCGTTTCTTGCGCGAAAACCGGTACCCCGTTTCCGATTGCCATCGCTGCAACCCCAGACGTCACGGCAGCCTTTATGATCAGAGTGTTCCTGAATGACGGTGCCCGAGAGCAAGACTGTTTCTCGACCAGATACCTCACCATACCTATCCCCTCTAAACGGCGTTTTATCTATATTCGTGCGATCGAATTCACTTATTTGCGCGTGATTCTGGATAGATCGACGCTACGCTAATTCCAGATCGTATGCAAGTATTGCGAAACGTAAGTACGCGCGCCCGCAGGCGGTTCCACGGGCATCGATTCGGGGAGCCCTGGGGGGCGCGACTTGCCCCGCCAGACGCTTAGTCACGTCAGCCAAACGTGTCAGGCAGCACCCGCTGGCGGCTTCTCGGAGGGGTAGACATGCACCGCCCTCGCCAAAGGATTGACGCCTGACACCACGCAGACGATTTTTCCGCCACCGCCCGCCCCGCAAGTGCCGCCCCTGGCGGGGCGGAGCCAGCGCCTTCGGCAGCAATCCTTTGTCGCTCGTACAACAGGCGTATTGCCTCCGCGATCTCTTGCGCGGTCGAGTAACTGCCTGACCAGCGGCCACATTCACTTAGCACGCGTCCGGCCCCTATCCCGGATATGAAACTTGGAGTTATTGGCATGTCCACTGGCTCGTTGGAATGGTAGTTTCCGGCGATGACATCCGGACGAATTGATAGGCGCTTTTTGTCGGGATGCCCATAAACTGCCAGGACCCGGCACCATCTTCGTCCTCCACGAAACGAATGTTTGCAGCCAAGCGTTGCAGTGCACTTACCTTTATAGCCGCCGCGTTGTTGGGCAGCCAAAAAAACAGCGGAAATCCCCAGCACCCTTGGCCGTGTAAGCCATGACCAGTGCCATGTTGGAACTCGCCGTATATACCCCGTCCAAAAGCAAGCCACGGGGTGCATTCAAAATCGCGTTTGCTGCAGAACGCAACTTAAAACGCACCGATTAGCTGAAAGATCTCCAACTTGAGGTAGATCGTTGCTTCGATTTCGTCTGCGTCAAATCGTATGAGAGGGTTCGAACGGCGATTGGCCTTAGACGCTGCGCAGCAGCAAGGAGCTCGCGAACGACAGTGGGTTTTGAGCGAGATCATTTCAACCGACTGACCACGGCTGTATCTCTGCGCTTATATTGTTCCGAGTGCGACTACTAGATTGGCACCTAATCCTCATTCCTTGAAAACGGTTATCGTTTACTTACCGTCGCGGCAGTTCCGTCACTCCTCCCTCATAACGACCAGATACCTGACCGTTCGATACGACAATTAACGTGGGAAACCGTCGCACGCCGAACAGCTGGAAAGTCTCATTGGATTTATCAAGGGCAAGCGGATAGCTTTTGCCGACTCTATTTTGATAATTAACGATGTCCTGTTGGCTTGTCCACATCCGGGATGCTATTCCAATCACGTTTGGTCGATGTTTTGGTTTTGAATAAGCAGTGGCAAGGGTTTCGTGCGTTTCGCGGCATTCCTTGGCCGTCGTTTCGTCATCCCCGTCACCTCCAAGATACGATTCACACCAGACCGTAAAGAAGAAAAGATAAACTGGCTCCTCGTTCTTTTCTTCGCTGTCCACTGTGAAGTGATCGCCGGACAGCGTCTCAATTGAGAAAGCGGGCGCTTTGTCTCCGGGTTGAGGAGCCGTCCCATCAGGCTTCTGCACAATTGGAAACTTGACCTGTCGCTGCGGTGGCTTGTTGGAAGCGCCCCGCGCAATAACATTCAGCTTTCTGTCCACAATATCGTTAGCTACGTGGCCTAGGTGAACAACAACGCCTTGGCTGTCAATTAGTATATGGTAGGGAGTCGCCGTCAGATTGAAGGCCTGACCGATTGCGCCTGTCGCGTCAATAACGCTTGGCATGGTCAGGCCGTATTGCTCGTTGAAAGCCAAAACATCTGGGACGGTATCGTTAAATCCTGCGTTCACGGCAAATACCGCGACGTCGTCGTGGTACTTTTCATATGAAGCTTGAAAGTGGGGCATTTCGTCTCGACAGGTACTGCACCATGTGGCCCATACTTTTAGGTAAATTGGTTTTTTACCAAGCCATTCGCTCAGTGAACCGACACTTCCATCGATAAATTCGAGCGCCATATCAGGGGCTGGCTTGCCTACATTGACATCAGCGTAAATGCCATGTGCAGTAAATCCGAGAATCGCCGCGATTAGCAAACGTATCTTCACGCCCTTCATAATAGTCCTCTGCATCGAAGATCGACTTGGCTCGCCATCCTCGCGCGATACCGCAGTTTGGACGAAATAACGTCTGCCATTCCGTTGAGGCTGATTGGCATCGACAAAGAGTTTGACAAGTCCAACTTCGTTGGTCAATCCATCCAACTACTTTTGCTTACGAGAACGCAAAAAATGATTCGCACACTCAGTGAATGTCACGTGATCACCGGCGAATGAGCCAGCCAAACTCTAGCACGGTACCCAATCGTTTCACGATCTTGCCTTTCCCGGGCGGTACCTCGGAGACCGGCAAGACGGAATTCGGTGTGGGGCCTCTCCTGACTGTTCCGACAATCGCCTGATATCAACCTCGCCCAGGGTGCCATACGGGCCTTGGAATGCTTGCCTTTTCACATATGCGGTCCATACTCTTTCCACAACAGGCTGCGAGATGAATGTTTTCCCACACACCGTTCACATCGTTGACGACGACGATGCCGTGCGCATATCCCTGCTGCGATCTCTCGTAGCTGCAGGGTATAGTGCATGCGGTTATTCGTCGGCGACAGCCTTCCTGCAGGCTGCCGAATGCGATTCCAGCGGCTGCATCATCCTCGACGTGCGGATGCCCGGACTCGATGGCCTCGAGTTGCAGGATGTACTGGCGCGTCGTGGCATCATGCTGCCGATCATTTTTCTAACGGGTCACGGAGACATCGCGATGAGTGTCCGTGCCATCAAGGCGGGTGCCGAGGACTTCCTGACGAAACCCGTCGACCGCGACGCATTGCTTTCCGCAGTGCAACGAGCGATCGAACGGGAGCGCCGCAATCGCGATCAAAGCACGCGGGTGCGGGCGTTGAAAGCACAGTTCTCTTCCCTGACCCGGCGCGAGCAGCAGGTCTTCTGGCAAGTCGCGGCAGGGAAACTCAACAAGCAGGTCGGCACGGAACTCGGCATCGCCGAACGAACCGTAAAATTGTATCGCCACAGTGCCATGGTAAAGTTGCAAGCGACATCGCTGGCTCAACTCGTGCGCATGGCCGACCTGTTGCGAAATCAGAGCAGCCGCGCCGGTAAGGCAATGGTTTCAGACAGCAGCAACTTTCAGGTCGACGGCTGCTCGCTTCGAGGCGAAGATTCGAGGCCGTCCGTCAACTGACAGGCAAAGTCAACTCGAAGACTGCCCCGCCGTCGGCGTGGTTTGCCGCCCGCAAGCTTCCGCCATGGGCAACGGCGATGGATCGGCAGATCGCCAGACCCAGCCCGAGCCCCTCCGGCTTGGTCGTGAAGAATGGCTCGAACACGCGTTTCAGCTGCTCCTCCGGAATTCCCGGACCGGTATCCTGGATATAAACACGGGCGACATCACTCTCGCCAGTGGTGCGGAGCACGAGCCGACGGCGCTCTGGATCCTGCTTTGCCATCGCCTGACAGGCATTCATGATCAAATTGAGCAGCACCTGCTGAAGTTGCACCGGATCGGCCCTTACGGCAGGTACCCCTGAAGACAACTCCAGTATCGGCACGACTTTGCGGGCAATCAATGTGCTCTTTTCGAGATTCATTGTCTCGCGAACCAGTTGAT
This sequence comes from Woeseia sp., assembly GCA_040902105.1. GTDB lineage: Bacteria > Pseudomonadota > Gammaproteobacteria > Steroidobacterales > Woeseiaceae > IDS-8. Next base: position 74,598 of record JBBDXW010000026.1, read on the forward strand.
TGAGGTTCAGCGAGTGCAGTTCGACTTTCTCCTTCTTCAGCAGTGCGCGCAGGCTTCGTATAACGTCCGCCGCGCGCCGGCTCTGCATGACGATGTCTCGCAGAATCTCCCGCACGATCGGCAGGTCGGGAGGGTCCGTGTCAACGATGAAACGTCCGGCTTCAGCATTGCTCAGTATGGCAGTCAACGGCTGATTGAGCTCGTGTGCCATTGCGCCTGTCAGCTCGCCAAGCACCGCCACCCTGTTCATGTGTGAAAGTTCATCCCGAAGTTCCCTGGACTGCAATTCAACACGTCTGTGCTCGGTGGTATCGAGCGTGATGCCGCTCATCCGCGCGGGATTTTCTGCAGTGGCGGAATGCGCCTTGCCTTTCATCATGAGCCACGACGTCACAGTACTGCCGGGATGCGTCAGCCGAAACTCCGCTTCGAATGGCCCTCCGTTTCGTACTGCTGCTTTAATGGCATCCGACAAGGCGGACCTGTCGTCGGGATGAACCAGACCCATGAACTCCACAATTGTCGATGCTTCAATATGTCTCTGATTGCCCTGTTTTGCGGCTGACCAGGACATTCGATCGGCATCGTGATCCCAGTCGCACATTTGCATCTGGGCGGCGTCGAGCGCCAGGGTCAGTCTGTCTTCGTTCGACCGTGCCGCTTCCGCGCTTCGCCTGGTTTCACGCAAGATGATTGCAATCGCCATCAGCGGCAATGCGACCACGAACAGGAACAGCTGCACGACCTTCGCGTGGGCGGCGTCGATGTTGTAGCCGAATGGGCCCCCTCCGTGAGATGCACTCCATATCGCGAGAAACGCGACCAACAGGATGGAAGCGCTGGTTCCCGCAGGACCGAACCGCACGGCGGCCCACAACAGCAGGGGAAAGGAAGCATATACAAGGACCGGCGTCGAAGACTCGCGAGCTTCCGCCACGTTAAAGGCCGTCACGCAAACGGCAAGCAGGCAGGAAACCAGTATCAGGGCTTCAACCATGCGCGCGACAGTCAGGCGACGCCAGAACGAATCCGCGATGGCCTCGTGCCAACTGACGATTGCAGCCGTCACCGTCAGTACGGCGATGACGTTCGAAAAAAAACGCATCTGCCAGTTCTGCCAGTAGCCGGGTTGCCCCCATGCATTGAGTTCCACGAACGCGGCATCCACAAACGAGGAGACGAACGGGCCGAACAGCACCGCGCCGCCACAGAAAATGCCAAAGTGCCGAAATGACTCGAAATGGAATGGTGTTTCACTGAAGTGCCGTACCACGGCTGCACCAACGATCGCCTCAAATACGTTGCTTACGTACCAGCAAGTGACCATCGGCAAGGGCACTTCGCTATCCAGTTGTACGGCGAAATGCGCAGGCAATGCAGCGGCGATGAACAGAGGCCAGGTACGGCGAGGCACCAGCAACAAGGCCGCAAGAAGCATCGCGTTCGGCGGCCAGAGGACCGAGACGGCATGCGGTTGAAAAGTGAGAGCGAAACCGAGTCTGGAGCCGAGGTAATAGCCGATAGACAGCAATACGGCACCGGCCAACACCCGCCAATCACGAAAGTCTGCGAACTGACCTGTGCCAGGCCGGTGGTTTCGCGTGACAGCAGTTGCTGCACTCTCGTACGGAGCGGATACCATAGGTCCTACGGCGTGTTGCCCATTATTTGCTGGAGCGACGGACACCGCTGCAGCCGAAACGAATGGTGACCGTTCAATAATTATGACACATTCGACGGACGGCCTGGCCTTCGCCTGGCGGCACAACGCGCTTGTTACGCCCCGTCGTCAGAACGGCCATCCCGCTGCGCGAACGCGCCACTGCCGAGTGCATCGGCAATGGCTTCCATCAGCGTATGCGAGTCCATAGGCTTCAGAAGGTAGCCGACGGCGCCGTTCGAGATGCAGGATTTTTTCAGCCCCGGTTCGTCGTGCGCCGTCATGACGACGACACGCAGCGAGCTGCCCCGGACCCGCAGCCTGCACGTTGTCGGAACCCGCCTCGCGGGCGACCCGCGCGCTTTCGCTAACCGCCGCTCAGGTCGCCCGCAATGGCGGCAGATAACTGCTCCTGCGTGATCTGCACTCCCGCCATCCATGGCGGTCGGGCTCCTACAGTGCCTCGCCACGCCCCCCGATCGACTTCGTCGACGATGGGCCTGGCCGGGTCGGCTTTGACGCCCGGTCCCTCTGCACAGAGTCCAGAAGCTGATTGGCACCGTCGATTTCACGAAGCTCAAGTCGGAACTGAAAGCGAAGAGTCTCGGATGCGCCACGGCAGTTACGTTACAGCGCTGAAATGGGTATAGTTTGTCGCGCAAAGCGCCCCGATTCCGCGGCATACCAAGAGGTACAAGAACGTTGTGCGATCAACACTTTGAAGACGACATGAAAGAATACCTGCGCCGCGCGGCCCTGACGCGGCGACAGTTCGGCACACTGGCGGTCGGCGTTGGAATGGTGATGCTGTTGCCGCGTGCGGCGAATGCGCTCGACGTCACGGAGTCTGAAGTCGAAGTCACGACTCCAGATGGCGTCGCGGATTGCTACTTCGTGCACCCCTCGAGCGGCGCTCATGCGGGCGTCCTGATCTGGCCGGACATACTTGGCTTGCGGCCGGCGTTCCGGCAGATGGGCAAGCGGCTTGCCGAATCCGGCTACTCGGTCCTGGTGGTGAATCCCTTCTACCGGCAGAAACGCGCGCCGGTCGTGCCCGATGGCGCGAGCTTTGCTGACGAAGCCACCCGCGACATCGTCATGCCATTGGCGCAGGCGTTGAACGCCACGACTCATGTCACGGACGCGAAAGCTTTCGTAGCATTCCTCGACGGCCAGGCCCCGGTCGACAAGAACCGCATGATAGGCACCATGGGCTATTGCATGGGTGGTCCCATGACGATGCGCACCGCGGCGGCGGTGCCTGACCGAGTCGGCGCCGGCGCGTCGTTCCATGGCGGCGGACTCGTGACGGATCAAGCCGACAGTCCTCACCTGCTCGTACCCAAAATGGAAGCACAGTATCTGGTCGCGATCGCCGAGAACGACGACCAGCGCGAGCCCGAAGCGAAGAACGTGCTGCGAGACGCGTTCGCCAAGGCCGGGCTGTCCGCGGAGATCGAGGTGTATGCCGGCGCTGCGCACGGCTGGTGCCCGCCGGACTCCGCGGTTTACAACGAACCGCAGGCCGAACGGGCGTGGCGCCGTTTGCTGGTGCTATTCGAAAAGGCCCTGGCCTGACGATATAGTCGGAGCCGGAGAAGTCTGGTTCAATGCCGCGGCCAGCCTGGCCCGCATCGCCACAGCGATCTGCGGGGACAAATCGAGCTTTTTTACGAGTGCCTGATAGCGACGCAAGTCGAATCGCGCTTCCGCCAGCTCGAGTTCAGGCAGTTTGCCGAAGCGCCGATGCTTGCGGGTGGAAATATAGAAGGTATCGAGAAGTGCCTTCTCCAGCGTCGCGATGCGGAACGGTTTTGCAGAATCGCTCCACTCAACGCCATAGGCAAACATGTGCGGTTTCAACTGCAGGAAATCGAACGTACCTATCGGTGTGCGAAGTTTGCGCGTGTGACCGGTCGTAGCAACCTGAATGCCAGCCGGTATCTGTGAAACCGCTCCATGACTGTGCAGTGCGGTTAGAAACGATACATACCCTTGCTCGCTCCCGATCAGGACCGGAACGCAGGCCATCGCATTGAAATGCGGATGCGCGATGTTTGCCCACGCACCGCGCGTCAGTTGAATCAGCGAACGGTTGCGCTGACGAAGCCGGGTCAGGCGCTTGGATGCTGCGGCAATGGAAATATCCGCCAGGCGGGCAAAATCGCGTGTCGTAAACACGACCAGTTCCGGCGAATTGAAAAGATCGACTTTCACGGTGCGCGCAACAGGCCCCGTACCTGATTCACCATGGCGTCCCAGGCAGCGGGGTTTCCATACTCTCGGCGTTGCTGCTCCTCAAGGAACTCGACTACCTGGCCGGCGAAATCGTCAAAAGAGAGCACATCCAGGTTTTGCAGAGCCGCTGAGCATTCTCGCCGCCCGACCGAATGTTGCAACTGAACGCCTCGCGTAAATCCACCGCGTTTCAGGATATCGAGATCGAACACATCGCGCGCCTGTGTTACCGGACGCCCCGCCAACGCAAGCACCTTCTGAAGAACAGCAGCCTCGCCGGAATAATGCTGACAGCGAAAGCTCAGTCGGTTGTAGTGACGTGCGATCTCTGCATCGATCTGGTCCACAACCTTTTCTTCGTCGCCTGCCTCGGCGCGCCCGTCGCCGCTGAGCATGCGACGGGAGAATTCCACCTTGCTCGGCAGCCGCTCGCCGCCGGCGGTGACCAGTCGAACACGGAATCGTTGCGTCGTTTGCGTATGCTTGGCCCTGGCGGGATCGTTGACCTCGATATCTGCAATGCCATAGGTCCGCAGCGTACGGCGAAATGCCGCATCATTCAGCAACTTGTAGCCGTTTTTCCTGAGGGTGGCCACGGCGCCCCCGAGCACGTCGAGATCCATGTCTTCGGAGTAGCGAGGGCTGTGGAAGAAGAAGCGAAGGTTGACACCACCCTTCAACACGAAAAGATTCGTGTCCGCCATTTTGAGCAGGCGCTCAAGAAAGCAAAAGTGGAAGACTTCGCGCAGCTGGAGTCCGGAAAACATCGCGCATTATGAACTTGTATTGGCGTATTTGTCAATTCCAGTTCATAACTAAGGTAGCCTTACGACCCGCGTCGGCGGTGTCAGCCGCGCTGACGGGATAAATTTCTCGTCCGCGGAGGTAATGAGCTGCCGATTCCTTGCGCGGCGGCAGGTCATGACCCCGTCCATGGCCACACGACGCCGTTACGGCACGATCGGCGCGAGACGTGCGGTGATTTGCCGGCCTTTGCGAAGCAACGTGACGTCGACTTCCCGGAAGGCGCCATCGTCCGCGAGTGCCGAGAGCAGAGCGTCCACGGAGCGCAGGTCGGCGCCGTTCGCCTGCACGATCAGGTCGCCCTTGCGGATGTCGGCGCGCGACGCCGGGCTGTCAGACAGGACTTCGGCCACCTCGATCACGGTTGTCTGATCGATACCGTACGCGTGCGCGAAGCGCCGGTGAATCGGCCGGGTAAATGCCTTGATGCCGAGCTGAGCGCGGCGCACGCGCCCATGCTGCAGCAGCTCCTGAATGACCCAGCTCGCGGTGTCGGAGGGTACGGCGAATCCGATGCCCTGCGCTCCCGCGATAATTGCCGTATTGATGCCGACGATCTCCTCCGCGGCGGTGAGCAAGGGGCCGCCGGAATTGCCAGGATTCAGGGCGGCGGTGTGCTGTATCACATTGTCGATCAGGCGCCCGTCGACGCTTCGCAGGCCGCGGGACTTGGCGCTCACGATGCCGGCCGACACCGATTCGCTGAAGCCGAGCGGATTGCCGATGGCGACGACGAGTTGTCCGACACGCAGCGGCGCCGACGGCCCGAGCGACGCAAACGGCAGACCGTTGGCACTCACGCGTATGAGGGCCAGGTCGGTCGATGCGTCCTCGCCGACGACGGTCACCGGAAGTTGTCTCCCATCCGTCAGCCGAACTCGTAATTGCTTCTGCCCCGCAATCACGTGGTCGTTGGTCAGCGCGTAACCGTCGGGCGTTATAATAACGCCCGAACCCGCCCCCATGGCGCCGTCGGCACTGCTGACACCGATACTGACGACTGCCGGAGCCGCCCCGTCGACAATGGCGACGACAGCCTCGGAGTACGCATCGGAAAGCCGCCGGTCAGCAGCGACCTCGTCGCCGCCGGAGCCGGCCGACGATTCGATGAAACTGCCGGAGAGAAACCGAAGCTGTGGCATGTGCGAACTCCAAACGCCGTGAAATGAGGGCGGCGCACGCCAAGTCAAGCGCCCGCGTCAACTGACCGCTGCCCGAAGCGCCTTCAAGTTCGTGCGAGCGTCGAACGTGACGGAACGCGATCCAACGTTACCGAAAAACATCCTATGTGATTGTTTACTTTTGTGATAACGTCATAAGCACTTGAAAAAACACGAGTGTTGACGGTTTTCGGGAGGCAGGTGCCGGAGGTTCATATCCTCTCACCCCGACCCGAATTTTCCCTGTTCATCAAATACTGAAGTATCCTGCGTACCCTCGTCGGGGTTACCCGATGAGTACGTGCCGCAGACGACTCGTAACCTGGAACGTCTGGCTTCACCCGGACGCAAGATCGTATATGACGATAAAAAACTCTTCACTGCGAACGACGCTGCTGTCCTTGCTCGCCATGCTTCTTGGCGCCTGCTCCTCGGGACCGAACATCACGAGACTTCAGCCGGTAGCGGAGCCGGCCGACGCTCCGTACGAGAATATTCTGGTCGTTTCACTGTTCGAATCATATGATACTCGAAGGTATCTGGACCAGGAGGTCGTCAAGCAGCTGTCAGCCCGCGGTGTCAAAGCGGTGGCCATGACCTCTTTGACACGAAGCGACACACCGGTTAACCGTGACACGTTGGTGAAGCTGGTTGAACGTATCAATGCCGATTCGGTCCTGGTCACGCAACTGGTCAGCCTGGAAACCAGCGCCAAAGCCAAGGACGCGAGCCCGGAGGCAACCTACAACTTCCGACCCACCTATTATTACAATGTCTACAGCGTTGAACTGACGGAGTACACCGAGCCGAAGTACGTGGAATTCAAGCACACCCTGGCATTGGCAACAGACCTGTTCTCTGCCGAGAGCCAGCAAAAAGTGTGGGCAATTGCCTCAGAATCGAAGGTCAAAGAGAGTACCGAGCATTACAGGGACTATTCGATAATCGTCGACGAGGCAGAAGCTATTGTTCGCAGCATGGCGCAGGACAGGTTAATCGCAAGGTAATTGAATCGCACCGGGTATTTCGGAGACTCGTTTGTGCGAGTCAAGGCGCCGGCGCGGTCGCAAATACCGCCACGTTCGCAATCGGGCACAGATACTTGAGCAGCCATACGGTGACGCGCCCGCGTTGTTCGATGCCACGTTTATCGTCTACCCCCGGGGAACTGGCCGCGGGCCCGCCCATCGCTTTCGAAGCGCCGCATCCGGCAGGGTTTCAGCCATCCCGGTGCTGAAAAATATCCTGTTCGCGGACCCCCTCCTGTTGCGCGCACAGCCAGTTCTCTGCTTTCTCGACGCTCGAAAATGCCCGCACGGGCATGCCGCGATTTACCGCAACCATTTCAGCGAACTCCGCCATGTCGCCCATTCGTTGATCCACGTAGGCGATTGCATGGAATATGCCCAGCGCCTTCATGGAGCCCTCCGACGCGATGGCAAATACATCCATAGTCGGCAGACGGGGACCTTCGAGTCGCTCCTCGACCAGCACCCGATAGCAATCCTGCCTGACACATTCGCGCCGAACGTCCTCGAGGTAGCGCTGCACAGCATCACGGCTGTTGGTACCGGTGACCGTTGCATGGATGTATTGGGGATGTCTTTCAAAGGACAGTTGATAGGCGATCACTGCGTCGCACCTCTGAGGAAAACCGTGCAGGCCGATACGATTCGCAACCGGCACAACCATTGACCCGCCGGAAGCAGGTTGACGTGGAATGCGCAGCATGCTTCCGCTAAAGCCGAAATGCCCCAGCTACGCGACCGGGATGCAAATGTCGGTTTCCCATTTCTCGGACGGCAGGGAGTCAGGATCCGCCAGATAGTGGTTGAAGCCGGTAACGTCCCTTAGTGTATACCCGGAAGTGGGTAGCCACGTGCCGTACAGGAAATCGTTCTTGTCCTCGAGACCTTCATAGGGTCCCACATGACGGGTAACGGCGTAGAGCCCGCCTCCGAGGACCAACTCCCGAAAGTCGTTTTCGGGCTTCACGTCGGCCCCCAGATCGAAGCAACAATCAAAGCGGCAGTCGTCTTCAGGCACGCTCCTCGGATCATCAATTGCGATGCCGAAAATTCCCCTGAGGCCCTTCGCCCGATCTGTTTCTTCGGCCCAACGAAACAATGCGCCATAGGCATTGAAAAGATCTTTGTGCGGACCGACGTGCCTGGAGGCGATTACCTTGAAAGGTTCGATGGATACCAGTCTGACTTCAAGCGTATTCCTGGTCGGATGCGTGGGCGGATTGGACAGCCGTTCGATAACGACAGCAAGTCTGCGTTCATCCCGGCGCAATCCGCTGGCGCTGGATCCGGTTACGCGGCGAAACGCTTTGGAAAATGCCTGAGAAGATTCGTAGCCGACGTCAAACGCAATTTCCGTTATGGACTTTTGCGTGTTCTTCAGCATATTGGCGGCGCGCGCCAGGCGCAGGCGTCGAAGAGTCGCGGAAGGCGTCTCTCCGGTAATCGCGCGATAAAGGCGATGAAAGTGAAAGCGGGATACCCCGGCAATATCGGCGAGGTTCTGCAAGGTAAGCGACGCTTCCGCCTGCTCATTCAAATAGCCAACGACGCGGTCAATTCGCTCGATATAGCGGTGTTCGGATTCCGGTTTCATGTTGTTTGCCTGACGTAGCCATTATCACCGACCAGACATTAGCAAACGTCAAGCGGAGCCGCGTTTCCATAATTGCTACCGGAGGCCAGCCAATCATAAGGAGCAAATGGCGCCTTTCTTCAGCCGACGGCCCACGATGCCCTCCGCGGACTCATCTCCCCTTTACGAATCGTCTTCGTCATCCCACTTGCGCAACTTGCTCCGATCAACTTCGCGCCACTGCTGCCTGCTTTTCCGGACGTAAAAGACGACCTTCGCCGCAACGTACACGGCAACAGCAACGACAATGAGCATCACGGGCCAGAAACCTTCACCCATACCGGAATCCCGATTGGTAAACTACGTTGATACCAGTGTAGCAGCGAAGAAATTCCGGGTTCGAGCCCGGGAGAATTGTCGCGTGTGCATGGTGGGCTACGCCCGGCTGTCGTCGTCGACCAGGCGCTTTCTGCACATGACCAGCTGCGAAAGCGCTGCGCGCCGTCCATCAGGATCCGTTACGACGCCCTCGCGGTAGTACAGCACTCCGTGGTCGGGCTCGGCCACGCGCATGGCGTCACGTAGCAGCTCGTTGTGCCGCAGCCTGAAGGCGGGAGTCGTCGGGCCGACGACCTCCTCGGTCGAGTCGACATGCTGCTCACACAGCAGCACACCGCCGACGTCGAGCCGTTCGAGCAGATGCGGCAGCAAATCCCGGTTAACGTAGCGGACCAGCACGATCAGGTCGTATGGGCCCGGAGGAAGAACAGTGCGACTGTTTGCCTCGAGGTCTGCCTCGATCCAGCGGATTTCGAGCCCTCGTCGTTCGGCTGCCTCCTTCGCGCGCTCGAGCCCGACCGGCGAAATGTCGATCGCGTCGACCCGCCGTCCGGTCGCGGCCAGAAAGAGGCTGTTGCGGCCGGCTCCGCAGGCGACGTCGAGTGCGCGGCCGCGCGGCAGCTGCGGCTCCCATTCCGCGAGCAATGCCGTCGGGTGTTCGCGGCCGACATAGCTCCCGGTGCAATACCGCTCGTCCCACTTGAGGCGGTCGGTCTCGCTCATGGGTTGACGATGTTCATGACACGTCTCCTATAATAAGTGCGCTCGAGCGCCGCGGCACATCACTTTACATAAGTCGAGCGAGTGTCTCGAATCAGCGACAAGGCTGGCCCCCGGAAGCAGTGCTGCCGCGGGGTGATCCGGAGTGCGCCATCGCGCACTGTCCGGTCCGTGCCATTGCACTAAACTCGTGCCATGGCATCGCGTTATCGTGGACTGACCCTGTATTCGCTGCTTCTCGCAGCCGCGACCGCGTGGTGGCTGGTGCGGGGTTTGTCGACTGCCCCGGGCTTCCCTCCGATCCAGGTCACAGCACTGTGCATCGCCGCCTGTTTGTTCGTCTGGCAGTTCGGGCTGCCGGCTCCACGGGTCGGGCTGACATCCATGGAGCGGCTGCCGCAGATCGGCGTGCTGCTGGTGCTAAGTCCGCCGGTCGCTGCAGCGATCTGCGCCGCCGCGTCCCTGCTGTGGCCGCTGCTCAACCGCGGTTACAGCCAGGGATCGGTGCGAGTCGCCGCATTGCGCGGTGTTCACAACGCATCGATGACGGCCCTGATGCTGCTCGTCGGCGGGCAGGCTTACCTGGCCGCGGGGGGCCAACACCCGCTACGGAGCCTGGAGCCGGGCGACGTGTGGCCGCTGACGGCGATGGCCCTGGCTGCCCAGGCGGTCAACGTCGCGCTGATGGCGCTGTACTTCCGGCTCGACGGGCGCGACGTGCGCCGGATGATCAAGCCGATCTACACGCTGATCGATCTCATGTTCGTACCTGCCGGCGTATTGGCTGCATTGCTGTTCAACAGCAGCTCCCCGGCGATCTTCACGCTGTTCGCTGTATTGATGGTCATCTTCGTGCTCAGTTTCAGCGGGATCGGCCGTTCGTTGGGGGACGCGTCCACCCAGAATGCGCCGTTCGAAACGTTGTCATCGGCGCGCAGGGCGTTGCACGGCGCGCGCCGCATCGATGAGCTTGGCAACCGGATTCTCACCGAAACTCGCGCCCTGTTCCCCTTCGACGAATTCTACCTCGCCCTGGTAGACCACGATGCGCAGGTTTTCGACATCCGGGTCCACGAGCGCTGCGGTCAACGTCTGCCGGCCCGCCTCAAGCGTCTCGATGCCGGCTTGTTCGGCTGGGTCGTGGAGCACGGTGAGGCCGTGCTGGTCGAGGATTGGGCAGTCGCCCCGGAGGATCTGCGCCAACGGGGCGAAGCCACGGACAAGAAAACCGGTTCGCTGATCCTGGTGCCGCTGATCGAGGATGGTACGGTGATCGGCCTGCTCAGCGTCCAGCACACCCAGGCGTCCGTCTATTCGCGCCCGGATCTGCATCTGATGAAGCAGCTTGCCGAACAGGTCGCGGCGGCTGTCGCCGATGCCCGGGCGTTCGAAGATCTCGAAAACTACCGTCAGCACCTCGAGGACCGGGTCGCCGAGCGCACTGAGGAGCTGCAGCAGGCCAACCGGGAAAAGGAACGTCTCATTGCCGCACTTCGCGAGCGCAGCCGCACGCTGCAACGCGAGTCGCAGGAAGATCCGCTGACCGGCATCGCAAATCGCCGGCATTTCAGCCAGCGACTGGACGCCGAGATCGAAGTCGCCCTGTCTGTGGGCCAGCCGCTCACGTTAGCCGTTGCCGACCTGGATCATTTCAAAGTCGTCAACGATCGGCTGGGTCATGCGGTGGGCGACGAAGTGCTCCGTCAAAGCGCCGCGCTCATGCGCAAAGAGTGCCGTTCCACGGATCTGGTCGCGCGCATCGGCGGTGAGGAGTTCGCGCTGATCCTGCCCGGTATGGCGCGCGACGCAGCCATCGGTTTCTGCGAGAGCCTGCGTCACGCCGTGGAGTCTCATGACTGGCAGGCCGTGCATCCCAAGTTGTCGGTGACCCTCAGTATCGGACTGGCTCAGTGGGACGGCTCCGCCAAAATCCCGGAGTTCCTGCAAGCAGCCGACGCGCGACTGTATCGCGCCAAGCGTGCCGGCCGTAACCGGGTCGCCTGATCAGGGGACGTACCGGCAGCTCTCGGCGTCCGGCGCAACGAAGTAACTCTTGTAATTGTTCGCACGCGGCTCCATGCAGCCCCTGAGGTTCAGCAACTCGACGCGACGAAACTGAATCGGATGACCTTCGCTTTGCAGCGCGATGTAACCCGATCGAAGCGGCTCGCCGTCCGGCTTCATTTCCTGGCGATGACCCGAAACCACACCGCCGCCGTAAGTCGTGTTCGCGTACTCGATCACGGCTTCGCCGTTGATGTAATGCACGATGCGCCGGTTGCCGAGCACCAGTGCCTCGGCCGTGACCCATTGGTCGCCGCCGAACGTCGGGGAAACCGATTCGATGCAATGCGTATCGTTGAATTTGCCCTCGTATTCCACATGAGTGCCCGGCGAGCACATGTTCCCCGTCGGGCGCGCCTTGCCGTCGTTCAGGCCCCCGAGGAACTGGAATTCGAGCGAAATCGGAAAATCCTGATCGGGCGCCATCGTCTCGGGGGCCTGCGAATGAAACATTACCCCGCTGTTCCGGATCGCCCAGTCCGGCGTGTTCGGCGCCGGATCGCCCACGAAGCGGTACTCGAGGCGAAGCCGGTAATGTGAGAACGGCTCCTTGTAAAACATGTGCCCGAATTGTTCGTCGAAGTCTTCGTATCCGTCATACGCGACCGTGATCATCCCGTCTTGCACACGAAACGTGTTCGCGTAATTCTCGCCGACCGCGTGGCGTCGAATCTTGACCGTCCAGTCGTCGAGGTCGCGTCCGTCGAAGAGTTCGATCCACTCCTCTTCGTCAGCCAACTGCTGCGCAGGCGCGATCTGCGGAAGCAGAAAAACACTCGCGGCCATTGCGCAGGATGCATAAACGGCGATTCGAGCTTTTTTGCCCATTACGTTCAGGTCATGCATGACTCAAACGTGGGACGCCCATGACTTCTCGCCGGGGGCATACGGTGTGCAGGGATCGAATCGGCCGGGCGATTCGACGTAACGCATCGCCTGGTTATAGCCGATCTCCGACGTGAAATAGCCGAGCAAAGTCAGCTCCTTCAGCATGCGGAAGTAGTGCGCTGGTGCATCGTCTGAACGCCCATGCATGTATTGCATTTGTTCGGCGTCGAGACTCTCGAGCAGCGCGAGCCGTTGGGCAGACGTTGCCGGCATGAACGACGCGCCATGCATCTTGCGACATTCATCGTCGAGAGTTTGCAGTCCGTCCCGAAAAACCTGCTGTTCGCGAGCATCGTACGTGTCGTTAACCATCAAGGCGATGAATTGCCCTGTGCCGGCAGCTTTGGCACCGGGCGTGCTGGTCTCGGGGAGTATCGTTTCGGCAATCTCATCGAGCAATGCGACGTCGGCCTCCGTGAACCCGGTACCGCCCGGCATCCGGCGCACGCATCCCGAAAGCATCGCGCCCTGGCCGACGAGCGCGACGCCGCCGAGCAACGCACTGACGCGCAGGATCGCTTCGCGGCGCGTGATCAGTTCGTGATGATCGGTACCTGATGGCATATCGTTGCTCCCGGATCGCCGGTGTCAGAGGTTGCGCCGTTTCAGCTCGCTCACGGCATGATCTGCCGCGCGTGCGGTCAGCGCCATGTACGTGAGGGAAGGATTCTGGCATGCCGATGACGTCATGCACGCGCCGTCGGTGACGAAAACATTGGGGGCATCCCAGACCTGGTTCCAGCGGTTCAACACCGAGGTGCGTGCGTCATGACCCATGCGAGCCGTGCCCATCTCGTGGATGCCCCTGCCCGGAAAGCAGCCGTCATCGTACGGGTGCACGTTGTGGGCTCCGGCGGCCTCGAGCATCTCGGCCATGTCGTTCATCATGTCGATGCGCATCAGGCGCTCGTTCTCGCCCATTGCGCAATCGATCTTGAGCACGGGCAGTCCCCACTTGTCGGTCTTCGTCTTGTCGATTGCCACCAGGTTGTCATGGCTCGGCAGCATTTCGCCGAAAGCCGTCGCCCCGATCTGCCATTCCCCGGGTTGCGCCATCGTGTCCTTGAACTTTCCGCCGACCCCCAGTTCCGCGACGGCGCGCGTCCAGTCATCACGGTTTGCCGATCCCTGATAGCCGAAGCCGCGCAGGTAGTCGCGTTTATCCCCAAAAAGGTTTCGATAGCGCGGAATGTAGAAGCCGGTAGGCCGCCGTCCAAAATAATACTGGCCGTCGAGCGACGACTCCCTGAGCGTGCCTGCGGCGCCGAGTTCGAAGTGGTGGTCCATAAGGTTGTGGCCGAGCTCGCCGCAGCTGCTGCCGAGCCCGCCAGGCCAGACGTCGGTTGCGGAGCGCATCAATATCCAGGCCGTATTGAGTGTCGATGCACACAGGAATATCAACGGTACCTTATATTCGGTGCTTTCTTCCGTGACCGCGTCGAGCACCCGCACACCGCTCGCCCGCCGGCGATCGCGGTCGTACAGAATTTCCGTGACGATGGCAAACGGCTTGAGCGTCAGTCGTCCGGTTGCCATTGCGGCCGGCAGAGTCGATGACTGCGTGCTGAAGTACGCTCCATACGGACATCCCAGCCAGCAGGCATTGCGATACTGGCACGGGGCGCGCCCGGGCAGCGCCCGCGTGAGGTTGGCCGTGCGGCCCGGGATGATTCGGCGGCGGCCGTCGAAGAATCCGCGCAGCCTGCCTGCGACGAGTTCCTCGCCGCAGTTCAAGGGCATCGCGGGCTGGAATTCGCCGTCCGGAAGCTGCGGCATCTGCTCGTGCGATCCGGAGATGCCGGCATGCCGTTCGACATGATCGTACCAGGGCGCGAGGTCCGCATAACGAATCGGCCAGTCGACGGCAATGCCGTCACGGGCATTCGCTTCGAAGTCGTAATCGCTCAGGCGGTAGCTCTGCCGCCCCCACATCAGCGAGCGCCCTCCGACGTGGTAGCCGCGGAACCAGTCGAAGCGCTTTACTTCCGTGTACGGGGAATCCCTGTCCGATGCCCACCAGTCGAGATTTATCTCATTCAAGGGGTAGTCGCGCTTGAGAACCGGGTAGGCTTCCTCCATTGCCCGGGTGCGGCCGCCGCGATGAGGGAAATCCCACGGCGCCTTGGCGGCACTGACGTAGTCCTTGATGTGCTCGACGTTCTTGCCACGTTCGAGAAGCAGCACTCGCAGGCCCTTCTCGCTAAGTTCTTTCGCCGCCCAACCACCCGAGATTCCGGAGCCAACGACAACCGCATCAAATTCTTCAACAGACAAGGCATCGACCTCGGGTTTTAAGGATACGAACGTAGCAGCCGGATAATACGTTGATGCAAACCGCTTGTGTACCGGGTCGGACGGATTTACAAACTCCCGCGCAAGAACCAGCGAATAACGGGAGCGCGCCAGCGCCAATCCCGAGCTTCACTGTCGTGCGTCGGCTGATGGTCATCGGTTCACACCGAAGCGGTCGAGGTCAAAGGGCCGAGGGTCCACCGTGGGACGTCTGCCTGCAATGAGGTCGCGTATGAGCTCGGCCGTCAATGCCGCCATGGTCACTCCTAGATGCTGATGACCGAACGCGTAGTACAGGTTGTTCAAATGCCGGCTCCTGCCGATGGCGGGCAGATAGTCGGGCAGCGTCGGTCGCGCACCCATCCATCGCGTGACGGGCTCGCCGAATGGTAATCCCAGCGAAACGACATGCGCCTGCAGTGCCCGCCATCTGGATTCGACAGGCGGGCGATCGGGGCGCGCGAACTCGACGTAGCCGGATGCCCGGAGCGCCGATGTAAAGTTTGTGACGATCATGGAGCGATCCTCGAACACAATGGGCGGCATGCCGTCTGGCCAACCGTCCGTCGGCGCCTGGATGTGATATCCACGCTCGGCAATGACCGGCGCAGCCGAGCCCGCAGATGCCAACAGGCGTCCTGAGCCAACGCCCGCTGCAATGACGACCGCATCGGCTGTGTGTCGGGTGCCGTCATCCGTCTCGAGTACCGCCAGGCCGCGCTTGTCGTGGCAGACTTTCGTGACCAGGCCGCTTGTACGCAACGCTCCGGACGCCACGATCGATTTTTCCAGAGTGTCGAGCAGGTCACCGGGATCGGTGAACTGGCCGGTACCCTCGAAGCGTATGGCGGCATGAATTTCCGGGCCGATCAACGACGCGAGGCGCTGCAGCTCGCCGGGTGTCGCGTCGCGGAAGGATGCAGGACCGGTATCGGTGCGATTCCAGCGAGTTTTGCCGCGGCGGGCCGTTCGTGGCGATTCCCAGACAACGAAATGGCCGCATTCAAGCAGCAGTCGGGGCTGCCCGATTTCCCCCAGCAGCCTGCGCCACGCTGGCGCGGCTCCCTGCATGCAGGATGCCAACGCTGTCGTACCGGCGCGGAACTTCGCGTTCCCGCATGCGCGGGCCATGCGCAGAAAGAAAGGAAGCCAGTGATGCATGTCGCCGAGCGGCGCCCGTATGGGGCCGCTACCTGTGATGAGCTGGTGCATCGCTTTTCGCAAGGACTTGCGGGATGCAAGCGGTTCGACCTGCTCTACGGCGAGATGACCCGCATTGCCCCAGGATGCCGGCGCGTTGGTAACCACGGGACTGATAACGGTTGTCGCGAAGCCTGCACCGAGAAGCCGGTGTGCACATGAAAGACCGATTATCCCGCCACCGACCACCAGGGCTGTTCCAGATCTCATTGCTGCGTTCGATCATTGCTTCGCACGAATGTTAATATACAGTACACGAAACGCCCCCCGGAGAATGTCGATGCAGAGGGTTCCGGTCCGATGGCAGGGCGTGTTGCCCGCTGCGACAACTCAATTCGCCTCCGATCTTTCGCTCGATGCCAAAGCGACGCAGCGCGTTCAGGATGCGTTGATCCGGGACGGCGTCGATGGCCTGGTTGTGCTGGGCACGATCGGCGAGAACAATTCGCTCGAACCGGACGAGAAGCTCGCCGTGTTGCGGGCGTCGGTCGAAGTGGCGGACGGGCGCGTGCCGGTCGTCTGCGGCGTATCGGAACTGACCACGTCGCGGGCCGTCGATTTCGCCGTCAAGGCGCGCGAAATCGGCGTCGACGGCCTGATGGTCCTGCCGGCGATGGTGTACGTGCCGACCGCTCTGGAACTCGAGGCGCACGTGTGCGCCGTGGCCGAGGCAAGCTCCCTGCCCATCATGCTGTACAACAACCCGCTCGCGTACCGCGTGGGATTTGCCATCGATGTCCTCGAGCGCTTGAAAAACGTGTCGAACATCGTGGCCATCAAGGAGAGCGAACCCGATACGCGTCGTATGACCGACCTCATCAACGCCTTCGGCGAACGCTTCGATATATTCGCCGGCCTGGACGACGTGGCGCTCGAGTGCCTCCTGCTGGGGGCCAAAGGCTGGGTCTCCGGCCTGACCAATGCATTTCCGCAGGAATCGGTGGCGCTGGTCGCGGCCGCGCGCCGCGGGGATATCGAAACGGCGCGCGCGATATACCGCTGGTTCATGCCGTTGCTGCACCTCGATTCGGCACACGACCTGGTGCAGTCGATCAAGCTCGCGGAACAGGTCATGGGACGCGGTTCGGAACGGGTGCGGATGCCGCGGCTGCCGCTGGCCGGTGAACGCCGCAAGAACGTTATCGCACTCGTGGAAAAAGCCGCGGCCGAGCGGCCTGTCGAAGAATGCCAACGAGCGACCGCGGCCTGAAGAGCGTGCGACACGTCTTTTTCTGTATCGATGGCCACACAGCCGGAAATCCCGTTCGGCTCGTGGCAGCCGGCGGCCCGTTCCTCCGCCGCGGATCGATGGCGGAACGCCGGCAGGAATTTCTCGATCGATATGACTGGATTCGAACCGGTCTTTGCTTCGAGCCGCGCGGGCATGCCGTCATGTCCGGCGGTTTTATCTTCGCACCAGGCGCCGAGGACACGGACCTCGGCATCCTGTTCATCGAGACCAGCGGCTGTCTTCCCATGTGCGGGCACGGCACGATCGGCATCGTAACGTTCGCGCTCGACCACGGCCTCGTGCATCCACGCAAGGAAGGCGCGTTGCGCATCGAGGTCCCCGCGGGAATCCTCGACGTAAGCTACAAACGGCGGGCAAATCGCGTAACCTCGGTCCGAATCCGTAACGTGCCGAGCTATGTGGCTCGAGAGGGCATCGTCATCGAGGTACCGTCGTTCGGCCGGTTGACCGTCGACGTTGCCTATGGCGGCAACTATTACGCGATCGTCGAACCGCAGGGTCCGTATAAGAGCCTCGACGACCTGGGAGCATCAGAACTCATCCGCCTGAGCCGCCAGGTCCGTGAACTCGTCGACAGGCAATACCGTCCGGTGCATCCGCTGCATCCGGCGATTAAGGGCGTGAGTCATGTGTTGTGGGCCGACAAGGCCACGCGTGCGGGTGCGGACGCGCGCAACGCCGTATTTTATGGCGACAGCGCCATCGACCGAAGTCCCTGCGGTACCGGCACCAGCGCCCGAATGGCTCATCTCGTCGCACAAGGCCGATTGACGGTGGGACAGCGCTTCGTGCACGAAAGTTACATTCACAGCCGCTTCGTCGGGCGCGTGGAAGAAGCCGTGAAACTGGGCAGTTACGACGCGATCGTGCCCTCGATCGAGGGATCCGCGACGACGACCGGCCATAACACGATATGGATCGACACGGAGGACGAGTTTGCAGCAGGTTTTCTGGTTGATTGAGAAGAATCGGCTGGTGTCACATCGAACAGCCAACGGAATGGAGGCCTGCGGATGGTGCATGAGATCTGCGCACAGGCCAGCCTGGAGGAAAGAATTCGCCGCCTGTCCTATATGGGCACGCGTATCGCAGCTTCGATATCGCGCTCGTAAAAGTCGGCCAGCTTCCGGTGCAACGCCTCTGACAGGCGATCCAGGCTGCTGGCGCTCGCATTCTGCACGACCTGCTCCGGTCGACTCGCGCCGGCGATCACGGTACTCACAGCCGGCTGGTCGAGAATCCAGCGCATCGCCATCTGCGCCATCGTCATACCTTCAGGCAGCCACTGCCTGATCGTCTCGACAAAATCGAGCGCCGATTCAAACGGGATTCCCGAGAACGTTTCTCCTACGCTGAAGGCTTCGCCGCTGCGGTTGTAATAACGATGATCGGATTCGGCAAATTTCCGCTCGCGAGTCATGCTGCCGCTCAGGACACCGCTTGCGAGCGGCAGGCGGACGATGATGCCAACCTCGTTTGCCTCTGCCAGCGGAAACAACTCACTGATCGCATTCTGGCGAAAGATATTGAATATGATCTGCAGGGACGTAAGCAGCGGGCTGCTTGCGGCGACCTTTGCTTCATCGATGGTCTCGACACTGGCGCCGAATGCCTTGATCAGGCCCAGTTCCTGGAAATCCTCCATCCATGCAAGTATGTCGCCGGCTTTCACGACCTCCGGCGGAATGCAATGCAACTGCACGAGGTCCAGGGAATCGACGCCCAGTCGTCTGGCGGAACCTTCGATATTGGCCCTGACTTTTTTCTTCGAATAACCGTTCGGGTAAAGGCCGGGATCGCGCCCGACTTTCGTTGCTATTACCGGCTTCGCGATATTCCGGCTCACGAATTCGCCAATGCGGCGCTCGCTCTCGCCGGCACCGTAAACGTCGGCCGTGTCCCAGAAATTGATGCCGTTCTCATCCGCCGCTCTCAGGATGTCCTGCGACCGGGCATGTTCGACCGGACCAAAATCTCCACCCAGCTGCCAGCAACCCAGTCCGACTTCGGACACACGAATCCCACTTTTCCCGAGTCGCCGCATTTTCAATGTACTGATCTCGCTGGTGTCCTGTCATGTCAGGCGCCTCGTGAAGGCGATCTGCGGCCAGCACCAGGACCCTGTCATTCGTGGCGCTGGCTCCCGTGCCATATTCCGTCTGCTGCCATTATCGACGCGGCCGCACCGGAAACCGCCCAGTCTGCCCCCTGCAGTCGTCGTCTGCTACAGTTTGACAACGAAGTCACCCGATCTCAAACGTCGCCGGCATTGCAATATGCCAATGGAAACGAGCCAAATGGGTAAGTCACGCGGAGTCGGGACATCGTCGGTATCACAGCCCGCCCTGCTTCTCGTCCTGTTGCTCGGCGCGTCCATTGCGCGCGCTGAGTTTCCGGATGCATTTCTGATACAGAATCCGCAGGGCCGGGAGTCGATACAACTGGACGGGCCGTGGCGCGTCATCCCGGATCCTTACGAAAACGGTTATTTCAACCACCGCTACGAGCCTCGTGCCGATGGATACTTTCAGGCCCGGAAGCTCACCGACCCGACCGAACTGGTCGAGTACGATTTCCGTCGCTCACAGGCACTCAACGTGCCCGGCGACTGGAATTCACAGGACGAACGATACTTTTTCTACGAAGGCACGATGTGGTACTTCAAATCGTTCGAGCTGATGCCGCAGAACGACCGCCGCTACCTGCTGCACTTTGGCGCCGTCAACTACATTGCCGACGTCTGGGTAAACGGCGAGTTCCTGGGCCGCCACGAGGGCGGCTTCACGCCGTTTCAGTTCGAAGCGGGTCACGCCCTGACAAGCGGGGAAAACGTTGTCGTCGTGAAAGTCGACAATCGCCGCGCGCCGGACCAGGTACCTGCTGTCAATACCGACTGGTGGAATTACGGCGGCATCACGCGGTCCGTGCGACTGATCGACGTACCCGGGAACTACATCGCCGACTATCGCGTCGGCCTTTCCGGAGAAGGCGCGATCGAAGGCTGGGTCCGCATCGCAGGGGCCGCGGATAGGGGTCCGGTTACCGTGTCCATTCCGGCGCTGTCGATCGTCGATGCGTTGTCGGCCGATGCCGAAGGATTCGCCCGTTTCTCCTTCGATGTCAAACCGGAACGATGGAGCCCAGCCTCACCGTCTCTCTACGAAATTCGCATCGCCTATGCCGGCGATGCGGTTGCCGACAAAATCGGCTTTCGCACCATTGCAGTGCGCGGAGAGGATATTCTGCTCAATGACGTGCCGATATTCCTCAGGGGAATCAGTCTGCACGAGGAGGCCATATCCAGACCCGGCAGGGCCTGGAGTTACGAGGATGCGCGCGCGTTGCTGCAGCGCGCTCTGGACCTCGATTGCAACTTCGTACGCCTGGCGCACTACCCCCATAACGAAAACATGCTTCGCGCCGCTGACGAAATGGGATTGCTGGTATGGGCCGAGATTCCGGTTTACTGGACGATCGATTTCGAGTCGCATGCAGTGCTCGAAAAGGCCCGGCAACAGCTTGATGAGATGATCGCGCGCGACGCGAACCGCGCCTCGATCGTCCTCTGGTCGATGGCCAACGAAACGCCGGCAGGCGCGGCGCGACTTCGTTTTATCGAAGAACTCGCATCCCATGCAAGGCGCCTGGATTCAACCCGCCTGATTACTGCGGCTCTCGATACACAGACCGCCGACCGCTTTCGACGGACCATCGACGATCCGCTGGCGGGCACGATCGATGTCATCGGCATCAACAGCTACTGCGGCTGGTACAGCGATGCACCGGCAGATTGTGCGCGAATACGCTGGGTCTCCCCGTACGGCAAGCCCGTCATCATGAGTGAAATGGGCGCGGGTGCATTACAGGGCATGCACGGAAACGCAGCGCATCGCTGGACCGAAGAGTACCAGGCCGAAGTGTACGTACAAAACCTGGAAATGCTCGACAACATCACTCCGCTGCGAGGACTGTCTCCCTGGATTCTCAAGGACTTTCGCTCGCCCCGCAGGCCGTTACCCGGGATCCAGGATTTCTGGAACCGGAAGGGGCTGCTCTCGGAGACCGGCACGCCGAAAAAAGCCTGGTACATCCTGCGGGACTACTACCGTTCAGCTGCCGGGGACCGCGCGTCGACGTTTCGCGAGGTCGTACAGCGCGATCAGGCCGAATGCAACGAGCAGCAGGACCGGGACGATTGCGACTGACTGAAAGGACTCGATCGACGCGTACCGGACAACGGCCTCCATTTCGGGACTGCCTTCGGTGATCGCTGCCAGCGCATCGGCGCCCCCGGCATGGTCGATTTTTGCCCGGTCGAATATCGCCCCCATGCGCGGCAGGACGAAATAAATCGACAGCCCGCCGGCGAATCCCATCAATCCCATCAATGCGCCGCCGTTTGGAAAGCGATCGTTGACCTGCGCCAGCATTGTCGGCCACATGTAACAGACGCCGATACCCCAGAGCGTTGCCGCAAGCAGTGCCGTTACCGGCGACGACGCGTGACCGAGAGCATACAAGCCGATCGCCGCAAACAGGCTTCCGCCCCAGAGAATTCCGAGCGGAGAAATTCTCTCCGCCAGTGGGCCTGCAAAATGACGCATGACGAACATCAGCGCACTGACATAGATGAGAATGACGATGCCCGGCATGCCCACCACATTCGACAAGGCAAGATCGACCCATTGTCCCGGCGCCAGTTCCGTTGCGGCTGTTGCAAACATACACAGCCAGAAAAACACAAACAGGAGTTGCCGAAAGATCTCTCGAACCATGTCCGCATAACTGACACCGGATGCCACGCGCTCGGTCACCGGAAATTCCGTCGTCATCACCAGAACGGCCATCACGCCGGCCGGAATGATCAGTACCAGCAGGTTGATCTGCCACGCGAGATCGACAGAAGCGATGCCGATAAGGCCGCCGATGACGATACCGGCAGGCCACCATGCGTGCAGCACGTTCAGCCGGTGAGTCTTGTTTTCAGGATCGGCTCCCGCAATCATCGGGTTACTCGCCGCCTCGACCGCACCCCATCCAAGACCGGTCAGCAATAATCCGATCGTGATCAATAACTGCGTCGACGTATCGACCGGCACGATCGATGCAAAGAGTATCAGCGCACTGCCGACGATGTATCCGCACGCCGAGAACAGCAGCATACGCCGGACTCCCAGCCAGTCCACCATCGCACTGCCGAACAACAAGGTCAGCGCGAAGCCGATGAAGGTCATTGTCAGCGCTTCGCTGACGAGCGTTGCAGAGTTGAGTGGATCGATCTTTGAAAAAATATCCTCCTGAAGATTGGCGGCGATCTTGGTCGTACCGCAAATCCGAGGCCGATCATGAAAATGGACAGGTTGCCCACCCATACGAGTTTCCTGAGCGATCTTCCGGATACAGATCCGGTCCGGGTAACGGCACTCATTCGGCATTTCCTTTCGGCAATCCCAACAGTTCGAGATTGGTTGATCTATCGGCGCGGGCGCCGGCAAAATCGTCGAACGCCCTTTCAGTACGCCGGATCATGTGGCGGCGGATGAACGGCGCGCCCTCGCGAGCCCCGTCTTCCGGGTGCTTCAGACAACATTCCCATTCGAGCACCGCCCAACCTGCATAGTCGTACTGCGTCAGCTTGCTGAACAGACTCGAGAAATTCACCTGACCGTCGCCCAGCGAGCGGAATCTGCCCGGCCGCTGCACCCAGTCCTGGTATCCGCCATAAACCCCGCTCCGGGCCGACTGTACGTACTCCGCGTCCTTGACGTGAAACGCCCTGATCCGCTCATGGTAGACATCCACGAAACCGAGGTAATCCATCTGCTGCAATACGAGATGGCTCGGATCCAGTAGGATGGTCGCACGCGGGTGCTCGCCGGTGACATCGAGAAACCGCTCGAACGTGACGCCGTCATGCAGGTCTTCGCCCGGATGCAGTTCGAAGGCGAGGTCGACGCCGGCGTCCGCAAACGCATTCAGGATGGGCGTCCAGCGACGGCCAAGTTCGGCAAAGCCTTCATCGACGAGTCCTTGAGGGCGTTGCGGCCATGGATAAAACATCGGCCAGAGCAGCGCGCCCGAGAATGTCGCGTGGGCATTCAACCCGAGGCGGTGACTGGCCTTCGCGGCCAGTAACAATTGTTCCGTCGCCCATGCGGTCCGGGCCGACGGCTTGCCCCGCACTTCGGGTGCTGCAAACGCATCGAAGAGCCTGTCGTAGGCAGGATGAACCGCGATGAGCTGACCTTGCAGGTGGGTCGAGAGTTCGGTGATCGACAAGCCGCGCTCGCTGCACTGCCCCAGGATCTCGTCGCACCACGTCTGGCTTTCGGCGGCCTTTTGCAGGTCGAAAATACGCCGGTCGGAGGTTGGAATCTGCACGCCAACGTAGTCCAGCGATGCAGCCCAGTCGAGCAACGACGGCAGAGTATCGAACGGTGCTTCGTTGCCGATAAACTGCGCCAGAAAGATCCCCGGTCCTCGCATACTGTTGCTCCGTTATGCCCTCAGACTGCCTCACCCATTGTTCGCCACACCGATTGATCCCGGCTGCTGGCGACGACGGACTCGATAAATGCCATGCCCCGGACCGCTTCGTCGATTCCGGGAACGTGCACCTGACCGCGCCATGCGGGTCGGTTTCCTGTCTGTCGAACATCCGACGCAAATGCGCGATAAAGGTTGGCGAACGCTTCGATGTATCCTTCCGGATGGCCCGCTGGCGTCCGTGTGAACGCCTGCGCACCGGCGCCGACGAACGGATCGCCTGTCCTGATGACCTGGTCCGGACGATCGACGAATTTCAGCACGACTGTGTTCGGCTCCTGCTGCTGCCATTCCAGGCCGCCTTGGGTGCCGTAGACGCGCAGACTCAGGTTGTTCGCCTCGCCTGTACAAATCTGGCTCGCAACGAGCACGCCTCTTGCTCCATTGCTGAATCGCAGGAGCACCGTACCGTCGTCGTCAAGTTCACGTCCGGGCACGACTGCGCCGAGGTCGGCAAGCACGCTGACAATGCCGAGGCCGGTGACGAACTCCGCAATGTTCGACGCGTGCACTCCTATGTCACCCATGGCGCTGCTGGCGCCGGCCTGCTTCGGATCGAGTCGCCACGACGGTTCCTCTTTGCCCGCAACGGCTGCGGACGACAACCAGCCCTGAGTGTATTCGACCAGCACGCGAGTGACCTCGCCCAGTTCGCCGGCCGCAACACGCGCCCTCGCCTCCTGCACCATTGGGTAGCCGATGTAGGTGTGCGCGAGCCCAAACCTGCAACCGCTGTCGAGGACGGCTTTACGAAGTTTCAGGGCTTCGTCGAGATCGAACGTTGCCGGTTTCTCACAAAATACATGGAATGCGTTGCGCAGCGCCATATCGGCAACCGGAAAATGCATCTTGTTCGGCGTTACAATCGCTACAAACTCCATGCGATCGCTTGCCGGCAAGGCCGCCTCGGTTTCGATCATCGACACGTAGTCGTCATAAATCCGTTCTGCGGACAGTCCGAGTGCTTCGCCGGTCTGTCGCGAGCGCCCGATGTCGCGACTGAAAGCACCGCAAACCAGTTCAATTTCGCCGTCGAGGGCCGCAGCGCAACGGTGAATGGCGCCGATGAACGCACCGGGCCCGCCGCCGACCATTCCCATCCTGACCCTGCTCATGCATGCCGCCCTCGCATGTCAGCGAAAAGTGGAGACCGCGCCGACGGCAGCCGTGCCATCGTTGCCTTCAGGCCACGTCGTCGAGCGCGGCAATCGCCCGCTGCAGCAAAGCCTGCGTTCGACGGATGCCTTCATCCTCGTCGATACGGCTACCTTCCCACTCGATGCCGACCCACCCGGTGTACTTGGCATCCGCAACGATTCGCAGCATGCGAAAGTAGTCGATGCAGGTTTCGTTACCTTGCAGGTTGAAATCGTAGGATTTGGCGCTGACCGCATGCGCGAACGGCATCAATTCCTCAACACCGAGGTAGTTGTCGTAGCGCTCACCGGTTTCGGCATCGATGACGAAGTTTCCGAAATCCGGCAAGGTTCCGACTCGCGGGTGAGACGTCATCCGCATCACATCGGCGAGCCACCGTCCATTCGATGAAAGGCCGCCGTGATTTTCGACAAGGACGTTCAAATCGAGCGTGCTGCAATACTCCGCAAGCTGATTGAGGCCGTCGGCAACGAGCCGGGCCTGTTCCTCCGCCGAACCGGCGCTGCTCGCGTTGACGCGAATGGAATGACAACCCAATGCCCGGGCGGCGTCGGCCCACCGGTGGTGGTTGGCGACGGTCCTGGAACGCGACTTCGAATCGGGATCGCCGAGGTCCCCTTCGCGGTCGCACATAATCAGGAGGCTTTGCACGTCCTCGCCCTCGGCGCGCGTACGCAGATCGGCGACGAGCTTGTCATTCAGCGTCTCGAAGTAGAACTGGTTGACGTACTCGATTCCGCCTATGCCGAACTCCCGGCGCGCTATCTGCGCAAACTCCCGTGGATCGCGTTGGCCGCCCTGGAATGCCCGATGCAACGACCATTGAGCCAGCGATATGGACAGGTTGGTGGAGCGATCATCCTCCGTAGACCGCGCGCCATCAGCGGATCCCGGTGACACCGCCGCCGCAGTCACTCCGATCGCACCCAGAACAAAATTGCGTCGCGTCAGCTCACTGTTAGTGCCGTGCATCCTGATCCCCGGGTTTGCCAGTCTCGTCAGCACCCGACAGTTAGAAGCGACTCGTTAGCGAGCTGAGTTGCGGAACCGTCGAGCAGTCAGTGCATGCATATTGGCGTGCCGGGACGGTTTGATCAAGACAACCTGGCCTGCATCATTCATGAACGGTTGAACCAGGTGGTTCGCGAAACCTCCGCACGAGTCGAATTCGTTCATCCCCGGCACGAGCAGGAGTGCCGTCCGGGGGTGTTCCACCGAGCGAGTTTCCCGTGTCTGAGCGAATGGAATACCCCCGGACGGTACTCCTGCGTCGTCAAAAGTAACCTGCGCCGAGCTTGTGCAGAGACTCAGTAATTGCGTTTGGACAGACGTAACCGGATTCTCAGGCACAGCATTCGCCTGCATACTTTTCATAGCCTCCGTCGTATGCTGGCAGGCGGGCTCGCTCGCAGACGCCCGAGGCGCAAACGGTGTGTCCGCGATCGGCGGCTCGCCGTGTCGATATCCGCCGCTATTGAACGACTATTGGACATTGGGCCTTCCTCGAGCAGTTCCCGGCAACGACTCTACTACGGAAGCCCAGAGCAAAAGTACAACGACCGAAGGACCCGACTGCGATCGAATCAGGAATGACAGACGATCTCCTGCGTTACCACCGCCAGATGCTGCTGCCCGGCTTCGGGGAAGAAGGGCAGCGCAAGCTCCTCGCGTCCACCGCATTCGTGCTCGGCTGCGGAGCGCTCGGCACCGTGATCGCGGACATGCTCGCCCGCGCCGGCGTCGGACACCTGGTCATCGCGGACCGCGACTTCATCGAGATCACCAACCTGCAACGGCAGGTACTGTTCGACGAGCAGGATGTCGCGGACGGAATCCCCAAAGCGGAGGCGGCGAAGCGCAAGATTGCGCGGATCAACTCGCAGGTGAAGGTCAGCGCAATTGTCGACGACATCAATCACAGGAACATCGAGAAATACGCGGCCGGCGTGGACATCGTGGTCGACGGCGTCGACAACTTCGAGACCCGCTACCTCGCCAACGATTGGGCCGTCAAGCACGGCATCCCCTACATCTACGGCGGCGCGGTGGGCACGGTCGGTGCATCCTTTGCGATCCTGCCGCATACCAGGGACGGCGATGCGCCTTGGGAAAAGTCATCCGTCAGCAAGGCGACGCCTTGTCTGCGCTGCATCTTCGAAGAGGCGCCGCCGCCCGGATTGAACCCGACCTGCGAAACAGCGGGCGTCATCGGGCCCGCCGTCTCCATCATCGCCAACTTCGAGGTCGCCGAGACGCTCAAGATCCTCACCGGCAACTTCGACCGCGTCCGTCCGACCATGCTCAACATCGACCTGTGGGACAACACGTTCAGCCAGTTCAGGGTCAGCCGCGCCTACGAGGCCGGCGACTGTGTGTGCTGCAAACACCGCCGGTTCGAGTACCTCGATGGCAAGGTCGGCTCCAGCGCCACCACCCTCTGCGGCCGCGATGCGGTGCAGCTCACCCACAGGCAATCCGGGGCCAGCCTCAACTTCGACGACATCGCCGCCCGCCTGCGCCCGCACGGCAAGGTGACGGCCAACAAGTTCATGATCCGCGCCGACATCAGCGACAACGGCAAGCCGTACGAATTGACGCTTTTTTCCGACGGCCGGGCAATCGTGAAGGGCACCGGGAAAGAGAACGTCGCACGGAGCGTGTACGCGAAATACGTCGGAACCTGAACGGAGAGTAACGTTTACTGGCGGGAAAACCCGGTTGCCGTGTAGATTTTGGCCTTCGCCGAACGACTATCCCTGGCTTGACTCAATTTCTGAATATGAGGAGAACGAACGTGACTGCAATCCGGGTTCTTGTTGGCACCAAAAAAGGCGCATTTATCCTTACCTCCGACGGCAAGCGCGACCACTGGTCCGTCGCCGGCCCGCACTTCGCGGGCTGGGAGATCTACCACGTCAAGGGCTCGCCTGTGGATCCGGACCGTATCTACGCCTCGCAGACCAGCAGCTGGTTCGGGCAGGTCATCCAGCGCTCCAGCGACGGCGGCAGGACCTGGGAGCAACCCGGCTCCACCCCCGGGAGCGCCCGGGAAGGGTCGGGCACCACGGAGCCCGGCGCGGATGCCGGCAACGGCGGCTTCCCCAAGGGCGAGAGCAACAAGTTCGCCTACGACACTTCGCCCGGAAGCGGCAAACCGCTCACCACCCACCAGTGGTACGACGGGACGCAGCACCCGTGGGAATTCGCGCGCGTCTGGCACCTCGAACCGTCACTGGCGGATCCCGACACCGTTTACGCCGGCGTCGAAGACGCGGCCCTGTTTCGCTCCACCGACGGCGGCAAGTCGTGGCACGAGCTCGCCGGTTTACGCGGCCACGAATCCGGTCCCGGATGGCAGCCCGGCGCGGGTGGCATGTGCCTGCACACGATCCTGCTGGACCCGGTCGATCCCGAACGGATGTTCATCGCCATCTCGGCCGCGGGCACGTTCCGCAGCGACGATGCAGGCAGGACGTGGCGGCCGGTCAACCGCGGTCTCAATTCCCAGTTCATGCCCGACCCGACGGCCGAGGTGGGACACTGCGTACACCGGATTGCATTTCACCCGTCGCGGCCGAATGTGCTGTTCATGCAGAAGCACTGGGACATCATGCGCAGCGATGACGCCGGGGAATCGTGGCACGAGGTAAGCGGGGATCTGCCGAGTGACTTCGGCTTTCCCATCGACGTTCATGCCCACGAGCCGGAGACGATTTACGTCGTGCCGATCAAAAGCGACTCGGAACACTATCCGCCCGAGGGCAAGCTTCGTGTCTACCGCAGCCGCACGGGCGGCAACGAGTGGGAGGCGCTCACAAACGGCCTGCCGCAGCAGGATTGCTACGTCAACATCCTGCGCGACGCGATGGCGGTCGATTCGCTCGATCCTTGCGGTATCTATTTCGGCACTACCGGCGGGCAGGTCTACGCATCAGCGGATGGCGGCGACCGCTGGAAGCCGATCGTGCGCGACCTTCCGGGCGTGCTGTCCGTCGAGGTACAGGTAGTGCCATGATCCGCGTCGTGCTACCGGAACACCTGCGCACGCTGGCGAACGTCGACCACGAGGTAAAGCTCGAGGTTGCCGACCCGGTTACACAGCGCTCGATCCTCGACGCACTTGAGGCCGCCTATCCGATGCTGCGCGGCACCGTTCGCGATCACGAAACGCTCAAGCGCCGTCCGTTAGTGCGCTTCTTCGCTTGCGAAGACGACGTGTCCCACGACCCGCCGGACGCTCCCCTGCCGGAAGCGATCGCGTCGGGGACGGAGCCGTTTTTCATCATCGGGGCGATTGCCGGCGGGTAGACGGACCCGCGGACGAAACGTGGTATCTACAGGTGCCAATCGAGGCAGTACAGGAAGGAGTTGATCTGCCGTGACGGGGCGCAACCGACAGGACCTTATGCGTACGGCCCTGCAGTGGCGGGAGGCCGGGAAACCCGTCGCGCTGGCTACGGTTGTTCAGACCTGGGGGTCGTCGCCTCGGCCCGCCGGCAGCAGCCTCGTGATCGCCGGTGACGGTTCGTTTGAGGGTTCGGTATCGGGCGGATGTGTCGAGGGTGCCGTGATCGATGCCGCATTGGAGATCATGCAGAGCGGCCGGCAACGATTGCTCGAATTCGGCGTGACTGACGATGAGGCCTGGGAAGTCGGCCTCGCCTGCGGCGGACAGATCGAGATTCTGGTGGAGCCCGTCGAATGAAGCGCGAATTGCTCCAGAGGATTGTCGCGGCGCAGGTCAGCAAACAACCGGCGGTACTGATACGCAGTCTCACCAGCACGCGTCAGTGTCTCATCGATGAAAACGATGCGTACGGCGACACGGAGGACATCCCAGCAGAGCTTCTTCAGGGTGGCCGGGAGGCACTGCGCCGCGATGGTGCTTCGACCGTCGAAGTTGCGGGGGAGCGTTACCTGCTGCAGACGTTCTCGCCGCCACCGCGCCTGATCATAGTGGGTGCTGTGCATATCGCCCAACAGCTTATCCCGATGGCCCAAATGGCAGACTATGATGTACAACTGATCGATCCGCGCGCCGCTTTTGCGGTCGCGGGGCGATTCCCCAGTGTTGACGTGATCATCGAGTGGCCGCAAGAAGTCATGGCGAGGCTGTCTCTCGATTCCCGGACGGCCATTGTCACGCTGAGCCACGACCGCAAAATCGACGAGCCCGCGCTTGGAGCCGCCCTGAAATCCGATGCGTTCTATATTGGCGCGCTGGGCAGCAGGAAAAACCATGCCCGCAGACTCGAGCGTCTCGCGGCAGCCGGTTTCGACGACAACGCGCTGCAGCGCATCGCGGGTCCAATCGGCCTGCCGTTGGGCGGACAATCGCCGGCTGAGATCGCGGTCGCCATCCTTGCGCAGATTATTCAGTCACGATATCGGCGCTAGCGGAATCCGTCAGACACGCCAGATCCGCTGCATCTGCAGGAACGTGAACGAAGCGGACCACGTGATGAGCGACAAACCTGCCAGCGCTTCCGTTGCCGTGATCATCCGCAGCGGACCCGTGGGCACGAGGTCGCCGAATCCCACCGTGGTGTACACCATGGCGGAATAATAGATGTAGTCGAACCAGTCGCGGTCGGCAGCGACAATCTCGCCCAGGCCAAGCCCGTGCTCCGCCGCGAAGTATCCCAGGCCGAAAATCCAGATTTCTGCGATATGGGCGAGGATCAGGCCATGTACCGTGAACAGGATGATCCATCGGTGGCGCTGCAGGCGGGCGCGCAGGCGCTCGAGCTGGATGAGCGCCTCATAGTGGATGGTGACGCAGACCGCGATCAGCATGAAGCTCATCAGCGTAGCGACGAGATAATCCTGCATCGGCGAAGTATACGTCACAGGACACGACTCATAGAATCAACAGGCCGTTGCAGCCCGCCTACGTGATCTCCTGTTCCCTGAATTGCTGGTGAAACCGCATCAGCGAACGACAATTTCAGCGCCGCGTTCGAGCCGGCCTCCTTCGATCACTTCCAGGTACAAACCCATATTCAAGGTGTCGTAGTGTTTTCGAAGGGCGAAGGGAACATTGACGTCGACCTCAGCGGTTTTCGGATTGACGCTGGTTGCCGCGCATCGCGATATCGGTCTCACCGCGCGCAGCCGCAGCTCGCCGCAGGCAAGGTCTCGCCCTGCGAAACGGGTTTCCTCCCATGCGGGAAGTCCGGACACGTACAGATTCGCCCGAAACCGGATCGGGTCGAGTTCGGTCCCGAGCGTCCGTCCAAGGTCTTCGACACTTGCAAGATTGATCAGCGACAAATAGTTTTGCGGGACATCGAAAAAGCGATGATCCTTCGCGGACACGATGCGCGGGGCGCCTCCGCGTGACTCCTCACCGGTAAAGTCGTTCAGTGCCGCCGCCAGTCGGCGCCGGTCTTCGGGCCTGTCGAGACAAGCGCTGAGTTTGCGACCGTCCGGAAACGTCACCGTGATTCGCCGTTCCGTTTCCAGATAATGAGGCTTCAGAGCCGCCAGGGACGCGTTCTGCATCAATACGAAAAAGTGGCGCTTGTCGAGAAACTGCGGTGCCGCCGGATCGAACTCCGTAGAAGCATGAGCAACGGCGTATTCACGATCAAAGACGATGGCGCCTCCGGCGGCTACGTGCGCTGACGAAAGTTCGTCGGGCCCGAGACCCTTAACGGGATACCTGACCAGCCGCTCAAGCTTCATTGAAAAACTCCGGAATTGTCATCCGGTCAGTCATCCGTGCATTCATCCCCGCATCATCCATCAGAACCGCTCGACAATCGTCCCTTCGTGAGCTTGATCGGCGTCCGCCGCTGCGATACGACGATTCCCGCCAGCAGTGTCGCGCCCGCGACATGCACCCACACGCCGAACGGCATCCACAGAATCAGTACGGCACTCAGTAACAGCAGCAGCGCCGTCACGATGTTCAACGGCCCCTCGAGATACCAGTGCAAAAGTCCGCACAACGCATAAAGCCCAAGGCACGCCCACAGGAATACTTCAAGCCGTTGCAACCAGCCTCCGGTGATCAAAGGCGCGTAAACGAACAGGAGCGGCACCAGATACAATCCCTTGGCCAATTTCCAGGAAGTGAATCCCGTGGCCATAGGCCTGCTGCCGGCGATGCCCGCCGCCGCGAACGCCGTGAGACAGACCGGCGGCGTGACATTGCTGTCCTGGGACAACCAGAAGATGACCAGATGCGCGCTGAGCAACATGCCGGCAAGGAGGCCCGGATCCAACAGCTGCCTTCGAACAATCTGTTTCATCTCCAGCGGCATTTCCTGAATCGCGATCCGCGGATCCCCGCCGAACAGATCTATCGTTGCCTGCACACTGCCGGGCAACTCGGCCGATTGCATGACGCTTAGCATTGCATCTCGACTGAGGAGATCGAACAACATCGGCGCAGCCATGGTCGCCAGCACGACGTAGGACGCAGTCACCGGCAACCCGGTACCGAGAATCAACGACGCGAACGCAATCAGTGCGAGGGTCAAAATCAGATTTCCATCCGCCCATTCGATAATCATCAGCGAGAACGCATTGCCCAGGCCAGTGGTCGTAACGACGTTTATCACAAGCCCGACAGCGACCAGCAGCATGGCAGTGCTGGCCATGGTACGCATCGCATCGACGACGGCGTCGAATGAGCGGCTTGCGGTCATCGGCGTCTTCGACAGCCACGATGTCGCGATCACTGCCACAATGGCGCATGACACGGAGCGGATTGGCGTGTAACCCGCTACCAGGAAGCCAACCAGGACCGCCAGCGGGCCGACGAACGGCCACCCTTCCCTGAGCACGGACGACAGCTTGGGCGAGTTTTCGTCATGCCCGCCACGAAGCCCAAGGCGCATGGCCTCGCCGCGGACAAAGAACGCCACAGTCAGAAAATAGAGAATCGCCGGCAATACCGAGACCGCGACGATGTGGCCGTAGGGAATCTGCGTGTAACTTGCCATGACGAACGCGCCTGCCCCCATCACCGGCGGCATCAGCTGACCGCCGGTCGAGGCTGACGCTTCGACGGCCGCCGCGAACTGCGGCCGGAACCCGGCGCGCTTCATCATCGGAATCGTGATGACGCCAGTCGCGACCGTGTTGGCGACGGCCGAGCCGGTCACCGAACCCATCAACCCGGACCCGATTACTGCAACCATGCCGGCACCGCCCGTGAACCGACCGGCCACGCACTCGGCGAGTTTGATGATGAAATCACCGGCGCCGGATTTCAGGAGAAACGAGCCGAACAGGATAAACATGAATACGTAAGTAGCCGAGATGTTCGCAACGAAACCGAACATGCCGCTGCTGCTGAAATGGCTCCGATAGAGAACGGTCTCGAGACTCAATCCCGGAAAAGCTAAAACTCCGGAGGCGTAACGTCCAAGAAACAGAATGTACGAAAGGCTCAGGACGACCAGGATCGGCATGGACCAGCCGCTGGTGCGACGCGTAATCTCGATTGCCAGCAGTACGGCGATCGCGGAAAAGATATAGTCCGCCAGGATGAATTCCGTTTCCCTGGCATACAGTGCATCTTCGAAAAGCAACAGGTAGGCGGCAACGGCCACCGACAGCACCGCCAGGACGATGCGCAATGCGTTTGCCGGCGTCCTGCCTCGCTCGTAATCTGCGGGATCGTGAAACGACAAGGCGCACAGTGCGCCGAATCCCCCGAAATGGATTGCCGAAAACCACAGTTCCGAGAGCGAGGCAAAAACATTGGTGTAAATGTGGAATACGCCGAACAGGAATGCGATCCAGCGCAGGAATCGGGAATTCATGGCGGCGTGAGCTCGTCCGGAATGGTCAACCCCTGTTCCCTGTAATAGCGGGCGGCTCCCGGATGCAGCGGCGCGCCCAGCCCTTTCAGCGCCAGTTCGAGTTTCATGTCACTTGTCGCGCGATGAATTTCCTGCAGTGCAGCCAGGTTCTCCCAGATGCTTTTCGTAATCTGATAGACCGCCTCCTCCGGTACATCCGCGCGCACGGCGAGTACGTTGGGATGGGCGATGGAACGAATCGGCGCGTCCTGGTTCGGGTAGGTCCCCGACGGAATATCGTAGAAGTCCCACAAGGGATATCTCGCGTTGATCTTCGACAGCTCGTCCGCAGAAACATTCAGCACCGTCATGCGATCACCGAGGACAGCGGAGGCGCTCGTGATGGCGCTCACCGGCACACCGGCCGGAATATTCATGCCGACGATGTTTCCGTCCTGTATCGCATCGGCCGTCGCACCATAGCCCATGTACGCCAGGTCGAGTTTTCGCCGATAGTCGATACCCAGGCTGTTCAATATATAGGCGCCGGTATGTTCCGCCCCTGAATTCCTTTCACCCAGCACGTATCGCTCGCCCCGTAGCGCGTCGAGGTCCATCAGCGTCCCGTTCCCGACAAGCTCCGAAAGCAATACGAAGTGTTCGACGTTCTGCCACATCGCACTGACACTTCTCAGGTACGGTTGCGCTTTGCCGACAGGACCTTCGCCTTTCCAGGCCCAGGCGGCGAACACACCCTGCAACAACGCGAACTGTGCCTGGTTGTCCCGCAGGAGCTTGATGTTCTCGAGGGAACCGGCCGAGCTGATCGCAGCCAGCGA
Organism: Woeseia sp.; assembly: GCA_040902105.1. Classification (GTDB taxonomy): domain Bacteria; phylum Pseudomonadota; class Gammaproteobacteria; order Steroidobacterales; family Woeseiaceae; genus IDS-8. The sequence goes on from JBBDXW010000026.1 coordinate 109,115, forward strand.
TATACCGTGCCCGGATTGCAGTCTGGATTTGCTGATGGTCGCGAGCGCGACACCAACCGGGTAATAGGTTCCGCCAACGGTGGCGGTGGCGAGCACATAGGGCCGGTCGGCAGCCAGCTCGCCCGAACAGGACCCTTGCAGCAAGCTAACAAGAAGTGCGCCCGATACAAGCCGAATGGTGTACGAGGCGCGCCGCATGTCGACGATGCTAGCTTATTGACTAGTGCGGGTACACTCGGTCAAGGTTCACGTCTGCGATCCGGTCGAGGCGGAAGGAGTGCGGCACGCTATGGAATTTCACATTGGGATACTTCCGCGGGAAACGGTCGGCCACATCCTGAAACTGGGTCGCGCTGTCGAAGAACTCGGCCTCGCCGGCGTGTGGATCGCCGATTCTCATTCGATCATGCGCGACGCGTACGCCCTGCTGAACTTGCTGGCGGTACAAACCAGCCGGATCAAGTTGGCGACCGGTGTGACGCCCACAGGAACCCGTCATCCGGCGGTACTGGCGAACAGCTGGGCAACGCTTGACGAAGTCTCGGGCGGACGCGGGATCCTAGGTGTTGGTACGGGCGACAGCGCGGTGATCAATCTGGGCCTGCGCCCGGAAAAGCTCGCGGCATTCGAGGAGAAGATCAGGGTCATCCGGGGCTTGCTGCGCGGTGAGCAAGTCGAATACGAGGGTTCAACGATTCAAATGCCCTGGTCGCATTGTGATGTACCGATTGTCATGGCCTGTTCCGGGCCGAAAGCGCTCCGGCTGGGCGGGCGCATCGCCGATGGAATTTTGTTCCAGGTCGGTGCCAGCCCCGCGTTTGTCCGCTACGCTTTGGACAATATTCGCCTGGGCGCCGAAAGCGCGGGCCGTCGACTGGAGGACTTGACCCTGTACATGCGCCTGGCATGCGCGGTCCATGAAGATCGTGAGAAGGCGCGAGACGAAGTACGCGGCTACGCCTCAGTCGCGGCTGGCACGGTTTTCAAAACAGTCCCCCGTGAGTACTTCGACGATGAATTGTGGGAAGACGCGGAGCGATTCAAGGCCGGCTACAACTACATCGACCACGGAAGTAACAAATCCCGGCAGGCAGGGCTGCTCACGGACCGGATCCTCGATGCCATCGCCGTCGCCGGTACCCCTGACGAGGCGGTACCACGATTTCGCGAACTGGCAGGCATGGACATTGACGGATTCGTCTGTCCCGTCGGCATGGCCGATCCACTGCCCTACCTGCAGACCTTCGCCGAACAGGTCGTGCCGAAAGTCGCGGCGTGAAAGCAATCAGCCTGGGCTTCAAGGCCTTTGACCTGCATGAGTTGACCTGCCACTTCGTCGCAAAACATGCCGGCCTGTACCGGGCCCGCGGGCTCGACGTGAGCCTGCTGGATACGAGGTTTGTTCGCGACGACGAACTTCCCGAATCGATCTTTTCGGCAGCCTGCGGTTCGGCAGTCATGCGCTGGCTGCGCGGCGAAAAGCTCAAAGTCGTGTTCGTCGCGACCGACAAGCCGATGTTCTGGCTCTATTCACACGTCAATGCAGGCAGTCTCGAAAAACTGCGAGGTCAACGCATCGCCGCCTACCCGACTGCGGCACCGCCGGCGCAGTTTTTGCGCATAGTCCTCGCGGATGCCGGAGTGAACCCGGACAGCGACGTGCACATCGATCCCGTTCGCGACGACGCCACCCGGATCGAGCTGCTGCGCTGCGGCGATGCCGTTGCTGCGCTGCTCAGTTCGGCGACGTTACCGCAGCGGCTCGAGGAACTCGGGTTCCTGCGATTGCTTTGCCTGGGCGACCGGATTCGATTGCCGACAACCGGGCTTGCCGTCAGTGTCGCGATGTACGACAGCGATCCGGAAACCGTGTCCGCAATGCGCAATTCGTTCGTTGCCGCCCTTCGCCTGATTCACACCGACGAGTCAATTGTACGGGAGGCGCTGCGCGAGGCCGGGCTGATCGACGACTGCGACCTGGATCAAGCCTGCGCCCTGGTGCGCAGCTTCTATACCGCCGACGGTCTCGTCAAAGCAGCCGATATAATTCCCGGCGTCCGACGTCTCGCCACATCGATGGGCTTGCCCGCGCCCGCCGATGTGGGGGCACTTTACGAATGCATAAGTCGCTGACACCTAGGGAAGCTCTGCACAAGGCCTGATTCAAGCGCTGTAGGAGCCCGCCATTGCGGGCGACCTGCGCAAGTGCCATTGTCCCTAGGGCATCAAGCGCATTCCGGCTGGAATACTTCACGCGCGGCCCGCGTACAGGCCTGCACCGGACAGCTTGGTCGTGCGGCTCTTTACGCTGTACGGAAGAACCTCGATGGTTTCCCCGTTCTCCAGTCGTTGTTTGATCCTGGCCCACCACTCGAACGACAGCAACTCGGAATGATATTTTCGAAAGACCTGCTGCAGCTCCGCGTTGAAACCGAAGAACTTGATGAATTCTTCCGGAAAGACGTCGTTCGGCGCCACAAAGAACCAGGGTTCGGCCGACATCTCATCCTCCAGGTGACCGCTGTCGGGCAGCGGCCGGAAATTGCAGTCCGTGACGAAGGTAACTTCGTCATAATCGTAGAAAATTACCCGCCCATGTCGCGTAACGCCAAAGTTCTTCATCAACAGGTCGCCGGCGAAAATATTGCTCGATGCAAGATCGCGCACCGCCTGACCGTAGTCGATCACGGCAAGAGCCGCCTTCTCAAGCGGCGCGTCCAGCAGAAACAGATTGAGCGGAATCAAACGGCGTTCAATATACAGATGCTCTATCAGCAATTGCTCGCCCTGCACGGTGCAATTCTGACTGCACTCTTCAAGCAGCGCGTCGCGAAGCTTCGATTCGAAGCGCGCGAGATCGAAAGACAGCCGGCGGTACTCCTGGGCGTCCACCAGCCGGCCCGCGCGGTCGTGTTTGAACACCAGCTCGTATTTCTCCCTCACCTGCTCCGGCCGGATGTTCTTCGGATACCGGAATTTGTCGCGAATGACCTTGAATACGACGTTGAATGACGGCAGCGTAAAAACTTCCATTACCATACCGGCGGCCCCTGGCGCAGCAACAAACAAGTCGGTCGAGTTCTGCATGTGGCGCATCAGCGACCGATAGCGTTCCGTCTTGCCCTGCTTCGCCCGCCCGAGCACCGTGTAAATCTCTTCGATGGGCTTGAGTGGCATGAGCTCGCGCAGAAATCGAACCGCGCTGCCAACGACTTCCAGATCGACGTGAAAATAGCTGCGGGTAAAACCGAACAACATGCTGACTTCCGATTCCGACAGGATCACCGCGTCCGAGACGACCCCGTCGTGGGGATTCGCGAACGGAATGACCAATGGCACATGCCAGCCGTCGCCCAGGATCCGGCCCACGAGGTACGCGCGCCTGCCGCGGTAAAATAGCGGAGGAATGAACTCGACCTCGCGTGGAAACGTTGCGATTCGATGTTCGCTGCGATAAGCCCCGATCTCTGCCGTAATGAATGAGATAGTGCTCTCGACGTCGCGAAACCCGTGCGAGAACGGCAAGCCGCCGAGAATCTCATCGAACAGGTGAAACAGGGAACCGCGGTTTTTATAAATACGTGTCTGCAACGGATAGGCATCGCCGGCCGCCGGTTCCACGTCTGCCGCAAGGAACTCGACCCTGGGGTCGACCCCGACCGTATCGAAATTGCGGCGCGTTACGGAGCTGAAAAATGTTTTGTAGAACTCTGAATCGGGGCAATCGGAAACCCGCTCAACGTAGCGGTCCTTGATGCGGCCCCAGCAGTCCCGGCTGGCAATCCTCTCGCGCAGGACTGCCTGCATATCCCGCATTGCGGCGGCCACAGAGTCGTTGTACAGCTCTATACGCCGTACGGCGTCCAGGCGTGCCGCGGCCCAGTCTCGCGCCACGAAGTGCCGTGCTGCGTTTCTCGTTACTTCACCGAAGCGGCGATTGTAGTCGCGGAATGCATCATAAAGCCTGACGGCCGCGTGCTGTTCGACGAACCCCTGGTCATTTTCCGTCTTTGCCAAGTCAAGTCCTGCGCGATTGATGCGACGTCACCGTTCACTGACTCCCGGATATTATCGCCGGCGTCACCGGCCGCTGCCTGTCTTGTGCCACGCCGGATATCATCGCCGGCGTTGCCGGCCGCCGGCTGTCTTTTGCCACGCTTGCGACGCGTGCCGAGTCTGATTCCACCCGTGATAAGGATGACGCTCCAGCATGGATTCATTCTTGAACAGGAGAATAAGCACGGCGCCGGCGGCGAAGCCGCCGACGTGTGCCCAGAAGGCAACACCGCCGCCTCCGGAGCCGATTGACGTCAATCCGCTCAAAAACTGCACCACAATCCAGTATCCAAGCATCCAGATTGCGGGCATCGCGAAAGTGGTGATGTAGAAGCCGAGAAAGAGGAGCATGTGTACGTGGACGCGCGGATACAACACGATGTAGGCGCCCATCACCCCGCCAATCGCGCCGGACGCCCCAACCATCGGAATCGGCGAGGCTGCATTCGCGAAGATTTGCGCGGCGGCCGCTGCAAGCCCGCAAAGCACGTAGAAAACTGCGAATCTGACGTGGCCCATGGAGTCTTCCACGTTGCCGCCGAAAATCCACATGAACCACATGTTGCCGATGATATGCATCCAGCTCCCGTGCATGAACATGGACGTCAGCAGCGTCAGCCAGTTCGACTCTCCGTCGATGGAACAGGGAAAGTCCGCGGGAATCTGCACGCGATCGATGGTCCCCAGCAGGTCCCCGGGGATCAGGCCGAGCTGGCAGACCGATTGCGTCAAAGCCGGCTCGCTCCCAAGACCCTGCAGCAGGAGCCAGGCGACCACATTCAGGCCGATGATCGCGCAGGTTACGAGCGGAATCGTGAGCTGCGGATTTTCGTCGCGGATCGGAAACATTGCGGGTGCCTGCTACGGCTCGTCCAATGACAGCTTTGAGCGCTCAGCCTGTACCGTCACCGGCGGTCGCAACCGTGTCCTCAGGCTGTTGGCGATCCTCCAGGCTGGTCCAGACCGTAAAGAACAACGCCGCGATAATCGGACCGATCAACACGCCAGACAAACCGAACAAGCCAATACCGCCGAGCGTCGTCAACAGAATGACGTAGTCAGGAAGGCGTGCATCGCGGCCGACCAGCACCGGGCGCAGCAGGTTGTCAACCAGGCCGATCACCACGGCGCCGACCCCGATCAGCACCAGCCCTTTGGCCATCTCCCCGGAGGCGATCAGCACGATTGCGGCGGGCAACCAGACTACCGCGGGTCCCACGGCCGGAATCAATGCGAACAACGCCATGACGACGCCCCACAGTACCGCCGCGCGTATGCCGAGCGCCCAGAACGTCAGGCCGCCGATGAACCCCTGTATGACGCTGATCAGGAACGTGCCTTTGAGCGTCGCCCGGGCAACGTTTGCAAAGCGTGTCTTCAGGTTCTGTTGCAGTTCGTTATCGAGCGGAAGGATGCGGGCGATTGCCTGCATTATCGAGTTACCATCCTTGATGAAAAAGAACAGCAGGTAGAGCATGACGAAGAGCTGCAGGAAGAATTGCAGCGCGTTCTGGCCGATCGCGACCGCGTTGCCGGCGATCCATTTTCCCGATGCGATCGCCGCGGTGGACAAGCCTTCCTGTATGCGGGTGACGTCGATCTGGAAGCGATCGAGCAACCCCGGCAGGAACGGTATCCGTCCTTCCAGCCACAGGAGCGTCGACTCCGTGTTGACATTGCCGGCTTCGAGGTCGGTTGCGAGTTTGGCCGCTTCCTGCGCAACCGCGAGCGCAATAAGCGACACCGGAATCAGGACGGACACGATAACGGCAGTCGTCGTCAGCAGCGCATCCAGCGCCGGCCGGCCCGGCATCAGCCTCGTGAGCACCTGTTGCACCGGACGAAACATCAAAGCGAGCACGGCTGCCCAGAAGATCGCCTTGAGGAAATCCGCGATAAGGCCGAAGAAGGCAACAGTGACGATTAACAGCAGCAGAAAGAAAAACGCCTGAGCGACCGTTTTACCCGGCAATGTCATTTCCGATTCCTCAAATAGCCGACCGGGGGCGGCGGTTCCGGTGAGCATTGCGTTCCGGTTGTCGCCCGCAATGGCGGGCTCCTACAGCGCAAGATTCATGACAGGTGGCAATCAGAACGCTGTAGGAGCCCGCCATTGCGAGCGACCGGACCTCTACCTCCCGCGCGGCGGCGAAGGTTACTCTCAATCCGTTGCGAAGCAGTAAAAAAGGCCGTTGCCGCCGGTGCCCTGCAGGTCTTCCTGTCCGCAGCCCCGCGAGCCGTGCGCGGAATTCCAGGACGTGGGATCCGCTCCGCCGCCTTGCCGGTCATGGTGACCGAGCGCGGCACTGCCGTCGCCGGCGTTGCTGGTCCAGTTGCTGCAGGTATGATCTTCACCGTCGTCGAATACCGTACCGTCCGCCGTCGACCCGGTCAGGATATCGTGCATGTTCGGCGTGTCGCCGCGTCCGTTCACGCTCTCCCCGTTTTCATCCAGCGAATTTTCCTTGCTGAGCTTGTTGTTGCCGCTGTGCAGGTCGTCGACGTCCTCCGCCACCTTAACGCCCTTTGCGTTGTACCAGGGACCGTCGCCGATCCGCTCGCGCGCGTTAACGGCAGGCTCCCCGTCGGCTGCGGCCGCGCTCAGGTAGGCATGCCATTCCTTGTCGCTACCTGCGAGTTCGGCACAATGTGCATCGGCGCCCGGTAGACCGCCAAGGTTGGCGCCGTCGCCGGCCCCCTCGCTGGTAATGAAGAAAGACATCGCGTTATCGCCCTCGGCAAACGCGGCGCCGCAGCCGAGCAAGGCGAGGGTAAGCACCGTAACCTTCACTGTTCGTCTCTTGTTCATCGGAACTCCCTGAAATCAATAGTCTGCGTGGATCGCTAGTGTACCGCAGCGTTGTGATTTCAGGGCTTGCAGATGCCCGGGATGGTGCCGGGGGCGTCGCCAACCGTCCGGTCAGGCCTTGAGGCGGTATCCCGTCCTGAAGATCCACCACACGGTGACCGTGCAAATGACCAGGAAAATCGCGGTTACCCCCACGCTCAACGCGACGCTCACGTCCGCATTTTCGTAGAAACTCCAGCGAAATCCGCTGATCAGGTAGACCACCGGGTTGAACAAGGTCACGGTCTGCCAGAGCGGCGGCAGCATGTCGATCGAGTAAAAACTGCCGCCCAGGAATGCGAGCGGGGTAATGATCAGCATGGGCACGATCTGCAGTTTCTCGAAACCGTCGGCCCAGATACCGAGAATGAAACCGAACAGGCTGAAGGTCACGGATGTCAACAACAGGAACAGGAGCATCCAGAACGGGTGTGCAATATGCACAGGCACGAACAGGTTTGCAGTCGCCAGAATGATGAATCCCAGGATAATCGATTTGGTCGCGGCGGCCCCGACATAGCCCAGCACTATCTCGATGAATGAGACCGGCGCCGAAAGCACCTCGTATATCGTGCCGGTAAATCGCGGAAAGTAAATGCCGAACGATGCGTTCGAAATGCTCTCGGTCAGCAGCATCAGCATGATCAGGCCCGGCACGATGAATGAGCCGTAACCCACTCCATCGATCTCGTTGATTCTGGAGCCGATCGCGGCGCCGAACACGACGAAGTACAACGACGTCGATATGACCGGCGACACGATACTCTGGAAAAGCGTGCGCCGCGTACGCGCCATTTCGAAGCCGTAAATTGCCTTTATGCCGTACCAGTTCATACCGTTCTCTTTACCAGGCTGACAAAGATTTCTTCCAGCGAACTTTGCGTCGTGTTGACGTCGTTGAACTTGACACCCGCGTTGTTCAGTTCACCCAGCAACGCAGTGATGCCGGTGCGTGCTCCTTGAGTATCGTAAGTGTAGATCAGCTCGCAGCCGTTCGCGTTCAGTTCGAGACCGTAGGCAGCCAGCGGCTGCGGAATCGACTCCAGCGGTTCCTGCAACTGGAGTACAAGCTGTTTCTTACCGAGCCTCTGCATGAGTTCGGTTTTGTCCTGTACCAGGATCAGGTCGCCGTGGTTGATGACACCGATGCGATCGGCCATTTCCTCGGCCTCTTCGATGTAATGCGTGGTCAGGATGATCGTGACGCCGGAGTCCTGCAGCTCGCGCACGATCTGCCACATATCCTGCCGCAGTTCGACGTCGACGCCCGCCGTCGGCTCGTCGAGGAACAGAATCGTCGGTTCGTGCGCCAGGGCTTTGGCAATGAGCACCCTGCGTTTCATGCCGCCGGACAGGGTCATGATCCTGTTGTCTTTCTTGTCCCAAAGCGACAGGGAGCGGAGCACCTTCTCGATATGCTCCGGGTTCGCCGGTTTGCCGTACAGTCCGCGGCTGAAACTGACGGTCGACCAGACGGGCTCGAACGTGTCCGTGGCGAGTTCCTGTGGCACAAGTCCGATCATCGAGCGTGCCGCGCGGAAGTCCCTGATGATGTCATGGCCGTCCACGGTAACCTTGCCTGAGGTCGGGTTGACGATGCCGCAGATGATGTTTATTAGCGTCGTCTTGCCGGCGCCGTTCGGCCCCAGCAGTGCCAGAATCTCACCGCGGCGGATCTCGAGATTGATCTTCTTGAGCGCGTGGAATCCGGACGCATAGGTTTTGCACAGGTTTTCGACTGAGATTATGGCTGGGGTCATGGGGACCTTATGCTACGCTGAAGAGTGTCGGGACTGGCATGGCTGGCCTGAATCATTTCACACTTCATCGCAATGACGCTAACCTCTACTGCCTCAGGAGGAAAAGCGATGGACATGGCAGAATTGCTTGGTGACGCGGAGCAGCGCGGATTTACCCTGAATTTCGCATTGGAGGACGACGGCGTTCACTGTCCGGAAAGCGGCGACTGTTTCGGGCCCGATGACGTGAAAGCGATATACAGCCGCACCGTCGACAGTGGAACCGACCCGGGCGACGACGCCACCATTTACCTGATCGAAACGTACGACGGCCGAAAGGGATATCTGATGATCTCGGACTCATTTCATGTCGACCCGCGCAAAGCCGCGTTCCTGCGCCACCTTGTACGCGGCCGCGGCACGACGGCAACACCGTAACCCCTCCATTGTCGCGATTCGGCGACAGGCGGTCATGAATGTTGGGGAGCCGCGCGGGATGTCGTTATAATCGCGCGGTTGACGCATCCCGACCCGTCCTGAGAACACTCTATTAAAGACAATTCACGACGATGCCCCGATACCGGTCGAACTGCACAATCCGCCTGGCGATGGCAACGGCCGTTACCGTGCTGTCGGCCTGTGGTTCGAAAGAACCGGACATCCGCCCGGTTCAGCACGAGAATATTTACGTCGGCAAGGATCCGGTGTATGCAGCGCTCGTGCCGCGTGGCGACGGCCAGTGGACGTTTTCCAGGGTCACCAGCAGCAACAGCGAGCCCGATACCGGCTACCTCGTGCGTTTGAACGATCTGGATCCGGCGTTCGACATTCGCCGTGCGGAGTGCGAACCGCGGCCGTACCGGGAGAATGATCGCTGCAATCCGCTCAATCCGTTTCGCGAACGGGACATGGGAGTCGTCGGCAAGATTGTCGACACGGGAATCAGCGCCGGTACCGGCGGCAAACTCTCGGGTATGAGCCGCTCTTATTCGACCGAGTTCGATCACCTTGCATTCAATGCCGCGGTCGACCAGGCCTTGTTGCTGACCGGGCTTGACGACAATCGCCTGGCGCTGATCACCGGCCTCAGCAGTCTCGCCGAAAAAGCCGCGGCGCATGAGGCAGAAATCGAAACGCTCAAAGAACAGATGCTTCAGCAGTACGAACTGGATAAGGAGGAAAATATAAAGATCGACGCTCGTGTCAGCGGGCTCATTCAATATTATTCCGACGATCTCGATCCGTCGGAATTTGTGGATGTGCGCGCCAATGCATCATCGACCGTAGCGTCAACCGTCGAGGCATCCGATCTTTCGATTCTCCCCTGTGATGCCGCCGATTGCATTGGGCAGCTCAATGCCGCGGTGGCATCGCTCGATCAGAAACATGCGGCGCGACTGGAGTCGTTGCGCTCGGATCTGACGCGTCAGACCGAGGCCTATATAATCGACTGCAGCGCCACCGAATATTCCGGATACCATTTCGAACTTCACTGCCCTGAAAAACTTGCGCGCAACCAGGAAGGGCTGATCCTGTTACCGGTCGAGGTCGAAATCCTGTCGCGGGATTTCGAGTACCTGTTCCCTGAATTCTCCGCCGAAAACGGCGAGTTGTCTGCTGCCGTCTATCAAGGCAGTTTGATGCTCAAAAATCGCACCGGGGAGTTCGTGGACATTCAGTCCGTGTCAATTTATTACAACTCACAGATCAGTACCCGTTCCGAACTCGACTCCCGGCTGGATCTCGCCCCCTACCAATACACGGAAATGGCGGTCGCGGAACTCGTTTCTGATGCAATCGAGATCGAATCGCGCCACACAAACATGACACCGGACAAGGCCAGCCGCGCAAACTTCTCGTTCGGCCTTGCAGTGAAATACTCGTTACACGACCGCGACGCGATCGAAACCCTTTACGGGATGGACGACTTCAACGTGCAGTGCGCTATCGAAAGCCGCCTGCAGCCCGGATCCTGTCGGCAAGAATTGACCCAGGACACCGGCGAGGAAGCCGTTTCCTCCAACGATTAGCCGGGGTTTGACGACCCCGGCCTCTGTACGGGCTCCTACAGGGCGCTCATCGTCTTGTTGTCAGACGCAGCGTCGGATAGAGAACCAGGACCGTGATCGCTGCCGTAAAAAACTCGATTGGTTGATAGTCGTTCAAAACGTAATGCGCCAGAATCGTTGCGACAATCACTGAAACCACGCCGGACCAGTTGATCGAATCCTCCTGATGGGCCCTGATGTCCGTCTGGCCGAGCATGCGCCGGACGATAAAATAGTCGGAAATCATCACCATTGCCAATGCGGTCGTCATGACACCCAGAATGGTTATCCAGGCGTTCACGAGGGCGAGGATCTTTCCATACAGGATGACCAATCCGATGATGTTGGCAAGTACAACAAAAACGATCCGTCCCGGCCGCCAGTTGAATGCCACATCGAAGAGGTTTGTCAAAGCCAATGATCCGCTATAGGTATTCAATACCTGCGCCTTGGATTGCGCCAGTACCATCAGCACCGCACCAATTACCCCTCCGAAGATGATAAACGCCGAAGCAATGCTGTCGGGGCTTTGCAGCGCCAGCTGATGTGCTGCACCCACTTCCATACCCCGTACAGTCACGAAGTAGTCAACTATCGAAGCCATCCCTGCGAACATGACCATGCCGCCAACAGTCAACATGAGGAGGGACATGGAAATATTGCCGATCAATGCAGCGATGCCGATATCCCTCGAACGTTTCGCATAACGGCCAAAATCGCCGTCCACGAGGGCCAGCGCGCCGGCAGAGCCGATGAGCACATTGATGCAGAAAATGAACTTGTCGGTGTCGCTGTCGATGCCCATGGACGCGATCGCTTCGGCCGGTAATTGCGTGCCGAAAGTCAGGGCCTGCAAAAATGACTGGCCCGACTGCGCGACGATGTCGATCACCATCCAGAGGAGAACGAGCAGGAATGCGATCAACGTAACCGACGAAACTTTGGCGACCAGTTCAAATCCGAATGCCGTCAAAAGAATCCACGCTACGGTCATCAGCCCGTAAATGACGATCTGGCTGGTCAATGTATCCTGCATTTCAAAAAAGAACAGGAAACCCTTGTAGAGCAATGCATTCTCTATAGCCAGAAACCCGATGATCATGAATCCGAAGATGGCCGAGGCAAGAATGGATCCCCTTTTGCCAAGACCGTAGGTGCGGGAGATCAGGGTGCTGGAGCAGCCTTTGCGATAGCCGATGTGGCCGACTCCCCAGCCCATCAGGAATCCAACAATCACAACAAAAATACCGGACAGGATTGCGATCTTCATGCCGGCAACAAACGCTACCAATGCTCCCAGGAATAACTGAATCAGCGTCGTAACGATTCCCGCAGTATTCCAGGAGAGGCTGAGCCAGTTCTGACGCTCGGAGTCCGGAACCGGCTCCAATGCGTGATCCTCCATTTTTTTATTTAGTTCTCTGGATTCCATGATCAAACACCTTTTGCAGCTGTAAACGATGCGTGTCGCCCCCGAAACGACGGAATATCCAAGCACGCGGAACCCGCCGCCGCTATCCGATGACCGCACACGGCGGTTGAAATGACGAGCAGTTCGGAAACCTCCGGGCCGGCCGGATCGCTCTTCGCGGCGCGGATTCCCGCGCCGGATCGACTTCGCCGGAGGATGCATTTCGGACGCGTTTTTCGAGCGACTTTATAGGTATTTTTAACGTTATTTTACGACGTATGATACCATTTCCGGCTGCGAACGGAGGGAGCGATGAGCCGTACTACGAACGTTCTGGACAGACATTGGCACCTCGCCGAAAACGACTACGAGGTCCAGTTGACGGAACTGGAGTTCTCGATTCTCCGGGTATCGGCGGCGTTCGAGCGCTGGCGCTCCGATTGCATGGCTTGCTGCTCCGGCGAGTCTTTTTCGGGCGCTGACGCCGCGGTTCTGCACGTCATTCGCATGCACAACCGCCCGAAAAGCATCTCCGAGATAGGCCGCCTGCTGAATCGCGACGACCAGTCCAACCTCCAGTACGGTATCCGGAAACTGGTCAAGGCGGGCGTCGTCGCGAAAGCCGGAATCGGCGACAGCAAGAAAGGGGTGACGTACGTCGTAACCGAGCTGGGCCGGGAAATTACCGACAAATTTGCCCAGTTTCGCCGCGAACTTCTGATCGTCCTGACCCGGTCGATTTCCACCGACAACTCCCTGGAGGATGTGTCGCGGGCGCTGAACCTGATGGCCGGAATGTACGATCAGGCGTCCTGCGTTGCCGCCGCACATCGCATCGCGCTCTGACAGCCGTGCGTATGCCGGTCACGCGCCTGAACAGCCGCCTTCGATGACGCAAAGCCATACGCCGGACAGACTGGAACTCATCGCATTTCTCGGGTTCCCGCAGATTCGAGCGGGAGACTGCTTGCCTGAAATCGTTCGCGAGGCGGCGCGCGATAACAATATAGAGTTCGCGGACCATGACGTTCTGGTGGTCGCGCAGAAAATCGTATCCAAGGCCGAGAGTCGACAGAGGGTTATTCGGGACGTAGTGCCTTCTGAAAAGGCCATAAGTTACGCCCGGAAAACCGGCAAGGATCCAGGAATCGTCGAGTTGATTCTGCAGGAATCGACTGCTGTCTTGCGTCACAGCGACAGCCTGCTAATCACCGAAAACCGCCTCGGCCTCGTGATGGCCAACGCCGGCATCGACCAATCCAATATCGAAGATGGCTACGCACTTCTGTTGCCCGAGGATCCCGACCGGTCTGCCGGGGAGATCCGGTCTCATCTGCAGCAAGCTTGCGGCGCACGAGTCGGCGTAGTCGTCGCCGACAGCATCGGGCGCGCCTGGCGTAACGGTATAATCGGTCATGCGATAGGTGTTGCGGGCGTCGTCGCTTTGCTCGATCTGAGGGGTGCTGCCGATTTGCACGGCAGGCAACTTCGAGTGACCGAGGTTGCGGTGGCCGACGAAATTGCCGCGGCTGCATCGTTGTTAATGGGTCAGGCGGCAGAAGGAAAGCCGGTTGTTCTCGTCCGCGGTTTTCGCAACATCGAAGGCGGTTCGAGCGCAAAGGCGCTGCTGCGAAAGAAAGAACACGATTTATTTCGATGATTCCAAAAGGTCATGTCGTCGCGCTGTCGGGCGGAGTCGGCGGAGCGAAGCTGGCGCTCGGCCTGGCCAGCGTACTGCCGTCAAGCCAGCTGTCGATCGTGGCAAATACCGGAGATGATTTCGAGTATCTCGGCCTGCACATTTCACCCGACATCGACTCCTTGATTTACACACTGGCAGGTGTCAACAACCCGGTGACCGGCTGGGGTCGCGCGAACGAATCCTGGACATTCATGTCGGAGGCTGAAAGGCTCGGCATCGACTCCTGGTTCAGAACAGGCGACAAGGACCTGGCGGTGCATGTACATCGCACGAGCCGGTTGCGGTCGGGTAGTTCCTTATCCGCAGTTACCGATGAGATTGCCAGGCGAATGGGCATCGCCGCCAACATCATTCCCATGAGTGACGATCCGGTCAGAACTTACCTGGAAACCGATGTGGGCACCCTCGCCTTTCAGGACTATTTTGTCCGCCATGGGTGCAAGCCTCAAGTGTCCGGAATCCGTTTTCAGGGTTGCGAAACCGCCGCTCCCTCGCCAATGTTCCGGCAACTGCTGGACAGCCCCGATCTTGCGGCCGTCGTGCTTTGTCCATCGAACCCGTACCTCAGCATCGATCCTGTTCTGTCCATTCCGGGAGTCGTTGAAGCGTTAGCCTGCAACAAGGCACCGGTCATAGCGGTATCGCCGATCGTGCAGGGACAGGCGATCAAAGGCCCGACCGCGAAGATCATGGGCGAACTCGGAGTTCCGGTTACGCCCGCTGCGGTCGCCGATCATTACCAGGGTCTGATCGACGGGTTCGTTCTCGATTCGTCGGATGGCGAGCTTTCGCGTTCCATGGCCGGGACCGGTCTGGCCGTCGAGGTTGCAAACACGGTAATGCAGTCCCTGGGTGATCGGGCGTCACTGGCGAGAACGGTCCTCGAGTTCAGCCGGCGTTTGCAGCACGCCCCTGCACGCCCAAGGCACAATCCCCGGGTTCGTCTCAGCTGACTCTACGATGACTCCGCAAGGCTCAAACGATCACCAGAACCGCAATCTTATTGCGAGCTGGGCTGTTGCGGTGGCCCAGGCTCTGGATGAAAGGGGGTTAGACAGCAGCGAGATCTTCGCGACGGCAGGCATTGACCTCGCCACTGCACGTGACCCTTCCACCCGGTATCCGGCTGACCAGATGACGCGAGTCTATGAGTTGTCGGAGGAAGCCACGCAGGATCCGTCTTTCGGCCTCTCCATCGCGGAGTATGTGCATCCGACCTCCCTGAACGCCCTTGGTTACTCGCTTTTCGCAAGTAACGATCTGGAATCTTTTTGTCGCCGTATCGTTCGTTATTTCGGCCTTGTATCCACGAACGCGGTCACGGAGATCGAACAGACTGCGAACGAGTTTCATTTGTCCATGCTGCCGGCGATCGGCGTAACGTCGTACGCGCCTCAGGATGCATGGCTCGCCACGCTGCTGCGCTTCAGCCGGTTCATATACCGACCGAACTTCAATCCGTTGCGGGTCTATCTTCGCCGGCCGACGCCAACGGTCAATATTGCAAACTTCACTGACTGGTTCCGGGCACCGATCGAATTCGGCAGCAACAAGAATACGCTGGTCTTCAACGCGAAGGACATGACTGTGCGCTTGCCCGCTGCGAATGCCGAACTGGCGCGGCAAAATGATCAGGTCGTGATGGCGCTGCTCAAGCAGATCGACCGAAGCGACATTATTGCCCAGGTCCGCGCCACGTTTATCGGGCTGTTACCGTCCGGCGACTGCAGCAAACAAACCGTCGCCGCACAACTGAACATGAGCGAGCGGACGTTGCAGAATCGACTCGTGGAACGCACCACGACTTACAGCAACCTCCTGAGCGAAACGCGTCGCGAGCTGGCGGAGCAATACATGAACCAGAGCCTGCATTCCATCAGCGAAGTTGCGTTCTTGCTCGGTTTCTCGGAAATCAGCAGTTTTTCGCGCGCGTTTCGCGCGTGGACCGGCGAATCGCCCAGCGCATATCGCGAACGGAATCTGCAAGGACGAGGGTCGCGAAGAGTTTGAGGATTCGCCAATCGCCGCGCAGGTCGCCCGCAATGGCGGGCTCCTACAGTAGGCGTGTCAGGCCATATTTTTCGCGACGACGCGGATTCCAGCGCCGTCAAGTTCGTACTTCTTGTTCAGGAAGATCAATATTGAAGTAAGCGCCTCGGGAACGACGGAATTATCGATTGCTCCGGCGTGCCATGCCGTCAGCCCGATGCTCTCGGCAAGTTCGACGACAACCGCTCGCGCTTCTGCGTCGTTTCCGCAAACGAGAACATCACTAAGTGAGTCGTTCAATGTCTCGCTCTGCAAGTGGGCCGCTGCAATATTCTGAAAGGCGGACACGACGCGTACGTTGTCGCCAAGCACCTGCTGCGCTTGCCTGGCGACCGATCCGCCGGGCGGCAACTGCACGCGCATGACTTTCGGCGGAACGAGCGGCACGGTCGCGTCGACAAGGATCTTTCCCTGGATGTGCGGCCGGATCGACTCGAGGGTAGAGTCATGACTCGAATACGGAACGGTCAGGATCACGACATCGGCACCTGCCGCCGCGGCCCGGTTGTCCGAGGCGCTGATCGTCGCATGCGGAAGCCGCGCTGAAAGCGTCGCCGCCGTCATGTCCGCTTTCTCCACCGTGCGGGAGCCTATGGTTACCGCGTAACCCGTTTTCGCCAGCTGATACGCAAGCCCCGAACCGAGGTCGCCGGTACCGCCGACGATCGCAATCCGCGGCTTGCCTGATGTCATGACGCCTGCGCCGGACGGCGGGACTGCACGAGACGGCGGAACTCATCGTCCGTCATCAGCCGGCCGGCCGCGGTTGCCTGTGCTTTTACCTGGGCAAGGAGCTCGCCGTGCTGCTCCTCCGGCACGGCCAGGCCCAGTTCTTCCACCTTGAGCTTGATGCTGGCCAGGCCGCTTTTCTTGCCGAGCACGATGCGTCGCGGCGCCGACACCAGCTCAGCCGAATAGGGTTCGATCGCCTCCGGAATATGAAACTGCGTGGCGACGGCGCCGCTTTCGCGCGTGAACAGATTTTCACCCACGACCGGACGCCAGCCGTCGACACGATAATTTGCAGCCTTTTGCACCAGTGCCGAGACGTTCCGCGCCTGCGACAGATCGAGATCCACCGGCACGTCATACAGGCATGACAGGGCAAGCGCCACCTCGCAGATGTCCGAGTTTCCTGCGCGCTCGCCTATCCCGTTTACGGTGCCCTGGATCCAGTCCGCCCCGCCGCGTACCGCGGCAATCGCCAGCGCCGTTCCCAGGCCAAAGTCGTTGTGACCGTGAAAATGCAGCGGCATGTCGGGGCCAATCCATCCGCGGACCTTGCGTATCAGGTGCTCAGCCGCTTCCGGCGCACAAGCCCCGATGGTATCGACAACGGCAACTTCCGCGGCGCCGGCTTCAATGGCACGAGAATAGACTTCACGCAAGAAACCAAGATCGCTGCGGGTGCTGTCTACCGGAAAGAAAATGACGCGCATGTCATGATCGACAGCGTGCCTGATCGCATCCGTCACTCGCTGCAATACGATGTCCCGATTAAAGCCGTATGCGGCCATTTTGACTTCGCTGGTGGAAATCTCTATCAGCGCCTGCTTGATGCCAAGTTCGATCAAGGCATCCAGGTCCGCCTTCACGGCTCGCGAAAAGCCCCAGATCTCCGACTTCAATCCCGCGTCGAGTATTCGTTTGACTGCGCGCGAGTCGTCCTCCGACACGCGGGGGAATCCTGCCTCGATCCTGCCGACGCCGAGGTCGGCCAGGCCGCAGGCTATGTTGTACTTTTCTTCAGGATTGAACACCACGCCGACGGCCTGCTCGCCATCCCGGAGTGTCGTATCGTAAAATCGAACCGGCTTGCTGCGATCGAAGCCGCTTCGAACATCGTCGAGTTTGTTCAGCTCGCTGGTCCATATTTTCTGTTGCATGTCTCTCACCGTTCCGAATCGTTAAGGAATCTGCACACGTCCTGATCCATGCCCTGTAGGAGCCCGCCATTGCGGGCGACCAACCGCCCAGGTCGCCCGCAATGGCGGGCTCCTACAGCATCATGCAATAGCAACAGGCCGTATCAGCGAAGCTTCTCCGCCCTTCAATTTGAGCGGCAGGACGACGACCGTCGAAACATACCGCCGATCGGCAGCCAGCTCCTCCAGATACAGGCTTTTCATGACGTAGATACCGTTCTCGATCAACAGCACGCGATGCGCATCAAACAGATCCGGGCAGCCGAGCGACAGGTTATCGGTACCTACCAGCCGTGGTTTCCTTTGAGCCAGCCAGCGCACCGCCTCCGCAGACAAGCCCGCCCATTTGTGCAAATACGCATCGCCATCAGACTCGAACAATGCGCCATATCCAGTGCGCACGATCGCGCAGTCACCCTCTTTCAGCTCGGTGTCTTGCGAATCCGCAGCGGACTGCAGGTCTTCGACGGTAATCGAATATCTCTCGGGCAGGATGTCCAACCCCTTGATCGCCGGGATATCGAACAGCACGGCCCGCAAAACCAGGGGCGGAACCTTCTCCATGCTGTGCAAAGGGTGCGGCAGGTCGACAAAACCCGTACCCCGCTGATACGGCGTGATGTCGATCCCCTGCACTTTCAGGTCCTGCGACATGTGCACCGGGGCATCGAAATGCGTGCCGGCATGCATTGACGTAATCATCATGCCGATGGCATGCGAAAAACCGGGTTCGATTTTGCCCAGGTCCTTGACCACGTGTTCGTGATAATCGAAAAGATAGTATTGATAAGGCGGGTCGAACGGATGAACGGGCATGCCGGGCCAATAGCACTGGCCGAGATCGTAAACCCGGGCGTTTGCCAGCAGGCCGTGGAGTGCCGAGTCTTTCACTGTGTCTTGCGTTGCTTCGCCGCGACGCCGCAAATCGTCAGGATGCACTGAATATACACTTTGATGATGTCGAGCATATCGCCGATATGCACGGCCTCGCCCTGGTGCGTATCGAAGCCGCCGCCGCCGGTGCGGATCCGTCCGGCCGATCCGTAATTGACCGTGGGAATGCCGTAGCGATTCATGTGCGCCGCATCGCTGTACCAGATTTCGTTGCCGAACCGGGGCGGCTGACCGAGCTGCTCGGTGTGCGCCGCGACGATGGTCTGAACGAGCTCATGATCGTCCGGGATGCTGGTGCCGGGAGCCGAGACATAGATGTCGACAATCGTTCCCTGAAGGCAGGCGTGCTCTTTCTCCAGTCCGCGAATCAGTTCGCGTACCTCCCGGTATACCTGCACAGGCAGTACATCCGGCGGCGTGCGCACATCCATGTAAATAGTGCAGGTATCGGGCGTTCTTGCGCCGCGCCACGGCCAGCCGCCCTCGATCGCGGCGATGTTGACTTTCGGTTGCGTCCCGCCGAATTCGTTGCGAGCCATATATCCCGGAATCCACTCGTTCAGGGCCGCCAGAACCAGGCTCGAATTGCTGACCGCATTCCTTTCGTGATCGGACCAGGCCGTATGGATCAGCATGCCCGGTACCGTGATCTTGAACCATGTCGTCCCACAGTGGCGTGGAATCAGCATCATGTTGGTCGGTTCGCCAAGTATGCAGAAATCGGCGACAGCTCCGTGCGTAATCGCGTATTTGGTTCCCGGGCCGTAGCCCTGGTACATCCTGCCTTCGAAATTGTTGACGGGAGCCTTTTCGATTTCGCCCGCGACGCCGGCTATCACCACGTTGCCGGCGATCTCGATGCCCGCGGTCCTGATCGCCTCGCAGGCGACGGTGTAGGTGGCCAGGGCACTTTTCATGTTGAACGTGCCCATCCCGTAAATCCATTCGTCGTCGACGACATTGCCTTCGCAGCGATAACCCAGCCCGCGGTGCGCCTGTTCCGGCCCGAATGACGTATCGAGGTGGCCGTTGAACATGAGCGTCCTGCCGCCGCCGGCGCCCTCCCACAGGCCTATGGCGTTGTACCGCTCGTCGCCTATGGGTTGCAGGGTCGAGCGGAATCCCGATTGTTGCAGCACCTTATGGAACGCCCGCGCCATGTCGCCCTCGTAACCGGTGGGGCTCGGGACGTTGACGAGGTCTACGACGAGATCCACCAGGCGCTTGCGGTCAATTTTCTCCAGCGCTTTTTTCAGCAGTGTTTGATCGGGTTTGTCAGCCATCTTGGCGTTACCTGTGTGCATGAGTAATCAGTCGCCCTGCCCCGCAACGATAAAGGTCGTGAGCGTGCCCAGTTCCGCTATCGTGGCATCGATCCGGTCGCCGGGCCGCAGCCATACCGGCGCCTTCATTCCGGCGGCAACGCCCGGCGGGCTGCCGCTGGTAATGATGTCTCCCGGCTCCAGCGTCGTGTTCGACCACCAGGAAACCAGCTCCCGCGTCTTATAATGCATTTTGCCGGTGTTCGAATCCTGGCGTACCTCGCCATTGACTCGCAGTTTCATGTCCAGGTTGTGCGGATCGGAGAGTTCATTCCTGGTCACCAGGTGCGGGCCGAACGGACAGGAGCCGTCGAAACTCTTGCCGAGGAGGATGACTTTGTTCGAATGCTCGCGGGCCTGGATGTCCCGGGCCGACAGATCGTTGAAGATCGTGTAACCGGCAACGTAGTCCATCGCCTCCTCCACCGGTACGCGAAACGCCCGTTTACCGATGATGATCGCGATTTCGATCTCGTAATCGAGTTGCCTTGTGAAGTGCGGCACCGCCACATTCGCGCCGGACGCAACTACGCTCGACGGTGCTTCCAGGAATCCCGTCGGGTGTTCGAAATGAAAATTACCCCAGTTGTGGGACTGCCACTCCGGCGCCTGCCACGTCGCCAGTTCCGCGAGATGCGCATCGAAATTGCAGGATGTGTGCATGATTTTGCCGGGGCGTGGCACCGGGGCGCACAGCTCGATTCCTTCCTCCGCATGAATGTGCGGATTGCCGGATAAATCGCTGCCGACACCGTCGAGCAGCGCCTGCGCTTTTGCCATCCCCTGCTCGCCCATCTGCAGGAAGGCCAGCATATTGTCAGGCAGTGCGCCGTCGGACAGAGCATGCAAATCCGCGTAGTGCCCGCCCGTGTAGACACCGATCACAGGGCGGGCATCCTCGTGCGGTTTGAACGTGGCCAGTCGCATGTCATGCTGCTCCGGGTTTGAGCTTCGGCAATACCGCTTCGCCAAACAGTCGGATCGTCTCGAGATTGTCGGCTTTCGTGGCGCCGACGACCTCGAGTAACGGAGTGTTGAGGCCCGCATCGATCAGTTCCTGCGTGATCTCCAGGCAGTCGTCCGGCGTTCCGGAAATGACCGTGAAGGCGCGTTGTATCTCGTCGTTCACCAGATGCGTCACATTGTCTTCCGTACCCGCGGCAATGGCCTTGCGGAACGGCTCCCAGGTTTCGTCCGGGAACCCGGACGTACTGAGGATGACGTCGTTCTTGATGTTACGCAGCTTGTTGATGACGTAGGTTCCGGTGTAACTCCGCGTAGCATCCTTTGCTTTCTTGCGATCTTTCGAACATGCCGCGAGGATGACGCCGCCGACCGGAAAGTCCGGCGGCAGTTTACGGCCCGCGGACGCCGCGCCGGCCCAACAGTTTTTACGCGCATATCGGGTAAAGCCGGGTGATGTAAGCCCGGGCAGCAGCAGGCCGTCGGCGATTTTCCCGGCCAGTTTTTGCATGAACGGTCCGGTTGCGCCGATGTAGATCGGAATCTGCGTACGCAGTCCCCTGCCTTTGCGGTCGACCGCGGGCATATCGCATTTGAATAACTCGCCGTCATACGCAAACGCGTTGCCGGTCGCGATACCCCGGATCATCTCGATCGATTCCGTGTGAGTCTTCACGGGCGTAAACTTCGTCATATCGAGCTCGAGATACTCCGTGCCCACCTTGCCCGCACCCAGACCCATGATGAAGCGACCGCCGGACAATTCATCCAGCGCATTGGATTCCGACGCCTGGATCGTCGGATGCCGCATGTACGGTGAAGTAATGCCCAATCCGATCGGGATCTTGCTGGTTGCCATGGCGGCAGCTGCAAGCGTAGTGAAGCATCCGCGCGATTCATGGCCGTACTTGCGAAACCAGTGATAAGCCTCGGCGATCCAGAATCCTCCCGAATATCCGGATTTCTCGGTCTGGCTCGCATATGCCTGAATCGCCGAAATCGGTTCATAGGATTTGAAAATGACGCCTACATTGGGTTTTGTGTCGCTCATGGCAATGCTCCTGGTACCCTGCTTCCTGTCTGATTGAATCTCACAGCCGGGCTTCGCCGCCGCGATAGAACGTTACTGGGACGCCGGACAGGGATTCACCACCGTCCTTACCGACTCGAAAGGTCTCCTGAAAGTACAGGCAGGACTTTCGATCTTCCGTCATTACGTGCGGATGCAGGGAACAGACCATGTTTTCCGGCAATTCGAACTCGGTGCCTTCGCCAATTCGTGGAAACTCGATCATCGTCATGCCGATCGAGTGGCCGGACACATGACCCAGGCGCCAACCCTTCCCTTCGAACGGCTTGATGCACTTTCGATGCACGTCATTGGCGCTGGAGCCCGCTTTCAGATTGTCCTTGACGAGCGCATGAAATTCCTCGTACGCATCCATCAGGCGTTCGGTCTCCTTGTCGATGCCCTTGGGCGCCAACAGTCTCGAGAATTCGATCCAGTGTCCGCCCAGGCCCGCGACTTCCAGGCCATACAGCAATCCATCCGAATCCTGAACCCGGCGATTGGCGTCCGGAAACACCATTTGCGGCAGTAGCGAACCGTTCGGACCGACCAGCACCATGTTCATGGTATTGCGCGCCGTTCCCATGGCGGCGAAGGTGTGCTCGGCGACGCCCATCAGCTCAGCTTCCGTTTTTCCGGCCTGGTAGGCCTGGATGACCGCCAGAACGCCTGCCTTGTTGATCTCCATGGAGTGACGAACGGAAGCAAGTTCTTCCTCGCTTTTCTCGGCCCGGGAATAATCGAATGCTTCATCGAAATCGATGACTTCGAGGCCCGCATCAACCAGCGCCCGGTAGTCTTTGACCGGCATGATGTAGTCCAGGCCGTAGACGCCGATCCGCTTGTGTCCCCTGGACTTGCATTCGTTGGCCATCCATTCGCCGCAATTCAGCGTCTTCTCCTGGCGCTCGATGAACGTGTGCGTATGATCGCCCACCCACGTCGCTTCTTTCGGGAAAACCGCCGTAGGCTCGCCTTCCGTTGGCACCATTACGTATGCATATCGATGCAGGATGTGAAAGCCGCACATGTAACGCACGGCGCCCTCGAACCCCGTATATTCGCTACCGCTTACAATCAGAGCATCCAGGTCGGCTTCAGCCATTGCGGCTCGCGTATTTCTGTAACGCCGTTCGATTTCCTGCCGGCTCGGTTGAAACTTCCGTTGGTTTTTCATTTGCTCTCTCATTACTTTTTAATGCGGGGCTTTTTATTGTGGGTCCATGACTGCTCCAGACCCTCCATCAGCGCCCAGATCGCCTGGTTCATGGGCGTGGGAACACCCGTCTCCCGGCCGAATGTCACTATGCCGCCGTTCAATGCCGCAACCTCGGTCGGCCGCTGCACCAATGCGTCCTGCAACATGCTGGCTTTGTGCTCGTAAGCGACTTCCCGTGCGTAGTCAACGAGCTTTTCCGGATCGCTGTCGAGTTTGATTCCCAGCGCAGCGGCAACCGCGACCCCCTCGGCCACCAGCGTGGAAATAACCTTCCTCACGGACGGCACGTCGCAGGCCACGCCATGCGGCAAGCCGGTCAGCGCGCCGACGGGGTTTGTCGCGGCATTGAAAATCAGCTTGGTCCACTGCGCGCCGCGGGAATCCTCCATGGCAAGGGTTTCCAGTCCCGCTTCGGTCAATTTGGCTGCGAGCACTTCGATTTCCGCCATCGATGCGGATTTCGGTTCAAACGGCCCTATCCACGTTTTCCCGCCGGTGTCCTGCGCCACGTGACCCGGTTCCACGATGTGCCCCGCCGGAAATGTCGTTCCGCGAATTACCCTCGGCACGTACTCAGCGATTATTTCCTCGTTGCCGACCCCGTTTTGCACGCTGCACACTGCGCCGTTCCTGAAAATGCCGGCTGCGCGCTCGATGGCAGCACGTGTATGCAATGATTTCGTGGCGACTATGCCGAAGTCGCAGGCAGGTACATCGGCTACGTTCGTTGTCGCATGCGGATGCGAATGTATATCCCCCTTGCCTGACAGCCTGAGGCCCTTCGCTTTTATCGCGGCGATGTGTTTTTCATCGAGGTCGAACGCCCAGACGTCGAGATCGTCCAGTTTTGCAAGATAGGCCGCAAACAGGCTGCCGATTGCCCCACAACCCACGATGCATACTTTCATGTCCCTCTCCGTTCTTGTCGGTCCTGCCAACTGTGCTCCAGGCCTTTTACGATGCCGAACAGCGTTTCGTGCAGCGGCGCCGGGATGCCCAGCCTCTGTGCTTCGCGAACAATTGCGCCGGTCAGCCAGTCTATCTCGGTCAGCCGTTTCGCCCTGACGTCGCTCAGCATGGAAAAAACATGCGCGTAATCATCGTCGCCCGTTTGTCCGTGACTGACCGCCTGTACGTTCATTTCCCACGGATCTTCATACAATTCGATCCCCTGCGCTTTCGCGACACGCTTGCCTTCCTCCATCATGGCGAAAACGAGATTGCCGAGATCGGCGGTTCTGTGCCGGGAGGCGAACGCCTTGACGTGTGGCAGGTTCGTGACAGCGCCGATGCTGTTGACCACGGAATTGAATATCAGCTTGGACCACTGGGCGGGCCGCACGTCGTCGAATGCCTTGGCCTTGAGACCGGAGCGGGCGATGAGGTCGCCAACCCGCGTCGCCATGCGGAAGTCCGCGGTGCCGCCGGACCATGGCCCGAGCCACGTCTCGGTATCCAGCTCGTACTCGACGTGTGTATCGGAGTGGCGGACGCCGCTCATGAACGTTATCGAGGAGATAATCGGCCAGTCGCCGTGCTTCGCAACAACGTTTTCACACCCCAACCCGTTCTGCACGGTCATCACCAACGCGTCGGGAAAGTGGCCGGCCAGGCGCCTGGCGGCCGCCTCCACCGCGGACGCTTTGGTGGCTATGATTACCAGGTCCACGTCCCCGAGCGCCGCCGGGTCGGTGCTCGCGCGAATCGGCACCTGCAGACTGGACTTGCCGCTGACCGTGAGTCCGGCGCGGTTCAGTTGCTCCTCGTGGTCGTCGCGACGAACCAGCACTTTCGTTTCAACCACGGATCCGAGGTGCCCCGCGAACAGACTGCCAATCGCGCCGGCGCCGACAACACAGACCGAGCGAATCGCATTCATAAAGACGCGGCACCCGTGGCCAGACCGTTGGCCGGCCGGAATACCGTAAACCGCAATGCGGGGTACACCACCGCGACGCACACCAGGGACGTCAAGACTTCGATCGGCTGGAACGGCTGCAGCAGCCAATGCGCAGCGAATACAGCGACGATGATTGACGTTACGCCCGCCCAATTGACGACCGCCGACTCCGTGGCCGGCTCCCCGGCAGCGGCCGGGAAGCGCGGACTGACGATGTAATAGTCGACGATGATCGTCGCAGCCAGGGCACTGAGGAGAACGCCAAGCAACTTGATCCACTCTTCGACAAAATGCAGGATTTCGCCGTACAACATGGCCAGCGCAATCAGGTTTGCCAGAACGACGAAAGTAAGCCGTCCGGGGCGCCAGTGGACCAGCGCATCGAACAGGTTTGCGATACACAGCGACGAACTGTAGGTATTCAGCACTTGCGCTTTCGCCTGCGCAAGGATCATCAGCAGGAAGCCCGTGACGCCGCCGAAAACCATGAAGGTGGCGGCAATGCTGTCCGGGCTTTGCAGCAGCTGCTGTCGCGCGCTGCTTTCGGAAGCGCCGGCAACGTCGGTGAAATAAGCGATCATTGCAGGGGCGGCCGATTTCATCAGGACCCCGCCGACAACCATCATCACGAGCGACTGCAGGAATATCGCGATCATCGCCGCTGTGGCGACGTGGCCGGTCGATTTCCCGTAACGGCCGAAGTCCGCGGTATTCAGCGCGAGCGCACACGCGGGGCCGACGAGCAGGTTCAGTGCGAAGATGAACTTGTGCGTAGACGTCGTTATTCCCATGCTTTGCAGCGTGCCTGAATCGAGCTGGCTGTCGAAGAGAAACACATCGCCAACCCCGTCGTCGTTGCCAACGAGGACCCGGAACATCATCCATGCGAGCACTAGCATGAATCCCACCGTCATCACGGACGAGGTCCGGGTCACTGCCGCGAAACCCCAAGCGGTAAGCACGATCCATGCAACGGTCATCGACCCGTACAACAGGATTCTTGAAAGCCAGCCGTCGTCCATCGCAAAGTAAAAAAGAAATCCGCGATACAAGAGGCCGTTTTCGACGGCAAGAAAGCCGACAATCAGGAAGCCGAAAATGACCGATGCCAGTGCGGATCCCCGCACGCCCAAACCATACTTTCGCGTGATCAGGGTATTCGAATAGCCTGTGTCTACCGCTATGCGGGCCAATGCGACACTGAGGCAACCACCGATCAGGAAAGACGCGATGCCGGCCAGGAGTGCGATCTTCACGCCGGCGACAAAACAAACCAGCGCGCCGAAGAACATGATCACCAGCGTCGTAATGAGGCCGACGGTATTCCAGGAAATCGTCAGCCAGCTCTCTCGCTCGTCATCGGGGACGCGCTCGAGTGCGTGGTCTTCGATTATCGTGGCAAGATCGGTTCGGACCATCCGAAAAAGCGTAACCCGGCCGCGGACTTTCGACTCGTCGGATCGAGCATCCGCCTTGGCCAAACGGGCCATGCGACGGGAATCCGCACAGTTCCGCCGCAATCCGGCTGCACCTTGCACCGGGATTTCTATGTGCTATTTTAAGATAGTTGTTATACGCTATTTAAAGTTAGTAATAATACTTCGGGGACCGGCATGTATCCGTCACCTTTCAATTATCATCGGGCGAGCTCCGTCCAGGACGCCATTCGGCTGCTGTCCGAAACGGGCGACGGCGGGCGCATCCTTGCAGGCGGTCAAACGCTGCTCGTGCTGATGAAAATGCGTTTCGAGGAACCCACCGACGTCATCGACATCGGGCGGATAGCGGGTCTCGATTCGATCGACAGCAGTGGTGACACCGTATCGATCGGCGCCCTGGCAACGCACAGACGAATTGCCGAATCGGACCTGGCGAAGTCGGTTCCAATCATTTCCGACTGCGCGAACGGCATAGCAGACAACCAGGTGCGAAGTCGCGGAACGATCGGCGGATCGCTGGCATCGGGAGACCCGAGTTGCGACTGGCCAGCCCTGCTGCATACGCTGGACGCCGAAATTCAATGCGAGAGTGCCGATGGAACGCGTGTTCTCGATATCAACGGCTTCGTTGAAGACCTTTACCAGACTGTGCTGAAGCCGGGCGAGATCGTCACCGGGGTACGCTTTGCGAAGCCTGAGCCCGGCAGCGGCGGCGCTTATTGCGCATTCAAGCGTTGCGCTCCGTCCTATCCGACCGTTTCGGTGGGTGTGCAGCTAAAGCTCGCCGGGAAACAGATTACGTGGGCCAGGGTCGCCCTCGGATCCGCCGGTCTGACGCCAATTCGCGCTCTCGGGGCGGAAGCGGAACTGGTCGGGCAGAAAGCGGCCGCCCTGTCGCTCGACAAGGCCGCGGACGCCGCGGTGGCCGCAGCGGACCCCGTCGACGACCAGCGAGGGTCCCCCGATTTCAAACGCCACCTGATTGCCGCCCTGACCAGGCGCGCCGTACACATAGCGGTGCGGCGCGCGGGCGGGGAGAAAGTCAAGAACAGCCACGAGTATTACTGAAATGAGTCAACGTGTCGGCATAACCGTTACGGTCAACGGTACACAGTACGATCGGGACGTGGAGCCGCGATTGTTGCTTGTGCAATTTATCCGCGAAGAGTTGCGACTGACGGGTACGCATATCGGTTGTGATACTACCTACTGCGGCGCCTGTACCGTCCTGCTGAATGGCGTGCCGGTGAAATCCTGCACCGTGCTGGCGGTCCAGGCGGACGGCGGCGAGATCCTCACTGTCGAGGGTCTGGAAAAGGACGGCAAGCTGCACCCGCTGCAGGTGGCTTTCTCCGAGCACCACGGCCTGCAATGCGGTTACTGTACCCCCGGAATGCTGATGTCCGCCTATTATCTGCTCGAGTCCAATAAGGATCCGACCAGAGAGGATATCCGGAAGGGTATACAGGGCAATCTCTGCCGATGCACGGGCTATAGCAATATCTTCACGGCAATTGACGACGCGGCCGTAAAAATGCGGAAGGAGGCCTGAGTGGCGATCGAATTCGACGGTGAGTTTACCGTGGATACCTCGCGCGACGCGGCCTTTGCCGTGTTGTCGGATGTGCAGAAGTTCTCGCCGATGTTACCGACTTATCAATCTCACGAATTGTGCGACGACGGCTCGTGTAACGTTACGGTCAAAGTCGGTGTCGGGAAAATTCGCGGTAATGCGATCGTCAACCTGGCATTGACGGAGCACAAGGAGCCGGTCTCTGCCACTTATGCCGGCAAGGGCAAGATCATGGGTGGCGCATTCAATCTGCTGGCTGCTTTCGATCTGCACGATGCCGGGCACGGCGGAACCAGAATCGTCTGGCGGGGGGAGCTGACGATTTTCGGCAAGCTGGTATCCCTTGCCGGTGGCCTGATAAAGCCGGTCGCCGGCAAGCAAATTCAGGAACTGGTCGACGCAATCCAGGCGTCGCTGGCCGGAGCTGTTTCGCCGGCCGATCAGCGGTCACGTCAATCGCAATAATCAGGTAACAACTATGGGTTGGGTTGGAAAATCTCTGCGGCGTAAAGAAGACGAACGCCTTATACGGGGCAACGGCCTGTTCACCGACGACGAACAGATCGAGGGGATGCTGCATCTTTTCATACTGCGTTCCCCATACGGTCATGCGCGCATCCGCAGCGTCGATACGTCGGCTGCTGAAGCGGTGCCGGGTGTTGCCTGCATCCTGACCGGCGCGGATATTAAGGAACAATGCACCCCTTTCATGCAGCTCGGGCCGGACCCCTGCGGCAAAATCGTCGATCTGCCGCTGGCGGTCGACAAAGTGGTCTTCCAGGGTGAACCGGTTGCGGCCGTGGCCGCATCCAGTGCAGCGATCGCGATGGATGCCGGGCAGCTGATCGAGGTCGACTACGACATGCTCGACGCGGTCGTCGACGCCGAAGAAGCACTGAACGATGAGGTCATCGTGCACGAAGGCGCCGGCACGAATCGCGTATGGCAGGGAGTGTTCGAATACGGTAACGTCGACAAGGCGTTTGCCGACGCCGCCCACGTGGTCAAGATCAACCGCCTGCATTTTCACCGGTTTTCCAGCGCCCCGCTCGAGACCAATGGCTGCGTGGCGGAATGGACTCGACAGGGCGATATCGATTTTCTCTGTAATAACTCGTTCCCGGGCTTTGCGAAACAATTACTTTCCCCCGGCCTGCGAGTGCCAATCGAAAAACTGCGAATGCGCAGCTACGACATCGGCGGCAGTTTTGGCGTCAAGATCTGGAACTACGTGTACATGGCACTGGCTGCCCTGGCGTCCAGAAAAACCGGCGGCCGCAAAGTCAAGTGGTCGGAAACCCGCACGGAACACCTTCTTGCATCCGGACACGGTAACGAGCGTACCTTCCTCGACACCGAAGTGGCTCTCGACCGGGACGGCGTCATCACCGGTATCCGTTCACGTCACATCGATGACTGTGGCGCGTACACCCGCTATGAGCCGCTGGGCTGCGTGATCTGGTCCCAGGTTCTCCCCGGCGTGTACGGAGTAAGAAACATCCGCATTGATTTCACGCAGGTCCTTACCAATAAATGCCCCGTCGTCCCCAATCGCGGGTACTCGCGCATGCAGCATTTATGGTTCATGGAACGGATCATCGATATCTGCGCGCACGAGGTGGGTATACCAGCCGATGAAATGCGCCTGAAGAATTACGTCCGGGAGTTTCCGTACGAGACCCCCAATGGCTGCGTGTACGACTCCGGTGACTATCCGGCGATGCTCGCAATGGCAAAAGAGCTGATTGGATGGGACGAGTGGCAGCGCAAGAAAGCGCAGGCAAGGAAAGACGGCCGCTGGCTCGGCATCGGGATAGGCACTACGCTCGATTCCGGCACCAATAACTTTGGCCAGGCGCAGATAATGAATCAGTATCTGCCGTTTTCGGGGAACTCGGAAGTCTGCTCGATCCGCCTCGATTTCGACGGTTCGGTCATCGTAACGCTCGGCACAGGGCCCTCCGGACAGGGTCACGAAACGGCTGCGTCCCAGGTCGTCGCCGACGAACTCAACATCGATCCGTCCATGGTGCAGGTACGCCCGGGATTCGATTCAGCGTGGAATACGTTTTCCGGACATTCAGGAACTTACGCAAGCCAGTTTGCCGTGACAGGCCTCTCTGCTGTACATGGTGCGTGTCAAAAACTGAAAAAGCAGATGCTCCAGCTTGCGTCGTTCATCCTGGAGGCCAGCGACGACGACCTGGAGTTCGGCGTCGGCAGCGAAGGGCCGCAACTCAATGTCAAGGGTACCGACAAGAAGATCAATTACTGGTACCTGAGCAACCTGGCCAACAACAACAACGCTGTCCTGGACGAGACCCTGGCGGACGTAACGTTGAACGTCCGCCACGTCTACCGGCCGCCGTTCAAGGTTCCCGACACCGGCAGAAAGTTTGGTAATCTGACCTTGACCTATGCCGCCCAATTGCATATCGCGGTCATCGAGGTCGACAAGGAAACCTGCCACGCAAAGATTCTTGCCTATGCCGCGGTTGACGATTGCGGCAATGTAATCAATCCGCAGATCGCCGAAGGCCAGGTACAGGGCGCGACGGGTCACGGACTCGGCGCCGCACTGATGGAGACGTTCAACTATGACGAAGCCGGCAATCTGCTGACGTCGACGTTCAGCGACTATTGTCCGATCACCTCCATGAATATGCCCGACATTCAGTATGGAAATATCGAAACGCCTTCACCGTTCAGCTACAACGGCGCCAAGGGCATGGGCGAGGGAGGCGGCGCGCCGTTGCATACGGTGTCTGCGGCATTGCAGGATGCCCTGCACTCGGCAGGCGTGATTGTCACGGACTCGCATCATTCGCCTCCGGAGGTGTTCCGGCGCATCCGGTCGCCCAATCGGGCGACGGCGGTCAGTGTCGAAACGCGCCGGTGAAGCGCCGCACAGGGCAGAGATTCATCGGATTTCCTGACAACACTGATTCTCAAAAGAGCAAAGTGGTCGCAGTACAATCTGCGCTATAGTCAATGCTGTAACGGCACAGCCGGAAGCTGCATGATTGATACCTGCGCCATCGTCCCTGTAAAAGCATTCGATCGAGCGAAGTCACGCCTAGCGTCGGTGCTGACGACCCCGCAGCGTGCGATCATCGCGCGCCTCATGGCGATCGATGTGCTGCGTGCGTTGTGCGCGGTCGCGGAAATAGGTCGCGTAGTGGTCATGGGTCAAGGCGAGCAGCAGGCTCGGCTGGCCAGCGACTACGGCTGCGATTACCTTGCCGACGATCCGGATCTTGATGTGTCGGGCAATGTCACTCGTGCCACCCGCCTCCTGCCGATGGCCGAGGCTGGAACACTGCTCATCCTTTCGGCGGACCTTCCCACACTGACCGCCCGGGATATTCGTGCGTTGCTGGGCGAAAGCGAAAGCGAAGGAGGAGTTCTCATTTGCCGCGCCCTCCGGGACGGCGGCACCAATGCGCTGCTGGCATCACCGGCTGTCAGGCTGACGTTCTCCTTCGGCAGCGGCAGCGCGCAGCGACACGCAAAGGCGGCCCGGGCTGTCGGGGAGCGAGTGAGGATCATGGACAACGTGGCCTTTCGGCGGGATATCGATGTACCCGCGGACCTGGCCTGGCTCAGTCGCAACGGCAAATCCGGCGAGGCCATCGACTACCTCCGAAATTCAGGGCTCGCTGCCAGGCTGGCTCAACAACTGCCTGAAAGCATGGCATCGTAAGGCACGACGGTCATGGACGCCTCGCGAAAGGAGCTGCTGCAGATCGCCGTATGGCCGCTGAATCGTCTGATGAACTCGGCTGCGGCAATTCGTGACCTGGGCGCGGGCAACGTTGTGACCTACTCGCCCAAAGTATTCATCCCGTTGACGGAATTGTGCAGGGACGTTTGCCACTATTGCACCTATGCCAAGACGCCGCGGCGCGTGCAGAAACCCTATCTCGATCGCGAAAAGGTCCTCGAGATTGCGCTGGCGGGCAAACAGGCAGGCTGCCGTGAAGCGTTGTTCACTCTGGGCGACAAACCCGAATTGCGCTACAAGACCGCGCGGGACGCGCTTGCCGGCCTGAAGCACCAGACCACGATCGGTTACCTCGCTGAAATCGCCGAGCGGGTGCTCAACGAGACCGGCCTGCTGCCCCATCTCAATGCCGGCATCCTGACGTTGGCCGACTACCGGCGATTACGTGCCGTCGCACCGTCGATGGGCATCATGCTTGAAACGATTTCGCAACGCCTGTCCGAACGCGGCGGTCCGCATTTCGGCTCGCCGGACAAGGCTCCGTCGATTCGCCTGCAGACGATCAGGGCTGCCGGCGAGGCGCGCGTACCGTTTACCAGCGGTATTCTGATCGGCATCGGCGAAACGCGGCTGGAACGCATTGACAGTTTACTGGCATTGCGTTCGCTGCATGAGGAATATGGACATATTCAGGAAGTCATTATCCAGAATTTTGTTCCCAAGGAAGGAACCAGGATGGCGCGTGCGCCGGCGCCGTCCAGGGAAGAGCTGCTGTGGACGATCGCCATTGCGCGGCATATTTTTGGCCCGTCCATGAGCATCCAGGCCCCGCCAAATCTGAATGCGGAGAGCCCCGGACAATTGATACGCGCGGGAATAAACGATTGGGGCGGCGTCTCGCCGGTAACGCCCGACCATGTCAACCCGGAGTCGCCCTGGCCACAGCTGCAGCAGCTTGCCGAAATCACTGCAGCAGAGA
Source organism: Woeseia sp. (assembly GCA_040902105.1). Taxonomy (GTDB): domain Bacteria; phylum Pseudomonadota; class Gammaproteobacteria; order Steroidobacterales; family Woeseiaceae; genus IDS-8. The sequence goes on from JBBDXW010000026.1 coordinate 141,975, forward strand.
ACAAGTCGCTGGTGCCGCGCCTGACAATTTACCGCTCGTTTATTGAGGCTCGCGACATCTGGCTCGACCCTGGGCTCGTGGGCAAGGTTCTTCGACATTCGGACAGCGATGGTTTCGCCCGTGACGACAGTCGGCCAGTCGAATGGGCGGTCGGCGCATGCGTTGCCCCGGACAACAGGCCCCGACAAAGAGGCGCGGTTTCCTCGCCGCCGACTGACTCACGGATTGACCGGATTCTTCGGGGTATCCGGACGGGCAATCGGCTCACGGACAGGGAAGTTGAAGTACTGTTCCGGGCGCGAGGAACAGATGTCGATACCGTATGTCAGGCAGCCGACCAACTGCGCGAGGAAGTGTCCGGCGACAACGTTACCTATGTCGTCAATCGAAATATCAATTACACAAACGTGTGCCTGTACAAATGTACGTTCTGCGCATTCTCCAAAGGTAAAGCCAGCGAAAATCTTCGTGGAGCGCCCTATGTCGTGGACCTCGATGAAATAGCACGGCGCACCGCTGAAGCCTGGGACCGCGGCGCGACGGAAGTATGCCTGCAGGGCGGCATCCATCCGCAGTTCACTGGCCAGACGTACCTGGACATTTGCCGGACCGCGAAGCAGGCGGCGCCCGGGATTCACATCCACGCATTCTCTCCCCTCGAAGTGACGCACGGCGCGAAAACGCTCAATCTGGCAAAGAAGAACTTCCTGGCCCGATTGCAGAATGCAGGCCTGGGCACCCTGCCCGGGACCGCGGCGGAAATCCTGGACGACGACGTTCGTCAGGTTATCTGTCCGGACAAGGTCAATACGGGAGAGTGGCTGGAAACCATTGCGTCCGCGCACGAGCTCGGTCTACGGACAACGTCGACCATCATGTTCGGACATATGGAAGAGATCCGGCACTGGGCCCGCCATCTGCTGGCCCTGCGAGACCTCCAGGAAAGGACCGGCGGCATAACGGAGTTTGTCCCTTTGCCGTACGTGCACATGGAAGCTCCCATGCATCGTCGCGGCCAGTCCCGACCCGGGCCGACGTATCGGGAAACAGTGCTTATGCACGCGGTCTCCCGGCTTGTACTTCATCCCTTGATTCGGAACATACAGGTGTCCTGGGTAAAACTCGGTCCTCTCGGGGTCATTGACTGCCTGAGTTCCGGTGCCAATGATCTCGGCGGCACCTTGATGAACGAATCCATCTCGCGCGCGGCCGGTGCGAGCCACGGTCAGGAAATGGCGCCCGGCGCCATGAGCGAGCTGATTTCGGGCATCGGCCGCACACCGATGCAGCGTGACACACTATACAGAGGTGTGTCGCCGGACCGGACCCTGGCGTCCTATAGCGCGCCACCACTCGAGGCCGTCCGCAATCGGAGCGCGCGCGAATTCAGCGGATTGCGAAATTAACGGAGGCATTTCGTCATTGCTGATTGCGATACACTTCCTCGAGGCGCTCGTAATATCCACTCACTTTCAGTCGCACCGTAACCGGGGCCTCACTGGTATTCAGCCAGTACCATCCGTGATGTCCTGAAAATGTCGCCGTGACCCGGCCATGACCCATGGAAACGCCGTCCTTCTCCTCGTAGCGTACCGCCTCCCCTTCCGGGTAGTTGAACGGTTCCCCGTGCATGTCAACGTAGAGCGGCTGCTCAACCTCCCATGAATACAAGAGAGTGTCGCCTTCCTGCATGCTGGCTTTGAACTCGACTTCTTCCAGTGATGCCAGTTCGATCACCACGTCTTCGTCCTTGAACGGTTCATCGTATGCTTTTTGAGAACCCGGCTCCGCGGCACGGACATCCCCGGCAATGATTGCGGCAAGCTCGTCGCTGACTTCGGGCGCTTCCGGATTCAAGTCATTCAGTCCGATAACGCGGCCGATGGATGTCGGATCGATGCCGTACTCCGCCGGTAAGACAACTGTGAGCAACAGTATGATTGCAACGACCAGTGCAGCAACCGTGGCCCACCATAACCGTGCCGGGGATTCCGTCTTCGGCGTGATCATGCGAGTAAATATCCTGTCAGTTGATAACCCATCAAGACGAAACCGGCGGTCAACAAGAGCCAATTGGCGGCAAAAGCCTGGCTCGCAAAGCGGCCGCTCCTGCGCCAGAAAGTAAACACTATCAGCATGGCGGCGAGCGCCACGAGTTGACCCAGTTCTACCCCCACATTGAATGACAGTATGTTTGCGACCAGGCCGTCCGGCGAGAGAGATACCGATTGGAGTTTCGTTGCCAGGCCGAATCCGTGACACAGTCCGAAAATTGCCACCGCCGCCCTGGTGTTCGGATTGAGACCAAGTGCCTTGAACCCTCCCATGTTCTCGAAAGCCTTGTACGCCACCGACAGTCCGATGATTGCATCCACTAGGTACGGGTTGAAATGGATTCCGGCGAGTACGCCCGTTAACAGCGTCGCGCTGTGGCCCAATGCAAACAAGGTCACATAGACCGCAACGTCCTTAAGGCGATAAAGAAAGAATATGACGCCCGCGAGGAACAGCAGGTGATCGATGCCGGTGACCATATGCTTGGCGCCTAAATATGCATACGGTCCGATCGCTGGGCCTTCGTTTGCCAAAAGGAACAAGGTATCCCGGTCGCTGACACCGTGCGCCAGGCAAGGCGCGGCAAAAAGGAGGCCCGCGAACATAACGCAGCTCAGCCCGACCGGACCGCGCGAGTGCTCCGGCAGGATTGGCAGGAAGGTCATTCGAGGTAGGGAATCATGCGCCCGAGGACAATGACGGTCGTCCACAAAAGCATCGATAGCCCCGCGATCCACCGGGCCAGCGTACGCGGATCCGCGTTCGTATCGGAAAGGATGTCCGCGTGAACAGCAATCTTGAACCATATCGCGTTGAGGCCGGCGAGCAGGATTGCCAGCATCTTGAGGCGGAACGCAAAGTTCGAATAGTAACGAGACGGGTCGGAGAACAGAAACAGGGTGCCCGTGACCAGGTTTATGCCAAAACCGGCCATGGACACGGGAATGAACGGCAAAACGGCTTTAAGGGGGATGCGCCGTGCCAGGCCCATGAAACGCAAGTCCACTACGTACATGGAACCGATCAACAGGATCAGGCCGAAGAAATGCAGCGTTTCCAGAGCCGGGAATACCCAGGCAGTCTCGAGCACAAAACGCGCCAGTCTGCTGCCTTCCATCCATGCAAGAACGCCCTCCATAGCTCCTAATAAAAATCCCAATAGGCAATGAGCCGGCCGGCGACTATCACACCGATCCACACGGCAATCGAGAGTGCGGCGATACTCTTGACGGCCGCCTGGGACGTTTTCTGCGCTGAATCCGCTGGGCCAAATATACGGCGTGACAACAGAACCAGCAGGATGCCGCCCGTTATCAGAAGAATGACTTTGATCCTGAATGGATTACTTTCGTAAAAGGAGTTGGCACTCGCCATGAACAGCATGGTCCCGGATACGACATTTATCAGCAGTCCCAGGAGCGCGACCCTGAACAGCGCCTTCAGCGGAAGTATCGGGACGCCCGGCGCGAAGCCGAGCACCCGGAAATTGATCATCAGCACGATTCCGACGAGGATAGCCATGCCTACGGCGTGTCCGCTCAGCACGATCGGATAGCCCCAGATGCTTTCCTGCACCATCCTCGCCAGGTCCGTGCTTTCGAGCCAATCAAGCAATTTACGCAGACTCCATTATAAATCTAACCGTACACGAACCTGGGCCGACCGAACGCACCGCCGGCGCCACCGCGTATCGCCATCCCGGAAGCCACCGGTCCATTAAAAGCCCGCTGCTGGGCGACTACAATCCGAATATCGCAGCCAATATCCCTTCGCTGCACGAATCCGATCACAGGCTCACGTTGTCAGCCAACATGACTTCAGGCTCGGGTGTGTCTTCCAGTCCCCAGCCTCCCATCAGGTAATGATGAACGATGCGTATCGCCATCTGGCCGATGTGATCGTCGAATCCATCCATGTCGCCAAACCGGTCAGCAAGTTTCTGACTGACATATCCTCGCATAGGTTCATAGGCCCAAATCGGCACAAACTCTGCAAATGCATTCTGGCTTTCGATCTGCACTGCCTGAATCAACTCGCAGCCTCTCTCAAAACCTTCGCGATGAGTGAGGTCAAAGCGGCCCGGAACGAAGGTTTCCCAATCGAGCTCGAGAAACCCGCGCATGAATTTAACGAAGTTGGTGAAATGGTAATCCGGCATAAACCCGTATCTTGCGTTGGCAAGGATTGTGTCGGATGAGAATAGTATTTTTTCCTCCGTGAAATGAGCGCTGATATTTCCGGATCCATGCGTCGGACCGGGATTCAATAGCGTGAACCCCACCCCATCGACATTCATCCTGTTTTCGGAACCGGTGACGACCATCGTCGGCAGCAGCTGGCCTTCCGCCTGTCTTAGTTTGATTACCTTGGCACAGATTTCGTCGGCAATTACGTTCGCGTCAGGCGCCAGATCGGCTGCGAATCCCGTGTGGTCGAGATGGTCGTGCGTATAGATGACGCATTTTATCGGCTTTCCCGGAATAGCGGCTTCAATGCTGCGTCTGTAAGCTCGAGCGCGCCCTGGAGTGCCAAAGGTATCGAACGCAATGACGCCGGTGTCACCTTCGGCAAATAACGTACGGCAGTGTCCGTCGCTTACTGTCCATACTCGATCGGACAGTTGCTTCGTTGTCATTTCAGGTTCGACAGCGAGGTAGCCCTGGCTTGTTTCCCGGGTAAATTTGCCGCGATTTTCAGGCATCGTACTGCAATCTCCGGCGTCTAGAGCGGGGACGTATCCGGCACCAGGCTGCCCTCGATGCCCCAACCGCCGGTCAGGTATTCCTGCATATAACGTGACAGGTTGATCGCGGCGTACTCATAGTAGCGGAACAGCCTGCGATCCGTCGGCCCCAGCCGTTCCTCGGTGTAACGCGTGAGGCCGGCCAGATCGTGCGGGTCGACGCCGTCAATGACCGCCTGCTGTGCAAACTCGATCTGTCGCTCCCAATAATCAAGGATTTCAATGAATTGTTGTCGATCGAGTATCCAGAAATGACCGGGCACAAAAATTTCCCAGTCCAGGCTCAGGAATCGGCGCATGACCGCGACGTAGTGCGCCAGATGCCAGTCCATCAAATAACAGTAACCGACGCCGGCGGCCACTGTATCGACCATGAACAGGACCTTGCTCTGGGGAAAGTACGCCGCCACGTTACCGTCCCCGTGAGTCGGGCCTGGATAGATCAACTCAAAACTGCAACCGTCATTGGCACAGGCAATTCGCTCGCCTGACCAGACTTCGCTTGCCGGCAATTGACCATCAGACTGTCTTCCAATGATGACCCGATTGGCGTAGTCGTGGGCAATGATATCGGCGTCAGGTGCGAGATCAGCTGCATAACCGGTGTGATCCAGGTGATCGTGAGAGTAAACGATGGTGTGGACCGGTTTTTTCGGAAATACCCGTCCGATACCTGAGCCGTATGCCCGTGCAGTACCTGGCGTAGTCAACGTGTCGAACGCGATGCAGCCTTTCTTACCCTCGAGGAAGATGGTGCGGTATATGCCTTCGCTTGCCGTCCATATGTTATCAACGACGGGCTCGTATGTGATGTCTCGCCATGCCCCCTGTATCGGAATATTGGTGCCGATCGTGAAGATGCCGCAGTGCTCGGATGGCCGCAGATTCGGCTCGTTTTCGTCGCTGTTGCTAGTCATCCTAGTGGCACAGCGTTTCGCGAGGCAGTTCGCCGAATCGTTGTTTGTAGGCAGCGCAGAAATGGCCGAGGTGAAGAAATCCGTAATTCATCGCGATTGTGGTGACGGACGCGTGACGCGGATCGACACTGGCCAATGTTTCCCGCACCATGTCGAGCCTGAGATCTTTCAAATAACGCATCGGCGTCGTATTCAGGTACATCTTGAAGCCCGCAAACAATGCGCGCGTGCTAACGTCGACCGCGGCCGCCACGTCCTCGGGCCCGATCGGCTCGACGAGATTCTGCTTCATGAATTCCTGCGCCCTCGCTATATACGCGGGGTGCGGGCGTCCAATCCCTTTACGCAATTCTTCCTGGTAATTGTGGTCCAGGCAACTCAGCAATCCGGAGATCAACAGCGAGGCCATATGATTGCGTGCGATGGACGAACTGCATATTCCGCCGGCCTCGGTCAGCGACATCGTCATCAGGTGCAACAAACTCGTAATTTCTTTTGCTGACGTGGTCGTCAAGGGCACCGCCGGCGCAAACTCGACGGGCCGCTCTATGTGGCGTCCCAGCTGCTGTTCCAGGTGGTGCTCCATGTCCTTTCTCTCGACGCGCACAATGAGCTGCTCACACCCTTCACCGAACGTCATATCAACCCCGAGGGTCGGCGAAATCATGACGGCCTGTTTCGTGCAACAGTGAACCGCCTCGTTGTCGACTTTGACGAACGCTTCCCCGCGTATCGGAATCTGAAGCAGGAAAAAATCTCTCAGCAGTTGGGGCCGCACGCTCACACGGGCCCCGTGCCGATGATAGATCAGCGCGATACCTTCGATCTGCGCGCGGCTTATGCAGACGTCGAGTACCTGGTGTCGGCCCACCACGTCGAGCTGATGAGGTACAAAGAGGCAACTGATATGCTCGCGTGCGGCATCGAGATCGGAGGTTTTGTATGGATTGGCGTTCGCCAGACGCGGCAGCGTCGCCGAAAGTTCGCTGTACATGGTCGAGCCCCCACGGCGTTGTGAAACGCCTGTTATTTGCTGCTGTCCGGTGCTTATGTTAGCAGCGGATTCGCGTCCCTTTAATAGCAGTTCACTGTATGGACCGGTCGCGTGCCAGCCTCAGTCACACGGGGTCGGGTTCCAGCCCTCTCCGTCTTCGATTTTCTTGAAATGCGTACTCGTAATGAATTCTCGCGACAGATAAGCCGGATCGGTGACAACCGTAGTGACCACCAGCCAGTCTTCACCGAATGCCGATATACGGTCAAAATACTCGGTCAGCAGCGTATCTGCGCTGTACGGCACACCGTTTTTTCGAAGGTATCCTGCCGCCAGGTTTCGGGTAACGACCCTGAGCCCTGACTCCTGCCAGTTCGCAGCCGAATCACCCTGCAAGCTTGCCGGCCGGCCGTTGGGTTGAATCGGAACAAAGTGAAACTCCCGGGTCTGCATACCGTGGTCCGTATCCAGGCGCAGCGTCTCGTCATCGTCCCAGCTAAGCCGTACCCGCATCGGGTTACGCATCAGGCCCGCGGCACCGAAAGCCTTGCATTGATCGGTCTCCCGCTCCGGGTCCCAGCTATTCGTTACCCGTTCGCCCTCAACATTCAACGGCAGACTCGCAATGTCTCCTTTTGGCGGCGTCATCATGCGCCAGCGCCAGTCTTCGGTCACCACCGACACCCAGTAGCCTGTCAGATCCACCGGCGCGCCTTCCCGATTCTGCTTGACCGGTTCGTCGTCCTGGGACCGGCAGTCTGCGTTGATATCGTAATCGCATTTCGGCGGCTTTTCCTCAGCGGCAGGTTTTTCGTCCTGCGCCCTTGCGTCTGCACCGAATCCCAGGGTAACGATAATCGCTGTTGCGGCGACCAGTGCATCCACCAGGGAAGCTCTGCACAAGTCTTCATAGAGGCGCGGTTTGGGGCCCCCC
>JBBDXW010000026.1:149627-169043 GCA_040902105.1 Woeseia sp.
GGGCGACCACAGCAGCGTCCGGCGAAATCGCGGGTCGCCCGCAATGGCGGGCTCCTACAGCGCTCCAATTGCGACTCGTGCGGAGTTTCCCCAGGGCAGCGGGCTTCGCGAGAACGATCCTGAAGTTCATGGAAATTACCTTTGATCCACGCAACGATCGACTACTCGAACGTCTCGTCCTCTTCAAATCCCCAGCGGAAGCCATCCGCAGGCCGCTCGATCGTGCGCAACAGTATCCTGTGATCTTCGACATTTCGGCCCGGCAGGCCGGTGATGATCACGAAGTCGCCGGGTTTCAGCGTTGACCTGTCGATTCCCTGCCGGCCGAGGGCGGCAGCGCCGCCCCACTCGATCGCGTAGCGTATTTCGTTTCCCGACTCATCCTTGACGATGACGTGCACATAAGAATGCGGATTGCGAAACATGAACGCAGCCAGTTCACCTTCGACCCGTGCTTTCTCGCCATCGATGTAGGTTGCCGGAAACGAATGGTGAGAAGATGCTTCATAGCCGCAGATGAGCAGAATGACAGCGACCGTCCACGGCAATCCGACCTTCTTTATCTGCACTAGTGCATCCCCTGTCGAGCGAGCTCGTTGTAAATCGCTTCGACAAACTGATCCGTTGTCCAGAATCCCGAATCCGCGCCATAACGAACGTCAAATCCGAATGTCGGTCGCGTTGCCAGCACTTCGTCTAGCGACATGCCTTCGTTGATTCTTTCCTGAATCATGCTGCGGACGATCGTCAGCATGTCGCGATACTCGACCACTTCCGATTCGTCGCAAAGGCGCCCGTGGCCTGGAATTATGAGAGTGCCTCCTTCCTGCAGTGCTGCCGGCACTGCCATCTCGATAATCCGGTTCAGGGCGGCGATTATCCCATCGATCGTGCCGCCCTTCTCGATGTCGATATACGGATACCCTGTGGTGATAAAAATGTCTCCCGCACTAATGACGTCGGAGCCACGAAAAAATACGACACTGTCCCCGTCGGTGTGAGCATTCGGCTGGTGAAAGATCCGCACGGCTTCGCCGTTAAAGTAGAGATCCTTGCTTGCAGTAAAGTATGTCGAGGTCGGCCACGCTTCCAGCGGCAGCGCCGGTTCCTGTACGCTGATCGTGTTCAGCACGTTTTCGTGCGAGTAGATCGGAGCGCCGCCTTCGCCTTCGTCCGTTGCCCCCTGGTTTCTATTGAACAAAGCGTCGCCGGCCATCGAGACCGCCGCATTTCCACCAATGTGGTCGGAGTGAGAATGCGTGTTGATAATATGCCGAACAGGCTTGTCGGACAGCGACTGAACGGCCTTAATCAGCTGTTCGCTGGATGTCTCCACCATCGTATCGACCAGCAGCACGCCTTCGTCTCCGACCTGTACTGTCACGTTTGCGGTTTCGCCCACCAGCATATAAACATTTCCGCGAACGTGAAGGATGCCGATTCCTTTGTCGGCGGTTTCGTCGTCAGCCTGCTCTATAGCCTGCGCACTGCAGGAAGCCGACACACAAGCCAGTACCACGCCGATCGAAACATTTGTCAACACATCCAGGCGCATTGGCCTTCGTAATGAAAAACTGCGAATCGAAGTCACGTGACTGCTCCCGGCATCTACTCGATGTATGACGGATACATCGTCTCCGCCCCGCCCAGAGCCGCCTCACTCGAAAGCTGGTACTTTTCAGCAAATTCATCGGCGTACGGATTCTTCCATGGGAAGTAGTGGGGAACGAAACCCGGTTCCTTTCCGGCAAGTTCCGTTACGATCTCGCACTTCCAGGGAGGAATCTCTTTCTGCAGGTTCTGCGTGTAATTGGTCGTGTGTATCAGCGGTTCCGTAAGATAGTCAGGATCCTGCACGATTCTCGCTACGGTCAGATGATTATCGTGTCGAATGTAATAGACAATGATCGTTGCCCTGTCACTGCGAGGCACGCCGTTGCGTCGTGAATAGGCCTCCTTCAGGTGTGTTGTAGTAATCTTCAGTTTGTCTCCGTCCCATTCCCCGGTTGAGAACCCCTGATACGCATGTGGGGCATATTCGGGTGGGTGTGGACGGCCGTCCATATAGACAGTCTGCTTCTCTTCTCCCCACTGCCGGTGCGATTTATAGGCGATGAGTTCCTGCGTGAACGGGTCGATATCCTTCCAGATGCGAAAATTCGTCCAGAACACCGTGTAATCCAGCGGCAGCTGTGCGCACTGCCGTTCCGGCTGATTGATGAGAGAAGGATTCCAGCTTAGAGCACGCTGCCGCGCCGCATCGTTTATCGGCAAGCCGGTATAATCCGCGATGTTGGGACCGGTACCCACTTCGATCCAGTCTTCGTGATAGGCGACAAACCAGTTGCCGGACAGATCGATTTCTGCAAATACCGACCCGGCGGCCAGCATCGCGATTATCCAGATAAAGGCAGTCCGGCGCATCGTCGACTATTTACCGGCCAGCGGCGGCTGCGGGCCGATGACCTTCGTCAATGCTTCGTATGCGCATTGCTCGTCTCCGGCGCCGGTAGCGCCCCCGACACCGATCGCGCCGATCATTTGCGAGCCAACCATGATAGGCAGGCCGCCCGTGTACGGAAACTGGCCGAGATTGAACATCGTTGCCTGCATATCCTGGCCGTATCTCTCTATCATTGCGTGCGTCGAAGTACGCATATAAAGCACTGTTTGCGCTTTACGCCAGGCGGTATCGACTTCGATAGGATTCTCGCCGTCCATACGATATGCATAAACGATGTTGCCGGACGGCCCGAGGATAAATACGCTGAGCGACCAGTCGCGTTCTGCCGCATACGCCACGCAGGCTTTGGCGACCTTTTCTGCGGCAGCAACGGATATTTCATGACGGTTGAGCGTCTTCTCCGCAGCTTCCGGGGAAATAACGTGTTCCGCATCCTCCTGGGCCCAGGCTGGCGATTGCACTGCCATGCCGAAACCCAGGCCCAGTATCGTCAATGGCAGTGAGCCGCCGATTTTCCATCGAATTGTCATGTGGCTTCCGTTCTTTTATCCAGCTGGCGAAAACGCGCTCCTGCCATGCTCATGTCCTCAGGTACAGCCAGGCTCGTGCGTCTTCATCGCGGACACGACTACCGGCCCGATCCAAGCGGCATTGCCGATTTCCATTGCGCGGGAGTTTTTCTCCCGGTGATCGAGTCGAGAAATCGCTCGACGGACACCGTCGTCAGGTCACCAGGCTCGCCAATCCGCTCATTGGCACCGAAATGCTCTACGTGATCGAGCGCGACGACATCCGCCCGGACGTTTGCCGCCCTGAGCGCAGCACCGAATCCAACTGCCTGTTGTTCGCTGTCGCCGACGAGCGTCTGGCCGCCCGTGACATGGAATACCATGAACGGAGGGATGTTCTTTCCGCGCGATACCTTCGAGACCGGAACTACTTCGCGCCAGTCACTGCCATACAGGGATTCCTGTTGTTCCGCGCCCGCCTGGTCCGTTTCGACGCCGTACCCGCCTTCATTCGCGATTACCCCCTTCAGCAGGCTCAGGTCTTTCCCGGCGTTCTTCAGGAAGGTCTCGTCCGTTGCGACCTGCGCCACCAGCCCTGCGCCGGCCGAATGTCCCATCAGGAAAATCCGTTCGGGATCGCCGCCGAACCCGGCGATATTGTCCGAGACCCAGGCGAGCGCATTGGCGACGTCCTGAACGTTACGGGGATACTGCCCTTCCGGCAAAAGCCGGTAATTGGTGCTTACAAAGATGTAACCCAGTTTGCTCACGAAATATTCAGGCTTCGGATCCAGATCCTTTGATGACGCCTTGTCCCCGACCCTGAAACCGCCTCCATGAACGAACACCATCACGGGTGAGCGAGTCTCAACGGGATCCGCCGTGTAGATGTCGAGGCTCGTGAACTGGTTGTCGGCAGACGTATCGTCGTACACGACATCGCGATACCAGACCTGCATCGTGAATGTGTGCGGGCGGTGGGACAGCGCGCCGCCGACGTGTACGTGCGACAGCTCGCGCTGATCGGCGAACCCGGGTGAAACCACGCTGCCTACCAACAGGCCCGTCAGCAACAAGCGCAGGACTTTTTGATCAGTTTTCAATCTCGACCCTCCGCCGGGCAATTGTTGATGCTAACTGGCGTTCATGCCGAAGCTGACCGCGGGCTGCTTATTCGAACTCGAACCGTATCGTCACACCTGCTTCGCGCGGCCTGCCGATGGTTCCGTCGTCGATCTGCAACAGCGGGCTCATGAAACCGCCATCCGTGTATCGTTCGTCAGTGAGATTGGTGCCGAACACGGCCACCTCCCAGTTACCGACAGGCGGCGTGAACACCAGTCGAGCGTTCAGCAAACCGAATGAATCCTGCTCGAATTCTTCTCCGGTGTACCGGGTACTTTGATCGCCTGGCACGTACGTCCGGTTGTAGCCGTCCGTCCAGCTATAGTCGAGACGCATAGTGACCTCTCCGTTGTCCGCCAGGTTGCCGTTCCATTGCCCGCCAAAGCTGTATTGCAGTTCCGGCGCCATGCCGAAACCGGCGTCCAGGGTCAACTCCGATCCTTCCGCTATGTCCGTATACTCGGTATCCAGAATTCCCACATCCAGGTCGAACTGCCACTGCTCGGTGGGCAGCCAGGTGATCTCGACTTCCGCGCCCTTCGCTTCTGCCGAGGCCGCGTTGGTCGTGACAAAGGTCGGCAGTACGATACCGGTGAACGGATTCGTTACCGTGCCCTGCAACTGGATCTGGTCCCATTCCGTAAAGAATACGGTGGCATTCATTCTCAAAGTCTGGTTCAGCCAGTCCGAGCGCACCCCGATCTCGAAGTTGTCGATCTGCTCCGGAACGAACGGAAAATCGAAGTTGACCGCGTTGTTGTCGAGGTCGAATACCTGCACGCGGGAAATGCCGCCGGCGTTGTACCCTTGCGAGTAACCCACATAGGCCATTGCACTGTCACCGAAGTTATTCGTCAACGCGACCCGGTAGGTATCCTGGTCGAAACTGTTTTTTATCTCATCCGTTCGACCGCCGCTTATGAGCGTGTCGCCGGGCGGCAGGCGCCCGGGGATATCGGCGCGCCGGGCCGTTTCCGGCGCGAACAGCTCTGTCCATTCGGAGTTGTCCTGGTCGTGATAGCGCGCGCCGAGCGTCAGTGACAATGTGTCGGTGAAATCGTAGGTCACTTCCCCGAACAGGGCGATACCTTCCTCGAGACTCGAGGTCATGGAATCCTGCGACGGAGGAACCTGTATGCAGGGCGCCAACCCGCTTGCCGGGTTCCACGACTGGCACTCGGGTGAATTCGCTACATCGGCGAAATCCAGCTGCCCGGTGGCAAACTCCCACAGCGCCCAACGCATGAAATGGTCGAAGTCTTCTTCCTCCCAGGCGTAAGCGCCGACCATCCAGTGCAATCGATCATGGTCGCCGGTAAATTGAAATTCCTGGGTCCATCCCTCCCGGTCTGCCGTGCTTCCCTGGGAAAAGTAATTGAGTTCCGCGGCATCGAAATGGTTGTAATTCCATGACCATTGCTCGTGGAAATGGCTCAGCGACGAGACACTGATGTTATCGGTAATGTTGTACTCGAGTTTGAGATTGTAGTTCTTCAGGTCAATGATGATGCCCGGACCTTCGTTGTAATCCGATTTCGTCTTCAGGTCGCCGACCTCGCCGCCTGGACAGTTCATCACGTGGCTCTGACAGTCGTACTGTATCCCGACCAGTTGATAGTATTGTGAATTGGGTACCCAGAAGATGCTCCTTCCCAGGGGGTCGACGAATCCTGCGTCGACTCCGGGCGCGCCAGGGTCGAAGATGTGCAGGGTCACGTTTGCCTGCGTTCCTTCGAACTTCGCATCTTCCAGCGTAAACCTTGCCTGGAATTTATCGTTTGGCGTCCACAGGAGGTCCCCGCGAACCTGCGTATCATCCAGATCGCCATACGCCCGATTGACCGTAAGGCTCCTTACGTAACCGTCACGTTGCGCGCTGGAGACTGAAACCTTCGACAACAGTGTATCGGTAAGCGGGAAATCGGCAGCCAGCGAAAGGTCGCGCCTGTCGTAAGTTCCGACCGTGGCGGTTGCGCGTACCCCGAATTCCTCGGCCGGCAGCGCCGTGTAAAGCCTGATCGCGCCGCCCGTGGTATCGCGGCCGTACAGTGTGCCCTGCGGACCCCGCAGCACCTCTACCCGGTCGAGTTCCATCACGCTGCGCTGCGACACGGAAAGGCTGCTCTGCTGCCAGACGTCGTCGACAAAGAATCCCGCCCGTGGGATTCCGCGCATCGCGAAGGTGTTGAACGCCGTGCTCGGGCCCGCGCTCACCATGACATTCGGTGCAGCGGCGACGATGTCCTCGACACGCTCGATGCCACGCATCGCGATTTCAGAACCGGAGAACGCCTGAATGGAAACCGGCACTTCCTGCAGATTCTCCGCGCGTCGTCGCGCCGTAACGGTGATTTCTTCCAATCCCGAAGTTGCTTCAGGTTCCTGGTCCTGCGCGGCGGCCGGCAGGCTCACTGCAGTCAGTGCGGATGCGACTGCCCATGCTACATATGAATTCCGCAACATTTTTTATCTTCCCCCGAAAATATTGCCAGTGCCCATCTCGTTTGCAGCCCCGACATTCCTGCTACGTCCGAAAAAAACCTGTATTTCGTCGGCCTGCGGTCTTGCAATGCTTCGTTACTTCTCGAATCCTGGTGCGGGACCTGGGGACAAAGCGATCAGCCGTTCAGGCTGCCCCAGTTTTCCAGCATGAACTTCGCGGTTTTCATCGCGACCGCCTTCGCGGTAAAGGTCGAATTCGCGGCAGAGCTGGTCGGGAACACACCCGGTCCGCCCACAAACAGGTTATTGACCTCGTGCGCCTGCCCTTCCGCATTGAGGACAGAACTCGCCGGGTCTGTGCCCATGATCGTGCCGCCCATGATGTGTTGCCCGCCCTGCGGCCCGTGCCACGCTTCGCGCGCGCCGGCTGCCTTGAAGATTTCCACGCCTTCTGCTGCGGCCGTTTGCCAGAGCTTGCGGCCTTCGGCGCTGGTTTCGTAAACGATCCGCGCCAGCGGAAATCCGAATTGATCTTTCTCTGTGGCAAGTTCGATGCGATTCTGCGGCAGCGGCTGATCCTCGCAGACGCCCACCATTGAACCCATATGGCGCGCGCCTTCCAGCATGAACGCGTGCAGCTCTTTGCCGAAGATGTCCGGGCGGGTCATGGCAATGCCGAGGAGGTCGTTCGGTTTCAGCGCCAGGCCGATTTCCCACTGGCGACTGCCGAACGCACCGTCCGGGTCGCTCTTTTTGCCAAACGCATCCTGGCAAAGTAACTGCCCGCCAGTCGCACCGAGAAAGTTCTGCATGTCTTCATTGAACAAACCGCTGATGCCAACCGCGGGATGGGACATCAGATAACGTCCAAGGGAACCGCTCTTGTTGGCCAGGCCGTTCGGATGATTCGTGTTCGCGGAATTCAGAAGAATGCGCGCATTCTCAATCGTAAATGCACAGAGCACGACGGCGCCTGCCGGCTGCACGATAGCTTCGCCGTCGGGCGTGTAGTACTCGACACCCGTCGCTTTCTTACCCGGTTTGTCCACGAGCACACGCGTTACGTGCGAATGCGGTTGCAGCCTGGCACCCGCTTTTTCGGCGCGCGGCAGATAGACTGCCAGCGGATTGGCCAGCGCTCCTATCGGGCAACCGGCATCGCACCAGCCGTCCCAGATGCACGGCGGGCGGCCTTTGTAAGGCTGCGTGAGCACGGCCATCGGAATGGGTGCAGTCTGCATGTCGAGCGCCGCGAATCCACGCGCTATTACATTGCCATGATTGGTCACCAGAACCGGAGGCAGAGGATAAGGGTCTCCCTCCGGTCGCCAGATTTCCTTTTTCGCGTCACCGGAGATTCCGACATCACTCTGCACCAAGTCATAAAACGGGCGGAGGTCGGAGTAATCGAGCGGCCAGTCCAGTGCACGCCCATATTCGCTTTTCTCGGTGAAGTCCGCTTCGTGAAAGCGCGGCCAGACAGCGTAGTGATGGACCGCGGCCCCGCCGTATCCATGCCCGGCATTGAAATTGAACCAGATGCTGTCCGGCCCTTTTTCTACAACCGGGGGGGATGCCCACTTGAGCCTGCGTGCCCATATTTGCGAGCTGTAGAGATCGGTAAGCTTTCGCGCGCCGCCGCGCTCGAGCACGAGAACGTCTTTCCCGGCTTCGGCCAGCACCGCCGCGAACAGGCTGCCGGCCGCGCCCGTCCCGACGACGACGACGTCAACCGGCTCCTTTACCTTAGACATTCCATCCCTCCGGCGGCAGTATGTGCTGCATGTACGGAACGTTCAGTTTCTCGAATCCTGCGGGCGTGCCGTACACGACATCGACCGCATCCGACCTGAGACACAGGTAGAAAAGAAAGATCGGAAATTGATCGACTACGGCGCCGGGCGCGGACATTTCCTTCACCAGACGTTCTGCTTCGTCCGCGTTCAGTTCATCAATTGATTTTTCGAGGCTGCGCTCCGCCATCGCCGCAGCCACTTCCACTCCCTTGGTATAAAAGTCGAGATACGGCAATGGAACCTGAAAATACTTGGCTATGAGGAGTGCCTCGTTCGGATCGGCGTTGAGCTGGTGATCGATGAAATGAACCACGCCCAGATCGGAAGAACCGGGGACCATTGCATCGGCCAGGAAACCGAGCCGCCGTGCCTGTACGCCACTTAACTTCAGAAGGGGAACGTTCTGGGCACGCGCCTGTTCGGGCGTCAGCAACATGGACACTCCGCCAAGCTTGAACGTCAGGCAGAGCAATGAGCCTTTGAATGCTCGATCGACAAGTGCTCGTCTGGTTAATTTCATCATCGAAGTCCTCGCGATTGGAGTCGATTAAACTACGGAGGGTCTTGCTGTGCCTATCCAAATACTGCAGCAAACATCCCTTTGGCGCAGAGCTCAAACGTGTGCATTTCCTCCACGCAATGGTAGAAATTGCCCTGCAAAAAGCACATGTGGTTAACCGGTGAGAACAAAGCGAAGCCGTGACAACTGCGGCCCGTTCATCGTGGCAAGGCGCACTCGAAATTGTCGCCTGCAGCGGGCGAACCCGACCCCTTGTAGTGCGCCGTCTGTGGATATGGGCATTGAGGTCGCGAGAACTTCACCGCACCGCCGTCGACGTGGTAACCGGTAATCGCGCCTGGTGCCTTGCCGGCTTCGACCCACTCGATCACAGCTGTCATGACATCCATCTGATCGGCGCCGGCGCCACCGTCACAATGAAACATCCCAGGCACCATGAACAAGCGGTAGAAATCGTGTGGGCTACTTCCCATCGCATCGTCCAGACCTTCGTAATAGCCGACCATCGGCATTGGGTTGATTGCGGCGTCGGCCCAGCCGAAGTAGGTGATCATCTTGCCGCCTCGCGCCTTGAATCGCGACATGTCCGCAGCTTTCGCATCCAGCAAGTGAGCTGTCTCCCTGTCGATACCCTCCGGTTCGACCTCGAACGGATACTGCCTCCAGTCGTAATCCGCGTCGTCTACTTCGAAGTGGAGATATTTCAGGTAGGACCCGACCATCAGCGCCTGGAAAACGGGCCCATTGCCGTTCTGCAGCCACGGCTCCCAGCCATGAGCCCTGCGTTCCTCGCCGCCCGGCGCCCGCAACGGTGCCAGAACCTCGGCGCCAGGCGGCACACCCGGATACAGCTTTTGACCGCCTCGTTGCGGTCCGTCGTATAACTTTTCCAGCCGTGTAATTTCATCTGCGGTGAAGCAGTCGTCCCGGTCATCGCTACCGCCGCAACGCGGCAGATGCCGGGCCGGATCGAAATCGCAGTCGCGCGGATCCGTGATCAGGCCATCCTCCACCCCGTCATCGGCATCGCATCTCGCATAAACGCGCTCGGACAACAACGCCATTTTCTCCTGCCGAAAAGAAGCGCCGTCAGTGACCTGGCTGTTCCATACGTACGATAGCATCGTTCCTGTGAAATCGAATGCGGGAGCTCCCGCAACGATTCCGTCGAAATCATGCGGAAAACGTTGTGCCGAAACCATGCCCTGCCGCCCGCCCATCGAGCAACCGTCCCAGTAGGAGTGCGCCGGCGCCTGGTCGTAGAACCCGGCAATCAACTGCTTGGAATACACGGCGGTCAAGTGAACGGCGCGGAACAGATAATCAACCGTTTTCTGCAGATTGTTGTAGGCGAACGTCGCGCCGGGCTCGCGGCGCGAGTCATGGCCGGTGTTGGTGTACGCCGTCGCAAATCCATGCCGCAGCGCCTGGTTGCGGACGTCAGCTTTGGACGCTGGCGACTCTCCGGCAAAGCCTCCATTGCCATACATGTAGAATCGACCATTCCACCTGGCCGGCATGTTTACTTCGAAGATGATTTCCGGCGCAATGACCCCGGTGACGCGGCAGTGATCCGGAACATCCGGCTCGCCATCACGGAGCTCGGCAAAAAGAATGGAATACTCGACGCCGGCGCGAGAAACGAGATCACGGCAATCCAGCTTCGAGGAAAACGCCGTTTCCGTGTAGCGAACGGTCGATTTATCGGCGTCCAGAAAACTGTCGCCGTTTTGCGCCCGCGCTGGTGCGCTCATCGCCAGTACACAGGCGGCGGCGCACTGCAGAATAGCGCCGGACGGCCGGCCAGCGAACGACCCGGGTTTACTCACGACAGCGGCAGGCGGCGCTACCGGTCTCCCGGCACGGGAAATGCGACCGTGGGACGCGGTCATATCATCTCAGATCATTCGACCTTGAATCCCGCCCCCGGAAAGAATTCCTTGCCGTCTTCATCGCGCACCGCCTTTATCCAGTATCCCGCAGAGCGGCCATCTCTCATCGGGTTGCCGGTAATCGTTATTTTCGTGCCGGGCGCGAAATCGCTCTTGCGGATGCCCGCGCGAAGCAAGGTGCTGGGACCTTCGGCCTCGAATCCCCAGGTGGTTACCGTGCCATCTTCGTTGGTCACGTCGATAATCAGCCACGAATGCGGATTGGTGTACTGAAACTCCTTGACGACACCTTTGAGCGTAATCTCTTTCTTATCGTCAAACATCGACCCGGAGTGATGAGCCAGGCCCGGCAATGAAACGAAGGTGAACGTTCCGGCCAACAGCAAAAGTAGCAGCTTCTTCATTGGTCTTTACCTTCCTTCTCGTCCTCATCGTCAATGAAAGTGAAATCCGTGAATTGCGAGCCACCGTCCTCGGTTTCAATGACGTCGTTGTTCGGATTGCCTTTGCAGGCCCAGTGCCTTATCCGCAGACTGTTATCGGGATTGTGCAATTTAGTGTAGCTTTGCCGTGTGTACCACGGTTCCAGCAATGCGGGCGGGTCGTAAATCCACACATGCCCCACGATCGTACGATCGTCGACCTTTTCCCAGATTTCCACGCCTTCGACCTGTTCCGAGTAAAAGCCTTGTGCGCGCTCGTACATGTGAGCCATCAGCTGGTTGGTATGGGTAACCAGTTTCTGACCGTCCCAGAATCCGATCGTATCGCCGTTCTCGGTCGGATATCTGTCCGCCTCGGGAATGTGCGCGCGACCGTCGGTGTAAATTCGCCGGACGCTGTTGAAAGCCTCTGCGACCATTGTTGTCTGGTCGGGCGTAACGATAAATTCGCGGAGAAAGGGCATATCGAGCCAGCGCGGATAACCCGGCGGGATGCATTGACTCAGAGGATCGTACTCGATGTCGTTTTTCCGGTCGTTGACCGTCTTAATGAGCCGCGCATGGTACTCCGGAGTGAACCTTGCGGTCGTCGGAACTTCGCCCTGCGGCGGTCCATCCGGGTCGAATGCGGTACCGCCCTTCGTGCGCGCGTATACACCGCCCCAGTCCGGCACGTTGCGCCAGGTCAGCGGCTCACCGCCACCCGCTTTTTCGCTCAGCGCCTGATAGAGAGACCAGGCAGTCTTGTGCTGGAGCCCCAGCTCCTTCATTTCCTGCCTTATTGCCGCGATGTCGTCGTCGGCATGCGCCGTGGCAACGGAGAGGAACGATACTGCGACTGCCGCCAACGCCAGTTGCGTCACGGCCCTGATGGCTCTCATAAGCAAACCCCCGATGCTGCCGACCCGGATCAAACAGCACGTCCGTGGAAAAACAACCGCTACAGTACTAAGTTCCTGCCGCTGCCGGCAATCCGAAAATCGCAGGAAACATCCCGCTACTGCAATGCCCGTCTCGATCCCTATTACAGTGAAAACAATGACTTGACCCGAGGGCGGCTGTTTCCGGCTGATGCTGGGTGACATCCGACAGTGGTTACGATCTCAAAACTCACGCCGCGGTCATTCGGGGCGCAATCTCTCCGGAGTCGTGTTGTCAATATCCCGAAAGATCCGCCACTGTCCGTCCAGGCCCTTCTTCATCACGAGCAACACCCGCGCATGACGCTCCGAAGCTGCGCCACCGTCCGGCCTCGACACTCTGATCCTGGCAAGGCAGGTGTAAGTGGCCCAGTCGTGATGTACTTGTACGTCGTCCACCTGCTGCGTGATGTCCACGATCGACTCGCTTCCCCTCAGCCGATTACGATCGATAATGCCCTGGCGTCCGACTATCGGTAGCGCGTCATTCGGATAATAAATGGCGTCTTCCGCATAGAACTTCTCGAGTTCCTCGTAGTTGCGGCTTTCGACCGCACCTTCCCACGCCAGCATCGATTCGATTACCGCCGCACGGTCCTGCACCGCGTCCGCGCTTGCCGTTTCGCCGAAGAACGAAATGCTACCCACGCTAACGAGGATAAAAAGGGGCAATCGCATGACAGGTGCCTTTTTGGCAGATCTTGGTGCTGGAAATACCCGGTATGGCGTCAACGTTCGGTTTTCGTTCCGGATTAGAATATTTATCGACTGGCTGGCGCCAAGGTCTTTGCAATGGCACGCGCATAATTCATCCAGCCCGATTCGGACGTTGTCGAGAACCAGACGATGACCAGGTCGCGGTCGGGAGAAACATAGATACCCTGGCCGCGCGCGCCGCCCTTGTACATGTCTCCGTCCGCGAAAACGGCATCCCATTGACGGGAGTTGCAACGGCTCTCTGCCTCCGGATCGTACCGTCCGCTCGCCATGGCGCCTCGCTTGTAGATTTCCGGGCGGCAACCGTGCTGAATCCTGTCAATCAGTGATTGCGGTACAACCGGCTCCTCCGACACCGCCTTCCAACTCGGGGTATAGAGCATCCCGTAGCGCGCCTTGTCCCGCAGCCGGCTGGACATCATTCCATAGATCGCCGCCCCGCCCTCGAGATTCACACCGACTTGCGCATCGCCCTCGGCGCCGAGTTTCGACCACACACGCTCGCTCAGCAGGTCCGCAAGGCGCTTGCCGGACACGCGCTCGGCCAGCAATCCCAGCATCTTCGTATTCATCGATGAATATTCGAATGCCTCGCCCGCGGGATTCCTGTCGCCGACCGAGAACAGGATCTGATCGGAAGTCAGATCGCCTAATTCGCTGGTGTCTCCCAGTTCGATTCTGAAAAAGTGATTGACGGGGGACGACGGATCGGTCCGGGACTGCTCATTCTCGACCAGGTCGAGCCCAGTCGCCATGTCCAGAATGTCAATGATGCGAATGCCGTGCCAGTGAGTGCTTGCCAGTTCGGGCAGGTAGTGATCGATCGGTCTATCGACGTCGAGTTTGCCGTCTGCTTCAAGCAGGCCGACAAGCAATCCTGCAACCGTTTTGGAGGTGGAAAACCACAGGTGGTGATCGTCGTCCCGCATGCCCGGGTATCGCTCGTACAATATTTTACCCTGGTGCACTACCATGAAACCCTGAATTCGCGACCTGGGGTCCGCGAGCAGTGCGTCAAGCTCCATGGTGCCGAGCGACGATTCGGCCTCGACCGTACCGATCGATGCATCCGGTGCCTCAGTGAGTTGCTGCACGGGTCCGGCGCGTCGCACCAGGTTGTGCGGCACAAACTCCTCCCAGTGCAGGAAGTAATAGAGATTCTGATCGCCCGTGTTGTATGCATTGGTCGAAGTGAAGCCCTGGCGCATCAGGTAGCTCAGGCCGGCATCGAGACCTTTTCCGGCTTCCGCCACCGGGGTGCCGTAGGCGGGCGATTTCGTTTCTGGCGCGGCCTGCGCCCACACCGGTCCCGTCGCAGTGACCAGCGCCGATATCCACACCGAAAATGCAAGCCGGGCGACACAACGGGAAACCAACGGCGCGGAAGGCATAAATTTCCTTATTTTTCTATTCGCTCGACAGGAGGCCTCGCTTCATTAAAGACGCGCCCGGCGGCCGCTGCAATCCGAAAATCGCAGGCAATATCCCTTCGCTGCACAAGGAAATTGAATTGAGCCAGGCCGAGTTCCACCGTAAGGTCGAATGCAGTTGCGAACCGGGACCGATCGGAGTCAGCCGGCGTCCTGTGGTGTATCGATCCAGATATTCTGCTTTTTCAATGCGGACGCCAACACCAGGCTTGACGCGACATTCATGCGGTTCATGCCCCGGACCCGATAAAGCGCTTCCGCCGCATAAGCGTTATTGCCCGCCGGCGCGGGAAGTTGCGCGATCAAATTGTCGATCGCCTCCCGCGATGAAAGAACCGTCGCCATTTGCATCAAGCCTTCGTCTCGCATGCCGGCGATGATCAGGAGTTGATTGCCGGTCGGCCCGGAAAAGGTCGATATGAAGCCGTAGTCGAGATAATCGATCGTTGGACCGTCAAGGAACCCTGCTTCGCTTACGTACACTTCGCCGCTTTGCCGGTTCACCAGCTCGTCGTACGTCCTGCCCAGAACGACGTTTGAGGACGCAAATACAAATTCGGACAGTATGCCGAGCCCGCTCAGATAACCGAGATAGACGATATCGCTCGACCGAACCGTCTGGATATCGAGATCCGACTCCGACATCACGACGACCGTTCTGTCCGTAGAGCGTATCACGCTCATCACATCCGCCAGCGCAACGCCGACCCCTACGGGCAGGTAGCCCAGGCGAATGTCAGCGAAGGATTTGCCCGAATCGCCGCTATTGTCGTAAACCGCTTCAAGGTCATCACCGCCGTCAACTCGAAAATCGCGAATCAGGCGCCGCGTGATGCCGTCCGCGTCGACTTCGGCAAACATGTAATAGTCGCCGAGCACGACGACCAGCGGCCTGTCACTCTGTAACAGCGGTTGCCAGATTGGCGTCGCAGCGGCGAAGTCGTAGTCATCGCCCTCCGCGAACCATCCGGACGCATGCCAGCCGAGAAAAAATATCGCAAGAATCCCCGCAGCCAGCCCGCCGTACAATCGCAGCGACGTGCCGTCCGTGGCGTGTCCGGTATCGAGGCTTTCCTCGCGATTGCCGACTTCCAGCCTGTATGCGCCTTTCGGGATGAAAATGAACTGGGCCTGTTCGACCGCCAGTTCCTGATAATAACCATTGAGCTTTTGCCGCAGGTTGTGCAGGTAAACGCGAACCGTCGAATCAGTCGCCGAGTGGAAGTCCGTGCGATCGAATACGTCCACGGCAATGTCGATCTCTTTTGGCGCAGTGCCCGTTACCGTCGTTTCCTTAAGGTAGTTCAGCAACTTCCTGTAAACCTGCGAGCGGCCCAGAACGCCGCTGTGGCAAATTCGCTCGATTTCTTCGTCCAGGAACATCGGGTTTCCCATCATTAACGGCCGTTAACAAATCATAGACCGTTCCCTGACGATATTCTAATGCCGGCGTCGGCCAAACAGGCGCCGGGCCCCCATGTAGGTCCCGGTCACGGACAGAATCGTGACGCCGGCCAGCGCCGTCAGCAGCAATACATCCCAGAGCGGCCGCTGCCGGACGAAGGGCGAGAAATCGCCGCGATGCAATGCCTCGAACAGCCACCGGTACCAGCGACGCTTGCCATCGACTTTGCTGATCAGCTGTCCGGTGTCCGGATCGAGGTAATAGCGCGTCCGCTCAGGGTCGTCTGCAACGACCCGGTAGACCGGCAATACCGCTTTTTCGTGGTGTCCGAAATAATAGCGGTCCTCGGAATCGAGCAACTCCAGGGCGGCGCTGGCCTGCTGCTCAGCCAGCAGCCCTTCGACAGTCGCTTGCAGTTCGCTGAATGACAGCGGCATCGATGCATGGCTGGCTGGGTGCAACCTTGTGCGCGCACCGTTCGATCGATGTGCGATCAGCGCTAGTTCACCCCCGAATACCGCTGATTCCAGACGCACGGTGTCGGCTGCAAGGCGCGGGTTGCGCAGGCCTGCGATCAGCAATGACACATCCGCGGGCGCTATTTGCGGTATCGGAAGAAGGCTTTCGGCAGCGCTGCCGTCGCTTGCCAGGAAGCCCCACGGATTCATCGACACGAGGCCGCTCGCCACCCAGGTCAACGCAAGGGCGCCAAACATCAATCCACCGTAGTGGTGCCACAACGCCGCGCCGCGATACGGCGATCTACCGCGTTTTCGCCGCAGGCGATGTTGACGGAGGCCAATATAGATACCGATCACAATGAGGCAAAGGCTGGCAACAGAAGTCCAGACTACGCTGTGATACCAGGCGGCCCTGAACTGGCGGAGCACCGTCGGATATAACCAATGAGCAACGGCGCCGAACCAGTTCCAGAATCGTTCTCGCCCCGTGGAGTT
Source organism: Woeseia sp. (assembly GCA_040902105.1). Taxonomy (GTDB): domain Bacteria; phylum Pseudomonadota; class Gammaproteobacteria; order Steroidobacterales; family Woeseiaceae; genus IDS-8. The sequence goes on from JBBDXW010000026.1 coordinate 166,247, forward strand.
CTGAACGACAGCCCCTGTCGAACTCGATACGTAGACTTCCGTCGACTCCGGGTCTCCTGCGCGAAACCTGTAAAGGGGCCGGTCGCGCTCGAAAGCGCCGCTGACCGTCCATTGATCTTGCCGGATCAGATCCGCCGCGACGATGCCGCCTCCGATTCCCGATTCGCGAAGAAAACCAGCCGCGTGTTTTCGGGCGAAGCCCATATCCACGCCCGCCAGTTGCCGGCCAGAGCTCAAACTGATCGTCGAGGAGTCGACCGCATGCGAATTGATTCGAATGACGGGCTCGCCCGCGGCCATTTCGATCTGAAAAGATTCAATCGGGCGTGTAAACGCCCCCGCCAGCTTTTCATTGTTGCAACAGTGCGCCAGATTCAGGGGCGCAAGCCCCGCGAGTTCTTCGCTTTCGGTAAGCTCGGGAAACCGGACATACATCATCACGAACGCCGAAAGGCACCAGGCAGAAATCAGAATCCCGAGAATTATCCCGAGGTATCGATGCAATAAAAAAAGAGCCCTTATCACATCGGTCCGGTGCTCTTGATCTCTGTCAGAAGCTGTATTGGTAACTCGCATGCAGGGTCCGCGGCATTCCCAGATTTCCGTACGCGTATGGCGAAGCGTCCGAGTCCCGCAAGCCTCGTCCCAGGGAGCTGGCGTACGTTTCATCAAATGCATTTTCCAGCCTGAGACCGATGCGGTGGCTCCTGTCGGAATCAAGATAATAGGCGGCGGCAACGTCCACCACCGTGTAGCCGCCGTGCTCGATCCGGCCGATACCGCTGCCGACAACGTCGCTGACGTCTCCGACCGTTAATATAGCCAGGTTTACTTCCAGCGGCATTTGCTCAGTGCGGTAATTCAGTCCGATTTTGGCAAGGGTTTCAGGAATGTCCTGCAGCTGTTCGTCAGTGCCCGCAAGCTCTGCTTTCGCATCGATGTAGGCGAGCGACAGATCGAAACTATCGTTCAGCGCAAGCGCCAGGGAGATTTCCCAGCCGGAAAAATCGGCGGCCGTATCGAAGTTCTCGAAACGCCCGTCCGGAAACGCGGGGTTATCGAAATCGATTCCTATCAGATTGTCCACGCGCCGCGAGTAGCCGATCAGTTCCCAGCTCAATCCGCCCGCGACCTGCACAATGCCGCCCAGCGCAACTTCGACATTCTCGCTCTCCTCCGCAGTAAGATCCGGATTTCCTACCTCGCAGCAGTCCCGCAGGAAAAGTTCTTCGGCGTCCGGAAGGCGGAATGACGTGCCAAGGGTTGCGCGCAGGTACAGGTTTTCTCCGAACCCGTGCTGGCCGCTGAGGTTCCATACGGTTGCATTGGCACCGTCTGTCGAGTTATAGCGGACGCCAAGTGCAAGGTGCGTATCCGGCAGCAATCGATCGGACGTGCGAACCTGCCCGTAAACGGCCTGTGCCGTTTCTGTCTTGTTTTCGATCAGCCAGACGTCATCACTTCCCCGGAAACGCTGGTAATCGTATCCGACGGCATACTCGAAGCCATGGTCGGTGCGAATTCGGGCGGATGCCGTGAGTCCATGGTCCTCGAAGCCCCAGAACGTATCCTGGAACAATACCGTCTGGCTTCCGGTCAGCTGGCCCGAACTGTCCAGCTCGTTGACGATATCGTCCCATTCCGTGTCCCAGTCGTGGTAATAGGCCTTGATATAGAGATCGATGGAATCGGTCACGACCTGGTCCCACTTCGCGGTAACGAGGTCTTCGTCGCGGGCGTTGTTTCGGACAGCAACCCGGTACGGCACCAGGTTGTCGATTTCGTTCCTTGTTTTCTGATAAAGGAACGTCAGTCGTGAATTGGCGCCGAAGTTTCGAGCGTATCTTGCGCCAAGAGTAAGGACGTCGTAGCCACGTTCCCGATCCGTCGCACTTGGCTGATAGTCCTCCCTCCCGAATGGACTAAAACCATCGCTGTCGTCCTTTGATCCATACAGGACGAGCTGGTTCTCACCAAAGCTCGTGCGGTAGTCGCCGTTCAGGTGATATCCATCGAATTCGTCCATGCCGACCTCGACGCTGCCGGTCGGCTCGTCGCTGAAACCCCGGGTCACGACATTGATGACGCCGGCGGTCGACTGGGTGCCGTAAAAGATGCCCTGTCCTCCGTAAAGCACCTCCACCCGCTCGACGATATGGGCCGGAACCGTGTCCAGTGGACTCGTCGTGTTGTACAGCCGGTTGTTGATTCGCACGCCATCGATGAGCCACAGGACGTCTTCGCAACGAGACCCTTGCAAAGAGCAGTTCATGTAATCGTATGGCCCGTTCTTGGGAGCGACGTAAAGTCCGGGCACCGTCATTTGCAGCGTCTGACTCAGGTCGTCAAACCCGCCGAGTTCGATCTCGTCGTCTGACAGGATGTGCAGCCTGTTGCCGTACTTTTGCAGCTCGAGGGGGATAGTCTCTTCAATGGACTCCGCCGTGACCAGGATTTCGTCGATTTCCTGGCCGTCGTCGTCACCGACGGCCGGGTTCGCGACGGCGAGCCCGGTTCCGAGAATCCAGATTGCACACAACCGACAAGGGCTGATTTTTAACACAAGGCTTATCCCCCGGATCCGAAGCTGAATTCGGACGTTCAGCAACTGCTGCGCGTTGTTTGCCGCACGTCCGAAGGGGGAAACCTTGAGCTAGATCCGGACTCCTGACCAGTTAAGTACGGTTGACTAACCGTTAACGTATTGTTAACGGTTAGGGAGCCTCTGCACAAGGCCTGGATTCGAGCGCTGTAGGAGCCCGCCATTGCGGGCGACAACCGCCGTCGCCGAATGCCG
>JBBDXW010000027.1:0-37053 GCA_040902105.1 Woeseia sp.
CGAGCGAGTTTCCCGTGTCTGAGCACGTGGAACACCCCCGGACGGTACTCCTGCGTCGTCAAAAGCAGTAGTGTCCTGACTGCGGCTCAGTCCGCGCGCGGGAAAACCACCATATGCGCGGTTTCGAGCCGGATGCCTATGAATTCGCCGACCGCGTGATTGTGGTGGCTGGGCACGGAAGACAGCAACCGCGCGCCGCTCGGCAGGCGCAGTTCATAGAGAAACTCCGAGCCCTTGAACTGCTTGTTCACGACTTCGGCCGCAAGCGGGCTGTCATCGTCGTGCACTACGTCGTCCGGCCGCAGCAGCAGGTCGACTTCCGCGCCAATCGGAAAGATCGTGGTCATTCGTCCGGTCGCCGTTCCCGTTTCGATCTCGACAGAATCGGCTGAGGTGACGCGGCCCGGCATCCACACACCCTTGCCCACGAAATCCGCGACGAACCGCTCCGCCGGGCGATGATACAGGCGGTACGCGGTGTCCCATTGAAGTAACCGGCCGCGATGCAGGACGCCGACCTCGTCCGCCGTCGCAAACGCATCGTGATGATCGTGCGTCGCGATGAGTGCGGTTGCACCGAGGGCTTTGAGAAGTGCGCGCATTTCCTGACCGAGGGTCTGGCGCAGACTCGCATCCAGATTCGAAAACGGCTCATCCATCAGCAACAGGTCGGGCTGCGGCGCCATGGCACGGGCAATCGCCACTCGCTGCTGCTGTCCGCCGGACAATTCGTGCGGAAAGCGATTCGCAAAATCCTGCAGACCGACTTTTTCCAGGAACTGCTTTGCGCGAGCCGTGCGGTCCGCCGCGAACTTCCCGCGCAGGCCGAACGCAACGTTCTTAAGTGCAGAAAGGTGCGGCAGCAACGCATAATCCTGAAACACCATGCCGATTTTCCGCCGTTCCGCCGGGACATGTCGCTCGATCGTGCTTAGCGTGACGCCCGCGGCAACGATTCGTCCACCGCTGACCGGCTCGAAACCCGCAATACACCGCAACAAGGTGGTTTTACCGCAGCCGCTCGGCCCGAGTATGCAGCCGATATGGCCGCGTTCGAGCCGGAACGACAAATCGTTCAGTACCGGTTCGGCGCCGTAACCGCAAGCCACGTTCTCGAGTTCGAGCATCAGCGCCGCTGCCTGCTGAGGAGAATGACCGGCAGCAGCCCCGCGACAACAATCGCAACAGCCGGCAATGCTGCGCGCTGCCACTCACCTTCGGTGGTCAACTGGAATACCTTGACCGCGAGCGTATCCCAGCCGAACGGGCGGGTCATGAGGGTGATCGGCAACTCTTTCATGATGTCGACGAACACCAGCAATGCAGCCGTGAAAATTGCAGGACGCAGAATTGGCAGGTGCACGCGGCCGAGCAGGCGCAAGCCTGACACGCCCATGCCCCTCGCGGCTTCTTCGATCGACGGCCGGATTCTCTGCAGCGCACTTTCCACCGGACTGTGAGCAACCGCAAGGAAGCGCGCGAGATACGCAAGAAAAATGACCGCGAGTCCACTTTGCAAGGCAACGACAGTGCCGGCGTCGTCGCCGAAATGCTCATTGAACACGCGGCTGAGCCAGGCAACCGGAACGAAAAAGCCTACCGCAAGTACCGTCCCCGGGATCGCATAGCCGAGCGTCGCAATGCGAGACAGGCTCCGGTTCAACACGCTCGGTGAGCGCCGGACGGTGACGGTCAAAAGAACTGCCACCGCCGTGATCATGGCGGCGGCACCGGACGAGAGAACCAGGGTGTTCAGTGCGAGTTTCCAGTATGCGGCGTCGAACTCGGCGGCGAAATTCTCGACACTCCAGGCGACGATCAGCGAAACCGGCAAGCCGAAAGCAACAATGAGTACCGATGCGCAGTAGAGCGCGACGCCGGCCGCTTTCCCCCGCGACAGGACGATGCGGCGTTGCCGGGCTGCACCGGGCGGCGCGTATCGTGACTTGCCGCGCAAGCGGCGCTCGAGGAACAGCGCGATCAGGACGAGGCTCACCAGCACCAGCGACAGCTGCAACGCGGATTGCAGCGAAAAAAGGCCGTACCAGGAGCGATAGATCGCCGTCGTAAAGGTCGTGTAGTTGAACAGCTTGACGGTGCCGAAGTCGGCGAGGCACTCCATCACCGCGAGGCTCAAGCCCGCAACGAACCACGGACGCGCCATCGGCAACGTCACTTTGAAGAAGGCCTGTACCGGCCGGTAACCGAAACTGCGTGCGACCTCGAGGCCGCGGATCCCCTGCGAGGCAAACGCCTCTCGAACGATCAGGAAAACATAAGGGTAGAGCACGAGACTGAGGGTCGCTATCGACGCGCCGCGCGGTCCGATGCCCGGGAAGTACGCCGATGAGCCGAAGAGACTACGCCACGCGGCCTGCACCGGCCCGGTGTATTCGAACAGCGCTGCAAACGCGAATCCGAGCACGTAACCCGGCATGGCCATCGGCATGAGCAGCGCCCAGTTGAAAAAGCGGCGCCCTGGAAACTCGCACGACGCCACAAACCAGGCGAGCGATACACCGAGAACGGACGTGCAGGACGCAACGCCGAAAACAAGCCAGGTCGTATTGGCGAGCGCCTCCGGAAGTACGTAGCGCGCGAGATGAGGCCATACGCCGCTTGAGTCCGAAAAAAAAGACAGCAACGCAACGGCGAGCGGCAGGGACGCAACGAGCGCGACCAGCCAGATGGTCAGGCCGGCCCCGCCGCCGCTCATCCGGCCGATAAATCCGCTTCGTCCGGGACCGACGGCGCCGGCCGCTTGCATGGCCGCTTAAGACTCAGCGATAACCGGCTCTGTCCATCAGCCTGACCGCGTCTGCCTGATAGACACCCGCCTGCGCAACGTTCATGGGACTGGCCTCGAACGTGCCCCAGGCGGCGACCAGCGGATGGGGCTCGATCCCTGGGTTCGCCGGGTATTCCATGTTTTCCCCGCCGAGAAGCTTCTGCGCTTTCGCGGACGACATCCATTCCAGTAACGCTTGCGCACCGTCCGGGTTTTTGGCGTGCCGTGTCACGCCGGCTCCGGAAACGTTGACGTGCACGCCGCCGGTCTCTGCCGCCGGCCAGAACACCGCTATTGGAATGTCCGGCCTTTCTTTCTGCAGACGGCCGAAGTAATACGTGTTCACGATTCCGACGTCGCACTGGCCTGCAGCGATTGCCTCGAGCAGGCTCGTGTCGTTTGAAAACACGTCCGTTGCGAGGTTGTCGACCCAGCCGCGCACGGTTCGCTCCGTTTGCTCTTCACCGTCGGCGGCGATGAGCATCGCGACCAGCGATTGGTTGTAAACTTTTTCCGAGGTTCGCAGGCACAGTTTGCCGTGCCACTTGTCGCCGGCGAGACCTGCGTAACCGGTCAGCTCGGAAGGCTCGACGTCACGCGTGTCATAAACGACCGTGCGCGCGCGCACCGACAGTGCGAACCACATGTTCGCGGGATCGCGCAGGTGCTGCGGAATGTTGTTCTCGAGTATTTCCGAGTAAGTCGGACGAAGGACGCCTTCTTCCGCCGCATACCACAGGTTGCCGGCATCGACGGTCATCAGTATGTCGGCAGGCGTCGTCTCACCCTCGGCGAGCAATTTTTGAATGAGCGGCTGTTCGCTGTCGGTCGTATAGCGGATCGGCACGCCCGTTTCGGCCGTATAGGCATCGAAGATCGGCTGGATGAGCTGCTCGGCGCGAGCCGAGTACACCACGACCGGCTCCGGCGTTTCGCCCGGTGACGCGGATTCGGGCGCTTCGCCGCCACAAGCTTGCAGTAACACGAGCAGCAGTATCAGGGTGCCGGGCAGCTGCCCTGCATGAAGGTATCGTGCGCGTCGCATGTGTCAGGACCCCGTTTCCCTCGTAAGGGATTCGCGTGAATGATAATGGTTCTCATTATCACATATGGCCACGCGCATGGCCACACGCGGCCTTCAGTCCGGGCTCACCGAGATGCGGTCGCGACCGCCCGACTTTGCTTTGTAAAGCGCAACGTCCGCGCGCGCAATCAGGCTTTCGCCGAGCGTTTTAAGGTCGAAGTCGCCTTCCTGCGGGGTCGCGCAGGCGATACCGATCGACGTCGTGATCGTGACCGCTTTGCCGTCGCCGAAAACGACCGGGTTAGCCGACACTGCGTGACGAATGCGCTCCGCCAGCCGCTTGCCCGACTCGACTTCGGTGTGCGGCAGGAGGATGACGAATTCTTCGCCGCCGTAGCGGGCCGCGACGTCACTGCCACGCACCTGCGACTCGATCCGGCGCGACAGTTCCCGCAGGACGTCGTCGCCGGCGCCATGCCCGAAGGTATCGTTGACCTGCTTGAAATGATCGAGGTCGAGCATGAGGCACACCAGGTTCGACTTGTCGCGCCGGGCTCGCGCCATTTCCTCGGTCAGCCGCACCTGCAGATAACGGCGGTTATGCCAGCCCGTAAGCACGTCCGTAAAGCCGCTGCGAAGCAGGCGCGCCCGATTGACGACATTCTCCAGCGCAAACGACGCAATGCTGCCGAGATGGGAGAAAAAGTCGGTCGCATGCGCCGGGGTGAAGCGGCTTGCGTCCGTGCTGCCGAAGTTGATGCTGCCGAGCAAGGTTCCCTTGTGCGTCAGCGGCAGCATCGCGACGCTCGCCAGGCTGGTCGCGACGTTGATGGCGCCGGGAAAAATGAGCGGGTGGTCGGCTTTTCTGTAGGGGCCGAGCCAGGGCTTTCGCAGCGCGACGTACTGCGGCGCGAGACCGGACAGCGAGTCGACGAATTGCAGGCCGGGCAGGTCTTCTTCCCGGGTGCCTGCGGCGAGCAGCAGGTGCCGCACGTCGTGATCGGGGTCGCAGAGCACCACCGTCACCGTCTCCAGACGGTAACTGTCCCTGAGGCCGTCAAGAATCTGCCGGAACAGCGCGGTCAGGTCCGCCGCCTGCAGCAGGTCCAGTTCGCGCCGCTGCGAAACTTGCAGGATTTGCGTGTTTCTTGCGACCTCTTTGGTCAGCCGGCTGAGCTTTCGGCGCGCGCGAGTGAGCTCTGCGGACAGCTCTTCATAGGAACCCATAGCGGTCAATCCGGTCATCGCCCCCCTCCAAGGAGTCTGCGCGGTAGAAATATCCGTAACGAGAATGTGCCACAGCGAGGCCAGTTTTTCGTTCTTTTGAGGCGCATGGTCGTTCTACGCAACGAAAAAGAACGGAAAAAAGGACCGCTGTGGCGCATTCGCAGTAGGATATTTCTACCGCGCAGACTCCCAGGTCCGCCTTTTACCAAAAAGAACCGGCCGCGTCGCGCGACCAGCCGGCAAACCGTTCAAGAGGACGTCCGGGGGCTGGAAAAGGCCGGTTTTCGGCCCGGGCTACTGGCGCGTTGCCAAATAATCGCGGCCTTGTTCCATCATGTGGACAAAGCCGGATTCATCGCCGTCCGCCACGAGTTTTCTGATGCGAACCACCGATTCGCACAATGCATCGAGCGGACCGAGACCAAATTCGTTGAGGTTCTGGATTTCGAAGTACAGATGCGGATTGTCCTGGGCCACCGCGGCCGACACCAGCAGTTGCGCATCGAACGTGGTCGACGACAGCTTGGCGAGTTTCGGCGCGGCCTCGCCGCTTTCCGCCAGCGCGGTGAAGAACGCGATATTGAGCGCGTGGGACAGTCCGAGCACGTAGGCAATCAACCGATCGTGATCGTCAAGCCCCATCTCCAGTTGCTGAACCATCGTCGCTGCGAACAATTCCTTTGCTCTTGCCGTGGCTTCAGGCGCCCCGACGTCGACGAAGATCAGATGCCGCCCCGACAGCAGCTCGGTATCGGGGCCGTACATCGGGTGCAACGAGGTCACGCTGCAACCGGCGTCGACGAGCGCCTTGAGGCCCGAGCGCAGCGGCGTTTTCAGTGACCCGATATCGAAAACGAGGCCACGCGGCCTGTGTCCGGCGAGTTCGGCCAGGATTCGCCCGGAAATTGCCAGCGGCGTCGCAACCACGATGACATCGTGCTCCACGCCCGCGGCCTGCCAGTCGCGGAAGCTGCCCGGACCCGGCTCGGCGCGGCTGTCGGCAATGCTTATGCTGTAGCCCTGCGACGCAAAAAAATCGACGAACCAGCCGCCCATCTTGCCGGCCCCGCCGATGACCAGCACCTTGCGCCCGTTGCCCTTTCCTTCGGCGGCCACCCGGTCCCGCTCCTGGCTGGCAAGCGACGCATGAATGAGCGACCGCACAATGCTTTCCGCAAGTTTCGGGTCGAGTGATAACGATGCCGCATAGTCCCGGGCCGTCTCGAGCACGACTTTTTCGCGTTCGTAATCGCGAGTCGCCCGACCGGTTGCAAGCTTGTTGCGGCCTATCAGGCCTACGACGCGCTGGCGTTCGGCGATCAGTTCGAGCAGGCGCCGGTCAAGCGACGAAAGGTCGTCTCTCAATTCGTCAAGTTTCATGGATAGTCGGGTCGGTTAATGGTTTTATTCGCGTACCCGTTGTACAGGACAGCCACGACTAACGGCAAGCGGAGTCGCCAGGCCGTCAAACTTTCGTTTGAAACGGTCCCCGCGGAGAAAGCCTGGATGACCTGCTTGCTCGCTGCATCGCCCCTACCACCCACCCTGCAATCGTGCGAAACTTTCGATCGCACCAACAACGCATACCGGGACGATGAAATATGAAAACTCGCGCCGCTGTCGCCTGGGAAGCAGGCAAGCCACTTCAGATCGAAACCATTGAGCTTGACGGCCCGAAAAAGGGCGAGGTGTTGTTACGCAACGTCGCAACCGGCGTCTGTCATACGGACGCGTTCACGTTGTCCGGCGAGGATCCGGAAGGACTTTTTCCCGCCGTACTGGGACATGAAGGCGGTGCGATCGTCGAAGAAGTCGGTGCCGGCGTAAAAAGCGTCAAGGCCGGCGATCACGTCATTCCCCTTTACACGCCCGAGTGCGGCAAATGCAAATTCTGCACCTCGGGGAAAACCAACCTTTGTCAGGCGATCCGCGCCACCCAGGGCAAAGGCCTCATGCCGGACGGCACATCGCGATTCTCGAAAGGCGGCCAGAAGATTTTTCATTACATGGGAACCTCGACGTTCAGCGAATACACGGTGTTACCGGAGATCGCCGTTGCGAAAGTCAGTGCGAAGGCGCCCCTGGAAAAAATCTGCCTGCTTGGATGCGGTATTACCACCGGCATCGGCGCCGTTCTGAACACCGCGAAAGTGGAGCCCGGCGCAACGGTCGCAGTATTCGGGCTTGGCGGTGTGGGCCTGAGCGCGATACAAGGCGCATCGATGGCGAAGGCCGGGCGGATCATCGCCGTCGACATCAATCCCGACAAATTTACGCTCGCAAGACAGATGGGCGCGACGGATACGGTAAACCCGAAAGACCACGGCGCACCGATCCAGGAAGTGATCGTCGAAATGACCGACGGCGGCGTCGATTATTCCTTCGAATGCGTCGGGAACGTCAAACTGATGCGCGCGGCGCTCGAATGCTGCCACAAAGGATGGGGGCAGTCGGTCATCGTCGGCGTCGCCGGCGCCGGGCAGGAAATTTCCACCCGGCCGTTTCAACTCGTCACCGGCCGGGTATGGCGCGGCACCGCGTTCGGCGGCTGCAAGGGTCGCTCGCAGTTGCCGGGCATGGTCGATCAGTACATGAACGGCGAGATCAAGGTCGACGAGTTCATTACCCACACGATGCCGCTGGAAGATATCAACAAGGCGTTCGATCTGATGCACGAAGGGAAGAGCATCCGCTCCGTTGTGCACTACTAGTACGCATCATTCATGAGCGTTTAAGGTCAGTGGTGGGCGAAGCCTCGGTTGGGGGGAGGGCTTTTCAGGAACGCCGTGAACCCATCCATGGGGGCTTCGCAAAAACATCCCTGTTTTTGACGATCCTGAAAAGCCCTCCCCCCAACCGAGGCTCCGCTGATACGCCGTCACGCTCATGAATGATGCGTACTAGTAGTGCTACCGCCAGTGGAGAGGATGGCGAACCACGCACACCACCATGCCCGAAACCCGCTTTGCAAAAGAGTTGACCAATGACCCGGGTCGCGGTTGCCACATCATCCCGCCTTGCCGCGGACGCAGCGGCGGAGGTCGCCGAACTCGGCGGTAACGCGGTCGATTGCGCGATCGGGGCGGCGCTCGTGACCATGAATACCCAGCCGGGCGTATGCTCACTGGCAGGTGGCGCGTACGTAACGATCTGGGCCGCCGGTTCGTCACCGATCACCATTGACGGCAACGTGGCGGTGCCCGGGAAGGGCCCCGGCGCGAGAAAATCGGTTCAGGGTACCCGTTTGCACGTCGGTTATGGCGGCGGCATCGATACGGTTGTGGGTGCGGCGTCCGTGGCGGTGCCGGGATCGCTTGCGGCGCTCGACGCCGGGTGGCGGCAATTCGGCAACGCCCGGTGGACGCAATTGCTGGCGCCGAGTATCCGCGCGGCGCGGGAAGGCTTTCCGTTACCGTCCGCATCCCACCATTACCTGGGCTATGCCGGAACACCGATATACGGGCGCAGTCCGGACGGCTTTGCCGCGCTGCACCATGCCGATGGCTCCTTACGCGCCAAGGGCAGCAACATTCGCGTTCCGCACCTTGCCGATACGCTCGCGGCAATCGCAAGCGAAGGAAGCTGGATTTTTTACGACGGCGACATTGCCGCCCGCATGGCAACCCACGTGCAGGACGGCGGCGGCGCATTGACCCTCGACGATCTGCGCCTGTACCGCCCGATCGTCCGCGACTGCCTGAGTGTGGAGCTCGACGGATGGCAGATCGCCACCAATCCGCCTCCGGCCATCGGCGGAACAGTGCTTGCGGCGATGCTGCTGGCCTTTGCCGACCGCAGGCTTGCGCACTGGGACGCGGAGTCGCTCGACTATCTCGCGCGCGTTCAGCTGGCCGCACTCTCCTACCGCCGGGAAACGCTCGATCTCAGCGACGACATTCCGGGTGACGCCGGGCGCCTGCTCGAACGGGTGCGAAACGGCCAGCTGATCGGCAGGTACGTGTCTGCGTCCACGGTACACACCTCCGCGGTCGATGACTCCGGCCTCGCCTGCGCCATAACGGCGTCGTCCGGTTACGGCTCCGGTGAAATGCCCGCAGGCACGGGTTTGTGGCTCAACAACTGCCTGGGAGAACTGGAACTGATCCGTCGCGACCCTGACACCCTCCCCGTCGGCAACCGGCTTCCGTCCAACATGGCGCCTACGGTCGCGCGCAGGAACGGCAGCGTGCTGGCGCTTGGCTCGCCCGGCGCCGACCGGATTACCACCGCATTGCATCAGTTCCTGGTCAACTTTCTCGTGCTCGGCCTCGATCTCGATGCGGCAATCGCCCATCCGCGCATGCACCTTGACCTCGGACCGGACAGCATCAACGTTCGGCTCGAACCCGGGCTTCCGTTCACGCCGACCAACCGTCTTACTGTGACGCGTTATCCGGAAATCGGCATGTACTTCGGCGGCGTCGGCGCGGCGCTCTTCGATGAGCAAAAGGGATTCGAAGCCGGCGCCGATCCGAGGCGCGAAGGCGCAACATGGGTGGGACAGTGACCTTAATTGCCGGATGCTCAGTCAGGGGGACAGTGACCTTAAATGCCCGAGGTGCAATTAAGGTCACTGTCCCCCTGATCGCCCCCCGAATTAAGGTCACTGTCCCCCTAATTGAGCTACCCTGCCGCGCAGCGGCCAGCAATCCTGCTTTCCGGAGTCGGCATTGAAGAATTTGCGCTTCGTCGATCGCCTCCCGGCCGAACTGCCGGCAGACCCGATGCATTTCGCGGATGCCTGGCTCAAGGAAGCAACGGCGAATGCCGGGGTGCGAAATCCGAACTCGATGACGCTCGCAACGGTCGGACGCGACGGGCAGGTGTCCGCACGCGTGGTGCTCTGCAAACAATTCGTGCCCGACCCCGGCTACCTGGTCTTTTACACCAATTACAGATCGCGCAAAGTGCGCGATCTGACCGAAAACCCGAAGGTTGCCGTAGCGTTTTACTGGGACCGGCTCGGTTTGCAAATGCGACTCGAGGGACCTGCGGTACGTTCGCCCGCGGCGGAAAGCGACGCCTATTTCGCGACGCGCGACCGCGGCAGCCAGCTGGGCGCCTGGGGCAGCGATCAAAGCGCAGTGATTGCGTCGCGCGAGGCGCTGGTCGCTCAGATCCGGGAACGCGCGGTGCTGCTGGGAGTGTCTCCTGACCAGCGTGTCGACAATGGCGAACCGGCGCCCGCAAACGTCGTGCCGCCGATCGCGCGGCCGCCACACTGGGGCGGCATCAGAATCTGGGCCAGCGCGATTGAACTCTGGATCGAAGGGAAGGACAGAATCCACGATCGTGCCGCCTGGAAGCGCGATCTCGTCCGGTCTAACGAACACGCGTTCTCCGTGTCGCCGTGGAGCGGCGTGCGGCTGCAGCCGTAGATATGCAACTCCAAGGATGCAACCCCTGCGAGCCGCCGCACAAGATCCTGCAGGTTACTATTGACGACGCTGGAGAGACGAACGAGCGCGACTGGTGCCGAGGCTTCCTGGTGGGCCGTCGTTAACGGAGCTAGCGGAAGAGGAAACGCTGATGGAACCGGGGATCGTTGAACGCAGGATAGGCTGCCCGTATTGCGCAGAATCGATGGATATCGTGCTCGACCTGTCCGGCGGCGGTCAGTCGTACGTCGAGGATTGCCAGGTCTGCTGCCAGCCGATGCAGATCAGTTTCGAGACAGACACCGAGCAGCTGCTGGCGTTGCAGGTCGACCGTGCCTGACCGCACACTGCGAAACGTCCAGCGCCAGTTCAGAAAATCGACGGCCAATGTGTGCTGCGTTGCTCTCGCTTTCGCAATGTCGCTCGCAGCTCCAGCCACACCGGCCCAGACAATCCTGTCGGAAGGCACGAACCTGTCAGTGGACGTGTCGCCCATCGACGGACAGATTGCGATGGACCTCCTCGGGAGTATCTGGGTGGTGCCGCCAGCCGGCGGCGCCGCGGAAAAAGTCAGCAACGGCCTGCAACCTGCGGCGCGTCCGAAATGGTCACCCACGGGTGAGAGGATCCTTTATCAGACGGTTTCGGTACTCGGCAGTCGCCTCTGGATGCTCGATGTCGACCTGTCCACGTCGAGCGAGTTGAGCAGCGGTGCGAACTTCGATCAGCACCCCGAGTGGCACCCGTCCGGGGAGCGCATTGCATTTTCATCGGCGCGCGGCGACAGCGGTTTCGACCTGTGGGAGATCCATCTGGACACGGGGCTCAGCTGGCGGCTGAGCCAGTACCCCGGTGACGAAACCGAGCCGGTCTGGTCTGCGGACGGCCGTGACCTCGCCTTCGTACGCCGCATGGACGACCAGTGGCGGCTGGTGTTGCGGCGGCACGGTCAGGCGGACCAGGACCTGGTGATCTCCGACGAACCGCTCGCCGCCCCATCGTGGCGGCCGGACGGAAGCCTCCTCACCTACCTGCGCCGCAGTGACGAAAAATACAGCCTCGAGATGGTCATTCTGTCGAACCCGCCGCTGGTGCGGCCGGTCGCGGCGAACGAAGACTTTTTCCTTGCACCGGTGAGCTGGCTCGACCGCCTGCATTTTTTCTATACCGCGGACGGGATCATCAAGACTCGTGGCTTCAACGAATGGAGGGCCAGCAAAGTGCCGTTCAGGGCGGAAGTCCGCCGGCCGGAGTCGCGCCTGGGCGCAACCCTCGAAACGGAAGAGCCGGCGGCGGAGCTGCCGATCGTGTCGCCGCCGAACGGGCGACTGGTCATTCGCGCCGCTCGCTTGTTCGATGGCGTCGCATCCGGCTATCGAAGCGACGTCGACGTGCTGCTCGAGGGCGGAAGGATCGCGGCGGTCGAATCCAGGCACGACTGGGACGATGCGACGATCCTTGACCTGGGCGACGCAACCATACTGCCCGGCTTCGTCGACAGCTACGCATCGCTGCCGGATCGCAACGCGCGTGAAGTCGGATTGGCGCTGTTGACCTATGGCGTTACAACGATCGTCGCCGACGCTCCGGACAGTTTTGACCCGGCCGTCTGGGAAACGGAACAAAGCCCGGGTCCGCGCCTGTTGCGGGCTGCCCCCTTGAGCGCCGTCCCTGACGAGGACAACCCGGTGCCGCTGGCTCTTCTTACCATTCCGGCATCCGGCTTCGCCTCCGGCGACGGTGGCAGCGCCCTGGAATCCGGTCGGCAACGCGGCGTGCCGGTGCTGGCGGAAAGCTGGAGAGTCGGAGTCGCCGTGGGCGCGGACCTGTTACTGGGCGCGGACACGTTGCCGGCCTCGCCGCTCGGACATCGCTACCAGGACGTCCGCATCGTGGCGGGAGCGGGCCCGGTCGCGCTCGTGTCGGGACTGGCCGACGCCGGGACACCCGGACTGGCGCAATTGCTGCAAACGCGCCAGGCGCGGGCGTTCGAGCATTGGCTCGCCGGGCAGGCCGAGCCGCCTCGTCGCTTCTCGGAACTGCCGAACCTCGCCGGGGCTTCGTCGGTGGTCGTCGGCAGTAAGCCGAACGGTCTGCCAGCCGGGCTCGCGCTGCATGCCGAACTGCTGGCACTCAGCGCGGCCGGTTTGAGCGGCGAACAGGTACTCCGGGCCGCCGGAGCCAACGCGGCCGATGCCCTGGGTCTCGACGAGCAACTCGGCAGGATCGTGCCCGGCGCGCTAGCCGATCTGGTTCTCGTCTCCGGCGACCCGGAGCATCGTATTGCCGATGCGCTCAACATTGTCGCGGTCGTGAGGAACGGTCGCTTCTACAGTTTGATACGCCTGCTCGAAGACGCTCGCGGCACAACCGCTGTCGAGTAATTTGACAAAATGCACTCAGAATCCGCACTGTCGCCGATTGGCGACGGAACTGAACGGCGGGAAAATCCAACTCCGCGCCGACGCGGCCCCGGCGCCGCTTGCGGCCTTTCGAAAAAAGATTTATGAATCAATTAGATATCAGTCTCTTTCCGCGCGACTGCGTTATGTATAATCGCGGTTTCCTGTCGGGAATCCTTACATCCGACGGCGAAAAGTTAAGCCCGACTCGGCAAGTTCAGCCAC
Organism: Woeseia sp.; assembly: GCA_040902105.1. Taxonomy (GTDB): domain Bacteria; phylum Pseudomonadota; class Gammaproteobacteria; order Steroidobacterales; family Woeseiaceae; genus IDS-8. The sequence goes on from JBBDXW010000027.1 coordinate 13,045, forward strand.
AACTCTTTGAAAATAAGTCCGAAAATCACTAGTGGCATAGCTCTTGCTTTTATAAGCGTGCCCAAGCGAAGTGTGACTGGGAACGGTAACCGGAAATTTGATACATACAGGATTTAGACGCCAGAAGAACAATAACTACAAAAACAAAAAGATCCAGATCCAATAATAATAATGATATGTCTGTATCTGGTTACCGAACTCAGTTACCTCTTAATAATAAAAAGAGTCATTGACCCCGCCGCCTCATCAGCCGCGGGGTTTTTTATTGCCGTGACTTCGTGTCCGTGCATTGCGGAATTGCGCCGTCGTTGCATACGGCACTTTTCGCAACCGTGCGAGTCTATACGGCGGTCATCGCCATCAAAGGCAAGCGATCCATGAAGCCGAGAGTTCCGCTCCTGACAATCTTGCTGCTGACGCTGGCGCATGCCGGCTGTGACGGAGCTCCATCCGACGCAGACGACATGAAGGCCCTGGACGCCGTGCAGGAGAGCGCCGGGAAAACCGCGGATGCCTCAGTTTACTCGGCGGCGATTTCGAACAGTGCACGCCTGGAGAAAGACTTCGAACGCGACGCCGGCAGCAAACCGGAAGAAGTCTTGCAGTTTTTCGCCATCCAGCCCGGCATGCGCGTACTCGATCTGTTCTCCGGCGGCGGCTACTACAGCGAACTGCTCTCGTACGTCGTCGGGGCGGAAGGATCGGTTGTCGCGCACAACAACAGCGCCTATGTCGGCTTCCTCGGCGATGAAATCAAGCAGCGAAACGTCGACGAACGGCTGCCGAACGTCGAAACGCGGCTGGCGGAAAACAACGAGTTGCGCCTGCAGCCCGGTGAGTTCGACGCGATCCTCATGATTCTGGCCTACCATGACGTGTATTACTCGAACCCGAAAGACGGCTGGCCGAAAATAGACGGCCCGAAGCTGCTTGCCGAACTGTACCGGGGGCTGAAACCCGGCGGCGTGCTGGGCATCGTCGATCACTATGCGGAAGCCGGGGCGCCGCGTGAAACAGGCGGCACCCTGCATCGTATCGATCCGCGCATCGTTATTGCCGACCTGACCAGTGCGGGCTTCGAGCTGGAAGAACGAAGTGACGCGTTGCGCAACATGGATGACGACTACAGCAAGATCGTTTTCGATCCGGAGCTGCGCGGCAAAACCGATCGATTCATCCTGCGGTTCCGCAAACCGGAATAACTGCGACCCCTGCTTGCGCGACACCCCGGTCCGGCCTTAGTCTTTCCGGCAGCCGACGGTGCCGGAGTCACAGTAAATTGAAACGCCTCACAATCTTTTGGTGCCTGCTCGCCCTGGGCGCATGCGGATCGGTACGGCAGCCTGACTTCCACGAATACGATATCGCTTCGTTGCAGGATTCGATGCAGCGCGGCGAAGTCACTGCGCGCCAACTGGTCCGCTACTATCTCGATCGAATCGAGGCGATCGACCGGGACGGCCCGCAACTCTCAGCCATCATCGAGCTGAATCCGGAGGCTTTACAGATCGCCGACGCGCTCGATGAAGAACGCCGGCGCTCGGGTGCGCGCGGCCCGCTTCACGGCATACCGGTGGTACTCAAGGCCAATATCGACACCGGCGACAGGATGGCAACCAGTGCCGGTTCGCTGGCACTTGCAGGCCATCACCCGCCTGACGATGCGTTCCTGGTCGCGCGCCTGCGCGAACAGGGCGCCGTCATTCTCGGCAAGGCAAACCTGAGCGAATGGGCGAACTTCCGTTCGACCCAGTCGTCGAGCGGCTGGAGCAGCGTCGGCGGGCAGACGAAAAATCCCTACGATCCGCAACGCAATCCCTGCGGCTCCTCGAGTGGATCCGCCGTTGCTGTCTCCGCGAACCTGACCGCGCTGGCGGTCGGCACGGAAACCGACGGATCGATCATTTGTCCTGCGTCGATCAACGGCATTGTCGGCATCAAGCCGACCGTAGGCCTCGTGAGCAGGGACGGGATCATTCCGATCGCGCATAGCCAGGACACCGCCGGCCCGATGGCGCGCACCGTACGGGACGCTGCAGTGCTGTTGTCCGCTCTCGCCGCCAGAGATCCATCGGACTCCGCCGCGCGCGCGCGCTCCGATACTGTCCCGGACTACGCCGCCAACTTGCAGGTTGACGCGCTCAAGGGCAAAAGGATCGGTGTGTTGCGAACGTATTCCGGCGCGGGAAACGATGCACGAGTTGACAGCATCCTGGACGACAGTATCGCGATACTGGCCGCGAAAGGTGCCGAGATCGTCGATCCGGTCGAGATAGAAACCGAAGGAATGGGCGACGCAGAGTACGAGGTGCTCCTTTATGAATTCAAGGAAGACCTGAACAGCTATCTCGCGTCGTCGAATGCGGCGGTGAATTCGCTCGAAGCGATCATTGCCTTCAACGAGCAACATGCCGCGACCGTGATGCCGTTCTTCGGCCAGGAAATCATGGAGCTTGCGCAAGGCAAGGGACCTTTGACCGATGCCGGGTATCTGGAGGCGCTGGAGTTGAGCCAGCGCATTGCACAGGACGGTATCGACAACGTAGTAAAAACGCATGATCTCGATGTTCTCGTTGCGCCGTCGAACGGTCCGGCCTGGATGACGGATTACATCAACAGCGACCATTTCAGTGTCGGCAGCTCATCGTTCGCGGCGGTGTCGGGCTATGCGAGCATCACGGTTCCCGCAGGCTTCATCTTCGGGCTGCCGGTGGGCGTTTCTTTCATCGGTCCGGCGTTCAGCGAACGGAAACTGATCGAGATCGCCTATGCCTTCGAGCAGGCGACCAAGGCACGCAAAGCGCCGCTTTTTAATGCCGATTGACCCCGGGGGGCCTCTGGACTGTTCGGCGTTGCCCGTTGCACGGCTAAATCGGCTGTCGCCCGGAGAAGCTGCCGACCAACGATATGTTCAAAGCCATTCGCATTAGCCTGCTGTTGCTGGTGCTCGTGTTCGTGTCCGTCAGCACCTGGCTGACACAGTCGCGAAGCACGGACTGGAACAACAGCCTTTGGGTCAAGATCTATCCGATCAATGGCGACGGCGACGACGAGGTCGAACGTTACATCGCGTCGCTGCAGCTCGAAGACTTCGAAAGTATCCAGTCGTTCGTTGCCCGGGAGATCCGCAAGTACGGTCACAGCCTCGAGCGGCCGGTGCGAATGGAACTGGGCCGCCTGGTCGCGGAGCAACCGCCGCCTCTCGCAGAGTCGCCGGGATTGCCGCGGATCATGCTGTGGAGCCTCAAAATGCGCTGGTGGGCGCGAAGGGTAGCCAAAGATCAGGATGATCCGCCGCCCGACGTGCGCATCTTCGTCCGCTATTACGCGCCGCGGGACGGCTATATGCTCGAGAATTCCGTCGGCATGCAAAAAGGCATGGTCGGCATCGTGAATGCGTTTGCCGACCGACGCCACACGCCGATAAACAACGTCGTCATCGCGCATGAATTTCTGCATACGCTGGGCGCAACGGACAAGTACGAGCGCGCCAATGGCCAGCCTCTGTTTCCACAGGGTTATGCAGAACCGGAGCGATCGCCGCTTCTGCCGCAGCGTTACGCAGAGATTATGGGCGGGCGCATCGCCGTTTCGGAAGTCGACGCGATGATTCCAATGAGCCTCCGCTATGTCGTGATCGGCGCGGAAACCGCACGTGAAATACGCCTGGTGGAATAGCCTTTCGACCGGCCTTCGGGCTAACCTGTCGCAATGCCCCCTGCAATCGCTGCTGCCGTACGCTGCCATGACCTGACGATCCGGGTTCCTGGCCGGACGCTGGTCGAAGCACTGGAACTGGAAATTTCGAACGGCGACTTCCTTGCCGTGCTCGGGCAGAACGGCGCGGGCAAAACCCTGACCATGCATACCATCGCCGGGCTGCTTGCAGTGGATGCGGGACAGATCGAACTGCGCGGAAAGCCGATCAAAACCCTGAAGCGCCAGCAGATCGCGCGAAGCCTGGCGCTGCTGCCGCAGTACGTCGACGACGTTTTTCCGGCGACCGTGCTCGAGACCGTATTGATCGGCCGGCACCCGCACATTGGCCCGTTTGAACTGGAATCGACCACCGATCGGGATATCGCGGTACGCTCGCTCGATCAGGTCGACCTCGCGGAGTTTTCCGCGCGGGACATAGGCACGCTATCCGGCGGCGAACGGCGCCGGGTCGCCATTGCCCAGGTTCTTACCCAGACGCCTGGCATTTACCTGCTCGACGAACCGACCAACCACCTGGACCCGCAGCATCAGCTCGACGTGCTGCAGATTTTTGCCGACAAAGCGCGCGGTGGAGCGGCCGTCGTCGCCAGCCTGCACGACGTCAACCTGGCCGTGCGCTTTGCGACGAAGTGCCTGCTCCTGTACGGTAACGGCCGCTGGGAACTGGGCGAAACCGCGTCAGTACTGGATGCACAACGCTTGAGCGACCTGTATGCGACCGGCATGGAAGCGATCCGCTGGGGCGATCGCCAGATCTTCATGGCAACGGGGACCCGGACGAAGCAATAAGCAGGCTCGGCCCGACAAAAATCGTCCCTTGTGCTTACAGGTAGCCCTTAAGCTTCGGCAACAGCTTCGCGTGCAACGCTTTGTTCGCCGCGAGGATGGACGTTGTTTCGAGTCCCGGCGCAGTCCCGTTCAGGTCGGTGAAGATACCGCCGGCCTCGCTCACGATCACGGACAGCGCCGCGATATCGAGGATGTTCACGTCGGACTCGAGCACCGCGTCGATCTTGCCCGCCGCGAGCAGGTGATAGTGATAAAAATCGCCGTAGCCGCGAATGCGATCGACCGTCGCAACAAGGTCGCCAAACGCACGCCAGCCGTCGCCTGATGCGAGAGATTTCAGATTGCCGGTCGACAGCGCGGCGCACGAAGGATCGTCGATATCGCTCACGTTGAGCCGCTCCCCGTTCAGCCACGCGCCCTGCCCGCGCTCGGCCCAGGCCAGCTCGTCGAACATGACGCCGTTCGACACGCCCAGAATCGGCTCTCCGTTTCGCATGAGGGCGATTTGTGTGGAGAAGAACGGGTATTGGCGAACAAATCCCTTGGTGCCGTCGATCGGGTCTACGAGCCATAGAAACTCCGCATCCGCGCGCGACTGTCCCGTTTCCTCGCCGAAGAAACCATGGTCAGGAAAGCGTTCGAGGACGATTCGGCGAATGACCTGTTCGCACTCGACGTCTGCGCGCGTGACGGGCGTTCGATCTGCCTTCGTTTCGACGGTAATGTTGCTTCGATAGTACCTGCGGCTGATTTCGCCGGCCGCCCTGGCTGCCGCCAATGCGGTTCCCAGTTCGGGTGAGTGCTGGTGCTGTTTCTGCATTGCTCTGGGACGGCGTCAGTTAAACACGGCGCAACTATGACGGTGCTCTGATGGCGACACAAGCGCACAGCTTGACAGCTTCCTGCGCTGACCCTATTGTTCCTCCGACATCAGGTGAATCCGAAAAGGCATTTTTTCGGGTGAACGGGAAGCCGGTGGCGTATCTCGGATACGCATTCCGGCGCTGCCCCCGCAACGGTGATCGAGTCAACCCGTAGCCCCCGTCGCTTACGCAACACGCAATGCGGCGGAGCCACTGCGAACAACGGAGAACGATGTTTTCCGAGTCGCGGGAAGGCGCTACGGAGGGAATGCATGCCACCGGCAATTCATTCCACTCGTAAGCCCGGAGACCGGCCCGATGCACACGTGTATGACGCGGCGGGCGTAATCTGGACGTGAACTCGAGTATATCTCGATCAACGCTGGTTCCGGTGCCCCGGCGTCGTCTTCACAGGTTCTGACGACGTGAATCACGTGCGGGCGGCACGCAAAGGGGACAACATGCGTACAATTGCCATGGGGCTCACGGCTCTCCTGATACTTTTTTCCCTTGCGGCCGGCGCCGCTGAAGCGGGCGCGAAAGAGACTCTTATCGTCACCGCGACTCGCTCCACCATACCGCTGGCCGACGCGATCGTTCCGGTGACCGTCATCACGCGCCAGGATATCGAGCAATCGCTCGCATCCGATCTCGCGGAGGTGCTGCGCTTCGAAGCCGGGCTCGACATCGGCCGCAACGGCGGTCCGGGGCAGCCGGCCTCCATATTCCTGCGCGGCACCGAGAGCAATCACACTCTGTTGATGATCGACGGCGTACGCATCAATCCCGGCACTGTCGGTGGCGCCGCCATCCAGAACATCGCGCCAGAGGTCATCGAACGTATCGAAATCGTGAAAGGCGCGCGATCCGCGCTGTTCGGCACGGAGGCGATCGGTGGCGTCATCAACATCATCACGCGCCGCAACGACCGGGCTTTTGTTGAAGGCGGAGTGGGCGGCGGCAGCTTCAACACGCGCTCCGGCTACGTCGCGGCGGGCAGGCGCAACGACGATGCCGACGTCGGAATCGCGCTCAACTGGCAGGACACGGACGGCTTCCCGTCCAGCACGGCAAGTGACATCGATCGCGGCTTCGAGAACCTCTCGGCAAATTTCTATGTCGGCAAGCGTCTCGGCGCAAGCTATCTGAGTCTGCGCCACTGGCGCGCCGCCGGTACAACCGAATACTTCGACTTCTTTCTGGCGGCGCTCGACCAGGATTTCAGGAACGAAAGCACGGCGCTCGAATTGCAGACGGAAATCGGCGAGAACGTCGACAGCAAACTGGTTCTAAGTCATATCGTCGACGAGATCTCGCAGAACCAGTCGGCGGACTTCGTCGAATCCGCGCGTAACGCATTCGACTGGCAGCTCGGCGTGGATCGCGGCAACCATCGCTGGATCGGCGGCATCTACCTGGTCGACGAGAATGCAGAATCCTTTTCATTCGGATCCGGCTTCGACGAAGACACGAGCGTCAAGGCGGTCTTTCTCGAGGATCAGTGGTCGCACGACCGGCACGGCGCGTTTTTTGCCGTGCGCGTGACCGACCATGAGACCTTCGGCAACCACACGTCATGGAACGCGGAGTATGCATTTACGTTAAGCGAAAGCTGGACCCTTAATGCGGGTCTCGGCCACGCGTTCCGCGCGCCGGATGCGACGGACCGCTTCGGTTTCGGTGGCAGTCCCGATCTCGATCCTGAAACGGCCGACGAAGCGCAAATCGGCGTACGCTTTCGGCCGTCGGCGCGTCACTCGCTCGAGCTCGGTCTTTACCGCAACGACATCGAGGACCTGATCGAATTCGATCTCGCCAGCTTCGAGTTGCGCAATATCGGCAAAGCGGAGATTCGTGGCGCCGAACTCGCATGGCAATATGAGGGTGACAGCTTCTCGCTGCGCATCGCCGTCGTAAAGCAGAGCGCGGACAACGGAACAGATGGATCCCGATTGTTCCGGCGCGCGGAGGAAAGTATGACGGTGAGCCTGCAAAAGAATATCGGCGACCACCGCTTGGGGCTTTCGGTGCTCGCGAGCGGCGATCGCGTCGACGTCGGCAACGTGCCGCTCGCGGGTTATGTTCTGGCAGACCTGACCGCACAATTCGCGATCGGCGAGCACTGGCGCCTGAACGCGCGTATCGAGAATCTTCTCGATACGCGCTACGAAACAGCGGCCGGATTCCCCATGCAGGAACGAAGCACCTTTATCGATCTCAGATACGACTGGAAGTAGCTCCCGGATCCCTGCCGCGCTATTCACGACCCTCGTAGGCATCCTGGAACAGCACGCTCAGGTCGATGCTGCCGTGTTGCGACGGGTCCTGGGGATTGCTCGAGCCCGGCAGGCCGGGATTCAGATTGGAGGCCGTGTCGGCGGGCGGAAACAGAATCAGCGTATCCAGAAATTCGATGAGCTTGCGTTGATTATTGTCGTTCAGTGCCGCGAAGGCGTTGCGCGAGGCCTCGGCCTCGCCACCGTGTCGCAGTATGACTTCCTCCAGGTTGATGCTGCGGCGGTCGTGACCGTAGGGAGCCGAAGTTCCCACCCCCCATAGCGGCTCGGTCATGAATTCCGTGACGTACGTGCCATCGTACTCGCGTTCGTGGAACGCCGGCCCCAGGTCGTGCCGTTTGAAGTCGGCATAAATATTCTTCACGACAAACGAACGACCCGTCGGCTCGAGTCTCGGCAGCGCTTCGCCATCGTCGACGACCTCGAATAGCGTCGTCGGCTCCGCTAACCGGATGCTTAGATTCATCGACGTCTTCACATGGCACATCGCTCATTCTTCGCCCGGCTGAGATCGGCGAGTGCAATTCCGGGGATGGGCTCAACGTGCTCATTCTCCACTACGCGGAGAAACGCAGCGGCTATGACGCAGCTCAGCGTTTCGTACTCGCACACAGGGCTCTCGAGGCTTTCACCTGGTTGCACCGGGGTTACAACATCAAGCAGATGCTGCAGGAATTCTGTGACGAGATCGCGCCCCCGTTCGTCCCGGATGGCCTGGCGCCGGTGCTCACCGACTACGCCGATTACTACCGGCGCAAAGGTGTTACCGTGCCGCCGCCCGGCGAATGCTTTTACCTCACCGGCATCACCCGCGATGAGGTCATGGCAGACCCGGGCAGTACGATGGCTCCCATCTTCGCTTACACGCCGCCGCGCTTCCTTTTCAGCAGCTGCGAGCGTCGGCTGCTCGAGCGCGCGCTGCTCGGCGGCACCGATACCCAACTCGCGCACGCGCTCGGGCGTGCCCTGCCCACCGTCAAAAGCCTGTGGCGTACGATTTACAACCGCGTCGGCCGCGTCGATCCTGCCCTGCTGAGCGGTAACGGTGCTGCGGAACCTGGACGCCAGCCCACGCGTGGCCAGGAACACCCGCGTCGAATTCTGCAATATCTTCGACATCATCCCGAAGAACTGCGACCCTATGCGATTCCCGCGACGGCAAACACTCGCCGTCGTGCGGTCTGAACTGCGGGAAGTGAGCACTTGGGAAACCGTTTAAGCAAAATCTACACACGCACCGGGGATGACGGCACGACCGGCCTGGGTGACGGCAGCAGGATCGACAAGGACAGTCCGCGTGTCGAGGCCTACGGCAGCGTCGACGAAGCGAACAGCGCGATCGGCCTCGTTCTTGCGGAGACCGCGGTGCCCGATGCGATCCGCAGCTGCCTGACGGAAGTCCAGCACGACTTGTTCGAACTTGGCGGGGAACTTTGCATACCCGGTCATAAAGCCATCGAGATGCATTTCGTCGAGCGGCTGGAAAAGGAGCTCGATGCATTCAACGCCGACCTGCCGCCGCTCAAGGAATTCATCCTTCCCGGTGGAGGGCGTGCGGCAGCGGCATGTCACCTCGCCCGCACGATCGTGCGCCGCGCGGAACGGCGCGTTAATACGCTGACGAGGGAAGAAGACGTGCGGGCGGAAGTACTGCGCTATTTGAATCGGCTTTCGGATCTGTTGTTTGTCCTTGCGAGACGGTTGGCGCGCGAGGAAACGGGACAGGAGACCATCTGGGATCGCAGTCGAATCGAGCGTTGAGATTAATCGCCCGCTCCTGCGGAACGGTGCCGGACTTGGATCTTTGGACATTTCGCTGATACGGAGCGACACGGGCAGTTGAAATCGATTCGCGAAATGTCCAAAGATCCAAGTCCGGCACCGTTCCGCTGTTGGAGCCCGCGGCAGCGGGCGATTGACGTCAACGAGATCGTTTATTCTCGCGGGCCCTCTCCATGGTCTCGCACAATCTCTTCCCCGCCTGCAACAACCTCGGCGTTGGACGTCCGATTTCATCGGCCGGAACAAAAAAATAATTGCCATATCGATTTGCCGCAAGGTCCGGCCAGCGCTGCCACACATCGAACGCGTCATCTTCGCTGTCGTCACTGGCAAGCAACACTTCCGGATCTCGCGCCAGGATCGCTTCCACGTCGACCATCGGCGCAAGATTGTCCAGGTCGTCGAAGATATTGCGGCCGCCGCAGATCTCGATGAGTTCGCTGACGTAGTGGTCGCCGTTGACCGTGTATAGGGGGCGGCTTGACACCTGGTAGAAGACGGAGATTGCCGGCGATTCCCGGTATCGCTCCGCCAGCTGCCGCAGGCCCTGCCTGAAATCTTCGGCAGCAGCCGCCCCATCCGACACGTGTCCGGTCAGCCGCCCGATCCGTTTCAGTGCCGCAGCAACGTCCTCGACGCCCCGCGTCTCGATCGTCTCGACACGATAGCCGCGTATCTCGAGTTCGTCGACGACGTGTGCCGCTGTGCCACTCTTCCAGGCAAGCAACAGATCCGGCTTGAGGACCGCAAGTTGTTCCTGATCGACGGCGAACGCGTCGCCAACCAGCGGCAGCGCCGCCGCGGCTTCCGGATAGTCGGTATAGGAAGTAACACCGACCAGCAGGTCACCGGCACCGACGGCGAACACGAGTTCCGCGAGATGCGGTGCCAGGGAGACGATGCGCAGATCGGCGGACGGCGGCTCGTTGTTTCGTTCCGTGGAAGTTGCATCATTGGTCCGGGATTCGCATCCGCCGGACGACGCAAGAAATGTCAGCAGCAGGATTGTCGGGAATCGCCGGCGAATGGGCACACTCAACGGGACCAGCCGTAAAGGGTCATGGCGGCGACGGCGGCAGCCCAGATCAGGAGCGAGCGGAGTACCAGTTTCCGGGCGGCCGTCGCTCCACGCATGCTGCGATCGGTAATGGTTTCGTCTTCGACAGGATGCAGCGCCAATGCGCCGGCGCCGACTCTCGCGAGCAGGTGCTCGCTTCGCGCGTGCAATTCTTCCGTGCCGCGAGGCATCGGCGTCCGCCACGCCCCAAGGGCGGCGTCGAAGTTGCCCGCCAGGGCATAGCCGACCGCAGTCAACCGGGCCGGAATCCAGGCCAGCCAGCCGTGCAGGTCTTCGGCCGCGCCGACGACGAGCGACGCGGCACCCGCACCGCTATCGTCGCGCGCCGCCTTGAAGACGGCGCGCCGCCTGATGAGATCCGTGACCCGATAAGTCCACGCGCCGAGCGGCCCCAGCAAAATGAACCAGAAAATGACCGCGAACAGGCGGTTGTTTCCCTGCACGCAGACAGCCTGTTCGACCGCGTGGCTTCGCTCCACCGGATCCGCTGGAATATCCTTCTCGAGTAGCGCTTTCGCCGTGGTTCGAATGCGCTCGGCGTCTTCCGACTTGAGCGCCGCGCAGTGCTCGTCAACCTCTCCGGCGATGTCGCGCGGGCCGAGGGAGAAAAAAAGGACGACCACGGCGAAGATCAGGTACAGGAATCCGTGAAACGTATCGCCCAGGCTCAGCACGACCAGCAGGACCGGCAGCACCAGGACAAACGTAAGGAGCAACACCAGGATCAGCGGCGGCCAGTTGGCGTAGCGGTCAACCTGGCGAAAACCGAAGTCGATCAGCCGGTCCAGCCAGCGCAGTTCACGCAGGTGAAACAACTGCGTGGCGAGACGTTCGACGATGAGCCCGATCAGCAATGCAATCAGTTTCATGAAGCCATGCCCGCTTGAGCTCCCGCCCGTATTACGGATAGCTGATCATACAGCCGCAGCCAGTCGAACGCAGGGCCGGGGTCGGATTTGCGGCCGGGTGCTACGTCGCAGTGGCCGGCAATCGCCCGCGTGTCGAGTGCCGGATACGCCGCGATGAGGGCCTCGACTACCCGCCCGAGTTCGACGTATTGCTCATCGGCGTAGGGCGATTCGTCGTCGCCCTCGAGCTCGATGCCGATCGAGAAATCGTTACAGCAGGAGCGCCCGCGAAAGGACGACCGGCCGGCGTGCCAGGCGCGCCGGCCGAACGGAACGAACTGTATCAGGCCGCCATCGCGCCGTATGAGCAGATGTGCCGATACGTGCAGGTCGCCGATCTCTTCGAAGTAAGGATGCGCACTGCGGTCGATGCAATTGGTGAAAAAATGTTCGATGTGCGGACCGCCGAATTCGCCGGGCGGCAGGCTGATGCCGTGGATTACGATGAGTTCCGGCTCGACACCCTCCGGCCGGTCGTCCTGGTTGGGCGACGGACATTGCACGGCCGGCCGGATAAGGCCGGCGCCCGGGCTCACGGTGTATCGGGTTTCGTCGATCTCGGGCAATTTCCTGGACTTCGTATGGAATTCTGATGATGACGTCTCGGTGGGTCGCCCGCGGGGCGGGCTCCTGCAGCGCATGTATCGTCGTTGTGCACGAATCGTGCGCTGCAGGAGCCCGCCCCGCGGGCGACCGGGCAACGCCATTGTAAACCACCCCCGGCAAGGTCCGCGCCCCGCTTTGACACATTCGTTCCGAACCGTGCCTAATGTCGACGCTGCCAATACGGCAACGCGATGGCATCTGCGAAATTGTCGACAAAGCCCCTTAATCGCCTGTATGTGCCCGATCCGCTGAAAGCGGGGGACGAGCTTCGCCTCGACGAGGAACGAACCCGTTACGTTGGGCGCGTGCTGCGCCTCCGGGTCGGCGACGCCGTCGTCCTGTTCGACGGCAGCGGCGGTGAGTTTTCCGCGGCGATCACGGAGGTTGCCAAACGTGCCGTCGTGGTACGCGTCGGCGAGCGTCGGGAACGAAGCGTCGAATCCCCGCTGGCGATCACACTGATTCAGGGAATTTCCCGCGGCGAGCGCATGGACATCGTGGTACAGAAAGCGACGGAACTCGGAGTGCGTCGTATTACGCCGGTCATGACCGAGTTCTCGGTCGTGCGGCTTCATGGCGGTAATGACGATAAGGGCGAGAAACGCGCATTGCATTGGCTGAAGGTCGCGCGGAGTGCCTGCGAACAGTGCGGGCGGAACGTCGTGCCGACGTTTGACGCACCACAATCGTTCAAGAGCTGGCTGGAAAGCTCCTCGTCGAGCGGCGTTCCGCGAATCGTGCTGCATCCTGGCGCGACGAGAACACTTGGCAATCTGGAGCGTATTCATGATCGCATTGAGTTGCTAATCGGTCCGGAAGGCGGGCTGAGCGACGCCGAGGTCGACCAGGCAGTGGCAGCCGGTTTCCGCGCCTGCTCCATCGGTCCGCGCGTTCTCCGCACGGAGACTGCGGCGATTGCGGCAATCGCAGCGTTGCAGGCGCGGTGGGGAGATTTGGGCTAAGCACTAACGCCGAGGAGATCAATGTGACGCTCCAACAGCGGGTCGATCGAACGCCGTCGAAATAATTCAGCGATTCCGCGGACTTTTCAGGCTTGCAGCGAATCCTTGACGATCATCAGTTCCAGGGCCTCCAGGTGCGGCACCAGCGGATACTCGTTGATCATCTTCACGCGGCACAGGACCGGCGCTCCTTGTGGCCAGCCATCGGTCGAATCCAGTTTCAGCACGGCCCTGTTCACGCGCACCAGTTGCGGGAATCCCTGCGTCAGGATCCCGTAGTAGCCGGTCCTGATCTGCCCCGTGCTGGAATGGAAAACAACGATGCGCGTCCGGCCGGTGCTTGGAGGTATTGTCTTGCCGATGGCGCCCTCGAACGAAACCACCGGCAATGCGCGGCCGTTCCAGTTTACGTTGCCGAGCATCCATGCATCGCTCCCGGGAGAGTGGTCCGGTTTGGTGAAGCGTACCACCTCGGCCACGCAGGCGCGGGGCACGATCAGCCGGTCCTCGGCGAGCGGCACCAACAGGCTGTATAGCTCTTCGGTTTCCGGATTGGCGCTCACTGCAACGATATTCCGCGTTCTTGCAGCAGTCTTTGTATGGCGTCGAGCAACTGCGAATCCTGGTAGGGCTTGCCGAGGTAGTCATTCACGCCGATTTCTATCGCCCGCGCGCGATGCTTGTCACCGACGCGCGAAGTGATCATGACGATCGGCACGTCGGACACACGCTCGTCGTTGCGCACATGGGTCGCAAACTCATAACCGTCCATGCGCGGCATTTCGATGTCCAGCAGGATGATGTCCGGCTTGTTCTCCGACAACGCACTTATAGCGTCGAGCCCGTCCTTCGCCGTCACGACGCGCATGCCGTTACGCTGCAGGAATCGCTCCATGACGCGACGCACGGTGATCGAGTCGTCAACCACCATCGCCAGCGGACGCACGTCCGTTGCGGCCGACGTGGCGCCCTTCAGTTCGACGACCGGCGCACCGGTCCGGACCAGCGCATTGATATCGAGGATCAGGACGATGCTGCCGTCGCCCAGGATCGTGGCGCCCGAAAGCCCGCGGACGCCCGCCAGTTGCGGGCCCACCGATTTCACGACGATTTCCCGGCTCGTGAGCATCTCGTCCACCAGCAACGCCGCCGAGTAATCGCCTGCCCGGACCAGGATGATCGGCACGTAGGCGTCGTCTTCCGACCACTTCGCCGGCTGTCCGCCGAGATACAGGCCCAGGTGACGGAAACGATAGGATTGCTCTCCGTACTCGTAGGCCGGTTCGCTCTGGCTCAGCATGCTTTCGAGTTCGGTTCTTGCGATGCGCGCCACGCCCTCGACGGTCGGCAACGGCAGCGCATACACCTCTTCGCCGGTGCGCACGATCAGCGCCTGCGTGATCGCGAGCGTGAACGGCAATCGCACCGAGAAATTCGTGCCCTGCCCGATCACGGACGAAATCTGCAGCGAGCCGCCGAGCTTTTTCACCTCGTTCGCCACGACATCCATGCCGACTCCGCGGCCGGCCGCCTGGGTTATCTTTTTCGCCGTGCTGAACCCCGGCGTCAGGATGAGCTGCATGATTTCTTCGTCGGTCGCCTTGCTCTCGGCCTTGAGCAGGCCGCGCTCGTAGGCTTTGCGCCGAATCGCCTTGACGTCGAGTCCTCCGCCGTCGTCCGATACGTCAATCACCATTTCCGCGCCTTCGCGATGCAGGCGAATGGTGATTCTGCCGGTCGGCGGCTTGCCTTTTTTCTGCCGCGCGTTGGGCTTTTCGATGCCGTGAATGACGGCGTTGCGCATCATGTGTTCGAACGGCGGCAGCATTTTATCCAGCACCTGCCGGTCGAGTTCACCCGAGGCGCCCTCGACGGCGAGTTCCGCCCGCTTGCCGACTTCCGACGCTGTCTGGCGGACCAGCCGCGTCAATCGCGGCACATGCCGCTGGAACGGCACCATGCGCGTGCGCATCAGTCCGTCCTGCAGTTCCGCGGTAACGCGCGACTGCTGCACCAGCAGGGTCTCCGCCTCCGAGGTCAGGTTGCGCAACAGGTCCTTCAGGCTTCCCAGGTCGTTCGCCGATTCGGCCAGCGCACGCGACAACTGCTGTATGTTCGAGTAGCGATCCATTTCCAGCGGATCGAAGTCGCGCGCGACGAAGGTATCCTGGTGCCCGTGCATGATCTGCGCTTCCGTCTCGATCTCGAGTTTGCGCAACTGCTGGCGCAGGCGGCTCACGGTCTGTTCGAGTTCGTCGATGTGGAATTCGATCGAACTCACCTGCTGGCTCAGACGTGAGTGGTAGATGCTGATTTCGCCTGCCGCGTTCAGCAGATCCTCCAGCAACTCCGCGTCGATCCGCGCGAATTCCTGACGCGATTCGGCCGCCGCGGACTGCGACGCCCTGCGCCGACCCTCGTCGGGCTCTATCGTTATTTCAGGTATCTCGGCAACCGGTTCAGGTTCGGCACCCGCTTCGGGTTCGGCCGCCGTGACTTCGGGCGCAGGCGTTTCCGGCTCTTCGAGCGGCGCCGCTTCCGGCTTTCCGGACCGAGGCGGCTTGCGCCCCGTGACCACAGGTCCTTCCCGCTCTTCGACGGCAAGTGCTTCCGCCGCAAACCGCTCCAGCTCGTCCACGAGCTGCGCCTCGTCGGTCGGTGCCTCGACCGCGGCTGCTTCGTCCGCGGCCGCTTCGTCCGCGAGGGCCGTGACCTCGTCTGCAGCCGCCTCGTCGCGCCGTATGTCGTCCCGCGGCGGCACGTGATCGGCGCGTACCGGCTCTTCCGAAGCCGCGGTCCCGGCAGCGTCGACAATGACCATGCTGACCGAGACTTCCGGCTCTGCCGTGAATTCGACGGAGACGGAATCCTCTGCAATGGCTTCTTCTATGGACGTTTCCACCGGTCCTGCGCGGAATGCGACCGCCGCGGAAAAGTCCCCGGCATTGATCCTGTGGATGACATTCTCGAGTTCGGCAGCCGGCATCACTCTTTTGCCGGAGGTGACCGTATCGCGCATACGATGCAACTCGTCGATGCTTTGCTGCAGCAGGGCATCCAGTTCAGGCGACGCCGGTATGCGGCCTTCGTCGATGCCTATCAGCAGCGTTTCCAGCTCATGGCTCAGATTGCCCATCGGCGTAATGCCGGCCATGCGGGCGCCGCCTTTCAGCGTATGCAGATGCCGCTTCAGCTCCTCCGCATGTTCGCGCGACGACTTGTTCTTGCTCCAGGCAACCAGCACGCGATCGGCTTCTTCGAGCAGCTCCGCTGCTTCTTCCGAGAAGATGCCGGCGATCTCCGCATCGTATTCACCTTCCTCTACCTGCTGCTCGTCGGCGGCCGCTGCCGGTTCCTCGACAGCGGGTTCGGCAAGCTTCTCCTCGACCGTCGGCGCTTCGATGTCGTCCGTCAGTCCTGCCAGGAGGCGGATCAAGTCGGCGAAGTCCTCCCGTTCGCGGTTTGGCTGATTGATATCGGCGACAATCGCCCTTATCGCCTCGGCGGCGGCGCGCAGCGCGTCAATTCCGGGTTTTTCGAAACCGATGTTGTAGTCGTAAGCGCGGCGCACGTAGCGGTTGAGTGCGCCCGCCACCGCGATACCGCGCTCGACGTTCGCCATGTTGGCGCTGCCGTGCAGCGTGTGACAGGCGCGATGCAGTTTGTCGGTAACGTTGAATGGGGGCCGGTGACTTTCGCAGGCCGCGATGAATTCGGCGATGACCCTGAGGTGTCCGTCCGTTTCCTTGGCGAAAATGTCGAGCAGTACCGGGTCCATTTCCAGGGCCGGCGGCGGCTCCTCCGGCTGGCCTGCAGGCTGCGCAACGGACAGTACACTCGCATTCGGGTCGCCATCGGCGTAGGCAGTCGCTTTGGCAATCAGCAAGTTGATGTTCGACGACGGCTCACGGCCGGACTCGAGCTGTTCGACCAGTTCGGGTACGACGTCGGCTGCCTCGAGGATAAACCGGACCATGGGCGGCGTGCGCATGAGCGTGCGATTGATAAGCCGGTTCAGGAGGTTTTCGACGCTCCAGCAGTATTCGCCGATGCGTTCCGCGCCGACCATGCGTCCGCTGCCCTTCAACGTGTGGAACGAGCGGCGTACCGTGATGAGGGTCTCCATGTCGTCCGGAGAGTCGGACCACTGCGGCAGATTGCGCTTGATCGACGCAATCTCTTCCTTCGCTTCCTCGATGAACAGCTCCAGCAGCTCCGGGTCGAGGTGTTCGGCATCGGGTACGATCACCTGCATCGGGATGATTTCGGTGGACTGCAGCAGCGCATCGGCCTCCGCAATCGTTGCGTCGTGCGCGGCAGGCATGCCTTCCGCCGCTCTCGCCGCCGGCAGCTCGATCGCAGTTTCACGGGTCAGGCGGCTCTCGAGATCGCGTAATACGGTCAGGCAGGTCTCGGCGTTGTCGAGCATGTACGCAGGTTCGCGGCGCCCGGCTTTTACCGTCTCCATATAGTATTCGAGGCTCACGATCGCATCGGCAAGCCGGTCCGTTTCCTTCTGCGTCAGGCGTCCCGGCCCGCCACCCTGCAATGCCAGCATCATCATCTTGCCGATGCGGTCCACCACATCCATCGCGCGGGGCTTGTTCAGCATCAGCAGGCCGGCCTTGATGCCGCGGAACAACGACGGCACGCTGTCGACGCCCTGCGAAACGCCGCCGTTCGCGAGACTCTGGCTGAACGTTTCCTTGATGCGCGCGAGATTGATAATGCTTTCCCGCATCACGGCTTCGGCAACCTGCTTGTATTCGGCATCGTAGTCGGCCGGCTCCGGCTCCTGCCCCGGAATCTGCGGCTCGGCCGGCACGATCAGGCGGATAAGCTGCTGATCCAGGCGGTCTTCGACTTTCAACAGGGTAGAGGCGATTTCGACGATCGTATTTTCATTCGCACCGCCGCCCTTCGTTACGACAGACTTCAAACGGTCGATTTCACCCTCTATGTCGCCGCGCAGTTCACCGAGCCCGAGCACTCCAAGGGTATCGCTGATTTTCTTCAACAGATCGAGCTGCGGAACGAGTTCCGCAGGCTTGTTCATGCCGGTGCGAACGTAGATATCGAGCACATCCTTGACGCGGCCAAGGTCTTCCTTGATCGCCGCGGCAACCGTCTGCATCAGCTTCACACTGGGCGCCGAAAGACTCTCCCTTGCGTGCTCCACCTGCTCGTCTCCCGGCAGAAGCTCGGACAGGTTGAAGGCCGCACGGATCTCGCTGATGCGTTCGCCGGCCGTGCTCGAACGCGCAACGTAATAAAGGAGGTTATTCAGCAGGTCGGTCGCGGGCTTTGCATCAAACGACTCCGCACCGCTGTCGATCAACAGTTTCAAGCGCCGGTCGCATTGCCCGAGCAGGCGTTTCAGGGCGACGGAGGTTTCGAGTCCACCGTTCTGCAGCGACTCCAGCACTCCGCCCACCACCCACCAGAGCTGATGCATGTCGTCGCGGGTCGAGGCGCTCTCGAGTGCGCCTGCCACGCCCGCGAGCGTTTCCAGATGTCGTTTCGAGTCGCCGCCCTGGATCCAGCCGAGCAGCGCAAGCTGAAATTTCGGTCGCAGGCGGGTTGCGACGGACACGGGGTTCTCCCCGTCTGCCTCGCGTCGCGTCTTGCCGTCGGCCCTGCGCGACGGAGACAGGTTCAAAAGAAGCAGCGTACTTTCGGATAACAGGGGTTGGCCGCGTGCCGCGCGCAGGTCGTTCAACATCGGCAGCAGCACCAGCGCAATGTCGCGGCCGCCCCCAAGCAAACGCTCGATGTAAATCGGCAGCTGGACCATGGAGCGAGTGAGCGCATCGAGCCCGTCTTCGCGGCCTTTGCCCGGCCGAAATCCCGCGAGATAACCGCAAACCAGCTCCATCTCTTCCGCGAGCAGGGCGGCACCGTAGGTTTCGGTCATGCGCAACGCGCCGCGTGCATGGTGCAGATGCTGCCCGCAGCGGACCAGCGCCTCCGTGCCGCCGCGCCCGTCCACGCAGTCTTCAAGCGCCAGGTGCGCGCTGCGGATCGTCTCCATCAGTTCCTGGCTGACGATCGCGAGCGCGCTCGCCGCTGCCTCCAGCGTGCCGGTTTCGGCAAGCTGCGGCTGGATACCCGTTTGGCTGCTCATCCCGGCTGGTTTATCCCTGGACACATCGCTCTGCGCATCGCCTTGCACATTTCTCGGCACATCCCTTGGCACCGGCCCTCAACCCGCCACTTTGTCCTTGGTCGCGCTGTCCTTGGTCGCGTTTTTGGGCACCGGCACCGGTTTTCGGGCGGCGAATGCGCTGGATTCAAACGCAGAGTTCGGCAACGTGAACCCGGCCACCGTCTGCCGGAGCTGGGACGCAAGCACGGAAAGTTTTGAAATGGCTGCCGCGGTCGCCGTTGTGGCCCTGCCGGTCTGGTCGCTGATCTCCTTCAGCCGGGTCGTCCTTCGGGTTACGTCCGCGGCCGAACCTGCCTGTTCGCGCGCGGAGCTGGAGATATTCTGTACGAGGTTTGCTATCTGGTTGGAGACCTGCTCGATCTCGTCGAGCGCCGCGCCCGCGTTTTCGGCGAGCAACGCGCCGCCGACCACGTCGGTCGTGCTTCGCTCCATCGAGACCACAGCTTCGTTCGTGTCGGCCTGAATGGTGCGAACGAGTACTTCGATTTGCTTGGTCGCGTTGGTCGAACGTTCCGCAAGACGCTGTACTTCATCCGCGACCACCGCAAAGCCGCGGCCGGCTTCTCCGGCCATCGAAGCCTGGATGGAGGCGTTCAAAGCCAGGATGTTGGTTTGCTCGGCGATGTCGTTGATCAGTTCGATGATGTTGCCGATTTCCTGCGAGCTTTCGCCGAGTCTCTTGATACGTTTGGACGTGTCCTGAATGGTCTCGCGGATCGCGTTCATGCCGTCGATTGTGCGGCGCACTGCTTCGCCGCCCTTGTGTGCGACGTCCACCGAATGTCGCGCCACGTCGGACGACCGCTCTGCATTGCCCGACACTTCTTCGATCGAGCCGGCCATCGAGACGATGGACTCGGTGGCCGCGCGAATCTCGGAATTCTGGTTTTTGGCCGCGCGCGCCATGTGCACTGCCGTGCTTTCGGTCTGCTTGGCGGCGGAGTCGACCATGATCGCGGTTTCGTTAATGGTCGCGACCAGCTCCCGCAGTTTCTCGATCGCGTAGTTGATCGAATCCGCGATCGCGCCGGTAATGTCTTCGGTTACGGTGGCCTCGACGGTGAGGTCGCCGTCGGCAAGACTGCCGAGTTCGTCGAGAAGCCGCAGAATTGCCTGCTGGTTGCGCTCGTTCTGTTCCGTCTGTTCCTTGGAAGCACGTTCGAATACCGCCGTTCGCGAATGCATGACTGCAAGAAAACCGAGCAGCAGTAACGCCAGTACGACCAGAGTTAACGGGAGCCAGGGATGCATCAGCAATCCGCCCTGCCGCGTTTCGACCGGCGCACGCACCGCATCGAACAACGTGCTGGCGACCGCCGACAGTGCCGCGACGTTCGCGGCCGGATTGCCGAGGGTGGCTGCAGCCGATCGTGCCTGCTCGACCCGTGCCTCGATTTCCAGCAACTCGCTGACAACCGGAACCAGCACGGCGTCGCGGGTGGCGGGATCCAGCGCGGTGACGTCGAGCTCGGTTTCCGCGCCGGCAAGCGCATCCGTCACCTGCTTCAACCAGGCCATATCCTCGCCCATCGCAGCGGCAAGCGTTCTGGCATCGCTGATCGAGAGAAGCTGGCCGAGCGACTCCTGCAGATTCGCGGCGCGCTGCTGGAATTCCTCAATGACTGCGGTAGCACCGGACTGTTCGAGCAGCGCATTCGATGCCTCGAGCATTTGCGGCATATGTTCGTTGACGTAGTCCGCGGCCTCGCCGATCTGCTCGATATCGGCGCGATTCGCAAGGATTGCACGGGCGTGCTGATCGAGATTTGTCCACTGCTGGGGGCCGCCCGGCAACTCGGGTACCTGCTCCCGCAGTGCGGTTGAACGCGACAAAGCGGCCTCGAGCTGGCCGAACGCACGCTCGTCGCCCGCGACCGCATTCGCCGCATGCAGCGGCACGGCCTGCGACAGCGCGGCGAGTTCGTGGGTCGGTGACTCGGCACCCGGATCCTCGGCTGACTGAAGGTACAAAACGACGGCCGCCACGATCAGCAGTACTGCCGTCATCAACGCCAGCACGGTAAAGGCAGATGTGTTGTCGGATTTCTTAGCCATAACGTTGCACTATTCAGTAGATGAGAACGTCCGCTGCATCAATCTGCCGCGGCCTGAAGAAACGAATTACTTTCTACCAGATCGTAAAGCCTGAAAATGGGCCAGCTGTCATGGCCGCGCTGATACCCGCCCTGCAGATAGCGGTCGCAGCGGACCACGGTCGGCGGGCATTTTTCAGTGAACTCGTTGTCGACAAAGCGCCGGAAACCCAGCACCTCGTCCACAACCAGCCCCGCGGGAATTTCGCGGTGATTGACCGATATGACGCGTGTAGAGCGCTTGAGCGACGTCCGTCCGCTGCCCAGCATCATCTTCAGATCGATCAACGGCAACAGATGCCCGCGCAGATTTGCGATGCCGAGTACCCAGCGTTTCGCGCCCGGCACGCGGGTCATGGACTCCGGCAGCATCAGCACCTCGCGAACTTCCTTGCGGCTTGCCACGAACTGCTCGTCGCCGATGCGAAAGCCGACGCCGACCCATTCCGACGACAAGCCCCCGCTGCTGCCCTTGCCGGCAAGGGCAGCGCGACTGCGGCGCTCGAGCTCCTGCAGCAGATCGAACGGCTGCTCGACTAACGAGACGAGATCGACGGCTTCGTTCATTCAACCGGCCACGACCGCATTGATTTTCGCGACGAGCTGTTTCTCGGCAACCGGCTTGACGAGGTACTCGACCGCGCCCTGCCGCATGCCCCAGATCTTGTCGGTTTCCTGATCTTTGGTCGTAATCATGATCACCGGGATATTCGACGTCCCCGGATCCTTGGTCAGCTTGCGCGTTGCCTGGAAACCGTTCATGCCCGGCATCACGACATCCATCAGGATGCAATCCGGTCGCTCAGCCTGCGCCTGCCGGATTCCCTCTTCGCCGCTGTCGGCCACGAGGGTCCGAAAGCCGTTCTTTTCCAGCATGTTCTGAAACAGGTGCAGCTCGGTCGGCGAATCGTCAATGATCAGAATCACAGCCATGCGGTTTTCCTCAATTTATCTGGTTCGAAATGGCACCCAGCAACTCGTCTTTGGTGAAGGGCTTGGTCAGATACTGTTCCGATCCCACGATGCGGCCTCTCGCGCGATCGAAAAGACCGTCCTTACTCGACAACATGATCACCGGCGTGTCCCTGAACACCTTGTTGTGCTTGATCAGCGAGCAGGTCTGATAACCGTCGAGCCGCGGCATCATGATGTCGACGAAAATCAGATCCGGCTGGTGATCTGCAATTTTCGAGAGCGCATCGAATCCGTCGATCGCCGTGAATACCTGGCAGCCTTCCTTGGACAGCAGCGTCTCCGCCGTCCGACGAATCGTTTTGCTATCGTCCACGACCAGAATCTTGAGTCCGTTCAGACTGCGAGATGCATTGTTTGACACTGGATTTCCTCGGCCCATTGCGCCCATTGAGTCACTAAGGACGCGTCCCCAAAACGACTTGTACCATATTGACCAAGTGGTCGCCATGACGGCCGCCACATGCCGCAAGTTTGCTGATTTTATTCGCTTTTCACCGCTTTCGTAAGCGTGCACGGCCAGGCTGTCGGCAAATTCACGAAAATAAAGACCGGCGGTGTGCCAGCTCACTTCCGCATCCCGTTGGCAGCGCCCCTCGTCTCACGCAAGGAGCAGACTGTCAGGCCGGTACTTGCATGGGTCAGGAGCGCTGTATAGTTGCAGCCACGATTTCTTGGACCCAGCCGGAAAAAATCAGGATGCCGCCAGCAACTATACAGCTCGGGGTCGTCATGGACCCGATCGAATCCATCAAGCCGAAGAAAGACAGCACCCTCGCCATGCTGCTCGAGGCCGGCCGGCGCGGCGCGGAAATTCACTACCTGCAGCAGCATGATCTGAGACTCATTGGCGGCAAAGCGTTCGGCCGCTCCCGGGTTGTTTCCGTGCGAGACGATCCCGACAACTGGTACGAATTCGGCTCCTCGCAGGACATTCCGCTCGCAGACCTCGACGTCATCCTGATGCGCAAGGACCCGCCGTTCGACATGGAGTACATCTACACCAGCTACATCCTCGAACGGGCCGAACTCGGCGGCGCGCGGGTAGTCAACCGGCCGCAAAGCCTGCGGGACATGAACGAGAAGGCGTACACCGCCTGGTTCAACGATTGCGCCCCGCTCACGCTGGTCACACGTTCGATGATCGACATGAAACAGTTTCTGAAGGAACATCATCGCATCGTGGTCAAGCCCCTGGACGGTATGGGCGGGCGGTCCATATTCGTTGTCGCGAAAGGCGACAACAACGCCAACGTCATTTTCGAGACGCTTACCGACAACGGCCGCCGCTTTGCCATCGCACAGGTTTACATCCCCGAGATCAACGCAGGCGACAAGCGCATACTCCTCGTGAACGGCGAGCCGATTCCCTACGCACTCGCGCGCATTCCATCGCAGGACGACAACCGCGGCAATCTCGTCATGGGCGCGGTCGGCGAAGGGCGCGAACTGACCGATCGCGATCGATGGATATGTTCACGCGTGGGGCCGGTGCTGAAAGAACGCGGCGTGATCTTCGCCGGCATCGACGTCATCGGCGACTACCTGACCGAAATCAATGTCACGAGCCCCACCGGCATCCGCGAACTGGACGCGAAGTACGGCCTCAACATCGCCGGCACGCTGTTTGACGCTATTGTTGCGATATTGGACGACAGGCGGACCTGAGGCGGAAAAATCCTGCGGCAGGTCCAGTTCGCATGATTCATGAACGGTTGAGGTTGGTGGTTGGCGGAGTCTCGCCCGGGGGGAGGGCCTTTCAGGAACGCCGTG
>JBBDXW010000028.1:0-35840 GCA_040902105.1 Woeseia sp.
GAATGCCGAAGCAGGTCGCCCGCAATGGCGGGCTCCTACAGCGTCTTTTTCCGACGTGTGCAGAAGCTCCCTAGCCCTCGGCGTCATCGGCGATTTCACCGAGATCCGTGTGCCGTACGTCCCTGCCTTCAACCATGAAAATGACGTACTCGCAGATGTTCTTGGCGTGGTCTCCTATGCGCTCGAGTGCCCGGGCGGCCCAGGTGACATTCATCGAACGTTTTATGCTCCGCGGGTCTTCCATCATGAACGTTATGCATTGACGCGATATGGCGTCATATTCCTCGTCGACCAGTTCGTCTTCGCGCACGACCGCGTATGACGCGCGGACGTCGAGCCGGGCAAAGGCATTCATTGCGCCGCGCAACATGTGCAAAACATGATTCCCGAGATTCTTCAATTCACGATACGAATCCGGCGGGCGGTCCATCGTCGCCAGTTTGGATGCCAGAAAACCGATCTTTTCCGCTTCGTCGCCGACGCGTTCGAGATCGGTAATCGTCTTGATGATCGCAACGATCAGTCTCAGGTCGCCGGCGGCCGGCGCCCGGGTTGCGAGAATTCGACTGCACTCTTCGTCGATTTCCACTTCAAGGAGATTGACCTTGTAATCGTCATGAGCAACCTTGAGGCCCAATTCGCTGTCGCCGCTGACAATTGCAGAGATTGCCTTGGACAACTGTGTCTCGACCAGGCCACCCATACTCATAACGCTGTTCCTGACCCCCTCGAGATCCTTATTGAAGCGTTTGGAAATGTGGCCGGTCAGATCGGAAGTTTGCATGATATGCGTAGCCCTATTGCGTGTGTATGGAATGAACCGTTGCCCGTGCGGGCGCAGGCGCGCCCGTTACGACCCGCTCCGGCGGAAACCGGCAGATGAAGCGACTGCCTTCGCCCAGGGTACTCTCGATTTCCAGTTCCGCGTCGTGGCGGCCGAGCGCATGCTTGACGATTGCGAGACCGAGTCCGACGCCGCCATCCTCGCGGCTTCGACCCTGATCGATGCGAAAGAACCGTTCCGTTATACGGGGTATGAACTCTTCGGCGATTCCTTCGCCGCTGTCCGCGACGATCAATTCGGCTCCCTCGGGACCGCTACGCCAGGTCATGTGTATCGAACCCTCCGGTGGCGTGTGCCTGACGGCGTTCGACAATAAATTCCGTATGACGGATTCGATCTCCGCGATGCTTCCGAGCAACGGCTGGCGCGACTCCGCGTGCACGACGATCTTTGGATTTGACGGCGTATCCGCATACATACTGGCTGACGCCTGCAGCAACTCTATCACGTCGACATGCTGGTTGCCGGTGACACTGCCCGCTGCTTCGAGACGGGACAACTCGAGGAGATCCGCGAGCATCCTGTTCATGCGAAATGCCTGATCGCGCATCTGGCGAAGCGGCTTTTGCCAGTGTTGCGGGACCTCGGGATCGTCGGCCAGCGTATCGAGATATCCGCTGATTACCGTGAGGGGCGAACGTAATTCGTGCGATGCATTGGCGACAAATTCGCGCCGCATCGTGGTCAAGCGTTTGCGTTCGGTGACGTCTCGAATGAGGAGCAGGCGCTGATCCGCGCCGTAAGCAACAATCTTGCAGTGCAGCCAGGCGCCTTCGCGAATCGGCGACGGGATTTCGATCGCCGTGCTGTAGTCGTTTGATTTCAGATACTTGTTGAATTTGGGCGCGCGCAGGATGTTGTCGACGCGCTGCCCGCGATCCTGGTTCGGGTCAAACCCGGCAAGTTCCTGAGCCGCCAGGTTGCACAACACAATTTCATTCGACGAGTTCAGGACAATGCCGCCGTCCGGCAACGCGTTGGTCATATTCCGCACTTCTTTCACCAGGTCCACATACTGGCGCTTGTGCCGGCGGTTGCGCTGTCGAAGCCTGCTGAAATGCGAGAAAATCTGCTGCCAGATGCCTTCGCCGAAGCGAAAATAATCGAAGTCGCGGGTTCGCAGCGCCTGTTCGAATCTCAACAGGTGGCGCACATGCCAGGCGAGGGCCAGCACGCAAGCCGCCGTGAAGCCCCAGACCGCGTGGCCGTACAGCCAGCCGAGTCCTGATCCGCCGGCGAGAAGCAGGAAGAGACCTGTCAGAAACCGTCGCCAGGTATGGGGCACCTGCAACACCCTGGCATTTTTTTCCACGGATCCGTCGCTCGCGGCGTTGGCGAGGTTCATCATCCGTCTCGGGTCGAGAAGCGGTAACCGGCGCCTCTCACCGTCTGTATGTACCGGTCCGCTCCGCGCCTCGACAACGCCTTGCGTAGACGCCTTACGTGCACGTCGACGGTTCGCTCTTCGACATAAACGTTTGCTCCCCATACCCGGTCCAGCAACTGGGTGCGGCTGTACACCCGATCCGGGTGTGTCATCAGGAATTTGAGCAGACGGTATTCGGTCGGTCCGAGCTGGACTTCCTTGCGCTCGATGCTCACGCGATGCCCGGCCGAGTCGAGCTCCAGCACGCCGGCCTCGAGCGGTGCGGCGTCCGTCGATCCGGACCGCCGCAACACTGCTTGAATGCGGGCGATCAGTTCGCGCGGCGAAAACGGTTTGGTAATGTAGTCGTCAGCACCGCCTTCGAGCCCGGAGACCTTGTCGTGCTCGTCGCTGCGTGCAGTCAGCATGATGACTGCGAGATCCTCGTTCTCGTGGTCGCGTTTCAGCATGCGGGTCAATTCCAGGCCGCTCATGTCAGGCAACATCCAGTCGACCAGCGCCAGCTCCGGGCGTTCATCCGCCAGAAGCTGCCGCGCGCTTCGGCAATCGGCGGCTTCGAGCGTTTCGTAACCCGCGCGAGCCAGATGAAACGCGATCATTTCCCGTATCGGCGCCTCATCTTCAACGATCAGTATTTTCGTCCCTGTCATGGTTCGTTCCGCAGGATTCGGCCAGCGCCAGTCCGGGGTCTGCACGGTAGACATGGTCGTGGCGAATTACAGCAGGCATTTATTACAGTTCTGTTACGAATGCAGCCCGTATTCTACGACTAAACCGAGCGTGCGGCCGGTGCCGGACATGGATTATTGGCGTTTTGCTGGACCGGGCGCAGGCCCGACGGCGGATTCCACAGCGCAAAATGCCAATAATCCGTGTCCGGCACCGGGACTCGGCACCGGGACTGCGGCGCGGACTGGCAAAAAAAACTCCGAGAGTGACTTCGGAGCCTCAAGCGCATCTGCAGTTGGGGGGGACTGCGGACCGGGGTGGATTATTCTTGTGGGGGAACGGCTCGAGACTCACGGAGCCCACGAAAAACTCAGCGAATAATTGATGCCGGGATCTTCCTCGAATACGGTGATGCCCTGGCGCTCGATCGTGACCGTTTCGTCCAGCAGGTTCTGCGCTTTGAGTTTGACCGTCATCGTGTCGGTCGGGTACCACGCGTAGGTCAGATCGAGAGAGTGAAACGGCTGTTCGAAGCCGTCCGGCGCACCGTTTCGGCCGGCTACGTAAAGGCGCTCGCCGAAGACGTTATAGATCAGGGACGCGGTGTGCTTCGAGTTCGGCGAGTCAAACCCCAGCATGACGTTTGCGACATACTCGGACGCACCGCTCAATGGCCGCACCGGGTTGGTTGGCGCATCCGGGCGCGGCCCCGCCACCAGCTCCGAATCCTGAAAGGTAACGTTTCCTTGCAAAAAGAGCGTGTCGAAGAAACCACCGAGAAAGCCAAGTTCTTTGAGCGCTTCAATTTCCACGCCCTCCACTTCCGCAGATTCAGCATTGAGAATCTCACGGGCGATGGTCGTGTCGCTCGCGGGCGATTCGAAAAACTCGATGGGTTTATCGATGTCCTTGTAGAACAGCGTGACCGTCAGGTTGTCTCCGCTGGCGAAGAACCACTCCGCCCGGACGTCGTAATTGGTCACGGCGGCGGGCTCAACGCCGGGGTTGCCGAAAGTCAGATCATCGGTAATCGGATCGACATAGCTCGCTTCGGTGATTTCACGAAGATCGGGTCGTACCGCCGTCTCGCTCCAGCCGAAACGCAATTGGAAGGTTTCCGCCCAGAGGTCCGACATATACGTCACGGATGCCGAAGGATAGATTTCGTCACGGGTAAATGTTCCCCGCTCCAGCACATCCGGATCCGTTGATACCTGCGGGTTGGCCTGGGAAAAGCCGAACGGGTTCCAGGCAAGGGCCACCTGCCGGTAATCTTCCCAGCGCGCACCGGTGGCGATTCGCCAGGTATCGTCATGCGTCCATTCCACTATGCCGAATACGGCGTCGGTCATGGTTGCAGCGATATAGCTCTCGTTGTTGGCGCCCTGCCGTTCGAATACAAAATTGTTCGCCGGGTTCAGGATGTTTTCGTCTGAAAATACCTGATCGAGCGGACCCTGCAGAACCGACGTGTCGGCAATCGACAAGGCGCCGATGCTGAACTGAGACTGACGGTAAGTGCGCGCCTTACTGGTGTGGTTGTAACCGCCGCTCAATTCGAAACGGTTGCGGTTCAGCTCAATGGGCAGCGTCGCCGACCAGCCGTGATTGATGACTTCGTCGTCGAGATCCGTAAAACGGAAATCCCCGGCATCTGAGTCCCGGGCAACCGCTTCGCTCTGCACGGCGCCGGTCTCGATGTCCGTAACCGTCTGGGACGTGACATTGACCTCATTCGGGATTCCGGTCTGCGCCTCCGATTCGGAGTAAAACCAGGAAATATTGCTCTCGAGCGGCAGGAAAGAGATGAGGTCCGAAAGGAATCCCGGCAATCTATCCCGGGTGGCGTCGCCGAGATAATGGCTGCCGCTGATCTGGTGGGTCAGCATTTCGCGCTCTTCGAACTTGATCCTGTAGTTCCTGAAGCCGAGCCCATCGGACTTCTGCCGGTTCTCGTTGAAAAAGTCGCGTACCGAAGTTTCGTCGTCGGTATTGCGCAACCACAACGTTGTCGTCTCTATCTCGTGATCCGGGGTGAACTTGAGCCCCAGCGCGCCGGTGCCCGCCATGGTAACAGAGCGCGTTGTTTCGTTATCCGTGTCGGTCCGCTGTTCGGGAAAGTTGAAGTTTCTTGCCAGCGCCGACGTATTTCGCCATCCGGTCTGGTACGAGCCGCCCGCGAGGAAGCCGAATTCCCAATCGTCGGCCAGCAGCCAGTTGTTACCGACACTCGCCCGTGCGTTGGCGTCCAGCGGGACGTCTTTTGTCTCAAGACCGATATTGCGATTCAGCTCCAGCGCAAGATTGCGGTTGACCAGCCGCGCATCCTCAAGTGTTGCCGAAGGATCCTGCCGCTGCATGAAAGTCAGAATCTGTTGTACGCCTATGGTGCCCTGAAACTCGTTGATGGCGGCAAGCAAATCTGCCGACAAAGCCCGGGTCCCGTCGTCGGTGCCGAGACTGTCATCGCCGCCGCCGGCGTAGGTCCATCCATCCGACGCCAGCGAGTTGTAGCCGCTGCCGAATTCGAAGTTCACGACCAGCGCGTCCGGGATGCCGCGTGTACGAATGTCCACAGTGCCGCCGCCGAAGTTGCCCGGCAAGTCGGGCGACCAGGCTTTCTGTACCCGCAGGGATTCGACGATCGAAGTCGGAAAGACGTCCAGAGGTATGACGTTGCGCGTCAAGTCCGGGGATGGAATCTGTGCGCCATTGAGTGACGTGGCGGAGTAGCGCTCACCAAGGCCGCGAATGTAGACGAACTTGTCCGCTACCAGCGATATTCCCGGTACACGCCGTAGTGCCGCTCCCACGGTACTGTCACCGAGCCGGCCGATCGTGTCTTCGCCAAGCACGTCGCTCACGTAAGCATCGTCGATGCGCTCGTTCACAAGCTGCCGGCTGGAGC
Organism: Woeseia sp.; assembly: GCA_040902105.1. Lineage (GTDB taxonomy): Bacteria > Pseudomonadota > Gammaproteobacteria > Steroidobacterales > Woeseiaceae > IDS-8. Next base: position 5,809 of record JBBDXW010000028.1, read on the forward strand.
TGATGAAGCGCCCCGTCACGACCACTTCGTCAACCGCGTCGTAACCGTCGCCGTCCTCATCCGGCAGATCCGGCGCGGCGATAACGGGCTCGCCCGCCTCCTGGTCCTGCGCCACCGCGGCGGTTTGCCAGGAGAACAACGCCAGCGCGACGGCCTGTGTAATGGCAACAGCTACGGAATTTCTTTTTGTTTTACCGATTGTGTTCATATCGAAGCCTGTTGTTGTCGACAGGGAACAATCCTCGCCGTGCCTTCAAATACCGGTGCGGACTCCCCCGACGCGGGGCCGCACCGACAGCCGCAATTTTCCGCACTGACACGATGGGTCCGGCTTACAGGCCTTCGAACCACAACGGCTGGGCCTGACTGTCTGCGTGCAAGCCAAAAGTCCAGTCGGCGGTCCAGTCTGTTTCACCAAGGCTCAGCGCACCCAGGAAGAGTGCCGGCGTCGGATCGCTGCCCGCCCCTGGCACGGCGCCGTCCACCTGAGAGGTCGCATAGGCGATCGAGTAAATCGGCGGTGCGCCTTCGAGTAGCTGCAATTCCGGGTTGCTGACGGCCGTCGGGCTTACGGCAGTGCCAGTCGGAATGGTGGCGAAGATGTTGCCGGAATCCGTGGCGAACTGTTCCTCGGTGGTGGCGCTGCCGCCCAGCGTCTGGCCATTGGTCCTTTCGGCGCACGCGTAGATCACGTTATTGAGCGTCAGATTTCCGTCCAGCGCGGCTTGCCCCGATCGGTCGTCAATGCGCAGACAGAAATTGTCGTTGTCAGCAACCTCGTCGTTGGCGCCAAAGGAGCCGATGACCATCGAGTCATTCAGCGTCACGAAGATTCCTTCGCGGAAACGAAAGCCCGCGCCCGGGTCATGAGTTGCAGTATCGGCGCCGTTGGCTGAGAAAATGCAGGTGAGGTTGTTGATCGTCAGCTGCGTATTGAGGCCGCGGGCGATGAAGTCCTCAATCGTGGCCGAGTCGAGGTCCTCGAACGAGCCGATACCGTCCGACTCGATACACTGATTGCCGTCGCTTTCGGACTGAATGAGGAGCGCGTTGTTAATTGTCCCGATCCAGCCTTCGTCGATGTCCAGCGAATCGTCGCGCACGTAAAGGGCTACGAAGTTATTGACGTCGAAGTTGCCACCGAACATTTCGATGCCATCGTCATAGGTCGAATACACCTGCAGGTTACTGACAACCGTGCTGCTCCCGACACCGCCGAAAGTGATGCCGTTGAGTTCGTCGCCGTTGCCGACCGTGGCGCCGGTGTGCTTGACGCGGACGAATTCGAGACGGCCTGAGCTGTCTGCATCGTTGTCCCCGCCGTAAAAGGATTCATCCAGGCCGGCAGCGCCTTCGGCCGCAACGTGGCACTCGCCGGCGAGAGCGAAGCCGTCCTCACCACGTGTTCCCGTATAGGCACATTTGTTCGTGACACCGAAACCGTTGATGACGACACCGCCCCATTGCTGCACGTCTTCCGGGCCGACCGAACCGTCGACATCCGACGTCGACGTCAGGGTAATCGGCGCATCAGGCGTGCCGACCGCAAAGATCTGCGAGCCGCGGTTGATGATCATGAAGTCCTTGCTGGTCTGCCAGGCCAGCGTCGCGCCGGCTTCAATCGTGAGAACAGGGCCGTCGCCACCTTCCGCAACGCCCGCCGTCTGCATTTCGGCGTCGCTGTCGAAAGCCTCGCCGACGAAAAGGCTGCCCTGGAAGATGTGCGCACCGCCATCCGGTAGTGCCGGAATAGTCAGGTCGAACTTGAGGTTGTTGCCGGCACCGACGAAAGATTGCGAGTACGTGCAGTTGGTGCCGTCGTAGCTGCCCTGAATGGTCTGCCCGCCCGAATTTATGTAAGACGCACAAAGATCATCGTCGTCGCCGCCGCCACCACCGCCACCACCGGAGGAGTTGTTGCTGTTGTTCACCGACGTCGACGGCGCTATTTCGATATCGCCGCTACCGCAGCCAACGAGGGCAGTCCCGGCAATGACGGCAGCGAACAATAAATTGCGATTCATCAGAATTCTCCCGCGGGGCAAGGTGATTTTTTAGTGGGTAGTTTGCTGGCGAAACGTTAGCGGCACTTTGTTCAAGGAATGTGACAGGAATATTAAGAAACGATTAACAACCGGGATCTTCGCCCCTCGCTACCGTCAGGTTTCCAGCGAGAACCGGTAGCCGCTGCCGCGAATCGTTTGCAGGTACCGGTCGTAGCCAAACGGTTCGAGCACGCTTCGGAGACGGCGGATGTGCACATCGACCGTCCGGACACCGACGGCGGAATCCCGATCCCAGACGTGAATCAGTAATTGTCGGCGACTGAACGCGCGGTCCGGGTTGCCGATCAGGAACAGCAACAGGCGATACTCGCGCGGCGCGAGTGAGACGAATTTATCGTCGACGAGGACGCGATGACCGACTTTGTCGACGGCAATCCCGCCGGCATGGAGTCGCCCGCTGATATGCAGCGTTGCCGGCCGCCTGAGGCAGGCGCCGACACGTGCCAGGAATTCGCGGCTGGAAAAAGGCTTGCCGATAAAATCGTCGGCGCCGAGGTCCAGGGCTGCGACGACATCGTCGGGCTCGTGCCGCGCGGATGTCATGACGACGCGCATGTGCTTGAGAAGGTCGTTGCGCTTGACGTCGCTCAACAACTCGAGGCTCGCGAGACCCGGCAGGGCCCAATCGAGAACCATGAGGTCGGGCTGCTTCTGCGTAACGGCCCTGAGCGCGCTGCCGGCGTCATCGGATTCGCTCACGTCGTGGCCCAGTTCTCGCAGTTCCCGGGCGATCCGGCCGCGCGCCGTGACGTCATCGTCTACGAGGAGTATCGAAGCCAGGTTCATAGCGCCTTCTCGGGTAGTGCAGCGCACAAGAAACCACATGGGCTTTACAGCCTGATTACGTTTACATTGCGGATTTGTTACGGCAAGCGGCTCCGGACCGCCTTGCGGGCGAATGGAACCCGGGCTGCGAATGCACTAGGCTACGGCGACGAGCGCCGCGGGGGGCACGCACCGCGCTCTGGTCTTCCATGGGGATGTCGTGCCGGGAAAGCGCCAATGACCCTCAAACACCGCCTTGTGGCGATGAATTTCCTGCAGTTTTTTATCTGGGGTTCGTGGCTGATCACCATCGGCGCGTACTGGTTCCAGACCAAGCACTGGTCCGGTGCGCAGTTCGGCGCGATCTATTCGACCATCGGCCTGGCGGCCATATTCACGCCGTCGATCGCCGGAATTATCGCCGATAAATGGATCAATGCCGAGCGCCTGTACGGCGTGCTGCACATACTCGGCGCGGCGGCTTTGTTCACTGTCCCGATGGTCGACAGCCCGAACGCACTCTTCTGGGTGATGCTGCTGAACATGTGCTTCTACATGCCGACCATTTCGCTGGCGATCGCGATCTCCTATTCGGCCTTGAAGGAAGACGGCAAGCACATCATCAACGATTACCCGCCTATCCGCGTATGGGGAACGATCGGTTTTATCGTCGCGATGTGGACGGTCAGCCTGCTGCATCTCGAAACCACCGCGGGACAGTTTTATGTCGCGTCGGGCGCGGCGCTGCTGCTCGGCCTGTACTCGTTCACCCTCCCGAAATGTCCGCCGCGTTACGACCGGAGCGGCACGTCGTTGATCGATATGCTCGGCCTGCGGGCATTCAAGTTGTTCAAGCAGGGGCAAATGGCCGTCTTCTTCATTTTCGCCTTGCTGCTCGGCGCAGCGCTGCAGTTGACCAATGCCTGGGGCGACACCTTTCTGCACGACTTCGGCGACATGGAGCAGTACCAGGGGATGATCGCGGTGAAATATCCGGCCATCATCATGTCAATCTCGCAGATTTCGGAAACCCTGTTCATCCTCGCTATTCCGTTCTTCCTCGGCCGGTTCGGCATCAAGAAGGTGATGCTGATTGCCCTCACTGCGTGGGTGCTGCGGTTCGGCCTGTTCGCCTACGGCAACCCCGGCGACGGCCTGTGGATGATCGTGCTGTCGTGCATCGTCTACGGCATGGCCTTCGACTTCTACAACATCTCCGGATCCATCTACGTCGAGACGCAAAGCGATCCGACAATCCGCGCCAGCGCGCAGGGCCTGTTCATGATGATGACCAACGGTTTTGGCGCGATGTTGGGCAGCGCCCTGAGCGGCCTCATGATTCACAAGTACTTTACCGACGCCGCCGGCAACATCGACTGGCACGGTGTCTGGCTGAGCTTCGCCGCTTACGCGCTGGTGGTGACGATCCTGTTCGCGATCCTGTTCAAGCACAAACACGACCCGGCCGCCGGCCGCATTCCGCACGTCAAGGACCTGGCCTCGTCCTGACACTCGTCTCCAGCAGGGCGAGCAATCCGCGGAGAAGCTGGTCGGGACTCGGCGGGCAGCCGCGAATGTGCAGATCGACCGGTACGACGCGCGAGACGCCGCCCACGACGGCATGACCGCCGGCGAATATCCCGCCGTCCAGTGCGCAGTTCCCGACCGCTACGACCCACTTCGGATCCGGTGTCGCCGCGTACGTGCGCTCGAGTGCCTCCCGCATGTTCTTCGTCACGGGCCCGGTGACCAGCAGTACGTCGGCATGACGGGGCGACGCGACAAATCGTAACCCGAAACGTTCGAGATCGTAGAAGGCGTTGCTCAGGGCATGCATCTCGAGCTCACAACCGTTGCAGGAGCCTGCATCGACTGCGCGTATCGCGAGGCTCCGGCCAAGCCGTTGACGCGCGGAGCGATCCAGCGCCGCTGCGAGTTCCACGAGTGCTTCGGGATCGGGCGGTGGCGGCGGCTCGGTGAGCGGAGCCTGGATGACGCTGTTGAACAGGAGTTTGCGCATTGCGATCGGCGCCCTTAGAGGTCGTGGCCGGAATAGGAACAGTTGAAGGATTTATTGCATAGAGGAAAGTCGGCGACGATATTGCCTTCGATTGCAGCCTCCAGCAGCGGCCACTGGAACCACGACGGATCGCGCAAGTGGCAACGCTGAACGACTGCGCCGTTGCCCAGGGACAGCCACGCGAGCACGTCGCCGCGGAATCCTTCCACCAGTGCCATGCCCTCGCCTTGCCGCAGCGGCAGGTCCGACCGGACGGCGCCCGCCGGTAACCGCTCGAGGATCTGTTCGACAAGGGAGAGACTTTGCTCGACTTCGCGGATGCGAATCCAGACGCGCGCATTCACATCGCCTTCGCGGAGCACCGGAACCTCGAAGTCGAGTTCCCCGTACGGTGGATAACCCGGGGTGCGGCGCGCATCGAAATTGCGGCCCGATGCGCGGCCGACGTAACCGCCTGCCGCATACTGCGCCGCAAGCTCGCGCTTCAGAATGCCGCTGCCCACGGTCCGGTTCTGCAGCGAAGCCGTATTTTCGTAGAGGACGGCGAGCGCCGGCAATCGCGCCTGAATCTCCCCGGTGAGTGCACGGATGGCGAGTATGTCGTTCTCGTGCAGATCCACCGAAACGCCTCCGGGAACGACGCAATCGCGCATGAGCCGGTGTCCGAAGCACGCATCGGCCGCGCGCAGCACGCGTTCACGCAAGATCCCGCAGTGCGCATGCATGAGCGCAAACGACGCGTCGTTACAGATTGCACCAATATCGCCCAGGTGATTCGCCAGCCGCTCGACTTCCGCCATGAGCGCCCGCAACCAGTGGGCACGCGGCGGCACTTCCACGTCCACGGCGGCTTCGGCGGCGCGCGCAAAGGCCAGTGCGTAGGCCACCGTGCTGTCGCCGGAGCAGCGTCCCGCGAGCATTGCGGCACGGCCGGGATCGCTGCCGGCCATGAGCCCTTCGATGCCCTTGTGGGCGTATCCCAGGCGTGCCTCGAGACGGACGATAGTCTCGCCGTTGGCGCTGAAGCGGAAGTGTCCGGGTTCGATGATGCCCGCGTGCACGGGGCCGACCGGAATCTCGTGCAGGCTCTCCCCTTCTGCCGGCAGGAACGCGTACTGCGAGCCTGGGCCTGTTGCGTCCGCCGCATGACCGAGCGGCGAGCGCACGCCCCAGCGGCCGTGATCGAGCCAGGGCCGTGTATCGGTCAGTCCATCCGGCTCGAAACCGAACAGGTCGCGGATCGTGCGCTCGAGTCGCAAAGCAGGCGCGTGACGCTGGCTCAGGGAGACAAACCGTCCGTCGGTGCAGTCGAGACTCACGACGGCTATTGCACCGGCCTTTGCATCTGCATCGAGCAGCGCCGCGTGCACCGCGCCGGCGTCGGCCCAAAGCCCGAGCAGGCTCCAGTGCCCCGCCGCAAGCTGGTCCGCAACGAAACGCCAGCCTGTCTCGTCGATGCGTACGCGCGGCCACGGCCGGTGCTGTTCGACACGCGGGTGTTGCTCGACCAGTTCGGTGAGTGTGGACATAGGGATCCCGTTACCCGAGCAAGCTCGCGACATGGCGGAACCACGCGACGAGCGGCGCCGGCAGGTAGACGCCCGCGACGCAAACGAGTAACAGATGCGCGAACATCGGAACGTAAGACGCATTCGCAGGCGCTGTGTTACCACGCGGTTCGCCGAACGCGAGACCGTTCAGCCGCAACAACAACGCGCCGAAGGCCACCATCAGGCCGAGCACCAGCGGAATCGCAAGCAAGGGTTCTCGCGCAAAGGTCGAACTCACGAGCAGGAACTCGCTCATGAAAATGCCGAGCGGCGGCAATCCGGCGATCGCGACGACACCAAGCACGAGACCCCAGCCGAGCCAGGGATGCGTCACGGTCAGTCCACCGATATCGGCGATCTTCTGCGAGCCTTTCACTTGCGCGATGTGGCCGACGGCGAAGAATATCGCCGACTTCGTCAGGCTGTGCATCACCATGTGCAGGAGTCCGGCGAAGTTGGCCAGCGGTCCGCCCATGCCGAATGCGAACGCTATGATTCCCATGTGTTCGATCGACGAGTACGCGAACAGCCGCTTCACATCGGCGCGCCGGTACAGCATGAAGCTGGCGAAAATCAGGGACGTCAGGCCCATCGTGATCAGCATGGGGCCGGGCGCAATCGCCCCCGGGTTGCCGGCGAGCAGCATCTTGAAACGCAGCAGGGCATACAGCGCGACGTTCAGCAGCAAACCGGAGAGCACCGCCGAGATCGGCGTCGGACCTTCGGCGTGCGCGTCGGGCAGCCAGGCATGCAGCGGCGCAAGACCGACCTTGGTACCGTAACCGAGCAGCAGAAATACGAACGCGACGTTGAGCAGCGCGGGATCGAATCCCGCCACGTGCTCGATCAGCACCGTCCAGACCATGGCATCCGATCCCTCGCCGACCACCGGCCGCGCAGCCATGTAGACGAGGATCGTGCCGAACAGCGCCAGCGCGATGCCCACGCTGCCGAGGATGAAATACTTCCACGCGGCCTCGAGCGCCTCGTGCGTGCGGTAGATGCCGACCATCAGTACGGTCGTGAGGGTGGCGAGTTCAATCGCCACCCAGATCAAGCCGATGTTGTTCGCGACGAGTGCCAGGTTCATCGCGAATATCAGCATCTGGTACATGGCATGATAGAAGCGCAGGTAATTCAGCGTAAGTTTGCCGCTCTCGAGCTCGTGGCCGATATAGGTCGCGCTGAACACGCTGGTAGTGAACGCGACGAAAGTGTTCAGCACGATAAAGACGATGTTGAGATCGTCGACGAAAAGATATTTGCCGGGCTCGCTACGTTCGACGACAAACAGCGACGCTGCCGCCACGAGCGTCAGCAACGACGCCAGCACGCTCAGTCGCGACGTCAGGCGGTAACCCGGTAACACGGCCAGCAGTGCCGCGGCGCCAATGGGGATCAGGAGGACGAGCGCAACGGGATCGGGCATGAACGCGCTCACAGGCGTTCACCGCGATAACGGTCGAGCACCTGCACGTCCACCGTATCGAAACGCTCGCGGATTCGGAACAGGAAGATCCCGATAACGATAAAGGCGATCAGGATCGAAAACGCCACGCTGATTTCGACGACGAGCGGCATGCCCTGCGCACCCGTTGCCGCCAGGACCAGCCCGTTTTCGAGCGACATGAAGCCGACAACCTGGCTCACCGCATTGCGCCGCGACACCATGAGCAACAAGCCGAGGAGAAGGACGGCCAGGGCGAACGCGAGGTCCTGGCGAGCGAGGGGATCGGCGTCGCCGGTTACGCGCAGCATCACCACCATCGACAGCGCTACCAGTGCGATACCCGCCAGCATGGTCAGGCCGATGCCGACCACGGTTTCAATCTCGCGATGGATACCGAGACGCTGGATGATCCGGTGCAACACGACGGGGATGACGATTGCCTTGAACACAAGCGCGATCGCAGCCGTCACATAGAGATGCGGCGCATCCTGTATGTACGCCTGCCATGCAACCGAGCACGCCAGCGCGAGCGAGTGCAGCGCGAAAGTATTGAGCAGCGCATAGAGGCGATCCTGGTAGAGCTGCACGAAACTGATCAACACGAGGCTTGCCGCAAGCAGGTGCGCGATGTCGAAGACCAGGCTGTTCACCAGGGGCCCTCTGCCGTAGGAGCCCGCCATTGCGGGCGACCTGCGCGGCGACTGGCGAAAGCGGATGGGTCGCGCGCGAGGCGGGCTCCTACGGCGCTTGAATTCGGCATTGTGCAGTCCTTCCCTAGAGGCTTCTGGACAGGAACATGAAGAGTGTCGCCAGCAGGCCGAGCATCAGCGCCGCGCCGAGGAACTCCGGGACGCGAAACACCCGCATCTTCGCGATCGCGGTTTCGAAAACCGCGAGCAGGATGCCGGCGACCGCGAGCTTGCCGGCATAGCTCGCCGCCCCCACCGCGTAGGCCGCGGTACCCATACCCGCTGTCGCAAGCCCCCAGGGCGCAAACAGGCACGCAAGCAGGGACGCATAGAGCAGCAGTTTCATCGAAGCCGCTAACTCGATCATGGCGAGGTGGCGCCCCGAGTATTCGAGCACCATCGCTTCATGCACCATCGTCAGTTCGAGATGAGTGGCCGGATTGTCGACCGGGATGCGCGCGTTCTCCGCAATTGCGACCATAACGAACGCAACCAGCGCCAGGCCGACCGAGACGCTCAGGCCCGCCTGCGGCGAAGCCATGAACGCGGCCACGGTCGACAACTGCGTCGAGCCGGCGACCAGCGCGAGCGGGAAGACGATCAAGAGCATCGCCGGTTCGGCGAGCGACGCGATCATCGCCTCGCGACTCGAGCCGATGCCGCCGAAGCTGGTGCCGACGTCCAGTCCGGCAAGGGCGAGGAAAAAACGCGCGCTGCCGAGCAGGGCGACGATGGCGATGAGGTCGGCCGTCCAGCTGAACATGAGCCCGGTTGCAAAGGTCGGCACGAGGGAGGCCGCGACCCAGGTGAAAGCGAATATCAGGTAGGGGGCTGCACGGAACAGCCAGGACGCACTCTCGGCGAGTACGACGTCTTTACGAAGCAGCCGGTACAGGTCGCGATACGGCTGCAGCGGCGAGGGACCCTGGCGGCGTTGCAGCCTGGCCCTGACTTTGCGTACGAATCCGGTGAGCAATGGCGCCGCGATGAGCACCAGCGCCATCTGCAAGCCCTGCACCAGGAAGTCGGCGATCAAAGCCATATCGCAAGTACCAGCAACAAGAAGACCAGCGCCAGGAAGACGAGGCTGAGATAACGCCGAATCGTCAGGAACTGAAAGTGATTGAGCCGCGTCGCCGTAAAGTTCACCGCGCTCGCCACGGGCGCATAAAGCGAGTCCCAGACGACGTCACGTAACTGCACATGCAGGCGCGCCGGACGGCGATCGCCGGGCGGCGGCATCTCGACCCGTTCGCGCGCGCGGAACACCAGCGTGCCGAACACGCGGCGGATCGGTTGCGCGAAGCTGCCGGCCGTGTACTGGGCGCGTGGACTCGGGTCGGGGAAGCCGCAGTCCCATGCCGGCGCACGGCGCAGCGTGCGGGACGCGAAGCGATGGATGATCCAGGCCGCCAGCGAGCCGGCAAACGCAATGAATATGAATACGAGCAGGCCGTTGTACGAACTCCGCGCCGCGGCGATCGGCACGATCGAGAGCCACGGCACGTCTGCCTGCACCGGCATGCGACCGCCGACCAGTGCCTGCGTAACCGGCGAAAGCGCATCGATCACGATGCCGGGAAGAATGCCCGCAAACAGGCACAGGCCGGCGAGAACGAACATGGCGCCAAGCGAAAAACGATCGACTTCGCGGGCGCTCTCGGCGGCCGGGGATCGCGGCCGGCCGAGAAAGGTAATGCCGAATGCCTTGACGAAGCACGCGGCGGCGAGCGCGGCCGACAGCGCGAGCAGGCCGCCGACGGCCGGCACCATGAATTTCAATCCCCATTGCGGCAAGTCGGGACTCTGCAGGATGGCCTGGAACGTGAGCCATTCCGACGCGAAGCCGTTCAGGGGAGGCAGTGCGGAAATCGCGACGCAGCCGACCAGGAATGCGAAGCTGGTCCAGGGCATGCGCCGGATCAGGCCGCCGAGACGCTCCATATCGCGCTGGCCCGTTGACGTCAGGACGGCGCCGGCGCCGAAGAACAGCAGGCTCTTGAACAAGGAGTGATTCAGGACGTGAAACAAGGCCGCGGTCATGGCAAGCGCCGCGGCCGCCGCCATGCCGTTCGCCTCGAACGCGAGCGCCAACCCCAGGCCGATAAAGATGATGCCGATGTTTTCGACGGTGTGGTACGCGAGCAGGCGCTTGAGATCGTGCTGCATCAGGGCATACAGCACTCCGAGCGCCGCGGTCGCACCGCCCAGCAACAGCACCACCATGCTGTGCCACCACGTCGTGTCGTCGAGCAGATCGAACGCGACGCGGACGAATGCATAGACAGCAACCTTGGTCATGACGCCGCTCATGAGCGCGGACACATGACTCGGCGCGGCCGGGTGAGCGAGCGGCAGCCATACATGCAAAGGCACGAGTCCCGCCTTCGAGCCCGCGCCGACAAGCACCAGCATGAGCGCGAGCGAGGTCACGAGCGGCGTCTGCGTGTTGTCGCGAATGGCCGCAAATGCGTACTCACCGTCCGGGCCTGCCAGCAATCCGAACGCGAGCAGCAACGTGAGCGTGCCGAAGCTTGCCATGACGAGGTAGACGAAGCCGGCGGATACATTGTCCTTCACTCGATGGTGCGCCATCACCAGCGCCCATGACGCAAGCGACATGAATTCCCAGCACAAAAGGAAAGTGAACGCATCGTCCGCGAGCACCACCAGATTCATGCCGGCAAGGAATGCGGTATAGAAAGGCAGAACGCGACCCGGCGAGGTCTCGTGCCGGCCGTAACCGAGCGCATACAGGCTGGTACTCGCGCCGCCGAAATTCACAACAAGGAGAAAGAAGGCGGAGAGCGCGTCGATGCGGAAGTGCGCGCCGAGCCAGGGAAGCCCGAGCGGCAAGCTCAGCGTTGCGGGCGAAACGCCTTGACCCAGCAGGTGCGCGAGGGCGGCGGCGAATGCGATCGATGATGCTGCAAGACTCGCGGCATAGACAAACGTCGAAGCGAGCCGTTGCCCCGTGAGGATAATGGCGAGGAAGGCGGTGGCGAGAAAGACGGCCACGCAGCTCAACACGACAACGTCACCTGGCACAGGGTTCATGCATGCGCTCTGCGAGAATCCACCACAATGCCGGACAGGCCGGACGCCCTATTGCGCTTCGCGAAGCAGGCGCACGCCTCGTCCGCCACCCTTGCTCTCCTCCCCGTCGCCGATCAGTTCGATCCCGGCGGCATGCAGACCGCCGATCACCTTCATCAGCGATTCGACGTTACCGCGTATCACGCCGTCGCTCGCTTCCATGCGCTGAATCGTAGGCACCGACAGCCCGACCGCATCGGCAAGCTTACGCTGATCGATTCCTAACAAGGCCCTGGCGGCCCGCAGCTGAGCGGCAGTGATCATGATCGAAGTCCCCGCGGATTCCTTTCGGGTAGTGCAACGCAGCAAACGCTCCCGTGTTCGATCGCCGCTATCAGATTGAACGTCAGGCATATCATAATAGACATCCAGAACATGCATCTACACGTTTTCGATATCTCCATGATCGAAAACGCGGGCTTCGCGCAAGCTCGGCGACCGCCGGGCAAGTCGAACTCGTTCGTCCCCGGCACAAGCAGGAGTGCCGTCCGGGGGTGTTCCACGAGCGAGTTTCCCGTGTCTGAGCACGTGGAATACCCCCGGGCGGTGCTCCTGCGTCGTCAAAAGCGCGCCCGTTCAGCGCTTCGCCGCCTCCCGGTCTCTCGGGCGACGATAAACCGCGGCCCGCATCAGCAACATCGCGGTAACCGGCGCCGTGATGACGATAAACAGCGTGATCAGCAGTTCGTGAATGACCGGACGGCTCGTGAGCGCCGAGGAAACGAGCATCGAAGCGAACAGCACGCAACCGGTGCCGAGGGTCGTGCCCATCGTAGGCGGGTGCATGCGGGTGTAGAAATCCGGCAGCCGCAACAGCCCGATCGAGCCGGTCAGCGCGAGCAGGCCGCCGAAGATCAGCAACAGTGTGGCCGGCAGCGTCGCCCACAGGGGCAGGTCGACTTCGCTCATGGCTCGATCACCTCGCCGCGCAGCAGGAACTTCGCGAGCGCAATCGTGCTCGCGAAGCCGAACAGCGCGATCAGGAGCGCCATGTCGAAATACACCGTCGAGCTCGAACGAATGCCGAGCATCAGCAATGTCAGCATGCCGTTCAGGTAAAACGTGTCGAGCGCGAGTATCCGATCCTGCGCGGCCGGGCCGATGAAGAGCCTTAAGAGCGCGCACAGCATCGCAAGCACAAAGCACAGCGAGGCGAACCACGTCGCATAGTCAAAGACCGCGTTCATTCGAATATCCTCATCAATGGCCGCTCGTAGCGGTGTTTGATCCAGTGAATCCAGGCGTCCTCGTCTTTCAGGTCGAGCACGTGCAATGTAACGCTGCCGCCGTCCGGCGCGAGATCCACCCAGACCGTCCCTGGCGTCGACGTAACAATTGTGGCGAGCACCGCGAGCCCGTGCGCGTCGCGCATGTCGAGGGGAACGTCGAGGAAACCCGATCTCACCTTACGATCGCGGACGAGACCGAGAACAATGCGCGCGACACCGAAGTTTGAGCGCACGATGTCGATGAACACCATCAACAACAGGCCCGGCGCGAGGTGCACATTCCGCAGGCGCGGCCTGACAGGCCGCAACGACGAAGTGGCGAAAGCAAGCGCAACGCCGAGTGCCGCGCCGAGCACGATCTGGCCGGGCGCGAGCGTCTGGTTCAGCGTGAGCCACATGACGGTGAGCCCGCCGATCAGCACGGGCGGGAACCGTCTCGTCGCTTTGCGTATTTTCACGGCTCGCGCGCTCCCGGTCCGGTCCCTTCCTGCGGCGACAGCACGGCGCGTATGTACGTCTCAGGGTCATGCAGCGAGCGCGCGGCCGCTTCGAGGTACATCATGACCGGACCCGAGGCCGCGCTGAGGCCGAACGTGAGCAGCACGAGCAGCGCCACCGGCAGTGCTTCGAGGACGCGCAACCGCGGTGTTCGCCGCGCCGCCGCGCTCCAGAACAGCCGCATGCCGACTCGCGTCAACGCAAACACGGCTGCGATGCCCGACAGCAGCACCGCAACCGCCAGCGCCCATACCGCGGCGGCGCCGGCTTCCGCCGAACCGAGCGCCGTCGACAGCAGCGCAAACTTGGCGACAAACCCCGGCAACGGCGGCAATCCGGCGATCAGCAGCACGCAGCATGCGAATACCAGCCCGAGGAATGCCATTGCGGCCGGGATCGCGGCGCCGATCTCCTCGTCGATGCTGTAGGGGTCCTGGTCCCCGACGCCGAAAGCGACGTAGTAGGGCCGCGGCGGCGGGGTCGTATCGACTGCCGCCGCGGATTCCGGCACGCGCGCACGGTCGGCCATGCCGGTCAGCATGAAGAACGCGCCGGTGGTGAGTACGGACGTCAACAGGTAAAAAAGCACCGGTGCCGTCAACGCTTCAATGCCGAGCCCGAGCGCCGCGAGCAGCAGACCGGACGAGACGATGACGGAGAAGCTGATGAGCCTGGCGAGATGTTGCGACGCCAGCATGCCGATCGTGCCGGCCGCGAGCGTCGCCATGCCGATATAGAAGAGTATCCAGCCGAGCATGGCCGCCGCCGCATCGTCGTCGCCCATCAGCGTGCCGACGCGCAGTACCGCGTAGATGCCCACTTTCGTCATGATCGCAAAGACCGCGGACACGGGGGCGATAGCAATGGCATAAGTGCCGGGTAACCAGAAGTTCAACGGCCAGCTTCCCGCCTTCACGAGGAACGCGACGCCCAGGATCGCAGCGCCGGCGTCAAAAAGCGCGCGATCTGCAGTCCCGAGTGCCGCAACCTTTCCGGTCAGATCCGCCATGTTGAGCGTGCCGGCGACGCCATAGATCAATGCGACACCGATCAAAAACAGAAACGACGACGCCAGGTTGACGGCGATGTAGTGGAGACCCGTTCTGACGCGGTTTGTGCCGAGACCGCGGAGCATGAGTCCGTAAGAGGCTGCCAGCAGGATTTCGAAGAAGACGAAGAGATTGAACAGGTCACCGGTCAGGAAGGCACCGTTTACGCCCATCATCAGGAACTGGAACAACGAGTGAAACGGCTGGCCGGGCCGGTCCCAACGCGCGACCGAATAGACCAGGGCCGCCAGTGCGACCGTCGTACCAAGCGCTATCATCAGCGCTGACAGCCGATCGACGACCAGCACGATGCCGAACGGCGCAGGCCAGGCTCCGATCGGGTAGACGCCGATGCCCTCCGGCCAGATGAACGGCGCAGCGTCGGTGGTCAGATAAAGCAAAGCGATTGCCGTTGCGAGCTGTGCGCTCATCGACGTCAAGGCAATGGTCACGCGAGCGCTGCGTGCCGATTCCGGCAGTAACAGCATCGCAGCGCCCGCGATCAACGGCACGACGATCGGCAGCACCAGCAGATGCTGCAGCAGGCCGCTCATGAGTCTGGCTCCCGTCCGTCGACGTGATCGGTTCCGCTCAGGCCGCGTAACGCGAGCAGCACGACCAGGAACAACGCAGTCGTGGCGAAGCCGATGACGATCGCGGTCAACACTAGCGCCTGCGGCAGCGGGTCGGCATAGAGCGACGGATCCGTCGCGTTGTCCGCACCGATCGTGAAATCGATGATCGGGGGCTTGTAGGTTGCCAGCCGGCCCATGCCGAAGATGAAGAGATTCGTCGCATAGGAGAGCAGCGAGAGTCCCAGCAGCACCTGGAACGTGCGCGGACGCAGCAGCGCCCATACGCCGGAACCGGCCAGAATTCCTATCGCGATTGCGAAGAGGACCTCCATCAGCTCACCGCTTCGCCGGTCTGCGGAGACTCGACGTCATCGCCGGATAACTCCGCCAACTTGCGCGGGCTGCGCAACGACTGATGGGCGAGCGCAACGAGCATCAGTACGGTCGCGCCGATCACCGACAGATACACGCCGAGATCGAACAGCAGCACAGACGCCAGGTGCACATCGCCGACCAGCGGCAGCTGGAAATCCATAACCTGCGCAGTCAGGAACGGAGTGGACGCGAGCCACGCGCCGGCGCCGGCCAGGGCGGCGGCGAGCAGCCCGAACGCGATTGCGACCAGCGGTTGTATCCTGACGTGCGATTCGACCCAGATCGTACCACCGGCCATGTACTGCACGATCATGGCGGTAGCCATGACCAGGCCGCCAACGAAGCCGCCGCCGGGCGCGTTGTGGCCACGCAGCAGAAAGTACAGCGAGACCAGTCCGGCCATCGGCAACAGCAGCCGCACCAGTACGGCCGGGATCTTCATATAGCCGGCAGGCAATAGTTCGTTCGCGCGCAACGCATCGCGCGCCACATCCTCGCGCTGGGCGCGCGGTACTTCGATGCTTTCGGGCGCCGGTCGAAAGCGCCGCAACATCGCGAACACGGTCAGCGCCACCATGCTTACGACGGTAATTTCGCCGAACGTATCGAAGCCGCGGAAATCGACCAGGATGACGTTCACGATGTTGCGACCGCCGCCTTCCGCGAGCGCGTTCTCGACGAAGAAGGACGACAGTCCCTCTACCTCGGGCCGTGTCAGCGCCGCAAACGCGAGTCCCGCAACGCCGGCGCCCGCGACGACGGCGACCACGACATCGCGGCTTCGCCGCGCACGTGCCCGCAGCGTTTTCCGGCGAGGATCGTCGAGAACTGTCCGCTGCGGCAGCCAGCGCAGCCCGAGCAGCATCAGCACGATCGTCACGACCTCGACGGAGATCTGGGTCAACGCGAGATCGGGCGCCGAGAACCAGGCGAACGTGAGGCAGGTGACGAGCCCGGTGCCGCCGAGCATGATCAGCGCCGCGAGCCGGTGGTACTTCGCCTGCACCGCCGCCCCGAGCGCACAGGCAGCGCCCGCTACCCACAACAAGGCGAACAGGGGAGCGACGGGCGTCAGCGGCACACTGCCGCGCGACCAGCCGTCCACCTGCAGCGCAACGTATGCCGCAACCACTGCGACACACACCACCAGAAGCAACTGCGGTTGCAGCTGCGATGAAAAAAGAATACGAGCAAGCCTGCCGGCGCCGCGCACGACCGCAACATTGACCACATCGAACATGCGTTTCGCGTCCAGGCGGGACAGCAAGGGTGTCGGCGCCATGGTGCGACCGCGCAGGATCAGGATCCGGTAAAAGGCAACGCCGCCGGCCAGCGCCACGAAACTCATGAGCAGCGGTGTCGTGAAGCCGTGCCAGACCGCGAGCCGGTACTCGGGCATTGCGGCGCCGAGAATCGACAACCCCGCGGTCTCGAGGAACGGCCCGAGCGTATGCGCGGGCAACATCCCGACCAGCAGGCAGGCAAGGACCAGCAGCGCGCTCGGCAACAGCATGCCGCGCGTCGGCTCGCGCGGGGCGCGCGGCAGGTCCGATGCCGGGGGCCCGAAGAACACCTGGTGTATGAAGCGTAACGAATAGGCGACGCTGAAGACGCCCGCGAGCGTCGCCACGGCGGGCAACGTGAACCTCAGCCCGCTCAGACCGCCCGCAACGATTGCCTGGGAAAAGAACATTTCCTTGGACAGAAAGCCGTTCAGCAACGGCACACCGGCCATCGCTGCGGCCGCAACCGTCGCAACGACCGCGGTTACCGGCATCGCGGACTTGAGGCCCGAGAGCCGGCTCACGTCGCGCGTGCCGGTCTCGTGCTGGACGATGCCGGCCGCCATGAACAGCGATGCCTTGAAGGTCGCGTGATTCATCATGTGAAAAACCGCAGCGACGAGCGCCAGCTCGCTGTTCATGCCGAGCAGCATCGTGATCAGCCCGAGGTGACTTATCGTCGAGTAGGCCAGCACGCCTTTCGTGTCCCGCTGGAAGGTCGCGGAGAAAGCGCCGACGAGAAGCGACAGGCCACCCGCGCTGCAAATCAGCCAGAACCACAGCTCCGTGCCGGAGAGCACCGGCCACATGCGCGCCAGCAGGAACACTCCTGCCTTCACCATCGTCGCGGAATGCAGATACGCCGACACCGGCGTCGGAGCGGCCATCGCGTGCGGCAGCCAGAAGTGAAATGGAAACTGCGCACTCTTCGTCAGGGCGCCTGCGATGACGAGCACGAGCATCGGCGCGTACCACGGGTGCGCACGGATCAGGTCGCCTGCCGCCAGGACGTCGTCGAGATTGTAGCTGCCGACCATCTCGCCCAGCATCAGCGCACCGAGCAGCAGGCTGAAACCGCCGCTCAGGGTCACGATAAGGGCCATGCGCGCCCCGCGGCGCGCGTCGTCAAGGTGATACCAGTAAGCGATCAGCATGAACGACGTCAGACCGGTCAGTTCCCAGAACACGACCAGCTGGATCAGGTTACCCGACAGGACGATGCCGAGCATCGCGCCCATGAACGCGAGCAAAAACGAGAAAAAACGCGGGACCGGGTCCTCGGGCGACATGTAGTAGCGGGCATACAGCACGACCAGGGCACCGATGAACGCGACCAGCAGCGCGAACAGCCACGCGAAGCCGTCCATGCGCAAGTACAACTCCAGGCCGTACTGCGGCAGCCACGGAACACTCGCTCGCACGACGCCGCCGTCGATCACCTGCGGGTAATGGATCGCAACCAGCGCGGTGCAGGCAACGGCCACCGCGCCCGCGAGCCACGCTGCCGCGTTGCGGGCGTTCGCCGGCAGCAGCGCGGCGCACAGGCTGCCGGCAAACGGCAGCAGGACGATCAGCGTAAGCGGCATCGTGGATCGCGCGGTTCTGGTTTCCTGGGGTGAATGTGACGCATGCAGTTCCGTATTCGGCAGACGCTCCCGCATCTCCGGAACCGCGGCGCAACGGAACGGGGCGGACAGTGCGATTGTACGGGAGAAGTGCGGCCGACTGCCTCTTGACGTCGGCCCTGACGCAGGGTCACGATCCTCTGCACCGGGCGCAGTCCCCGAAATCTGCCCTGGCACGATTTCCAGTCATGCACCCAAGAGCGTAAAGAGCCCGAATGCGCCGATGCCGAACAGAGTAACCATGCCGGATGAGCAACAGCGGCCGACGTTCTGGACCACGTTGCCAGCCGTGACGACCGCAGCGGCCAGCCTGATCACCACGCTGCAGCCCGGATGATCCCGGCAATCGAGGCACTGCAGCGACTTCGCGAAGGCAATCGCCGCTTCATGTCAAACGTTCGCAGTCATGAACGGCGGTCCGATCAGGCGCAACGCGCGGACCTTGTAAACGGTCAGCAGCCTTTTGCAATCGTGCTCGGCTGCTCGGACGCGCGCGTTCCCGCGGAAATCATCTTCGATCAGGGCCTGGGCGACCTGTTCGTCATCCGCGTTGCGGGCAATATTGTTGCGCCTTCACAGATCGGCAGCGTCGAATTCGCCGCGACCCGCTTCGATACGCGACTGGTGGTGGTTCTCGGTCATTCGAAATGCGGAGCGATACTTGCGACGCTCGAGGAGCTGCGCCGGCCCGTGGAGAATCAATCGAGCAACCTGCGCTCGATCGTCGACCGCGTGCGCCCGTCCGTTGAATCGCTTCTTGCAACGGAGTTAGGGCACGACACCGAGGCGCTCGTTCAGCAAGCCGTGCGGGCGAACGTGCGTGCTTCGGTGAATCAACTGCGTCACGGCTCGGAGATACTCGAGCGACTGATAGAACGTGAGGAGCTATGTGTGGTCGGCGCCGAGTATTCCCTCGAAACCGGTTATGCGAATTTCTTTGAAGGCGTGCACGAAGGGGGCTGCTGACGGTGCATTGCAGCTCCCTGCTCGGATATCATGTGCGCACATCACCTTGTCGGAGAGTCAGCATGTCCGCAACCCGCCTGTCGTTTGCAGTGTTCGCCATCGCTTCCCTGAATGCCGGTTGCGATTCGGGCGAACCCGATGCCGCTTCTTCGGTCGACGCCCCCGACGTTACGGCCGCGGCTGCCCGTTATGATGCCGAGGCTTTCTTCGCGACCACGAGCTACTCGCTGGCCGGCGGTTACGCATGGTCGCCGGACGACAGGGAACTGCTGATCTATTCGGACGAAAGCGGAATCTTCAATGCGTATTCGCTGGCGGCTGCCGATGGTGCGAAGAAACCGCTGACGACCTCGACCACGGATTCGACCTTTGCGGTCTCATGGTTTCCGGACGACGCGCGTGTATTGTTCACGGCCGATCAGGGCGGCAACGAGCTCGATCATCTCTATGTGCGCGAGGTCTCCGGCGAAACCCGCGAGCTGACCCCGGGCGACAAGGTCAAAGCGCAATTCGGCGGCTGGTCGGACGACCGGGAGCACTTTTACGTACTGACCAACGAGCGCGATCCCAGCAGCTTCGATCTGTATCGTTATGCGGTCACGGATTACGCGCGCACCCTGGTGTTTCAGAACGACGAAGCCCTGGAGATCTCCGCGATCTCGCCCGACGGCCGCTACGTCGCGCTGGTCAAGCCGCGCACCAGCGCCGATTCGGACATCTACCTGCTGGACACGGCAGCGAAGGATCAGGCGCCGGCGCTCATTACCGGGCACACGGGTAACGTCTCGCACGGTGCCTACGAATTCACGCGCGACAGCAGGCAGCTCGTGTACTCGACCGACGAGCACGGCGAGTTCACGGAAGCATGGACCTACGACATCGGCAGCGGCGACAAGGCGTCGCTGGTCAAGGCCGACTGGGACGTAATGTTCGTGTCCTTCGCCGAATCGGGGCGTTATCGCGTATCGGGCACGAACGATGATGCGCGCACCGTCATACACATACTCGACGGCCAGACCGGAGAGGAAGTCGCGTTGCCGGGACTGCCTCCCGGCGATCTGGCACAGATCCGCTTTTCGCGGGATGAAAGCAAGGTCGCACTCATGGTGAGCTCGGATACCTCGCCGAGCGACGTCTACGTCGTGGACCTGAATGCGGGGAAGAGCGCCCGGCTCACGCAGGCGCTCAATCCGAAAATTGACGAAACCGCTCTCGTCGGCACGGAGGTGGTTCGATACAAGAGCTTCGACGGCCTGGAAATCCCGGCGATCCTCTATCGTCCGCAGACCGCTTCAGCGACTGCCAGGGCTCCGGCGCTGGTGTGGGTACACGGCGGGCCGGGCGGACAGAGCCGCACCGGCTACTCCGCGACCATCCAGCATCTCGTGAACCACGGCTACGCGGTTCTGGCCGCGAACAACCGCGGCTCCTCCGGTTACGGCAAGACATTCTTTCACATGGACGACAAGCGCCACGGCGAAGTCGACCTGCAGGACATCGTTCACGCAAAGGATTATCTCGCGTCGCTCGAGTGGATTGACGGCGAGCGCATCGGCATCATCGGCGGCTCCTACGGCGGCTACATGGTCGGCGCGGCGCTGGCCTTCGAGCCGGACGCCTTCGACGTCGGCGTCAATATTTTCGGCGTGATGAACTGGGAACGCACGCTGACCAGCATCCCACCGTGGTGGGAGTCCTTCAAGGAAGCGCTCTACGACGAAATGGGCGACCCGGCAACCGACGGCGAGCGCCACCGCAGGATCTCGCCCCTGTTCCACGCCGGGAACATCAAGGCGCCGCTGCTGGTCGTGCAGGGCGCGAACGATCCGCGCGTGCTACAGGTAGAAAGCGACGAGATCGTCGCCGCCGTACGCGCGAACGAGGTGCCGGTCGAATACGTCCTGTTCGGCGACGAAGGCCACGGCTTCACCAAGCGGGAAAACAGGATCAGGGCATCGGAAGCTTACGTCGCGTTCCTCGACGAGTACCTGTAGGAGCCCGCCGAGCGCCATGGATGGCGCGAATGCAGATCACGCAGGAGCAGTTATCTGCCCGCGGGCGACCCGGAGCGGGCAACTTCGACGGAGGTCGGCGGGTCGCCCCCGGGGGCGGGCTCCTACAGCGGCCAGCCGCCGGCCATCGACCGATAGAGCGCGACCAGCGCCACGGCGGAGCGGGTCTCGCTTTGCACCAGTCTGTCTTCCGTCTCCAGTTGCGAGCGTTCGGCGTCCAATACCTGCAGGAAGTCGGCGATGCCTCCGTCGAAGCGCAGGCGCGCGAGTCGCGCCGCCTCGCTCCCTGAAGCGGCCGCGGCTTCCAGGTGTTCGCGTTCACGCTGCAGGCGTGCGTAACGTATCAGCGCGTTTTCGGTTTCCTCCAGCGCCAGCAGCACCGTCTGTTCGTAACTCGCGAGGTTCCCGGCGGCATCGGCGTCGGCGGCGGCAATGCGTGCCCGCACGCGTCCGACATCGAGGAACGACCAGTCGATCCCGAGTGCAATCGCGCGCGTTTCGCTGTCGCGCTCGAACAAGGCGTCGCTGTCGATTGCCTGCGTGCCGATCAGCCCACCCAACGTGAAGCGCGGAAACAGGTCCGCCGTAGCGACGCCGATACGAGCCGTAGCGCCGGCCAGCCGCCGCTCGGCCGCATAGATATCCGGACGCCTGCGGAGCAAGTCGCCCGGTGCGCCCACGGGAATGTGCGCAGGCAAGATCGGCAGCGGCGCCGGCGTTTCCAGTTCGGCGATAAGCGCGGAAGGCTGGCGACCGGTTAACACCGCAATGCGGTGCGCGGCCACGGCGATTTCGCTCTCGAGCGCCGGTATGAGCGCCAGCGTACTTTCGAGCTGGCTCTCCGCCTGCGCGACGTCGAGCTGCGTGCCGCTGCCGGCGTCGAGCCGCGCCTGCACCAGTTCCAGCGAGCCGCGCTGGTTGTCGGCGTTGCTGCGCGCCACGTCCAATTGCTGCTGCAGACCGCGCAACTGGAAATAACTCTGTGCCAGCTCCGCGACGACGCTCACCTGTGCAACCGCCAGGTCCGCGGCGCTGGCCTCTGCATCGGCGCGCTGTGCTTCGACGTTGCGGCGGACGCGGCCGAAGAAGTCCAGTTCCCACGCGGCGGCGATCCCGGCATCGTAGCTCTCGCTGTCGCGCTGCGACCGTGTCGCTCCCGGAAACTGATCTGCGCTCGAGCGCTGGTCAGCGGCAGTCGCATTGGCAGTCACTGTCGGAAACCGGTCGAGTCCCGATTCACGCAGCAGTGCGCGTGCGCGGTCGTAGCGCGCGAGCGCGATGCGCAGGTCGTGATTCGCGGCAAGTGCATCGTCGACCAGGCCCGTCAGCATCGGGTCGTCAAGCTGGCGCCAGAAATCCGCTTCCATCTCGGCATCGGTGTACAACGCCGAGCCGGCACGCGCGAATTCTGCGGGCGCGGCCGTGTCCGGCTGTTCATAGTCGGGACCGACCGCGCACGCGGAGAGCAGAACCGCAACGAGGGCAAACATCGACGCATTACGCATGACCGTTCTCCAGTGCAGCTTTGCCATCGCCTGCAGTATCGACGCCGCCGTCGACTTCGCGTGCGCGCCCCATGTAATCAGCCATCTTGCGCAGCCCTACATAAAACACCGGCGTCAGGAACAATCCGAACGCAGTCACGCCCAGCATGCCGGCGAACACCGCAACACCCAGGGCATGGCGCACTTCCGCTCCGGCCCCGCTCGCGAGCACCAGCGGCACGACCGCGGCAGTAAAGGTAATCGAAGTCATGATGATCGGCCGCAGACGCAGGCGGCAGGCTTCGAGCGCCGCGTCGACGATGCCGCGTCCCTGCATCTCCAGTTCGCGCGCAAACTCGACGATCAGGATTGCGTTCTTGCAGGCGAGACCCATCAGCAGCACCAGCCCGACCTGCACGAAGATGTTGTTGTCGCCGCCCAATGCCCATACGCCGAGCAGGGCGGACAACATGCACATCGGCACTATCAGGATGACGGCGAGCGGCAGCGTCCAGCTCTCATAAAGGGCGGCCAGCACCAGGAACGCCAGCAACACCGCGAGCGGGAATACCACCAGCGCCGCGCCGCTCTGGTTGACCTGCTGGTAACTCAGGTCGGTCCACTCGAAGGTC
The DNA here is from genome assembly GCA_040902105.1 of Woeseia sp. Lineage (GTDB taxonomy): Bacteria > Pseudomonadota > Gammaproteobacteria > Steroidobacterales > Woeseiaceae > IDS-8. The sequence continues at coordinate 29,173 of JBBDXW010000028.1, forward strand.
ATGCCGGCCGGCAGAACCTGTGGCGCCATCGCCTCGATCGCAGCGAGCGCCTCGTTCGACGACAACACCCGCGGATCCGCCTCGCCCATCAGGTCGGCGGCCGGATAGCCGTTGTAGCGTATCACCGGGTCCGGACCGTAGCTTTCCTCTATGTGAACCATGCTGCCGATCGGCACCATGTCACCGTCGATGTTGCGCGTCTTGAGCTTGCCTATGTCGGATACATCGCCGCGAAAGCGCGCATCGGCCTGCGCCATAACTTTGAAGGTGCGGCCGAAACGATTGAAGTCGTTCACGTAGGAAGAGCCGAGATAAACTTGCAGCGTCTCGAACAGATCGGTCAGCGCCACGCCCTGCGCCTTGGCCTGGGCGCGGTCGACTTCCGCATCGAGCTGCGGCACGTTCGCCTGGTAGGAACTGATTGGATAGCCCATGCCGGGCACCTGGCTGAGCGCGCCCGAGAGCCCCGTCACCGCGGTTTGCAGCTCGCCGTAGCCGAGCCCGGCGCGGTCCTGCACATAAAGCGAGTAACCCGAGCCTGTACCGATGCCGAGAATCGCCGGCGGCATGAACGCAAAACCGAACGCTTCCTGCACGGCTGAGAACTTCATGTTCAGTTCCGCCGTGATTTCCTCGGCGGTACGCTCGCGCTCATGGAAGTCGGTAAGTCCGAAAAATATCGTGCCGCTGTTCGGCGTGTTGCTGAACTGCAATGCGTTCAGTCCGGGAAACGCCACGGCGTTGGCTACACCTTCAGTGGACAGTGCTATGTCGCTGATCTTCCGTACCACCGCATCGGTGCGGTCGAGCGATGCACCGGCCGGCAGCTGTACGCCGCCGATCAGGTACATCTTGTCCTGGGTCGGAATGAAGCCTCCGGGCACGAGCTGGAACATCACGCCGGTCGCGACCAGCAGCACCGCATATACGGCAAATACCGCGCCGCGCCGATGCAGGCTCTTCGTAACCGCGCCCTGGTAGCTTTCCGAACTGCGGCCGAAAAAGCGGTTGAACGGACGGAATATCCAGCCGAACAACCGGTCGATCAAACGCGTCGGCGCATCTCTGGGCGCGTCATGAGGCTTCAGCAGCGCCGCGGCGAGCGCCGGCGATAATGTCAGCGAGTTGAAGGCCGAAATCACGGTGGTGACCGCTATGGTCACCGCAAACTGCCGGTAGAACTGCCCGGTTACGCCATCGAGAAAGGCCATCGGCACAAAAACCGCGCACAACACGAGCGAGATGGCGATGATCGGCCCGCTTACCTCGCGCATCGCCTGGTGCGCTGCCGCGAGCGGCGTCAAGCCCTCGCTTATGTTTCGTTCGACGTTCTCGACCACCACGATCGCATCGTCGACGACGATGCCGATCGCGAGTACGAGCGCGAACAAAGTAAGCGTGTTGATCGAAAAACCGAGCAGCAACAGCGCAGCGAATGCGCCGACGATGGAAACCGGCACCGCGATCAGCGGAATGATCGATGCGCGCCATGTCTGCAGGAAAAGGATCACGACCAGCACCACCAGCACGACCGCTTCGAAGAGCGTCTTCACTACCGACTTGATGGAATCGCTCACGAACACGGTCGGGTCGTAAACGACATCGTAGTCCACGCCTTCCGGGAAGAGTTCGGCAAGCTCCGCGGTTTTTGCGCGAACATCCCTGGATAACTCGAGTGAGTTGGAGCCTGGCGCCTGGAAGATCACGATTGCCACGGCCTGTTCGTTGTCCAGCAGCGAACGCAGCGAATACTCCGATGCGCCGAGTTCCAGCCGGGCGACGTCGGCGAGCCGCGTTACCTGTCCGTTGGCACCGGTCTTCAGCACGATATCGCCGAATTCCTCTTCGGTGACGAGCCGGCCCTGCGCGTTGATTGACACCAGGAATTCCGAAGCCTCCGGCGTCGGCGGCGCACCGAGCTGGCCCGCGGAGACCTGCACGTTCTGTTCGCGCACGGCTTGCACGATGTCACCGGCGGTGAGTCCCCGGGCCGCAGCCTGGTCGGGGTCGATCCAGATACGCATCGCATAATCGCCGGCGCCGAAGATTATCGCCTGGCCGATCCCCGGCAGACGGGCGAGTTCGTCCTTCATACGGAGCGTCGCGTAATTGCGCAGGTACACGCTGTCGTAACGGCCGTCCGGCGAAGTCAGGTGCACGACCATCGTCAGGTTCGGTGACTGCTTTTCGGTGGTAACGCCGAGCCGCCGCACGTCTTCGGGCAGACGCGCCAGCGCCTGGTTGACACGGTTCTGCACCTGCACCTGGGCGAGGTCCGGGTCGGCGCCTGGCTTGAACGTCACCGTCAATCCGAGAACGCCGTCGCTGCTGGCAACCGATTTCATGTACATCATGTTCTCGACGCCGTTGATCGCCTCTTCCAGCGGCGATGCAACGGTCTCGGCAATCACCTTCGGATTGGCGCCCGGATAGACCGCCCGCACCTGCACGGTCGGCGGCACCACATCCGGGTATTCGCTCAACGGCAACAGCGGCACCGCGATCAGGCCGGCGACGAAGATGACGATCGACAACACCGCCGCGAAGATCGGGCGGTCAACAAAAAACTTTGCGAAATCCATAATGTCTTTCCGTTCGAATCTCTAGAGAGCCGAAGCTGTGGTTGTCTGCATTCCCGGAGGCGGATCGCCCATGGCGATGACCTGCGGGTTGACCGGCATGCCCGGCATGAAGATCTTCTGCACGCCGTGCACGATTACCTGGTCTCCGGGTTCGAGGCCTGCCTCGACCACGCGCAGCCCGTCGATCATGCGGCCGAGCTGCACATCGCGGCGCTGCGCGCTGGCGTCCTCGCCGACGACGTAGACGTACTTGCGATCCTGGTCCGTCAGGACCGCCTTGTCGTCGATCAGCGTGGCGCGAAACGTGTCGCTGCCGGCGAGTTGTACGCGCGCGAACAGGCCGGGAGTGAATACCCGATCGGGATTCGGCAGTACCGCGCGGGCGCGGATGGTGCCGGTGTCGGAGTTCACCTGGTTGTCCATGAAGTCCATCTCGCCTTCGTAGGGATACCCGGCATCGCCGGCAAGACCCACGCGGACAGGATTGCGCGCGTCGCGTGAACTCTGACGCTCGCCATTACGCGACATGGCGTTGTAACGAAGGTAAGAACGTTCGTCGCCTTCGAAATACACGTACACCGGATCGAGCGAGACGATCGTTGTCAGGATCGTCGCGTTCGGCTGCGTGGAAACAAGGTTGCCCGGTGTAACGAGCGCACGTCCCGCGCGACCCGAGATTGGCGCACGCACTTCCGTGAACTCGAGATCCAGTCGGGCAACATCGACCGCGGCCTGTGCCGCGCGAATGTTTGCCTCGGACTGCGCGAGCGCGGAGTTGCGCTGGTCGAGCTCCTCGGTGGAAATCGCGCGCGCATCGGCAAGCTTCTTCGCGCGCACGACTTCGCTCCGGGCCAGCTCGGCCTGGGTTGTCGCGCGCGCCAGTTCCGCTTCTGCACGGGCGAGTTCGGCGCGATAGGTGCGCTGGTCGATGACGAACAGTACGTCGCCCTTCGCCACTTCTCCGCCTTCCTCGTAATTGACGCGTTCGATGTAGCCGCTTACGCGCGGACGCAGTTCGACCGTTTCGACGGCCTCGATGTGGCCGGTGAACTCGTCCCAGGGACGGACTTCCTTGACCAGCACCGTGGCAACGCTCACCTCGGGAGGGGGCGGCATGGACTCGGTCGCGGCCTCGCCGCGGCAGCCGGCCACTGCGGCCAGGGCAATCATGGCGGCGAGCTTGAGAGTTCTGTTGCGATTCACGGTATTTCCTCAATCTGTGATAAAAAAATTCTGTCTACGAATACTTATGGGCGAAGAATTTCACGCTGTCGATTACGCCGGACGTAAGCGCGAGGGTGCTTTGCCAGTAGTCGTCCGGCTGTGCCCGATATCGACGGTTGCCTTGTCAAACGCAGGATCGAAACGCACTACGGCACCGGTTGTGTCGCTGCTTGCCAACACCTTTACGGCATATCGGCCGACGCTCACCGCGTCCGGCCACTCGGGGCAGGCGCAACGCGCGTTGTCCTCGGTGCGTACGGGTTTGCCGACGACCAGCTGCTGCACGCGCACCGTCGTATCCTCGGATTCGTGCCGCAGGGCCTGCACCAGCATTCGTGTCGCGGCCGCCGCCACGGAATGGTGTCCGTAACCGAGCCAGCTTGTGTCGGCATTCGGGCCGCCGATGACCAGGTAGCGCGCGCAGCGTCCGCTTTCTGCCAGGAGCGGCAGCAGATGGCGCGCGGCGTGCATGTGCGGAATGACCTCTTCCTGAAGTGTGCGCCCGAGAAAACCGGCGTCATGTTCGAGCAACAGGCCGCGCTCGCAGGTTACGTGGAGGTTAACGATCGCCACGACAGGCATGCCCGGCAACGCACGTACGGATTGCACCAGTGCCGCCGCTTCCGTGTCGCTCTTCACCGAGCCCTGCAGCGTCGCGACCTTGCCGCGTCCGGTGAAACGCTTGCGGAACGCTTCAAGTTGTTCGCGGCTTTCATCAACGGCCAGCACAGGATAGCCGGCTTCCAGCACGGCTTCGGCAAGCCCGACTCCGAGTCCGTCCGCGGCGCCGAGCACCAGTACGGGCGGCTTGATGGAACCAGAGATTTTTTCGACAGTCGACATTGGAATACGTAACCAGCTTTACTCAGGGGCGCGTAGGTTAAGGAACAGACGCACCCGCGACTAGCCGGGTTTCGCGGGAAAAATTATTTCGTATGTGGGACAATCAGGTCATGAACCGCGATCTCAACGACACATTGATCTTCGTCAAAGTGGTGGAACACGGCAGCTTTACCGCTGCGGCCCGTTCACTCGGACTGCCGAAGACGACCGTCAGCCGCAAACTGCGCGACCTCGAGAGCCGGCTCGGCGCGCGCCTGCTCAATCGCACCACACGACGGCTCGCGCTGACCGAGGCGGGTACCCTTTATTTCGATCACAGCAAGCGCATCGCGAGCCAGCTCGACGAAGCGGAAAGCGCCGTGCATCAACTGGAAGGCAGCCCCCGTGGCTGGCTGCGCGTGACAGCGCCCTATACCTTGAGCGAAACGACTCTTACTCCGATACTGCTCGAATTCTGCGAACGTTATCCGGAAGTGCACGTCGATATAACACTGAGTAATGAGCGCATCGACATTCTGGAGAACGAGATCGACGTGGCACTGCGCGTCGGGCCTCTCGCAGACTCGACGCTGGTTGCGCGCCGGCTTGCCGTTTATCACACGCAGATTTACGCGAGCGATGGCTACATCGAACGCTACGGCGAGCCGGTAACGCCGGAAGACCTGCAACACCATCGCGCGCTGGTCGGCGCCATTCACCAGCGCGGGCAGCGCTATTTCTGGCCGCTGGACGACGGCGAGCGACAGGAAGAATTCGAGGTCAGCCCGGTGTTTGTCGCAAACGATCCGTTCGTCGGCCTGGCGATGCTGGGCGCGGACCGGGGCCTGATGCTCGCCAACGACGTGATGGTCCGCTACTGCATGCGGTTTCCTAACGTGCGCCGGGTGCTGGCCGCATGGAAAGGCCCTGACATGGAATTGAATGCGTTGTTTCCAGGGGGCAGAGTCATGTCTCCTAAGGTGCGCGTGTTCGTCGATTTCATGGCCGAGAAGATGGAAATGCAGTGCCAGTCAGCACGCGTGAACGGCGAGTGCCAGCAGCATGCAAAAGTCAGCGCAATCGGCGCGGTGGCCGTAAACCAGGCGCATCCGTCAACGGCGACTCGTTAACGTTACCGATCTGCAGCGCTGTCGTCCGATGGAATGAAGAAACGAAAACCGTGCCGCTTCGCGCCGCGGGATCGAAAAGGAAAACTCTTGCCGAGAAGCTGCAGGTAGCCCGCGTAACCAACCTTCCGCGACCCTCGCCGCTCCGTGGATTTTATCGACGCGAAGTTGTGCGTCTCAATAAAGCCAATCGACTGCGCAAACCCTCGCTGTAACATGAGTGGATCGGACCACGTGGCGACAATTTGCTGTAGCCGCTGTTGTCGAAAAGCAGGATGCGTGAAGGCCTTGTAGTTGTAACAATAGCCCGGGCCGAACTCGGCCCACAGACCGCGCACGTGGGGCGTCTTATCGGCGGCTCTCCAGTAGTATGCGAGTAATCTGTCGTCCTCAAACAGGGCGATGCACATGTCGCCTTTGCCGATCGCAGAATGAATAAACTCCGACCCAAGGTCGTAAACCGGATCTTTACCGGCTTCTGTGAGTTCCTCCATTGTTGCGATACGAACGTCGCGGTTGCCGGGTAAGTCGGGCAGCACAGGATTCTGACTGAGCGTCCGTGCGTAGATACCGCAAAGTGTCAGCCGTCGTCTCAGGAGCTTCATGACGCAAAGATGGATGAAGCGAAGAAGCCCCCAGGACCTGTAGTCTTCTACTGCGCGGCGGAAGTTCATCTATCTCGCCTTTAGCCACGTTGTTGGAGCCCGCGACAGCGGGCGATACCCGCCCAAGGTAAAGCGACCTCGACTGCAGGCCATCAAGGAGCTATTGATACAAATGCCCGACCGCCAGCGGCCAGTCGATTCTCTCGCCCTCCCATTTCGATGTGCAGGTGTGCGGATCGATCTCCACCCCGTTGAGGTCCTTCTTCAGATAGACCAGCACGTCGCTGTCGATAGGAATTGACGGTAAA
>JBBDXW010000029.1:0-34058 GCA_040902105.1 Woeseia sp.
CGATCTGAATCAACCCACTGCGAAATGTCCAAAGATCCAAGTCCGGCACCTAACGACCGGGTCGACCGGAGCCTGGCTAGACGTTGGCCTTCAATTGATCCGCGATGGGCAGGTGTCGAATACGCTTGCCGGTCGCCGCGAAAATGGCGTTGGTCAGCGCGGGTGCGAGTGGCGGCACTGGCGGCTCCCCGAGGCCTGTCGGTTCGGCACTGCCCGCGACAATGTGCACGTCGATCGTTCTCGGCGACTGGTCGATGCGCATCAGCCGGTACTGATGAAAATTGGTTTCGCGATGTCGACCACCTTCGATACTCAGCTCTTCGCCGAGCGCGGTGCTCAATGCATCGCAGGCGCCGCCTTCCATCTGGGCGCGCACGCCGTTCGGGTTCACTGCAAGGCCGCAATCCACCGCTCCGGTGAGTTTCAGCACGCTCAACGAACCAGCGTTGTCGACCTTGACATGCGCAACCCAGGCAACGTAGCCGCCAAAGGTGAAATGTCCGGCAATACCGACGCCTTCCCCGTCCGGCAGCTTCCGGCCCCAGCCGGCTTCCCGCGCGGCGACTCGCAAAACTTCAGCCAATCGCCCGGGATTCCAGGTCGGCCCGCCGTGGTTCGAATACGGAAGTTCGCGCGCTGCACCGAGCAGCTTCAGGCGGAACTCGAGCGGATCCTGCCCTGTTTCGTTCGCCAGCTCGTCGATGAAGCTCTGCACGGTGAACGCATTGGCGGTGTGCGCCGGCGCGCGCCATGAGCCGCGCCAGGCGCCCGAGTCCATCGAGAAATATTCGTAGCGCAAATGTTCGACCAGTCCGGCCGGCGGGTCGTCGGTGTAAATCTCCGATTCCCACAGCGTTGCACCGGCACGCCGGTAATATTTGGACGGGCTTGCGACGCGATGCCGCCAGGCTTGCGGCAGGCCGCTTTCGCCGACGGCCGCCGTCAATTCGTGCCAGCCGCCGGGACGCAGCACGTCACGCGCCATATCGTCTTCGCGCGTCCACGTGACCTTCACCGGCAGCCCGGCCGCTTTGGAGACCAGCACTGCTTCAGCGGCATAGTCGGATTCGAGCCGGCGTCCGAATCCGCCGCCGAGCCTTGTCATCTGCACATCGATCGCCATCCGGTCGAGTCCGGTCAGGTGTGCGATCAGGCGCGATGCGCCGGACGGCATCTGCATCGGACCGATTACGGTGCAGCGGTCGCTGCGGAAGTCCGCGTAACAATTCTGCGGTTCCAGGGTCGCGTGATGTACGTAAGGCAAACGGTAGCGGCGCGTTACCGTTTGCGTGCTCGAGTCGATGACGGCATCGAAGTCGCCGTCGTTACGCACGACTTCTCCTTCGCCTTTGTCGAGCGCCGCCTGGCAGGCTTGGTCCAGTGACGACGTCGTTTCGTTTCGATACGCGCCCTCGTCCCAGCGAATTTCGAGTGCATCGCGGCCTTTCATGGCTGCCCAGGTGGAGTCGGCGACGACCGCGATGCCGGTCGCGAGTGTCGTCGACGGCGCGCCCGGCTCGGGTCCGGGTATGATGACGACATCCAGCACGCCCTTGATCTTGCGCGTTTCCGTATCGTCGAAGTCAATCAGTCCCCCGTCAAAGAAGGGGCAACGCGCGATGACCGCATAACGCATGCCGGGCATCTGCACGTCGATACCGTACTTTGCGCGACCTGTGACCACTTCGCTTAGCGCTTTCGCCTGGACGTCCTTGCCGATCAGGCGAAAATCTTTCGGCGCCTTGAGCTGCGGTTCCTCACCGTCCGGTTCGAGCGTTGCAGCCCGGGCGGCGAGTTCGGCATAAGGGGCACGACGGCCGGATGCACGATGGACGACCACACCGGGCTCCGTTGCAAGTTCAGCCAAGGGCACCTGCCATTCTGCGGCGGCGGCGCGTAGCAGAAGGCGACGCGCCCGTGCGCCGAACTCGCGCAACGGCCGGAACAGATCGACCACGCTGGTGCTGCCGCCGGCGCCTTGTGGCACGACTTTCCACGCGATTGCGCCCTGATCGTCAAGCATCAGCATGAGCGGCAGTGGTCGCGTCGTTACCCGGGACCAGTCGGCGTCCAGTTCCTCGGCAACCAGCATGCTCATGGTCGTGTACATGCCCTGGCCCATGTCCGGCTGCGAGATGCCGATGATGGTTGCACCGTCCGGTTCGATGCGGACGAACGTGTTGAGGTCGGCTGCTGCGGCAGCCTGTTCGCCGCGAGACAGATTGAAGCCCAGCATCAGAGCGCCGGTTGCCGTCAGCGAGACCTGCAGGAATTGTCGCCGCGAAACAATTGCTCCATCCATGTCAGCTTTCCTCGCTGAGGTAATGAGCCGCGCGATGGATTGCCTTGCGCATGCGGTAATAGGTGCCGCAGCGGCAGATGTTGCTGTGGAGGCGATCGATGTCCTCGTCGCTCGGGTTCGGGATCTGGCGCAACAGATCGGCCACCGCCATGATCTGGCCGGCCTGGCAGTAACCGCATTGCGGCACGTCTTCCTCGAGCCACGCCCGTTGTACCGCGTGGGTTGCATCCGGCGACAGGCCTTCGATCGTGGTGACGTTGCGCTTCTGCATGGAACCGATCGGCGTCACGCAGGATCGCTGCGCCTTACCGTCGACGTGCACCGTGCAGGCCCCACACACGCCGATGCCGCAGCCGAACTTGCTGCCGGTCAGGCCGAACTCGTCGCGCAATACCCAGAGCAGCGGCTGTTCAGGGTCCCCGTCGTAACGAATACGTTTGCCGTTGACTGTGAGTTCCACGGGTGCCCCCATTGTTCTGCCTGGTCGAGTCGTAGACCCGGAGTCATCGCTATTGTTCAATGGCCGGCATGTCCGGACGGTGTTGTATAACTTCCGGTTCTAACCGGCCGCTTTCACAGCGGGCATCCGGGACCTGCAAGTCGAATGGAGGAGTGTATGCAATCCGATGACGAGGCGAGATTGACCGGCGGCTGCACCTGCGGAGCCGTCCGTTATCGCATGACCAGCCGCCCGCTGTTCGTTCATTGCTGTCACTGCCGATGGTGCCAGCGGGAAACCGGCAGCGCGTTTGCACTCAATGCCCTGATCGAGGCGGACCGCGTCTTACTGCTGTCCGGCGCGCCGGAAACGATCGCGACGCCGTCAAACAGCGGCAAGGGCCAGAAGATCGTTCGTTGCCCGAAATGCCGCGTTGCCCTCTGGAGCCACTACAGCGGCGGCGGCGATCGGGTGAGCTTCATGCGCGTCGGCACGCTCGACAACCCGGACCTGGTGCCGCCGGATATTCATATATATACATCCACGAAGCAGCCGTGGGTGGTGCTGCCGGAGGACAAGCCGGCGATGGGCGAGTTTTACGATCTCGACAGATACTGGCCGGCCGAAAGCCTCGAACGACGCCACGCTTTGCGCGCCCGGTGATGACAGATGGCATGCTTCCCCCGCGGTTTTCGGCAGGATCGATCATATCCACACTGCAAGCAATCCCCACAGCGCCGCCGCGGCGATAACCCCCGGGATCGCCATCCGCGCCTTCGAAAGGAACAGCACGGCCAGCGCCACCGCAAACAGGACTACGGATTCCGCTTCGGTAACGCTCACCTTCAGCAACGCCAGAGTGGTGCCGGCGATCAGGCCGACGACGCCGGCGGTGACGCCCTCCAGAAGCAGCCGGATGCGCGGCTGGTGCACCAACCGTTCGAGCGCATCGTGGCCGACCAGGGTGAACGCGAACGCCGGCAGGAAGATTCCCGCAGTCATGGCCACCGCGCCGAGCGGACCGCCGCCGAGATAGCCCACGAAGGTCGAGAAGATAATCAGCGGCGCGGGCAGCAAGCCGGACAGCGCGAGTCCGTCGAGAAATTGTGCATTGCTCATCCAGGCACCCTGCGAAACCGCATCGCGTTGCAGGAACGGGATTACCGTGTAGGCGCCGCCAAACGTCAGCAGACCGGCTTTCAGTCCCGACCAGAACAAGGTCGGCAGCGGCATGCCCCCGCGAAGTGCGGTATCCGTGGGCCCGGCGCGACTGCTTAGCGCGTCGAATCCGGAAGGGCCACCGGCCCACATCCAGAGCCCTGCCACACCCGCCACCGCCAATGCCGAAAGCGCCCATGTCATGACCATCAGCTTTTGCCGCGCAAGCAGGTAGATGAATCCGCCGCTGGCCAGGATGATGCCGAAATGGACCCCGGCCAGATGTGCCACGGTCGCCATGATCGCGATGGCCCACAGCCAGTGATCGGTCACCACGTGGCGACCGATGCGGAACACCGCGCGCACGATCAGCGCCGCGACCGCCACCTGTACAGCAGCGAACACCGCCGCCACTCCTTGCGTCTGCAGACCGTAGCGCACATAAGCCCACGACAGCAGGAACATCAGCAGGAAGCCCGGCAGCATGAATCCGAGCCCGGCGAGCACTCCGCCCCGGCGACCGCGCGAACGCATGCCGAAGTAGACGCACAGCTCGTGCGCCTCGGGCCCCGGCAACACCTGGTAGACCGCGAGCACCCGGTTGAAATGTTTGCTGCTGATCCAGCGTTCCTCATCGACCAGTTCCTGCCGGATCATCGCAATCTGGGCCACCGGGCCGCCCCACGCCAGCGCACCGAAGCGCAGGAATCGCAGGAACAGCCGGCTCAGCGATTCCCGCGGCACCTGATAAGTGCCGGGCCGGCGATTGGGGACAGTGACTGGTGGCACTTACGTAAGGTCAAATTTCCGTGGGATGCGCTGTTGGAGCCCGCGAGAGCGGGCGATTCTCCGCGTCGTTATTCGCCCGTTTTCACGGGCTCCAACAAGGCAAGTCTTCCATGATCGGTCGTGCGCGTTACCGCGACAGGTCGCTTACGTGCACGCCGTCGATGATGGTGCCGATGGCGTGGCTCGTGTACTCGAACGGGTCGCCGTCGTAGAGGGCGAGGTCGCCGTCCTTGCCGACTTCGAGGCTGCCGACGCGATCCTCGATGCCGAGAATTTTTGCCGCCTCGATGGTCAGCCCGGCCAGCGTCCGGTCGAATGAAAGTCCGTGCTGCATCGCAATCGCCGCCTCGAACAAGACCACCCGCGTCTTCGGCACATAGGACTCGAAGCCGCTCTGGAACGCGAACGGGATACCGGCCTCCGCCAGCCTGGCGGGCGTGGTAAAGGACATGTTTTCGGTTTCGCCGTATGCGCGCGCCATGCCGGCATGCACCAGTACGGGCACATTCGCGGCTTTTATCTCATCCAGGACGAGATAGGCCTCGGCGGCGCCGTCGAGTATCAGGCGAAAGCCGAACTCCTGCTGGATTCGCAGCGCGGACATGATGTCGTTGTGCCGATGAACGGTGACGAGCAGCGGAACCTCGCCATCCAACACGGCGGCCAGCGCTTCCATGCGCAAATCGCGGGCTGACGGATTCTTTTCCCCGTTGTCGTCCGGCGCTGCCATTTGCGCTGCATAAACGCGGGCCTTGACGAATTCCGTACGCAGCATCGCTACCGCCTTGCTGCGGTTGCCAGGCGACTTGCGGCCGTTCTCCTCCGGAACGATTGCACCTTCGCCGAGGGTAGCTGCGACCATTGCAAACGGAACGATGGCGGATTCTGCGACCGTGTCGCCGACGGTTTTGGCGATCATCGTCTGTCCGGAGACAACTTCACCGGGCGCGTGGCCGGTATGCACGGTCGTGATGCCGAAACTCTGCAACCATTCGATCAGCACTTCACGCGTGTTGTAAGCATCGATAGCACGAAGTTCGGGCTGTATTGCTTCCGAATGCTCGAGCTGGTCCTGATCATCCGGTTGATTCAGATAGCCCGCGAGCCCGACAACGGAGTGCGCGTCGATCAAACCCGGAGTGACGACCGCGGCTTCCACCACGTCAATGCCGTCCGGGATCCGCACCCTGCTCGCGGGACCGACTGCTGCGATTTTTCCATCGCGTACCAGGACCACGCCGTCCTCGATCGGCGCGCCGGAGACCGGGTACACGGTCTGGCCGCGGACTGCGATATCCTGTGATTGGGCCGCCGGCGAAAGCGCAACAAATACCGCCAGCGAGAGGAGTTTCCGAGTTTGCGCGATCATCGGTGTCCCTCCCCGTAGCCGTGAAATTCCTGTGCAATGGATGAGGGTGTCAATGCGCCGTAGGCGCCGTCGGAGACCTCGCGGTCGTCCGGATCGTCAAGGTCGAATACGTTCCGGCCCTCGACCCAGGTTTCAAGCACTCTTGTATACACGCTGAAAGGATCGCCCGAGAGAATCACGAAATCCGCGTCCTTGCCCTGTTCGAGCGAACCGACGCGCTCGTCGAGGCCGAGCATTCGCGCGCCGGCGAGCGTCAGCCCCTCGAGCGCCTTGTCGCGCGACATGCCGGAGCGCACGGCGAGCGCGCCCATGCGCAGGAACAGGCGCGAGTCGGTAATGTAATCGTCGGTGTGAAAACCTACGTCGACGCCCGCCTGTTCCAGCACCGGCGGACTCTTCAGGTCGAGATTCATCGCTTCGAGCTTGCCGCCGGGGCTGTCAACAATAATGAGCGACACCGGCACGTCGGCAGCGGCGATTTCGTCGGCAACGCGATGCGCCTCGCTGACGTGATGCAGCACGATCCGATAACCGAATTCGTCCCGCAGCCGGAGCGCCGTAAGTACGTCATCGTGCCGGTGGGTGTGTTGATGAACCACGCGTTCGCCCTCGAGCACCTCAACGAGGGCTTCGAGGCCCAGGTTTCGATCCGGCATTTTCTCGTCATCGCCGTCCGCGCGTTCGATCTTGTCGCGATACTCCATTGCGGCGACGAATTGCTGCCGGACAAGCGCCGCCGACTTGGCGCGCGTCCCCGGGAAGGGTGGCTCGCCGCGCGAATTGGTGCCGTTTGCCATCTTCATGCCGCCAGCCACCCGTCCGTCGCTTCTCCGGTACGCAAGCGCCTCGATCGTGTTGCCGTCACGCAGTTTCACGTAAATCGTCTGACCGCTCATCAAGTGCCCCGAGCCCGCCATCAGGTTTGCCGTTGTGATGCCGCCGGCGCGGGCGCGCTTGAAGCCGGCGTCGCGAATGTTGATCGAATCGAGCACGCGCGCTTCGGGCTGAATCGGCGCGGAGGCGTCTGCGCCCGCGACTTCGCCGATGTGGCTGTGCGAATCCACGAGCCCCGGCACGATCACGCTGCCGGTCACGTCGACGTTGGTCGAATTGCGGGGAATGCGGACCGAGTCTGCGTCGCCCACGGCGAGGACTTTGCCGTCGCGTATCACGAGCGTCCCGTTTTCCACGGGCGTTCCCGACACTGGCATGATGGTTGCGCCGGTGAACGCCGTCGTTTCGGCGCCAGCCGTCCCGGCAATGGACGCGGCAAGCATCCCCAGCACCGCAAAGCAAACAGCCATACTTTGATCCGCCGCGAATGCGCGCTTTCTCATTGTTTTTCTCGGAGTGGAGGCGAAGTGGCGCTCAAAGATACAGGAACCGGCAAGGCCCTGCCAAACCTGCGATGGGGCCCTTGGGCCCGCGGCGATCCGGGCAGCAGTTGGACGCCGGTCGGTTCCCCGGCGAGCCCTGCGGTCCTTCCGTCCGATCGCGGATCAAGTCACGATATTACGTGGTGACTGGCAGAGTGATAATTTAAAATATTGAACATGCCGAATTATTCAATGCAGACGCAAACAAACATACTCCGGGCCACGTCGGAACACTTTACCGATGCCCTTGTGCTGCTCTCCACACAGCTGCGGGAGCACCATATCGAGGTATCCGAGCCAGCGCTTGCAGCAGCCGTTCAAGGTGTTATCGAAGATCCGGGTCGCGGCATGATTCTTGTTGCCTATATTGATCGCCGTTGTGCCGGCGTCGCGTATGTCTCGTTCGTCTGGGCGCTGGAGCATGGCGGCCACTCCGCGTGGCTCGAGGAATTGTACGTTGTTCCCGCGTTCCGCGGTGGAGGGACAGGCACAGCGCTTCTTCGCGCTGTTATGGCTGAATGTGAATCGTCCGGGTGCGCGGCCCTGGATCTCGAAATCGATGCCGACCATGAGAGAGTGCGAACACTTTATGACCGGCATGGGTTCGGCTCCCTTCCTCGACGTCGTTTAGTCAAGCGGCTTAAGGACGGGTAACAGACAAATGAGAGAAAGCAGGTTATTCATATGCCGGTGATCAAACACAACCCGAAAGAGCTGTTCCCGCAATATCGCTGTTACAGCCATGCAACGGAGATTCATGGTGACTCACGGCTCCTGATCATCAGCGGCCTGAATGGCTATCTCCCGGACGGAAAGACCATGCCAGGGTCTTTCGAGGCGCAGGCCGAGATCATCTGGACTCACATACAGACCCTGCTTCGATCCGCAGGAATGGATATGCACAATCTGGTCTCCCTGCGCACGTATCTGGCTGATCCCGAGGACGATGAAGCCAACGTGCGCATGCGTGTCAAGTTCCTGGGCACTCACGAACCATCGTCAACGGTCATTTGCTGCCGGTTGCTGGACCCGAAGTGGAAGCTCGAAATCGAGGCGATGGCGGCAACCTAGGGAAACTCTGCACAAGTCATGATTACAGTCGCTTCGATCAAGACTTGTGCAGAGCTTCCAGCCACGAAGAGTCGCTCGCGAAAATGGTCGATTATTTACGACGGGGTACACAAGGCAGGAGGAGATTCATGAGTTATCTCATCGTCGGGCTGTTACTTTTCCTTGGCGTACATTCCGTCGCCATTGTCGCTCCGGCGTGGCGCGATCGCTGGATCGCGCAGTACGGCGAGCGGAAGTGGAAGGGTATTTACTCGTTGCTCTCGATCGTCGGTTTTCTGCTCCTGGTCTATGGGTCCGGGCAGGCGCGGCAGGAGCCGGTCATGTTATATGCGCCGCCGGCCTGGACGCGACACGCGGCAGCGCTTGCGATGCTGCCGGTATTTCCGCTATTGCTGGCCGCGTACCTGCCCGGGCGCATCAAGGCCGCGCTAAAGCACCCGATGCTCGTGGCCGTGAAGCTGTGGGCCGTCGCGCATCTGCTCGCGAACGGCATGCTCGCCGACGTGCTGCTGTTCGGCGGCTTTCTCGCCTGGGCCGTGTTCGACCGGCTGTCCCTCAAGCGGCGCCCGCCGAAAGCGATACCCGGCGCGCCGCCATCGCCTGCCAATGACGCGATCGCCGTCGTCGCCGGGCTTGGCATCTATGTTGCCTTTGTGTTCTGGCTCCACCTCAAGGTGATCGGCGTGCCGGTCATTGTGCCGGGCACGTAGCCATTACAGGCAACGAAGCCCGCATCCTCAAATGCATGGCAAGCAAAGTTTTCGGTCGTATACTATTCTGGCCAGCTGAGGAGACATCACGATGCAAAAGCGCAGCGATCCGGAAGGCACCCGCTTGCCGATCAAGCTCGACAGTACCTCGAACGGTGAATTCGCACCGATACCTTTGACCCGGCGGAACGCCGTCGCGAACGAAACAGCGAGGGAACGTGCAACGCGCAACGCCCGCCGGAGCGGCTTGAGCAGGAGAAACTTTCTCGTATCCTCTTGCGGCGCAGCCAGCACCTTGCTCGCATTCAACGAAGTGAATGCGGCGGCCGGGAAGACCGGCGGTTTTTTCGCTATCGATGCGGCCGCGGCGCTGGACGCGGAAGTCGCCGCGGCAGCGCTGGAAGGGCGCGAGTTCATTTTCGATGTGCAGGGTCATTTCGTCGACCCGAAGGGCAAATGGATCCGCGAAGATCCTTCGCGCGGGGAAGGTTTCAAATTCGCCGAAAAGACGGGTTGTTCACTGTCGGAGAGGCCGGAGCGCAACAGCCATCTGGATTGCATCGGACCCGAGGAATTCGTGAAGGATATCTTCCTGGACAGCGATACCGACATGATGGTGTTGTCGTTCGTGCCATCGACGCGCGAAACCGAACCGCTGACGATCGAGGAAGCCGATGCCACCCGGCAGATTGTCGCAAACCTCGAGGGCAACCGCCGGCTGATGCTGCACGGCCGGGTCAACCCGAATCAGGCCGGCGACCTGGATGCGATGGACGAACTCAAGGAACGCTGGAACGTGTGCGGATGGAAAACCTATACGCAATACGGACCAGGCGGTAAAGGTTTCTTCCTGTCGGACGAGGACAGCGGAATTCCCTTCATCGAGAAGGCGCGCAGCCTGGGTGTCAACATCATCTGCGTGCACAAGGGCCTGCCGTTCGGTCCACGGTCTTACGAACACAGCCAGTGCCACGATATCGGTGTCGTCGCAAAGCGCTATCCGGACGTCGATTTCCTCATCTATCATTCCGGCTTCGTGGCGGGGAAGCCGGAGCAGGCGTACGAGGGTGATGGCAGCGGCGATGGCATCGACACCCTGATCAAATCGCTCATCGACAACGATGTCCCGCCGAACAGCAACGTTTATGCCGAACTCGGCAGCACCTGGCGGTTTCTGATGCGCGACCCCGACAACGCCGCGCACGGGCTGGGCAAGCTGTTCAAGTACTGCGGCGAGAACAACGTGCTGTGGGGCACCGATTCGATCTGGTACGGCTCGCCCCAGGATCAGATCCAGGCGTTTCGCACGTTTCAGATTTCCGAGGAGTTTCAGGAACGTTACGGCTACCCCGAAATCACGCCGGAGCTCCGCGCGCGGGTGTTCGGCCTCAATGCAACGCGGCCTTACAAAATCGATCTCGAGGAAGTGCTGCTGCGCGCGCATAACGACGAAATCTCGTCGCGGCGCGAGAATTATCTCAACGATCGCGATCCGAGCTACCTGACCTACGGCCCGAAGACCCGGCGCGAATTCCTGAACCTCAGGAATTGGGAACGCGAAGCCGGCAAAAAGGCATGGACTCCGCACAAGTCCTGATTCGAGCGTTGTAGGAGCCCGCCATTGCGGGCGACCTTGCCCACGCCGAACGTGGCGCAGGTCGCCCGCAATGGCGGGCTCCTACAAAAACATCCAGCGAAGCTCCAGGCCAGCCCGGTTGACCGACTCGCTTTCGACATCGAGCCGCTCGCCGCGGAGCAAAGTCATCTCGAAGCGGTTCCGCAGTTGCCGACCGAGGCTTGCGGTGACCCTGAGCTTCGCTGCCACGTGCACGTCAAGGACCCATTCGAGCGCGTAAGCCTCGTAGACCAGGCGCGACTCGCCCACGAAATCCCGGCCCATGACATGCCATTCGCTGCCGTCCGGAGCGAACCTGATGCCCGTGGCAAGCGACTTCGTGATTTCGTACGTGACGCTCGACGACGGAAAACCGATATCGAAAGTCCAGTCGGGGTGCGGCCGCCAGTCCAGTCCGGCCATCGGATAGACTTTGTAGTCGCCAAAACGATGGTCGCCGCACAGGCCGTAGCTGGCACTCAAGCGATCAGATAGCCGGCGCTGCCAAACCAGTGCAAGCTCCACCTGCACGGTATCGCTTCGATATCGCTGCGGATGCCCCATGACGTTCGATGAGCCCGACAGCGCGGGCGCCACACTTACGCGAAAGTTCTTGTCCTCCCCGGTGCGCCAGTGAACGGGGAAGGATGACGTATGCAAATGCGCGTTGGTCTGGGGTTCGATGCCGTCGAAATTGAATTTCGTGTAACGATGGCTGAAGCCGAAAGACAGATTCGGCGAGCCCCTCGCGAGGATATGCACCTCCTGCGTAAGCTGCTCGTACTCCCCGAGCTCGCGCTCGATTGGCGAACGGCCGTGATCGACAAATCCGAGCGAGATGTAAGGCGTCGCGTCCGGATCGTCGCACACACTCGCCCCGCTCATCGAAGGAATGACGCACAGCGCGCAAACTGCGCTCGTGCGACATAGGTTGCGGATGGCCGGCATCATGTCTGAAAATCGCGCTGTCAGCGTACAGGTAGAACTTACCCCTGGATGCGCATTCGATCCAGGGTGCGAAGGCGGGTGGAAACTGTCAGGCGGGCGCCGCGCCGGGCTTGTCCTTCGCGATGTTGGTCGCCAGTGCGATCATCGACGCCAGGTCTGCGAGGTTGGCGGGGACGACCAGGGTGTTGCCGGCCTTCGCCAGGTTACCGAATTCGTCGATGTACTGCTGCGCGACACGCAGCTGCATGGCCTCGTGTCCGCCGCGTTCGACCAGCGCAGCCGCCACGCGCTTCAAGCCGTCGGCAGTCGCTGTCGCGACCGCGAGGATCGCGGCAGCTTCACCCTCCGCCTCGTTGATCTGCTGCTGCTTGACTGCCTCCGACTCCTTGATGACGCGCTGCTTCTCGCCCTCCGCCTGATTGATCACTGCATCCCGCTCACCTTCCGAGTTCAGGATGACAGCGCGCTTCTCACGCTCGGCCCGCATCTGTTTCTCCATGGCGCCAAGCACATCCTGCGGCGGGTTGATGTTCTTGATCTCGTAGCGCAGCACCTTGACGCCCCACGGCTCGGAGGCCTTGTCCAGCTCATCGACCAGATTGGCGTTGATGGCGCCCCGTTCCTCGAAGGTACGATCCAGTTCGATCTTGCCGATCTCACTACGGAGTGTGGTCTGTGCAAGTTGCGCGATGGCAAACTGGTAGTCACCGATACCGTAGGATGCGCGTGCGGGATCCAGCACCTGCATGTACAGAACGCCGTCGACGCCGACCTGAACATTGTCCCTGGTAATGCAAATCTGCTCGGCGATGTCGACCGCCTGCTCCTTCAGGGTATGGCGGTATGCCACACGCTCGATGAACGGTATGAGGATATGGAAGCCGGCGTTGAGGACCCTGCTGAACTTGCCGAGCCGCTCCACGACGTAAGCGTTCTGCTGAGGCACGACGACTGCCGTCTTGGCGATGACGAAAATGACGACAACCGAGATCGCCAGTGCAACGTAAAGTGAATTCACTGCCGGTTCCTTTTTCTCTGTTGTTGTGGATTATTCAGGGTCGGCGCTGACGTACAGCGTCAGGCCATCATTGCGTACGATCTTGACGCGCGAGCCGGCGGCGATCACGCTGGTGCTGTCATTCACCACGCTCCAGTCCGAACCGCGAAAACTGGCGCGGCCGTGGCTGCCCGATTCCAGGTCCACCGGTATCACCAGGTACTCGCCGCTGACACCTTCCTTGAATCCGGGCACGTTGCCGCGGATCTTCTGGTACAGACTCCTGCGGAAGGTGAACATGGAAATCAGCGCCAAAGCCGCAAACACGAGCCACTGGATCCATTCCGGCATTGCGATGCCGGCGACGCCGAGAATGCCGACCAGGGCGGCGGACACTCCGAGGAAAACCAGGTAGAACTGCGCATCGATCGCAAAAAGTTCGGCGCCAAACAACACGGCGCCCAGAATCATCCATGCCCACCACGTCATGCGAGCTCTCCTGATTGCGAGACGTTCAGACTATACCTTGCAGGCGTTCCGGGCGCCTGCCTGGAACTCGGCATTGGGCACTGACCCGTCGGTATTATTCCGCCGAGACGATACGCTGCATGAGGTCCGCATCGGCCGGCAGCAAGCCTGACGCCGGCAGGCGCTGAACCAGCTCGCGCCACAGCGGCCACCGCTCGAATGCCTCGGCGAACAGCGGCATCGCCTCATCTTCCCGGCCTGCGGAGGCCAGCGTGACCGCGTGCCAGAAAACGGTCTCGTGATTGTCCGGAACGAGCTTTGCGGCGCCGCTGTACGCGGCGCTGGCCTTGTCGACATCGCCATTCGCCAGATGCACGTCGCCTTCGTTCATCAGCTGGTACGCCCGGGCGACGATCAGCAGGCGGCGTAGTTCGACCAGCGGCTCGGCATGGTCCTCGACCCTGAGATCGACGAGCCGCCCACCCCACGCAGGTATGCCGGGATCGCCGCTGACGACCAGCAACGCAGCGGATTGCTTGCCGCGTATATCGCCGCCTTCTCCCTGTGCCGCTTCAAGCGCGATCAGCAGGCGCTCTGCCAGATCTCCTTTGGCCTGTTCGTACGCGCGCGACATGGCCGTGCAAACAGTAGGCTGCCACATCAGGTTCGCCTGCACCGCGTAGCCGCTGCCGCTGACGTCGCAAGCCTCGCGGATGGCGTTTTCGCCGGTGTGGCTGACAACCGATCCGTTGGCGTCGACCATCCCCACCTGGCGGACATCGGTATGTTCGTCCGCGGCCAGCAGGGCATTCAGGCTCTGTTCTGCGGATTTGCCGGCCCGCATCAGCTCGAGGCCGAGCGGCCCGTAGCTCGGATCCGTAAATGACTGGGTCGCGACCGCGCCGACGCCGGGCTCGGCCCACAGCACGCCGGAGCCGACCGAGAACCAGTGCGACTGCACGGCGACGCCCAGTTCGCCGGTTGCGGCGTCCCGGGCCACGATGGAATAGGTGTGGACGGGGCGGCGCGGCTCGACTTCCTGGGCAGCGCCAGCCGCTACCGACATACCGGAGAGCAGCGCCACGGTCGAGAAAATAGCGAACAGGTCTGTCTTTGTCATGGCTTTCCATCTCCTGGCAAGTGGAATTACGATGCAGAGGCTCGCCGGCGAATCCGGAACCGGGCACGTCCGGCGCTGTCCGATCTGTGTGTCCCGAACCAATTGTGCCGAAAACGCCGATTGATTCTGGTTGAGCGCTGAAGGGCCTCAACCGCCGCCGCTCGGCCTTCGCCCGCAGCCCGACCTCATGCCAGTCCCCGGAAGCAGGCCGCTGCGATTTTGCAAGGATTACCGTCCGATGCATTTTTTTCAATCGCGGGCAACTCCGGGACCGCAAACAGGGCGGGCAGCGCGCCCGGGAAGTGGCACGGTAATTGCTCCTTGTTGGCATATTACGATGAGCAAAGGAGCGAACGATGGTCAAGCCGGTAAAAAAGGTGAGGAAGTCGGCAATTCTGGAGCACCTGCTGGATCTGGAAAGACAGATACGGTCCGAACTTGCCGGAGCGAGCACGGAGCGGCAATCCGTCGAGCAATCGGGCGGACGTTCAGCGCGGTCGTCGGCGCGCGATGAATCCCGGATGAGGGACAGCGACAGAACGATCGCGCCGGAGATTGCGCAGCGTTACTTGCATTGAACGTGAACCACAAACGGCCGGCACATATCGTATAGCAGGCAGGTACGGCCAAGGAGAAAAATGATGTTGACTATGTTTGGCGGGGCAGCAGCGTTTCTGGCCATCGCACTGATCGCGGCGGTGCTGGGTTTCTCGGGAATAGCCGCAACGTCCATTAATATCGCGTGGGTATTCTTCCTGTTCGGAATGATATTTGCGGCTGTTTTTTATGTCGTCGAACAGAGACAGCGTCAGCGTCATTGAATCAACTGATGTGGCGCAGGAGACGAGAAAGGTCGAGGCGTCGCTCGCGCGCCTGCGCGCCATAACTCGGTGACCCGGTTGTACCTCCACAAAGGCGTATTGATTTTGAGCGCATGTGTGGTGTCGGCATGCTCGACATCGCCGCTTGGGCGCGATCAGCTGATACTGTTTCCGGACGATCAGATCGCCCAGATGGGCGTCACCGCCTACCAGGAACTGAAAGACAACACCCCACTTACCAAGAGCCGGGAGGTGAACAGCTACGTGGAATGTGTCGCCGACGAGATTACCCGCACGTTGACGCCTGCGGCCGCATCTGCAAGCGACGCGGCCACGCAGCAATGGGAAGTCAGTGTGTTTGCCGACGACCAGGTGAACGCATTCGCCCTTCCCGGCGGAAAGATAGGAGTCTACCAGGGCCTCCTGTCGGTCGCGGAGAATCAGCATCAACTCGCAACGGTCGTCGCCCACGAGGTTGCGCACGTCCTGTCACGCCACAGCAATGAGCGCATTTCAACTCAATATGCGACAAGCACCGGCCTGGAACTGGCCAGCGTCGTCGCCGGCCAGAACACGCCGGTGAAGCAAACGCTTCTCGGCTTGCTGGGTGTAGGTGCGCAAGTGGGCATACTGTTGCCGTTCAGCCGAAGCCAGGAAAGCGAGGCGGACATCGTGGGCCTGGAACTGATGGCGCGAGCCGGATTCGATCCGCGGCAAAGCGTGGACCTCTGGCAGAACATGATTGCGGCAAGCGGCGGTGCGCCCCCCGAATTTCTCTCAACGCATCCCTCCGGTGAAACCCGCATCCGCGCACTGCAGGAAGCAATGCCGCAGGTCCTGCCATTGGCCGAACAGGCGCGGGCGGGCGGTAAGCGGCCGGATTGCGGGTAAGAGAAAAATCCCGCACCACTGTCCATCTTTACAACTCTTGCAAGAATTACACGCGGCCAGAGTAGTTTGTGCCGCACGGATGCACGGCTGGGCCGAGCACCCGCCACACCGCTTTCAGCCGGAGGAGCATTGCCTCCCGCGGGCGCGGATCCCGCTGGCACGGTAATTGCTTATAACTTCAGCGTAACCGGTAAGCGGAATTTTGCAGCTAACGTAATCAGCTTGAGGAGTGGAATATGGACAACAGATCTTATCTTGCAATTCTGGCAGGCGGCGCCCTGTTCGCAGCCGGCATGGCCGGATGCGATGCCGGCGATCCGGCCGATCCGGGCACCCCGGAGCCGGAGAGTTCGGCAATGTACGACACGGGCGAAGCGGACCCCGCCACGGATTCGATGACAGAGGATCGGACGCCGGCTGAAGAGAGCATGCAGCAGGCTCGGCAAGAGGTCGAGGAACAGCAAGACCGGTCGTCTGCAGATCCGGCCGATAGCGCACTCGACAGCCTTGACTCGATCGGCACCGAAGAAGTTGTCGGCAAGGCGGTCGTAAGCCAGCAAGGAGAGGAAATCGGCGAAATCACGGAGATCGTGATGGATAACGACAGTCAGCAACATCTGGCCGTCGTGGATGTCGGCGGGTTCCTGGGCATAGGCGAGAAAAGCGTCGCCGTTGCATTTGACGAGTTGCAGCTTTCGGACGACGGGCGAATTCAGAGCGACCTGACGCGAGAGACATTGCAATCTCAGCCGGAATACGACGCTACGCAATATGGCGAGGCGGAAGACCCGATACAATAACCGATGACTCGACGATTCCGGCGGCGACGCAGACCTCAGGTCCAGGTCTGCGTCGCGCTGCCTGTCGTGGTCAGTGCCGGCGCAGGGTGAAATAAGGGACCTTGAAAAACGTTGCTTCGTTACCGGCGCCGTTCAATTGCGGTCCCAGGTATGCCAACGGCGCTGCTATAGAGAGATTTTCGTCATCCGGATGGCCGTGCCGGTACTGGAAGCACGAAAATCGTCTCCTGACAATTCTGCCGTCGCGGTCGAAGTCAGCCCTGTTTCGTCGCTGCAACGCAACGAGCAAGACCCTGCGCCGGATCTGATCACAGCCGGCCGATGTCAAACCGGTTACCTTCAAGGTACGTGGATAAGTCAACGGCAAAAATGCTGAGGTTCGACGGTTTGATGGACGGGAATGAAAGCCGGGAGGCGACCCGCGTTCTGGTGGTCGAAGACGAACCGAGCGCGCGAGACGCTATGCAGCGCTTCCTGCAATTTTGCGGGTACAGTGTTTCTGTCGCCGCTTCCGCGAACGAGGCAATGAAGCAGGCGACGCGTTGCCCGCCAGACGTTCTGGTCTGTGACTGGAAACTCGATGGAGAGAGCAAGGGCGACACCAGGGATGCCGGCAGCGTCGCCGCCCTCGATGGTGTCGATGCCGCGATCGATTTGCAACGCCGCTATCGCATGGCCGTCATTCTTGTGACCGCCCACCAACTCGAAGCCCTGAAATCGAAAGCGCGCAGAACCGGCTTGAATGTCTCGGTATTTCGACGCAAGCCGCTTTCGTTGACCCGCCTCGCCAGCGACATTGCAGCGCTGCAAGGCAACGCGGAAACCTGAAGCTCCGTGGTGACTGCAGACTCGATGTGCAATATCCACAAAAGCGCGGCAATTTTTTCACTGATGCGGTGAATCTCTCGAGACGCTCGGGACCAGAACGGCCACCGTCGCTATCGCGACCGCCCCCTCTGCGAAGCAATACCGACGTCAGGCGGCTCCAGGCCGTTGGCACGAAAGTTGCTTTTCATGGCTGGTCTAGCGGATTTCTATCGGTCGCACGCTGCTACCGCTTGCAGAATCCGCGCTTAGGAGCCAAATGAACATGAAAGCAGATCCCAAAGTATCCACAAATGCGTCCGAGTCCGGAAAAGCCAGGGTAGCGTCGTCCCCCACGACCGAACACGTCGCAGAGGCCGCGCACGGTGCGGTCGATCGCGTCGCGGACAACGCCGCGAAAGCCGAAGAGCGCATTCGGGAGAAAGCGGCGGCGGGCGAAAAGCAGTTGCGGGAAAAGACCGCGGAAGCCAGGGTGACGACGGAGAGGGCAGTCGATCACCTGCGTCAATACACGCAGGAAAATCCGCTCGCTGCGGCGGCGATAGCGTTTGCTGCCGGACTGGTCGTCTCGCGCATCCTCAGCAGGTAGGCGCAGAGCGGCCCACAACGTCGATGCAGGACGACAACGGTAACGACGCCGCGGCAGGGCAATTCGCCTACGCCGATGCGGAACCCGTGCCTCCGGATGATGCCGCGTCTCTTCGTTTCGAGACGCAGGCAGCGGCCGGCGCCGTCGTTGCTCACATCCGGAAAGTTGCTGCGACGGCGACGACAGAGGCGGAACTCAGTATCGCGTCGGTAACGGCCATGGCGGTGGCGGCGCTGGCAAGCATCTTGTTGCTTGTTGCCGGCTGGCTGTGCCTCATTGCCGCGGGCGTGTGGCTTGCTGTCGATGCCGGTTTGCCGGTAGTGACCGCCTTGCTGATCGCCGGCGCAATCAATATCGCGGCAGTACTTCTTTTGCTTGTCTGGGGCAAACGGCTTCTGGGCAACATCGGTTTTTCCAGGACCCGCAAGCTCGTCTTTCCGGGATCGCAGTGAAAATCGGAACCCTCAAGCGGCGGGCCGACACGTTGGCAGAAGACGCATGGACGGAGCGGCGCGAGTATAAGGAGCACTCCGCCAGAACGCTAACCATCGTGCGCCGCAGAGCAGGATCTGCCGCCGGGCTCGCGATCTCGTTTGCCTTGGGCTTCATGACCGGTACCGGCACGGCCGCTCGCAAAATCAACGGCAAAGGCAGCGGCAGGCATCGTGGCCGCTCCGATCGCGTGCAAGACCGTGCCGGGGCAAAGGCCAACGGCATTACACACCAGTTGGTTCACGGACCGCTTGGCGAGAGCGCGATTAAACTGGCGTCGGCCGTTGTTGCAAGTTCGCTGATGAAGTTCCTCGATGACCGTAGCACGGAGAAGAAGCCTTCGTCCGGTCAGCAGGCTGATACTCCTGCGCCGTCAAAGCAACCTACGCGTCATGACCGGCGTCAAGAGGTTCGAGCGTGAAGTAAAAGGCGGCGCCTGAGCCACGCTTCCCTTCGGCCCATATTCGTCCACCGTGCCGCCTGACGACCCGGGCGGCAATGTCCAGGCCGAGGCCCACGCCGTCAGCGCCGCTGCCGTCGAGTCGTTCGAATGCCTGAAACATGCGTTCCGCGGAATCCGGATCGAAGCCGATGCCGTTGTCCCGCACGCAGTAAACTGCGACCCCGTCACGCAGTTCGGAACTGACGTCGATCCGCCGCTCCGGCTTGTCACGAGTGTATTTGATGGCGTTACTCAGCAGATTCATGATCAGCGTTCTCACCAGGGTCGGGTCCGCGTCTGCCTTGGGCAAGTCGTCGACGACGATCTGCACCGGCGGCGTTTGCTCAGTCGCATTCAGTTCTTCGAATACGTCTGAAACGATCTCGCCAATATCCATTTCCTGAGGATTGAAAATCGTGTGCGATACAACTGACAGCCCCAGCAACCGGTCGAGGATCTCGGTCATGCGCCTGACGCCCGATGACGTCCGATCCAGTGCGTCCAGCCCCTCCTGGCCCAGGGTATCGTGAAATTGCTGCTGCAACAGCTGGGTATTGACGGAAATGGAATTCAGGGGATTTCTCAAATCATGTGCGACAGAATCCGTGATGGTCTCGAGATCCATCGTACGATCCGCGAGTTCCTGAACGCGTTCGGCAATCTGTTTCTCCAGATCCCGGTTCAGGTCCGCGAGCTTCTGTTCGGCCGCTTCCGCCGCCAGCGCGCGTGATTGCGCTCGTCCGTTCTCAAACAGCAGCAAACCGACCAGCACGGCGATAGCGAGGCCCGTCCAGAGGACCGCTGTCAGCGCGGGCGTCTCGAGCGATTCGGCAAGCTCCATCGTGGGTTGATGCACAACGCGCCACAGCGTACCCGGCGACGTCCTTATCATGCCTTCGCGGCTCCAGCTTTGCGGAAATCCGGGCGACGTGCTTCCGCGCTTATAAAGGAGCACGTCTTTCCACAATACCGAGATGGCATACCCCGGAGACTCATCGAGCAACAGGCGATCGAAACTCTTCTGAGTGTCTATAACGGCGATCAGGACGCCGCTCTGCTCACGTTGCGGCGATGAAATGTGTATCTCGTAGGTTACCTTGCCGGAGTCGTCAACGAACGGGCCGACGATCGATTCCCCTGCCGCGGGCGGCGCTCTGGAGTACAGGTTCTCGACGGCACGCCATTCCTGGTCGCTCGGGCGGTAGTCGAGTACGGGATGCTCGCTGCTGCGAGCATAACGAATCCCCCGGGCAGGATCGCTCCACAGGATCTTTTCAATGCCCTTGAATTCGGCGAGCTCGACACCCGCATCGGTGGCCCACTGATTGCGCGGCAGGTGACCGTAAAGCGACCAGTATTCCCTGACGTCGCGGAGCGCGCGCAACATTGTGTCGACGTTTCGGATCAACTGGCTTCGGGCAGCGTACGATTCCGTTTCCGCGATTCGCGCTACCTGGGCGTACTGGTGATCCCGCAGGACTTTCCACGTCGCGATCGTTATCAGCGCGACGATCAGCGCCAGCAGCAGAGATGTGATGAAGCGCTTGACCACTGCGGGTGCACTCTCGAATTGTGCGTGAAATGGGAATTCCGGATTGTCCGGTGCATCATTCGGGAGGTCAACAAGTGGCGAAACGCCAGACGACAAGTTCGATCGCCGATCTGCATTCAAAGACCGGACAGAATTCTCAGCCCTGTAAACTCCGATTGATCGATTCGATCGGGTGGCGCTGGTCGAGGCGCGACTCGATGAGTTCCGCCAGTTCCCTCGGCGCAACCGGTTTCACGAGATATTCGTCGAAGCCGGCCTCCTCGGCTTTTTGTCTCGCTTCCCGGCTGCCATAGCCTGTCAACGCGATCAGGAGCATCTTTGAGCCGCCATCGTTGGAGCGCAGCCGCTTTGCGACCTCGTAACCGTCGTATTGCGGCAGCCCGATGTCGATTATTGCGGCGTCCGGCTGAACTTCGTCGGCAGTTGCAATTCCCTCGAAGCCGTCCGCAGCTTCGAAGGCGCGGTAACCGTAGTGACGGAGTATGGCCAGCATGGAGCGCCGCGCATCCTCATTATCTTCGATCAGTAACACCTTCCTGAGTTCACGAACCTGGAGCGGGTCGCTCGCTCGTGGATGGGCGCGGGTCGGCGGCTCGATCACGGGCAGCGTCAGCACGAATCGCGAGCCTTTGTCCGTGCCGTCGCTCTCTGCGGATACGGTGCCGTTATGCAACTCCGTCAGGCGCTTGACCAGGGTCAACCCGATTCCGAGGCCGCTGGCACTGCGGTCGATGGATCGATGTCCCTGGGCAAAGAGGTCGAATACCCGGGGCAGCAGATCCGGTGTCATGCCAATGCCCGTGTCGCTCACTTCAAGCACTGCCCGGTCGTCGGCGCGGAATACTCGTACAGTGATCGTTCCGTCTCGCGGCGTGTATTTTCCGGCGTTCTCCAGGACGTTCGATACAATCTGTTCGATGCGCGTTTCGTCACCGTCGATCCAGACAGATTCAGCTTCCAGCTGCACCCTGTGCCGTTTAAGCACTGAAGCTCTTTTCAAAGTCTGCGTGACCTGTGTTGCGACTCTCCCCAGATCCAGCGGTGCACGCTGCAAACGTACCTTTCCGGAAATTACGCGGCCGACATCCAGAAGATCGTCAACCAGCCGGGTCATGCGTTCGACCTGTCGGGAAACGACGGCGGTTGCGTCTCTGGCGGCTTTGTCGCCCGTGCCCGCTATGTTCAGGACTTGCGTCGCAGACGACAGCGCACCGAGCGGGTTGCGCAGTTCATGCCCCAGCATCGCGAGAAACTCGTCCTTCGCCTGATCGGCCGCCCGAAGTTTTTCCTCGCGTTCGTTAAAACCGTGCGCCGATGCGATCAGCGCACGGCTGACATCGCGGACCTCGCGAACCGGGGCGTCGATCGGCGGAGATACTGTGGCGCCCCAGCCAAGCGCTTTGGCGGAGGCTGCGAGAGCTATAATCGGGCCGGAAATTCTCTGGCTGTATGCCGCTGCAAGAATCAAGGCAATTGCCGTTGCGATCGCCAGGCCGATCGCAAGCAGGCGAGTCACGGCGCTTGTAATCGCCTCGACGTCGGCCGCCGGAATGCCGAGGAAGACGGTCCAGCCGCTGGTCTGCGACTGGTTGTACGACGCGTAAATGTCGGCGCCCTCGGTCGTCGTCCCGTGGAACCAGCCTTCCCGCGCCGCGCCGAGAGCGTCCTGCAGTAACTGTGGAGCCGGTTTACCTACAGTAGCCCGATGACTGGGAGTGCGGGCGACAACACGGCGGTTCGAATCGAGTACGGTACCGACCCAGTCGCGCGACAGGCGCTGCGGAGTGAGCAACGCCAGAACCGCTTGCGGATCGACCAGCGCCAGGAGGACATGCACCTGGCCGTTCGTGTCGACCGGCACGAGCACCGGGAACCGGTAGTCGGAATGCTGCGGTGCCGGATCCCCTCCCAGATCGCCTGTCAGATCGCCAATAATCGGTTCGTTACGACGAATTGCCTCGTCAAAATGAGTCCGATCGATGATCGGAAGGGGCGTCCCCAAAGGCAAGGCCGCATCGAAAACGCGCTCCCCTGACGGCAAGGCCAGGATAATGGCTCGCCATTCCCTTTGCGTTGCCAGTAACCGCATGGCCTGGCGGTGAAACGCCCGCAGGTTTCCGGTCTGCAATTCGTACGAGATGGCCAGCGCACGAAGAGTTTCGGCGTGGCCGTTAAGTTCGGTGTCGACGGCCGTGATCAAAGCAAGCGTTCGCTGTCGTGCCCCCTGTTCAAAGGCGGCACGTTCGCGGTCGGCAACCCATAGCGTCGCGCCGGCTCCGAATAGGGCCAGGGGTAGCAGTACTACCAGGGTTAACAACAGGAGGTGCGAGCGCAGCGACATCTACATTCGTTCTGCTTGCTTTCCTGAGCAGCGATTCTTCTCTGCCGTTCCGCGCGCAATGGCGCATTTTCAAATAGTCCGACCGCGATATGCGATTCGGCTATGTAGTCCAGCTCTTGCCCTTCGATGGATGTTGCGCTATCCGGGGCGCTTCACTTCCTGTTCCCATTTCCGGCGGACTTCGCGCGTTCCTGCCTGTCGCGCCGTCCGACGATCTGGAACCAGCGAAATTTCTTGTTAATCTCCGAGGCTGAAATTATGAACCAGAGCGCTGCGCCAAATATAACCAGCACCGAAAGCAGCGCCAACCCTGTCGCGGGCAATCCCCATCCACTGTCAATTACGTCCATTCACGCGCCTCCTTCCGGCCCCATGGCCTTTCGGGCGGTGTAATAATTGCCGCCGTTTGTAAAGATTAGTCGCGCATCTGAAGTGCTGATGCAATTTCGCTACAAAAACGTTCAGCTGGCGCTTCGGTCATACCCGGTGACTGTCGCATTTCGCTGACGGGTTGCCACTTGCGCCAGATCGATTACTATTCGCGCCTCTCGATCCGGCCGCGATGTACTGACTCGTACGCTGCCGGGCAGCACGAACAACACTGAAGATGCAATTCCCATACCAGAAACCTGATGTTTCGCCACTCGGCGCAGCATTGACAACGGCGGGCAGGCGAGTGTCTCGCAGGCAGATGGCACAGGTCTTGCACCGTTGTCTTTGAACAGTTGGATCGAGGAAACGCTGCAGAGCGCGCCGCGCTCGCATCATGAGAGGCGGCGATCCATTCAGCAAACAGGTGAGGCTGTGACGCAGAAAATCTTCAAAGGGACGGACGAGCAAGACGCGATGCGAATTCTGATTGTCGAAGACAATGATGTTGTCGCCCAGGGCTTGTCGCGTGCGCTCGGGATGCTGGACTCACACATCTCGGTGCACCGGTCAGCCGATTTGCAGTCCGCCCAGGCGTTCCTGCAAAGCGGTGCCACGGTCGATGTCGCGCTGGTCGACCTCGGCCTGCCCGATGCTCAGGGTATCGAAGCGCCCACGCAACTCAAAATTCTTGCCCCCGATCTGGTCATCGTCGTAATCACGGGCGACAGTTCGTCAGACACCGCATTAAGCCTCATCCGGCTGGGAATCCAGGATTACATTCCGAAAAGTGAGGCGACACCGAACCGCATTTTTCGAACGATACAGCTTGCGCGCGAGCGCTATGAGCGCGAACAGCGGCTCAAGAGAATTGCCTGCATCGATCAGCTGACGGGTTCACTCAATCGCCGTGGTCTGCTGAGTGCAATCCGGGAGTCGAATGAAGTGGCCGTGCGCCTCAATATTCCGTCCGCATTGATGACTGTCGACATAGACAATTTCAAGGAAATTAACGACACGTACGGGCATCCCATCGGTGACCTGATACTAAGGCAAGGCTGCCGCCGCATTGCGCATTGCATACGGGAAAACGACGTGGTCGGGCGGCCGGGCGGCGATGAATTCTGGGTAGTCCTGAACGGTTTCACCAAGCCTGAGAACATTCCGGTAATCGCCACGAAGATGCTGAAAAGTTTCGCGACTCCTTTCCGGGTGAATTCGGAAATCAGAGCGAGCATCAGCATCGGCGTAGCCTTGATGCCCGATCATGCAGGCACGATGCAGGAATGGATGCACAAGTCGGACGTTGCCCTTTACGAGGCAAAGCGCAACGGTAGAAACCAATGGGCGATGTACCACGACGATATGAAGTCTGCGGCGCCCGACGAAGTGGTTCGGCCGCCGGGCTGGGTCAAGCTCCAGTCCGTTTGACGAACGACCACGGCGGCGCGACTTCGTGGTCCGGGTCGTCTCGGCTCCGTCAAAAGCAACCTAGCTTGTGCAGAGACTCCCTGGGCTTTCCCGAGGGTTTCACCCAAGGCTTCCCGCAGGCTCGACACTCGCAAGCGCAGGGCCCGGTGAAGCCGGGGTCGCGGCAAAGGAGCGGCTTGACCGCCACATGACACCAAATCCCGCGCCAGTACCGTATACTGTGTCCCCCAATGACGGCGAACTCCGCCTTGCCTGGCGGGTGCTCGCCACCAACGAACAGCAATATGGCACGAATTTTACTTGTTGACGACGATGCCGACTTTACGTCGGCAACGCAGATTTTGCTCAAGGCTGAAGATCACGACGTATCGACCGTGGGCACGGTCGAGGAAGCAAGCAGCGTATTGCGGCGCGAGGTCTTCGACATGCTGTTTGTCGATCTGGCACTGCCGGACGGCAGCGGGCTCGAGCTGATCAAGGATGACGGGCCGAAAGCCGTGATCATCACTGGTCACCCATCCGTCGAATCGGCGATCCGCGCCGTGCGAGGCCGGGTGGTGGATTACCTGGTCAAACCGCTCGACAAGAACCAGTTGATCAAGAGCATCCAATCCGCGGCTCTGGACAAGCCCAGCCGCAGGGTTCGGCCCATCGATTCGATTCGGCCGGCCAACATGGTCGGTGAGTCAGCGGCTATGAAATCGCTGCTCAAGTCGATCACCGAATACGGCCCTACCGACGTGACGATTCTCATCACCGGCGAGAGCGGCACGGGCAAAGACCTCGTTGCGCAGGCTTTGCACAATGCCTGCAATACCGACGCGAAATTCGTGCCCGTCAACTGCGGCGCGATTCCGCGAGAACTCGTCGCCAGCGAGTTGTTCGGGCACGAGAAAGGCAGTTTCACGGGCGCCGGCGCAAAGAGAGTCGGCATCTTCGAGCGCGCAAAAAACGGTACTGTTTTCCTCGACGAAATCGGCGAGTTGCCCCTGGACCAGCAGGTGCAGCTGCTGCGCGTCCTTGAGACGGGCTCGATGGTGCGCGTTGGCGGAGAGAAAGAAATTCCGATGACGGCGCGCATCATCGCCGCCACCAATAAAGATCTCGAGAAAGAAGTGAGCGAAGGCAAATTCCGCGAGGATCTTTATTTTCGCCTGATGGTGCTGCCGATCCATGTGGTGCCGCTGCGCGAACGTGAGGGGGATATCGCCTTACTCGCAAATTTCTTTCTTGACCTGTATGCGAAAGAACACGGCACGCCATCGCATTTTACTCCTGGCGTGTTGGCGAAGCTCGAGAGTTATCATTGGCCGGGCAACGTGCGGGAGCTTAAACATACGGTCCTGCGCGCGGCTATCCTTAACCGTGGCAAGGACAAGGTCGACGCCCTGCCTGACAATTTCGATCGGCCGCCCAAGTGGGCCGACGACGTGCAAAGCCTGCGAGCCGGGATGTCAATTCGGGACGTCGAGAAGACGCTCATCGAGAAAACCCTCGAACATTTTGACGGCAACAAAAAACTGACCGCCGAGGCGCTCGGCATCAGCCTGAAGACCTTGTATAACCGCTTGTGCGAATACGAAGAAGACCGGGTGTAGCACCGTGCCGTTGAACGAATCAGAAAAAGGCCATCTGAAAGAAGCGCTTCACAAAATGAATAACGCGCTCAATTCGATCTCCATGCAGGCCGAGTTGGCCAGGATGTACTCCGAGCGGAGCAATGACAAGCTGGTCGAGGAGGCATTGGTAATCATAATGTCTCAGTGCCGGCAATGCAGTGCGATCACGCACAGCACAAGCTCGCTGCTTCAGGACGACTGAACCCCTTAGCTAGTGCACCCCGTCGCAAATAATCGACCATTCTCGCGGCCCCTTTTCGCGCCTGGCGGCGTTGCGACTCCTCGCAATAGCCCTGCTATTACTCGTCGCCGCGCCTTGCCAGCCACGAAAAGTCGCTCGCGAGAATGGTCGATTATTTGCGACGGGGCACACTAGAAGCCCCTATCGGGATACGCGCAGTTGTTTCCGCGTCTCGAGAGCGTCGAAGTTCTGTTGCGCGAAATTCCAATTGATCAGGTGCTCGAGAAAAGCGTCTACATACTTGCCACGGCTGTTCTGGTAGTCCAGGTAATAGGCGTGCTCCCAGACGTCCAGTGTCAGCAGCGGCGTAGTCTCTGTCGTTAGAGGCGAGTCTGCGTTCGAGGTAGAGACGATCGCGATGGTGTCGCCGTCGGCGATGAGCCAGGTCCAGCCGCTGCCAAATTGTCCGGTTGCCGCTTCCCTGAACTGTTTGCGAAACCCGTCGAGGCCGCCAAACTGGTCGTCAATGATGCCGGACAGGGAGCCTGTCGGCCGGCCGTCGCTTGCGGCGGCCATGCTGTTCCATAGAAAAGTGTGATTCCAGGCCTGCGAGGCATTGTTATACACAGCCGTATCGTTTTCCTTAGACGACTTCTGTATGACGTCCTCGAGCGACATATCTTGGTACTTCGTTCCCGCGGCGTTCTTGTTCAGCTTGTCCACATACGCTTTGTGATGTTTGCCGTAATGATAGTCCAGCGTTCTGGCCGAAATATGCGGTTCCAGTGCATCGGGATCGTATGGCAGTTCTGTCAGCTTGAATGTCATCTGAATCCTCCATCAGAGTTGGTGGTTCGTAGCAGGGAATGTAAGCCTGTACGCAAAATGGCCGAGGGCGCGCCTGAACCTGGCGGGTACGTGTCCGGCCGATTCAGAAGCTGTAATAGCTATGGATGCCGGACCTCCGGTGTGGGTCCGCGGTATCGGGCCAGTGGTGCCTGTCGAAGCCAGGTGCGTTTTTCAGCATCTGCCTGTCGGCGTTCAGCATGAACTGCCTGCCATCGGTGGCGACGGTCAGGGCGCGGACAGGGACTGCGAATAACCTCTCGTCTCCCGTCGCGCCGCTAACGGACAAGACCGCGTAACCGAGACAGGGAATGTGGTAATGCAGGCAGCCGTCAAGAGCAGAAGAGTGGTCGGCTACCGCGCAATTCGCAGACTCCGTTAAGAATGTGGTCATTGCACGGCAGCCGCCATTCCAAGCGCGTGTCAACTCGACGCCAGCATACAGTTCATAAGCACGCGCTTTTTTGCACACTTTCCAGGCATGGGGTCAGCAGTCGGTGTCTTCGGCGTCAACGCCTTCCTTTACGTCTTCACAGGTGTCCTCGACGGCGTCCTGCACATCTTCGCCGGTGTCGTCGAGTGCCTCGCCCATCTCTTCAGCAGGCCCGTCATTGCTGTCACATCCGGAAACGCCGAATGCGGCGACAATGGCGACCAAAAGCAGCTGATGAATTTTCATTGTTCTCTCCCTGATACTCTTAAACCTTCAACCGCGCCCCTACGCTATATGGGCGGCCGTCGTCGGCCGCCAATAAACATTACGACCGCCAGGATCAGTCCGATGACAAAGAGGATCCAGGCTATATTCGCAGCCGTGCCGGCAATTCCGCTGAAGCCGAGAACACCGGCAATGAGTGCGATGATCAAGAAAGTTACGGCCCAACCAATCATGTTGTTCTCTCCCGTTAGTAATGTGGGTACATCGCGAAATGCGCGATGCATTGCAGGCAATATCATGCAATCCGTGTGCCAACTGAAAAGGCCAGCGTGCCAACTGAAAAGGGCCAGCGGCAAAAAGCGAAATCGCCCGGTGCAAAATGTGTCAGCCGCTGTAAGTGCGGGGTTTTTGAAGGAATTATTTACACCGCCATGTAAATAATTCCTGTCACGCTCAGGACGCAGTGGTAGCGCCAGTCAAACTGCGCAGGCACGCTCACCGGTGCATCTCGCCGTCCCCAGGTCGCGCTTGAGGAAACGACGGCCGTTTTGAGGCGGAATAATGCGCGGTGACTGGCGGAAACCGTCCGATAACACGCTAATTACAATTGATTATTCACGATTGGCACCCATCTTGCACATCTCCGTGCGAGGAATGAAAATGGCAACAATCGAACAGAATCCCGCGTCGGAACGTGGCCACCCGGCCCTCAAGGTATTGATTGTGGAAGACGAAGCCGCGGCGCGCATCGCAACGCGCCGCTATCTGCAGAACTGCGGGTATGAGGTCGCGGCCGCCGGCAACGCGTCCGAGGCTTTGGAGAAGGCCGATGAACTGCACCCGGATGTGCTGGTTTGCGACTGGAAGCTGACAGGAAAGCGCGACGGCATAGACGTCGCACGTTTACTGCAGAAACGCTACGGAGTTGCTGTGATTTTCGTGACGGCTTCCGCGTTGAACGATTTGCGGAGCAACATCCGCGATCTCGGCTCGGTCGACTGTTTGCGCAAGCCGATTTCCCTGCACACTTTGGCGGCGGTGGTGGATTCCGTCAATACGACGCCTCATTAGTGATAAGCGCAAAAAAACCCGGCGGGTTCATCAGTCCCGCCGGGCATCATTTAAGGTTGCTGGAAAACGCGCCGTTAACCGGATGTTGACTCGCTGCTAGAGCGACTGACGCCATTCGTCGACTTCGCGTCGTGCATCGTCCCTGGACTTGCCATACCGCTCCTGGATCTTGCCGGCAAGTTCCTCGCGCTTTCCTTCAACGACATCCAGATCATCGTCCGTCAGTTTGCCCCATTTCTGCTTGGCCTTTCCCGACATTTGTTTCCAGTTACCCTCTATCTTGTCCCAATTCATGAGTGTCTCCTCTTAATAAAACTGCGTGATCCGGCTCGAACGATCTCTACGAAGACCAGATGCTAATTCCGCTGTGCGGAATCCATTCCGTGGATCCAAATCTATAAATCCGCATGCGTCGTATCGAAATGTAAAAAAGGGCTGCTCTCGCTACGTACCGGGGTAACCGGTGCTTTGGGGGGAGCTGAATGCAGTCATTGCCCGGTAGAAATACAAGAGCAGCCCGTAAAGTCAGTTGTTCTCGTCGTCGTCGTCCATCGCGTCGTCAGCGGTGTCCTCGATGGCATCGCCAGTGGCCTCAATGTCCTGACCGACACCGCGGGTCGTATTGCACGCGCTGGCAGCAAAAGCCACCAGCATCAACGCCAGCAAATATATGACTTTCACGGAAACCTCCTTTGTTCCGGGACCGAATCGGCCACTACAGTGAACCTTAAGCAAATGCCGTGCCAACTTCGCATAGCCGTAAAATTGCGGCCCTCGCCTTCGGCATCGGGTCTTTCGACGGTAAACCTTACATGCAGCTTGCAAAAATGCTTATTCGCCCGCATTCGCCTGATCCGGGCGTGGATTCGGCGGATTGCGTGACGTGGC
Source organism: Woeseia sp. (assembly GCA_040902105.1). Classification (GTDB taxonomy): domain Bacteria; phylum Pseudomonadota; class Gammaproteobacteria; order Steroidobacterales; family Woeseiaceae; genus IDS-8. The sequence continues at coordinate 30,179 of JBBDXW010000029.1, forward strand.
ACGATTTCTGCATTCCATCCGCACAACGATTGATGCCGCATTCTGCGCGGTTCGCAGGAAGAACATTTTTCGCAACCTCAAGAAGCGAAAAACATTACGGAAGAAGCGAAAACATTACGGAGACACAAGCAATGAATGAAATTCTCAAGTTACGCACCGCCCTGCTGACGGCAGTAGCGCTTGCAACAATGAGCGCCTGCGCCACGAGTCCGGACCGGCCGTACCAGCAGCTTGCCGGGGCGGAAGCCGGTATCGAGCAGGCTGAGCAATCCAACGCGCGCGAGTTCGGTGCATCGGAACTCGACGCGGCACGGGACAAACTGGCCAAGGCACGGGCCGCGGCCGACAGCAACGACAACCTCGCGGCGGCGCGTTACGCAGAAGAAGCCGCGCTTGACGCAAACTTGGCGACTGCGATCACACGCAATCGTAAAGCCGAACTTTCGGTTGAAGAACTCAACAAGAGTATTGAAACGCTGCAACAGGAGATTGCGCGAAATCAGAGGCGATCGGGAATATCACAATGAAATATACATTCAGGAAAATTTCGTTAGTCGCTTGCGCCGGACTGTTCGCGCTCGGACTTTTCGCATGCACCTCGACGCCCGAGCGCGTTGCCGAGCTGGAACAGGCACGGTCGACAGTGGCGTCCCTCGAGAGTCAGCCGAAAGCCTCATCCGCCGCATCCTCGCAGCTGACGAACGCCCGTGCGGCACTCGAACGAGCCGATGCCGCACTGGAGAATGGCGACCCGCTGGAACAGGTCAGGCATGAAGCCTATGTAGCACGCCGTTACGCAGAAATCGGCCTTGAAATGACCTCCGAGGCCGAGGCGAATGAAGAGATGAGTCAGGCTGAAGCCCGGCGCAATGAAGTACAACTGCAAGCGCGCACCGTCGAAGCCGAAAGAGCGGAGATGCTGGCGGAACGGCGGGCCGTAGAAGCCGAGCAGAGCGCACGCGATGCCCAAGCTTCGCAATCCGTCGCAGAAGCGGCCATCGGCGAAGCAAACCGCCTCGCGGACGAGCTTAGCGATCTGGAGGCGGAGCAGACCGAGCGCGGCCTGGTGCTGACGATGGGCGACGTGCTGTTCGACACGGCAGGCGCAGAATTGAAGGCGGGCGCGGAAGTTTCGATGGATCGGCTCGCCGAGTTCATGAGCGAGAATCCGGAGCGCCGGTTGTTGGTGGAGGGACATACCGATTCGCGCGGGACCGATGAGTTCAACGAGGAACTCAGCGCCAAACGCGCGGACGCGGTTACCGAGGCCCTGGTCGAGCGCGGTATTCCGAGCGAACGGCTGCGTTCCGTCGGTTTGGGCGAATCCTATCCTCGGGCGAGCAACGATACCCCGGCGGGGATGCAACAGAACCGGCGCGTGGAGATCGTAGTATCGCGTCCGGACGGCACGTTTCCGGAATCGGCGGAAGGACGATCGATCGCTTCAAGGCAAGACTAGTTGTCAGTCGGAGACTTTCGTGCGCGCGATGTTTCCGGAAAGAATGACGTCTTCGAGGTTGGCGCCGGACTCCAGGCACAGCCGTTCCGCGGTCAGCGCGCCGTGCAGGCGCGCGGTTTTCTTGACGATGACAGTGCTGCTGCCATGAACGTTACCCTCCACGATGCCGGCAATAATCGCCGAGCCGGTGCGGATGGTCGCCTTCACCCGGGCATGTTTACCGATGGAAAGACGGTGATTGCCCTGCGTGATGCTGCCATCGAAGGTACCCTCGATGATGAGGTCTTCCGCGAGCGAAAGATCGCCCTTGAGCACCATGGTCGATCCGATGAACGATGGACGTCCGGGCGGCCCGAGCGCGCCGTGCCCCAGGTCCGCAGTGTCCTCCCAGCCGTCGCCATGCCGATGCGCACTACGCTCCAAGTTTATGGGCCCTTGCCGGGTCCCTTAAAGGATCCCTGGCAGGATCTTCGGCGACAGTCAATTTCGCCTGGCTGACCATCTCGATACTGCCGTTAAAGCGGGCGCCGTCGGCCATCTTGATGCGGGCGCAGAAAATATTGCCGGTCACAACGGCGCTCTTTGCCAGTTCGACGAAATCGTCGCCGTGAATGTCTCCCTCGACGTGACCTTCAATCGCGACGGATGCCGCATGGATGTCGGCCTTTACGCGGCCTTCCTTGCCGACGGTCAGGTTCTTCTTGTGATGCGCAATTGTGCCTTCGATGGTGCCTTGAATCACAAGGTCTTCATCTGCGGAGAGCTCACCTTTGAACACCAGCGTCGGCCCGATCACCGACACACTGCGTGTTCTTACCAATACCGGGTCAGCCGCCGCCGGATGGGCGGAGACCGGGGGTTTTTCTTCGTCCTGTGCTTTCTTGAACATCAGCTTCTCCTGAACGTGTATACGGCGGTTGCCGCAGCGTGGTGTCACTCCCTGCCGTTTATGAACAGTGCGGGCCGGGCAGGGCTGCCATCGAGCGCGTAAACTCGGCGCTTTCGAAAGGTCGGTACCGATAGAGTAGCAGCAATCGGCGGCTTCTTGCCGGGCCGTCGCAGCGAATGCGCACACTGGAGCCCGGCCGCGAGGAATGAGCACGAAACCGAGAGTCATCATCGTTGGCGGAGGCTTCGGCGGGTTGTCGGCGGCGCGGGCGCTGTGCGGCGCCGACGTCGATATCCTGCTGATCGATAAGCAGAATCATCATCTTTTCCAGCCACTTCTCTACCAGGTTGCAACCGCCGCGCTGTCACCGGCCGACATTGCGTGGCCGATCCGGCGCCTTCTTCGCAGGCAGAAGAACGCCGCGGTTCTGCTGGGGGAGGTCACGGGCGTCGATACCGTGCGAAAGCAGGTTCTCGTCGGCGCGCGGCGGGAACGTTACGACTACCTGGTCCTGGCGAGCGGCGCGACGCACTCTTACTTCGGCCACGATGAGTGGGCGGCGCACGCGCCGGGTTTGAAGCAGATAGTGGATGCAACGCATATTCGCCGCCGCATTCTGATGGCATTCGAGTGCGCCGAGGCCGTAAACGACGCCGGGCGCCGGAAAGAATTTCTGACCTTCGTCGTCGTCGGTGGCGGACCCACCGGCGTCGAAATGGCCGGGACGATGTCCGAACTGGCCCGAAACGCCCTTGCTGCCGATTTCAGACATATCGACCTTCGAACCGCGCGCGTCATTCTGGTCGAAGCCGGTCCCCGCCTCCTGCCGTCCTTTCCGGAACGCCTGGGCGATTATGCGCGGCGCGCGCTGGAGAAACTCGGAGTTGAGGTGCGCCTGTCCGCTCCGGTTACGCGTTGCGATGCCGGCGGCGTTGAAATCGGGACGGAACGAATCGCCGCGGCGACCGTCATCTGGGCGGCCGGCGTCGCGGCATCGCCGGTGGCGCAGTGGCTGAACGTTGTTGCGGATCGCGCCGGCCGGATTGTTGTCGATGCCGACTTCGGCGTGTCCGGACATGCAGGGGTCTGCGTAATCGGCGATGCGGCCCTTTACAAGGACTCCGCCGGCAAGGCGTTACCGGGAGTGGCGCCGGTGGCGAAGCAGCAGGGCACTTACGTGGGCCGCCTCATCGCGTTGCGTGTCGGTGGAAAGCCCGAGCCGCCTGCCTTTCGCTACAAGGACGCCGGGCAACTTGCGACGATCGGACGGCGCGCGGCAGTGGTGGACTTCGGCAGGATTCGCTTCACGGGCTGGTTCGCCTGGTGGTGCTGGGGCATCGTGCACATCTATTTTCTGATCGGCGTCCGGAGCAGGCTCGTCGTTGCCATTCAGTGGCTGTGGTCCTACCTGACCTTCGACCGCGGTGCACGACTGATTACGCTGGACCGGGATTCTGCATAATGCGGGCCAGGTGCTTTTGACGACGCAGGAGCACCGTCCGGGGGTATTCCACGTGCTCAGACACGGGAAA
>JBBDXW010000030.1:0-32034 GCA_040902105.1 Woeseia sp.
CGAGCGAGTTTCCCGTGTCTGAGCACGTGGAATACCCCCGGACGGTGCTCCTGCGTCGTCAAACGTCTTGCGTTCAAGCGCCCGCGTAGTAGCGATAGAAAACAAACGCCAGCGCCGCAATCAGCAAAGTCTTCAGCAGCCTGCCGAGATTGGAGTGCTCAGCGACCATTCGCGGCGCCGGTTTTTTCGGAGCGTGCTGCCACGCCGCCTTGTCAACCAGAACCTTGGCGTTCGCGAGACCAATCCCCGTCGCTTCGCGCAGCAGTTTGATCGCTTCGACTTTCCTGCCCTGCTCGATCGCCCGGATGACCGCAGGCGGCAGGTTGTTCTCCGTGATTATGTCTTTTGTTTTCATTCTGGACATTGCATCCCCAGGTTGCACCAGCGCGACAAAGAATATCTCACACGGACGTTCCGCACACTGAGCCAGGTCTCAAATGTGTTGCGACGCCGCCCGACCGCGCACATTGTACATTTTCCGCAGCGGCCATCGAGCATGTATAGTGCGGGCACGAAAGCGTTGATTGGAGGAATCGATGAAAAAAATCACGATCCTGGCGGGGTTCGCCTGGCTGATGCTCGCGGGCTGTGACATGCCCGGCAGTACGGACGGCGACGCAAAAGACGACAACGGCGATGCCCCTGCCCCGTATGCGAGCCAGTATGCCGCGCTCCCTTCCGCTGCCACGCTGTTGACCGGGGCCACCGTTCTGACCGGCACCGGCGAACGCATGGATGGGGCGGACGTTCTGCTGCGCGACGGCAAGATCGTGCAGGTTGGTGCCAGAATTTCGGCAGGCGATGCGGAGGTGATCGATGCAAAGGACATGTGGATCACGCCCGGCATCATCGACGTGCATTCGCATCTCGGCGTTTATCCGGCGCCGGGGGTCCTTGCACACGGCGACGGCAACGAGATCAGTTCCCCGAATACAGCAGAAGTGTGGGCCGAACACAGTGTATGGCCACAGGATCCGAGCTTCGTTACCGCACTTGCAGGAGGCATCACCACGCTGCAGATTCTCCCCGGTTCGGCAAATCTCTTCGGCGGACGCAGCGTGACGGTCAAGAACGTCCCCGGGCGTTCCGTGCAGGACATGAAATTCCCCGGCGCCCCGTACGGATTGAAAATGGCTTGCGGCGAGAATCCGAAGCGCGTCTACGGCGAAATCAAAGGCACGGCGCCGTCCACGCGCATGGGCAACGTCGCCGGTTACCGGAAAGCATGGATCGCGGCGGAAGACTACCGCGACAAAATGGAGAAGGCGGACAACGGCGACGGTGAGGCGCCGGTTCGCGATTTGCAGCTTGAAACCCTGGTGGGTGTTCTGGACGGCGAGATTCTCGTCCACAACCATTGCTATCGAGCCGACGAAATGGCGGTCATGATCGACGTCGCGAAAGAATTCGGTTACCGGATTTCCACCTTCCATCATGCCGTTGAGGCTTACAAGATTCCGGACCTGCTGGCGGAAAACGATATCTGCGCTGCGGTATGGGCGGATTGGTGGGGCTTCAAAATGGAGGCATACGACGGCATTCGCGAGAACGCCGCCATGGTTGATAGCGCCGGGGCCTGCGCTATCGTGCATTCGGATGACGAGCGCGGCATCCAGCGGCTGAACCAGGAGACGGCAAAGATCATGGGGGCTGCCGCCCGAGTCGACATCGACATCCCGCCTGAGCATGCGATCCGGTGGATTACTCGAAATGCCGCGCAGGCGCTGGGTATCGGCGGGTCCGTCGGCACTCTGGAGGCCGGGAAGATGGCGGACGTTGCGGTCTGGGACGGCAACCCGTTCAGCGTGTACTCGCGGGTCGAGCGTGTCTACATCGACGGCGCCCTGGTGTTCCATCTCGATGACTCTTCGGTCAACCCTGTGACGGATTTCAGTCTTGGCACGACGGCAATGACCGGAGGCGCGAAATGAGAACGCTGATGAAATCAACTGTATTGCTCGCAGGAACTCTTCTCGCCGGCTCCGCCGTCGCGGAAACGATCGCAATCACCGGGGCAACTGTTCATACCGTCGCATCAGCCGGCACGATCGAGAATGCCACGATTATCGTCGAGAACGGTAACATAACGGCCGTAGGCGCCGGTATCGCCGCACCCGACGGTGCGCGGCAGATCGACGCCTCAGGAAAGATCGTGACACCGGGACTCATCACCCCGTTCGGACAAATCGGCCTCGTGGAAGTCGGTGCTGTCGAGGGCACGGTCGATTTCGTGCAGCGCGGCGATCAGTTTTCCGCGAGTTTCGATCCTGCCGACGCCTACAATCCGCGTTCGACCCTCGTCGCAACAAATCGCATAGAAGGCATCACGCACGCAGTCATTGCACCGCAGGCGCTGGAGCCGGATGAATTCGGCAATCAGAGCCGCGTGCTGTCGGGCCTTGCCTCGATCGTGCAACTCAGTGACGACGATTTTATTGTCGAGCGCGGCGCCGCCTTCGTCGCAAATCTGGGCGAGACCGGCAGTGAACTGGCCGGAGGGTCGCGAGCGGCCGCATTGATGATATTGCGGACCGCATTCGACGACGCGCGCGACTACGCCCGCAACGTCCAGGCGTACGAGCAGGGCAATCGCCGCAAGTACTCCATAAGCCGCAACGACCTGGAGGCGCTGCAGGACCTGCTGGACGGCAGCAAGCCGCTGCTGGTCAACGTCCACAGGGCAAACGATATCTCCACCGCACTCAGGCTCGCCGACGAATACGACCTGGACCTGATCGTCATGGGCGGTATCGAAGCGTGGATGGTCGCCGACGAACTTGCCGCAGCCGATGCCAGCGTCATTCTCGATTCCCTCGCGAACCTGCCGGGCAACTTCGATCGCCTGAATGCGAGACTCGACGCAGCGGCGATTCTGTCGAAGGCCGGCGTCCGTTTTGCGATCGGGGGCGATGGCGCCAGCCAGAACCACAACGCGCGCAACATCACCCAGGCTGCGGGTATCGCAGTGGCGAACGGATTGTCGTGGAACGCGGCGCTCGAAGCCTTGACGCTCGCGCCGGCGGAAATGTACGGCGTCGATGACCGCATCGGCAGTATCGAAGCCGGCAAGCGCGGCGACCTGGTCATCTGGGCCGCCGATCCGCTGGAACTCTCGAGCTTTCCGGAGCAGGTTTTCATCGGCGGCGAGGCCGTACCGATGGAAAGCCGCCAGACGCTGCTGCGCGACCGTTACCTGGATCGCGATTCGGACAAGCCTCCCGCGTTTCGCTGAGGACGTCGGGCCGCGAGAACTGGAGCGGGTGAAGGGAATCGAACCCTCACTCTTAGCTTGGGAAGCTAATGTTCTACCATTGAACTACACCCGCCGGTCGTGCCGATGTTACAACCGGCGGGGTGCCGCGTCGCTATTTATCTTGCCGCGGCGGCCGCGCCCGGACGTCCCGGCTACCCGGATTTCTATGTTATCGTGACCGCGACATTCACCGCATCACGGAGCGAACATGAGCGTGCTCGAAAAATTGCAACGCCGCGAATTTATCAAACTGACCGCCGCAGCGGGAGTCGCGCTGTCGACGCCAGCTTACGTCCACGCGGCGCCTGCACAGATGGAAAGGCGGCGCATCCCGGGGACTGAGGAAGACATTCCGGTGATCGGACTCGGCACATCGCATGAGTTCGACCGCATCCCGGCCGATGGCGGCGAGCAACTGAAAGCCGTCCTGAAGGCGCTCGTGGAGCACGGCGGTACCCTGGTCGATACGGCGCCGCGCTACGGCGACGCAGAACGGATACTGGGCGGATTCTTTGCAGCACTGGATCTCACCGGCACCCTCTTCGTGTCCACCAAGGTCGGTACGAGTGGCGCAGAACAGGGCCGCAGGTCGCTCTCGCAATCACAGGAATTGCTCGGCAAGAATCCGCTCGACCTGATGATGGTGCACAGTCTGCAGGATGCCGTGACACAACTCGCCAACCTCCGCCAATGGAAAGACGCCGGTCATGCCCGCTACATCGGCATCACGACGTCGCAGGAAAGCGGCTTCGCCGAGATGGAATCGCTGATCAAATCGCATGACCTCGACTTTATCCAGGTGAACTACTCGCCACTGGAGCCGGAAGCGGCCGAACGCGTCATTCCGGCCGCAGCCGAGCGCGGCGTTGCGGTCATGATCAACCGTGCCTTCGGCAACGGCGAGTACTTCAGCCAGTTGCGCGGCCAGGACCTGCCGTCGTGGGCCGCCGATTTCGACTGTGAATCGTGGGCTCAGTTTTCCCTGAAGTACATCCTCGGCAATCCGCGCGTCACCTGCGTCCTTGCCGCAACCAGCAATCCGCGGCACATGACGGACAACGCCGCCGCCGGCACCGGCCGCCTGCCCGACCCCGCAACCCGCCGCCGCATCGAAGAGTACCTCCAGGCGCTGTAGAAGGGGCATCGTAGAGCGTGGCGATGAAGCCAAGGACTGGCCGCCATGGATAGCCAGAATCATTAATGAACGGCACAAATGTATCGGCGGAGTTATTAGGTGCCGGACTTGGATTATTGGACATTTTCGCAGTTGGTCGTTTCAGATCGCGTGTCCAACGGAAATGTCCAATAATCCAAGTCCGGCACCTAATGACTCAAAGGTCGACTCCAGCAAGTGCCTGCTCGAGATCGCCAATCAGATCGTCAGCAGACTCGATGCCGATCGAAAGTCGCAGCAGATCTTTCGGTATCGGGCTTTGCGGCCCCTCGATCGAATACCGATGCTCGATCAGGCTCTCGACACCACCAAGAGACGTTGCGCGGATAAAAACCCGGCATCGCTTCGCGACACCCAATGCGCCCTGCTCGCCTCCCTTGACACGCAACGACAGCATGCCGCCGAAACCGCCCTGCATCTGCCGCCGGGCGATGGCGTGACCGGGATGGCTTTTCAGCCCGGGATACAGCACGGCTTCGAGCCGCGGATGACCTTCAAAGTGTTCGGCGATCCGCAATGCGCTGGCGCTGGACTTGTTGACGCGGACGAACAGCGTGCGCATGCCGCGTTGCAGTAGCCAGGCTTCGAATGAACCGAGAAGAGCCCCGCCCTCGGCGCGGACTTCACGGATTCTGGCCCAGTGTTCGTCGTCACGCGCAGTGACCAGCGCGCCGGCGACGACGTCGCCATGGCCGTTGAGATATTTCGTTGCCGAATGCATGACGAGGTCGGCGCCCAGTTCGATCGGGCCCGTCAATACCGGCGTCGGCACGGTAGAGTCGACGGCAAGGCGGGCGCCGACGCGCTGCGCGACTTCCGCTGCCAGTGCAATATCGACGACGTCCCAGGTCGGATTGCAGGGCGTCTCGATCCAGACCAGTTTCGTCTTGCCTTTCCTGACGGTTTTAGCCAGATCGCCGGGAAAAGCGGAGTCATAAAGGTCGATGCCAAGCCCCCAGCGATCGCAGAATTTTGTAAGCCAGTTGCGCAGCCCCCAGTACATCACTTTCGGCGCGACGATGTGGTCCCCGGGTTCGAGCGTTTGCACCACGGACATTGCCGCGGCCATCCCGGAACCGAACAGCAATGCCGCAGCGCCACCTTCGAGGCGGGCAAGCATGCGCTCCGCGACGAGAAAGCTCGGATTCTGGTCCCGCGCATAGCTGTGCGACGCTGACGTCAGCCGGTAGTCGCCGTCCCGGGCGAACGTCGTGGACGGGCTGATCGATGGCGCGACTGCGCCGGTGGCAGGGTCGAGGTAGTGCGAACCCTGTGCCGTGTAGGTTTCAGGCGCCTGCTCGTCGTCGTCAATCATGCCGGGGTCCAGGACGAAATGACCGGTGCACGCCGGAATGGCGTACCGGATCACGCACCGGCGGCATCCCGTCTGCGCGACCAGCGTGCGCCCAGGTATCCGGCAATGAATTGGGGAATCGATATCACCATCATGAAGATCATCGCGATAGGAAAGAGGTTGAGCGAACTTCCCTGCAAAAATGCGGAGATCGATTGACCCGCTGCCATTGCCAGGGTCCATCGCCAGGGGCGATCCGGAAACACCCAGGCAATCGCGAAGATCAGCATGACCATGACAGGAATACCGATCGAATAGTATGCCCCGGCGTCCCATGCCTCCCGCCGGCCGGTCGCAAGTGCAATCGCCATGCAGGTTATGAAGCCGCCGATCGCAGCGGTGATATACGGCAGCAGGTTGCTCTCTCCGGCAGGTCTCGCAGTCATAACATGATAGTACTCAATTTTCGGCTTCGCGTAAGCACCGCAGTGCACGGTCGAACGCTGACCTGCGATTGTTTGCAGCCGCCGTTTTCGACGTTAACATTGCGTCGCGGCGAAATGTTATCTTCGCGGCAGCCGCGGGTTCGAGCCGGATAACAATGCGACATTTTGTAGAGGAGCTGAAACGACGCCACGTGCTGCGTGCAGCTGTGGCTTACCTCGCCGGTTCGTGGCTCCTGGTTCAACTGCTGGAGACGCTTCTTCCGATTTTCGACATTCCCGAGACGAAGATACGCTGGATCGTCATTCTGCTTGCGGTCGCTTTCGTGCCGGTCCTGGCACTGTCATGGGTGTTCGAATGGACGCCCCAGGGACTCCGCAAAGAACGGGATATTCCTTTCGAGGCTGAAGCCCGGCAAAGCAGCAGTCGCAAACTCGACGGCGCGGTCATTGTCGTTCTCGCCCTCGCCGTCGGCTACTTTGCCGTCGATAAATTCCTGTTCGAGCCGGCAACCGTTCGCCCGGCTGCGCAACCGAATACGATTGCGGTGTTGCCGTTTATCGATCTCTCACCGGGCGGGAACCAGGAGTATTTCGCCGACGGCATCGCCGAAGAGCTGTTGAATCTGCTGGCGAAGATTCCGCGCCTCAGAGTTGCCGCGCGAACCTCGTCGTGGAGCTTCAAAGGCAAGGACACACGGATTGCCGATATCGCGAAGACCCTGAACGTCGCCCATGTACTCGAGGGCAGCGTGCGGACGTCCGGAGATCGCATGCGCATCACGGCACAGCTCATCTCGGCGGCCGACGGCTATCATCTGTGGTCGCATACCTACGACCTTCCCGTTGGCGAAATATTTGCCGTGCAGGATCAGATTTCGAGCAGCATCGTGGAGGCGCTCAGGATCGAGGTGCTCGGCGAAATGCCGAGAACCGAACCGACTCTGCCGGAGGCGCATACGCTCTACCTCGAGGGGCGTTACCTAGAGCGGCAAGGTTCGCCGGAAAGCCTGGCGCAGGCCGTCGAACTGTTTGAGCGGGCCCTGGTACTGGACCCGGGCTATGTGTCCGCCCGGGTTGCGCTTGGCGTCGCGCTCCTTAATCAGACCGCTGCGGGCTTGAGGCCGTGGGATGAGGGCCACGCGGTGGCGAGGCAAGCCCAGCTCAAGGCTCTCGAATACGATCCCGCCAATGCGGACGCTTATGTCCAGCTTTCCTGGATCGCCAGAGTATACGACGGCGATCTCGTCGCTGCGGCCGAGTTCGGCGCGCGCGCGCTCGAACTTGCACCGACCGATCCTGCGCTTCTGGGCAACGTGGCCGTTCTCGTGCTGTCGCTCGGGCGGCTCGACGACGCGATCGCATTGCAGGAATACAGCGTCGAGCGGACGCCGGTCGATCCACGGGCGCATTTCAACCTCGGGCTGGCTTACTATTTTGCCCGCCGCCTCGACGACGCGGAAAAAAGCATTCGCAAGACGCTCATCCTCAGCCCGGACTATGAGAGCGCGCGCTACCGGCTCGGAACGATTCTGCTGTTCAAGGGCGATGTTGATGCAGCGCGGGAATCCTTCGAAGAAGAATCCGACGACGCGTACCGGGTAAAAGGACGCGCGCTCGCCTCGCACGCGGAGGGGCGACAGCAAGACTCCGATGCCGCGCTGCAGGCATTAATTGATGGCTGGGGCGACCAGTGGCCCTCTGAAGTGGCGCAAGTCCACGCATTTCGGGGTGAAATCGACGCAGCTTTCGAATGGCTCGAGAAGGACTACGAAGTCGCCGGCCCGGCGGGATGGGGCGAGTGGCGTCTTATGCTGCTCTATGACAATCTTCGCGACGATCCGCGCTGGCAGCCATTCCTGCAGAAGGTCGGCGCCTCCGACGAACAGCTTGGGACAATCCCCTTTGCAATAACACTCCCGCAACAAGGGGGACCGCAAAAAGGGGGACAGTGACCTTTGTACGAAACAAAGGTCACTGTCCCCCTTGTTGCGGAGCCCGTGAAAACGGGCGAAAGGCAGGCGCGGGAGTCGCCCGAATTCGCGGCCTCCAAAAGGGAATAAAGCTTGCATTGCCCCCTTCTTCTGCTAGAGTGCGCGCCATCCTGATGCACTCCGGTCTGCATCACGCCATTCGCGGCGCCGTCAACGGCCAGTCTCGAGTCGGTTTTTTTCCCACACTATTTTGCCTGGACCGGCCCGGCATTGAAACGTCGCGCGCGGGTGATCCTGGAGCAATACCTGTATGTCATTTCAATCACTCGGTCTTTCGGCCGAGCTTCTTCGTGCCGTGTCCGCACAGAACTACTCTGTCGCGACTCCGATACAAATCAAGGCAATTCCCCTGATTCTCGCGGGACGCGATGTACTCGCCGTCGCCCAGACGGGCACCGGCAAAACGGCCGGTTTTGCACTGCCGCTCATCCAGCGTCTTTGCAGAAGTGAGCGCGCGCCGGGCAGTCGTCCGGTCAGGGCACTTATCCTTGCGCCCACGCGCGAACTGGCGGCGCAAGTCGAACAGAGTGTGATCGCCTGCGGCAAGTACCTGCCGGTCAGGTCGGTCGCCATCTACGGCGGTGTCTCGATCCGCCCGCAGATCGCCGAGCTCAGGCGCGGCGTGGATATTGTCGTTGCCACGCCCGGCCGGCTGCTGGATCATGCATCGCAACGCACGATCGATCTCTCGAAGGTCGAGGTGCTGGTGCTCGACGAAGCCGACCGCATGCTCGATATGGGCTTCATTCGCGACATCAGGAAGATCATCGCGATGCTGCCGAAGGCGCGGCAGAACCTGCTGTTCTCCGCGACCTTCAACAAGGAAACCATGGACCTCGCCGATCGCCTGTTGCAGACGCCGGCGAAGATCGAAGTCGCCGGCTCGCACAGAACGGCCGATACCATTGCTCAGCGAATCTATCCCGTCGACCGCGCTCGCAAACGCGAACTGCTGTCCTACCTGATCGGTTCGGAGAACTGGCGCCAGGTGCTGGTGTTCACGCGTACGAAACACGCGGCTAACCGCCTCGCGACTCAGCTCGACAAGGACGGGCTCAACACCTCGGCCATTCACGGCAACAAGAGCCAGGGTGCCCGCAGCCGTGCACTGAGAGATTTCAAAAACGGGCAGATCCGCGTGCTCGTAGCCACTGACATTGCGGCGCGCGGACTGGACATCGACCAGCTTCCGCATGTCGTCAACTTCGACATGCCGCAGGTCGCGGAAGACTACGTGCATCGCGTCGGCCGCACCGGTCGCGCCGGCCTGGAGGGCGAGGCTGTATCGCTCGTCAGCCCCGAAGAAGGACCTCTGCTCGAGGGCGTAGAAAAACTCCTCAAGCGGACGATTCCAAGGACGGTTGTACCGGGCTTTGAAACAGAGGGTCGCGCGGTCGCGAACCCGGTCACACCGGGCCGAAAACCTTCGCATGGAACGCCCGGGCCGTCGAGATCGTCAAAGAGCGACCACAGGCCCAGGCCGGCGGGAGACGGCGCGCGCAAGCGCCGTCGCGGCAATCGAAACAGGAAAGCCGTGGCGTATGCCTGACGTCCGGATGTGTGCGGGGTTCAGGCGGCGCAGACAGCGCGCCTATTCTCCCGATTTGTCGCTGAATACAGGGACGGACTTCGGATTGCTGCCCATCTTGAGATGAACCCGCCCGGAGCGGCCGAGGCGGCGCTCGTTCATGCGGGTCACGATGTCCTCGACGGCGGCAATCACGCTTTCACGGCTGCCCTGACGCATGCCGGCCATCGCGGCGCGGCCCTGGCTGATGACGTACCGGTACCACTCCGTGTCCGGCTGTCCCGTCGGCGGGTCGGCTCGGGCGAATTCGACGATTCTGAACGGTTCGTTACTGCAAACGAATCGACTTGCGGTTTCTGCATTGCTGGTAGTCATGGTCGCCAGCATACGCTATTCGCTGCAAGCTCGTAAGGCGAATTTGCGCGCTACGTGGGGCGCGGCCTGGATCCGTTCGGACCAACGCCCGCAGACCAGATCGTCAATACGGCCGGGTTTAGCCGTTCACGACATCCAGCAGCACGTAACGCAGCAACACCTCATAGCTCTGTTTTTCCATCACGAGGCCGGTCGGCAACTCGAGCGTATGAATCGGCGTATTGTCGTCGTCGCGAATCTCCTGCAAGAGCCGCCTGCCGTCACGATACACCTGGTAGCGCACGTCCCGGTGCTTACCGAATTTCAGCAGGACGGTGCTGTCTGTCCAATCCTGGATAACTTCCTTGGCCATTGTCTGCTCCTCTCCGTTCGGATGTCCGGTGGCCCGGGCGCCGTTGCCGGAGTGCCCGGCGCCGTCGTGCCTGTGTCCCCTGTTGCAAGCGTTATGCCAACCGACTGGTTAGTTTAAAAATACGCTTTAACTATCTGTTTTAATTGTTTTTTTTGGTTTCCGACGGTGCCGTCGCAAAGCCTGCAGCGGTTACCGTATTTGTCAGTTTTTGACTGAACTTCATGCAATTGGCGACATTCGCTTAACATAAGGGCAAGGCGCCAGCCCGCCAACGGAGCATTGATGGATGCCCGACAATCTCGAGCCGCGAACCGTCTGCTGCATAGGCGGCATGACCCTGGACAGCACACTCAAGCTGCAGGAGCCCGGCATCACCGGGACGTCGAACCCGGTGCGGAGCCGCCGGACGCGCGGCGGCGTCGCGCGCAACGTCGCGGAAAACCTGGCGCGGCTCTCCGTTTCCTGCAAACTGATCTCCATCGTCGGCAACGACGAGGCGGGACGAACTGTTTTGCAGGACACGGCGCGGCAAGACGTCGATACCGGGCTGGTGCAAAAAAGCCTGCGCGAGGCGACCGGCACCTGCTCCAGGGCAATGCAGCCCGACGGCGAGCTGTTTGTCGGTTTTGCGGACATGGGGATCTGCGATCTGATGGGCCGCAACTTCATACAGAGCCGGTGGTTGCAGATCGCCAGCGCCGCCCTGGTTTTTGCGGACACCAATCTGCCGGCGGAATCGCTCTCCTATCTCATCACCGGTTGCCGGGAACACGGCCTTACACTTGTCCTCGATGCCGTCTCGGCGTCCAAGGCACGCAAACTGCCGCTCAATCTGCACGGAGTGGACATGTTGTTCTGCAATACCGGCGAAGCACGGGCCATGCTCGGCGATGACATCGCAAAAGACGTCGAAGGCATGGCCCGGGCACTTTGTCGGCGCGGCGCCGCGAGCACTATCGTGACGGCGGGCGCGGACGGTATTGCATTCGCGAATGAGGGGCGGTGCATCGCATTGCCAGCCTCCACCACCCAGGTCGTCGATGTATCGGGTGCCGGCGATGCGCTCGTGGCCGGCACCTTGTACGGACGCCTTATGGATTACAACCCCGTCACGAGCCTGCAGATCGGCCTGAATGCGGCCGGTATGACCATTGCCTGCGAAGACTGCAACTGCCCGGACCTTTCGGTCGAGGCCGTCACCGCAGGATTGAACCTGTGAAACGGGCACGGCTCCATGCAGCTTGAAATCGCGGCCGAAGTCCGGGACGCACTCGCCTGCGGCAATCCTGTCGTCGCGCTCGAAACGGCGGTGCTCACTCACGGGATGGCCTTTCCGGACAACGTTGAGACCGCACTCTCGATGGAGGATGCGGTACGGGCGGAGAACGCCTGTCCGGCAACGATTGGCGTGGTCAGGGGCAAGATCGTCGTCGGCATGGACCCGAACCAGGTTGAGGCCTTCGGCACGGCGAAACGCGACAGCATATGGAAATGCAGCCGCCGCGATTTGCCGGCCGTCGTTGCCGCGAAATGGGACGGCTCCCTGACGGTTGCCGGCACGATCGCAGTCGCGCATGCGGCCTCCATCCGAATGTTCGCGACGGGCGGAATCGGCGGCGTGCATCGGGGCCACCCGCAGGACGTATCCGCGGACCTTTACGAGCTTGGCCGCACGCCGATGGTCGGCGTTTGCGCCGGCGCAAAGTCGATTCTGGACCTCCCCCTGACCCTCGAAGTGCTCGAATCCCAGGGCGTCATGGTGCTCGGTCTGGGCACGGTCCACCTTCCGGCATTTTTCGCCAGGGACAGCGGCCTTGCATTGCCGCACTTCGTCCAGACGGCGGACGAAGCCGCCGATGTGCTGCGTGCGTGGAGGGATCTCGACTCTGTCAGCGGCCTGCTGGTTACCGTGCCCGTTCCGGCAGATCGTGCGCTCGATCCCGCGGAAGCCGAGTATGCCATCGAGCAGGCGGTGCGCGATGCGGATGAGTACGGCATCGGCGGCAGCCGGCTGACTCCTTATATTCTGCAGCGTGTCGTGGAACTGACCGACGGGCGCTCGCTCGTTGCGAACAAGGCGCTGCTTCTGAACAATGCCCTGATCGCCTCCAGGCTGGCCCGCAAGGCGGGGCTCGGTCGCCTGCCTCAAGCCTGAGCGGAGCGCTGCATCGCGGGCTCTGCGTTGCGGGCACGCGGCCCCTGCTCAGAACCGAAACTCGGCACTGAGCAGGTACGAGCGCGGAGCGCCCAGGAAAACACGCTGCGCCGACCATTCGACGAAGTCGCGACCGGCGTCCGCCGGTGTGACTTTTTTCGAATATGCGGCAATAATGATTATCGCTCTTGTTTGCGAATGCTAATGATTCTCATTACGAAATACAATACCTTGTGCGGTCGGCCGCACGACCCTGCCGCGGCGGACTCACCCACATGATGCTCAGCATTCCGGCCGTGATAAGCGCCGAACAGCTTCGCCAGTGCCGCGAGACGCTGGCGGCGGCGGACTGGCCGGACGGACGCGCCACCGCCGGCTACCTCGCAACCCGGGTCAAACACAACCGGCAATTGGCGCCTGACGATCCCCTGATGGCGCGAATCGGCGACTTGTTGGTCGATGCGCTCGCTGCGAACCCGGCTTTCATCTCCGCTGCGCTGCCCCTCAAGGTTCTGCCGCCCAGATTCAATCGGTACGGAGAGGGAGACCAATACGGCAATCATGTCGACAATTCGGTGTTGAGCGTCCGCGGCGCGGCAGTGCGGATCCGCACAGACATTTCGGCGACGCTGTTTCTGAGTGAGCCCGACGAGTATGACGGCGGCGTGCTGGTCGTGGAGGACAGCTTCGGGCGTCATGACGTCAAGTTACCGGCCGGACACCTGATCCTGTATCCCGGCACCAGCCTGCACCGGGTGACCCCGGTAACGCGCGGCCTGCGGTTCGCATCGTTCTTCTGGATACAGAGTCTCGTTCGCAACGACGCCGATCGAAGCTTGCTGCTGGAACTCGACACCGCGATTCAAAAACTGGCGTTGCAGTTGCCTGACACGCCGCAGCTCGCGCAGCTGACCGGCGTGTACCACAACCTGTTGCGGCGCTGGGCCGAGACATGAGTATGAACGTACCCGTTGATCGTCCTGTTGCGCCGCTGGAACGGATACCGCCGCAGATCGCAGCCGTGGACGATTACCAGGCCTTCGCGCGCGAGCGTATGAGTGAACAGGCCTGGGCTTATGTGAGCGGCGGTGCGGCCGACGAAGTCACGCTGCGCGACAATGTCGACGCATTCCGCCGGCTGCGACTGCGTACGCGGGTGCTGCGCAATCTCGAGGGCGGCGACACGCGGCTCTCGTTGTTCGGCCGGACATTTGAGTACCCGATTCTGCTGGCGCCGGTGGCGTATCAGAAGCTTGTCCATCCTGAGGGCGAACTCGCGACCGCTCTCGGCGCCTCGGCAATGTCTGCCGGCATGGTGGTCAGCACGCAGGCGAGCGTAACTCTCGAAGACGTCGCCCGAACCGCCACGACGACCCTCTGGTTCCAGTTGTACCTGCAGCGGGAACGCGCGGACACGCGCGAACTGGTGCGCCGTGCGGAAGCGGCCGGTTATGCCGCTCTTGTCATAACCGTGGACGCCGTCGTCGGCGGCGTGAGAAATCGCGAACAGCGCGCGGGCTTTCGCCTGCCGCCCGGAGTGGAAGCCGTAAACCTCCGAAGCCGGGACGAGCAACCGGAGATGATCGCCCGCGCCGGGGAGAGCGCGGTATTCGGCAGCCCGATCGTCGCCGCTGCGCCGACCTGGAAGGATCTCGAATGGCTGCGTTCGCTCACGTCGCTGCCGGTTTTGCTGAAGGGTGTCATGTCTCCCGCGGACGCCGCGATAGCGGCAGACCTCGGCGTGGCCGGAATCATCGTGTCGAACCACGGTGGACGGATTCTGGACGCCCAGCCTGCCGCGATCGACGCGCTGGATGGCATTGCACAGGCGGTCCATGGCCGATTGCCGTTGCTGCTCGACGGCGGCGTTCGCCGCGGCACCGACGTCCTCAAGGGCCTGGCTTTGGGCGCACGCGCGGTACTCGTCGGTCGTCCTTATATATACGGCCTGGCCGCCGCCGGCGCCAGCGGCGTTGCGCATGTCCTGCACATGCTGCGCACCGAGTTGGAGATTGCGATGGTGCTGACCGGCTGCCGCACGCTCGCGGACATCGGCCGCGACCTGCTTTGGCGGACCTGATCGCGCCATTGCCGCTTCGTCAACGGCGCCGCACTCGACGGACTTGCGGCCACTCGAGAATCGGTTCGAACGGGTGCCGAGGTCCCCGCCGCGCCCGTTACCAGATTTTTACGCGTTCGGAGGGTGGCAGGTACAGCGCATCTTCTTCACGCACGTCGAATGCCTGGTAGAACGCCGGCACGTTACGCACAACGCCATTGATGCGATACATGCGCGGCGAATGCGGGTCGGTTTCGATCTGGGTGCGCAGCGACTCTTCGCGATATTTGTACCTCCAGGCCTGTCCATATCCGAGGAACACTCGTTGCTCGCCGGTGAATCCGTCCATTACCGGCGCTTCCTTTCCGTCCAGCGAGATCTTGTACGCGAGTAAAGCAATGCTGAGGCCTCCGAGGTCTCCGATATTTTCGCCGAGCGTAAACTCACCGTTTACGTTGATGTCATCGTAGGGTTTGAAAGACGAATATTGCTCGACGAGCTTTGCCGTGCGCTTTTTGAATTCCGCAGCGTCCGCATCGGTCCACCAGTTACGAAGCACACCGTCGCCATCGAAGGTGCTGCCGGAGTCGTCAAAGCCGTGGCCGATCTCGTGGCCGATGACTGCGCCGATGGCACCGTAGTTGACGGCATCTTCCGCGTACAGATCGAAGTACGGCGGCTGCAGTATTGCGGCCGGGAACACGATTTCATTGAGCGGCGGGTTGTAATACGCGTTCACGGTCTGTGGCGTCATCTGCCACTCGTGCTTCTGCACCGGGCCCTTCTGCTTTTCCAGTTGCTGCTCGTAGACGACCAGCGCAGAGCGTTGCAGATTGCCGAACAGATCGTCATTTTCGATTTGGAGGGCGGAATAATCCTTCCAGATGTCCGGATAACCGATCTTGGGCGTGAACTTGGACAATTTGTCCAGCGCCTGGACCTTCGTTTCATCCGTCATCCAGTCAAGTTCCTGAATACTCGCTTCATACGCCTTGAGGAGATTGTTGACGAGTTCAAGCATCCTTTCCTTGGCTTCCGGCGGGAAATGCTCCTTGACGTACACTTTTCCGACCACCTCGCCCAAGTTGGCGTTGACGGCGTTGACCCCGCGACGCCATTGCGGCAATGGCTCCTCGGTGCCCAGCAGCGTCTTGCTGTAGAACTCGAAATTCTGCCGGTCGAGTTCTTCGGTCAGAATACCCGCGGAGGCGTTCAACACGGCCCATTTGAGATACGTCTTCCAGGTATCGAGGTTGGTGCTGGTAATAATGCCGTCCAGCGCCTTGACGTAATCGAGTTGCGTTACGACGATGCCGTCGATATCGGGAATTCCGGCTTCGGTCAGATATGCGTCCCAGTGGAAATCCGGCATCAGCTTCGGGAGCTCTCCGGTCGGGATCTTGTTGTAGAGAGCAACCATATCGCGCGTCTGTTCCTTCTTCATGTGCTCGGCGGCGAGGCGCGTTTCGAGTTTCATGATCGTGTCGGCATCAGCCCTGTTGCCAATTCCGGCCATGTCCAGCATGGTTGCGACGTGTGCGACGTACTTCTGGCGAATTTCCTCGGAGCGCGGATCTTCCTTGAAGTAATATTCGCGATCCGGCAGGCCGATGCCACCCTGGTAGATGTACATCATGTAGGTGTTCGGATCCTTGAAATCGACGTACTGTAAAAGCGCGAACGGCATGCCTAAACCGACTTTGTTCGCTTCCGCAAAGTAGACCGCCAGCTCCTCGTAATCTCCGATGGCATCGATTTTCTCGAGTTCATTGTCCAGTGGCGACGTTCCGAGCGCGTTTCGCGTCTCCATGTCCATGTAGGACTCGTAGAGGTCGCCGACTTTCTGCTCGTCGCTGCCCCTGGCGAAATCGCCTTCGGCCGATTTCTCGATGATCGCCTTGACGTGCTCCTGCGCCTGGTCGTTCAGTATTGTGCCGATGCCGTACCCGGGTTTGTCTGCGGGAATTGTCGTCGCATCGATCCACCCGCCGTTGACGTACGCGTTGAAGTCGTCCCCGGGCTGCACCCCGGTGTTCATGTTCTTGAGCAACAATCCCGAGTGCAATTCGGCATCTGTAGCTGGATCGACCGCAACGGCGTCGTTGTTATCCTGGCCGCAGGCGCTTAGTGCCAGGGAAAATGCAATGCATCCGATTGTTTTTCTATTCACAGTGATACCTCATTTTTCAGGATTCGGCCGGGCGGCACCCGCCTTTCATGGCACTGTTATTTACCCATGCCAACCGGGAACAGCGTTCGGGCACAGCCGGCTGGGCTGGTTTATGCGCATTCCGGGACAAAATTGCAGCCATTATGATCAAAAAGGCCGTCGTTGGTTCAATTGACTGTCCGTTCCGCGATCCCGGAGGCCGGACTCGTATGCGGTTTCGAGCAATCCGCCTCCACCTCACTGTCACCCACCCGCGGTCACGGGCAGCGGCTCCCGCCGCCGGCTCGACCGCCATGCATCCCAGCTGAACACGGTCACCGCAATCCAGATCAGCGTAAAGCAGACGGTATGCGCGCGCGTCAGTTCTTCTCCGTAGGCGAGACCCACCAGGAACTGAAGCGTCGGCGCAATGAACTGCATGATGCCGATGGTCGACAACCGGAGCCGCCGCGCAGCAAGGGCAAAACACAGCAACGGCACAACGGTTAAGGGGCCGGCGAGCATCAGCCCGGCCATCATGGCCGGGTCGTCGACACGGAAATACGAATTGCCGGAGCGCATCAGCCACATCAGGTAAGCGAGCGACAGCGGAAGCAGGATCAAGGTCTCGATAAACAGTCCGGACATCCCTCCGACCTCGACCCGACTGCGAGTCACGCCGTAGATGGTGAAAGAGACGGCCAGCGTCAACGAAATGATCGGGAACTCACCGCCGCTGACGGTCAGTACGGCCACGCCAACCGCCGCGAGAATAACGGCCGTCGTCTGAAATGCGCGCAGTCTCTCGCGCAGAACGATCACGCCGATCACGACGTACATCAATGGATTGATGTAATAGCCCAGGCTTGCCTGGAAAATATGTCCCCGTTGTACCGCAATGATAAACACGAGCCAGTTGATTGCGATGACGACAGCGGCAAGCGCCAGCAAGGCCAGCGTGCGGCGGTGAGTCACGGCCCGTTTCACTTCAGGCCATTGCCGCCGGGCAAGGACGATCAGGGCCCCAAACGGGACTGCCCAGACAACCCGGTGCGCCAGCACTTCGAGTGCCGGCACCGCTTCGATCAGCTTGAAGTAGATCGGCAGGAAGCCCCAGATCGTATAGGCAATGAATGCCGTTATAACGCCGTCGCGCGTACGATCGGCGCCCGCCTCATCGGGCGGAGCAGTCCGGATGGTCACGAAGGTCGTCAGGTGCCCGTCAGGTGCCGGACTTGGATCTTTGGACATTTCGCAATACGTCGATGCGGATCACTCGTGCCAGTGAAATGTCCAAAGATCCAAGTCCGGCACCTAACTTCCTTCCAGCCGCGTCAGCAGCAAGCGGGCCAGTTCCTGGTAGGGTGCGCGATTCTCATCGTCCTGCAGCGGTTTGACCTGCAGTGTGCGGCCACTGCGATTGACAAACAGGCCAATGTCGGTCCAGACGGCGGCATCGCCGATCCCCTGCACGAAGCGCGGATTGACGCTCTCGCCCAGTTCCTGTTCCAGTAAATTGACCCGGGCCTGCAGGTCGTCGCTGTATGAATGGAGTTCGTACTTTACGAACGGCTTGTCGGTGGCCGCGTCATTCCAGGTGCATTGCCGATTTGACGAACCCGACGCACTGTCCGTCGTCAGCGGGTTGACAAAAATCTGCTGCAGATCGCTTTGCCGGACCAGCTCGCAGGCAGGCTTCTCGGGCGGCTTGCCGCCGGATACCTGCTGCTCGGGTATTTCTTCTCCGCAGGCGCCGATGAGCATGAGACCGGTCAGCAGACCGATACCAGCCGTGCGTCTACATCTCATTCCTGTCTCCCTGGCGTCATCGTCCAAATCAGCCTACGCCCGTGGTGCGGCAAAATCCAGACGCCGCGGGGGACATGGTGCGGCCCGCCGGCGCTACTTCCTTTCACCGAGGAAATCCATCTTGCCGATCGCCAGACCGTTGTGCCGCAGGATGTTGTAGGCCGTCGTAACGTGAAAGTAAAAATTCGGCAACACGAATCCCAATACGTAGTCACGGCCCGTGAATTCAAACGTGCGATTCGGAAACTTGAGTTCGATGTCTTTTGTTTCGGAACCTTCGAACTGGCCCGGCTTGAAACCTGCAAGATAATTCAGCGCCTTGCGAATGCGGCCGTGAATGTCATCGAACGTGGCCTCGTCATCCGCCCATGACGGCATCTCGGTGCTGCTCAAGCGCGCGGCGGCACCTTTCGCCGTATCCGTTGCGATACGGATGTGCGCCACGAACGGCAACATGTCGGGGTAGAGCCTTGCCTGGATCAACACCTCCGGGTCGATCTTTTTTTCCTCAGCGTACGCCTCGGCTTTGGAAACAATCGAGTCGAGGTTCAACAACATGCGCGAAAGCGCGGACACGGTCAGGTCAAATTCGGAGATTGCCACCAGGACTCCTTTATTGGTCAACAGTTCAGCATCCCGTCTGCCCGGGAAATTGCGGCCGGCGCATAAGCCGCGCCGGCCGCTGCCTCGTTACAAAATTTAAGTGTGACGCGCCCGCAGGCGCCTGGACGAATTCACGCCGCAAGTTTGCCGGTCGATTTGGCGACGTGCGTCGCGATTGCGTCCATGAGCGGCGGCGACAGGCAGTCGTATGGCTCGAGGCCGATGTCCTTCAGCCTCTTGCGCACGTTCGTCATCTTTGCAGGACTGAACCCTGCCTCGATGATCGATGAGACAAAAGCCGCAAACTCGGGCGGCGACCAGCCATCCTGCGACGACAACTCGGTGTGAATAAAATCGAGGCCGTAAAACGGGTGCTTTTTGTCGTCGATGTGACCGTACATGTGCACGCCGCATTTACTGCAGGCATAGCGCTTGATAACGGCTTTCTCGTCGACGACTTTCAGCTTGTCCTTGTTTGCGGTTACCTTGACGGAATCGCTCGACACCACTGCAACCATGGAAAAAAGGGCGCCGTCGGGCTTCCAGCATTTGCTGCAACCGCAGACATGATTGTGAGCGGATTGACTCGATACCGACACCGTCACCGGTTTATCCTTGCATTTACACACCAGCGTTCCGCCGCTGAATCCACTGGCGGCTTTTTTGAATCCCTTGTCGACCGAGGGATGGATGGAAACATCGTTACTCATAATTGCCTCCTTTCAAGGTGGACTTGTTACTGCCCCGATCGCAACGGGATCGGGGCTAAATCTGGCGCCGGGTTTCTCAACCAGCGACAAGTGTACAACGCCCCGCCATGCGGTTAAGCATATTCTCATGCATATTCCCTGATTACCGTCAAAAACGCCTCCCCGTAGCGCTCCAGTTTTGTCTGGCCGACGCCGTTGATGCCGAGCAGCTCGTTCGCGTCCCTCGGCCGGCAGGCCATCATCTGCCTGAGCGTTGCATCGTGAAAAATGACGTACGGCGGTACGTTCTGTTCACTGGCGAGCGTTTGCCGGCAGCCGCGCAGGGCCTCCCACAACTCCCGGTCGGTCTCCGCGACGGCGACTTTGACAGCTTGCCGCTTTTTCGCGGGCGCCGGCACTGGGATGTCTTCGCGCAGACGAACGGCTACGTCGCCGCGCAACAGCAGCCTGCTCTTCTCCTCGAGGACCAGTGCGCCGAAGCGCTGCGGGTCCGCCCGCAGGTAGCCCTGCACGATCAGCTGCCGCATGACCGATCGCCACGCGCTGGCCTGCAGCTCCTTGCCGATGCCGAAAACGCTCAGTGAGTCGTGGCGATGCTGCAGCACTTTGTCCGTCGCCTTGCCAAGCAGCACGTCGACCACGTGCACGGCGCCGAAACGCTGCCCGGTGCGGTACACGGCGGACAAAAGCTTCTGCGACGCCTCGGTGCCGTCCCAGGTGACGGGGGGAATCAGGCAGATATCGCAGTTGCCGCATGGGGCCTCTGGCACGTCGCCGAAGTATTCGAGCAAGGCGCGTCGGCGGCAGCTCGTCATTTCACACCACCCAAGCAGGGCATCGAGCTTCTGCCGTTCATTCCGCTTGTATTCTTCCGTGGCCGCGGACTCATCCATCATCAGCCGGAGTCTCACCACGTCCTGCAAGCCATAGATCATCCACGCATCCGCCGGCTGGCCGTCCCGGCCAGCGCGGCCGGTTTCCTGATAATACGATTCGATGCTTTTCGGCAGATCGAGATGCGCGACGAAACGCACGTCCGGTTTGTCGATGCCCATGCCGAACGCAATGGTTGCGACAATAAGCACCGCGTCTTCCATCAAAAAGCGTTTCTGGTGACCCGCCCGGACTTCCCCCGGGAGGCCGGCGTGGTATGGCAGGGCCGTGAAGCCCTGGGTCTGCAGCCATTCCGCCGTGCTTTCGGTTTTCTTCCGCGACAGGCAATAGACGATGCCCGCTTCATTGCGGTGATTCGCCAGGAACTGCAGTAGCTGCCGGCGCGCATCGGACTTTGCCTGAACCAGGTAACGGATGTTCGGGCGGTCGAAGCCGCTCACGAACACCTGCGGATCCTGCAACTCCAGGCGATTTATTATTTCCGTGCGCGTGCGAGCCGTCGCAGTCGCCGTCAACGCCATGCGCGGCACACCGGGGAACATCTCGCGGAGCCGGTTCAGCGCCAGGTAATCGGTGCGGAAATCGTGACCCCACTGCGAGACGCAATGCGCCTCGTCAATGGCGATGAGCGACACGGGCACGCTGGTGAGCAGCGCCTGCGTCTGTTCCTGCAACAGTCGCTCGGGCGCCACATACAGCAACTTCAACTCGCGATTCCGAAGCTTCGATATGACCCGCTGCTGCTCGTTGAAACTCAAGGTCGAATTCAGATACGCGGCTTCGATACCGAGTTCGTGCAATGCAGCAACCTGGTCCTGCATCAGTGCAATGAGCGGCGAAATGACGAGTGCCGTGCCGTCGCCGAGCAACGCCGGAATCTGGTAGCAGAGCGACTTGCCACCGCCGGTCGGCATCAGTACCAGCGAATCCTGGCCTGCCAGCGCCGCCACAATGGCCGCTTCCTGCTCACCCTGAAAGCCGGTGAAACCGAAAACGTCGTGCAATGTCCGATGAATATCCCCAGTCACGCCGTCAGGATACAGAAGTTTTGATAGGATGCGCGCTGACGAAGCCTGGCAAAACAAGGGAAAACAATGGCCGACCCGGACGCCGCCCGGATAGGCGATCGAATCGGTGCACTCAAGATCGATCGCAAGGCACCGCCGGCCAGCACCGGCACATGGCGGTGGCTCATGCTGCCGATCCTGTTGCTTGCCGGGTTCGCAATCTGGTGGTTCTTCCTGCGCGCTGCAAGCGGCGCCGTCACCGTCGAGACCGAGACGGTACGTCGGCCGCCAAGTGCCGCGGCGGCGAATAGCGTGCTCGATGCATCCGGCTACGTCACGGCGCGACGCGAAGCGACGGTATCGGCCGAGACCACCGGCAAGGTTATCGAAGTGCTGGTCGAGGAAGGCATGGTCGTTGAGAAAAACCAGATCGTCGCCCGCCTCGACGACACGATACAGGCCGCCCAGACCGACCTTGCCCGCGCGCAGGCGCAGTCGGCGCGCGCCTCGCTGGTCGAGATCGAGGCGCAGCTTCGCGCCGCGCAGCTCGACCGCGATCGGCTGCGCGATCTCGCCGGGCGAAAGCTGACCAGCGTGGCAAGCCTCGACGCCGCGGAAGCCGGTTACGACACGCTCGCCGCACGGCTTCAAACCGGCCGCGAGAACGTGAAGGTTGCCGAGCGCAGTGTTGCGCTGGCGGAGGATGCCTTAGCCGACATGATCATCCGGGCGCCATTCGGCGGAGTGGTCGTATCCAAAGATGCGCAGCCCGGCGAAATGATCTCGCCGATATCGGCCGGCGGCGGGTTCACCCGCACCGGTATTTGCACCATCGTCGACATGGATTCCCTCGAAATCGAGGTCGACGTCAACGAGGCGTATATAGGGCGAGTGAGCAGTGGTCAGCGCGTCAGCGCAACGCTCGACGCCTACCCCGACTGGCAGATACCCGCCGAGGTGATCGCGATCGTGCCCACGGCCGACCGTCAAAAAGCGACCGTGCGGGTAAGAATCGGCTTTCTGGAGCGCGACGAACGGATCCTGCGCGACATGGGCGCCAACGTCGCATTCCTGGGCAGCGAGGCGCCGACGGAACCGCAGCAGCAACCGCAAGGCGTCATGGTGTCCGGCAAAGCGCTGCAATCGGATGATGCCGGAGACTTCGTCTGGCGCATCAGCGACAACGTCGTCGAGAGGCGGAGCGTCCGTCTCGGTGGCGCCCGGGACCGCGACCGCGTGCTCGTGCTTGAGGGACTGGCCGTTGGCGATACAATCGTGCAGTCGTCCGCCCAGCCCCTTCAAGCCGGGCAATCGATTAAGACCAGCGAATAAGAACTACGGAGCGATTATGGACGTATTGGCGGAACTCAAGGGCGTGAGCCGTGTGTACCAGAAGGGCAAAGAGCGCGTCGAGGTGCTGCACGAACTGGACCTCGATATCCCGAAGGGCGATTTCCTCGCGCTGATGGGACCGTCGGGTTCCGGCAAGACGACCCTCCTGAACCTGCTCGGTGGCCTCGACAAGCCCACCGCAGGGACGGTGACCGTCGGCGGCGCCAAACTCTCCTCGATGTCGAACAGCCAGCTGTCCAACTGGCGCTCGACGCACGTCGGTTTCATTTTCCAGTTCTACAATCTGTTGCCGGTGCTGACGGCAAGGAAGAACGTCGAACTGCCGCTGCTGCTGACCAATCTGGGTTCGAGCGAACGAACCAAACGCGCCGACATCGCCCTGTCGATCGTCGGGCTTTCAGACCGTGCGAAACATTATCCGCGCGAGATGTCGGGCGGCCAGGAACAACGCGTGGCGATCGCCCGCGCGGTGGTGTCGGACCCGACGATTCTGTTGTGCGACGAACCCACCGGCGACCTCGATCGCGAAACGGCGGACGACATTCTCAAGCTGTTGCAGATACTGAATCGCGAACACGGCAAAACCATCGTGATGGTGACCCACGACGCACAGGCAGCCGAATATGCGAACAGGATTCTGCATGTAGACAAGGGCAAACTCGAGGCGAAGGCAGCATGAAATACTTCGGCTTTATCTGGAAAAATGCGTGGCGTAAAAAGGTGCGCACGTCGCTGACTATTCTATCGGTGCTCGTCGCGTTCCTGTTGTATTCGCTGCTCAGCGCGATTGGCTATGCGTTCAGGGTTGGCGCGGATGTCGCGGACGCCGAGCGACTGGTGGTGCTGGACAAGGTGTCCCTGATCAACCCCCTGCCTGTGAGTTATCGCAACAAGATCGCTGCGACGCCCGGGGTGGAGTCTGTAACCCACGCGTCCTGGTTCGGCGGCTACTATCAGGACCCGCGCAACCAGATGGCGCAGTTTCCGACCGAGCCGCGTGAATACTTCGAGATGTATCCGGAGTTGAAGATACCGCCGGAACAACTCGACGCATGGGCCAGGAACAGGGCCGGCATCGTGGTCGGAGAGGAACTTGCGCAGCGGTTCGGCTGGAAGGTCGGCGATCGCATTCCGCTGCAGGCTACGATCTGGACGAAAAAGGACGGTGGCCGTACCTGGGATTTCGACCTCGAGGGCATTTTCAGCACCGACGATCCCCGCGGTAACACCGCCTATATGCTGTTCAACTACGATTATTTCGAGGAGGCGCGCGCCTTCGGCCAGGGAACGGTCGGTTGGTACATCCTGCGGATCGCCAGTGGAGCAAACCCCGTCGAAGTTGCCAACGCCATCGATGCCCAGTTCGCGAACTCGCCGAACGAAACGGAAACGAGCACTGAACAGGCCTTTGCCGAATCATTCTCCAAGCAATTCGGCAACATCGCATTGATCGTCACTCTCATTCTCGGCGCCGTGTTTTTTACGCTGCTGCTCGTTTCCGGCAACACCATGGCGCAATCCGTCCGCGAGCGGATTTCCGAGCTGGCGGTCCTGAAAACGCTCGGCTTTCGAGACCAGTCCGTCCTTGGCATCGTGTTGTCGGAATCCATCCTGATCATGCTGATCGGTGGACTCCTGGGGCTGGGCATCGGCTGGCTCCTCGTTCAGGGCCTGTCCCAGAATCTCGGCGCATTTTTGCCGGGCATCTTCCTGTCGCCGCAGGCAGCGCTCGGCGCGCTCGCGCTGATGGTCCTGGCCGGCATCGCCGCAGGCATATTTCCGGCCCTTAAAGCAATGCGTCTTTCCATCGTCGACGCGCTGGCCCGCGGCTAGTGTCCTAGGAGCGAACCATGCGAAGCATCAGGCAGATTAGTGCCGTGACCTGGCTCAATATCAGAAATGTGCCGCAACGTCTCGGGTCGTCGATGGTTGCGGTGATCGGCGTGGCCGCGGTCGTGCTCGTATTCGCCGCTGTGCTCTCGATGGCCAAGGGTTTCGAACGAACTATGGTCGCAGCGGGAGCGGACGATGCCGCGATCGTCATGCGAAGCGGCTCGACGTCTGAAATGAACAGCGGCCTGTCGCACGAGCAGATGCTGATCGTCGCCAACGCGCCCGGCGTCATGAAAGACGGCGACACGCCCATCGCATCGGCTGAGCTGTACGTCATCATCGACATCAAGAAAAAGTCCAATAACCAGGACGCCAACGTACCTCTTCGCGGCGTGCAACCAGCCGCCTTTCAGGTGCGCGATAACGTGGAGCTGATCGAGGGCCGCATGTTCGAGCCGGGCAAGAACGAGTTCATCGTGGGGCACGCGGCGCAACAGGAGTTCGTGGGACTCGACGTGGGATCGGTTATACGGTTCGGCCAGACGGACTGGAGCGTCGTCGGCGTGTTCTCGGCCAACGGCAGCGTGTCTGAATCGGAGCTGTGGACCGACGTTCGGGTGCTGCAGAGCGCCTACCGGCGCGGCAACAGCTATCAGTCGGTGCGGGTGAAGCTGGACGACAAGGACGACCTCGCAGCGCTGGAAAAAGTGCTGACGGACGACCCGCGCATCGACCCGGACGTCCTGAGCGAAAGGGAATATTATTCGAGCCAGGCCGAGGGCCTGAGCCAGTTCATCCGCATCGTTGGTTACCCGTTAACGATATTGATGGCGATCGGCGCGGTGTTCGGCGCGCTGAATTCGATGTATTCGTCGGTGTCCGCTCGCGGCAAGGAGATCGCGACGCTGCGGGCGCTCGGCTTCGGACCGTTCCCGGTCATGGTGTCGACAGTCGTTGAATCGACCTTGCTGGCGCTGGCCGGCGGACTGATCGGCGGCGCGGTGGCCTACCTGATATTCAACGGCTTCCGCGTTTCGACGCTGAATGGCGCGAGCTTCAGCCAGGTGGTGTTCGACTTCGCCGTCACCGGCGACCTGCTGGTGCAGGGAATCATCGCCGCCCTGATTATCGGCGTCGTAGGCGGTTTTTTTCCGGCGATCCGCGCCGCCAGGATGCCGGTTGCCCAGGCGCTGCGGGAGTTGTAATGGTATCTTTTTATTAATCAGATAGTTCTAGATCATACTTCCTCTGACTTCTTAACACTTGCCTGCAACGCCTCGAGCGCTTCGGTCGCTTCGAGCCATTCCGCCTCGGCCTTCGCAAGGATCCAGTTGTTGTCGATCTGTTCGTCGAGTACGGCGCGCAATGCGGGCTTGCTCGCGGGCTCGTACAACTCCGGTTCTGCCAGGCGCGCCTCCAGTTCTTTCTTGCGTGCGTTCGATTTTCCCAGCGCCGCCTCCGCTTTTTCGATGCGTCGATAAAGGGGTTTCAGGGACTGCCGTTCCACAGCTTCGCGGCGCTTCCGCTCTTTGCGTGCGGCGAATGTCTGTGCCCCGTCGCCGTTGCCGGCGTTCACCGCAGGCTTCGCGTCCAGCCGGTTCCGCGCGGCGAGCCATGCGGGATAATCGTCGAGGCTGCCGTCGAACTCCGCTACGGAGCCGCGGTGTACGAGCAGAAGACGGTCCGTCGTGACCCGCAGCAGATGACGATCGTGCGAAACGATCATCATCGCGCCGGCGAATTCCTGCAGCGCGTATGCCAGCGCCTGGCGCATCTCGAGGTCGAGATGGTTGGTCGGCTCATCCAGCAGCAGCAGGTTCGGCCGGCGATAAACCAGCAGGGCCAGTGCAAGACGCGATTTCTCGCCGCCGGAGAACGGTGCCGTGGTCATGAACGCCGTATCGTTGGAGAAACCGAAACCGCCCAGGTACCTGCGCAGGTCCGCTTCGCGCGCCGTCGGCTCGATTTCAAAGAAATGTTCGAGGGGCGAGCGCTCTGGATCGAGCTGCTCCACCTGGTGCTGGGCAAAATAGCCGATCGTGAGATCGTTCGCGGGCACGCGCTCGCCGCTCGTCGGCCGCAGCATGCCGGCGACGAGCTTGATCAGCGTGGACTTCCCTGCCCCGTTTGCGCCCAGCAGCCCGATTCGGTCGCCGGGCGTAAGGCTCAGGCGTACGCCGGACAGCACGGTCGTCGTCCCGTAGCCCACGTCCGCGCCATCGATCCGCAACAAGGGATTCGGTATTTTCTCCGGCTGCCGTAACGCGAAGTGAAACGGCGAGTCCACGTGCGCCGGCGCGATGAGTTCCATGCGTTCGAGCGCTTTGATACGGCTCTGCGCCTGCCGCGCCTTGGAAGCCTTGGCACGAAAGCGGTCGACGAAAGAACGGATGTGCGCGATCTCGCGCTGCTGCTTGCGGTATTGCGCCTGCTGATGCGCGAGCCGTTCGGCGCGGATGCGCTCGAAGGCCGAGTAGTTTCCGCTGTAAAGCGTCGCGTGCCGATTCTCCAGGTGCACGATCTGGCCCGCGACCGAATCGAGGAAATCGCGATCGTGTGAGATGAGCAGCAGCGTGCCGGGATAGGCACGCAGCCAATCCTCGAGCCAGATCACGGTATCGAGATCGAGATGGTTGGTCGGTTCGTCGAGTAACAGCAGCGACGACCGGCACATCAGCGCGCGTGCGAGATTGAGGCGCATCCGCCAGCCGCCGGAGAACTCAGCGACGGGGCGGGCCTCATCGGCCGTGGTGAAGCCGAGCCCATGCAGTAACTGGCCGGCGCGACTTCTGGCGGTGTATCCGTCAATGAGTTCGAAGTCACTGTGCAGATGCGCCAGCGCCGTGCCGTCACCGCAAGCTTCGGCGCCGGCAATCTGTGTTTCGGCGGCGCGCAGCTCGGCGTCGCCGTCCAGCACATATTCGATCGACGCACGCGAATCGGACGGCGTTTCCTGCGCCACATGCGCGATGACCCAGTCGCCGGGGAATTTCAGGTCGCCACCGTCGGCGCCGATTTCGCCCTGGAGCAGCGCAAAGAGACTGGACTTGCCGCTACCGTTGGCGCCCGTAATGCCGACTTTCTGCCCCGGATGAATCTGCAGACTGACGTCTTCGAGCAATAATTTGGCCCCGCGGCGCAGGGCGAGATGGGTGAACTGAAGCATGGCGCGGCATTGTACGCGCCGTTACG
Source organism: Woeseia sp. (assembly GCA_040902105.1). Lineage (GTDB taxonomy): Bacteria > Pseudomonadota > Gammaproteobacteria > Steroidobacterales > Woeseiaceae > IDS-8. The sequence continues at coordinate 28,178 of JBBDXW010000030.1, forward strand.
CCGTCAGGTGCCGCGGTCAGGTGCCGGACTTGGATCTTTGGACATTTCACACGGGTTAGGTGCCGGACTTGGATCTGGACATTTCACAAGCGGTCGATTCAGATCGCGCGTCCACGTGAAATGTCCAAAGATCCAAGTCCGGCACCTGACCGCGTGAAATGTCCAAAGATCCAAGTCCGGCACCTGACGGCGGGCACCTAACGGCGAATTTACCCTTCCGGAGTAAATGACCGCAGGAACCGATAGAATGTCCGGTTCGCCAGCCAGGAATCGTCATGACTCGACCGGCCAACATTCTCGACCCGAGGCGCCATCTGTCCCGCTTGCACGAACTGCGCGGGGCCGGCGGCAGTGTGCGCACGCCAGGTTTGTCGGACGAGGTCATTCTGCAGTTCCTGGCCCGGGACCCGTCCCTGGCGGTCGCGGTCGAGCGGGCCCACGCCGAATACCAGGCGATCAAAGAGTCCTGTGCCGACCTGCTGGTCCTGGACGAGGCGGAACAGGCGCTCCGGGTGCAGGACGGTTTCGTCAACTTCTACGCCGCGGACGCCGTAAACCCTTATGTGTCGCTGGCGGCGCAGGGACCGTGGATCGTCACCTTGAAGGGCGCCGTCATCTACGACTGCGGCGGCTACGGCATGCTGGGCCTCGGACATGCACCCGAGGCTGTACTGGACGCCATGAACAAACCGCACGTCATGGCCAATATCATGACCCCGGCCATAAGCCAGATGCGTTTCATCGATGCGCTGCGCAAGGAACTCGGCCACAGCCGCGGCGGCTCCCCGTTTACCCGTTTCCTGTGCCTGAACAGCGGTTCGGAATCGGTCTCGGTGGCGGCACGCATCGCCGACATCGCCACCAAACACATGACCGACCCGGAGGGGCGTTATGCCGGATGCGTCGTGCGCGGCCTGACCCTGAAGGGCAGCTTTCACGGCCGCACCGATCGTCCGGCACGGCATTCCCACTCGTCACAGAAAAAGTACCGCAAGTACCTGGCGTCGTTTCGCGAAACCGACTATCTGCTCACGGTGGAGCCGAACGACATCGACGCTCTCGAAGCGGTATTCGCCAGGGCCGACAAGGATCGCGTCTTCATCGAGGCATTTTTCATGGAGCCGGTCATGGGCGAAGGCAACCCAGGGCAGGCGGTGACCCCGGAGTTCTACCGGCGCGCTCGCGAGCTGACGGAACGACACGGCTGCCTTTTCCTCGTCGATTCCATCCAGGCCGGGCTGCGCGCCCACGGCGTGCTCTCGATCGTGGACTACCCTGGATTCCAGGATCTGCCGCCGCCCGATATGGAAACGTATTCGAAGGCGCTGAACGCCGGCCAGTATCCGCTGTCGGTGCTGGCCATGTCCGGCCGCGCGGCGACCCTTTATCGTCACGGCGTCTACGGCAATACGATGACCAGCAACCCGCGCGCGCTCGACGTCGCGGTGACCGTGTTACAAAGCATTACTCCCGCGTTGCGCGAGAACATACGCGCCTCTGGTAGCCTGCTCGTCGAACGATTTCGCCAATTGGCCGGTGAACTCGGGGGTCCAATCACCAGGGTGCAGGGAACCGGGCTTCTCCTGAGTTGCGAACTGGAGCCGCGTTACCGATGCTTCGGCGAGAACAGTACGGAAGAGTACCTGCGCCGCAATGGCTTGGGCGTCATTCACGGCGGTACAAATTCCCTGCGCTTCACTCCGCATTTCCAGATGACCGAAGCGGAAGCGCAATTGATCGTCGACCTTACGAAGGACGCACTGATTAACGGCCCCGTACTCTGACAGGACATCCGATCGCCCGCTTGGCGGGCTCCAACAGCGTTTTGTCCATCGTTATGCCAAAACGGCTTAATCGCGCGCTGTTGAAGCCTGCCATGCAGGCGATCGCGCCGAGGCGAAATCTCCCGTGGATGCTATTATCGCGGCACATTCGAACTCAGGCGAACGTGATGTACCGTATTGCTGTTTTCCTTTCTCTCGTCGTCATCGCTTTGTCGACCGCTGCCTGTTCGCGTCCGGCGGATGACAGTACGCAAACCGCACCCGCTGCCGCCGCTTCGGCCGAGGAACACGCCAGCGACAACCTTGCGCTCATTTCCAGGGAAAACCTGCAGGGGCACCTCGCTTACCTTGCGGACGACGCTCGTACCGGGCGTATGACCGGGACCGAGGGCTACGATGATTCTGCGGAGTACGTCGTGCAGCAGTTCGCCTCGCTCGGTCTCGAGCCGGGAGGTGACGAGGGCTGGTACCAGAACGTGCCGATGATCGGCAACAGGCTCGACATCGAGCGCACCGCGGTCACGCTGCACCAGGATAGCGGCGATTCAAGTCTGAAATGGAAAGAAGATTTTGTCATGGGCGGCGACGAAGTGCGCGACCAGACAAGTGTCACGGCCGAAGTCGTTTTCGCGGGATTCGGCGTCCATGCGCCGGACATGGGCTATTCGGATTATGACGGCATCGATGTCCGCGGAAAAATTGTCGCCGTGTTCGGCGGCGCGCCGGCAAACTTTCCGCACAACGAGCGCGCATTTTATTCCTCCGGCCGCACCAAGGCCGAGGAGATGGTCAAGCGCGGCGCCGTCGGCCAGATCGGTTTGCGTTCGCGCACAGACCAGAAACGAGTGCCGTGGGAGCGGCTCACGCTCAACGCAGGAATCTTGCAGGGCATGTCGTGGCTCAATCTGTCGGGTGAAGCCGCCGACTACCACGCACAGCTCGAGGGATCCGCGACGCTGAGCGTTCCGACTGCCGCGGACCTGTTCGAAGGCGCCCCCATCAACTTCGAGCAGGCACTCGATGCCGCGGACGCCGGCACGCCGTTGTCGACGCCCCTGGGCGTCGCGGCCACCCGGAGCCAGAAGTCGAGCCATGAAGAGATTTCGAGCCCCAACGTGATCGGCATCATCCGGGGCAGCGACCCTCAGCTAAAGGACGAGTACGTCGTGTATTCGGCGCATCTCGATCATGTGGGAATCGGCGCGCCGGTCGACGGCGACAACATCTACAATGGGTTCTATGACAATGCGATGGGCGTGGCGCTATTGATTGAAGCGGCGCGCGCACTCGCCGCCATGCCGGAGCCACCTCGCCGTTCCATTCTTTTTATTGCACTCACGGGTGAGGAACGCGGCCTCCTCGGTTCCGATTATTTTGCGCACTACCCCACCGTGCCGTCGGATGCCCTGGTGGCAAACGTGAATCTCGACATGCCACTCCTTCTTTATCCGCTGGCAGACGTTATTGCCTTCGGCGCCGAACATTCCACCCTTCAGCAGCTGATCGAGCCGGCTGTCGCCGCCGAGAGTCTCGCGCTGACCCCCGACCCCGTGCCCGAAGAAGTGCTTTTCATTCGCAGTGACCAATACTCCTTCGTGCGTCAGGGCGTGCCCTCCGTGTTCCTCGTGCCGGGCTTCACCTCTACGGACCCCGGCATCGACGGCGCCGCCGCCTTTCAGGGGCACCTCGCTATGCATTATCACAAGCCAAGCGACGACAGTTCACGGACGGTCGACTGGGAGTCGGCATTGCGCTTTGCGCGTGCCAACGTGCGAATCGGCCTCGCGATCGCCGGGGATGACATTCGGCCCGCCTGGAACGAAGGCGATTTCTTTGGCGAGCGCTTCGGCAGAACGCAGACCGCCGATTAGCGCATCCGCACGAGCTCGGGCGCCCCACCAGCGAATTATGTCCATCCAGTCGAGATGAAAGGGCCGATCCCATGACCCACGACAAAAAGTTCATCGCACTCATGTTGATGGTTGCGACGCTCATCGGCAGCGACGGAGGTTAGAAGAACCCTGTAGGAGCCCGCCATTGCGGGCGACCTCCAGAAGGGGACAGTGACCTTTT
>JBBDXW010000031.1:0-31412 GCA_040902105.1 Woeseia sp.
CTCCTTGATACGTATACTGCGCCTTCCCCTGTGGTTTGTCAAGTATATAATCGCCCACAATCTAGCATAAAGGGTGATAAATGCGCCTCACTGATAATCGCTATGCAACCGAGAGAAACCAGTTCGAGCTGGCGCTGCGTATGATCGGCCACGAGGCCCGGACGCGCACGATCAAATCCTGCACGGGATTGAGCGACGACCGCATACGCAAGGTGTACAGCACCTATTTTCGCGACTCCGGCGGGGCGTCGGTCAAGCGCCGCCGCGGCAAGTCGCCGCGACAGGTGTCGCTGTTCGTGAAGAACCCGCTGAACCAGCTCGAAGCGACGACCCTGATCGCCCTCTACTGTGCCAGTCTGCTGCTGCGCGTCGAGCCCTCGAACAAGATTCACGCCTGCTGGCCGCGCCCGGATGTGGAGTATGGCCACCGGGTCTGCCGCGCTTTCGAGACCTACCTGCTGTTGCACCCGTCGCCGCGACTCAATTTCGAGTGGGCGTGGAATCTGTTGCAGATCATTTCGCACAACGACGAACTGTACCTCGCGGTCTGCAGCGACTGTCACAGTTCCTACGTCCAGGATGCCTACGCACTCGACCACAAGGTCTGCCCCAGTTGCGAGATCTCGCGTCACCGGCAAAGGCGGCCCGGAACAGCCAGCTTCGCGCGCGTTTAAGCTGCATTTTTCGGTAACGCCCGGGACCGCTGGTTTGCGGAGCCTCGCCGCCGCAGCGTATCGTCTGCATTTCAGGGCGGCAGGCGTTGGTTGCATGAACGGGCATAATATTTTCGCTGGCGCTTTCGTCGACCGCTCCGGCTACCGCCGTGAGGATCCCGACTGGCTGCATGCCGCGATCACGGGCGACGAGAGCGTGTTTGCGCCGGTGTGGGGAGACAAATGTCTCGCCATCGGCGAACCGCTGCGGGCGGTGTTGCTGGGTCGGCGCGACGTCGGCGATTTCCTGCGGGAGCGGGACGCCATTTTCCTCGGCATGTATCGTGATCGTCCCGCCTTTGCGATGCCGATCGATGGCGGCGCGGATGCGCCCTTCGCGGATCGTGGGCAGTTCCATGACTTGCGTTATCTCGGCAGCGCGTTGCCGGCCGACGAGGCGAACCTCGTGGCGCAGGCGCGGGCGCTGGTCCTGTGGCATCGCGCACAGAAATTCTGCGGCCGTTGCGGAGCCTTGTCACGCGCGGAGTCGGGCGGCAATACCCGGCTTTGCATCGGGCCGGACTGCGGGGTTCGTATCTTCCCGCGGGTTGACCCGGCCATCATCGTGCTGGTCGCGGCTGGCCATCGCTGCCTGCTCGGCCGGCAGGCCGGCTGGCCCGAGGGTCGCTACTCGACGATCGCGGGATTCGTCGAACCTGGCGAGAGCCTGGAGGACGCGGTGCAGCGCGAAGTGCTGGAAGAAACGAACGTTGCCGTACACGACATCCGCTATCACAGTTCGCAACCGTGGCCGTTTCCGTCATCGCTGATGCTGGGCTTTACAGCCCAGGCCCTCAGCGACACGATCAAGTTGAACGACGGGGAACTCGAGGACGCGCGCTGGTTTACCCGCAAGGAACTCGAATCCGGATTTCCGAAGCTGCCTTACAGGCTGTCGATTGCAAGGCGCCTCGTCGACGACTGGCTGAATGAGCACGATCATCGTGACGCGCCGTCGAGACCCCGCGGCATTCGCTGATGTGCCTCATCGCCTTCGCCTTCAAGGTGCATCCGGACTACCGCCTGATCCTCGGCGCGAATCGCGACGAATTTCATGCGCGGCCGGCGGCCGCCATGCACTGGTGGCCCGACCGTCCATTCCTGCTGGCGGGCCGCGACCTCGAGGCGGGCGGCACCTGGCTCGCCGTCAGCAAGGGAGGGCGGTTTGCGGCCGTGACGAACTATCGCGAAGACCTGAAAACGCAGCGCGGCGAGCACTCGCGCGGCGAACTCGTCACCGGGTTCGTTGCAGGCGAAGAATCGCCGTTCGGATATTGCAGGATGATCGACCCGGCCAGGTTCGCGGGCTTCAGCCTGCTGGCCGCTGACCGGGACGAAATGGTCTATGTCTCGAACCGCGGCGACGACGCTCGCAGGCTTGCGCCCGGCGTCTATGCGCTCAGCAACGCGTCGCTCGACACCCCCTGGACGAAGGTCGTACGCAGCAAAGGCGCGATCGCGACGCTGCTCGCGCAAAACACGTTCGACGCCGAATCGATCTTTCGCCTTTTAGGCGATCGCGAGCCCGCGGCGAGCGACGACGATGTCGCAACGGGCCTCGCGCCGGATATCGCGCGGGCAGTGTCGGCTCCATTTATTGCAACAGCCGAATACGGCACCCGCTGCTCGACCGTTCTGCTGGTCGGGGTATCCGGACGCGTCGAGATTCATGAGCGTCGCTTCGACAGCGCCGGCGAAGCGGCTGGCGACGCCCGTTTCGAATTCCCGATCCGCTGACGCTTGCCGGGCGGAACTCGCCCGCCCTGCCGGCTCCTTTGAATCGTGGCACTCCGTTTCAGGCGGGTTGGCGGACTCCCAGCACCGATTGCAGCCACCGGCCGATGGCGGTGATTTCCTCCGCGCACACGGCGTGCGCCATCGGGAACTCGTGCCACTCAACCGTAAAGCCCGCATGCTCGAGCGCCTCCTTCGACGACTTTCCAAGTTCGATCGGCAACACCGGATCGAAACGTCCATGCGCCATGAAGATCGGCACCGCACGGGATGCGGCGTTTTCATTGTCGGCAACTTCGTCCCGGAACGATTGCGCAAGCGGTAGCCAGGTAGACAGGGCCAGGAGACCGGCAAGGCGCCGCGGATAACGCAAGGCCGTATGCAACACGATCGCACCGCCCTGTGAAAAGCCGGCCAGTACGATTCTTCCGTAATCGGAACCTCGTTGATGCTCACGCTCGACCAGCCGTCCCAGCAAGGTCGCGCTTTCACGAATGCCGGCTTCGTCCTGCGGGCCATCGCGGTCGAAGCTCCTGATGTCGTACCACGCGCGCATCGTCATGCCGCCGTTGATCGTCACCGGGCGCATGGGAGCGTGCGGAAATACGAAGCGAACGCCCGCATCGCGCGGCAGTCCGAGTTCCGGCACAATGGGTTCGAAGTCGTGACCGTCGGCGCCGAGACCGTGCAGCCAGATGACACTGCTCTTCGGCTCCTCGCCAAGTTCAATTTCCACGCTGTCCGGTATCTGCACCTGATTGCTTCCCTTGTGACGACGTCGATGTTACCAGCCGACGAAGCGCTTGACCCATTATGCGCATTCTGATAATTATATGTGCATAATTATTCGACACGCACTCATGCCAACCCCTGCCCAATCACAAACCGAACGACGCGAAGCCATTCGCCGGGCATTGCAAAGCAGTCCTGCCGTGACCCAGCAGGACCTCGTCCGGACCCTGACGGCGGTGGGCTTTCACGCGACCCAGTCGAGCGTCAGCCGCGACTTGAGGAGCCTCGGCGCCGTCAAGTCGGGCAGAGGCTACGAATTGCCGGCCAACGACTCGAGCGGCGAGGATGAGATCGCGAACGTCGCGGAACTTTTGCGGGACCTGAGCACGGCCGGGCCCAATCTGCTGGTCATCAAGACGGCGATCGGCGCCGCACAGCGGGTCGCACTGGCACTGGATCGTTGCGGTTGGCCCGAAATTGTCGGCAACGTCGGCGGTGATGACACGGTGTTCACCGCAACGGCCACTGCGGCCCTGCAACGCAGGTTGCTGCAAAAAATAACCCGCGCGGCGGGCCGCCCGTGAAGAATTCCGCCTGAAGTATTTCGAGGAAGCCGCAACTTTGAGTCAGCCCGCAATGCCGATAGTGCTCGCCTTCTCCGGCGGCCTCGATACCTCGTTCTGTGTTCCGTGGCTCAAGGAAACCTACGGCCGCGACGTCATTGCGGCAACCATCAATACCGGAGGCATCGACGGCGATGCGGCAGCGGCACTCAGACGGAAGGCCCTGGCGCTCGGCGCGGCCGAACACGTATTGCTGGATAGCCGCGAGAAATTCTTCGACACAGTGATCCGGTTCCTCATCGCCGGCAATGTGCGGCGCGGCCAGCTTTATCCGCTTTGCGTCGGCGCCGAGCGCGGACTGCAGGCCGCGGGACTCGCGCGCATCGCAAGCGAGCATGCTGCGCAGACTGTGGCGCACGGCTGCACCGCCGCGGGCAACGACCAGGTACGTTTCGAGGTGGCATTACGCACGCTCGATCCAGACCTGGAAATTTTGGCGCCCGTGCGTGACAACAACTGGGCGCGGCAGGAACAGCTCGAATTTCTCGCAGCGCGCGGGTTGCCGCTGCCGCCCGAGGGATCCGCGTACTCGATCAACCGCGGACTGTGGGGCATTACAATCGGCGGCAGGGAGACGCTCAAATCCGAACGTTCGCTGCCCGAAGACGCGTGGGTCCTGTCTGCCAAAGCGTTCAGCGAACCGCAGCAGCCGTCGGATCACACGATCGACTTCGAATGCGGTGTGCCGACCTCGCTCGACGGGCAATCCCTGTCGCCCGTCGCGCTGATCGAGTCCCTCGAAGTCCTCGCCGGGAATTATGCGATCGGCCGGGGCATTCATCTCGGCGACACGGTGCTCGGCACCAAGGGCCGTGTCGCGTTCGAAGCGCCCGCCGCAGAAACGCTCATTACCGCCCACCGCGAACTGGAGAAGCTCGTCCTCAGTGCGCAGCAAAGCCGTGTCAAGGACATGCTCTCGAACGTCTACGGCGATCTCATTCACGAAGGCAGGCAGCTCGACCTCGCCTGCCGCGACATCGAAGCGCTACTGGCTTCGTCGCAGAAACGGGTCACGGGGCGAGTGAGTTTACGCTTGCGGCCCGGCAACCTGTTCATTACGGGTGTCAGCTCGCCTCATTCGTTGCTCGCGGCCTCCCGCGGCGTCTACGGCGAATCCGCGGGTGAGTGGAGCGCCCGGGACGCGCTGGGCTACTCGCGCATTCTGTCATTGAGCGGCGCGCTGCAGAGTCGCGCTGCCGCGGAGGGCTGAACGATGCGCACAGTCATCGTTGACAAGGTCGCGTCGGTCGCGCAGCACAGTAATCTGGGTCGCGAACTTCGCGTTGCCGACGAAATTGTCTGCGAGGAAGGCGTGCTCCTCGCGGTCCGGGTCCTGAACAACAAGAACCGCTACAACCAGCTCGAACTCACCAGCGGACGGATGGCGACGGTCAACCAGGGAGACGTCGTCGTCGGCGCGCTGGGTCACCGCAAGGCGTTGCTCGGTTACTCCGGCCATTTGCCCGAAGTCCTGGACGTCGGCTCGACTGTGCAGCTCCTGAACATCGGCGGGGTGCTCGGCATCTGCGATTCCGCCAATCCGGATGTCGGTGCGCCGTTCGACTGCGAAGTGCTGGGGACGGTGCTGCACTTTCCGTATCTCGCCGAACGCATCGGGGTGCCGGCGCGCGCCGGCGCCGGCACGCTGGATGCCGCTGCCGTTCTGGATACGCGCGGCGTGCCGGTCGTGGCGCTCGCGGGAACCTGCATGGATTCCGGCAAGACCGCAGCCGCCTGTGCAATCGTCAGCCGGCTGCGGCATCTCGGCCTGCACGTGGCAGCCTGCAAGGCCACCGGCGTATCGCTGCGGCGCGACATCCTCGCGATGGAGGACGCCGGCGCCGCCGAGACCATGATCTTTTCCGATCTCGGCATTGTCGCGACGACGGCAGAAAACGGGCCGGCGCTGACGCGGGCGCTTCTTTCGTCCCTGGCCCTCCATGAGCCCGACGTGATCGTGATCGAACTCGGCGACGGATTGCTCGGCGCATACGGCGTCGAAGCCATTCTCACCGACGCGGCGATCAGGACGGCATTCACAGCCGTGGTGCTGTGCGCCAACGATCCGGTCGCCGCGTGGGGCGGCGCCAAGATCCTGCGCGAACAGTACGGCATCGAACCGGCCGTCGTGACGGGCCCGGCAACGGACAACGCCGTCGGCATCGATCAGATATCCACACGCATGTCACTGCCGGCGATCAACGCATTGACCAGCGGTACGGCCCTGGGAGATCACATCGCGGACTGCCTTCCGACCGCGCTGCAGAGAAAACGATCGTGACGGCCGGTCCGGGCGAGATCAGCGCGGTGGTCATCGGTGCAACCGGCTACGTCGGCGGCGAACTGTTGCGTTTGCTCTCTCAGCATCCGGACTTTTCCCTGCATGCTGCGGTATCCGAAAGCCAGGGCGGCGTGGCGATCGGCGCGGTGTTTCCGCATCTCGCGGGTGCTTGCGCCGGCAGGACGTTCGCGAAAGGCGGCGCATGGACAGAGAGGCTGGACAGGCGTACGAATCTGGCCTTGTTCTCCGCGGCGCCGAACGGCGCATCGGCGCCCGTCATCGCCGACGCCCTCGAGGCAGCGGCGAAACGCGACCTGGCGGTGCACGTCGTCGATTGTTCGGCCGACTTTCGTTATGCCGATGCGGAACAGTATCGGGAGATTTATCGCTCCGAGCATGCGGCGCCGCGCCTGCTTGACGATTTCTTCTGCGCTGTGCCCGAGCATGCGCCCGTCGTCAATGCAGAGCACGTCGGCCACCCGGGCTGCTTCGCAACCGCCGTGCTGCTCGCGGCCGTACCGCTGGTCGCATCGCAGCTTGCCGCCGGCCCGTTGTTCGTCTCGGCCGTGACCGGCAGCACGGGATCGGGCAGGACTGCCCAGCCCGGCACACATCATCCGGAGCGGCACTCCAATCTGTATGCCTATAAGCCTCTGTCGCATCGACACGCTCCGGAAATCGAGCGCCTTGTCGAACTTGCCGGCGGCAAACGTATTTCCATTCACTTCGTTCCTCATTCGGGGCCTTTCTCGCGCGGGATTTACGCGACATTGCAGGCAGAGCTCGAACCCGGCATCCCGGCCGAAGCGGTTCGTGAGGCGTTTCGCAGCTACTATGCCGGCGCGCAATTTGTGCGCGTCGTCGATGGCCCGCCGAAGCTCAAGGACGTGGTCGCGAGCAACTACTGCCACATCGGCATCGAGGCCGGCAACGATTCCGTGGTTGTCATGAGTGCAATCGACAACCTCATCAAGGGCGCGGCCGGCGGTGCAGTGCAATGGATGAATCGACTCTGGTCCCTGCCGGAAACCACGGGTCTGCTTGCGCCGGCCGCCGCATGGACTTAGCCGTCATGCACGACAGGTTGCGCGAGGTACAGGCGCGGGAGGCGGCGACGACGATTCCGGTTTACAGCCAGCTGCCTTTTCTGGCGGAGCGCGCGGAAGGCTGCGAGATCATCACGGCCGACGGCCGGCGCATACTCGACCTGTACGGCGGTCATGCCGTGGCCGGGCTCGGCTATGCGCATCCCGTCCTCACGCACGCAATAGCGCGGCAGGCGAAGCGCCTCCTGTTTCAGAGCAACGCGGTCGTTCTCGAGGTACGCGCGGAGGCTGCCGAGGAAATCACGTCGATCGCACCGGAAAACCTGCGGCGCGCGTTCTTCGTCAACAGCGGCGCGGAGGCCAACGAGAACGCGCTGCGCATTGCCTGCAGCGCAACCGGGCGCGGAAAAATCCTGGCGGTCACGCACGGCTTTCACGGTCGCACCGCTGCAGCGGCGGCCGTTACCTGGAAGGCCGCGGAGAACTGGTATGGTTTTCCAGGCTTGCCGTTCGACGTCGAATTCATTCCGCGAAACGACAGCGCTGCAGCAGAATCGATGATCGACCGCGACGTTGCGGCGGTCATTTTCGAGCCCGTGCAGGGAATCGGTGGCGCGTTCGATCTGTCGCCGGAGTTCGTGACGGCGTTGCGCAAGTGCACGGCTGCCTGCGGCTCCCTCCTGATCGCCGACGAGGTTCAGTGCGGCATGGGGCGGTCCGGCCGGTACTTCGCGGTGCAGGCCTTTGGTATTCAGCCGGACCTGATGACCCTGGCCAAGGCCCTGGGGGGCGGCGTGCCCTGCGGCGCGGTACTGGCGACGAATGAACTGGCCGCGGCGCTCGACGAGGGCGACCTCGGTTCGACGTTCGGCGGCGGACCGCTAGCCGCGGCAGCGATTATCGCCGTTGTTCGCACGATCAAGGCGGAGCGGCTGCTGGCAAACGTACGTGAACGCGAAGCGCAAATTCGCGACACTTGCACGACCGGACCCGTACGCTCCATCCAGGGCCTGGGCCTCATGCTGGGACTTCTTTGCGACCGTCCCGCGATCGACGTTCGAAATGCCCTGCTGGAACAGGACATACTGACGGGCAGCAGCGCCGACCCGCGGGTGCTCCGGCTGCTGCCGCCGCTGGTATTGCAAACCACGCACGTCGAGAGACTGGCGCGGGCGCTGAAGAACATCGGGCCGCTGTCAAATTCTGCCGAGAGCAATTTATGAAAGCTTTTAACGACCTTGCCGATTTCTCGAACGAAGAAATAGCAGCACTGCTGGCCCTTGCCTCGCGGCTGGATAAGAAGCCCGAGCCGCACGCGCTCTGCGGCAAGGTGCTGGCGTTGCTCTTCCTGAGTCCGTCACTGAGAACGCTCGCCTCATTTCAGGCCGCCATGACGCGACTCGGCGGCGGCGCCTTCGTCATCTCGCCCGACATGTCGATTCACGGCATCGAGACACGGCCGGGAATCGTTATGGACGGCGCAGCCGCCGAACACATCCACGAGGCGGTGCCGGTCATCGCTTCTTACGGAGACGCGATCGGCATTCGCGCCTTCGCCGAGCGCAGGAACATCGAATCCGACCTCGCGGATGTGGAGTTCATGTCTATGATTCGCCTGATCGACACGCCATACATCAACATGGAATCCGCCATCAATCATCCCTGCCAGAATCTTGCCGACTGGAAGACGCTGGACGATCTCGGCGTAGCGGCGAACGGCGGCAAGTTTGTGTTGAGCTGGGCCTATCATCCGATGGCATTGCCGCTTGCGGTACCGGCATCGACGCTGTACATGGCCGCCAGGCGCGGCATGGACGTCACGGTGTTGCGTCCGGACGGATTCGCACTGCCCGGGTCGCTGATGCAAAAGGCGCGGGATGCCGCCCGAGCCTCGGGCGGCAGCGTCACGGAAACCGACAATCGCAACGAGGCCATGGAAGGCGCAAAAATCATCTATGCGAAGTCGTGGTCGTCGACGGTGCACTATGGCGACAAGCTGAAAGACCTCGACCTGCGTCGCGGGCTCGAACACTGGTGCGTCGATGAACCGTGGTTCGACAACGCCGCCGCCGACTGCCGCTTCATGCATTGCCTGCCCGTGCGGCGCGGCGTCGTCGTCACCGAGCGGGTGCTCGACAGTCCTCGCAGCGTGGTGATCCACGAAGCGCGCAACAGGATGCTCGCGCAGATGGCGGTTCTGCATCAGATGCTCGGTTCGGGATCGTGAAGCAGGGGCAGGACCGGGCCATCGTGGTTTCGGCGCTGAAGCATGCGGCGCCGTACATACGCCTGTTCAAGGGCAAGGTATTCGTCCTCAAGGTCGGCGGCGAAGTTTTCGCGGACTTGGGCAGCACCCGCGCCATCATGGAGCAGGTCGGCATCCTGCACCAGGTCGGGATCCGGGTCGTGCTCGTGCACGGCGGCGGGCCGCAATCGACCAGGCTGGCAGCCGCCCTCGGGCTCGACGCGAAATTCATCGACGGCCGCCGCGTCACCGACGGCGCCTCGCTCGACGTCGCCACCATGGTGCTGAACGGCCAGATCAACACGCGCGTGCTGGCCTCATGCCGCGACCTGGAAATACCGGCTGTTGGCATCAGCGGGGTCGATGCGGGACTGATCCGCGCCCACCGCCGTCCCCCGGTGCAAAGAGAGGGCGAACAGCCCGTCGACTATGGCTTCGTCGGAGACATCGATTCCGTCGATGCGGACGTATTGAGGAAGCAGCTCGACAACGCCCTGATGCCCGTCGTCAGCCCCTTGTCCTGCGACTCGACAGGCAACCTGCTGAACATCAACGCGGACACGGTAGCCGCCGCCATCGCCGCGGAACTCGGTGCGGAAAAGCTGATACTCGCTACCGGTGCTCCCGGCATACTCGAAGACGCGAACGATCCCCAGTCGCTCATCTCCTACATCGACAGGTCCGGACTTCGAAAGCTCACCGACAGCGGCAAACTCGCCGACGGGATGTTGCCCAAAGCCGCGGCGATCGATGCGGCGCTCGGCAACGGCGTCAAGCGCGTGCATGTCATTTCGTACAAGGTCCCCGACAGCCTGCTGCTCGAAGTATTTACCAACGAGGGCACCGGAACGCTGGTGGTCAACGATATCGCGGCGCTGTCGGCAGCCGAACAGGCGACTTCCGGACTGACGGCATGAGTCGGCTGTGGGACAAGGGCCTGCCGCTTGATGAACGCGTGCTGCGTTACACCGCCGGCGAGGACCATCTTCTGGATGCAAGACTGGTTCCCTACGACGTTCGCGGCTCCATCGCGCACGCTGAGATGCTCTGCCAGCAAAAACTCCTGGGCGAGGCGGACTGCGAGGCGATCTGTCGCGGCCTGCGGCAGCTCGAGACGGATTTTTCCGCCGGCAAATGGCGCATCGAGCTTGCGGACGAAGACGCGCACACGGCGCTGGAGTCGCGCCTGACCGGACTGATCGGGGAGGCGGGCGAGCGCCTGCATCTCGGCCGTTCCAGGAACGACCAGGTGCTGACGGCCCTGCGGCTTTATCTCATCGATGCGGCTGACGACATCGCCGAACGGGCCGGCGCTCTGTGCGCGGCGCTGGACGATCTCGCCGGACGCCAGGGGCATATCGTGCTGCCGGGGTATACGCACATGCAGCAGGCGATGCCCTCTTCCGTCGCTCTCTGGAGTGCGGGGTTCCGCGAAGCGATCGAAGACGACATCGCCGGTCTCCGCGGCACGCATCGCCGCTCGAGCAGGAATCCTCTGGGCAGCGCCGCGGGCTTCGGCACACCGGGCCTCGCAATCGATCGTGACCTCACGACCGCGAAACTCGGATTTGCCGAAACCCAGACGCCGGTGACGGCCGTCCAGCTCTCGCGCGGCAAGGCGGAATGTGCCCTGCTGTTCGAGCTGACGCTCGTCATGCAGGATCTCGGCCGCCTCGCGAGCGACTTGCTGCTCTACTATACGCAGGAGTTCGGCTTCATCGAGCTGGCACCGGAAGTCACCACCGGTTCCTCCATCATGCCGCAGAAAAGAAACCCGGATGTGCTGGAGCTGATTCGTGCAGCCTCGGCGACGGCTCAAGCCTGCCTCGACGAGGGCCTCATGATCACGGCAAAGCTGCCTTCCGGGTACCAGCGCGACCTGCAGCGGCTGAAGCCGCCGCTGTTCCGTTCGATCGATCTGGCAGGCGACAGCATCGACGTAATGTCCTGTGTCATCTCGGGGCTGACTTTCGTCGCGGCCGAAATCAAGCTCAGCGAGGGCCTGAGCGCCGCCGAACAGGCGAACCGGCTGGTCACCGGCGAAGGCATCCCGTTTCGCGAGGCGTACCGGCGCATCGCCGCGCGCTTCAAGGCCTGAGCCGTCCCTGCGCATCTGGTATACCATTCGACCTCTTTCTCTTCGAGCTGCTTCGACGCCCGTCTCCACGGCGTCGCACGCAGACGGTTCGCAGTTATGAAACGTCAGTACGGATTTACTGCCGCAGCTGTCGCAGCCCTCCTTGCGAGTCTTGTGGTTTGCGGCTGCGGCCAGAAGGGCGCGCTTTTTCTCCCCGGCGACCGCAGCGATCTGCAAACCGAGCTGCCGGAACTGGGCCGGGAATCTCTCGAGGATGCCGCGCAAGAAGAAGAGAAGGCAGACCGGAAAAATCCGGATGCCGGCGTTGCCACGGACGAGAATCAGGACCCGGAGCGCAGCCCGACCGATGAGCGATAAGACACTGGTCCTTGTCGACGGCTCATCCTACCTGTACAGGGCGTTTCACGCCCTCCCGAAACTTTCATCGTCGAAAGGCGAGCCGACCGGCGCACTTCTCGGAGTGCTCAACATGATCAACAAGTTGATCAAGGATCAGCCGGCGGAGCTGTTTGCCGTGGTCTTCGATGCGCCCGGCAGGACATTTCGCGATGCCATGTTCGAGCAATACAAGGCGAACCGCCCGGCGATGCCCGACGACCTGCGCGCCCAGGTCAACCCCCTTCTCGAGGCAGTCCCGGCGCTCGGTCTGCCGCTCCTTCGCGTCGAGGGCGTCGAAGCCGACGACGTGATCGGCACCCTCTGCCGTCAGTGCGCCGGAACCGGCATGAAAGTGCTGGTATCGACGGGCGACAAGGACATGGCCCAGCTCGTCGACGAAAACGTGACCATCGTCAACACGATGACAGGCAGCGTCCTGGATCGCGACGGTGTCAAGAAAAAATTCGACGTGTATCCGGAGCAGATCGTCGACTACCTGGCGCTGGTCGGCGACAGCTCCGACAATATCCCGGGCGTGCCCAAAGTCGGCGCGAAAACTGCCGCCAAATGGCTCAACGAATACGGCACGGTCGATGCAATCATTGCGAACGCCGACAAGTTCAGCGGCAAAGTCGGCGAAAGCCTGCGCGAGAACATCGACCAGCTGATTCTGTCGCGAGAGCTCGCGACGATTCGCCAGGACGTCGCATTGCCTGTTCGGGCTCATGAACTGCGGCGCGCGCCTCCGGACACCGAACGGCTGCGCCAGCTCTACCTGCAGTTCGAGCTGCGCGCCTTGTTGCGGCAACTGGACGAACGATCCGGCGCGGCCGAAGCGGCTCCGCCTGCGGAAAAAACGGGTGTCTACGAGGCGGTGCTGACGCAGGAAGCATTCGCGGCATGGCTGCAGAAAATCGACGACGCAGCGCTGGTCGCCATCGATACCGAAACGACAGGGCTCGATTACATGACGGCCGAACTCGTCGGCGTCTCGCTTTGCATCGAGCGTGGCGAGGCGGCGTACATCCCGGTTGCACATGACTTTCCGGGCGCTCCGTTACAACTTTCGCGCGACTGCGTACTCGCGCAACTGAAACCGTTTCTCGAAGATCCGGCCAGGCAGAAAGTCGGACACCACCTGAAGTATGACGCGCACATTTTTGCGCGCTACGGAATCGCCCTGAAAGGAATGGCATTCGACTCGATGCTCGAGTCTTACGTGCATAACAGCGTCGCGACCCGGCACGACATGGATTCGACCGCCCGTTTCTACCTGGGGATCGACACCATCCATTTCGAAGATGTCGCCGGCAAAGGCGCGAAGCAGCTTACTTTCAACCAGGTCGATTTGACGAAGGCCACGGCCTACGCTGCCGAAGATGCCGACGTAACGCTGCAGCTGCACGAACACCTGTGGAGCAAGCTCAGCGAGTCGGAATCGTTGAAGAGGCTGTATCAGGAGGTCGAACAACCGCTGGTGCCCGTATTGCTGGAAATGGAAATGACCGGCGTACTGATCGACCGGGCGATGCTGAAAAAACAGAGCGCGGAACTTGCGAAATCGATGCTCGAACTCGAGACGCAAGCGCACGAACTGGCAGGCGGCCCGTTCAATCTCGGATCGCCGCGGCAGCTGCAGCAGATTCTGTACGGGGACCTCGGGCTGCCGATGACACGCAAGACGCCCACCGGGCAACCGTCAACCGCGGAGGACGTGCTGCAGGAATTGGCTCTCCACTATCCGCTGCCCAGGGTCATTCTCGAATACCGCGGCGTCAGCAAGCTGAAAAGTACCTACACGGACAAGCTGCCGCTGCAGGTTTCACCGCGAACGGGCCGGGTGCATACGTCCTATCACCAGGCCGTGGCCGCGACCGGAAGGCTGTCGTCGACGGACCCGAATCTGCAAAACATCCCTGTCAGGACGCCGGAAGGCCGGCGGATCCGGCAGGCGTTCATTGCTCCGCCCGGCCAGCTGCTGCTGGCGGCGGACTATTCGCAGATCGAGCTGCGCATCATGGCGCACCTGTCGGGCGACGCAGGGCTCGCGTCCGCCTTTGCCGACGACGAGGATATTCACCGAGCCACCGCCGCCGAGGTCTTCGGACTGCCGCTGGCCGCGGTGACCGCGGACCATCGCCGCGCCGCCAAGGCGATAAACTTCGGGCTGATGTACGGCATGTCGGCTTTCGGCCTCGCGAAGCAGCTCGGAATCGGCCGCGGCGAAGCGCAAGACTACGTCGACCTTTATTTCGACCGCTATCCCGGTGTCAAGGCGTTCATGGACAACACAAGGGCGGAGGCGCGTGTCAAAGGCTACGTCGAGACGCTGTTCGGGCGCCGCCTGTACCTGCCGGAGATCAACGACCGCAATGCTCAGCGCCGGCAGTACGCCGAACGCAGCGCCATCAACGCGCCGATGCAGGGTTCGGCCGCCGATATCATCAAAAAGGCCATGATTGCCGTGCAGAAGTGGCTCGTCGAAGACCGGGCTCCTGCGCGCATGGTCATGCAGGTGCATGATGAACTGGTGTTCGAAGTCGACGCCGGCAGCGTCGACGCGGTGAAGCCGAAAATCGTGTCCCTGATGTGCGCCGCGGCGGAGCTCTCCATCCCCCTCAAGGTCGACGCCGGCATCGGCCTGAACTGGGACGAGGCGCATTAGCCCCATGCAGGCTCGCCACGGTCGGGGTAGCCAGGGGTTTCCCGGTTGCAGAACAAGGTCTTATGAATTTGTGGGAACTCTCGCAAACAGGGCCGCTCAAACTCTCTGAGTGCTCAGGCACTCCCTGCTTACCTCCCTAGGCAGGTGTGCAACACGGTCACCCCAAGCCGGTTGCGTTACTAACCCCGGGCGCCCTTCAGTGGTGTCCCGGGGTTTTTTCTGTGCCCGCTCCGGAGCGCCGCGTCAGGAAGGGCCGTCACGGTTCAGGTTGCCCGAGAAAGCCGTCCAGCACCTGCCGGGCCTCGTCCAGCCCAAGACGGCTGGTCGCGGAGAAGAGCTGTACGCCGGCCGCCGCGCCTGCGTCCCGCCTGACTTCGAGCAGCGCGCGGCTCGCCTGCCCCCGTTTAAGCTTGTCGGCTTTGGTCAGCAGGATGTGCACCGGTGTTTCCACGAAGGCCGAGAACTCGAGCATTTGCCGGTCGAAATCCGTCAGCTGCCGCCGAACGTCGACGACCAGCATGAGCCCGTGAAGGCTCTGCCGATGCTCGAAGTAATCCTGCAGAAGCGCCCCCCAATGCGCGCGCTTTTCGTCGGGTACGCGTGCGTATCCGTAGCCCGGTAAATCGACCAGCCGCCTGCCGTCGCGCAGGCTGAAAAAATTGATGAGCTGCGTGCGGCCCGGAGTTTTGCTGGTACGTGCAAATTGCCGCCGGTTGACGATGACGTTGATCGCGCTCGATTTGCCGGCATTGGAACGTCCGGCGACGGCCACCTCGATGCCGGTGTCCGGCGGAAACTGGGCCGGCGCATCGGCACTCAGTACGAATTGTGCGTCCGGGTACTGCGACATGGGATACGGCCCCGATATGTGTATAATTTGGAGCCTCAAGGACCGGCTTCTGCGTTGACGACTGTTGATTATCCGGGCCGCAGGGGTGGCCGGAGACGCTGTGTATATTGACCGCCGGCGACAGGGCCTGCAAGCAAGGCTGCAAGCCGAAGGTCCGGTTCACACAAACAATCAACGAATTCTGCATGCGGCGAGTACCGTGTCATTTTTTGCCGGGTCGTTCTCCGGCTTGCATTTTCGGGGGCTCTTGATTGAGGGCATCGCAATCACGGTAGCGGGGCTGCCGCATTGCCAATGTTATTGCTACTGCCATTACGATAGCGGTCCGACCATGACGGTTAGATGGATATGAATCTGAAGCACGCACTTTTAACCTTCTCGATGTTTGTCGCGGTGGCTGCGAACGCCGAATCGCTCGTAGAGGGCTCGGCGGAGGCCGGCAAGGCCCGGTCGGTCACCTGTGCGGCCTGTCACGGTGCGGATGGTAACAGCGTCAATCCCGCGTGGCCCAGCATCGCCGGTCAGAATGCGCCCTACATCCTGAAGCAATTGCAGGCGTACAAGGCAGGGAGCCGTTCCGACCCGCTCATGTCGGGACAGGCGATGTCCCTGTCCGAGCAGGACATGCACGATCTCGCTGTTTATTTCTCGAGCCAGGCTCCGGCGCCGAAAACGGTCGCGGCCGTGGAATCGATCAACAAGGGCGAAGCGCTGTACCAGGGTGGAGACGCGGAGAACCGCATCGCTGCCTGTCTCGCGTGCCACGGACCGACAGGGCGCGGCAATCCTGCGGCGGCGTATCCGATGCTGAAGGGCCAGTACGCTACCTATACAGCGACCCAGCTTCGCAACTATGCAAACGGCCAGCGCAAATCGGACGGACCCACAAAAGTCATGCGCGACATCGCCGCACGCCTGAACGAGGACGACATCGTCGCGGTCGCCTCGTATATCCAGGGATTGAAGTAGGCTGCCGTGGCCCGGCGGGTGCCAGTGGACGCCTCGGGGACTAAACCTGATCGCCAGCATCCGGTCAGAACATCAACCGATTATTCATTCATTACCATGACCCGCCATCGTCACCGTTTTCTCACGCACCCGTTCCACGTCTTCCGGAGTTTCCCTATGCGCTACCTTGCAATACTCGGCATGATTTTCGCGGCCGGGTTGGCTGCGTGCGATTCCGGCCAGGAAGCTCCGCAATCGTCCATGCCGCAAGCGATCGAGGAAGAGGCGCCGGAGGCGCCGGCCGCTGCGGACGAAGCGGCGGCGGAAAGCGCGGAAGCGAAGCCGGAGCTGGTCGAGGAATCGGCGGCCGTCGCGGACGACTTGCAGCCTGAAAATCAGCCCATACTGCTCGCGCAGGACAACGTCGCGCCACCCGCCGGCGACTGGAAGTTCACTGAGGGACGCCATTTCCATCGCCTCGTGCCGACGCAGCCCACCGTTGGCGGCTCAGACAAGATCGAAGTTGCCGAGATCTTCTGGTACGGCTGCAACCATTGCCTGGATTTCGAGCCGCACATCAATCGCTGGGCCGAAAACAAGCCGCTGAACGTACGCTTCGTCCGCATCCCTGCCATGTGGAACCCTCTCGTGAAACTCCACGGGCAGCTTTACTACACTGAAGAGGTGCTGGTGAAGAACGAGAAAATCGAAGACCCAAAGGCGTTTCACGCCGCCGTGTTCAACGAGTATCACCGTCGCGGTAATCGCCTGACGTCGGAGGCCGCCATTCAGGCATTGTTCGAACGCCTCGGGGTCAGCGCGGAAGATTTTCAGACTACGTGGAAATCGTTCGAAGTCGCGCAAAAGATGCGGGTTGCCGAAGACCTCGCGCGCCGTTACAGCATCTCCGGCGTTCCGGCCGTGGTCGTCAACGGGAAGTATCGAACCGGCGGCGCGGAAGCCGGAG
Source organism: Woeseia sp. (assembly GCA_040902105.1). Lineage (GTDB taxonomy): Bacteria > Pseudomonadota > Gammaproteobacteria > Steroidobacterales > Woeseiaceae > IDS-8. The sequence goes on from JBBDXW010000031.1 coordinate 17,281, forward strand.
GATATCCGGAACTGCTTGAAGTCATTGACGAACTGGTCGCTCGCGAGACTGCTCGATAGTGTACCCCGTCGTAAATAATCGACTATTCTCGCGAGCGACCCTAGTGACTGGCAAGGGCGGCTGGCAAGGCGCGACGACGAGTAGCACCGTTATCGCGAGGAGTCGCAACGCCGCCAGACGCGACAAGGCGCCGCGGGAACGGTCAATTATTTGCGACGGGGTGCACTAGCCCGGATCGTTCCCATGTCCAGCGTAGCAGGTGACGGTATGAAGACCTTCCGGGCCGCAGTTGCCGTCGCATTTTTCACCTTGGGCGGTGCGGCATGGGCATCGCCTGCGGACGACGCGTTTCACAAACTCGCTGCCGATTTCATCGACGACCTGCCTGAATTCTCGCCCGTGTATGCAACTTCGATTGGCGACCACCGGTCCGACCATCTGCTCGACCAGGTAGACGGCGACGGGCGATCGCGGAAAATGGCGTTGTACAGGAAGTACCGTACGGACCTCCAGGCAATTGCGTGGGAGGAATTGTCGCGCGCCAACAAAATCGATGCCGAAATCCTCCGCGCGGAGATTGATTCGAACATCTGGTCCCTCGAAACCTTCCAGGAGTGGGCCTGGAATCCACTCGTCTATGTAAACCTGGCGGGCTCTTCGCTTTACGGCCTGATGGCGCGCGACTTCGCCCCTGTCGAAGAGCGCGTAGAGAATGCCGCGTCAAGACTCGAGCAGTTGCCCCGCTTCCTCCGCCAGGCGCGCGATTCGTTACAACGCGCGCGAGTGCCGAAAATTCATGCCGAAACCGCGATTCAGCAGAATCAGGGCATCCATTCGATCGTCGACACGATGATCCTGCCGCACAGGGATGCGTTGCCGGCCGAGCTGGCGACCCGGCTGGACGCGGCGATCGCCACGGCAACGGACGCGCTGGGCCAGCATCAGACCTGGCTCGAGGAGAAACTGTTGCCCGTCGCTGCCGGTGATTTTCGCATTGGCGCCCGGCTCTTCGACGAAAAACTCCGTTTCGCGCTCAATTCACCGCTCGGGCGACGCCAGATCCGTCAGCGGGCTGAAAGCGAGTACGTCGTCGTGCGCGATGACATGTACGCGATCGCAAAGGACGTGTATTCCGGAATGCACACTTACGCGTCATTCCCGGACCAGCCGGATGACGCATTCAAACAGGTGATCATTCGCGCCGCTCTTGAGCAGGCTTACCGTCACCTTCCCGAGCCCGAGGCGATTGTCGAGATCGCGAAAGACAATTTGCAGCAGGCTACGGATTTCGTCAGGGAGCACAACCTCATGACGGTCCCCGAGGATCCGATCGATATCATCGTCATGCCGGAGTATCAGCGTGGCGTGTCGGTCGCATACCTCGACCCGCCCGGCCCGCTGGACAAAGGACAGAAATCGTTTTACGCCGTCGCTCCCCTGCCGGAAAACTGGACTCCTGAGCAGGTCAATTCCTTCCTTCGGGAACACAACCTCTATTCAATTCAGAACCTGACGCTGCACGAAGCGATGCCGGGTCACTACCTGCAACTTGCATTGAGCAATCGCTATCCGTCCACGTTGCGCGCCGTGCTCTGGTCCGGCCCGTTCGTCGAAGGTTGGGCGGTTTACGGCGAGCGCGTGATGATCGACGCCGGTTACCTGGACAGCGAGGCGTTGATGCGCCTCATCAATCTCAAGTGGTACCTGCGCACCGTTACGAACGCGATCATCGACCAGGCCATCCATGTCGACGGCATGACGCGCGAGGCGGCCATGCGACTCATGATAGAGGGCGGGTTCCAGGAAGAACGCGAGGCTGCCGGCAAGTGGGTGCGCGCGCAGCTCTCGTCGACGCAGCTTTCCACCTATTTTGTCGGCTACCAGGAGCATGTCGATATGCGGAAGGCGGTCGAGCAGGCATGGGGTGACGACTTCACTTTGCGCCGCTATCACGATCAGGCGCTTTCCTATGGCTCGCCGCCGGTCAAGTTCGTGCGGGCGCTGATGCTCGACGAAGAGATACCGCACGATTCGAGGTAACGGTTCGCCGCCCGGCAAACGGGAAATTCAACGGGAATTGAACGCGAGATTCCAGGGCCTCTTTTCCAGCATTCCTTTGTGAATGCGCTTCGCATTCTCGGATCTCAGCACGTTGGTTATATGCGCATGGCCAAGCCGTGAAAAATCCGCAAGAATGGATTCGAGATTCAGGGACGAACTCAAATGGAAGCTCATTGGTTACCTCTTGGTACTTCCGTCTCCGTCAATGGAAGCACGGCGGCCCGGAAATTACCCGCCGCATTTGCCTCACGGACAGGCCAACGCTATTGTTCCGGCAAGAAGAAGGCAAGCTGAGGAGTCTGCAAATGACGGCAAGCGTTGCCCGCTGGTTGCCGCCAGCGTGCCTGGCGGTTCTGTTGGCCGGCGCCGCACACGGCGCGGCGACCTATGAGCGGCCGGGCGGCGTCGCGGACGCCGACGAGCCACTTATCGTCGCGGGTTACCGCGCCCTGTTTACCTGCTCTGCGCATTTCTTTGCCGGCAGGCCGTTTGCGGATATCGAGAAGGTCGAGTTGATCGACACGGCGAAGCACACATTTCCCGATCCCGTCATCGACGAGACTCGACAACTCGTGGCGGCGTCCGACAATGACGGCACCACGCAGATCGCGGTATACCGGGATTCGATGGGCTGCACGCTCCTCCCGCCACATTGGGACATCGGCAGCGCTGCGCGATTACCCTACGTACCCTACCCCGACGCACCGGATGTCGCGGACCTTGCGTTTCCCGCGGGCGACAAGGTCGCCCTACAGGACGACGGCCTGCATCGTGACTACCGCGGCCTGCGAACGGTGCTCGATCGGGCGTTCGACGGCAGAAGCTATGGGGACGGCGTCGTCACGGCCGGCGTCATCGTGCTTCGCGGCGGCAAAATCGTCGCCGAGCGCTACCGTCGCGGGTTCGGGATCCGGAACGGCTATCGCACCTGGTCAACCGCCAAAAGTATTACGGCCGCGTTGATGGGCATCGCCGCACACAAGGGTCTGCTCGATCTGGATGCGCCGGCGGCAATTCCCGAGTGGCAATACCCGGGAGACCCGCGTCAGAAAATCACCTACAAGCATCTGCTATGGATGTCGAGCGGTTTATACAGCGGCGGCAACAATACCTATGCCGTCTATTTTGGCGGCCAGGATGCGATCAGCGCGATAACGGGTACTGAACTCGAAGCGGAGCCCGGGACACGATGGAAGTACGCGAACAACGATTCGATGTTGCTGCTCCGCGCGCTGCGCAACGTTCTCGGCAACGATCTGAGGTACCTGAGATTCCCCTACGACGAATTGCTGTACCGCATCGGCATGTATCACACCCGCATGGAGACCGACCATCTCGGCAATTTCATCGGCTCCAGCCAGGTTTATACGACGGCGCGAGACCTTGCGCGCTTCGGCCTGCTGCTTGCGAACGACGGCGTGTGGAACGGAGAGCGGCTGCTGCCCGAGGACTGGGTGGAATTCTCGCGGACGCCGGCGCCCGCAAAGCCGGTCGAAGAAGGTACGCGCGGCTACGGCGCGCAGTTCTGGCTGCTGGACTCGATGCCCGGAATCCCCAAGGGAACCTTCACGACCGCCGGAAACAAAGGTCAATACGTTACGGTCGTTCCCGGGCACGATCTCGTCATCGTCCGCACCGGCGTCGATCCCCTCGGCTCCAGCTGGCTGCACGACGCGTTCGTCGCGGAGATTCTTTCGCTGCTCGGCGACATGAACTGACGTCGTCTGGCTTTACGGAACAGACTCATGAAGAAACCCGCTTGCTTGTTGTAATTAACGCCGTTTGAACCGGCAGATGCTGTCGCTCGCGGCCGACCATGGCGCTTCTATCTGCGGCTCGGCCATCAACCTGTTCGGCATCAGTTCCGTATCGCCGGAATGCGCGGCTTTCGTAACGAAGAGTGCGATCAACAACACGACCACTCGTCAGTTGGTCGGCGAAGCATTCGTCACCGGCCCGCTGTTCGAAATGCCGGCGGGTGAGGTGCAGTCTGCCGGTACCATGAGTTCATACAAGGCTGAAGGTATCTGGTCGATCAACGACACCTTCATGGCTCGCGGCGGTTATCAGCGCGCTGTTCGTGCGCCGAACATCTCCGAGCTGTTCCAGCCGGCGGTTATCTCACCAACATGGCAACGTCCATCGGTGCCGCCTGTCGCGGATACGGATTCGCCTGGTTCCCCGAGGACAAGATCCGCGACGAACTCACGGACGGGATTCTGAAATTGCTGCCGCTTCGAGGCGGCCGTGAAAGAACGTTGCAGCTCTACCTCGTTTTCGGCGATGCCGATGCGACGGGGCCCGGCACCAGGCGGCTTGCCGAGATCATCAGGGAAGAGGTCGCCGACCATCAGGGAGGTCAGAGGAATCCATGATGTATCTGTATCCTGCTGCGTTTTGTGACATCATCCCGATTCCCGGCTGACCGACGAAGCGCGGTTCCCTGGTAGGAGAACCGGCGCCGCGATTTCAGATCGCTGCAGTTGTACACCGGGCAAACGCCGCGCAATCAATGCCTTCCCACGGCGACCCGCGCCGGCCTTACACCCACCAGGACCACCCCCGAGAGCATGGGAGACCATGCGAGGACATGGAACAATGGCCCGCAATTTACCTGTATCCAAATCCGCCACGCGCGCGGATGACCGCGGAGATGAGCGCGGACGTGCCCCCGGAGAAGCAATGAAAAACAGGCGACATCAGCCAGACGATCGCGCCGCGCTGCTCAAACGCATGGACGCTTACTGGCGCGCCGCAAACTATTTATCCGTCGGCCAGATTTACCTGATGACGAATCCGCTCTTGCGCGAGCCGCTCTCTCTGGAACACATCAAGCCGCGTTTGCTCGGCCACTGGGGCACGACGCCCGGGCTCAACTTCATCTACGTGCATTTGAACCGCGTGATCAGGGAACGCGACCTCGACATGATGTTCCTGGCCGGTCCCGGCCATGGCGGTCCGGCACTGGTCGCGAACACCTGGCTCGAAGGAACTTACAGCGAGTTGTACCCGGACGTGTCGATGGACGCCGACGGCATGCGTCGTCTGTTCAAGCAGTTCTCGTTCCCGGGCGGTATTCCCAGCCATTGCGCGCCGGAAATTCCGGGATCGATTCACGAAGGCGGCGAACTGGGTTATGTGCTCGCGCACGGCTACGGCGCCGCATTCGACAATCCGGGATTGGTCGTCGCCTGCGTCGTCGGCGACGGCGAGGCCGAAACGGGACCGCTCGCAACGAGCTGGCATTCCAGTAAATTCCTGAACCCCGCCGCCGACGGCGCGGTATTGCCGATCCTGCACCTGAACGGCTGGAAGATCGCGAACCCGAGCTTCTTTGCGCGTATGCCGAACGAGGAGCTCGAGCATTTGTTACGCGGCTACGGCTACGAGCCGGCTTTCGTCGAAGGCGACGACCCGGCGGTACTGCACGATGAAATGGCCGGCGCTCTCGACCGTGCGCTCGACCGTATTGCGGCGATTCAACGCGAGGCACGCGCGAACGGCGTAAATGGACGACCGGTCTGGCCGATGCTCGTGTTGCGTACGCCGAAAGGCTGGACCGGGCCGGACGAAGTCGACGGCGTTCCGGTGGAAGGAACCTGGCGTTCGCACCAGGTGCCACTGGCCGGCCTCAAGGAGAATCCGGATCATCTTGCGCAGCTCGAAAAATGGCTCCGCAGCTACCAGCCCGAAAAGCTGTTCAATGACGAGGGTCGTCCAATCCCTGAGTTGCTCGAACTCGCGCCGAAGGGCGCGCGCAGGATGGGCTCCAACCCGCACGCGAACGGCGGCGTACTGCTGAAAAACCTGCGGCTGCCCGACTTCCGGGACTACGCGATCGACGTGCAGAAGCCGGGCGGCAGCCAGGCCGAGTCGACACGGGTCCTTGGCGTTTACCTGCGGGACGTCATGAAGAGAAACCTCCAGAGCGCCAATTTTCTCGTGTTCGGTCCGGACGAGAACGCCTCGAACCGGCTTGGGGCGCTGTACGAAGCGACGGACAAGCGCTTCCTGGGCCCGTTTTTGCCCGTTGACGAGCACCTCGCGCCGGACGGCCGCGTTCTCGAAGTGCTGTCCGAGCACCTGTGCCAGGGTTGGCTCGAAGGCTACCTCCTGACCGGCCGGCACGGCTTCTTCTCCTGCTACGAGGCATTCATCCACATTGTCGACTCGATGTTCAATCAGCACGCGAAGTGGCTCAAGGTCGCCAAGGAAATCCCGTGGCGGCGGTCGATCGCATCATTGAATTACCTGTTGACCTCGCACGTCTGGCGACAGGACCACAACGGCTTCAGCCATCAGGACCCCGGCTTTATCGATCACGTCGTCAACAAGAAGGCGGACATCATCCGGGTCTATCTGCCGCCGGATGCAAACACGCTTCTGTCTGTCGCCGACCATTGCCTGCGCTCGCGAGATTTCGTAAACGTGATCGTCGCCGGCAAGCAGATGCAGCCGCAGTATCTCGACATGGATGCCGCAATCAGGCATTGCGCCGCGGGCATCGGGATCTGGCCGTGGGCCAGTAACGATCACGACACCGAGCCGGATGTCGTTATGGCCTGCTGCGGCGACGTGCCGACGATGGAAACGCTGGCGGCTGTTTCGATCATCCGCAAGCATCTCCCGGAGGTGAGGGTGCGCGTCGTCAATGTCGTGGATCTGATGACGCTGCAGCCGGACAGCGAGCATCCGCATGGCCTGCGGGATCGGGACTTCGACGCAATCTTCACCCGCGACAAGCCGATTATCTTCGCCTACCACGGTTACCCCTGGCTGATCCACCGGCTGACCTACCGGCGCACGAACCATGACAACCTGCATGTACGCGGCTACAAGGAGGAAGGTACGACGACAACGCCGTTCGACATGGCCGTCCTGAACGATATCGATCGCTTCCACCTCGTCGCGGACGTCATCGATCGGGTGCCGAGGGCTGGACCGGGGGCCGCATACTGCAAACAGTGGATACGCGACAAGCTGATCGAGCATAAGCAATACATCCATGAACATGGCGAGGATCTGCCCGAAGTGCGGCAATGGGCATGGCAGAGTGAACAGGAGGCCTGAGCAGTGACGACAAGTAACAGTGCAACCCGCGTAAATCCGGTCAAGGCGACGGCCCAGCAGGTGAACCGGGGCGCCTGAGCGGCGCTCCGCAGCCCTCCACGCCTGATCGGATGGACGATGCACGCTATCTGCTGATACTCAACGCGGGCAGTTCGTCGCTCAAATTCGGAGTTTTTGACTGGGCGGACGGATTGCGCTCCCGCGTGCGCGGCGCCTTGCGGAATATCGACGGCTCCGGCAGTTCGCGGTCGACCCTTTCGACAGGCGACACATCGGAAGTGATCGACAGTATCCCAAGCGTGGCCGACGCGGTGCCGATCCTCCTGGAGCGGCTCGCCAGCGGTGTCGGCGGATTAAGGCTTGGCACTGAAAACGTTGCGGCGACGGGCCATCGTATTGTGCACGGCGGCGAATATTTTTCGGCGCCGCTAAGGATCGACGCGCCGGTTTTCGACAGACTCCTATCGCTCAACCACCTCGCGCCGTTGCACAATCCGCACGCACTTGCGGTCATCGAGGCGGTCGCAGGACGTTTCCCTGACGCGCCTGCCGTCGCCGCATTCGACACGGCATTTTTTCACGACCTGCCGGAAGCGGTGCGCACTTACGCAATCCCGTCCGGCTGGGCCGGGCGGTACGGAATCCGGCGTTACGGCTTTCACGGGATTGCGCATCAGTACATGTCGCTGCAGCTCCGGTCGCAATGGCGTCCGGCTCAGGCTCCGTCGCGTGTGGTAAGCCTCCATCTCGGTCAGGGTTGCTCGGTCGCGGCGCTCCGCGACGGGCGCCCGGTCGAGACCAGCATGGGTTTCACGCCGCTCGAGGGACTCATCATGGGCACCCGGCCGGGCGACATCGATGCCGGCGTAATCTTGCACCTTGCGCAGCAGGGCCACGATTGGCATGCGCTCGAGAATGTGCTCAACCGCCGGTCAGGTCTGCTGGGCCTGTCCGGCGTGTCGGACGACGTTCGAAAGTTGCTCGAACTGGAAGCGGAGCAACACGCCGGCGCAGAACTCGCACTGGCGGCGTTCTGTCACCGTATTAACAAGTATCTGGGCGCCTACGCCGCCGTACTGGGCGGCATCGATTCCATCCTGTTCGGCGGCGGCATCGGCGAGAACTCGCCGGTCATCCGCGCGCGCGTCTGCGGCGCCTTGAGCTGGCTAGGCCTCGAACTCGACACGAAAGCCAACGCACATTGCATCGGCAACGCCTGCCGCATCTCGACCGATACATCGGCTATCGACGTAAGGGTAATTCCGGTGGATGAAGAACCGATTATCGCGGCAGCGGCGTGGACGGTGTTGCGAGGCTGAGCAGTCGAATTCGTTCGTTGCTGGCACAAGCAGGCGTCAAAGCAACCTGCAGCCGAGCGTGCGCAGAGGCGACTTCAGCAGGGCACTTGTCGAGATCCACCTTGCCCGTTCGACTACCAGGCAGACACATCCCATACACGCTACGAAGGAGTCATCATGGCTAAGACACGTTCATGTCGTTTACCCCGAACGCGATCTGCGACGCCAGGAAACACACCGAAGTACTGTTTGCCTGAGCCTGGACAGCCGGGCGGAAGTCGATGACATGGTCAGGAAAGCGGTTGCCGCCCGGCGGCACGACCTACAACGAACCGAAGGATCACGGTTTCCAGGACCCCGACGGACATATCTGGGAACTCGTTCATATGGAGTCGGACGGGTAAAACCACGGCTTACGCCTTCGATGGAGAGTTTCTGCTCATGACAACAAAAACACTCAAGGTCTCCTACTGGACGGCGACCATTATCTTCGCAGCGCTGCTGGTGATGGACGGCCTTGGCGGCGTGATGCAGGCGGAGGCCGGCATGGAAGCCCTGGCGCATCTCGGGTACCCGATGTACCTGCTTGTGATCGCGGGCGTTGCCAAGCTGCTGGCCGCCGTCGCGATCCTTCAGACCCGATTCCGTACCGTCAAGGAGTGGGCGTTCGCCGGCTTCGCTTTCACCTGTGTGCTGGCATTCTGCTCCCGGGCAGCGGTCGGCGACGACTTCGGCTTGCTGGTCTTTCCCGTGATCTTTCTCGCGATCATGCTGGTTCCGTACTTGCTGTGGAAGAAATACGATCCGGTCAGAGCACGGGTTTAACAGCGCCGGGTTCAGCGAGACGTCAGCCGAAACGCCCGGTAATGTAATTTTCCGTCAGCTTGTGTTGCGGGTTCGTGAATATCCTGTCGGTTTCGTCCACTTCGACGAGCAGACCGAGATGAAAATAGGCGACGCGTTTGGAGACCCGGGCGGCCTGCTGCATTGAATGCGTCACGATGACGATCGCATAGTTTGCCGACAGTTCGTCGATCAGATCCTCGACACGCGCCGTTGCGATCGGATCGAGCGCCGAACACGGTTCGTCCATGAGAATGACTTCGGGATTGACTGCGATCGTGCGCGCGATGCAAAGACGCTGTTGCTGGCCGCCTGAGAGGCCAGTGCCGGGCTCGTCAAGCCGATCCTTTACTTCCTTCAACAATCCCGCACGCTCGAGACTGGTGTGCACGATCTCGTCCAGTTCCGCCCGATCCGACGCGAGTCCGTGAATGCGCGGGCCGTACGCGACGTTATCGTAGATGCTCTTCGGGAAAGGGTTTGGCTTCTGAAACACGATACCGACGCGTGCCCGCAGCGCGACCGGGTCCAGATCTTTTGAATAAATGTCCTGGCCGTCGAGTGTGATACGCCCGGTCACGCGCGCCGATTCGATCGAATCGTTCATGCGGTTCAGGCAGCGCAAAAACGTAGACTTGCCGCAACCGGACGGCCCTATCAGCGCCACAACCTGCTGTTTGCCGATTTCCAGCGTAACATCCTTGATGGCGTGCAGGTCGCCGTAATACACGTTCACATTCTCGGCGACGATGAACGGTTCCTTGCAGCGGGGCTGACCCACCGTTTGGCCGGTAAGCTCGGACATCTCTTCGAGCCGCCGTCGCCGCGACGGCTTCTTCCGAGCCGCGACCGGAGGAGTCTCGCCGGCTTCGCCCGGAATTGGCCCTTCGGCTAGCCCGTCATTGAAGGGCTTCAGTTCAGTCATTCCGTGCATTCTCATATACCCGACATGCCGCAACAATCCCGGGAGCTACGATAGTTACCATTGGCGCCCGACTTTCTTGCGCATGATGATGGCGGCAAGATTCATCGCAAGAAGAAACCCGAGCAACACAATGATCGCCGCGGAAGTGCGTTCGGCAAATGCGCGCTCCGGGCTGTCCGCCCAAAGAAATATCTGCACGGGCAATGCAGTGGCGGGATCCGTGAATCCCGACGGCACGTCGACGATGAACGCCACCATGCCGATCATGAGCAGCGGCGCAGTTTCGCCGAGCGCACGGCTCATGCCGATGATCGCGCCGGTCAGCATGCCGGGCAGTGCAAGCGGCAATACGTGATGGAATACGACCTGCATCCTGGATGCGCCGATGCCAAAGGCCGCTTCGCGAATGGACGGCGGAACGGCCTTGATTGCCGCGCGGGAGGCGATGATGATCACAGGCAGCGTCAACAGCGCCAGCACGAGGCCACCAACCAGCGGCGCCGAACGCGGCATGCCGATCCAGTTGATGAAGACCGCGAGGCCGAGCAGGCCGAACACAATCGAAGGCACCGCGGCGAGGTTGTTGATATTCACTTCGATCAGATCTGCCCAGCGATTCTTCGTCGCGAACTCCTCAAGATAGATTGCCGCCGCAACGCCGAGCGGAAACGAGAGGGCGATCGTTACGACCAGCATGTAAAACGATCCCATCAGCGCGCCCTTGATGCCGGCAAGCTCGGGTTCCCGGGAATCGCCATTGGTGAAGAGCGCAACGTTGAATTTCGAATCCAGCCTGCCTGTCGCTTCCAGCTGGTCTATCCATTCGAGTTGCCGGTCGGACAACGGCCGTTGTGCGGCTTCCACTTCGCGATCGATGCTTCCCTTGACAAGCATATCGACGTCGGCGGACGTCGGCACGGATACCTGTTGCCGCGTTCCCATCAAGCTCGGATCCTGCACGAGTGCATCGCGCAATTGATAACCGGCGCCGGGACTGACGAGCCGGATAAGGTCCCGGCGCTCTCGTCGATCGGTGACCTCCGGAAATTCCAGCCACAGCGCATTCCTCACCAGCGCATCGAAGTCCGCATACTGAAGATCCGGTTCCCCTCCGGGCGCAAGCAGCTCTTGCGAGAATTCAATGTCGAGTTCTACGAAGGTTTGCGTGAAGGCAGATGCGCCTTTTGCAAACAGGCTGAAAAAAAACACGCCGAGAAAGACAATACCAACGGCCGTCGCCAGCAAGCCGAACACACGGAACAAAGCTTCCTTGCGGTACCGGCGGCGGAGGCCGGCCTCTACGGCCCTGCGTGTATCCCGTGTGCTCATATCTGTCGCAACATCACTCGTATTGTTCGCGGTACTTGCGCACCACGTGCAAACCAACGATGTTCAGAGCGAGCGTCGCGACAAACAGCAACAAGCCCAGGGCAAACGCCGCGAGCGTCTTCGCGCTGTCGAACTCCTGGTCGCCGACCAGCAGCGTGACAATCTGTACCGTCACCGTAGTGACGGCTTCAAGCGGATTTGCGGTCAGATTCGCGGCAAGTCCCGCCGCCATGACAACAATCATGGTCTCGCCGATTGCACGGGATATCGCGAGCAGTATGCCGCCGGTGATACCGGGTAATGCCGCGGGCAGGATCACGCGGATCATCGTCTCCGAGCGCGTCGATCCAAGGCCGAGCGCACCGTCCCGCATCGCGCGCGGCACCGCATTGATTGCATCGTCGGACAGCGACGACACCAGCGGAATGATCATGATGCCCATCACCACGCCTGCGGCCAGCGCGCTTTCCGAAGCGACTTCGAGACCTATCGCCTCGCCCGCGCGGCGGATTGCCGGCGCCATGGTCAGCGCCGCGAAGAACCCGTACACGACGGTAGGAATACCCGCCAGGATTTCCAGCAACGGTTTGGCGATCGTGCGCACGCGCCCCGAAGAATATTCCGCGAGATAGATCGCCGTCATCAGGCCGACGGGTACCGACACGCACATCGCGATTGCGGTAATGAGCAAGGTTCCGGTAAACAGCGGCACTGCGCCAAAACTGCCCGATGAGCCGACCTGATCGGCGCGGATCGCCGTTTGCGGACTCCAGTTGAGGCCAAACAGGAACTCGGTCAGCGGAATTTCCCGAAAGAAGCGGATTGCCTCGAACAATACCGACAGTACGATGCCGATCGTGGTAACGATGGCGATACTCGACGCCGCAACCAGCAGCCCGAGGATCACGCTCTCCACCTGGTTCCGTGCCCGAAAGTCCGGCGCTATCCGGCGCCATGCGAAGACGCCGCCCATCACCGCGAGGCCGAGACTCACGATTGCGAGCAAACGCCGGCTTGCGCGCGTGTACTCGTGCAATGCCAGGGCCGCGTCGCTCAGGACCCTGTCGATGTTCCCCGGCAACGTCTCGCTGGCGGCAAGATTGCGGACCGTGTTGAACAGCAGGTCGAGTTCGCCGGCCGGGAGCGCCTGTTGCGCTTCCGGCAGACCCTTGACAACGAGCGCTGCAATAATGCGCGGCTCGACCACGATCCACAGCAACATCAGGCCCAGAGCCGGCAGCAAACACCAGATCGCCGCATAGTAGCCGTAATACCCCGGCAGCGAATGCAGCCGCACATCGCGGCGCGGACCGCCGGCCGCCGCGAGAGCGCGATCGCGACCGAAATAGAAGGCTGCAACCGACAGAGCGATCAGTACGAGAGCGAGCGTGGCCGGCTGCATGCGCTATGAACCTTTTTTCTCATTCCAGCGAGCGAACGGTTGCTGCGACTTCGGCCCGTTCTTCCTCCGGCAGCGGAATGAGTCCTCGGTCCGACAGGTAGCCGAAATCGCCCCACGCTCGTTCACTGGTAAATTCCGCAAGAAAGCCGCGCAGTCCCGGGATCACCTCGACGTGCGCCTTCTTGACATAGAGGAAGAGAGGTCGCGAGACCGGATAGCTGCCGTCCGCAATGCTTTCGAATGTCGGTTCGCCTCCGTCAACCGCGGCACCTTTCACCTTGTCTGCATTCTGATCGAGAAAACTGAAGCCGAAAATGCCCATAGCCTGGGGATTTGCTTCAAGCTTTTGCACGATGAGGTTGTCGTTCTCTCCTGCTTCGACGAACGCGCCGTCTTCCCGAATCGTGTGACAGATTCTCTTAAAACGATTCTCGTCCGTAGCAGCTATCTCGCCGATCCACGGAATCGACTTGCATCCGCCTTCCATGGCAAGTTCGACGAACGCGTCACGGGTACCGGACGTCGGGGGCGGGCCGAGCACTTCAATCTTCGTCGCCGGCAATTCGGCATTGACGTCTTTCCAGCTACGATACGGATTGGGCACGAGTTTGCCGTCAGCGTCGCCTGGCACTTCTTTCGCCAGCGCCAGAAAGATGTCCCTGCGCGTCAGGTTCATCGCCGGAGACGCGACTGCGTTCGCCATCACGATTCCGTCGTAACCGATCCTGACTTCGACAATTTCTCTGACGCCGTTCTTTGCGCATGCATCGATTTCGGACTGCTTGATCGCACGCGATGAATTGGCGATGTCGGGATACTGTGCGCCGACACCGTCACAGAACTGCTTCAAGCCGCCACCCGACCCGGTCTGCTCCACTTTCGGAGTCCTGAAGTCACTGCCGCGGCCAAACCGTTCCGCCACGACGGTCGCGAACGGATAAACGGTCGAAGACCCTACAATATAGACGTAATCGCGACCGGCCTGGGCAAGCGCATTGTTGCAGGTCAGCGCCCCCGCCATCGTGGCTGCAAGCAGCAGTGCGGCTGTCGTTTTCCTGAACATCTGGTGTCCTCCGGTAACTGGCCAGGCCGACACGAGCTTAACGGTCGAATGTTACGGAATTGTTGCAGTGCTGCTGTCAGGGAGCCTATGCACAAGGCCTGGATTCGAGCGCTGTAGGAGCCCGCCATTGCGGGCGACCAC
>JBBDXW010000032.1:0-31366 GCA_040902105.1 Woeseia sp.
GAACCCATCCATGGGGGCTTCGCAAAAACATCCATGTTTTTGACGATCCTGAAAGGCCCTCCCCCCGGGCGAGACTCCGCTGATGCGTCGCGGCGTTCATGAATCATGCGAACTGGACCTGCTTCTCATTGACGGGGTGCTGAACAAGGTAAAATTCGCGGTTTGACACACCGATTCCTGTGCCACAATGCCTGAATCCGGGGCCACTGACAGAACGTAGGAATGGCCGAGACTGCAGCAATGACGGATGCGTTCGCGGAAATCGACGCGGCGGAAGAACTCGATCCTTTCGTTCAACCCACGGCCCGCGACGATGAAAAGAAACCGGATCGGCTGCCGCCGATGTTGTTTCTCGCCGCGCTCGTGCACGGCATCCTGATCATCGGCATTACCTTCAATGCGGTAATCGGTGGAGCAGCCTCCGACGTGATCTCACTGGAAGTGACGATCGTGGCGGACCCGGGCCGCTCGGTGGCCGAACCCGAAGATGCGGATTACCTGGCGCAAGCGAACCAGGAAGGCGCTGGCAACACACTGCTGGAGGTTCGTCCGAGTGCGCTCCCCGAAAGCAATGTCCCGATCGACAATGCCGGCGACGACGACGGCACCAGCGTCGACAACGCGCAGGCGAATCCGGAGTCGGCCGACCAGGTACTGACCAGCGTCACCGAAACGGATACAACGGTCGCCGACCTGCCTCGTGAAGATCCGATGCCCGAAGAATCGACGGCGCTGGCCCTGGAAGCAGGCTCCGAGACGACCTTGCCGCTGCCGCAGGAGAATGAGGTCCGCTTGCAGATTCACGACGACAAGCCGCGCGAACTCGTAACGAGCGTCGACACGCGTGAATCGGTCGTTGCCGGCTATCTCGATCGGTGGAAGCGAAAGATCGAAACAACCGGCATCAAGTATTTCCCGGAACAGTCGGTGTTGCGTGAGCTGACCGGAAGTCCGACTCTGGAAGTCACCATCAATGCATCCGGGCAGCTGGACGAAGTGATCGTGCGCCGTTCGTCAGGCTCCAAAGCGCTCGATCAGGCAGCCCTCAATATTCTGCGCCGGGCCTCGCCTTTCGACCCGTTCCCCGAAGCCATTCGCAGGGACTACGACCAGCTTCGTTTTGCCTACAAATGGAAATTCAACAGCACGGCGACACCGGCGGCCGCAAACGTCAACTAGGCCCGCGAAGCGGGCGATCGGCGAGCCGTTGCCTGTGATGCAAAAGCGGTTGTTTGCGGCGGGCGCAAGGTCGATACTGTGGCATGGATATTCACCATGGAGTATGACCATGGAGATTGAGGGTTCATTCAACAACCAGCTGTTGATTGCCATGCCCGGGATGGCCGATCCCAATTTCAGCAGTACCGTGACGCTGATCTGCGAACATAACTCGGATGGGGCGCTCGGCATCGTGATCAACAGGCCGATGGATCTGAACCTGGGCGGCCTTTTTGCACAGCTTGCGGTGCCGGACCCGGATGCCGCGGCCTCGCGGATTCCGGTACTCGACGGCGGCCCTGTGGCCAGGGATCGTGGCTTTGTCCTGCACAACCCCGACGCCGAATTCGAGAGTTCAGTAGCGGTGTCCCCGCATATTCAGCTGACCTTGTCTCGCGATATTCTCGATGCCATTGCCGCCGGCAAGGGGCCTCGAAAGGCGCTGGTGGCGCTCGGGTATGCCGGCTGGCAACCCGGCCAGCTCGAAGCGGAAATGCTCGCCAACGCATGGCTCAGCGTGCCCGCGACCCCGGAGCTGATTTTCGACGTACCCTTTTCCAAGCGCTGGATCACCGCAGCCGACATTTTGGGGGTTGATATCAGCCGTATGTCCTCGAATGCCGGCCACGCCTGACACAAGGCTTCACGAAACAATCCTGGCGTTCGATTTCGGACTGCGGCGCATCGGGGTCGCGGTCGGACAGACCGTCACCGGCTCAGCCAATCCACTCGGGGTGATCGTCAACAGGGCGGCCGGTCCGGACTGGCAGAGAGTGCAGCAACTCATCGAGGAATGGGGCGCCGCGCGGCTTATCGTGGGAATTCCGCTGCATATCGACGGCTCGCCGTCGGACATTTCCAACCGGGTCGACGCCTTCATTGGCGGTCTCGGGCGATTCTCCCTCCCGGTCGAAGCCATGGACGAGCGCTATTCCTCCGCCGAAGCGCAGGAAATGCTCATCGCCGAACGGAAACTCGGCTTACGCGGCAGAATTCGCAAGGAAATGATCGATGCCGCGGCCGCGACACTCATCGCCGAACGCTGGCTTCGCAATGCGCACCGCGGATGAGGGCATGCGCGTAAGCCCCTGGACCAACGGCTTGTAAAAAGAGAGTAAACTCCCGTCGCCATGTCAGTAACCGAGCTGTTTGAACGTCCCAAAGTCGACGACGAACCCGATCTCCAGCTAACGGCAACCGGGGCGCTGCGCCATTTGCTGACGTTGCGCGGCCTCTGCCGGCAGCAACTCACCGACTTGCTGGATCGTGCGGAAACCTACCTGACTACCAACGGGCAACAGGCTGTCCGGTCGGACGCCCTCAAGGGCCGCACGGTGGCCAACCTGTTCTTCGAACCAAGCACGAGAACGCGTGCGTCATTCGAGCTCGCCGCCAAGCGACTCGGCGCGGACGTCCTGAATCTCGATGTCAACACCTCTTCGCGCAAAAAAGGCGAGAGCATCCTCGACATGATGTACACGCTGCAGGCGATGCAGATCGACGTGTTTGTCATTCGCGACGCGAGCGCAGGCGTGCCGGCGTACATCGTGCGGCATGTCGACGACTACGTCAGCATTCTGAACGCGGGCGAATCCGACGTATCGCACCCGACGCAGGGGCTGCTCGACCTCCTGACGATACGGCAGCACAAACCCGATTTTCAGAATCTCACCGTCGCCATTGTCGGCGACATCGCGCACTCGCGCGTCGCCCGGTCCGCGGTCCAGGGCCTGACCACCATGGGCGTCGGTGAACTTCGGCTCATATCGCCGCGAGCGCTTGCACCGGACCCGGCGGAAATGCCGTCGGCGCGAATTCTGCACCGGCTCGACGAGGGCATCCGGGGGGCCGACGTGGTCATGGCACTGCGGATTCAGCGGGAACGCATCGGCAACCTCGACGGCATACCGGGTATCGATGAGTACTTCGCCAATTACGGGATCAGTCACGAGCGCATGAAACTCGCTGCTCCGGATGCAATTGTGATGCACCCCGGCCCGATGAATCGCGGCATCGAAATCGAATCCAGTCTCGCGGACAGCCGCCGGTCCGTGATTACGAAACAGGTAACGAACGGCGTCGCCATCCGCATGGCCATACTGAGCACGGTCACCGAGACTCTGGAAGGTAAGTGATCGAGCTGACCCCGGAGCAGGCCGCGGCACAGAGAAACCGCGCCACGATCTTTGTCGAGGACGCCCTGGTTACCGAGGTCAGGACCTTTCCCGGCGATCAATTCATCCTCCGGCTGCACGCGCCCGGGACCGCCAGTCGGGCCGTTCCGGGAAGCTTTGTGCACATTCGCTGCGACGACGACATCCCGATGCGCCGTCCCCTTTCAATCATGCGAGCGAATGTCGTCGACGGCTGGATCGAGGTGTTGTTCAAGATCGTCGGTAACGGTTTGCGATCCCTCGGTCACAAGCATCCGCGCGATCGCATGAGCATCGTTGGACCGATCGGCAAGGGCTTTGAACCGTCGCGGACCAGGCCGCGCGCATTGCTTGTCGGGGGTGGCGTCGGCATTCCGCCAATCATTTTTCTTGCGGAACGCATGCGAGAGGACAACGCCGACTGGCAGTCGCTCGTGCTGATGGGATCGGAAATACCGTTTCCGTTCGACGTTGGCAGGTCGATTATCGCGACCGAATGGCTCGGCAAGGAGTTCGAAGCGGCGATGCCGCTGATGGAGGATTGGGGAGTTCCAAGCCGACTCGCGAGCCTGGCCGGTTTCGACGGTGTGTTTCGCGGCTATGTCAGCGAACTGGCCCGGCGGTGGCTCGAGGCGCAGACGGAGGACGCGCTGGCGCAAACGGAAATCTTTACCTGCGGCCCGACACCGATGCTCGAGGCGATCGCGCGACTGGCGCGCGAGTTTGGCGTGCCTTGCCAGGCCTCGCTCGAGGAATTCATGGCCTGTGCGGTGGGCGGCTGCGCCGGCTGCACGGTCCTCGTGCAAAGTGACCAGGGCCCCAAAATGAAACGCGTCTGCGTCGACGGTCCGGTGTTCGACGCCGCGACCGTTTTTCCCGCGTAATTGACGCCGGGGAATACCCGGCGCGATTCATGCCGCAATCAGCCGAAGTTGACCTTCGCTTCGAGGTTCGAACGTGAATCCGCGTGCGACATCGCTTCTTCGAGCGTAATGGTGCCGGCCTTGTACAGGTTCAACAGGGCGTCGTCGAAATTCTGCACGCCCTTCTCGCTGCTATCCTTGATGGCTTCCTTCACCTCGGAGATATCGCCCTTGAGGATCAGGTCCTTGATGTGCGGCGTATTGAGCATGAGCTCGACTGCCGCTACGCGCCGGCCGGCCCTGGAGCGAACCAGCCGTTGTGAAATGATCGCCCGCAGGTAATGCGCAAGGTCCATGAATACCTGGGCATGCTGCTGCTGTGGAAACATGTTGATGATCCGGTCCAGCGTCTCCGGCGCATTGTTCGAGTGCAGCGTCGCCAGCACGAGATGACCGGTGCCGGACATGTCGATCGCCGACTGCATCGATTCACGATCGCGAATCTCGCCGATCTGAATGACGTCCGGCGCGGCACGCATTGCGCTCTTCAGCGCGTTGGCATAAGACTTGGTATCGAGGCCGACCTCGCGCTGGTTCACGATCGATTGCTTGTTCGGATGCAGAAATTCGATCGGGTCCTCGACGGTAATGATATGTGACGAGGTCTTCTCGTTGCGGTGGTTGATCATGGCCGCGAGGGTCGTCGATTTGCCGTTGCCGCTCGCGCCGACCATCAGTATGAGCCCCCGACGGAGCATCACCAGGTCCTTCAGCTGCTCGGGCATGCCGAGGTCGTCCAGAACCGGCATGTCCGCCGTGATGTATCGCAGTACCATCGCGACATTGCCGCGTTGATGAAACACATTGACCCGGAAGCGTCCGAGGCCGGCCTCCGAAATGGCAAAATCCACTTCCAGCTCGCGCGTGAAAATATCGAGCTGGTTTTCGTCCATCAATTCGAGCGCGGCCTGCTTCACCATCTTCGGCGTCATCTCGAGCTTGTTGACCGGCATGATCTTGCCGTCGATCTTGATCTTGGCGGGCGCATACGGCGCGAAGAAAAGGTCGGACGCTCTTTTCTCCACCATCAGTTTGAATAAGGGTTTTACGTTCATAAACGGGTCGCGATTGCTCAGAAGGACGACTTAAAAGGTCCGAGCAGTATCTTCCTCCAGGATGTTGAGGCTTTCCTGCTGTTGTTCGGCCAGCGAAGAGTCCCGCTTGCTCTCCAGCTTGACGCGCAGGCGGAGTTCGTTCTTCGAGTCCGCGTTGCGCAATGCTTCTTCGTAGGAAATAACTGCGTCTTCGTAGAGAGCAAAAAGCGCCTGGTCGAACGTCTGCATGCCGAGGCGCGTCGACTTCGCCATGATTTCCTTGATTTGCGCTACCTCGCCCTTGAAGATCAGGTCGGCGATCAGCGGCGAGTTGAGCATGATTTCCATCGCGGCAACGCGGCCCACGCCGCTCTCGCGAGGTATCAGTCGCTGCGAAATGAATGCTTTGGTGTTGAGCGACAGATCCATCAGCAACTGCTGGCGGCGTTCCTCCGGGAAGAAATTGATGATGCGGTCCAGAGCCTGGTTGGCGCTGTTCGCATGCAGCGTCGCGAGGCACAGATGCCCCGTTTCCGCGAACTGGATGCCGTATTCCATGGTCTGCTTGTCCCGGATCTCGCCGATCAGGATCACGTCGGGCGCCTGGCGCAAGGTGTTCTTCAACGCCGCATGCCACGATTCGGTGTCGACGCCTACTTCGCGCTGCGTGATGACACAGCCTTTGTGGGGATGGACATACTCGACCGGATCCTCAATCGAAATGATGTGGCCTTTCGAGTGCTCGTTACGGTGGCCGATCATCGCCGCGAGAGTGGTCGACTTGCCGGAGCCCGTGCCGCCGACGACAATGGCCAGCCCCCGCTTGTTCATCACGACGTCTTTCAATATCGGTGGCAGCTCGAGGTCGCCGAGCGTCGGGATTTCGGTCGTGATGGTGCGCAAGACCGCCCCGATCATGCCCTGCTGAATGAAGGCACTGACGCGGA
Organism: Woeseia sp.; assembly: GCA_040902105.1. GTDB lineage: Bacteria > Pseudomonadota > Gammaproteobacteria > Steroidobacterales > Woeseiaceae > IDS-8. The sequence goes on from JBBDXW010000032.1 coordinate 6,276, forward strand.
AGCGGCCTATGCCCTGCGGGCTGATGGCGAAGTTACATTCTTTGGTGGCGTCGAACTCCTTGATCTGTTTGTCGTTCATAATGGAACGAACCATCATCGCCGACTGCTCCGCCGTCAGCGGCGTATCGGTCGCCTTGTGAACCTGTCCGTCGATCTTGATTGCCGGTGGAAACCCGGTCGTAATGAACAGGTCGGATCCGTCCTTTTCGACCATCTTGCGCAGAAGGTTCTGCGTCAACCGCACCGCTTGTTCGCGTTCCATTGTCCTGTTCTCCCCGGTTCCTCAGCTTCCGCTCTGCCGCTCTTTAAAATTTACAATCGGGAAATTCACTGCCAGTGCCCTGGTGTCTAAAAATTCTCTTTGCTGACAGCCCGGAACCTCGCCTCTTCCTTGTTGATGAGGCCTTTGGCCATCAGTTCCGTCAGATTCTGGTCGAGCGTTTGCATGCCGGTGTTGTGGCCGGTCTGTATCGCGGAATACATCTGCGCGATCTTGCCTTCGCGAATCAGGTTGCGGATCGCGGGAGTGCCGATCATGATCTCGTGAGCCGCAATTCGCCCGCCGCCGATGCGCTTCAGGAGCGTTTGCGAAACAACGGCGCGCAACGACTCCGACAACATGGCTCGCACCATTTCTTTTTCGGCCGCTGGAAACACGTCGACGATGCGGTCAATGGTCTTTGCCGCCGAACTCGTATGCAGCGTGCCGAATACGAGGTGGCCCGTCTCTGCGGCCGTCAACGCGAGTCGAATCGTTTCCAGGTCGCGAAGCTCGCCTACGAGTATGACGTCGGGGTCCTCGCGCAACGCCGAGCGCAGCGCCTCATTGAAGCCGAGCGTATCGCGGTGGACCTCCCGCTGGTTGATCAGTGATTTCTTGCTTTCATGCACAAACTCGATCGGGTCCTCGATTGTCAGGATGTGGTCGGGTTTGTTGTCGTTGATGTAGTCGACCATTGCCGCAAGCGTCGTCGACTTGCCGGAACCGGTCGGCCCGGTCACCAGGACGATCCCGCGGGGATGCATTGACACGTCTTTGAAGATCTGCGGCGCACCAAGGTCGTCAAGCGACAGAATCTCGGACGGGATGGTCCGAAAAACCGCGGCGGAGCCGCGGTTCTGGTTGAAGGCGTTGACGCGAAAACGCGCCAGTTTGGGAATCTCGAAAGAAAAATCCGTCTCCAGGAACTCTTCGTAATCCTTGCGCTGCTTGTCATTCATGATGTCGTACACCATGCTATTGACGTCTTTATGCGTCAGCGCCGGCATGTTGATACGCTTGATATCGCCGTCGACTCGGATCATGGGCGGCACGCCGCCGGATAAGTGCAGGTCGGATGCGTTGTTCTTGACAGTGAACGACAGTAGCTGCGCGACGTCGACGGCCATATTTCTCCCTCTGAGCAAAGCGGCCGGACTTACCATAACCCGGCCCTGATGGCTGCCTAGTATAGCGAAGCACTCGGAGCAAAACGTGATTAGAGTCACGAAAAACTTTCGAAAAATCCAAGATTTGCTGGCATATATGCCCGCGAGCAAAGGAACAGGATGACGCGACAGACAGTGGGGTTTATCGGCGGCGGCAACATGGCGCGCGCCATTGCCGGAGGGCTTATCCGAAGCGGATTCGGCGCAGGCAACATACTCATCTCCGCGCCGAGGGCCGAGCAGCGGGCACTCCTCGAGCGAGAGTTTCCCGGCGCCGTGATCACCGCGGACAACTCCAGGGTTGCGGCGGGCGCCGGCAACCTGTTGCTCGCCGTCAAACCACAGATTCTGGGACCCGTCTGTAAAGAGCTGAGGACGACGGTACAGAAACGAAAGCCTCTGATCATTTCCATTGCGGCCGGACCGACCGTTGCCGACATCGACGCATGGCTCGGTGGCGATCTCGAAGTCGTACGGGTCATGCCGAACCAGCCGGCGCTGATCGACCAGGGCATCTCCGCCTTGTACGCGAACGCGCGAACCGACGACTTCGGCCGGATACTGGCGGAGAAAGTGATGTCGGCGGTCGGCAAGGTCGTCTGGATCGACGATGAATCGCTCATGGACGTCGTGACGGCGGTGTCCGGCACCGGACCGGCATACGTCTACCTGCTACTCGACATGATGATCGAAGCCGCAGTGGAACTGGGTCTGGCGCGCGACGTTGCGAGGACGCTGGTGCTGGAAACGGCTCGCGGCGCGTCGTCCCTCGCCAGTGCGGAGGCGGAGTCGATGACGTCCCTGATCGAACGGGTTCGTTCCCCGGGCGGCACCACCACGGCCGCTTTCGAGTGCCTCGATGCTGCAAACGTTCGTGCTATCTTTGCGTCGGCGATCAGAGCCGCGAGAGACCGGGCAAGGTCGCTCGCCGAAGAAGCCAGATCGACCTGAGACGGAGCAGGATGACACAGGCACTCTACTTCATCGTAAAGACGCTGGCGCAGCTTTACTTGCTGCTGTTGCTGCTGCGTTTCTGGCTACCGTGGCTCCGCGCCGATTTTCGCAATCCGGTCGCGCAGGGCATTCTGCGATTTACCTCGCCGCTGGTCGTACCGTTGCGGCGCTTCCTGCCCTCGATCGGCCGCCTCGATACGGCTACGATCCTCGTGGCATTTACGCTGCAGTTTGTAACGGTGCTCGTCTTGCTGGCGATCACCCGCCGCCCGAGCGATACCTTGACGGTGGCGTTCATCTCCGTCATCGAGCTGGCGATCTTGAGCCTCAATCTTTTTTTCTTCGCGGTCCTGATTCGGATAATCCTGAGCTGGGTCGCCCCCGGCAATTACAATCCGATCACGGCGCTGCTGACGACCCTGTCGGAACCGATCCTGCGACCTTTTCGGCGCCTGATGCCCTCGATCGGCGGATTCGATATCTCGCCCATTTTCGCCCTGGTGCTGTTACAGGCGGCCGTAATCCTGTTGCAGTCGGTGAAGCCCGTCCCGGTCTGACCGCAGCACCGTCATGCGCCCCAATGAATTGCTCGTGCATGTCCGGGTACTGGCGCGGGGAAGTCGCAGCGAAATCCAGGGGGTCCGGAACGGCCGGCTGCAGATCAAGACAACCTCACCGCCCGTCGGCGGTGCCGCCAACGACGACGTCATCCGCCAGCTGGCCCGGGCCTTCGGCGTACCCCCGTCCCGGGTGTTGCTGCACCGCGGGACGAAGCAGCGGATCAAGTCCTTCAGAATTCTTGCGCCGCGGCGCATGCCTGACTACGTAAAAGACTTGGCGCCGCGGTAGCAGGCATAGGACCGGCACCATCGATTCGCTATAGTCAATAGGCTATAGTCGGAGCAGATCGATCCGGGGCGGGGATCCGGGAAGGGGGCGAGAAGTATGAAACTGATTAGCGCGACTGTTGCGTTGGCCGTACTGACGCTTCTTGCAGCCTGCGGCGGGCCTAACGAGACCGCAACCGTGCCGCGAGCCGAACCGACGGAAGCATCGTCAATCGACATTGGCGATCATATCGTGCATTTCAACGCACAGCTGACCGGGCAGTTACCGCCGGAGATCGCCAGACTCTACAACATCGTGCGCAGCAAGAATCGTGCGATGCTCAACGTGTCGGTCATTGATAAAGCAACGCAAAGCTCGGTACCCGCAACCGTGACCGTGAAGACCGTAAACCTCACCGCTCAGCTCAAGACGGTCAACATGCGAAGGATCGATGAACAGGAAGCGATCTATTACATCGGCGAAACTCCCATCGCAAACCAGGAAACACTGATATTCGATATCAGCGTCACGCCTGACGGAGCGCCGTCACCATCCGAGTTGCGATTCAAAAGGCAATTCTTTACCGACCATTAGCCGGCCAATTGCCCTGAAAAACCGCTGAAAACCTGCAACAAACGGCTTCTGCGCCTTACGCGAGCGCGTTTGTTGTGTTATCGTCGCGCAGCATTTTCGCGGGTCTTGCCCGCTTTTCGTTTTCCCTATTTCGTTTCTGGTAATTCTTTTTCAGGAGACTCTTTTCTATGGCAGCAAATGACAAGGCCGGCACGGACAGCAAGAAAGCGCCGACCAAATCCGAGATTTACACACAGATTGTCGCAGACACCGGCCTGTCGAAGAAAGACGTCGCTGCGGTCTTCGACTCACTTTCCTCACAGATAAAAAAGAGCCTCGGCGGCCGCAACGGCACCGGTTTTTTCACGCTTCCCGGACTTTTGAAAATGCGCGTGGTGAAAAAGCCCGCGACCAAGGCGCGGCAAGGTGTGAATCCGTTCACCGGCGAAGAGATGATGTTCAAAGCCAAGCCGGCATCGAAGACCGTCAAGGTTGCGGCACTTAAGGGCCTGAAGGACATGGTCTGACACCGCCCTGCGGAACGTTACAAAAAAAAACCGGGCTTGTCCCGGTTTTTTTAAATGTACCAATCAACCGGGCTTGTCCCGGTTTTTTTGAATAGATCGAATCAACCGGGCTTGTCCGGGTTCTTTGAGTGCTCGTCTATAAATGACTCTACGGCATCGCGCAATTTCGCCAGCTTGCCGTGAAAAAAATGTTCCGTTTCCTGGAAAATCTGCAGCTCCGGGCCCGGCTCCAGTCCGTTCGCCCATTCGATCGTATCGGCGACGTCGACGAGTTCATCCCGATCGCCCTGGACGATCAGCCAGGGGCACTGCGGCGGCGGCCCGGACGCAAGCGAAATTCGTGAAATCGCCGGCGCGACGCTGACCAGTCCGTCCGCCCGGGCTTCCGCAGCCGCGCGAATGGCGATGGCGGCGCCGAATGAAAAGCCTGCCACCCACAGCTTCATACGTCCGCGGTCTTTCATCGCTTGCACCGCGGCCAGTGCGTCGAGCAACTCTCCCTGCCCGTCGTCGAACTTGCCTTCGCTTTGGCCCACTCCGCGGAAGTTGAAGCGCAGTGTCGAAAAGCCTTTGGCAATAAAGGCTCGCGCAAGGGTATGTACGACCTTGTTCTGCATCGTGCCGCCATGTTCCGGATGAGGATGACAGACGACGGCACTGGCGGCTGCGGCGCCGTCCTGCGGCGACTCGAGCAGGGCCTCCAGCCTTCCGGCCGAGCCTTCAATGAAAAGCTTCTCCGCTTTCGGTGACTTGCTCATAAGTAACGGTTCATGGGTGTCCCGGACCGGTCATGCGGACAGGTCATGGTTCCAAAGTACACGACGGTATGAATCCCGTCGAATGGCTCGATCCATTGGCCTCCAGAGCATGGCGCGACCCGTGCCTTGCTGGCTTGCCGGGCCTTTATTACTGTAAAGTTATGGGCTTGGACAATCCTGCCGACGCAGCATGTACCGACACCTATCCGCCCAATTGATCGCATGACTTCCCGAATCGAACTCGAGAATCGGTATTGCGCGCATAACTACGATCCGCTGCCGGTCGTGCTGACTCGCGGCCAAGGCGTCTATGTATGGGACGATGCCGGCAACCGCTATCTCGACATGATGAGCGCCTACTCGGCAGTGAGTCACGGCCATGCGCATCCGCGCCTGGTGGACGTCGTCCGGAAACAGGCGGGACTGCTCAGTATCGTCTCGCGCGCATTTCATACCGACAAGCTAGGCCCGTTTCTGCAGAGAGCCTGCGAGCTGACCGGCCAGGACAAGGCTCTGCCGATGAATACCGGCGCAGAAGCCGTCGAGACTGCGGTAAAAGCGGCTCGCAAGTGGGCAACGGACGTTAAGGGCGTGCCTTACGATGCAGCCGAAATCATCGCCTGCCGCGGCAACTTTCACGGCCGCACCATAGCCATCGTCGCGATGTCGAGCGAAGCGCACTATCAGCGTGGCTTCGGTCCGTTTCCGCCCGGGTTTCGCCTGGTCGAGTACGGAGACGCAAATGAGCTGGAGCAGGCGATTACGCCGAACACCGCTGCGTTCATCGTCGAGCCGATTCAGGGTGAAGCGGGGATTATCGTGCCGCCGGACGGCTATCTGAAAACCTGCCAGGAGATCTGCCGGCACCACAACGTACTCCTGATCGCAGATGAGATTCAGACCGGCCTTGGGCGCACCGGCAGCTTTCTTGCCTGTAACCACGAAGGCGTCGTGCCCGACGGGCTCGTTCTCGGCAAGGCGCTCGGCGGCGGCATCATGCCTGTGTCAATGTTCCTTGCGCGCGAGGAAGTGATGAACGTGTTTACGCCAGGCGTTCACGGCAGCACCTTCGGCGGCAATCCGCTCGCGGCCGCCATTGGACTCGAGGCCCTGAACATTCTGGTCGAGGAAGATCTGCCCGGGGCAAGCGCATCGAACGGCCACTACCTCATGAAACGGCTGCGCGGCATCGACAGCCCGCTCATCAGGGATATCCGGGGCCGCGGTTTGTTTGTCGGCATGGAAATCGACCCGTCCCGGGGCAGCGCTCGTCGCGTGTGCGAACTGCTGATGCGGCGCGGCGTGCTTAGCAAGGAGACGCATGAGACCGTGGTCCGGCTTGCGCCGCCACTGATCATCAGCCGCCAGGAGATTGACCGCGCAATCGCCAAGATTAGTGACGTGATTGGCGAAATGGAGCAAATTCGCGTGGCATCATGAATGCACCCGGCTGCGACCGGGACTCGGGGTCAAGCAATGCCTGAAATAACTGCCGTTCACTTCGCGATATTTGCGTTGCTCTTCACTGCAGGCGCCGCGCTGGGCTGGATTATGCGGGGCGACCGCTGCGCCAGGGAAAGAATTGCGGTCAATGCGGGCTGGCAGGAACGGGCGGAAATGCAGGAGCAGGAACACGGGCGCCTGGCGGAACAGAACAAGAATCTGATGCAGGCCGTGAGCCAGTACCAGGCGGCCCAAAAAGACACTACACGGCGCGCAAAAGAGCTGTCGCAGTCTCTCAAGGATGCGATCGGCCGTCGCGACGATCTGCAGCGGCAGATCAAAGACATCCGCAGCGATCTCGAAGGCGCGATCAGGCAGCGCGACCAGTTGCAGTCGGACATTGAAGGGCGTGATGCCGAGGGTGAAATTACCGCGCACGCGCTGCGGGAAAAGGACAACAAGATATTCAAGCTGAGTCGCGAGCTGACGAGCTGGCAGAACCGCCTGCCTCCCCTAGTGGACAAGTTCCGGCAGCGAGACCAGGAAGCGATATCGCTTCGCTCCGACCTGGAGAGAGCCGAACAACGCATCGCCGAACTTGAAAGTCAGCGGTCCGAAGAGCACACACGCATCGAGCCGAGAGATCCGAATGCGCTAACGGAAGGTCTAGACGCTTCGAACGATCAGTTTGAGGAATCCGCCGAGATCGATCTCAGCGATCTGCAGGACCAGATCGTCGATCAGGATGACTTGTCGTCTTACCCTTCGCCGGAGCCGATACGCACCGTCGACGACACTGCTTTTTATGCCCGCTATGCGAATGACATCCCCCGCTCCGGGGAACCGCCTGCCAACAATCATGCGTTAATGGAAGACGCCCAGGACGACCTGCAAAAGATCAAGGGCGTTGGACCGGCGATCGAACGCACGCTGCACGATCTGGGCATCTTCAGCTTCGACCAGATTGCCAAAATCAGCGAATACGATATCAACAGGATTGCGCAACGGCTCAAGGGATTCCGCAGCCGCATCTACCGCGAGGACTGGATAGGCCAGGCGCGCACATTGCACGACCTGAGGCAAACTGACCCCGCCTGACGCCCGTTTACTCCGTCGCGGCGGGTTCTGCAGCCACCAGCTCGGCGAGTTCGACCTCGAATACCAGTGTCGCACCGGGTGGAATGGCGCGGCCGGCGCCCCGTTCGCCATAAGCCAGTTCGGGCGCAATCGTCAGTTCCCTCACCTCGCCGATTTTCATGCCTGCAACGCCCCGGTCCCAACCGACAATGACGGCGCCTGCGCCCAAAGGAAACTCAAAATGCTGTCCGCGGTCCACCGAACTGTCGAACTTCTGACCGCGGTTGTCCCGGGCTGCCGGATCGTAAAGCCAGCCGGTGTAATGCACGACCGCCGTCTGTCCCGGCTCGGCCGTCTGACCGCTGCCCTCGCTCAGGATGCGCATGGTCAGGCCCGGTTCGATTTCAACGGCTCCGGCTGCCGCGGTCCCGGACGGCTCCGCAGGCGCCGCCTCTTCAGTCGCGGTGATTGCTTCTTCCGCTTCCTGGCCTTTCGGGCCACAGGCCGCCAACAGCACAAGCACCGGTGCCAGGCAAACGTATCGCAATGCTTTCATGTTTCGAACCGCCTTTATCTGGTAGTGAGAATTGCCGCCGCGGAGCCCGGGGGCGGACTCAGTCGGCTTTCCTGAAATCCAGCGATGCGGAATTGATACAGTAACGCAAGCCTGTCGGTTCCGGACCGTCGTCGAACACGTGGCCCAGATGCGCTCCGCAATTGCTGCAGACAACTTCTTCGCGAATCATGCCGTGGCTGCGATCGCTGACCGTACGCACGTTTTTGCCCGCCAGCGGTAACCAGAAACTCGGCCAGCCCGAGCCCGAATCGTACTTGTGTTCCGAGCTGAAAAGTTCGTTGCCGCAGACAATGCAACGGTAGGTGCCGTCTTCCTTGTGGTCGACATAACGGCCGGTGAAGGCGCGCTCGTGCCTTTGTTCTGGGTAACCTGGTACTGCTCGTCGGTCAACCGGGTTTTCAACTTGTCGGTCATCTCGTAGCTCACGTCCTGCGCCCGTCTTTGCCGCGAACGACGCGTGAATGAGCGCCCAGTTTAACAGTTTGTTGCGCGGGGTGGCGGAGAGGCTCGTTTGCTGCAACACCGCGCCCGGCTGGCCGCTGTAAACTTCGCAAACTGGCGATTTCACAACGAGCCCCGTAAGGTTGTCGCACGGAGTAGAGCATGTCCGGCACGATCGGCACCAAAGTATCAAACGCTGCAGAGTTCCGCGCGGTATCGCTTCGCCGCGGCGAAGTCCTGGCACTGGAGGACGTGTCGCTGTCGTTGCCCCTCGGCCAGACCACAGCCATACTCGGCGCCAGCGGCAGCGGCAAATCCACGCTGGTGCAACTGATTATCGGCCTGCTCCGCCCCGACAGCGGCACGGTCAGAACGCTGGGTAAACCAATCGACTTTGTCAATCCTCATCCGATGCGCAAACGTATCGGTTATGCCGTCCAGGATGTGTCCCTTTTCCCGCACCTGAGCGTTCGCAAGAACATCCTGTTGCCGGCGACTTTGAGCGGATGGCGTGACGCAGACAAACAGGCGCGTCTCGACGAACTGCTGGAACTGATGCAACTGCCGGCCGACGTCCTGGGGCGTTACCCGCACGAACTGTCCGGCGGTCAACAGCAACGTGCCGGGCTTTGCCGCGCGATGATGCTGCGTCCCGAGTTGTTGCTGCTCGATGAACCGTTCTCGGGTCTCGATACGTTGACGAGAAGAAGCATCCACGAGCAGTTCCTCGAAATGTAGCAGCGGGCGCCGGTTTCAACGGTGCTGGTGACGCACAATCCGCAGGAAGCAATCAATCTTTCTCACGGCCTCGTGGTAATGAAGGGTGGGCGCGTGCAGCAGTATGGTCCCGTCGCCGAGGTTATCGAGAACCCGGTCAACGAGTATGTGCGTCATCTCTGTACCGCACTTGAAAGCCTGCCTGTATGACGATGCGCCTGCTGCTTGTAGCGCTGCTCGCAACCGCAGATCTCGCGGGTACTGCAGCCTTCGCCCGGCCAATGGTCATCGGCAGCAAAAACTTCACGGAAAATTACATTCTCGCGGAAATCGCGGCACAGCTGCTCGAGAACAGCGGCATCGACGTCGAACGCCGGCTGGGCCTCAACGGCACCAAAATCAGTTTCGAGGCGCTCGCAAACAACGCCGTCGATCTCTATCCGGAATACAGCGGCACGATATCGGAGGTCATTCTTGCCGATCCCCGGCTCGGCAACTGGAAGGACATCGAATCGGCCCTGTCGGAGCGCGGTTTCATGCTGCTCGCGCCGCTCGGCTTCAACAATACCTACGCGATTGCGGTTACGGCGGCGGTTGGACTTGAATACGATCTGCAGAATATTTCGGAGCTGAAGGAGCTGCCGCATTTGCGGGTTGCATTCCCGCACGAATTCCTGAATCGGCAGGATGGATGGCCCGGCCTCAAGGCCGTCTACGCTCTGCCGCAGGCCGTTCGCGGCATCGAGCACGGGCTCATCTATGAAGCGATGGCAAACGATCAGATCGATGCGACGGCTGTCTATTCCACGGACGGCGAGATCAGTCGCTCCGGCCTGGTAATTTTGCGAGACGACCTTAAGCTCAGGCCTCCGCCTTTACCTTCGCGTCTGCGTCGATGTCCAGCAACAGCTGATTCATGCGGCGCACGTAAGCCGCCGGATTGCTGAGCTGTGCGCCTTCAGCAAGGAGCGCATGGTCAAGGATAACGTTGGACAAGGCTTCGAAGCGTTTTTCGTCGCGCTCCGCGGACAGTTTCAGGACCAGCGGATGTTCGACGTTTATTTCAAGAAGGGGTTTCGATTCGGGCAACTTTTGCCCGCCGGCTTCGAGCATTCGGCGCAGTTGCGGCGTCAGGTCTTGCTCGCCCGCAACGACGCAGGCCGGCGAATCGACCAGCCTCATGCTGACACTGACGGTCTCGACCCGATCTCTGAGTATCTTCTTGATCTTCTTCAGGAGCGGCTTGTATTCGTCGTTCCTTGCCTGTCGCGTGATCTCGCCGTCGCCGTCCGGCAGCTTCAGGCCGCCGCGGCCGACGTCGTGCAGTGCCTTGCCCTCGAACTCTGGCAGATGGTCGACGATCCAGGGGTCGATGCGATCGCTCAGCAACAGCACTTCGATGCCTTTCTCGCGGAGCTGCTCCAGTTGCGGGCTGGCGCTTGCGGCCGCGTGACTCTCGCCAAGCAGGTAGTAAATCCTGTCCTGATCCGCCCCGGCGCGGGAGATATAGTCACTTAACGACTGGTCGTTAGTCGGCGAATCCGAGCGGGTGGTGGAAAAACGCAGCAGCTTTGCGAGTTTATCGGCGTTCTGCGGATCTTCGACGATACCTTCTTTCAGGACCTGGCCGAATTCCGCCCAGAACTTCGCATAGTCATCCGGGTTCTTCGCCGCGATCCCGGCAAGCATATCCAGCACCCGCCGCGTCAGGGCACTGCGAATCGCCTCATGCTCCGCATTCTGTTGCAGCAATTCCCGCGACACGTTCAGCGGCAGGTCGGCCGAGTCGATGACCCCCTTGACGAAGCGTAAATACAAAGGCAGGAACTGCTCCGCCTGATCCATGATGAACACGCGCTGCACGTAAAGCTTGAGGCCTTTCGGTGCGTCGCGGTTCCACAGGTCGAACGGCGCCTTCGCGGGGATATAGAGAAGGCTCGTATACTCTTTCTTTCCCTCGACGTGATTGTGGCTCCAGCACAGCGGGTCCGCAAAATCGTGCGACAGGTACTTATAGAACTCCTTGTACTCATCGTCGCCGATTTCCGAGCGCGGGCGAATCCACAGCGCGGTCGCAGAATTGACCGTTTTGGCCTTTTCGGCAGCTTCGCCCGCCTTGCGCAGCGAAACCGGAAAACCGATATGATCCGAATACTTCCGGATCAGGGTTTCAAGCCGGCGCTCGTCCGGGAATTCTTTCTCGTCGGCTTTCAGATACAGTGTTACTCGCGTGCCACGCTCTGCCCGTTCGATGCTTTCGACAGTGAACTCACCCTGCCCGTCCGATTCCCAGCGGACAGCATCGGCCGCGGTGAGACCAGCCCTTCTCGTTTCGACTGCGACCTTGTCGGCGACGATGAAGGCCGAATAAAAGCCGACGCCGAATTGCCCGATCAGGCTCGCGTCCTTCCTGACGTCGCCGGTCATCTGCTTCAGGAACTCCGCCGTGCCGGACTTGGCAATGGTGCCGAGATTCTCGATCACTTCGTCACGCGACATGCCGATGCCGTTATCGGACACGACGATCGTGCCTTCGTCCTTGTCGTACTCCACGGCGATCCCGAGCTCAGGTGCGTTTTCCAGCAGGCCGGGAGAGGCCAGTGCTTCGAAGCGCAGTTTGTCGGCCGCATCAGACGCATTCGAGATCAGTTCGCGGAGGAAGATTTCCTTGTTGCTGTAGAGGGAATGGATCATCAGGTGCAGCAGCTGCCGCACCTCGGTCTGGAATCCGAGGGTCTCCCGGCTGTTTTCCTTACTCATTGGGACTCACTCTCGACGGCATGGGCGCGCCACATTGCAGATGTCTGGCACCAAAAGACTGCACAAAAGACTGGACCATAGTGCCAGATCGGCAATTTTCAAGCGGAGTATGGCCGGCGGATGGCTATCCGCGGCAGATCTTATCGCGTCGAGACGGCCCTGGGCGGCTGATTCACTACGGCCCGGTAGAGCGTCCAGACCGCCAGCAGCGAGATGAAGCCCAGCGCAAGGGGCGGCTGGGTCCACGCGAGTACCACAGCGAAAAGCTGAAATCCGATGGTCACGGCGGTCAGGATCAGCGCTTTGGCCAGGCGGCGCATGCGCTCGGCTATGAGGGCAATCGCGCCGGCGAAATCATCCAGATCGTCCAGGTATTGGAGCAGGAATTCCATGCGGGTGCCCGGCTATCGCGCGATCGAAAGCTGCGGTTCGGGACGCTCCCTGACGGTGTCCGAAGCGCCGCGTTGCTGAAGTCTGTCGGCTTGCTCCATCGCATCGGCATTGGATTGCTTGGCGAGAGCGATGGCCCTGTGAAACAACTCCCAGCGTTGACGCGTGGCGTCGTTCCGCAAGGGCGCGAAACGTGGTTCGTTGTTAAGAAACTTGTCAGACATAGTCGGTGTATTCGACGTTTGTAAATCAGTGCGATCGACTATAGAGCGCTCGCTGTCAAACTGCCGTGAGGCAATTCACAGCTTGATGTGTGCATCGAAACGACTGACGTATTTTTGTTTAAAAAAGTGAATTCGGTATCGTTCGTGCGAAAGATTTTTTCCGACGTTCGATATCGCCCGCGAGGCGCTGCTGCACCGCTATCGAAACTCCGTTGGAGCCCGTGACAACGGGCGGATAGCTGACGCGGGGATCACCCGCTTTCGCGGGCTCCAACAGGCGATGAAACCGGCGAGAGGGAACGAACTATGAATCAGACCAGTTGCGTTTGATCTGTTCGGTCCAGGTTCGGTAGCCCTTCCAGGTATAGAGTGAGGGATCGGCGCTGCCGCGACGAGCGCGCGGTGCCGGTGCGGTCGATATCCACTTGCGATATTGCTGCCAGCCGTCCTTGTCAGTGGAATCGCCGGCATGCACACCGGACTCCCGATCGGTCGAACGTGTGTCCGTCGCAGAGTCACTGTTGTAGTCGCGGGCCGGGCGGATCTCTTTGGGGTCCTGCATGCGATATTACTCAGTACATCCGACGCCACAATGCTACGACGCCGGCGCCCGCATTCACAGGAACCATGTCACAATGAAGAACGGCATTTCTGCCTTTATTATCAACATTTTAAGCTTGTTTTTACTTAATGGCGCGCCACACCGCGCAGGGCCGTTCGCGTTTTAACTAAACGTCGTGGAGTCGCCGGCAACCCGCACGCGATAGCAGGGGGTATAGCTTTCGCTCGCCAGCTTCATCCGTCCCTGGGCAACGAATGCGGCCAGCAGCTTATCCAGTAACTTCATGATTCGGGGCGAACCCTGAATATCGAACGGACCCTTTGCTTCAATTGCCGCAATGGTGTCTTCGCGGACGTTGCCCGAAACGATTCCCGAAAACGCCCGCCGCAGATTCGCCGCAAGGATATGCACTGGAAGGCCTTCGGTCAGGTTGAGTGCGGCCATCGAGTCGTGAGTGGCGCGAAACGGTTTCTGGAAATCGTGATCGATCGCGAGTCGCCAGTTGTAATAATAGGCATCGCCATGCTCGAATCGAAACTTGCGTACGTCATCCAGGCCGGCGAGCATCTTTCGCGCGACCTCTTCGGAGTCGTCGATTGTTATGGAATACCGGCGTTCCGCCTGTTCGCCGAGAATCGCCGCGATAAATTCCTCGATCTGCCGAAAGTATGGTTCGCTGTCCGGCGGGCCGGTCATGATGACGGGCAGCGGCAGACTAGCGTTGCTCGGATGCAACAGGATGCCGAGCAGATAGAGAATTTCCTCGGCCGTTCCCACACCGCCCGGGAAAATCACCATGCCGTGGCCGACGCGGACGAAGGCCTCGAGCCGCTTTTCCATGTCGGGCATGATCACGAGCGAATTGACGATGGGATTTGGCGACTCGGCGGCGATGATGCCGGGCTCCGTGATGCCGATGTAACGCCCGTTACGAATACGCTGTTTCGCATGTCCTATCGTCGCGCCCTTCATCGGGCCCTTCATCGCGCCGGGCCCGCATCCAGTACAGATATTGAGACCTCTCAAACCGAGTTCGTATCCGACCTTCTTTGAATAATCGTATTCGTCCCTGCTGATCGCGTGGCCGCCCCAGCAGACCACCATATTCGGTGTCGCGGGTAACTGCAGCAACCGCGCGTTCCGCACGATATGAAAGACGGCGTTGGTGATGTTCTCCGAACTCTGCAAGTCGAAGCGACCGCTTTCACGAATTTCGTTGTTGGTGAAGACGACGTCGCGCAATACAGCGAATACAAGCTCACGGATGCCGCGAATCATCTGACCGTCGACAAATGCCGACGACGGTGCGCCCTTCAGCGAGACCTGCAGACCGCGATCCTGTTGTATGAAGGCGATACTGAAATCACTGTATCTCTGCAGCACATCGCGCGCATCGTCGGTTTCGTTCCCGGAGTTCAACACCGCAAGAATGCAGCGGCGGAGCAGCGGATAGAGGCCCCCTTCTCCCTGGTTCCGCAGCTGCTCGGCCTCGACATGGGATAAAACCTCAAGGCTTCCCTCCGGCCACACCTCGGCATCGACGGTCTGGTCGCTTTCGGCTCGTATGCCCGGCTTTCGTTGGCTCAGTGCTTCGTGCAATTTATGGTCCTGGAATTTGTATCTGGCTCCGCCGAGACGTCGTGCCGTTCAGGAACAATGCTGGCTTGACGTCTACGGCAGAATTTCGATCGGAACCCTGTTCGGGGTCATCAGCCAGATGTCGATCATGTCCGAATTGGAGACGGCAATGCAGCCGTTGGTCCAGTCCGCCTGCCTGTAATAAGCCAAAGAATACGTCGGCGTATTGGGTTGCCCGTGAATCATGATCTGGCCGCCCGGATCCACGGCCTTCGCCTTTGCGCCACGACGATCGGATTCATTCGGATAGGAGATTCGTATCGACAGGAAATAATCGCTGTGCGGATTTCGCAGGTCGAGCCAGTAAGTCCCTTCCGGAGTCTTGTTGTCGCCTTCCTCCTCCTTGTGGCCGAATGGCGAGTTCCCCAAGGCAATGTCGAACGTACGAAACGCCTCGCCGTCTTTCATCAGGTACAGTTTTCGAACCGACTTCTCGACAACAATTCTATCCGCCAATGGAAAACCGTCGCTGTAAGCGGTGCCGAGGTGCGCAACGGTTGAAACGCCGGCGGTGGATCTTTTCGCTCCACCCTCGCTGTCAGCGAATGCGACGGAATGCCCCAGCGACGAAAGCGAAGCCGCTGTCAGAACCAGTCGTGCCATTCCCAGGGAGCCAAAAAGACGCAGTCCACGACGGGTGCGGAGACTCCCTGGGGCGGCTTCCGCTGACTGTCGCATCATTCGCATAGGCATTTTTCCCGATTTGATGGAAACAGACTAGCAGAGACAGTGGCGCATGAGAATGTGATGCCGGTCGATTTCAGACCTGTACTCAGCTGCTGTTACTGGCGAGCACAGGGAAATTGAGCCGGGCACCCTTGCGCACCTTATGCAGGTCCAGTTCGGGATTGTACTGGCGGAACAGCCATACCGGCACATCGTAACGCTGCAGCGCGAGAATCCACACCGACTCGCCGTCGCTGACTTCGTGCTCACGCACACCGGTAATCCGGTAGTTGCGGAAGAATGCGTCCTGTTGTTCCTTGTGATATGTCGCGCGAAGATTCTCGAACGTAGCGGCGTCGACCCGGCTCAGATCGAGCTTGATGCGTTGTCCAACCTCGACCGGTGTGCGAAATGCGAGTCCGTTGATGTCCCTCAGCCGCTGCGTTCTGATCCCCAGCCAGTCGGCAAAATGTCCCAGGGTCTCGAGCGGATGCACTTCGATGGTCCGGTCGTCGGCAACCGTGTAGTCGCTGGGATCCGAGAGAAGCGACGACTGCACTTCAGCGTCTACGGTAGCGGGAAGGTCGTCAGCCAGCGCGCCGGCTTCCTCATCCGGCTCAGCATCGTCCGGCACCGGGACCACGGCGACTGCCATCGGCTCGGGCGGCACAGGTATCACTTCGGCCGCCTCGACGGTGCTCGCGAGCATGACCGGGAGCGGTCCGGCAGCGGGCAGGCGCAACTGCTGGCCGGCCCGTATCATATTGCCGCTGCCGATATTGTTGAGCGCCACGAGGGTCGAGACGCGCGTGCCGTATGTTCTGGCGATTTCAGACAGGGTGTCGCCCGGGCGGATTGTATGAAACAGGTCCGGCAGTTGTTCCGGGTAAAGCGCATCGCCCGGCAGCGTTGCCATGAGCTCGAGCAACGGCGCCTTCAACAACTCACGCGGCAAACGCAGCTTGTACTGTTGCGGCAGGTGCTTGCTGCCCTGCCATACGGTCGCCTGCAGCGCAGGATTGTACCGGGCCAGATCGGCCTGGCTGACGCCGAGCGTCGCGGACAACGCGTCTGCGGGTACATAGGCGTCGAGCGTGATTGTTTCATAGTCTACCGGCCCGTATGGCACCAGCCCGGGAAAATACAGCTCCGGATTCCGGTCGACTTTCAGCGCAGCGAGAAATGCAACGTAAAAATTGCGGGACGCGAAACCGAATGTCCGGCCACGATATTCGCGAAGGATTTTCACGTAAGCCGTGTCGCCGTGCGCCTGCATCGCGCGACGGACTCCGGACAGGCCATGGTTGTAGGCCGTTATTGCCATCGGCCAGTTGCCGGTGATGGAGTAGTTGTATGCCAGCAGTCGCCCCGCGGCAACCGTGGCGGTAAAGGGATCGTTTCTTTCATCGAGTACGTGGTCGACATGCATGAAACGACGTCCCGTGCTGTGCGTAAATTGCCAGATGCCGGATGCGCCAACGTGCGAACGCGCCTCCGGATTGTAGGACGACTCGACGTGCGGCAATGCTGCAAGCTCGACGGGTACACCGAGCTTGGCGAACTCCGTGTGGACATGGGCGCGATAACGCCCGGCCCGTTTCATGCCTTCGCGGAAGCGATCTGAAAGCCCCTGCTGGTAACGGATGTTGTCGATGGCATCGGCCAGAACGCGATCCGGCACGTCGTCAGGCCACAGCGCCAGTACTGCCTGTTCGTCCGCGGAGAGACTGTCGCGCTTGCCGGTGGCGAGCGATTGCAGCAGCTTTTTATAGTGGGTGCGGCGATTTTCGACCTGGCGGTGCCGCTCTTTTCGCGACGTTTTAGCCGGAATGTCGATCCGTTCATAGATTACCGCGAGATTTCGGTTATCGTGCAAGACTCCCTGGTCACTGTCGTACTCGGTGAATATCGACACCCAGAAACTTACGTCCGGCTCGAGCTCCGGCGGCTGCGGGAACCATTCATCGGCCCTCGCCTCAAAGGCCACGCAGACGAGCGCGACCAGCGCCGCAATCGAGATCGAGCGAATTAGACTTGTCATTTGAACGGAATAAGGTTTCAATCGAGGAGTTAATTCTAAACGCTTGAATAGTTCACAGAAATCAAGCCCTTTATAATGCATTCTTACCCGGGCCGGCTGTGACATGCAACCCGAATCAGCCGATTCAGGCAACAGTATTAAACGTCAATGAATAATGTCGCGACGCAGACCACATTTTTCGCCTTGAGCGGCGTGCTTTTGCTGCTGCTCGGTCAGAGTCCTGTGGCCGATGAGCCGGCGGCCGAGCCCGGCGACGACATCATTGTCGCACCGCCGGCAACAGCTCCGCCGCCAGACGAGACGCCGGGTGATGTCACTGCGGCGGACACCGCAGAGCCCGTCCCGGCGCCGGTTGCGAACACCGAGGAGGTCGTCAAAGCCGAGGCGCAGCCCACAGGCGATTCCGCTATCGCCTCGGATCATGCCGACGCCGATGCGGCGACCGACATCCTGGAGCCGGTGGAGGCGGCTGCCACTGCCGAAGGCCCGGACGTCGGGCCGGTAATCCTTCCGCAGGAGCACGGGCCGACGCCGGAAGAATTCGCCGCACAGGCACCTGCCGACGAACTTTCCGAGTCACCGGGCGAGCCGGGTGCACCGGACCCGTCCGCGAATGACGTCGAGGTGGCCGACGCAGCAGACCACGGGGCTGTCGAGGGATCGGCACCGACCGAAGATTTGCTGCGTAACGCTACCGGCCAACAAACCGAAGATGCGCCGACGGCCTCGCCGGGCAACAGCACCCAGTACGCAGGCGTGGCGATCGACCCACTGTCCGCGGAGATGGATGAGCCGTCCTCGGAGATCCCGCTGGCGGATGCGGTAACCATCGCCGAGGAACAGGAAGCGGCCCGCACGATGACGTTGCTCAACGCAGAAGTCCCGCCCGGGACTTATCAGCGATTGTCGTGGTCGGCGACCGAACTGTTTGAGGGCATACCGGTATCGACGCCGGTACTCGCCGTGAACGGAAAGTTGCCGGGCCCGACCTTGTGCCTGACGGCGGCTGTGCACGGCGATGAGCTCAACGGTATCGAAATGGTTCGTCGGGTCATGCACGACCTGGATCCGCAGAAACTGTCCGGCGCGGTGATCGGCGTGCCGATCGTCAATCTGCAGGGATTCCGTCGTGGTTCCCGCTACCTGCCGGACCGGCGCGACCTCAATCGCTACTTTCCCGGAAACCCGAACGGTAGCGCAGCATCGAGAATTGCGCACTCGTTTTTCACCGAGGTCATTCGGCATTGTGACGCGCTGATCGATCTGCATACCGGTTCGTTCGAGCGCGCCAACCTGCCGCAATTGCGCGCCGACCTGCGCAACCCCGACGTCGTGACACTGACGCACGGATTTGGCGCGACCGTCATCCTGCACAGCGATCCGACGCAAGGCACCTTGCGGCACGCAGCATCTCGGGTCGGCATAGCCACCGTGACCCTGGAAGCAGGCGGGCCATCCGAACTCGAACTCAAGGAAGTCATGCACGGCGTCAAGGGAATTGAAACGCTGCTCAATACGCTCGGCATGGTCAAGAAAGCCCGGCTTTGGGGAGACCCGGAGCCTGTCTATTATCGCTCGGTGTGGGTACGCGCGGACCGGGGCGGTATATTGCTCGCGGACGTCAGCCTGGGCAGTACGGTTCGCCGCGGCGATTTGCTCGGGACTATCACCGACCCCATGAACAACGCGAGCACCAACCTTTACGCGCCCTTCGCGGGACGCGTCATCGGCATGGCCAGAAACCAGGTCGTGATGCCGGGCTTTGCCGCCTTCCATGTCGGCATTCAGACCGCGGAAGCGAGGGCCGCGGACAACCGCGAAGACGACACCGACGACGCGCTGATGCACGAATCCGAAGTAACCAACGACGATTACATCGACGGGATGTCGGAGTAGTCGGGAAGACCAGGGGTCAGAGTCTGAGTTCACCGTTTGTCGCTGTCGCGGGCTCCAGCAGGAAGCCGTGTTGGAGTTCGTGACAGCAGGCGATAAACGGTAGTCCGCGCGACTTGGCTACATTCGTGCAGGCCCATTAAAGTTCTGCAATGAAGCAGCGCAAACCTCTGTCGTATTTCCGCGCGCCGCAGTACTGGCCAACGTGGATCGGACTCGCTCTACTTCGAATCAGCGGCCTGTTGCCCTATCGCGTGCAACTCGGCATCGGCAAGCGCCTGGGACGCATTGCTCACGTGTTCGCCAAAGAGCGCCGCGCAATCTGCCGCCGCAATATCGAATTGTGCTTTCCGGCATTGTCACCGGCGGAGCGCGACGCGCTTGCCCTGCTGCACTTCGAAGCGCTCGGCATGTCCATCATCGAACTGGGGCTCGGCCGCTGGGCATCGGACCGCAAACTTCTGGCGATGACGCGCATCGAGGGCGCCGAACATATCCGCGATGCCACGGACCGCGGTGTCGGAGTCATCCTGCTGAGCGCCCACTTCACCACGCTCGAAATCAGCGGCCGCGTGCTGAGCCTGAACTCCCCGCCATTCGACGCGGTGTATCGCAAGAATCGCAGCGAGTTCATGACGGAAATTCTACGGACCAACCGGGAGAGGTCCGCAAGAGGCACGATTGAGAAAAACGACATCAAAAGCATGATTCGGAGCCTCAAGGCGGGCACCCCGGTGTGGTACGCGCCGGATCAGAGTTACAACCGCAAGCAGTCTGCGCTGCTACCTTTTTTCGGCGTGCCGTGTATGACCAATACTGCAACAGGCACGCTTGCGAGGCTCGGCAAGGCAGTCGCCGTTCCGTTTTTTCCCCGGCGACGGCCGGAAGGCGGATACGTCCTGACGATCCTGCCACCGATCGAGGGCGTGCCGAGTGACGATCCGGTCGAAGACACTCGCAAGTACCTCGAAATCCTCGAACGGCAAATCCGGCTTTGCCCGGAGCAATATTACTGGGTGCATCGCAAGTTCAAGAACCGGCCGAAGCCCTTGCCGGACGTTTACAGCGACCTGGAGGCGCTCGAATAGCCCTGCATGAGTTGCTGCCAGCTCGCTTGAGAAAACGACAGGCGCGGCTCCAGTTGCCGGATTTTTACGAGCGAGCGATACAGCCGCGCGAGGTTCCGCTGTTGCCAGGTCCCCGGCGGCCGCAGCCTCCCACGATCGAAGTCGAGCAGAAAAGCGGCGTCGTCCGCGTCGACCTGCACGTTATATGCATTCAGATCGGCGTGGCACACCCCGGCCTCGTGGAATCGGCGAATGCCTTCGCCTACACCGCTCCAGAAGCCCTCCGCGGTTGCGTTTTGCAGCAGTCGATCCGACAACGACCGGATGCCTTGCACGCGGACAGTCAGCAGGTCGGCCGTGTAAAAGAACCCGGCGACGCGGCGAAAGCGGGCGGCTGCGGGACGCGGCACAGGCAGCCCCATGGCCGTCAGCCTTGCCAGCAGGCGCCACTCGGCGAATGCGCGCGTCCGCTCTCCGCCCAGCCACAGATACAGATCTCGATTCATGCGGCCGGGCACGCCGCCGCGCCGGTAATGCCGCAGCACGAATTCCGACTTTCCATCGCCGACGAACATCGTGTTGCCGCGCCCCGCCGAGCGCAGCGCCCCCGTCACCGGCACCGCCCACTGCCATGTTTCCGGGCGGAAGCTCGCGTCGGAAATCTGGTTGATGAGCGCCCGATCGTATAGGATGGCGCCGGTTTCGGTGTTCTCGACAGTCTCGTTCAAACGCAAGCTGTCTTCATTTACCTGATCCATAATGCTCCAGAAATCGCCGCCAGAAAGCATCTGCGTCATCCGTCTTTCGGCAATCGGCGATACCTGTCATGCACTGGCGGTTGTCAGGGCCATTCAGGATGCGTGGCCGGAAACACGGCTCACGTGGATCATCGGCAAAACTGAAGCGGCGTTGATGTCGGATATCCCCGGCATCAAGTTTATCATTTTCGATAAGTCCAAAGGGCTCCGGGCGTATGCCGAGGTTCGGTCGCAGCTAATGCGCGAACGCTTCGACGTCGCGCTCTGCTTGCACGCCTCGATGCGCGCGAACCTCATCTGCCGGCTGGCGAAAACTCGCATTCGCCTGGGGTTCGACGTCTCGCGCGCCAGGGACTTTCAGTGGCTGTTCACGAATCGCCGCATCGCAGCAACCGGGCGGCAGCATGTGCAGGACGCGATGCTGGAATTCTCCCGGCACATCGGCGTGCCGCGACGCGAACTTCGCTGGGACATTCCGCTGTCGTCTGCGCATCGCGAATTCGCCGCTCAGTATGAATCTGCAGATCGGCCGATTCTCGTCATTAGCCCATGCAGCAGCGAACGCAACCGTAACTTTCGAAACTGGAGCGCCGAGAACTACGCCGCGGCCGCCAACCACGCCAGAAAGAAATTCAACTGCCGAATCGTCCTGACCGGCGGATCGTCGGCCACGGAAATCGAATACGGCAACACCATCCGCAAACTGTGCGATCCAAGCCTCGTCAACCTGATCGGCAAAACGAGCTTGAAGCAACTGCTCGCCATTCTCGACGCTGCCGTTGCGCTGCTGTGTCCGGATTCCGGACCGGCACACATGGCTACCACCGTTCGTACGCCGGTGATCGGTCTGTACGCCACCTCGAATCCGGAACGGACCGGGCCTTATTTCAGCCGGGAGCTGACTGTGAACGCCTATCCGGAGGCGCTGCACAAGTACCTCGACAAGGCAGCGGACGAAGTGCGCTGGGGGCAGCGCGTACGCGACCCGCATGCCATGGGGCTCATCCGGCTTGCGCGAGTCAACGAGAAGATCGACCGGGTCTTCGGCCTGCGCGCCACGCCAAAGCCTGCCACGAACGATGCATTTTCAGGTTTTTAACGGCAAAATACTGCTTTTTCCCGCCATCTTATCCGGCGTTCGCCGCCTTTCACAAGCCCGGCAGAGTATCTCGCGATCGATGTACTTCACCGCATTTTTGTGGATTTTGACCCCAGCGGGGCTCCGGAACGCTGCAAAATCGCAGTGCCAGGCTGCCGCGTCGCGACAAAGCCCACGCAAGGGGCGCCCCCGCTGACCATCAACCGGCGTTACCGGCCATTCGGCGCCAATAGCCACATGATCGCACCCTTTCAGGGTTCTTTGGGGTCCCCCATGCTTGCAAACACGGCTTCTGGCAGGATTTCCCGCAGGCAGCGAAAATGGCCCAAAGGACATTCCCGCTGAAAACAGGGGCTGCACTCGATCGCCAGATAATGCACAACCCGATTGGCGGTCAGCGGCGGGGTAAACCCGGGGCTGGTCGAGCCGTACAGGGCGACCACGCGGGTCCCGACCGCCGCAGCGATGTGCATCAGGCCGGAGTCGTTGCTGACGGCCTGCTCGCAGCGTCCCAGCAGATCGATAACGTCCTCGAGTGCGGTTTGCCCGCAGAGATTCAGCGCAAACCCGTCGCGCGCAATTGTCTGTCCCGCAGCAAGGTCCTTCGACGAACCCAGCACCCACACGGAGTAACCGGCTCGCACCAGCATTTCCGCGAGAGTTCTGAAGTACTCGATGGGCCAGCACTTGGCCGGGCCGTATTCGGCGCCGGGCATCATCGCGATGACCGGCTTGTCGGTCGCAAGCCCGAGCCTCGCGATGACTGCGCGCTGGTTGGTTACGGATACCTCGAGCACGGGCCTCGGCATCGACGGCAGCGGCTCATCAGGCGCGAGGCCCAGGGCCAGAAACCGCTTCACGGTCTGATCGAGCCGGCGCTCGTCAAACTCGTGCATGTCGTTGATCAGGCGAAAGCGCATTTCGCCTTGATACCCGGTCCGTCTGCGAATTCCGGCGAACCACGGAATGAGCGCCGCCTTCAGTGAGCGTGGTAAAACGATCGCCTGTCCGTATTTTTCCGCGCGCAGCGATCGCGCCACCCGCCAGCGCTTGCCGAGCGAAATTTCACCGTGCCCGGCTGGCGATACGACAGCCTTCCTGACTTCCGGCATGCGCGCGATAATAGGACTCGACCATGCGGGCGCCAGCACATCTATTTGAGTCTCCGGCTGCCGCTCCTTCAACAGCTTAAAAAGGGATTGCGCCATCACCATATCGCCTACCCAGGACGGGCCGACGACCAATATTGCCCGGTTAGCCACTGGCGACGGGATTATCGATCCGATGACCTAGACCGTCTTCCGGGCGAGGCGGTCGAGATAGTCGCGGACGCCCGCCTCCACGCTGCGAAAGTCGATCTCGCAGCCCGCATTTCTGAGCTTCGTGAGATCGGCCTCGGTGAAGCTCTGGTAGGCGCCTGCGAGTTCTTCCGGAAATGGAACGTAGCGGACGCGGCCGCGACCGTGCCAATCGATGACGGCTTTAGCTACATCGTTGAAACTCTGCGATTTCCCGGTGCCAACGTTGAAAACGCCTGATGTCTTGCGATGTTGCAGAAACCACAGGTTCACGGCGCTCACATCGTCCACGTACACGAAATCGCGCCGTTGCTCGCCGTCGGGAAATCCGCCCGACCCTTCGAACAGGCGAATTTCGTCGTCTGCAACAAGCTGGCGCCTGAAGTGGAACGCAACGCTCGCCATCGCTCCCTTGTGCTGCTCTCCCGGTCCATAGACGTTGAAATACCGCAGGCCAACGACCTGTGCGTCCGAGTCGAGCGACAGGCGGCGCACGTATTGATCAAACAGCAGTTTCGAATATCCGTAGACATTGAGCGGCAGTTCATTGGCCGGATACTCGCTGAACTCGCGGGCGCCGCCGTAGACGGCCGCGGACGATGCGTAGATGAACGGGATGCCGTGCGCCAGGCAATGATGCAGTAACCGTTTCGAATAGCCGTAGTTGTTGCGCATCATGTAACGCCCGTCCCATTCGGTCGTTACCGAGCAGGCGCCTTGATGAAAAACGGAATGGACGCCGCGGCCGAACCGGGATTCGAGAATTTCGAGAAACTCGTCCTTGTCGAGATAGTCGGCGATGGCCAGATCGGCGATGTTCGCAAACTTGTGACCGTTGCTCAGGTCGTCGACGACGACGACACCGTCGCCGGTCTCGTCGAGCAGGCGGCGGACGAGGTTACTGCCAATGAATCCGGCTCCGCCTGTCACAATGTGCATATCAATGGCTCGTCAGCGTGTCTGTTCGAGGCGCCCGGTCGGCCAAATCAGTCGGCGGCGGCTTTAAGATAATACTCGGCGCCGCAATAAGGGCATTTGGCCTCGCCGGTGTCGCGGATCGGAAGATAGACTTTGGGATGAGAATTCCACAGATACATTCCCGGCATCGGGCAGGACAATGGCAGGTCTGAAGGCCTCACCTCATATCTGTGCTGCGCGTTTGCGGGAATCAGATTCTGCTCGATCGTGCCGGCCTTTGCTGCCACCGATATCCGTCCATTCAGGGAAGAACGCGGCATTATAGCAATGCCGACGAACCGCGACTGCCTCGGCACAAGTCGAATTCGTTTGACTCTGGCACAAGTCGAATTCGTTTGACTCTGGCACCAGCAGGAGTGCCGTCCGGGGGTGTTCCACGAGCGAGTTTCCCGTG
>JBBDXW010000033.1:0-11584 GCA_040902105.1 Woeseia sp.
GGGGTGTTCCACGTGCTCAGACACGGGAAACTCGCTCGTGGAACACCCCCGGACGGTACTCCTGCTGGTGCCAGGACGAACGATTTCGCTGTTACAGTCCACTAGTTCACGTAGCGCAAGAATTCCTCGGGCAATGCGTTGCGGTCGAAGGGCGCATCGGCATCGAGCGGCAACTGCACGGAATTGAAGGTATTCCAGAACAGAAATTGCTTGTTCCCGGTATCGTGGCCGTTGAAATCCCTGATCACCGCCGCCATCGCCTTGCCGGTATAGGTTCCCTCCAGTTCCAGCTCCAGTTCATCGCGTGCAACGTCGATTGCCGCTTCCGTCTCATCGTCGGTACGGGCATAGCCGCCGGCGAAAAATTCGTGCCGCAGGCGGATGTTGACCTGCTGCGAAAGCTTGCGCGGTATTGATTTGTCGAGCCGATGCATCATGCGCGCCGTTTTGTCGATAAGGTGGCGAAGCGCGTCGTCGTTGCATATCGACGTATCCGATACGCGAATCGCGTGAATTTCCGTCCCGAGGTCCGCCAATGCAAGGCCCAGCGCAAGTCCCGCGGCGGTGCCCATCGTACCTGCGGCGACATACAGGCGGTCGGGCGGCGACAGAAGGCCTGCCGCAATCTGTTCCGCAAGCTCGATTCCCGCGCAGACAAAACCGAAGGTGCCGAGCCAGGAGGTCCCGCCGATCGGCACAACCCAGGGATGGCGCCCCCACAGGTTATCGCGCAGGATCTGCAGCCGTTTCTCGTACGCGCCGCCATAGCGCACGACCGAGGTGCCGAGCTGCATGTGCATACGCAGCGACGTCGAGGCCGCAGGCGTCGGAGTCTGATGCGACAGGAAGCAGGTGCAGGGATAACCGAGGCGGCTGGCATAAAGCGCAGTAGCAAGGGCGTGATGGGAGGCGACCGTGCCGAAGGTCGCAATGCGCTCGCAGTGCTTCTGCCGCGCACGATAAAGAATGTATTCGAGCTTGCGGACCTTGTTGCCTCCGTACAGGTCGCCGGTCAGATTGTCGAGTTTCACAGAGAGTTTTCGTTGGCCGGCCGGCAGACGTAAACTGTGCTCGCGCACGGGTGTCGGCAGCCGTGCCAGCGTTTCCTTGCCGAGCAATCCGCTCAACCCGCTCATCGACGCCAGCCTGGACAATTGCGGTCTGTGCGGCATATTTCTGAAGAATCGCTACGGTTCATTGCGAAATTGCGCTGTCAGGCATTATAGACCTTTGGCGTTGGCTTCCTCCGGATTCCCTCACCAGGGAGCCTCTGCACAAGTCGTGGACGGCGTCTTTTCGTTCAGGCTTTCCGATCTCTGCGTTGTGCAAAGCCAGCCATAGCTCGGCTATGACTGGCTTCACACGCCTTGATCTCGAAAACCCTGAACAAAAATCCGCTCGCCCAGACTTGTGCAGAGGCGCCCTCGTGCACCCCGTCGCAAATAATCGACCATTCTCGCGGCCCCTTTTCGCGCCTGGCGGTGTTGCGACTCCTCGCAATAGCGGTGCTATTACGCGTCGCCGCGCCTTGCCAGCCACCCTTGCCAGTCACCAGGGTCGCTCGCGAGAAGGGTCGATTATTTACGACGGGGTACACTAGAATAGCTCTGATGAGGATTCGAAGATGGGGTTGCCGGCAGGGCAGATATAGAAAGAAATGCAGAGGCTCGTGAATGGCGGAGGGATAACCGTTACCGAAATTGCCTCGATGGACAGCCCCGTTGACTGGAGTTCCGAGACCAACGCGGCGTTCATCGGCCGCGCGCTGCGGGGACCGCTGAATTCACCGGTACTGATCCGCAACTTCGCGGAGTTCCGGCGTCGTTTCGGCGGCATCTGGAAGCGCAGCACCCTGGGTCCCGCGGTCGAGCAGTTCTTCGACCACGGCGGCAAGCAACTGTACGTGGTCAGAGTCGCCAACAGCGCGCGCGGTGCAATGATCTGTATAACGGCTGAGCGTGGCGTGCTGGTACTGCGCGCGGTGGAGCCGGGTTCGACCGAATGCATTCGCGCATCCATAGACTACGACGGCATCAGTGCCAATGACTGCGAGCACTTCAATCTCGCACTGCAAAGGCTTGCGCCGGATACGGGTCTCGTGATCGACCAGGAAATTTACCGGCGACTGTCCTGCGATGAGGAAGACCGGAACTTCGTTGGAAACGCGCTGGTCGGTTCCGAGCTCGCCCGGCCGCAGATGCCGTTGCCTGCGGGCAGGCCGATGCCCACGATCGACCCGGCGAACCGGTTCGATCCGGGATACGCCGGTCACGCGCAGGCCGGCACCGATGGCCATGCGCTTTCAGATTACGACCTGATCGGCTCGGCAGTCAAAAGCACCGGGATATTCGCACTCAGTCAGATCGAACGATTCGATCTGCTCTACATGCCGCCCCCCGGCGTTCAGGAAGATTTCGGGCCGGCTGCGATCCTGGCGGCGGAGTTATATTGCCGCAGACGCGGAGCGATGCTGCTTCTCGATCCTCCCGCAAAGTGGAAAACGGCTGCATCCGCACTCGCGGGCATCCGCGATGCCGGGTACGCGAGTCCCAACATCCTTGCATACTTCCCCCGCATGTATGGGCGGATTGACGACGGCTCTCCGGCGTGTGCCGTGGGCGGCGCAGTGGCGGGGCTGATCTGCAAACTCGACCGGAACTACGGACCCTGGCGCGCGCTCGACCAGAAAGACCTGGCGTTTCGCCGCAACCTCGTGCCGGCCATCGACCTCGGAGCCGAGGATGTCAGGCATCTCGTCCGGGATGGCCTCAACGTGATCGCAGCGAGGCCGGGCGGTCTCGCAACAATCGCCGGTTCCGTCACGCTGGCCCGGAATTGTCCGATGGACCGGAGATACGCAAGCCTGGCCGTCAGGCGACTCTGCCTTACCATCACGAACGCGATCGAACGCGCAACCCGCTGGGCGGTGTTCGAGCCCAACGAAACGCGCGTTGCCGATTGTATCCACGCGCAGGTGCACGCATACCTTTCCCACCTGGCCGATGAAGGTGCCTTCGCCGGCGATCATTTCGTCGTGCAATGCGACGCTGGACTGCATGCGCAACCGAACAATCGGCAGCGGGGCGTAACCATCCTGCTCGCGTTTCGCCCGGCGGGCGCCGCGGACGCCATTGCACTGACGCTGCATCAGACCGTGTCCGGATGCCGCGTTGCAGCGACCGCGTTCGCGCCCTCATTGGCACACTGCGCGTAAGTTGGAGCCCGCGCCGGCGGGCGATAGAGCTACGTTTTAGCCCAGGGAGTCTCTTGGGTGCAGGCCGCTTTTGACGACGCAGAAGCTGGGCTGTGTGCTTCAGCGAACAGACCGCTGCACCGTCGTCAGCGACAATGCAAGATCGAGACTGTCCAAGCGCCGGTCTCTTGCCTCCCGCTGGTTTTTCCGTGCTGAGGGATCATCGAGTGTCAGCCGCACAACCTGTGCCAGTCGTCAACCGCCTGATCGATGGCCTGTCGCCGAAAGACCGCAACAGGATTCTGCAACGCAGTGAGCCGGTGAACCTGGCCTTCGGCGATATCCTGTGCGAGCCTCATCTGCCCGTTCGGCACGTTTTCTTTCCCCTCACCGGATTCATATCGCTGGTGACGACTATGGCTGGCCACCAACCGCTGGAAATGGGTTTGATCGGCAACGAAGGCATGCTCGGCGCGACGCTGGCTCTGAGAGTCAATACCGGGCCCCTGCGCGCAGTGGTGCAAGGCAAGGGCACCGCTTTGAGGATGACCGGGCCGCAGCTTCGGCGCCAATTGCGTGACAGTCCTTCCCTGCAGCGTACGCTGGGCCGATATTTGTACGTATTGATAGGACAATTGGCGAAAACGGCGGCCTGCACCCATTTCCATGAGGTGGAGGCACGGCTGGCGCGCTGGTTGCTCATGACGCATGACCGCGCGCACGCCGATCATTTCCACCTCACCCATGAGTATCTCGCCGGCATGCTCGGGGTGCGAAGAAGCGGCGTTACCGTCGCCGCGGGCGCACTGCAACGAAGAAAGCTCATCAGCTACGCGCGCGGCGAGATCACAATCCTCGATCGTAAAGGGCTCGAAGCGGCGTGTTGCGAGTGCTACGAAGCCGCGCTCGACGATTACGCACGGTTACTCGCGTAAGCAAGCTCTGACTCGCAGCCTGCGACACTGCAAACCTGCAGTAGTAACCGTCTCTCCGTGTGATCGAGATCCTGCTCTGTACCCTAGCGTACAAGGTCGCCGGCTGCCCGCGGAACTATTGTGCGCCAGGGTACATTGGGCTTAGAATTGCGCAAAATGAACGCATAAATATGGAGTCCGGCTTTCAACTTCTGGCGCACCCAACACGGGGCTTCAGACCGATGCACGACACGATCGCAACTTATGACCCGCCCAACCCAAGGCAAAATCATCTGCTTGCCGCTCTTCCTGACGCCGATTACAAGCGCCTGCGGCCCAATCTCGAATTGGTAAAGCTGCCCCTTGGCGCGGTCCTGTACGAGTCTGGCGGTAAGTTGGGCTACGTATACTTCCCCACGGACAGCATCATTTCCCTGCTGTATGTGATGGAAGACGGGTCATCGGCGGAGATCGCCGTAACCGGTTACGAAGGCCTGGTCGGCATCGCACTGTTTATGGGCGGCGAAACCACGCCGAGCCGGGCGGTGGTGCAGAGCGCCGGGTCCGGCTATCGGCTCAAAGCATCTTTTCTGAAAAAGGAATTCGATAACGGTGGCAACTTACAGCATCTGGCATTGCGCTATACCCAGGCGCTCATCACGCAGATGGCACAGACCGCCGTGTGCAACCGGCACCATTCGGTGCAGCAGCAGCTGTGCCGCTGGTTGTTGTTAAGCCTGGACCGCCTGCCTTCGAACGAGCTCAGCATGACCCAGGAGTTGATCGCCAACATGCTGGGCGTGCGCCGCGAGGGCGTCACGGAGGCCGCCGGGCACCTGCAAAATGCAGGGTTGATCCGATACAGGCGTGGGCATATCACCGTGCTCGACCGCCCAAAGCTTGAGGCCGGCGTGTGCGAATGTTATGCGGTGGTTAAGAAAGAATACGATCGCCTGCTTACCGCCCAAACTGCAAGCTGACGCGCAGACGAAATTGCCCTGATAGCTTTCTTGCCGAGAGCGGTTTATGGTTTCATTTTCCCCCGGGCGACGTGCTGTCGATCGTCGGCTGATTACTGCGAGGCAACCCTGCATGCACGCGTTTCTTCGCATGGTCGCGCAGAGACTGACATAAGTCCCACTTAACCCTCCACAAATAATAGGGAACAATCATGAATATCACCCTGAGCCTCGGTCCCCTGGTGTCGCTGATCGCCGGAATCCTAATCCTGGTCATGCCCAAGCTGCTGAACTATATCGTTGCCGGATACTTGATCGTCTTCGGATTGATCGGACTTTTTGGCGCCAATAGTCTGAATTTCTGAAGCAGCCCATAGTCGGGGATCTGCTTCACGGCCGGGCGGGACCTGCCGGCAGATCTGGAGCCGGTTCCGCAGCACACGTACAGTAGTCTCTGCAGGCCGTTCATTCCATATGTACGCTGGGGCACAGAACTGCTGCGTGAACTGGTTGACAATTTCAGCCTGATCGAGGCGTCACACGGGTCGAAAACGACGTCCGCGTCGAGCGATGCTATGAGCAGCGATTGCCCGGATCGACAGCGTTGTCCCACAGCATACTAAGTGCGGTACCGCACTGACGCCGCCACAGCCGGCGGATAACGTCGCCTCTCATATTGGTACTAACTGACGTGAGGACAGGCACATGAATATCATTATCTGGCTCGTGGTTGGCGGCCTGATCGGATGGGTGGCCAGCATGTTCATGGGAACGGACGGACGGCAGGGGATCATCCTCAACGTCGTGGTCGGAATTATCGGCGCCGTGCTGGGCGGATGGCTGCTGAGCGGCGTTTTCGGAGCCGGGTCGATCAACCAGGGCGACTTCAGTGTGCCGGGATTGCTCGTCTCTTTCCTCGGGGCTGTCATCCTGCTGTTCCTCGTGAAGCTCGTGCGGGGCCGCGCACTGCGGTGACGGCTAGCCACGCAGCCGATTGCCTCGCGGGTCATCGAGATAGTGCTTTCCGCGCTCAGGATTCGGGAGCGAGTTGATGGGTACAAAGACTCTTAATGGCAATTCGCATGCCTCCGTTGCCGCGCACACCGGCGCACAACGCTGGCGCAGCGGCAGTGCCCCCTGCCTCAATCAACCGCAGTCGGACCAGGACCTCACAGACGTGGCCGGCTCCCGCAAGACGCCGGCGTCCCGACAGCAACAGCTGGCAACAGCATTACGGAAGATCGAAAGGCTGCTGAAACTGTATCTGGCTCTCAAGGAAGAAACGGCCTTGCTCGCCAAGGCGCTGGGGAAGGCGCGCCGCTTTGCCCTTTACGACGAGCTGACCGGCCTGCCCAACCGCCGCTTGCTTCAAGACCATTTCAACGAGGCGGTGGCGCGTGCGAAACGGCAGCACAACCAGGTGGTATTGCTGTTCCTCGACCTGGACAATTTCAAGGGCATCAATGACGCGCTCGGGCATTCGGCAGCCGACAGGCTGCTGCAACAAGTGGCGTCGCGTTTGCAGGCTTGTATCCGCGGCTCCGACACCGCCTGCCGCTATGGCGGCGACGAACTTGTGGTCCTGCTGCCGGACATCGAAAGAAGGGACCAGGCGCTTTCCGCAACCGAGAAAATCCGCGCTCAACTGGCGACGCCCTATGTCATCGACGGCACAGCGATCAAAATGACAGCAAGCATAGGCATGGCGACCTGGCCAATCGACGGGAAAGACTACCTTGGATTGTTAAAGTCCGCGGACATGGCCATGTATAGGGACAAGGGCCGCTGCGCCGTTGCGCCGAGCTCCCCGGAAGGCGCGCTCGAAGCCTCCCGTCACCTCGCCAATGGCAATGGCAATGGTTCGACAAAGGAATGCGGTCGCACCAACGGTCGAACCACCAACACTCGAACCAACGGCCAATCGACGCAAACCCGATCACAGGCGAACGTCGATCGCGCGACAGAATAAGCGTTCAGTAATTCAGGGCCCACTTCCGCCGCGTTGGATGAAGGCCACCCACCACGCGCAGATCACGCGCTTGGCTGATTCGGTGGCAGCAATGAAAAAACCCGCTCAGCGCCTGCTGAGCGGGTTCCGCACCGGCATCAGCGATTCAGTCAGATTGTACTCGTCCAGCAGCATTTACCTCGAGGCCGTGGTCGCGTTGGAGATAATGACCTCGACGCGGCGGTTCTGCTGTCGACCGGTAGCCGTATCGTTACCGGCAACCGGGGTGCCTTCGCCCATGCCTGATGTGGACAGGCGATTTGCTTCCACGCCCTCGCCCACCAGATAGGACTGAACCGAATCGGCGCGACGTTGCGACAGGTTGAAGTTGGATTCGTCGCCACCGACGTTATCGGTGTGTCCCTCTATAAGTACGGTTCGATCCTGATATTCGTTGAGAAACGCAGCCAGCTTGTCGAGGTTGCCCGCGGCGCCGCCTTTCAGGTCGGACTTGCCGGTTTCAAACAGCAGGTCGCCCAGCGTGACCACGAGGCCGCGATCGGTCTCGCGGGCATTCAATTCCGCAATCTGTCTTTGCAGGTCTTCGGACTCGAGCATCGCTTCTTCGGTCTTCATGCGCGCGGCGTCGGCCTCGCCGCGGGCAGTGGCTGCATCCTCGCGTGCGAATTGGGCATCCGTACGGGCCATGTCCGCTTCCCGAGTTCGGGAATCAAGGCGCGCGCGTTCGCTTTCCTCGCTCAGCGCCTGACGCTGGTCCTCATACTGGCGGCTCTGTGCCCGTGCCTGGGCGATGTCGACCTTGTGATCGGCGATCAGTACCAGATGCTCGGCGTACACTTTGTCCTGACGTGGCACCTCGGCCGCTGTCACCGCGGTTTCGGCCTCCTTGATCTCGACCGGCGCACGGCTGGCCAGCTGCGAATCGGACTGCAACTGCGTCAACTTACTGCGAGCAGTATCGGCGCCTTGCGGTGCGGTCAGCGGGGTCGCGCAGGCTGCCAGCACCAGCAATGCGGCAGCAGCGATGAGGACTTTGGCAGACCTGTGTGCCTGAATGTTCATTGTCGGCCTCCTGAATTACGTCGCATTTCCTCTTTCAACGTATCGATGCTCGTTTGCATCTCGTCGTTGATTGCCTTTGCCTTGAGCTCTTCCGCCTGGGCGGAGGCGAGGTCGGCATGAACGCGCGACTCGTCAGCGAGGTACCGGGCCTCTACCATTTGCTCGCTTAGCACCGCAGTTTGGGCTGCGGCCAGTTTTTCGCGTGCCTCGCGCAGCTCCGTCGATGCGTAATCGGCAACGCGAGCCTGCTCAGCATCGGCGATGGCCGACTCTGCGGCTTGCAGGGCCTGAGTGGGGGGTTGCGGCGTCGATGCGCAAGCGGCAAGCGCAAGAAAGCCTGCGGCTGCGACGTAAAAGGGCGAGCCACGGATTCCCTTTACCTTGAACGTCTGTATTAGCTGAGTCATGTTGATTGTCCTGGTGCGAATTGCCGATGCAGAATGGCATCTGGCCACGTCAGAGTGTCACCCAATGCGGCGAATAGTTCTGTGCGGTGGCGCACTTATGACGGTGCGTTGCGGAGATGCTCGTCGCTTGCGTAACCAACGGGGCTATGAACCGGACGCACCGTAGCCGCCGCCGCCGGGCGTTTCTATGAGCAGGCAATCGCCGGCCTGCAGGGTCACGGTTGCGGTTCCGCCCAGGTCCTCGACTTCGCCGCCGGCGTGTTCGACCCTGTTGACGCCCGTTTTGCCCGGCTCGCCGCCGGCCAGCCCGAACGGGGCAACGATGCGATGGTTCGAGAGTATTGATGCTTCCATGGTTTCGCGGAATCTGAGCTTGCGGATTGCGCCGTCACCGCCGCGCCAGCGGCCCGCGCCGCCGGAGCCGCGGCGAATCGCGAAGGACTCGACGAGTACCGGAAATTTCTGTTCCAGAACTTCGGGATCCGTCATGCGTGAGTTGGTCATGTGCGTCTGTACGGCATCGGCTCCGTGCCAGCCCGGTCCCGCGCCCGCGCCGCCCGCGATCGTTTCGTAGTACTGCACCCGGTCGTTGCCGAAACTCAGGTTGTTCATCGTGCCCTGTGACGCCGCCAGTGCATTGAGCGCGCCGAGCAATGCATCGGTGACGCACTGCGAGGTCTCGACGTTGCCGGCGACTACGGCTGCGGGCCAGGACGGACTCAACAGGCTGCGCTTGGGAATGACGACGTCGAGCGGCTCGAGACAGCCTTCGTTCATCGGGATTTCCTCGCCGATCAGGCTGCGAAATACATACAGCACCGCGGCGCGCGTAACCGCTTCCGGCGCGTTGAAGTTGCTCCCGGATTGCGCCGCCGTGCCCGCGAAATCGACCGTCGCAATCTGTCGATCGGGATCGACCGTCACTCGAACCCTGATGACTTCGCCTGAGTCGAGC
This sequence comes from Woeseia sp., assembly GCA_040902105.1. Lineage (GTDB taxonomy): Bacteria > Pseudomonadota > Gammaproteobacteria > Steroidobacterales > Woeseiaceae > IDS-8. The sequence continues at coordinate 9,460 of JBBDXW010000033.1, forward strand.
GCATAGCCGAACGCGCCGTCGGAGAGGGTTCCGAGCAGACGGCGCACGCTTGCTGCCGCATTCTGACGCACAAACTCCAGGTATTCCTGCACTGTCGGCATGCCGTAACGATCGATCGCCTTCTGCAATTGCCGGATACCCTGCCGATTGGCCGCGAGCTGTGCCCTCAAGTCTGCGAGATTCTGGCCGGGATTCCGCGCCGGGAACCTTGCGTCGCTCAGGAGCGCCAGAACTTCTTCCTTGCGGAAGCGCGCGTCCCGGACCAGCCAGACGTTGTCGATCAGCACGCCTTCCTCGTCGATGTGCCTGCTGGAGGAGGGCATGGAGCCGGGCGTAATGCCGCCGATATCGGCGTGGTGCGCCCGCGACGCCAGGAAAAAACACGGCGTCTTCGTTCCTGCGAACCAGGGCGTCACCACGGTGATGTCCGGCAAGTGCGTGCCGCCGTTATACGGCGAATTCAGCATGATGGCGTCACCATCCTCAAGCTCCGCTCCCTTATCGGCGATGACGCTGCGAACGCTTTCGCCCATGGAGCCGAGATGCACCGGCATGTGCGGAGCATTCGATACGAGCCGGCCCTCTGCATCGAATAGAGCGCAGGAGAAATCCAGACGCTCGCGGATGTTGACCGACAGCGCGGTGTTCTGCAGCACGGTGCCCATCTGTTCCGCGATGTGCATGAACAGTCGATTGAAGACTTCGAGCCTGACCGGGTCGGGCTTGCCGCTCGCGATCGCAGCCGGTCCTGCAACCGCTCCGCTCCGTTCAGAACTTTCCCCGCCATGTTCGAGTATGAGGTGACCCCGCTGATTGACGCGGGCGCGCCAGCCGGGGTCGATGACGGTGGTCCCGTTGGCTTCGGCAACAATCGCCGGGCCGCTTATCGTTGCGTCAGCACCCAGTCGTTCGCGCCGGAAAACCGGTACTTCACACCACGCATTCGAAAGCCACAGGTGACCGGTCGTCTCCGGCCCGGGTTGCGGGCGCGATTCAAGCACCGGATCCTCGAACACCTGTTCGACGCCGGTTGCCGCAACGCGAATCGTTGCAATGAGCAATTCGCTTTCGCCAAGGTCGCTGCCGAAGCGGTCGCTGTAGGCGTCGGCAAACACGGCCCGCATGGCGCCGCCGCCGGCGAGCGGGATGTCGAATACGGTGTCGGAACCGCTGACGCGAATTCCTGCCTGCGCGGCGAATTGACGGTTTCCTTCCGGAATGCTTTGCCGTGACAGGAGCTCGCCGCACTGCCGCTTCAATTCGGCTATCGATCCAGCGAGCGTCCGCAGGCCCGAGTCGTTCAAGGGAACATCGACCGACTGCTGCCGCTCGACCCGCAAGTTCGCGAGCCCCATGCCGTAGGCCGACAATACGCCGGCCATCGGGTGCAGCCATACGGTCCTGATGCCCAGGACGCCGGCGACCTGGCAGGCATGTTGACCGCCGGCGCCGCCGAAACAACAAAGCGTAAAGTCACGCACGTCCTCGCCGCGCTCGATCGTAATTTTCCGGATGGCGTTCGCCATGTTTTCGACAGCGACAGTAAGGAAGCCTGTCGCCACCTCCTCGGGCCGGACTTCGATGCCACGGTCGGCCGCAACGTCGGCGGCGAGTTCTGCGAACTTTTCGCGAACAACGTCAGTATCGAGCGGTTGATCGGCGGAAGGCCCGAACACCCGGGGGAAAAACTTAAAGGGAATCCGCCCGAGCAAAAGGTTCGCATCGGTCACCGTGAGCGGTCCACCGCGCCGGTAACTTGCAGGACCGGGACTGGCGCCGGCGGAGTCGGGTCCGACCTGGTAGCGGCCGTCGGAGTAGCGAAGGTGAGAGCCGCCGCCGGCCGCGATGGTATGTATCCTCATCATTGGCGCGCGCAAACGGACACCCGCGACTTCGGAATCGTTGCTGCGGTCGTATTCGCCGCTGAAAGCCGACACGTCCGTGGACGTGCCTCCCATGTCGAAGCCAATCAGCCTGGTAAAACCAGCCGCAGTTGCCGTCTCTGCCATGCCGACCACCCCGGCGGCGGGTCCGGAGAGCACGCTGTCCTTGCCGCGGAAATTGTCCGCGAGCACGAGCCCGCCGTTGCTCTGCATGAACATGAGGCGCGCTGGCCGCGCACACG
>JBBDXW010000033.1:11594-39691 GCA_040902105.1 Woeseia sp.
CCCCGCTTTCCCGAAACGATCGATGTAACGATCGAGCACCGGCGTGAGGTAGGCGTCTGCGAGCGTCGTTTCCGCGCGGCTGACGAACTTGATCAGCGATTCCACTTCGTGCGAGACGGAGACCTGCGCGAATCCGCGGTTGCGAGCCAGCTCTGCGATGCGCCTTTCGTGGGCCGGATAGCGGTAGCCATGCATAAGACAGATCGCAACCGCTTGCATGCCGTCCACGATACATTCATCAAGTGAAACCGCGAGCGCTTCCACGTCGAGCTGCCTCAGTACCTCGCCGTCGGCAGAGACGCGCTCGTCGGCTTCGATGACACGAGCGTAAAGCGGTTTCGGCTTGACGATATTCAGAGCGAAAATGTCGGGCCTGTTCTGATAACCGATGGCCAGGCTGTCGGCAAACCCCCGGGTGACCACCAATACCGTCTGTGCTCCGCGGCGCTCGAGCAGAGCATTGGTCGCGACGGTCGTGCCCATTTTTATCGCCGCAACCGGGCGCTCCGGACGTCCAGCCGCCGCCCAGCGCCGCAACGCCTGGCGGATACCCTCGGCCGCCGCGTCCTCGTATTGCTCCGGATTCTCCGACAGCAGTTTCGCCGTCTCGAGCCCGCCGTCGGGCCGCAGCGTGACGATATCGGTGAACGTCCCGCCGCGGTCGATCCAGAATTGCCAGTCGCCGTCCTGCGCCATCGGATACCTTTCGCAAAAGAGCGCCACGTTAGCATTCCCCGACAACCAGCGGAATCGCCCGAACGCGCGCGCAACGACAAACGAGCCGCATTATTCATGAACGCGACAACGTCTCAGCGGAGTCTCGGTTGGGGGGAGGGCTTTTCAGGATCGTCAAAAACATGGATGTTTTTGCGAAGCCCCCATGGATGGGTTCACGGCGTTCCTGAAAAGCCCTCCCCCCAACCGAGGCTTCGCTAACCACCAACCCCAACCGTTCATGAATAATGTCGATAGGCAGCACGATGCCCGCTAAGATGCAGAAGAGAGCAATATCGAGGAATCACGATGCGAACCTTCGTCATGTGCCTGCTTATCGCAGGCGCAATCGTTGTCATACATCCCGCGAACGCAGCCGGCTCCCCACGCGCGCGGGATCTCGGCATTCCGTTCGACGGCACCGCCGGACCTCTAAACGCCATCACCGACGTGGCCGGGGTGACGGTCGGCCAGGTGTCGATCGTCGAGGACCTGCCCGACCACCGCGCCGTCAGAACCGGCGTGACCACGGTATTGCCGCGCGGAGACGCGACCCGCGAGAAACCGGTTTTTGGAGCGTGGTTTGCATTGAACGGCAATGGCGAGATGACCGGCACGACCTGGATCGAGGAATCCGGATTTCTGGAAGGTCCGGTCATGATCACGAACACGCACAGTGTCGGGGCCGTGCACCAGGCGACGATCGAATGGCGTGTCGCCGAGGGGAATGCCGACGCGAGCGGGTACTGGTGGTCGTTGCCGGTGGTCGCAGAGACCTGGGACGGCCATCTGAACGACATCAACGGATTTCATGTGAAGGCCGAGCACGCGCATGCCGCGATACGGTCTGCGTCCGGCGGTCCGGTGGCCGAGGGCAACGTGGGCGGCGGCACCGGCATGATCTGCCATGAGTTCAAATGCGGCATCGGCACGTCGTCTCGCGTCGCCGAAACTCGTGACGGTGCGTACACGGTGGGAGTCCTGGTGCAGGCGAACTACGGGCTGCGAGACACATTGCGCATCGCCGGCGTGCCGGTAGGTCAGCATCTGACGGAGGATCGGGCGTATGCGAGCCTGGCCCCGCCCATTGCGGAAAACGGCTCGATCATTGTGGTGGTCGCAACCGACGCGCCGTTGCTTCCCCATCAACTGAAAAGAATCGCCAAACGGGCGAGTTTCGGCGTGGCGCGGGTCGGCGGAATGGCCGGCAACGGTTCCGGCGACATCTTTGTCGCGTTTTCCACCGCTAATGACGAAGCGAACCAGGCGGGCGCCGTTGTGAGCGTCAGGATGCTTGCCAACGATCACGTCAGTCCCTTGTTCGACGCGACCGTGCTGGCGACGGAAGAAGCGATCGTCAACGCAATGGTTGCGGCGCGAGACATGACCGGAGACCGCGGTCATACGGTCAAAGCCATCGACCACGACGAGTTGCGCAAGGTATTGCGGAAATACAAACGGCTCGGCAAGCAATGATGAGCGGCCAACGGGAGGAACCGCGCGGACCGAAGCCGGTCGGAACACCCGGGTTACGAGCGTGGAGTCGACGTCCGCCTTTACTGGCGCGGATGATATCGCCATTATGAACCATCTGAACGTGCGCACGTTTCGTCTGCGCGACAATGCCCTGGGAACATGAAATGAAGATATTGATATCAGGATGCGCTGCGGCTCTCTTGTTTTTGACCGGTTGTGGCGGCGGAGACAACGCGCCGACACCGGAGAGTACAGCGCCGGCCGCCGGCGACCAGCAGCAGGCCGGGGAGGCGTCCGCCGAACTTGCCGCTCTGGTCGAGGAATTCTTCGAGCGCGACCTGGAGTTCAATCCGCTGAACGCGACGGCGATCGGCGACGACCGCTATGACGATCGCATGGCGAACCAGCTCGGGCCCGATTATCGCGAGCGCTATTCGGCTTTCAACCGCGAGTTTCTCGACCGGGTGCTCGCAATCGATGCGGCATCGCTGCAGGGTCAGGACCGCCTCACTTACGAGACGTTTCGCTACAGCCGGGAGATGGAACTCAGAAGCGACGCATTTCCGTCTCATCTGCAGCCGATGAACCAGTTCTATTCTATCGGCAACAGTTTCGCGCAACTGGGCAGCGGCAGCAGCATCCATCCGTTCAAGTCCGTGAAGAACTACGATGATTTCCTGAGCCGCATCGACGATTTTGTCGCGATCATGGACCAGGCGATCAGCAACATGAAGGTCGGCATGGAGCAGGGCATCGTGCAGCCGCGCATCCTGATGGAAAAAGTGCAGCCGCAGCTCGAATCGCAGATCATCGACGATGTCGAGGAAAGCCTGTTCTATCAACCGATCGAGAACATGCCGGAAGAATTCAGTGATGAGGATCGCGAGCGACTGACGGCTGCGTACCGAAGCGCAATTTCGGAAAAAATCGTGCCGGCGTACGAGCGAATGCACAACTTCATCGGGGACGAATACCTGAGTGCGGCCCGGGACTCGGTCGGCATGGTGGGATTGCCGGGCGGCGAGGAATGGTACGCCTTCCTGGTGGAGCAGCGGACCACGACGGACCTGTCGCCGGAGGAGATCCATCACATCGGTCTCGACGAAGTGGCGCGCATTCACGGCGAAATGCAGGGCGTCATGGATGAGGTGGGCTTCGAGGGCGACCTGAAAGAGTTCTTCGAGTATCTCAACACCGACGATCAGTTCTACTACGACGAACCGGAACAGCTCATCCAGGGCTATCGCGATATGTCGGACCACATCGAGAGCCTGACGCCGAAAGTGTTCAGTGTGTTCCCGAAGACCGATTTCGAGGTGCGTGCGGTGGAGCCCTTCCGCGAGAAATCGGCAAGCGGCGGTCAGTATCGGCGTGGCACTCCCGACGGTACGAGGGCAGGCATATTCTTCGCCAACACTTACGACATCAAGGCGCGGCCGAAGTGGGCAATGGAATCGCTGTTCCTGCACGAAGCGATCCCGGGACATCATTTCCAGATCTCGATTCAGCAGGAAGTGACGGACCTGCCGCGGTTCCGGCGCTTCGACGGCTACACCGCATTCAGCGAAGGATGGGGGCTGTACGCCGAGTCGCTCGGCAAGGAACTCGGCGTATATACCGATCCGTACCAGTATTTCGGTGCCTTGAATGCCGAACTGTGGCGGGCGATCAGGCTGGTGGTCGATACCGGGCTGCACTCCAGGGACTGGAGCCGCCAGGACGTACTCGATTACATGTACGCGAATTCAGCCGTCAAGGAAGCGCGGGCAGTGAGCGAAGCCGAGCGTTATATGGCGATTCCCGGCCAGGCGCTTGCTTACAAGATGGGGCAGCTGAAGATCCAGGAATTGCGGGATCGCGCCGAAGAAGCGCTGGGCGACCAGTTCGACATCAAGGCATTTCATACCGAAGTACTGACGGACGGGACGCTGCCGCTCAACATGCTGGACGCGAAAATCGACCGCTGGATCGACGCGCAGCGCTCGTAAGAAGGCCAAGCACGGGTTCTCAGTCGGCCGAATACACGACCCGTCCGCCCACGACCGTCTTCAGTACTTCGGTAGCTGCGATTTCCTCAGGCGGTATCGCCGTAATGTCGCGGTCCAGCAAAACGAAATCGGCCAGCATGCCGGGTTTCAGCATGCCTTTGACGTCTTCCTCGAACGATGCAAAGGCTGCCTCAGTGGTGTAGGCCCTGAGCGCCTGCTCGACCGTGATTTTCTGTTGCGGAACCCAGCCATCGGGGTTTGCGCCATCGAGCGTTCGCCGCGTGACCGCGGCAAAGATACCGTCCAGCGGCGTCGCCGGCGCGACAAACCAGTCACTGCCGAAAGATACGTGCGTGCCGCTGTCGATCAGCGAGCGAAAGGCATAGGTCGTTTTGGCGCGTTCGGCGCCAATGACCTTGTCGGCCCAGCGGCCGTCGTCGATGGCGTGGTAGGGCTGCATGCTTGCGATGACATCCTGTGCGGCGAAGCGCGCGATGTCGTCCGGGTGAATGTGTTGCGCGTGCTCGATGCGAAAGCGCCGGTCACGTGGCCCGTTCTCTTGCGTAACGTCGAGATAGATATCGAGCAGACTGCGGATGGCGCCGTCCCCGATCGCATGCACCATGACGTGCAGTCCGGCCGCATCCGCGTCGCGGATCCAAGATTCCATATCGTCGAGTTCGTTGACCAGAAACCCGCGATCCTCGGGTGCGTCCGCAAAGGGCTCCAGGAATGCGGCGGTGTGTGAGCCGAGCGACCCGTCCATGAAACCTTTCAGCCCGCCGATACGCAACCAGTGGTCGCCGCGGCCGTTCGCCGCGACTTCGTCGCGAAGGCGCGACCAGTCCGGAAGCGGCATTACGGAATAGATACGCGTGATGAGTGTGTTTTTGGCTTTGGCGCGCCGATAGGCCGCCAGGCTGTCCCATGCGTCCATGTCGTGCACCGAGGTGACGCCGTTCGACGCCACGTACGCCATGGCTTCGGCAACCTCGCGGTCGAGCCGTGCTTCGCTCGCGTCCGGCACCGACGCTTCGACCAGCGCCATGGCATTGTCCTTCAGGATGCCGGTCGGGCTCCCGGATTCATCGCGCACGATTTCTCCGCCGGCGATGTCGGGAGAATCCGCATCGACGCCGGCCAGTTCCAGCGCCCGCGAGTTGGCGAGTGCCATGTGACCGTCGAGCCGGTTGATCCATACGGGATTTTCCGGCGTAAGCTCGTCGATCCAGTCGCGCCGCGGCAGTTCGCCGCCCCAATTCTCGTGGTCCCAGTTGCCGTACAGAATCCACTCGCCAGGCTCGAGCCCTGCTGCGAACGCGCCGATGCGGCCGGCGAATTCCTCCGGTGTCGAGGCGTCGCGCAATTGCACCGATGCGAGCCCGGAGCCGCCAGTGATGAAATGTATGTGCGTATCGATCATGCCGGGCACGAGCAGGGTTCCCGGGACGGAAATCACTTCGGTGTCTTCCCCGACGTACGGCTCGATTTCCGCCGCCGTGCCAACCGCAACGATCGTTTCGCCGTCGCTCGCCACTGCATCGGCCCACGGCTTCTCGCGATCGCCGGTCCATACCCTGGCGGCGGTCACAACCAGTGTCGCCTTGACTTGCGGTGGTTCGGGCTGGCAGGCGCCGAGAATCAGTGACAGGAGTAGGAAGCCGCGACGTAAAAAAACGGACATGGAAGATCCCCGGATGCAGTTTGAATAGTTTTCGCAATCATTGTATCTGTTTTGCGAAGGAACCCGGTGCCGGACAGGCGTAACCGCGCGATTATTGCGATTCTTCTATTGCGCTTGTTCCGATCCCGCCTGCGAAATCCGGGTCAGCCAGCTCTCGCGATGCATGCGTTCCATATGTCGCAGAATCCAGCCCTGGCGCTCGCGCACGTAGGCTGAGGGGCGGCTCGCGTCGAGGCGGCGCGGATTCGGCAGCACGGCGGCCAGCAGTGCAGCCTCTGCGTTCGACAGGGCTGCAGGCGGCTTGTTGAAATACTCGCGGCTCGCAGCGGGAATACCGTAGAGGCCGGGGCCGAATTCGGCGATGTTGAGATACACCTCGAGAATGCGTTCCTTGGTCCAGAACACTTCGATCAGCAGCGCGAACCAGGCTTCCAGACCCTTCCTGGCAAACGTCCGGCCGGGCCACAGGTACAGATTCTTCGCTACCTGTTGCGTAATGGTCGAAGCACCGCGCAACGAGGCGCCCTCGCCGTACTCCTGCACGGAATCCTGGATCGACTCGAGGTCGAAGCCGAAATGATCGGCGAATTTCTGGTCTTCGGCGGCGACGACTGCGACGGCGGCGGTTGTGCCGAGCCGGGGCCAGTCGGTCCATTCATACAGTACGGGAATGCGGCCGCTTTGGTCCTGCAGCATGAACGCCGTCGTCGGCGGTTCGATCCAGCGCAACGGCAGCACGAGCAGGACGCTGAGCAGCAAAACGGTGCAGGCGACAAATGCAATAAAACGAATAACGGATCGGAGGAAACTCCTGTCCTCATGCCGGCGAGCCATGTCAGCGAACGAAGCGCGATGTCATCTTCGGGGCGCCTTGTTGCCGCAGCCGGCAATCACGACGATCACGGTTACTATGACGGCGATATGTGGGAGCATCGGCGGTCTCCATCTGGTCTGGCTGCTCGAACGATGCCCATTCTATAATGATCATTCGGCCATACTAAAAAGAGTGGCAGGCGTTCGATCCTTCACCGCAGGTGCCAAAGATGAGCAAACTATTCTTCTCGCGAAACCGTTCCAGCTGCCTTTCGATACTCTCGGCGGCTGCAGTCCTTTGTCTCACGCTGGCCGAGCCTGCAACCGCTCAAAGGACTGCCAAGCCCGTGCTGCACGGCAAGCACTGGGTGGCCATTACCGGCAAGCCGCTTGCGGCCACGGCGGGTGCGGTCACGTTCACTCGCGGCGGCAACGCGGTGGATGCTGCCTGCGCAATGCTCGCGGCGACATCGACGATGTGGGACACGCTTGGCTGGGGCGGCGAAACCCAGGCCCTCATATTCGATCCGAACACGGGCGAGGTTAAAGCCATCAACGCGCTGGGCGTTGCGCCGACGGGAGCAACCGCGAAATTCTTTCGCGACAAGGGCATGGTGTATCCGCCGGAGTTCGGACCGTTGGCCGCCGTGACTCCGGGAACGCCGGGCGGCTTGATGGTGATGCTGGCGGAGTACGGCCGGCTGAGTCTCGCCCAGGTGCTGCAACCGGCGATGGAAATGGCGGAAGGCTATCCGATCGAGAAAGCCCAGGCGGACAACATCGAGCGGCAGCGCGACATCATCGCCGAATGGCCGGACTCGAAGCGCATCCTGCTGCCGCACTGGGCCGACGGTGACAAGGGGGATACGGCGCGAGCCGCGCCGTATCCGGGAGAAAACTTCGCGCAGCCCGATCTGCTCGCGACGCTGCAAAAGCTGGTGGATGCCGAAGCAGATGCGCTCGAAGCAGGCAAGAGCCGCGAAGAAGCGATCATGGCGGCTTACGACCGCTTCTACCGCGGCGATATCGCCGAGGAACTGGTCCGCGCGACGCAGGCCGCAGGCGGCCTCATTACGCTCGAGGACCTGGATCGCTGGCAGGTCTATGTCGAAGAGCCCGTCATGACCAACTATCGCGGCATCGACGTGTACAAACTGACTCACTGGGTGCAGGGACCGGTCATGCTGCAGGCGCTCAACATTCTCGAGAACGCCGATCTGAAATCGATGGGATACAACAGCAGCCGCTATATCCATGCTCTTTATCAGGCGATGAATCTCGCGTTTGCGGATCGCGATTTCTATTACGGCGACCCGTACTTTCCGCCCGAAGAGCCGATCGAAGGATTGTTGTCGAAAGAGTACGCGCGGCAACGCTACGAGCAGATCGAGTGGTCGGCCAACAACGCCAATACGACGCCCGGCGATCCGTATCCGTTCCAGGATTCGAGGAATCCCTACAAGGAGCTGCTGGAGCAATGGACGCCGATCCCGCCTGCTGCCGATGCAAAGGGCGAAGAAGGTTTCCAACAGGCTCTGCGTATGAGTAAGGACGAGGCTTTTGTCGCCGGTACGACTTCGATCCAGGCGGCAGACGAGGAAGGCTGGGTTGTATCGGTCACGCCGAGCGGCGGCTGGATTCCGCCGTTTATCGCCGGCAAGACCGGCGTGGGCTTGAGTCAGCGCATGCAGGCGTTTGTGCTGGATGAGCGCCTCAATCCGTTCAACATCGTCGAGCCGGGCAAGCGGCCGCGCGCGACGCTGACGCCAGGCATGGCATTGAAGGACGGTGAACCCTTTCTGTCATTCGCCGTCCAGGGCGGTGACTCGCAGGACCAGAATCTCCTGCAGTTCTTTCTCAACGTGGTCGAGTTCGATATGAACGTCCAGCAGGCGGTCGAAGCGGCGAACATCGGCAGTTACCAGATGCAGAGTTCGTTCGGCGCGCACGAAGCGGAGCCGGGGCGCCTGGTCGTGCGCGCGGATGTGCCGTCGTGGGTGCAGGCCGAACTTCAGGAACTGGGGTACGAGGTTGAAACCAGCGAGCGCACGTCAGGCCCGATCACGGCGATCTGGTTCGACCGTCAACACGGCACGATGTGGGGAGGCGCAAGCGACTTCGGCGAGGACTACGGCATCGCCTGGTAAACAACAGGGACATTCATTCGCCGGCAGTGCCGGGCGGACATTTCGTAACCTGAAAACACAGGTCGTCGCCCGCAAGCGGAACGTGACCGGTCTTGTCCAGGATCCCTTCGAGTTTCAGGTTGGCGATGGACGGGCCTGCATCCGTCATCGTCACCAGCGTGACGTGGTCGAATGACATATCGCCGTACTGACCGCCGCCCGTGGTGCCGAGGGTGATGTAGTCACGCCCGTTCTTCTCGACATGCGAATAGCTGTGCAAATGCCCGTTGAACAGCGTATAGGGACGGTCTGAAAGTGCGCCCTCGATGGCCGCAAAATCCGGCTCATCGTCGCGTTGCCAGACCGGCTTGTGCATGAACATCAGGGTCCAGCGGACGTCTCGATGTTGTGCGATAACCGCTTGAAAATATTCCGATTGTACGGTTCCAATCTCCCCGGTCATGCGTTCCGGCATGCGGAAATATTCCATCTCTTCGGCGCGCTCCGGTGTGTCCGAATCCAGCACCTTGAGTGCGGCCGCGCGTGCCCGGTAGATCTCCTGCATGCGCTCTTCTCCGTAGTCCTCCGAGTCAAGGACCAGGAACAATACGTTCCTGTAGATAAAGTGGTAGTAGCGCCGGCCGTACCTTTGCACCCATAGGTCGCGCATGGTCAGGCTCGTAAGGTCGTGATTACCGCCGACATGGAATACCGGTGCGATCGAGCCGGCGGCTCGCGCATCGAAGCTGTTCCATTGCGCATCGAGTTCGGCGCGATCCTCGGCGTCGCCGTCGATCAGGTCGCCGACACTGAGAATCAACTCCGGACGCAGCAGCGACAGTTGCGCTACGGCTATCTCGAAGACTCGCTCACGTTCACCGCCGTTCAGGTCCGAGAAAATAGCGAAGGTGAATTTTTCCGCACCGTTGTCGAAACGATTGTGAGACCAGGGTTTTGCATCGGTGGAAATCGTATGCTGAAAAGCCGGAGGCCGCGAAGCATCAGCATGAAACGCACAACCTGAAAGCAAAGCCATCGCGGTGATGACACACAACCGTGGTGCGAGGAGAATTCTCAAGACCATTTATTCTGCTCCGGATTGTGACGTATGATGCAATTTGTTATATAAGGGACCGGTTCGCGCACTGCAGGAGCCCGTTGAAGATAGAGTCAGCAATTTTAACGGTACCCAAGCTATCGACACGAGCTCCTGCAGTTGCCATTTTTATTCTGAAACTTTTTCCATTTCTCATCGGTAATTTCCGAGGGCCCCTTCCAGGGGCCTTTTTTTGAACTGATTCCCGACTGATTGTTATCTGTCTTTTTCGTTTCAGCTAACCCGGAACGGCTCAACGATTTTGCAGGCGCTCCAGTTCGTCCAGAAGGTCGAGGGCCAGTGCAGCACCGGGCCAGTTCACCTCCAGGTCTCGAACGAGGCGCAGCGCGCGTCGCGCCCTGACGAGGGAATCGCCGTGAAACTGCCACTCCGCTTCCAGCTCTGCCGCAGGCTCGATGACGCCTTCTTCAACCATCTCGACGACGAGTTCGGTTCGTACGCCGCAGGCATGGCTCAGCTCGCGCAGCGTAAATGTCACTTGCTCGTCGAGGACGATCCCACGCAGGCTACTTCGTGATCGTTCTGTCATCGAATCACACTCCGAGTTTGGCGCGCGGATTCACGTGGTGCTCGCGCTCCAGGGTTTCGTAAAGTTCGCGCATTTTCACGTCCTCGGCCGGTGGGACCATGACCTCGAGTTCGACATACTGGTCGCCGGGAGGTTTGCCCGGCAATCCGCGGCCCTTGAGGCGCAGGATCTTCCCAGAGCTTGAACCGGCGGGAATTTTGAGATCGACGGCGCCGCCGAGCGTCGGCACTTTGACTTTGCGTCCGAGCGCGGCTTCCCAGGGTGTGACCGGCAACTTGAGATGAATGTCCCGTCCGTCGGGACGGTAAAAAGGATGCGGTTCGTATTCGACCGCCAGGTAAAGGTCGCCCGGCGATGACTCGTCGAACCCACCATGGCCGAATCCGGGCCCGCCCTGTTTCTCCAGGCGGATGCGCTTGCCGGCCGTGATGCCTTCGGGGATCTTGACGTTGAGAGTTTTGCGCCGGCGCGTCACCGCGCCGCTTGCGTCGGCCTCGGGGACCTCGAGCGTTATCGTTCGCGATGCACCGCGAAAGGCGTCTTCTATGGGAATACTGATGGCGGCGTTGATATCCTCACCTTTGGCCCGCCGGCTGCCGGTGCGGAAACTGAAGCCGCCGCCACGGGCCTGGCCGAACAGCGATTCGAAAAAGTCGCTGAACTGTCCCGCATCGTCGAACGATCCTCCGCCGAAAGAATGCTCGCGTTGCCAGTTCGGCGGCGGCTGAAAATCCTGTCCGGACTTCCAGTTCGCGCCGAACTGGTCGTACGCGGTACGCTTTTCCGGATCTTTCAGGACTTCGTACGCTTCCTTCATTTCTTTAAAGCGAGCCTCGGCATCCGCTTCCTTGCTGACGTCCGGATGATACTTGCGCGCAAGTCGTCGGTAGGCGCGTTTGATGTCGTCTTTCGACGCATCGCGAGCGAGGCCCAGGACCTGGTAATAATCTTTGAATTTCATTGAGCTGTTGCTCCGGCCTGTACCCATCGGGCCGATTGTTGAAAATTCAACGTTTGCGCGGATCCGACCCGAGGATGGCTTTCATGAACGGTACAGCCTATCAGGCGGGGCCCGGCGTGCCACGAACCGTGAACGTTCACGAATAATGCGGGCTAGGAGAGCTGCCAGCCCATTTCCAGCACCTTGGTCACCGTGCGCCAGTTGCGCGCGGTTGCCTCGACGCCGAGGCTTTTCTCGACGCGTTCGGCGAGGCGGGATTGCCCGAAACCGTCCGGGGTATGCAGGTAGAAGATTTTCCTGTCGAGTTTGAAGTGCTCGGAGCCGGACTTCAGCCGTTCCAGCGCTTCGAGGTCGGGCTCGGCAGGCTCCCTGGCAAGAAACCACAGATGCAGGGACCTGGGATCTTTCGTCGCGTCGCGGAATGGATTGGCGGCGATCGCGTGTTCCAGCTCCTGGATCCTCATCGCGAGCACCCACGGCTCGAAGCCCAGGCTCTCCTGTACCGCCGCGCTGATTCTCCGGCCGAGATTCGCTGCCTGCTGCCGGGTGCAACGCACCGCCACGTTGCCGCTCTGTTTGTGGGTTACCGCGCCGCGGATGCCCAGATTGTCGAACATCGCGACCAGTTCATTCATTGGCAGCTTGTTGTGGCCGCCGACATTGACGCCGCGAAAGAACAAAATACAGGTTGTCATCGAGTCGGGTCGCTCGTCCCGGGGTTGTCGTTGCAGGTCCGGCTAATATAAAGAGACGCCATGAAAAAGTCGCGCTTAGCGTGCTTCACCCTCTGTATCCGCGAGTGGTCAGCGCCCCGGAACGCTTGATGCAGTGCAAAAAAAAGCCCGGCAGCCATGACGGCTGCCGGGCGATGCAACCCCGGCGCTTTGCCGCGGCCGTGTTATTGCCAAAATCTTATCTGCGCACGGCGCCGAAGAACCAGCGCGCGCCGAGCGTCCAGGTGGTTACGTCGTCACCGAGTTCCAGTGAGGCGCCGAGGGCGATTTCATCGTTCAGGAAGTAATCGCCGGCGAGCTCGATCGAGGTTTCATCGCCGGACTCATCGAGATCGACGTAGTTGATGAAGGCGCGCCCTTCGATCTGCGGCGTAAACATGTTGCGAAAACCGGCCGAAAAGCCGAAGCCGCTGTCGTCCGCGTCGCCGGTGCCGAAGTCTATCTCCCCGTCGATGTACGACAAACGTGCCACAAGATCGGCACCGTTGTTCAGGGGCATTGCATAGCCGCCGCCCACTTCGAAGGCGGACACGTCGACGCCGGCGCCGAAGTCGAGTGTCTGGAAGTTACCGAAGAGATGGACCGATTGCGCAAGCTCCATCGAACCGCCGATTTTGAAACCGTCGCCGTCGGCATCGAACCCTCCGGAGTCGAGTTCAGTGTCTACGTATCGAAGTTCGGCGTAGTTGTAATCCAGTTCGGCGGCGGCAGCACTGCCGGCCAGGAGCAGCGTTGCTGCAAAGGTTCCAACGACAGTTTGCCCAAGTCGTGTTTTCATCTGATTCTCCAGTCTGTGAACGTGCGGAACACCGGCCGCACTGTTGCTTGTGCGCAACAACAGGGCCTGCCCAAAAGGCCGCGTATGATACCGATAATTGCGCCGTTAGAGTCGCAGAACGGCAATAAAGTTTGAAAAATGTGCGGTCGTTATCGTTGCATTTTGGCGACAGGAGAACCGTGTAAGGCGGGTCAGGCGAACAGTCCCGCGAGTCCGGCGAGGATCAGGTACGCCGCCACGATGTAGTTCAGCAAGCGCGGGACGAGCAATATCGCAATTCCGGCGGCCAGGGAAAGGACAGGCACAATTTCCAGATGTAAGGTCATTTTTTTCTCCCTAGAATGAGGTGTACGAAGAATCAGCTGTTTGATTGAAGCCGCCATCGGGAGGCCGGTGCAAATGAGACTATACGGGCGTCGCTTACCGGCTATACACGTTTTCTATCCGGCGGGAAAGGGGCACTAATAACAACAACCATAACAACAACCATTAGAGGCACGGCATGCACACCAGACTCTCCCTTAAATACTCCATGGAACTCGTCGCATCCGTGCTGACTGTCGTTGCGTTCATCGCTGTCCTGCAGACATTCATTTTCGGCAGGCATTTCATCATCCCGACGATGATCCTCACCGTCGCGGTCATACTCGGTAACCTGGCTCGCTACGGATATCGCGATCGCGCATGGGCCAAGCAGATGCTCTTCTGGTTCGGTTTTATACTTACGCTGCATGCGTTTTTCGCATTGTTCTGGGCCAAGGCCTATCGCGAAATGCTCGGCGCGTCATTCGAATACGTGTGCGCGGCCATTGTACTCATCATGGCGTTCCTGACATGGCAATACGCCAGCAGAAATTCGCTATTTGGCTCGTTGTCCCGACAGGCGTAAATACTCATGAACGGCGCAGGCAGAACCATTGCCCAGGTCCTTTTCTTCACGGCATTCGCCGCCGGGCTCGTGTTAGCGCAACAAAACGACCGGCAGGAACGTTTCAGGCAGATGTCGACGCGTGCCGAGGAGCGGGGCCTGGCCGAGCCGTTCCGCGGCGTGACCGCAAACGGCGAACTCGTGTACGGCCTGTTTCCCGTCCGGTCAACGGGGGTATCCACCGAGCCGGTTGTCAACGCCGCACGGAATTTTCTGGATGCGTTGTCCGAGGCGCAACGCGCGAAGTCAGTGTTTCCCGTCGACGATCCCGAGTGGCGCAAATGGATGAACCAGCATTTCTACCTGCGGCAGGGTGTCGGCTTCCTGGAGATGGACCAGACTCAGCGAGACGCGGCGCTCGCACTCCTCAAAGCCTCGTTGAGCGCGAAAGGACTGCAACTGACACGCGACATCATGCGGCTCAACCACACCCTCGGCGAACTCAATGACAACGACTTCGAAGAGTACGGCGAGTGGCTTTACTGGATCACCATAATGGGCGAACCCTCGTCCACCGAACCGTGGGGTTGGCAACTCGATGGGCACCATGCAATCGTCAACTATTTCGTGCTGGGCGACCAGGTTGTGATGTCCCCGGTGTTCGTAGGCTCGGAGCCGGCCGTCGCAGAGTCAGGCAAGTACGCAGGAACTGCGATTCTTCAGGCAGAACAGGACCAGGGGCTCGCGATGCTTCGCAGTCTCAACGAGGCACAGCGGCAAATGGCGGTCATCGAGGTATCCAAGGACGGAAACAACAACGTCGGCGAAGCCTTCAGCGACAACGTCGATCTCGAGTACGTCGGCATTCCAGGCGCCTTGATGTCGGGCGAACAGCGGGCGAGACTTCTGGATCTGATCGGACTTTACGTCGGCAACTTGCGGGACGAACACGCCGCCCTCAGGATGGATGAAGTGGAGAAGCATCTGGATGACACCTATTTCTCCTGGATCGGCGGCAGCCAAGACGATTCGGTTTACTACTATCGAGTCTTCAGCCCGGTGATCCTGATCGAGTTCGATCACCAGAGCCCGGCCAATCTGCGGCACATTTACCCGCCGCAACCGACCCGGCAACACATCCACGCCGTCGTCCGCACGCCAAACGGCAACGATTACGGCAAGGACCTGCTGCGCCAGCACTATGCACAGCATCCGCACGGGGAATAGTTACCAACGCCCGTTGGAGCCCGTGAAAACGGGCGAATGACCGAGCCGGAATCGCCCGCTCGCCTGGGCTACGATCCGCTTAGCCGCGTTGCGACCGGCACCTGGCACACGTCCAGCACTTCCGGCGGTTCGTGATGGAAAAAGGGCGGGCCGCGTTTTTTCCTGGTTTGCAATACGTCCGCGAACTCGTCGCTCATCGTGTCCGAAACCTGAACGACTTTTCGTTCGCCCGCGGGCAGATCGCCCGCTAGCACTATTTTCTCAATGGTGGTGCGTGGCGCGCCCTCGGCGATCATGCCGTTTGCCTCTGCCGGCCCGCGGATGGTTCGGTGCGCCACATCCATGCCGTGCACTACGCGGCCGAAGATCGTCAGGTTGCGGTCGAGATAACGCGGCGCCTGTCCGATCACGATGTAGAAATCGGTGCTGCCGGTGTCGGGTTCGTTATTCCTCGCCATGGCGACGACGCCCGGACAATGCGTCAACCAGACTTTGCCGGACTGCGTGTCGCGGCCGGCGGCGAAGCCGTCGATAAAACCGGTCTCCGGCGCGAACATGTCCGGCTTTTGCACACTGACAAACGCCAGCGTGTCGGCCCATTCGCGCTCGAACTCGGCCGGCAACATCGGTTCACCATTGGGCTCTCCTCCCATATCGCTTCCGTCACCGCCCTGCGCAACGAACCCGTCCACGACACGATAGAAACTCAGGCCGTCGTAAAAACCTTCGCTCACCAGGCGCTGGAATTGCAGAACGGTGGCCGGCGCGAAATCCGGATTGAGTTCAATGATCACCTCTCCGCCAGGCAATTGCATGTAGGCAGTCCTTGCCGGGTCGACGGTACGCCACGAGGTGTCATCCTGCGCAGCGGCCGGCAGCGCCGCGCATAGAAGAACCCCGGCGGCCAGCGATAGCAAAAACACGTTCGATTGTTGGTTCAAGGCCATTCCTCCGGAAGAAGTCTGACGTCAATCAGAAAAATCGACGGCCACGCGCCGTCCGATATAGGTCACGAGCCTGGTCTCGCCATCGGGGACCAGCTCCACCCGAAACTGGCGGTGATTCGGTCTTTCCTTCGCACTTGCAGTGGGCGCGGGCTCGATCGTGAGCGTTGCCGCGTCGTCATCCCATGAAATGCGCGTCAGGGTGGCGTTGCCTTCGAGATAATTGAGGGTAGTGCCATCATCGTCGTACAGCGAGAACACGCCGTCGCTGCCGCGAAAAACTCTCAGAACGGTGGGGTCTGCGACCCGCTGTGCAATGTATTGCCGCAGCGGATCGAGTGGAATGATGGCGCCGGCGCGCGCGTAGATCGGCATCGTCTCGAGGTCGACTATCTTCGTAGTCGTCTTGCCGCCCGCATGTTTTTCACCTGTCCACCAGTCATACCAGAGGCCCTTCGGCAGGTACACGTCGCGCGCCATCGTGCCCTTTGTCATGACCGGTGCAATGAGCAAATCGCGCCCCCAGAGATATTCACTGCCGATGCCGGCTGCAATCCGGTCCTCGGGATAATGCAGCCAAAGGGCACGCATTAACGGCATGCCGCTGTCGCGCGCCTGCCAGGTGAGCGTGTAGTTGTAAGGGAGCATTTGGTAACGCAGCTCGGCATATTTTCGGGCGATGCTCTCCACCACCGGATTATTGAGTTCGGAGTCGAGCGGATTGCTGCTGTGTTCCCTGGGTCCCATTTCCTCGAGACCGAAGCCCCAGGGCAGCCGCGTCCACCAGGTCTTGCCGTGCGCGCGAAATGACGGTGTGAACGCCGCGAACTGGAACCAGCGCAGGTACAGTTCGCCGGTCAGTTCTTCATTCGGGTAAAAGCCGCCGATGTCCGAGCCCCAGTAAGGCGACACGCTCAGGGAGTGGTTGAGCCCGACCCTGACTTGCGCCTCGAGCGTGCGCCAGGCGGAATCCGTATCCCCCGACCACATCCAGCCGCCCCATCGGGCGATTCCGAGATGACCGTTGCGGTGCAGGCTCCACGGACGCCTGTTCGGCTGCGCCGAGAGCGGACCCCGGTAATACATCTTGTGGCGGTTGAGGCGCGAGTGGAGGTCGAAGCGATCGCCCTCGTCGGCCCAGAACGCGTCGATGCCGGCTTCGAACAACGGAACGTGACTCTGCCAATGGGTCTGGACGTGGTTCGCGTCGATCGTTTCCCCGTCGCGAGCGGGCACGCTACCGTGCAGTCCCGTGGCATCGGTGGGAGGCACGATGTGCACGACGACCTTCACATTGCGCTCGTGCAGGTCGTCGATGACATCGGCAGGCTCGCGGGTGAATAACTCGGGATTAAAGGTGAACGACGGTTGCGCGGTATTCCAGCCGCGTGGCGTGAAACCCGTGCCGAGATAGATGACGGCGTCGAGCGGAATTTTTTTTGCGCGAAACGTATCGACGATCTCGAGCATTTGTGCGTCGTCTTCCAGCAGCCGATGGGACTGCATGTAACCCAGCGCCCATTTCGGCGGCATGACGGCCTGACCGGCGATGCGAGTGACGTCTTTCATGAAAGTTGCCGGGTCGGCGGCATCGAAGATGAAGAAATCGAACACGCCTGCAGTCGTGCTGTCGCGAGGCGGCCGCCCCTGTAGCGTGGCCGGATCGACGTCCTCGCCTTGTGGCGGGACCCAGGGAATGAAAAGCCCGCGCCGCTCATCGCGCAGGTCCACCTGCACCCAGGGCGAATTCATGAACAGCGCCCAGCCCGAAGTGCCGATGAGCATGGCAACGGGGTTGCGCGAGCCGTACGCCTTTCGCTGCCAGCGCGGCGCCATCTCGTGCAATCGTCCACGCCTGTCGTACTCCAGAGGTTCGTCGCGCCAGTCGTCTCCCATTTCGGGTCCGCCTTCGCCGAGACCGAGCAGCGGGCGGCCGTCGAGACGGAACGAGACGTTGCCGTCACCGGTGAACACGATGTTCTGCACGGAACGGCCGTCACCGGTACTGACGTCAACCGTCAATGGATTGTCGCTTACCGTCACGTACAGGCGACCGACGCGGCGATTGAGGATGCCGTCGATCTCCTGCAGTTCGATCGCAGGCTCCGCCTGTGCGCGTCGTACGAGACCCGGCGAATCGGGAAACTCATGCGCGCCATCGAGCGGTCGGAGCGTGACACGAAGGCTGTCAGTCCCAACCGGGCGTATGTCGAGTTGCGCAGGTTTCCCGGCGGACGTGATGGCCGCGCCATGCGCCGATACGCATACAAAAAAGAGGGTTGGCGCGAGCATCCAGCCGCGACCATTGATGCAACTCACTACAATTCCCCTGCGTGCAAGGTCTCGCGGGGGACTTTGCCTCAAATGGGCACCGCCGTGCCAGTCACCACGATTCCTCCCGTTGCGGGGATGTCGACAAACAACCGGCTGGGACGGCCCATCGCTTCTCCCTGGCGGATGAGAAGGGTCGCAGGCGCCGCCACCAGGCCGGCGGCACGGAGATATCCGCCGAGCGCCGCCGCAGCCGCTCCGGTGGCGGGGTCCTCGACCACACCGCCTACCGGAAACGGGTTGCGCGAATGGAATACGTCCTCGCTCTCGCGCCAAACGAGCTGCAATGTCGTCAGGCCGTCGCGCAGCATCAGCGCCTTCAGCCGTTCGAAGTCGTACTCGAGGTGGCTCAGGCGTCCCGACTCGACGGTCGCGAGCACCAGATGCCAGGCGCCGGCATAGGCTCGCGCAGGCGGTATCGATGCGTCGAGTTCGCTCTGTTGCCAACCGAGTGCAGCGAGCGCTTCGGCAAGCAGTGGCTCGGACACCGCTGTGTGACTGGGCTCGACCGACGTGAGAGAGGCTTCGCGCAGCCCGTCCCGGGTGCGGACGGCGACCGGCACCGGCCCGACAGCGGTTTCAAGCCGATAGCGGCCGTCACCCTCGGCCTCGCCAATGACTACTCCGGCCGCAATGGTGGCATGACCGCAAAAAGAAACTTCCGCTTCCGGGCTGAAATAACGAACGGTACGATCCGGTCCGCTGCCGGGCGCCACGAAGACGGTCTCGGAGAACCCCAGGTTCGCGGCAATCCGTTGCATGACCTTGGCGTCCGGCAACTTCTCGCCAACCCAGACACCGGCGGGATTTCCGCCGTCCGAACGGGTGGCAAATGCGGTGAGGCGATAAAGAGTTCCTGCGTCCATGGAGCGGGGCGTCCTTCGGTTGGTGAGCGGCGGGTTACGAGTTGAAATTCAGCGGCACTTCTACGTTCATGCCGGGCGCTCCTGCCGGCTGCGGAAGCGCTTGACCTTCGCATTGTTGCCGCAGGTTTTCATGCTGCACCAGGTGCGCGAACGGTTTTTCGAGGAGTCCAGAAACAGCCAGCCACAACCCTCTGCGGACGGGCATTCCTTGATGCGCTCGAGTGGGCCGTGTTCCAGCAGTTCGGCCCCGTGCCACGCGACCGGGCCGAGAATGGCATCCGTGGGCGCTCCGGTGAAATCCCAGGCGCAGCTTATCTCGCGGCCATCGGCCGCGAGGCGACGCCAGGCGACCGTCTTGCGGACGACGTCGTTCAAGTGGTCGAGCGCCGGCTGCGGCAGCGGCCTGCCGGCGGCGACCGCGTGAAAGAGGCGGTGCAGTGAATCGCGAAACGCAATCGCGCCCTTGAGTGCGGCGGTCTGGGCGCGCGCGGCGGTCTGGCTCAAGGCGCGGATGCCGTGCGGGCCGATCAGGTCTGCCATCTGATGCCAGCGCAGCAGGTCCGCATAGCTCTGCAGGTATTCCGCCCCGGGCTCGGCGCCGTGCCAGCTGTTTACCGTGTTGACGAAGTCGAGCGCAGGGTGGCCGCCCAACCAGTCGAGGTCTTCCAGCTTGCGGGCGAGGCCATTCATGGTAACCAGCATAATATAGTTGACAGGTTACGGAATCAAGCTCAGACTCGTAACCTCCATAAAGTATTTAGCTGGTTATCGGAGGAGACCCGCCATGAACCCCCGGGATGTCGACCCAAACGTCTGCTTGCCCGTTTTTCGAACGATCTACCGTGCATTCTATCGTTCGCTTTACGGGACGCTCCGCGCTTCGATGCACAAGCTTCTTCGTCGCAGGCGCACGCGCGCCATCGCGCCACCTGCCGGTTGCCGGGGATAAAGCCATGCATCACAGCCGCTTAAGCACCTTGATGATCGATTGCCTCGACAGCGAGTTCGAGGCGAGCTTTGCGTTCTGGTCCGATGCGCTCGGGGTGCCGCGCCGCCGCCGTCCGGCGAAGAACCAGCGTTACGCGACGCTCGGCGTCATCGAGGGCCCGCTGTTCGTTCGCCTGCAGCGGGTGGATGGCAATCCCGGTTATCACCTGGACGTCGAAAGTGACGACTTGCCCGCCGAGGTCGCGCGCCTCGAGCGTCATGGCGCGCGGCACAAACGCCATGTAAAACGCTGGTGGGTTGTCGAGGATCCGACGGGCAATGCGTTCTGCGTCATCCGGCCGGAGTCCGACGGTTTTCCGCGTAATGCAAAGCGCTGGGAGACCTGACCAATGGAGATCGACAATGATCATGCGTGATTGGCGCGCGCGCCTGCCGCACGACAAGGTGGACGACTACTTCGACTATCTCGAGATCACCGGCATCCGCGAGTACGCCGCAACGCCTGGCCATCGGGGCACCTGGGTGCTGCTCGATCGAGAGGGCGAGACCGCGGAATACACGTTGCTGACGCTGTGGGAATCGCGAGACGCCATCCGCGCTTTCGCCGGAGACGACATCGGCCGCGCGCGCTATTACCCGGACGATGCGAAGTATTTCGTTGAAATGCCGGAGCGAGTGCGTCACTACGAGGTGCTGGCGAAGCCGTAAGCCCGGAGGTCAGTTACGCCGCCGCACCCTGTTGGAGTACGCGAAAGCGGGCGAATAAAGAAACCCTCCTCAAACTTTCATAGAATGCGGGAGTGGGTCCGGACATGTGCCGGGCTCGCGACTTGAAAAAGGGCAGGAAAGCCCTTTTTCGTCACCCGGGTATCACGAGCATGCCTGACGATTTCCGAATGCCCGCGATGTTCTTCGGCCATGGCAATCCGATGAACGCGCTCGACGACAATTCCTGGACACGCGGGTGGGCAGCGCTCGGCGCCGAATTGCCGCGACCGAAAGCGGTGCTCAGTATTTCCGCGCACTGGTACCTGCCGGCGACGGCCGCAACCGCAACCCTGCAACCGCGCACGATCCACGATTTCGGCGGCTTCCCGCGCGAGCTTTATGAAGTGCAGTACCCCGCGCCAGGGGCGCCGGAGCTGGCCCGGCGCGTCGCCGACCTGCTGGCGCCGGCGCCGGTCGGCATGGACGAGAGTTGGGGCCTGGATCATGGAACCTGGTCGGTGCTGGTGCACCTGTATCCCGAAGCGGACATTCCGGTGGTGCAACTCAGTATCGATGAAACGAAGAGCGCGAGCTCGCACTTCGACCTGGCGAAGCGACTTCTGCCGCTGCGCGACGAGGGTGTGCTCATCCTCGGCAGCGGCAACATCGTCCACAACCTGCACACCTATTCGTGGGGCGAGCGTGCCGCCAAGCCTTACGACTGGGCAGTGCACTTCGAGACCATGGCGCGCGAGCATCTCCTTTCGGGCGACTTCGAACCGTTGATCGCGTACGAGACGCTGGGACGCGACGCGATGCTTGCGGCCCCGACGCCCGACCACTATCTGCCGTTGATTTATGTCCTCGCCCAGCACCGGCAGGGCGAGCCGGTGCGCTTTCCGGTAGAAGGCTTTGATGGCGGCTCCATCTCGATGCTTGCCGTTCAACTCGGCTGATATCGCGTCGGTGGCGGACTGCTTCGGCTGGACAAACTGACTCCGCCGATCGTCGGGGTCTTATGCGATTCATACAGTTTGACAGACCGGATTCCCCGCGGCCGGACTTTGAGTCGGCCGGTTCGGGCGAGTAGTAGTCGGTTTCTTCGACACAACAGCATTGAGGTGACTTATGGTCGGATACGTTACAAACATCGAACAGGATACGCTCTCCAACGAGGACTATCGCCGGGTGCTCTTTACAGGCGAGAACACGCAGCTGGTATTGATGACGCTTCAACCGGGCGAAGAAATCGGGCGCGAGATTCATGCGGATCACGATCAGTTCATTCGCATCGAAGCCGGCACAGGTGTCGCGCAGCTGAATCGAGACGAGCACGAGCTGAGTGACGGGATGGTGGTCGTGATCCCGGCAGGCGTCGAACACAACGTCATCAACACCTCAGCCGACGAGGCGCTGCGGTTGTACACCCTCTACAGCCCGCCTGAGCATCCCGATGGGACCGTGCATCGAACGAAGGAGGACGAGCCAGAAGGACATTGAAGCCGTCCGGTCGATCGCGCAGGACAGTACGAATATGACCGATACCGCCTTTGTCTTTAAATGGTCCAGCCCTGCGTATCGGCAGCCCCGTGCTGACGTCCTGGCCGCGCTCGAAACGGATGCAGAAGCCGGCCTCGACCCGGATGAAGTCCGCGTGCGTCTCGAACGCTATGGTGCGAACGAGCTGACCGCTGAGAAACCGCTGCCGGCGTGGCGCAAGTTTCTCGCGCAGTTTCAGGAAGTGCTGGTGATCCTGCTGCTCGTTGCAACGGTGATCTCGGCGGCGTTGTGGCTGTACGAACGTGAAACGGCACTTCCTTACGAAGCGATCGCGATACTCGCCGTCGTATTGCTAAACGCGATCATGGGCTACGTGCAACAGGCACGGGCCGAGCAGGCTGTGGCGGCACTTCGTGAGATGTCGGCGGCCCACGCCAATGTAATTCGCGGCGGTGCGCGACAGAGTATTGAGGCAAGCGCACTCGTACCGGGTGACATCGTCCTCATTGAAGAAGGCGACACCATTCCCGCCGATGCGCGGTTGATTCACTCGACGGCGCTGCAGACAGCAGAGGCCGCGCTCACGGGTGAGAGCTTGCCCGTATCGAAGCAGGTCGAGCCGATTGCGGAGGAGGCCGGCATCGGCGATCAGCGCAATATGGTTTTCAGCGGCACGGCGGCAACTTACGGTCGTGGCAAGGCCGTGGTTACAGCGACCGGCATGCAGACGCAGATGGGCCGCATCGCCGGGATGCTGAAAGAAGCGCCGCCGGAGACGACACCGCTGCAAGACGAACTGGCGCGCGTTGGCAAGCTGCTGGGCATCATCGTCGTCATCATCGCGCTGGTGATGATCGCAACGATTCTCCTCGTAGAAGATGTGCGCGGTTATTCGGCATTCTTCGACGTATTCATATTCGGTGTTGCGCTTGCGGTCGCCGCTGTGCCGGAAGGATTGCCGGCGGTTGTGACGGCCGTGCTCGCGCTTGGCGTGCAACGCATGGCGAAGCGAAACGCCATCGTGCGTCATCTCGCAGCGGTCGAGACGCTTGGCTCCGCCAGCGTAATCGCCTCAGACAAGACCGGCACGCTGACCAAAAATGAAATGACCGTGCGGGCGATTTTGACGGCGAGTGGTCGCGTGAACCTGGGCGGCACTGGATATGCGCCTCAAGGCGACGTCAGGCAGTGGCGGCCGGGGCGCGATGACGGCACGCAAGGAGAGATCGATCAAGCGCTGCGATTCGAGCTGGAGCGCGCACTCACTGTCGGCGGCCTCGCCAATAATGCCGTTCTGCAGGAGCAGGACGGCCGCTGGTCCGTGCAGGGCGATCCGACAGAAGGTGCATTGATCGTCGCGGCGCAAAAAGCCGGACTGGACGCAAGTACGCTCGATGCGCGATTCGAACGCGTGGGCGAAGTTCCGTTCTCATCGGAGCGCAAACTGATGAGTACGATTCATGCCGATGCGGAACAGGGGGAACGTCTGCTGGCCTTCACCAAGGGCGCGCCGGATGTGCTGTTAGCGCACTGCTCGCACGAACTCGTGGGAGAGGCGCCGAGAACCCTGGATGACGCGAGGCGCACGCAGATTCTGCAGGTCAACGAAGCACTGGCGGCCGAAGCCTTGCGCACGCTCGGCGTTGCGTTTCGCTCATTACCCGCAAACGCGCCCGAAGCCGGTGAGCCGGACGAGAGGCTGGAGCATGACCTGGTGTTCGCCGGATTGATTGGCATGATCGACCCCCCTCGCGCGGAATCCGCCGAGGCGGGCGCTCGCGCGCGAGCGGCGGGGATACGCACACTGATGATCACCGGCGATCACCCGGTAACGGCGTCCGTCATTGCAGCCGAGCTCGGCATTGCCGATGACGCGCATGCCGTTACCGGCGTCGAACTCGAGAAGATGTCCGATGAGGAGCTCGGGGCGACCGTGCGCGACGTATCGGTTTATGCGCGCGTGAACCCCGACCACAAACTGCGGATCGTGAAGGCGCTGCAGCAAAACGGCGCCATCGTTGCTATGACCGGCGACGGCGTGAACGACGCGCCCGCCTTGAAAACCGCCGACATCGGCGTGGCGATGGGCATCACGGGCACCGACGTGTCGAAGGAAGCCGCCGACATCGTATTGGCGGATGACAATTTCGCTTCGATTGTTGCTGCGGTCGAAGAGGGGCGCGCCATCTTTTCGAACATCCGGAAATTCCTGCGCTACCTCCTGTCGTCGAACATCGGCGAAGTCATGACGATGTTCTTCGGTGTGGCGCTGGCGGACGTGATCGGCCTGTCATTGGTGGAGAGCGAGGGCTTCGTACTGCCGCTGCTCGCGACCCAGATACTCTGGATAAACCTGGTGACGGACGGCGCGCCGGCACTCGCACTGGGCGTTGACCCGGCGGACGCGGGGATCATGAGCAGGCCGCCGCGGCCGCGTAGTGAAGGCGTCATTACCCGCGGGATGTGGTGGGGCATCCTCTACGTCGGAGCCATCATGGCGGCCGGAACGCTGCTAGTCCTCGACGCAAGCCTGCCCGGAGGCCTGATCGAAGGCCCGGGCGACATTCGGTACGCGCAGACAATGGCATTCACGACGCTCGTGTTCTTCTCCCTGTTTACGGTTTTCAATGCGCGTTCCGATGAACACAGCGCGTTCGTCGGGATCGCCTCCAATCACTGGCTGTGGGGCGCGGTGCTGTTGTCGCTCGCGCTGCAAGTCGCGGTCGTCCACGTACCGTTTCTGCAGCAGGCGTTTTCGACGGTGGCACTCGACGCCGGCGACTGGCTGCGCTGTGCGGCGATGGGTAGTTCCGTGTTGTGGCTGCGGGAATTGAGCAAGGCACTTGCACGCGTAACGTCTCGCGAGTGATGTTTTGGCTGTCGCCCACTCAAAATGGTGAACAGCGCGATGCTCAGGAAGATGGTAGACCGCGATTACCACCCGGAAGTATTCCGGTGAATCCCGCACCGTCACCACCCGTGCCCGCGGCCCCGATTTTGCGATTACCCGCCGCTTACGGCCGCATAGACGGTGTACAGGATGAGGAAGGCGCCTATCGCAAATGTCCAATAATCCAAGTCCGGCACCGAAGGCACCGAAGGCACCGAAGGCACGGCACCGTTATGCGCGCCGGGATCTCCACAGGCCCTGGCTGACGAAGCACTTCCAGACCCAGGGCAGCCAGCGCAGCAGGGCAAAGCTGAGCCACAGGGCCCAGGCGAGGATGAGCACTTTGTAGGTCCACATCGGCAACGAAAACACGTAAGCGCCGGGCAGCAATGACTCGCTGCGATCGGCAAACCAGTGCAGCGAATTTCCCCAGGAATTGCTGCCGACGACCTGCATGTCCGGCGTGCCGAGGAGCCCGGCCGGTACGGTCGCGACGATCGCGCTCAGCGCCGCGACCGTCATTGCCGCAACCAGTACCTGGATCGCGTCGAAGCGCCACCAGGCCATGTCGGACCGCCAGCGTTCTCGCGCGCCGGACACCAGCAGCCAGGCGGCCACGACCAGCAGCGCCGTCCACGAGAACGTACTGAAGCCAAGGCCGAGCAGGAGCCAGTGACGCGTCGTCAGCGGTGTCAGCCTGATGCGCCCGAGAACGACCGCGAACAGAAGCATTGCGGCCAGTTCGGACCAATACATGACGGCGGGTCCCAGCCGTGGACCGCTCGTTGCGAGCACCCATCTGTTTTCCGGCATCTCGATGCCGATACTGATGTTGCTGGCGGCAGCGGCCAGATCGACGGTGGGCACTTCTGCACGAATACCCACCGCAAGATCCTGCCGCCAGCGTACTTCGATGACGTGCTCGCCCGGCAGTATCGGCACGCTCAGTGCACCGTTGTCCGGGCGTAGCGGCTCATTGCGACCGTCGATTGTGACGGACAGGACTTCCGCAGCGTCGGGGAGCCTGATGACATGCTGCGCACCGCGTGTGCTGCGGTAATTCAAGGTCAGGTTCACGCTGCGCGAGCGCGCGCCGACCTCGGTCTGCAGGCTGACATCGTCAAAAGCCAGCGTCGTGCCGCTCGTTGCTTCGGGGCGCTCGGCCACGAGCGTAAGCGTTTCGCCGCCGCGCGGATAAAACTCGGCAATGCGCGCCTCGTCAAAAGGAGATTCCGATGCGCTTTCCGGCACGCCGTCGAATTTGACGCGCCAGATGCTGCCAACCCCGAAACGCCAGACTTCCTTCCATGCGGCATTGGCCTCGGCAGTCAGCGTGAGCGGCGATGTCCTCGGCAGTGTCGACTCCCACACGATAACGCCCTGTCCGGGGCCCATTGACACCAGCACGCTGCCGTCGGTCACCCGGAAGTCGCCGGTCACGATCGATTCGCCATCGAGCAGCGGCACCTGCAGCGACAGCGCTCCCTGCTCGGGCGCGACTCGAACGACCTGCGTGTTGACGCGCCAGTCGAGATCGAGTTCGACCGTGCGTTCGATGCGGACAAAGTGAGGAAAGCGTCCGCTTTCCCAGCGCGCCGAACTGTCAGCGCTGCCCGCAGCCTGCAACCTGGCGAGTTGCAGCGAGCCCGACAGCAGACGCCGATCGCGAATGCCGGCGACGGACCAGCCGTCGGCGGTCGCTGTGATCACGCGCGGCGTTGCGGGAAAGGGCACTTCGAGACTGTCGACCGGCGGCAGCGGGCCCGTCAATGTTACGCGATGGCTTCCAGCGCCGGCGCGGACCCACAGCGTCTGGTCCGCTCTCCGGTAAACGTGGCTCGCCGCACCGTCGATCTGCACGCTTTCCGGCCGCCAGCCCTGCAATGAACCCGGCAGCGATACTGCGACGTCTGCCAGCGCATGCACGTCGAGCTCGATCGTCATCGCGTCGCCCCGCACTTGAACCTCGGCCGCGGCGATTTCCGCGCAGCGCGGCGCGCACGGCGGCGGTTCGAGCAGTCGTTGTTCGAGTTGCTGCAATATTTCGGGCGTCGGCGTCTCTGCTTCTGCGGCGGGGCTTGCGATAAGCGCGCCTGCCGCAAGCAGCGCGGCGATCGTGGCCGCGGGCAAGGACGGTGCTCTGTTCGCAGCGCGCATCCGCGGCGGCCACTGCCAGCGCTGGTTGAAAATCTCGAAGGCGAACACCGCGGCGAATGCCAGCAGCAGAAACACCGCGAGGAAACGCAAGCCGCTCACGAGCCAGCGCGGCATGACCAGGAGCCTGAGCGTTCGTTCGGCGTCGACCGGACCGCTCCAGCGCAGTGAATAGCTGTTCCAGCTCCACGACGGCCTTCCGGGACCTGCCTGCACGATCGCGTTCGGTGCGTAACGCGCATAACTCTTCACGATGCGCGAACCGGTTACCACGACTTCTTCCAGGCTGACGTCCCGCGCCGACTGCTTCACCATCCGATCGCGTTCCACGACCGCATCTGCGTCAACCGCCGCCTCCGGCATGGCAATGCCCATGCCGGCCTGAACGGACTCGACGCGACCCTGCGGTTCGAGTTGCGGATACACGCCAACTCGCAGCTGCTCGGCGAAAAACGGCACCAGCATCAGGACCAGCACTGCGAAACTGAGGCCGCGATACAGGACCGCAGATTTTCTCAGGCGGCCTTCCGGCGCAACGCGCACCAGCGCGACGGCGGCCAGCAGGTTCAGCCAGATCCATTGCGGCGCGTCGCTTTCATGCCAGCTCAGCACAAGCGCCAGAAAGGCAATCGCACCGGCTTCCTTGCCGAACAGACGTGCGGTTGCGACCGTGACGATCAGCACGAGAAAAAAGTCGAGGAGCTGCCAGCGTTCGATCCAGGCTCCCGGCGCGGGGGGGGG
>JBBDXW010000033.1:39701-46470 GCA_040902105.1 Woeseia sp.
CGCGCGATCGGCGCCGATCGCTGCCAGTAATTTATGCCCTGGCGGCAGATTGAGCGTCGCATCGATGCCGTCGAAACGAGTCTGCCACCCGCTGACCGGCAACGTCCCGCGAGACTCGCTGCGGCCGAGAGCCTGCAGGCTGACATCGCGGCGGCGAAGTTCCACGCCGGTCAATCCGTCTTCGGCTCCCAGCGTGACGAGCAGGTTCTGGTCGCCTTCGGCCGCACTCAACAGCGAATACGGCTGGGCCATGTCGAGACGCCAGCCGCTCTGCATCGTGCCGGCGATTGCATCGCTGAAGACGAAACCGCCGCCGTCGAAATCCATCCATAACCGGCGATCGAGCGTGAGCTGGTTGTCAGCGGCAACCATACCCCGGCTTTGCTCGACGAGTCGCAGGGATTCGCCGGGCTCGATACGGAACGCCGGCAGCTCCAGCCATTCGTCCGGCGACGCTACCTGCTGCGGGTCGACCGGTGTCAGACCCTCGGGCACGGTGACCCTCAGCCGGTCGTTGCTGCGGTAGCTCCAGATTTCGGCATCGGGCAGGTTATTCGCCGGCAGCGGCAATGCGACTTCATTCAACACCTCGCTTGCGCGTGCGAGCAATCGGACTTCCCACCGTCCGGGCCGGAGTTGCAGTCGCAGATTGCCATCGGGCTCGAGCCGCGCCGGCAACTCGCTGTCGAGCGTCAACGGCACGAAGCCTTCGGGCAGGGCAGGGCCGAGCAATTCCTCGCGCACGGTGCCCGAGACATCGATCGTGAACAGCGTGGTCAGGCGTGTCGGCACGTCATCGGCGACCAGGCGATAAACCTGCACGTCGATCGTATCCTCGGCCTTCGTTTCCGTCTCGCGCTCGGCCAGCCAGACGGAGTTCTGGTTGCGTTCGGGTCGCAGAACCCGGTTGCCATCCACGGTCAATGCGAGCAAACCGCTTTCGGCCGGCACCGCCAGCACGCGCGGCCGCTCGTCCCAGTTGAAGCGGCCGGCGATCGTGTGGCGTCCGGGTGCCAGGCGGACGCTCGGGGTGTTGCCTCGCATGAGCACCTCGACCGCCTGCCCGTTGGCGCTGACCTGTTCCGGCCAGAAATTATTGTCGCCGGGCAAAGGCAGCCATTCTTCGCTTGCGTACACCGTCCACGGCTGCGTGAATCGGCCGCCCTCTGCGGTGACGGTGAGATTCAATTCGCCCGGCCATGCGCATATGAAAATGTCGCGACCGGTTTGCCGCTGGTCGAAGAAAAACGGGCAGTCCAGGTACTCCTTGTCCTGCAGTATCCAGCCGACCCACGGGCGAAGTTCGTCCGGGACGTATACGTCGGTGCGCGCGGCGTTGGAGGCTACGGCCGCAACGAGCAGCACAGGAACGGCTATCAATCTGAGAAAGAACTTGCCCCGAATCATTGTTGTCTCCCGTGCTTGTTGATCGCCGGTTGCGTTGCCGACACTATAACTGTGAACGCCGGCGAAGCGATATTCGCATACGCCCGCAGCGACGGACCCAATCTCGTGAAAGGCGGTTG
This sequence comes from Woeseia sp., assembly GCA_040902105.1. Classification (GTDB taxonomy): domain Bacteria; phylum Pseudomonadota; class Gammaproteobacteria; order Steroidobacterales; family Woeseiaceae; genus IDS-8. The sequence continues at coordinate 41,228 of JBBDXW010000033.1, forward strand.
CTATACTTCTGGCTGAGGTATCAAATCGGAGTTTGAGGCGACGCGAGGGCCGGCCCCGCCGACCCGGTGTGTGACAACGAATGGGGCGCACGAAAAGGACGGCTACGCACGTGCTGGCAGCGACCCTGTCGCTGCTCATCCTCGCGGGATGTGCCGCACGAGGCGGCGGCGGCATGGCAAGGGAGGAGGGCCTGAGGTGTCCGCCGGGCCACACGGTGACCTGTGAAGTCCGGAAGATCGGGCGGATCCGTCACGGAACGTTCAAAAATTACGATTCCTGCTCCTGCGTATCGGACAGCATTGGCCAACAGACCGTTCCGGTGATTCCCTGGTATCGTGTTCCGTAAATAACTTACTCAAGTCGGCTGCGGATTTTCGTGACTGACAAGGTACGGCGACGAGTAATAGCACCCCGCTTTGACGTTGTGCTGTTCAAGAACAATAAAGGCCAGGTGCTTTTGACGGCGCAGGACTACCGTCCGGGGGTATTCCACGTGCTCAGACACGGGAAACTCGCTCGTGGAACACCCCCGGACGGCACTCCTGCTCGTGCCAGCGACCGGCGGTGGTCCACGTGCTCATCGTTTCGGCGCCAGGCACGCTTCGGCGAAAGCTCCAACGCTTAACGTCCTGTCGTTCTGTCCTGCGGTTCTACGGCGCCTCCGGCGCGTATTCCTCACACGATACTTTCGGGTTCCAGTCCACAAACGCGCCATGGGGGTTACGCTTCCATGCCCAGGCATGCAGGGAGTAAAACGGCGGCAGGCCATATCGGTTCGGGCTGCCGGAGTAGTGAAACACCTGGCCCAGCAGCGATGGCGGTGTCGGATTGACGGCATCCCAGTCTGCCGCGATGACGATATACTCGACCGCAACGAACTGCAGCCTGCCGCTGTTCCGCGGCTCGTATATCAGGACCTCGGGCTGCTCTGCATTCAGCACGCCGTCTTCGACCAGGCCGCCGTTGACGAAGTGAATACCCATTGCACCCTCCTGCGGTCCACTGACGCAGCCGAGAAAAGCACCGTAACCCTCCGCGGTGGCCATCGACACGTCCTGGAATCGCCGCGTGGCATCCCGTACTTCCTCGATGAGGCCGGTTGCGCCGTGAAACCAGTGTTTCGATTCATCTTGCGCGGCGGGGGATCCTGTCAGGGCCGTCGAACTCCAGACCGAACTCCCTGTGATAAGGACGGCAAGCAATGAATGCCGAAGTCGAATCTTCATGTTGTTTCTCCTGTCGAGATAAGGACGCGGGTTAGCAGAATAGTTGTGGCAAGGCGGGTCATGCTGCGGCGGTCGAAGGATCGATGATCGCGCTCATCCGCGAGATGCGATTCGCCGGAAAGCCTCCCAGTTCAGCATGTCGGCGGATGAGGCCGTCGTTCGCGGCCGAATAGATGCAATAGATCCTGTCATCCGTGACGTAGCTGTGGATCCACCGGATCGAAGCACCGAGCTCGTCCAGTACCGCGCAGGATTTGCGGGCGATGTTGGCAAGCTCATCCTCCGACAGCGTGCCGGCACCCGGTATATCGCGCTCGATCACGAACCGATGGAATTCGCCCGGTTCATTCATGGTTTCAGCCCCTTTTTGCGTCGCGAACGTCATTCGGCGGTTTCCGGATCAATAACCGTGCTCACCAGGGAAATGCGGTCAGCGGGAAACCCGCCAAGGTCGGCGTGTTTCTGGACCAGTTCCTTGTTCGGCGAGGTATACACGCAGTAGAACTTGTCTTCCGCAACGTAGCTGTGACTCCATTGAATGGTGGGCCCCAGCGTCTCCAGCACCTCGCGTGACTTGCGTGAGATTTCCTTCAATTCGTCCGCGGACATCTCCGACGCGCCCGGGATAGTGCGCTCGATTACGTACTGGTGAACTTCCGGTTGGTCCGCCATAACCGGTCCGCTTGCTGCAAGCAGGAGTACAAGAAGAATTTTGCCGTGCATGTGTTGCCTCCGCGATGCCGGTCGATCGGGCTCTCGGTTGTCGCATGCCAATTGCATGTGTGCTGAAGAAAAGCAGCATCCGGGACGGTTCGCAATGAACCCGCACTGATCTTTGGATGAACCGTATTTCGCAATAAGATCAGGGCGATAAAGGCGCGTCTGAAGCGGCGTCCGGCGGCACGCGTGCTGGTGCACCCCGTCGCAAATAATCGACCATTCTCGCGGCGCCTTTTCGTCTCTGGCGGCGTTGCGACTCCTCGCAATAGCGGTGCTATTACTCGTCGCCGCGCCTTGCCAGCCACGAAAAGTCGCTCGCGAGAAGGGTCGATTATTCACGACGGGGTACACTAGAATCAGGCGGGTAACAGGTCCCGTATCTCTCTTCATATCCAATGAAACTCGATCGATTCATTCGCCTGGCGCTGGGCTTTCTGATTTTGCTGGTGTTCGTGATCGCGATCGCCGCGCTGCTGTTCGTGACCGAATCGGCACTCAATGTCTGGGACCGGCTGGTGGCGGGGCCGAAGCCGATCCTGTACGGCTACCTTGCGATCATGGCGGCGCTGATTGTGGCGGCCGCCTGGCTCGTGTGGCGTCTGGTGGTGCGGCGAAAGCCGGCGGAAAGGAACAAACGCAAACCTTTAAGGCTCACGCGCGAGGAGATCGAAGCGCGACTGCGCGCAGCGGACGACTCCGGCGTCGATACCAGTGCGGCGCAGGCCGAATTGCACGAGCTTGCTGCGAGGCAGCGGGAGCACTCGGTGCATCTCTGTTTTTTCGGCGAGATCAGCACCGGCAAGAGTTCCCTGATCAAAGCACTCATTCCCGACGCCGACGTCGTCGTCAATGCTGTCGGCGGGTCGACGCTGGATATCACTCACTATCACTGGCACGACGCCGCCGGCTCGAAAATCCTGTTGACTGACGTGCCCGGCACCGGCGGACTCGAGAAAGGGCTCGACGAAGTTGCCGAGCAGGAAGCGCGTCGCTCGCAGGTAGTCATCTTTGTCTGCGACGGCGACCTGACACGACCGGAAAAGCAGGCTATCGAATGGCTGCTCGCTCTCGAGAAACCGCTGGTGCTTGTCCTGAACAAATCGGATCGCTACGACGCGAAAGAACAGTCGTTACTGATGCAGCGCCTGCTCGATCACCTGAGCGATCTCGGCAGCGAATTGACCAAAGACCGCGTTGTTGCGGTATCCGCCGGGGGACAGGCGGACGTGGTCGAGAAAAAAGCCGACGGGACCGAAAAAGTCGTCCGTCGCGAGCGCTCGGCGGATGTCGGCGTACTGGTCGTCGCGATCAATCGCCTGCTCGAGGAGAATGCGGCGGAAATCGATTCGCGCCGCGATCGCGCAGTATTCAGCCTTGCCGCGGAAAAACTGGACGAAGCCGAGCAGCGTTACCGGGAACAGCGGGCCGAACAGATCGTTCGAAGCTCCACGCGCAAGGCGATCCTCGGCGCGCTGGCGGCGATCAGTCCCGGAACCGACATCATCATTCAGAGCTACGTGGGCGCCACCATGACGCGGGCGCTTTGCAAGCTTTATGGTGCCGCACCGCGCGATCTGGACATCGAGGAATTTCTCTCTTTAAGCCAGAGCCGCGTGGGACGAGCGTTGCCCCTGACGCTCGCCGTCGCCGGCAACGGGCTCAAGGCATTTCCGGGCGTCGGTACTGTCGCCGGCGGCCTGGTGCATGCGGTAGCCTACGGCCTCATCTTCGACGCCCTTGGCCACAGCCTCGTGCACACTCTGAAAAAACATGGTGAACTCGAACCCGAAACAGCCGCGAAGGAATTTGAGGAAGGCATAAGTGGGCATATTGAAGCGGGTGTTCAACAGGTTGCCAAGATGGCCCTTTCGGTCGACCGACAGCGCGGCCGCCGCACAGACGAAACCGACTGATGGCGGTTCCCGACACCTCACACTCGCCCGGGAAAGCCTTCACGAACTGATTGACGATTCCCGCCTGCCGCACGGTATCCGCGACTCGCTCGCCCGCGACTATGCCGACGTGCAGGCGATGCTCGACAAGCTGGAGCACGGACACCTGCACATTGCGGCGTTCGGCCGCGTCAGCACCGGCAAGTCCTCGCTTCTGAACGCCCTGATCGGCGAGGACAGGTTCACGGTCAGCCCGCTGCACGGCGAGACTCTTGCGTCGAGCATGCAGCCCTGGTCGGAAGTCGAAGCAGGCGGAGTGTTTCTCATCGACACTCCGGGTCTTGACGAAGCCGGCGGCGAAGACCGCGAGGTGCTCGCCAAAGAGGTTGCGAATCGCGCCGACCTCGTCATCTTTGTGCTGGATGCCGACATCGCCGAAAGCGAACGCCTTGCGCTCAGGACGCTTTTGCAGCACGGGCGGCCGGTGCTCGTTGCACTCAACAAAAAAGATCTCTACAACGAAGACGAGCTCGACGCACTGCTGCAGTCGATTCGCAAGAAAACAGAGGGGTTGGTCAAGGCACGCGACGTGATTGCTGTCGCGGCAGACCCGCGGCCGCAAACAGTCGTCGAAATTGACGAACACGGCGCCGAGACGGCGTCCCTGCGTCCGCAGAGACGCGATATCGAACAACTCAAGCTGCGCCTGTGGGATATCCTCGACGCGGAAGGCAAGACGCTTGCCGCGTTGAATGCGAGCCTGTTTGCCGCCGACCTGAGCGATCAGGTCGGCAAACGAATTCTCAATGCTCGCCGTGAGATCGGCGACAAGCTCGTGCGCACCTATTGCATCGCCAAAGGTATCGCAGTTGCGTTCAACCCGGTGCCGGTCGCCGATTTGTTTGCGGCGGCGTTCATCGACGTCGGCATGGTTGTGCACCTGTCGAAAGTCTACGACCTGCCGTTGAACCGCAGGGAGGCAGGTTCGCTGGTCCGTGTCATCGCGGCGGAAGCGGCGGCTTTAATGGGCACGGTCTGGGCGTTGCATTTTGTCTCCAGCGCCCTGAAAGTCGGCACGCTCGGTCTCTCGACGATCCTGACGGCCGGCGCGCAGGGCGCGATCGCCTATTACAGTACCTATGTCGTCGGCCGCGTCGCCGCGGAATATCTTTCGCACGGCAAATCCTGGGGAGAGGGTGGCCCGAAGCGGGTGGTGAAGGAGATACTCGACAGCCTCGACAAGGAAACCGTCCTGCAGGAAGCCCGGCGGGAGATTCGCGCGCGGCTCGGCATGAGCAGCGCCGCGTAATACTGATGATTGCCGGTCACGTGTACCTGGTAATCGCCCGCTGTCGCGCGCTCCAATACGGTTTCGATAGCCGTTGTTGGAGCCCGCGACAGCGG
>JBBDXW010000033.1:46480-135801 GCA_040902105.1 Woeseia sp.
CCCCCCGCACCCCCGGGCGATGAACCGCCACGGCTCCGTGTCCGTGACAGAGCAGGATTTGCGATGACAGGCGATATCGAACTTCAGAAACGCATGCAACGCATCTGGGCCGCCGTTTGCGACGTTCCCGCGGGCAAGGTCGCGAGTTACGGACAAATTGCGGAAATCGCCGGCGTACCGCGCGGTGCGCGCCAGGTCGGATACGCATTGAAGTACGTCCCGGACAATCTCGAAGTTCCCTGGCATCGCGTCATCCTGTCGTCCGGCCGGCTGGCGTTCGACAGCAACAGTCGCGCGTACAAACGGCAGGCAAAGCGCCTGTCGATGGAAAACGTGCCCGTCCTGGGGGGACGCGTAAATATGAAAAAGTACCGCTGGGAGCCCGATCTCGACGAGTTGTTGTGGAAACCGTCGGCTGCCTGGGATGCAGAAAAGGAAGCATGACATGACGATGCCGGCAGTCTACTTTTCGCACGGCCAGGAAAGCGGTCCCTGGGGCGCGAAAATCCAGGCGATGGCGGAGACCGTCAAAGCACTGGGTTGCCGCGCGGAAAGCGTCGACTACCAGGGCATTGCCGATCCGACGGAACGTGTTGCAAAACTGATTGAAGAATGCAACCACGTCGACCAACCGCTGCTGCTGGTTGGCTCCAGCATGGGCGGGCACGTCGCAACCGCGGCGGCCGCCGAAGTCAGGGCTATCGGGTTGTTCGTCCTGGCGCCGGCGTATTACATCGAAGGTTGGGAAGGCTTGACGCCACCGGCGCCCGACATCCCGATCGTCATCGTGCACGGCTGGCGCGACGACGTCGTGCCGGTGGAAAACAGCATCCGCTATGCCGCGCAATGCAGGGCGACCCTGCACATCCTGGACGGCGATCACCGCCTGACCGACAACATCGATGAAATAAACTATTATCTGCAGCGGTTCGTGAGAGAACTGGCCGGCCGTTCCCGTGCGTAACGGGAAATGCGGCCTTCATACACACCGGGGACGATAATGAGAATCCTTATTGGGGCGATAACTACGACACTGATACTTGCGGCCTGCGGCGGCACGACGGAACCGGAGGCGGCAGTCGAAACGGAAGACGAGGAAAGCGTATTCGATCCAATGACCGACCAGATCGACAAAGCCAGGGAAGTCGAAGACGCGGCGCTGGAACACAAGGAAGACATCGATAAGGCACTTGAAGACGTCGAAGGGTCCACGGAAGGCTAGTCCGCCGTCAGGTGCCCCGGTCTGCGATAAAGGCCACCAGGCCCGTCAGCCCCGGCGTCGGATCGGTAATGACGTAAGTCGGGATCGCCTGCATGTAAGGGCGGTAGCGGTTCTTGTCTTCGAAGCGCTCGCGAAACATGGACGCTTTAATCTGTTCGATGTTGTCGGGGACGATGCCGCCCGCGATGTACACGCCGCCGTAGGCGCTGGTGGTCATTGCCAGGTCGGCGGCGACACTCGCCAGGAAGCGGTAAAACTGCTCCATGGTAGCGCGGCACTTCCGGTCGACGGTGCCCTTGGTGATCTCGAGAGACGTTTTCATTTCATCGCCGTGCATTGCGCTGTGCAAGGCAATGATGCCCGGTCCCGACAACACGCGCTCCGCGGATGCGTGGCCGTAACGCTCGCGGATCTTTGCGATGATTCGATCTTCCGTCTCGTCCCTTGCCGACAAGGTGACGTGGCCGCCTTCGCCGAACATCGCGATGCCCTTGTGCTTGCCCTGGCCCTTGCTGTTTTCGAGAATCCAGGCGCCGACGCCGAGACCGCTGCCGGGCCCCAGCGTAGCGCGGCTGCCTTCACGATAGGCACTCGCCTTGCCGATCTCGACCAGGTCTCTCTGCGGAAGTTTCGGCAGCGCGTAGGCGACCGCGTGAAAGTCGTTGATAATTTGCAAGTCTTCGAGGCCGAGGCGCTCGGCGAGTTCCAGCCTGTTGAAATTCCAGCTGCGATTGGTCATCTGTAATTCGTCGCCGTCGACCGGCGCCGCAATGGCCAGCGCACCTGCGGCGGGTTTCGTGCCGGAAGACGACAAATAGCTGCCGAGCAAGGCGTCAAGGGAATCGAACTGATCGTTCCGGAAGATCTGCAGCTCGCCGATGTGCTTATTGCCGTTGCGGCAGACTGCACAGCGTGTAGACGTCGCGCCGATATCAGCAATCAACCAGGGTGTGTCAGCTAGCAAGTCTGGTGCCCTTGTATTGTTTCGATGTACGTAAAGCGTCAATGAATCGATCGCGCCATGCAACGATATCGTTTTTCCTGAGTATGGTCATCATTTCCGCATGACGCTGCCGGCGTTCGTCAAGCGGCATCGTCAACGCGCGATTGATTCCGTCCGCGACTTCGTCAATATCGTACGGATTGACGAGCACGGCGTCCTTCAACTCACGGGACGCCCCGGCCAGGGTCGACAATACCAGCATGCCGGGGTTCGCGGGGTCCTGCGCGGCCACAAATTCTTTTGCCACGAGATTCATGCCGTCGCGGATCGGCGTAACCAGGCCGACGTTCGCCAGTCGAAAAAGTCCCATCAGCGTCTTGCGATCTGTACCGCGATTGATGTATTTGATCGGCACCCAGTCGAGTGTCGCATAGCGCCCGTTGATCTCGCCGGACGTCTGCTCGAGACTCTCGCGAATATCATCGTAGGCCCTGACGCCGACGCGCGTGGGCGGAGCGATCTGCGTATAGGATACCGTGCCGCGAGTCTCGGGGTATTTTTCCAGCAACCTCGCGTACGACCGGAAACGCTGCTCGAGTCCCTTGCTGTAGTCCAGGCGATCGACCCCGATGATGAAGCGCCGGCCGTCGAGGCCGTGCAGAGTGCGCCTGATCTCCGGGTCGTTCCGGGAGTCGGCGGCAAATTCGATCAGGCCATCGACATCGATACCGATCGGGAAGACGCCGGCGTGCATCGAGCCGCCGCCGACGCGAATCGCCCCGTCGTCCATGACCTCCGCTCCGATTTCCGGCTCCGACACCGCTGCTCGAAACGACGCAAGGTCGCGGTCCGTGTGAAAGCCCACCACGTCGTAAGCACAAAGCGCGCGCAGCAAATAATTGCGGTCGGGCAGCGCCTGCAATACGTCGAAGTCGGGAAAGGGCACGTGAAGGAAAAAACCGATTGGCATATCGACGCCTGCTTTACGCAGTTCGGAAGCCAGCGGGATCAGATGGTAATCGTGCACCCAGACAAGGTCATCGGCTTCGAGCAGCGGAATCAGCTTTCGGGCAAACGTCGAGTTAACGCGCAGATACGCCTCGAAATCCCCGCGATTGTACTGAATGAAGCTGAGCAGATAGTGAAAAAGCGGCCAAAGAACCTTGTTGCTGAAACCGTTGTAATAGCCCTCGTAATCGCCGTCGTTCAAGTCGATACCGATGAATTTGATATTGCCGTGTTCCTCGATTTCCGGTTCGTGGGTTTCCCCGGGAGTCAACTTGCCGTTCCAGCCGAACCAGATTCCACCGCATGCCCGCAACGCGCCCAGTACTCCGACCGCGAGACCGCCCGCCGCCTTGTCGCCTTCGCTCGGGCTGGCAACGCGGTTTGACACGGCGACAAGGCGCCTGTCTTTCACACACGCGCCGGCGCTCACAGGACATCCTCCCAGGTCCGGCTGAGGCGCACTGCGGTATTGATGATTCCGGCCATACTGTAAGTCTGGGGAAAGTTACCCCAGGGCTCCTGAGTTTGCGGATTCAGGTCCTCTGAGAGTAAGCCGAGGTTAGTACGGCAGCAGAGCATGTTCTCGAACAGTTCGCGCGCCTCGCCGGTTCGACCGACCGTCGCCAGCGCGTCGATGTACCAGAAGGTGCAGATATTGAATGCGTTCTCGGGTTCGCCAAAATCGTCGGCTGCGCCGTAACGAAACATGTGCTTGCCGCGCCTTAGTCCGGCCTCGATTGCCTTGATGGTTGAAACGAAACGCGGGTCATCCTTGGCAAGAAAACCGAGGCCGTGCATTGTCAGGAGGCTCGCATCCATTTCCGGCCGGCCGAACGCCTCGGTGAAACTCTTCTGCTTCTCGTCCCAGGCCTCCTTGCAGATGTGCCTGTGGATGGCGGCAGCTTTCCTGCCCCAGTAGACGGCCCGGTCGGGTCGGTTCAGGTGCGCGGCAATGCGCGTCAGGTGATCGCAACCGGCCCAGCACATGATGGCGGAAAACGTATGCACCCGCAGTCGGCCGCGATACTCCCACAGGCCCGCGTCCGGCTCCTGGTACAACGAGGCCGCCATCTCCCCGAGATGCTCGAGGCGCGTAAAAAGCGCGTCGAGGCCGGAACGGAGCAGGCGCTGATCGAAGAAATAACGCGTTGCTGCGAGAATGACGGCGCCATACACGTCGTTTTGCGTTTGCACGAACGCCTGGTTGCCGACGCGCACGGGCCCCATGCCCCGGTACCCGTCCAGCGACGTAACCTCGGTTTCGGTCAGGACGGCTCGTCCAGTCACGCTGTACACGGGTTGCAACGGCCCGCCACGCGCATCGGTCGAGACATTGACGATGTAGCGGAGATAAGCCTCCATCGTCAGGGTCGCGCCCAGGCGATTGAGTGCATGCACGACGAAGTAACTGTCCCGCAACCAGCAATAACGATAGTCCCAGTTGCGTCCGCTGTTCGCTGCCTCCGGGATCGAGGTCGTCATCGCCGCAATGACCGCACCGGTATCCTCGAACGTGCACAGCTTGAGGCTGATGGCAGCGCGGATAACGGCCAATTGCCACTCGAAGGGAATTGCGAGGCCGCGTACCCAGCCACGCCAGTAGTTCTCGGTCTCATTAAAGTGATGGCGGTAACTTTCGGCAACCGATTGCGGAATGGATTCGTCCGGCCCAAGGATCAGGTGCAACTCGCGATCGAGAACGAAGAAATTTTCCTCGATGACATACGTAAGCGACGCATCCGTCGTAAGCCGAAGAATCAGGTTCGGCGACAGGTAGCGAATATGATTGCTGCCGTGCGTTATCTCGCAGGCGCTCGCGCCATAGTTGTGTGTCGGGCGCAAGCGAATCCGGATGCGAGGCTGACCGTTCACGGGGCGCAGCCCGCGCACGAGCATTATCGGTTTGAACATCCGGCCGAGATGCTCGTAACGCGGTGCGAAGTCGGTAATCGCCACGGCGTTACCGCGGGTATCGCGCAGAACCGTTTCCAGAATCGGCGTATTTTCGAGATAGCGTTGTTCCGCGCTTTCGAAGTCCTCCATTTCAACGTCGAAATAACCGGGAATGTCGGGGTTCTGGTCCGACCGGAGCAAGCGGCAAAAGACCGGATCGCCGTCGAACTGCGGCAGGCAGGTCCAGACCATCGCGCCCTTCGGGTCAATTAGCGATGCAATCTGGCAATTGCCGATGACTCCCAGGTTGAGACTGCTCACGATATGTTCGCCCGTTCATACACGTCAAAGTCCATCGAGCGTGGACTTTAGCCAGGCGCGAAGGTCGGCGACGCTGTCGAGCTGCCACGCAGCGACGGTGTGGGCGGCGTCGCCGACTCGTATCGACATGCCGCCCAGCTCGTTGACCACGGCAAAACCGTATTCGTCTGTCACGTCGTCTCCGATAAAGACGGGCAGACGTCCCTCGAACGGATGCGTTTGCATGAACGAGCGGATCGCGCTGCCCTTGTTTGCTGCAGCCGGCAGAATCTCCACCAGCATCTTGCCGCGCATCAGTCTCGCGTCATTATCCAGTTCCGCGCAGATTTTCTCCAATGCCTCGAGCACCGTGGCCTCGAGTTCCGGGCGGCTGCGATAATGCACGCCGATCGAAAACGGCTTGTACTCGACCAGGAGACCGGGGTGCCGTTCGGCAAAGTCTACTACACGGCTGATGGACCCAGCCGGAATGGCTTTAGCCTCGTTGACGAGCGTGCCATCCATCCAGCGCTGTTCCAGGCCATGCGATGCCGCAGCCGCAAGCTTGAGCTGCCCGAAGATCGCATCGAGCTGATCGAGACTTCTGCCGCTGATGAGCGCAACCGCTCCGTCGCAGGCTCTGTTCAGGCTGTCGAGCAAATCGAGCAGGTACCTGTCCGCGATGACGAGGTCCGGGCGGGCTTCGATTTCGAGAAGCGTGCCGTCGACGTCGAGAAACCACGCCCATTGATGGTTGGCGATGTCGGGTGAGGGCGGTCGGCTCATCCGGTGTTCCGCGGCAGGCTTGTCAAAGTGAGAATTCATCGGAAGGCGACCAGCATTGCGCACTGCGGGTTTGAAATCAACGCTTTGCCGTCGTCGTTTTCTGTAAGATTGGCCTTCCATGAGCAGCGCCAGACTCTTCTTTCGCCCCTGGTACTGGTTGGTCGGCAAGGTGTTCGGAATCTGGGCGCGGCCAACGGTACAGCCGGACGACCCGGCCGAGCTGCTGGCCCGATGCAACGGACCGGTCTGTTATGTCCTCGAATCGGGCGGCCTCGCCGATACCTTGGCGCTTGAGCGCGTCTGCGATAAACATGGCTTGCCGTCGCCGTCCGACACTCTGCGTTTCGGCGAGGTTCGCGAACCCGGCCTCATCGTGTTACGCCGGATGCGGGGCTTTTTCCTGCGGCGCCGCAGCGCCAAAAGTTCGATGCGATTGAAGCGGCTTGTGGAAGCCAGCATTGCTGCGGGCGGACAGGATCTGCAGCTCATTCCCGTGGCAATTTACTGGGGCCGTTCGCCGGACAAGGAAAGTTCCTGGTTCAAACTGCTGTTTCTCGAGAACTGGGAGGTCATCGGCCGCACACGCAAGTTTTTTGCAACGATTCTGCACGGCCGGAATACGCTCCTTCGTTTCAGCGAGCCGTTGGCCCTGAGGGCAATTGTCGGCGGCGGGGTTGAGGCCGGGGTCGAAGGCGGCGTCGAGCGGGAGCTTGCGTACCGCAAGGCCTCTCGCATACTGCGAGTGCATTTCCGTCAGCGGCGCGCGGCGACCGTCGGGCCGGACCTCTCGCATCGACGTACTCTCGTCAACGATGTGTTGCACGACCCAGCCGTGCGTCGTGTGATCGCAGCCGATGCCGGCGACAGCCGCGCCATGCTCGAGAGGACGAACTATAAGGCGCGCAAATACGCCGAGGAAATCGCAGCGCATATCTCTTATTCGACCATCCGCCTTATCGAACGTTTTCTAAGTTGGCTGTGGAACCGCATCTACGACGGCATCGTGCTGAACAATGTCGATCGCCTGCATGAAGTGGCGAAAGGCAACGAGGTCGTGTACGTGCCCTGTCATCGAAGCCATTTCGACTACCTGTTGCTGGGATACATTGTCTACCACCAGGGCTTGAGCATTCCTCATACCGCGGCCGGTATCAATCTCAACATGCCGGTCATCGGTTCGATCCTGCGACGCGGCGGGGCATTCTTTCTCAGGCGGAGCTTCAAGGGCAACCGCCTTTACGCGGCCGTGTTCAATGCCTACATGCACCAGATCCTGAGCCGCGGCCATTCGATCGAGTACTTCGTCGAAGGCGGGCGGAGCAGAACAGGGCGGCTGCTGCCGGCGAAGGGCGGCATGCTGGCGATGACGGTCAACTCCTTTCTGCATGCGCCGCGGCGGCCGATCGTGTTCGTACCGGTTTACTTCGGCTACGAGAAATTGATCGAGGGAGACTCTTTCATCAGCGAACTGGGCGGTGCCGAGAAGAAGAAAGAGTCGCTGTTCGGGCTGATCCAGTCCGTCAGGGCGCTCAGGGAGGACTTCGGCAAGGTGTACGTGAACATCGGCGAACCCATACATCTTCAGGGGTTGCTGGATGAGCAGAACGCCGACTGGCGACAAGCGCCGCCGACAAACGACGACCGGCCCATATGGATTGACCGGACGATCGACGAATTGGGCCATCGGATCATGCAGGGCATCAATTCGGCAGCCGCAGTTACGCCCATCAGCTTGCTCGCGGTGATTCTCCTGGCGACGCCGAAGCAGACCATGGGTGAACTCGAGCTAAGGAGACAATTGAAGCTGTGCGTCGATCTTCTGTCGCGCTTCCGTTATTCCGCTACCGTGACGCTGCCCGACTGGGCCCCGGAGGAGATCGTCGCGCACGGCGAGAGGATGAAAGTCATAGACCGCACGACCCATCTGCTCGGTGACGTGCTGCATATGGCCGAACGCGAAGCCGTGCTGATGACCTATTTCCGCAACAACGTGCTGCACCTGTTCTCAATTCCGGCATCGATAGCCTGCTGTTTCATCCAGGGCCGACGGCTCGAACACAGCGAGCTGCAACGTCTGGTGCGTCTGATCTATCCATTCATGCAGACAGAACTGAGCCTGAAATGGAGTTACGAGGAAATCGACGACGTTACGTCGGAGGCGATCGAGGCACTGTTAGCGCTCGAAATTCTCTCGCGTACCAGGGACAGAAAGACCCTGGTCAGGCCGCCGGCAGGGTCTGCAAGAGCCTTTCAATTGCTGATGCTGGGACAGTCGATGGTGCCGATGATGCAGCGCTTCTACCTGGTGATCGCATTGCTGTTTCGTAACGGCTCGGGAACTCTGTCGCGGGTGCAGCTCGAGAATCTGTGCCAGCAAAGCGCGCAGCGCCTGGCCATGATCTACGGCCTGCATTCGCCGGATTTTTTCGACAAAGCGCTGTTTCGCGATTTCATCGCCAGGCTGCGAGAGCAGAACGTCCTGCGCAGGAACGAAGGAGGACTGCTGGAGTTCGATGACGACATCAACAGAATCGGTGACGATGCCCGGCTGGTGCTCGGCGAGGAGATTCGACACAGCATTCTGTCGTTGACCTTTTCTGACGCCAAGGTGGAGCCGTCGCCGTGAAAGTCGTGTCGTTCTATCGTTTCATCGATATTTCGAGTCCGGACGAGCTGTGCGCCGATTTGCAGGCCTTGTGCGATCAGGAGCGACTCCTGGGCACGATCCTGATAGCGACCGAAGGCATCAACGGTGCGCTTGCCGGCCCGGCCAAAGCCGTGCAACGGGTTTTCGATTGGGTCGAGCTGCGTCTTTCGCTCGACAACCTTCTCGAAGGCCGCTGGACCGATGCCGCGGGGGCGCCGTTTCGCCGCATGCGTGTGCGGGTCAAGAACGAAATCGTGACGCTCGGCCGCCCGGACATCCGGCCGCAACGCGAAACCGGCCGGCACATCGCCCCGCGCGACTGGAACAGGCTGATCGGCGATCCGGCTACACTGCTCATAGACACGCGCAATCACTACGAAATCGAAGTGGGGTCGTTCCCGCGCGCCGTCGACCCCGGTACCGACAGCTTCAGGCAGTTTCCGGCGTTCGCTGAAACGTTGTCCGGACAGGACAAGTCACGCCCCGTCGCCATGTACTGCACCGGCGGAATTCGCTGCGAGAAAGCGTCGGCGCTGATGCTCGACCTCGGCTTCAGCGAGGTGTACCAGCTGCAGGGAGGTATTCTCAACTACCTGGAACAGGTAGGCGACCCCGACAGTCGCTGGAATGGCGAATGCTTCGTTTTCGACAGCCGCGTTGCAGTCGATCGCGACCTCGCCGAAGGCGGATATGTGCAATGTCATGCCTGCCGGCGACCATTGAGCAGCGAGGATCTCGCGTCGCCGCACTTCCGCGAAGGCGTATCCTGCCCGCGTTGCATCGACGAACTGGACGAAGAGCGCGCCTCGCGTCTCGAAGAGCGACGCCGCCAGGTCGCGCTCGCGCGCGAACGCGGCGATACGCACATCGGCCCCAGTCAGTCCAGCAGCCGGTAACCGACGCCCTGTTCGGTAACGATGTAATGAGGGTCGGCCGGATCGTCCCCCAGCTTTTGCCGCAACCCGCTGACCAGTACGCGAAGATAGTGCGTCTCGCTCGTGAAAGCCGGTCCCCACAACTCGCGCAACACGGACTGATGCGTCAACACCCGCCCGGCGCTGCGTACCAGCAGCCGCAACAGCTCGTATTCCTTCCTGGTCACGCGAACCGTTTCACCGTTCAAGAGCACCTCGCGCCTGGGCAAGTCGATGCGGAGACCATTGCGCTGGTACACCACGGATTCCGGATCGCCCGATTCGCGCGCGCGAAGTAGAACGCGCACGCGTGCCATCAGCTCGGAAATGCCGGCCGGTTTGGTGACGTAGTCGTTGGCGCCCGCGTCCAGCGCCCTGACTTTCCCGTTTTCGTCGTTTCTTACGGACAGCACCAGAATCGGGATTTCCGACCACTCCCGCAGGCGCCTGATGACCTGCTGTCCGTCCATGTCCGGCAAGCCGAGGTCGAGAATCGCGAGCTGCGGCTGTTTTTCCCCGGCAAGTGCCAGACCGTCTTCGCCGCTGCGCGCCTCGATTACGGCGTAGCCGTGTGCTTCGAGCGAGATACGCAGGAAACTGCGAATGTGCGCTTCGTCTTCGATCAGCAGGATTGCGGCTTTGCCGTCACTCACTGCCGTGTCTCGCCGGTTTGTCTTGCGACTGTGGAATTCTGAGCCTCAGCAAGGCGCCGGGGCCGATCGCGTTCGAGTGTGCGGTGGCGTCTCCCCCGTGCGCACGGATAATGCCGCGGCAAATCGACAGGCCGAGACCGGTGCCGCTTTTTCTGTCGTGTTCACGTACCCGGTAAAACGGATCGAACACTTTCTCGAGTTCGCTCTCCGGGATGCCGGGTCCCTCGTCGGATATTTCGATGAGAATAGCGCCGTCATCTTTTCTTGCCGTTACGCGAACAGTGCCCTGTCCGGGCGAGTAACGCGCGGCGTTGTCGAGCAAATTGACAAAAACCTGTTCAATGAGATCTCCGTGCACGTACATTAGCTGCGCATCGTCGGCAACAGCCGTTTCGATCCGCAGATTGCGCGCGCCCAGCCGCAGACGCCGCGTTGCCGCCGACAACAGGTCCCGGATATCCTCCCAGTCCCGTTGCAATTCAAGCTGCCCCTGTCCGAGCCGGGTCATGTCCAGCAGGTTCTGGATGTGCCGGTCGAGACGCTCCGCCTCTTCGACGATCGCTTGCAGCAGGACGCTTTTGTCGTCGCGGCTCAGGGTCGATTCATACGCCAGCAGACTCGACGCAGCGCCGATAACCGACGATAACGGCGTGCGAAGATCGTGCGACACGGACGACAGCAAGGCAACTCTGAGCTGTTCCCGTTGTGAGGTCAGCTTTGCTTCCTCGAGGTCCATTACCAGCATCGTCCGCTCGACCGCGACAGCGGCCTGGTCAGCCAGCACCTGCCCGTATTCGTGTTCGTCACGGGTCAGGATATTCTGATTGATGGCAACCACCCCGATGCGTCCGCGCACGGTATTGAGCGGCAGCGCAGTCCAGCCCGGGATTTTCGCGGCGGTCTGCAAGAGCTCGTTCCAGTCGCGTTGCGTCGCGGCGCCATGCCCCTTGCTCGCAACGGCTGTTGTCGTGCCAGCCTTGCTGTCGGCAGCAATGGCGACAACGCTGCACATGAAATTGTCTGCAAGTTGATCGGCGAGGATTTGCAGTACCTGGTCACGAGTCGGGGCGCCGGCAACCCTCTGCGTCAGAACCTGCAATACGGCAGTGCGCTTGCTCGCCTTCTCGCGCTTCGTCATTTCATCGCGCATGCGGGCCGTCAGATTCCCGCTGAGCGCAGCCATCAGGAGAAAGAACACGAGTGTCGCCACGTCGCCTTCTTCGCTGACTTTGAAAGTATAGAGCGGCGCAGTAAAAAAGAAGTTGAAGATCAAGAAGCTCAGCAGGCTCGCATAGATGCTCGGCCACAGGCCGTAACGCACCGCAACAATCAGGACTCCGGTCATGAAAAGAAGCGACAGGTTGGCATGCGGCAGCCGTTGAAGGATGGGCGCTATCGCGGCGGCGATGCCGACAACGATGGTTGCGGCAATGTAGGGCCTGGCGTGCAGCAAGTAGCCTGCGAGGCTCGACGGCTTGCTCTGCTGCGGCGGGGAAATTGTGCTGTCGTCGCGCATCTGATTCCGAATCTGCGGCTGTCAGCCCTGATTCTAGGCCTGTAGCCTGCAACCAGGAAAAACATAAAGAAACCGTCAAGCGCCTGCGATCTCTTTACGTGCCCTCGCTGTGGCGCGGGAGGACACTTTGCCCGTGAAGCCCCTGGCCATTCGCCCTGGGCTGTCACCAACAAATCCGTTCACCATGCGCAATGCTTTCCTGAAGATTTTCGGGCTTTTGTTCGCGATATTCGGCGCGTCGATGTTGCCGCCCGCCGCAGTTTCGCTGATTTACGCCGACGGACACCTGCAGATGTTCCTCTGGATCGCGGCGACGGCTCTGGCGCTCGGCGCGGCCGGCATGTTTCTGGGGCCACCGGTAGACAGGGCCCTTCAGCCGCGGGACGGCTTCCTCATCGTTGCGCTGGCCTGGTTCGCCATAAGCCTTCTGGGCGCAGTACCGTTCGTTCTGGTTGGCAATTTCGATCCCGTGACGGCTATTTTTGAATCCGCATCAGGATTCACGACGACCGGATCGACCGCGATTATCGGGCTCGATCGGTTGCCGCGCTCACTGCTGTTTTTCCGCCAGGAAATTCAGTGGCTCGGCGGCATCGGGGTCGTCGTTGCGGCGATTGCGTTGTTGCCGATGCTGGGTATAGGCGGCATGCAACTCATGAAAGCCGAAACGACGGGCCCTGCCAAGAGTGACAAGATGCGACCACGAATGAAGCACACGGCACAGGCGTTGTGGCGCTTATATCTGTTGCTGACGGTTGCATGTGCGCTTGCGTACTGGTTTGCGGGCATGCCGGTGTTCGACGCCATTGCGCACAGCTTCTCGACCGTGTCGACAGGCGGTTACTCGATTTACGATGCCAGCATTGCGCATTATCAAAGCGCGCCGATCGAGACGGTCGCCATCGTCTTCATGATGCTCGGTGCGATTAATTTCGCCGTGCATTTTCGTGTCTTGAGCGGTATGACATTGCGACCGTATGCGGCGAACTCGGAAGTTCGTGCCTTTGTGATCACGGTAATTGGCCTGACAGTTTTCGTGACCGCTGTGCTTTTAGGACGACCGGACGCGGGCCTGAGTCAGGCTTTCAGGATTGCGATATTCCAGGTCGTTTCCGTGATTACCTCAACCGGCTACATCACCGACGATTTTTCGGTATGGCCAGGTCTATTGCCGGTGTTACTGATCTTCACCTGTTTCATCGGAGGGTGCGCCGGATCGACGGCTGGTGGCATGAAAGTAATCCGCTTTCTGGTTATGAGCCGCCAGGCCGTTATCGAAGTGACACGTCTCATACATCCGAGGCTCGTGCGGCCACTCAAGATCGGCGACGGAATCGTCGACGACACCATCGTTCGGTCCGTCTGGGCGTTTTTCACCGTCTACGCGTTTTCCTTTGTCATTCTGATGTTGAGTCTCATATGGCTGGGTCTCGACCAGGTGACAGCCTTCGCAGCAATCGCAACCTGCATAAACAACCTCGGGCCGGGACTCGGAGATGTCGCCGCGAACTTTGCCGGCGTCAGCGATTCGGTCAAACTGATTTGTGCTTTTGCATGTATCCTCGGCCGGCTGGAGGTGCTGACTATTTTTGTATTGTTCACGCCTGCGTATTGGCGGGCATAGGGAGCCTCTGCACAAGCTCGGGCGTAGGTTGCTTTTGACGACGCAGGAGTACCGTCCGGGGGTATTCCACGTGCTCAGACACGGGAAACTCGCTCGTGGAACACCCCCGGACGGCACTCCTGCTCGTGCCAGAGGCGAACGAAGTCGACTTGTGCAGAGGCTCCGTAGTGTTGCGGCTCAGCCAAGCTTCAACGGCAGACTGTGAAACGGTTTGCCCGTGGCCGCAAACAGGGCATTTGCCACAGCCGGGGCAATGGGCGGCGTGCCCGGCTCCCCGACGCCGGTCGGCGGCTCTGTCGACGGCACAATGTGCACTTCTATTTCGGGCATCTGGTCGATACGCAGCACCTGGTAGTCGTGAAAATTCGATTCCACGACCTGGCCTTCGTTGAGGGTGATTTCGCTCATGAGCAGCGGCGACAGGCCGAACCCTATGCCGCTTTCCATTTGCGCCACGATCACGTCGGGATTGACCGCGATGCCGCAGTCGACGGCGCAAACAACCCGCTCGACTTTGAATCCGCCGTTTTTCTGCAGCGAAATCTCGGCAACCTGCGCAACAAACGAGTTGAACGACTCGTGCACCGCAACGCCGCGCGTGCGGCCCTTGGGCAGTTCCGTGCCCCAGCTCGCTTTTTCGGCCGCGAGCTTGAGGGCGCCCCGGTGGCGGGGATGTTCCTTTAACAATGCCATGCGGAATTCGACCGGATCGCGACCGGCCGCGTGCGCCAATTCGTCGACGAAGGCTTCTGTGGAGTAGGCGGTGTGCGTATGCCCGACAGAGCGCCACCATTGGACAGGAACGCCCAGATCGACGGTGTGCAGCTCAACGCGCAGATTCGGTATCCGGTACGGCAACGTGGACGCGCCTTCGACCGACGTCGCATCGATGCCGTTCTGCACCATGAATTCCTCGAACGGCGTGCCGGCAAGTATGGATTGCCCGACGATGCGCTGTTCCCACGCCAACGGGTTGCCTTCCTCGTCCAGCCCGGCGCGGATCCTGTGTACGTACATCGGCCTGAAATAACCGGCACGGGTATCGTCCTCGCGGGTCCACACCAGCTTGATCGGAGTACCTTTTTTCGCTTTTGCGATGTGCGCCGCCTCAACCACGTAGTCGGAGTGCGGGTTCGCCCGGCGGCCGAAACTGCCGCCGGCGTAGAGCGTGTTGATCTTTACCTGTTCCACCGGGATGCCGAGCAACGATGCAACCGTGCCTTGGTCGCCCGTCTGTAACTGCGCGCCGTTCCAGATTTCGCAAGTCCCCGCGTTGACCTGTACGACGCAATTCATCGGTTCCATCGTGGCGTGCGCCAGGAACGGGAATTCGTAGGTTGCCTCGATCACCCTGGCGACCCGTGTCATCGCCGCACTCGTGTCTCCGTCATTGCGGGCCGCGAGTCCGGGTTTTTCAACGAGAGACTTGTACTCGCCGAGGATATCGGCGCTGCTGCGCTTGAATGCTTCGCTCTCGTCCCATTCGACTTCGAGCAGGTCCCGGCCTTTCTTCGCGCTCCAGAAATCCGTCGCCAGTACAGCCACTCCAGTCGGAATCTGCACCACGTCGATCACGCCTTGCTGGTCCCGGGTGCGCTGATCCCTGACGTTTTTCACTTTGCCGCCGAAACGGGGCGCATGCAGGACCACGGCTGTCAGCATGCCTTTCATCTTGATGTCTTGGGTGAAGATCGCGGTGCCGTCGGTCTTGCCGGTATCCTTGCGCGGCAGGGACTTGCCGATATAGCTGAAGTCTTTTGGTTCTTTCAGCGTCAGCGATTGCGGATCGGGCACCGGCTGCGCCGCGGCCAGCGTACTCAGTTCGCCGTAGGTAGCGCTGCGGCCCGAAGACTTGTGGCTCATTACGCCCTTGTTTACGGTGATTTCCGTTGCCGGAACGTCCCATTGCGCGGCAGCAGCGGCGATCAGCATGAATCTGGCCGCAGCGCCGGCTCTGCGCATTTGCTCGTAGGAGTTGGCGATCGCCGTGCTGCCGCCGGTACCCTGCGTCGGTCCCATCAGCAGATTGTTGTAGCGCGATACGTCGGCAGGCGCGCTTTCGGCAACGATCTGACTCCAGTCGGCGTCGAGTTCTTCCGCCACCAGGGTTGTGAGGCCGGTATAGGTGCCCTGGCCCATTTCCAGATGTTTGATCACGACCGCGATGCTGTTGTCGGGGTTGATACGAATAAATGCGTTCGGAGCGAATGCTCCATTCGATTTTGTGATGATGGCTGCGTCGGCTTCCGCTGCCGCCCTGGATGGAGAAAGCGAGACGCCGATCGTGAGGCCCGCGCCTGCGATACCGATTGCCTTCAGGAAGTCACGCCGGGTCGTCGACTCGAACGGTTTGGCTGTGAACATGTCCCACTCCTTATGCGAGGTTCGCGGCTGCGGTCTTGATTGCCGCACGAATACGTACGTACGTGGCGCAACGACAGATATTGCCGGACATTGCGCGGTCGATGTCGTCGTCGCCTGGCCGACGATTCGTCTGAAGCAATGCGGCTGCGGACATGATTTGCCCGGACTGGCAGTAACCACATTGCGGCACGGCGTGTTGCTCCCACGCCGCCTGCACGGCCTTCGCTTCTTTCGACTTTATTCCCTCAATAGTCGTGATGCGCTTGCCCGCCATTGCCGAGACCGGGGTCACGCAAGACCGGACCGCGGCACCATCTACATGCACCGTACACGCGCCGCACAGCGCCATGCCGCATCCGTATTTCGTGCCGGTGAGTTCGATGTGGTCGCGGATAGCCCACAAGAGCGGCGTATCCGGCGCGGCATCGATCGTATGGTCGACGTCGTTGACATTGATGGTGATGGGCATATCGATCTCCTCGGTACTTTTCGAGTATAGACGGTGCGAAGCAAGTTGCAGGACGCGTGCATCCGACCCATAAACTATGAGCCTGCTGACCCCTCCGCGGTTATCAGGAAAGTACGTCATGTTTGCACAAAACTCCGAGCGAGAGGCTGAATTACGAACAGAACGGTTACTTTGATGCAATAATCCTGTGGCTTCTCTATGTCTTCCTGTGTGGATCGCAAGCGCCGTGAAATTATGCTCCGAACTGGCCGAATCGATCAGCCGTCACGTCACCGGTGACGGCGAACAGGGCACGCCGATTCCCGGGCTCGTTCTGTACCGCAGGAGTTACGCGCTTTCTCGCACCCCGGGCATATACAAACCCTCAATCTGCGTGGTCGCCCAGGGCCGCAAACGCATGCACTACGGCGACAACAGTCATAGCTACGATCCAGACAACTATTTGATCAATTCGCTGACTTTGCCGGCCGAGGCAGAGATATTCGATGTTTCGCCTGAGCAGCCGTTTCTGGCGCTGATACTCAGTATCGACCGCCTGATCGTCAGTCGCCTCATGATCGACATGGATGCACAGTCAGCCAGACCCGAAATAGCCGGCGTGCCGGGCATTTGCGTATCGAGCCCGCTAACCGAGCGCCTCCGCCTGGGCTTCACTCGCCTCCTGTGCCTGCTCGACGATCCGCTCGACCATTCGATACTTGCACCGGGCCTGCTGTACGAGCTCCATTACGAGGTACTGCGAGGTCCGCACGGTTACCTGCTGCGCAATTGCGTACACAACGACTCTCGCGCGAACCGCATCGCTCCGATCGTTCATCACATCGAGGAAAACTTTCACCGGCCGCTGAACATTGAATCGATCGCCGGTTTCGCCGGCATGAGTGAATCGACTCTGTATCAGTACTTCAGGGACGTCACCTCAATGTCGCCGATGCAGTTCGTGAAGAGCTTGCGACTGCATCAGGCTCGAATGTTGTTGTTAAGCGGTAGCCAGGCGAGCGAAGCATGCTATCGCGTCGGCTACGGCAGTCCGTCTCAGTTCAGCCGCGAGTTCAAGCGCTTTTTCGGCGACTTGCCGAGCGAGGTGACTCGCTAGTGCACCCCGTCGCAAATAATCGACCATTCTCGCGGCGCCTTTTCGCGTCTGGCGGCGTACCGCCCGGGATACAGCGGACGGCCGTGGCTTCGCTGATTAGTCGCCGCCCACGTCGGCAAGGGCATCGGCAAGGGCATCGGCAAGGGCATCGGCAAGGGCATCGGCAAGGGCATCGGCAAGGGCAGCAACAGCGACGCTGCGGCGAAGCTTGCGACCTGGGTGCTGCTGCGGAGAAAACGGCGCCGCGAGAATTGTCAGATTATCGGCCGTGGCAGGATGTCGTCGAGGATATCGCCAATCAGGCATCGAGATCGGGAATCAGCTCGCTTTCGAGCTGTGCAATCATGTCTTTCAGGACCAGTCGGCGTTTTTTGAGCCGGCGGATGCGCAACTGATCGACCAGCGGGTCGTTCGACAGCCGATCGATCAGGTAGTCGAGGTCGCGATGACTGATGCGCAGTTCCCGCAGTCTCGCAAACTCCCTGAAGCATTCGGTGTCGATTTTGGTGTCGGTCATAGACAGCGGCAGAAGCCTGCCAAACCCGGTGCCCTCGTCAGTCGCAATATTAGCTCAGTTACGGCGTCAAATTACGCAACCGGCGCAACGATCCCGAGCCAGTCATGGTCGCGTGGCCCGAGGACCATGAAGTGGGGGTTGAGAATGTCCGGTTTCTCATTGTAGGACAAAGGCTTGCCATCGAGTTGCAGGACTGCGCCGCCCGCCTGTTCGGCCACGGCCTGGGCCGCCGCGGTGTCCCATTCCGAGGTCGGTCCCAGGCGGGGATACACGTCGGCGGCCCCTTCTGCAACGAGGCAGAACTTGAGCGAGCTGCCCATCGGCACCATTTCGAAATTCTCGAGTTTTTCGAGAAAAGCATCGAGGCTGGCGCCGCGGTGTGAACGACTGCCGACGACGCGGACCGGATTCGCACTTTCGACCGCAATATGTATCGGGTGCCGCTCGCCGTCCGCGCTGCGAAGTTCCGCGCCCCGGCCCTCGCAGCCGACGTAGGTTTTTCCCATGACCGGCACATGAACCACCCCGAGCACGGGACGATGATGGTCGATCAGGGCGATGTTGACGGTGAATTCACCGTTGCGCTTGACGAACTCCCGGGTCCCGTCGAGAGGATCGACCAGCCAGTAACGTTGCCAGGCACGGCGCAGGTCGAAGTCGGGGAGGCCGCTTTCTTCCGAAATGACCGGCATGTCGGGAGTCAATCTCCCGAGTCCGTCCAGGATGCAACGATGCGCCGACATGTCCGCCAGCGTCAGCGGCGAGTCGTCTTCCTTTGCCTCGATATCGAAATCGGTCGCATAGACTTCGAGGATTGCGGCGCCTGCCGCGATCGCCGTGGCGACCACAGGTTCGATCAGTTCTTCCAGATTCATGTTGGGTTCCTGAGGCGAGCCGGACTACACCCGCCGCGGGTTTTTCCGGCCGCTCGAACCGCGGCTCGTGGTTCCGGATCGCTTGTTATCCGGCCGTCGGTTGCCGGCTCGGTCACCCAGCCGTTTGTCGCGTCTTTTTGGGCTCGATTTTTTCAGTTCGGGCAGGAGCTTCGGATCGAACGTCGCCACCGGAATCTTATGGCCGATGTAGTCTTCGATATCGGGCAACGAGATCGCGTAGGTCTCGCAGCCGAAGCTGATGGCGTCGCCCGCAGCACCGGCGCGCGCGGTGCGGCCGATTCGGTGCACGTAATCTTCGGAATCCTGCGGCAGGTCGTAGTTGATGACGTACTGCACATCGGGGATGTGCAGCCCACGCGACGCCACGTCGGTGCCAATCAGTACCGGCAGCTCGCCACTCAGGAATTTACGCATCATGCTGAGGCGTTTCTTCTGCGGCACGTCGCCCGAGATCGCCTCCGCATTAATGCCGTTCGCAATCAGGCAGGCTTCCACGCGTTCGGCTTCCCGTTTGGTGTTGACAAACACCATGATGCGTCCTGTGCCCATTTCGCGAATCAGGCCGACGAGGAGAGGCAACTTTTCGGGATTCGACGGGAAGAATATCGCCTGGCGCACCCGGTCTACGGTCACCTTGTCCGGTTCGATGCGAATCAGCTCCGGATCGTTCATATGCTCGTACGCAAGCTCGAGGACCCGGTGCGACAAAGTGGCTGAAAAGAGCATGTTGAGCCGCTTTTCGTGCGGCGGCAGGCGGCGCAGGAGGTAGCGGATGTCCTTGATGAAGCCCAGGTCGAACATGCGGTCTGCCTCATCGAGTATGGCGACCTCGACCCGATCCAGCTTGAATACGCCCTGCTTGAAGTAGTCGATGATGCGGCCGGGGGTCCCGATGAGCACGTCGATACCCTCTTTTATTTCGTGCCGCTGCTTTTCGTAGTCGGTACCGCCGTACGCGAGCGCGATCCGCAAGCCGGTATGCTTGCCCAGCAGGGCGGCGTCGCGCGCGATCTGCACCGCCAGTTCGCGGGTCGGCGCCAGAATAAAGACACGCGGCTGCCTTTGACCGTCGCCACCGCCGCCCTCGGCCGGATTGCGCAGGAGTCGCTGGTACGCGGCAATCAGAAAGGCCGCGGTTTTGCCCGTCCCCGTCTGCGCCTGGCCGGCGACGTCCTGGTTGTCGAGCGCAAGCGGCAGCGTGCTCGCCTGAATCGGCGTGCAATAGTCGAAACCGGCGTCGCGGATGCCGCACCTTAAGGTTTCATCGAGCTCCAATGAGTCGAATCTGAGCGTGGTCAGATGGTTATCAGGCATGAATTGTCGTCAAGAAAATATGGGTCAAGGGCTTGCAAAATGCTTCGCGAAGGGGTCAAATTGGCCGATATCGACGCGACAATCGTCGCACCTGCCAGCTTCGCCAGCAACGAAATCTCAACGAAATCCAAGAGAAAGCGCCAGAGATGCGGCAATTGAAGCTGCAATTGTATCGGCCTTATCATCAATCGAGCCGGCGATAAAGCTGCGACATATTGCCTGATTGATCAGGCAGCGTCATCCATTTTGCAGTGGTCGTTCGGTCCCGGGGGGACCGGGGCGGACAAAACCTGAAGCCTATTCAAGCCCGTAACTTCGGAGGTAAGTGCCGGTGAGCGACAACATTGTCCACACCAATGACAGCAATTTTGAAGCAGATGTACTGCAGGCCGACAAGCCTGTGCTGCTGGATTTCTGGGCGGAATGGTGTGGGCCCTGCAGGATGATCGCGCCGCTTCTGGACGAGGCGGCAAAAGAGTATGCGGACCGGTTGACGGTCGCGAAGATCAATATCGACGAAAATCCGAATACACCACCAAAGTTTGGCATTCGCAGCATCCCGACACTGATGTTATTCAAAAACGGCTCAGTGCAGGCTCAGAAGCTGGGGGCGATGTCAAAATCTCAATTAACCGAGTTTTTGGAAACCAATCTGTGAGAGGATACTTGGGTAATCAGACACGCAGTCGGCCAAAGCAGCCGGCTAAAGTAAAGAACTCCAACGGGCAGGGAAACCGCCGTCGCCGGAGACGAGGTCATTCCGAGGAATACCCGGATGACGATTCCAGTCTCGAAGTCATTCCGCCGGACCAATTAGCGCTCAGCAAGAACGTTATGAATCTGACGGAGCTGAAGACGAGGCCGGCCTCCGACCTGGTCGAGCTGGGGGAATCGCTCGGAATCGAAAATCTCGCGCGCTCCCGCAAGCAGGACATTATTTTTTCCATTCTGAAGGCGCATGCGAAGAATGGCGAAGATATCTACGGTGACGGTGCCCTCGAGATACTGCAGGACGGCTTCGGCTTTCTGCGCTCCGCCGACAGCTCCTACCTTGCCGGCCCGGATGACATTTACGTCAGCCCAAGCCAGATTCGGCGCTTCAATTTACGCACCGGCGACACCGTCTCCGGACTGATCCGGCCGCCGAAGGACGGGGAACGTTACTTTGCGCTCTTAAAGGTCGGCCAGATCAATCACGACGGACCGGAGAACGCGAAATCCAAGGTTCTGTTCGAAAACCTGACGCCATTGTTCCCGCGCGAGCGCCTCAAGCTCGAACAGGGCAACGGCAGCACCGAGGACCTGACCGCGCGCATCATCGACATGGTGGCGCCCATCGGCAAGGGCCAGCGCGGGCTCATCGTCTCTCCGCCAAAAGCCGGCAAGACGATGTTGCTGCAGAACATCGCCTCGTCAATCGCGGCGAACCATCCCGAATGCGTGCTGATCGTATTGCTCATCGACGAGCGGCCGGAAGAAGTGACGGAAATGGCGCGTACGGTGCGCGGCGAAGTCGTCTCCTCGACCTTCGACGAGCCGGCGAGCCGCCACGTGCAGGTCGCCGAAATGGTGATCGAGAAGGCCAAGCGCCTGACGGAGCATAAGCGGGACGTCGTGATCCTGCTCGACTCGATCACACGCCTGGCGCGCGCCTACAACACGGTCGTGCCGTCGTCCGGCAAGGTCCTGACAGGTGGCGTCGACGCGAACGCACTGCACCGGCCGAAGCGCTTTTTCGGCGCTGCGCGGAATATCGAAGAAGGCGGCAGCCTGACGATCCTGGCGACAGCCCTCGTCGACACCGGTTCCAAGATGGACGAAGTGATCTATGAGGAGTTCAAGGGCACCGGCAACATGGAGATCCACCTGGATCGCCGTATTTCGGAAAAGCGCGTGTTCCCGGCCATCAATATCAACCGTTCCGGCACCCGCAAGGAAGAACTCCTGACCGAGTCGGACGAGTTGCAGAAGATGTGGGTGCTGCGGAAGGTGCTGCATCCGATGGACGAGCTGGCCGCGGTCGAATTCCTGCTCAATAAGCTGCAGGACACCAAGACCAACTCGGACTTCTTCGAGGCGATGAAGCGCTGACGATGTCGCCCGACCGCCATGGATGGCGGGAGTGCAGAACACGCAGGAGCAGTTATCTGCCGCGGGGCGGGCTCCTACAGGGCACGATACATACGGCTTGCCAATACGATCGATAAAAACCCTGTAGGAGCCGCCCCGCGGGCGACCTGCGACGAACGAATCCTACGACGTTCCCGTCGCCTATTCAGGCGAACCGCGCGCCGCGTCAACGCTCCAGATGCCCGCCCCGCGCGCCGAGATGTAAAGGAACACGAAGCACATCAGCACCGCGAGATCGCCGCCGTTGGTAATCGGCAGAAATGCCGAGCCCGGGAGGGCGTCGAACGATCCGTGGGCTATCCAGTACGCCGCCGCCGCGAATCCGCTGCACAGAAACGCGAATGGCCGGGTAAACAGCCCGATCATTACCATCACGCCGCCAACCAGTTCGATTGGGCCGGCGAGCCACAGCATATAGCCGCTGGCCTGGTAGTCCGCAGGCGGAAAGCCGAACAACTTCTGCGTGCCGTGCCACAGCAGCAGAAAGCCCGTGATGATGCGCATCAGCGCATAGGTTTGTTCCTGGTATGACTTCATGACTGACAGCATGTCAAAGCTCCTCTTGTTCTTGTATGGACTTCGATTGGACTTCGCCGGCCGGTCACTCCGGCAGGTCGATTGGCTCCGTAAGCAGTACCTGTCGCCGCACTAGCCTTCGTCAGGTGCCGGACTTGGATTTTTGGACATTTCATCTGGACACGCGATTCTGCATCGACCCACTGCGAAATGTCCAAAAATCCAAGTCCGGCACCGCTCAGGGCGCATCCCAGCGATGCAGCGGTACCGGGCTGTCTTCAGCGAAGTAGCCCTGCTCCCGCGCCAGCTCCACGTAGCCGTCGGTACCGCCGAGGGCCGTGAAATCGCCCGACGTGTTGGTCGGCACTGGCCGCGCTCTCAGCGTGCCGTCGATGTTGCTTTGCAGCCTGACCGGCATGAAAAAGGTGAGATCGGCTTTGAAGGTGACGCTCTCGGTCAGGAGCGCCCATTCCCCGGGTCGCGCGCTGCGCCCGCTGGCGTCCATGAGTGCCGGCAATACGTACTGGCGACAACAGACGAGCGTCGACACCGGATTGCCGGGCAGGGCGAACACCGCCTGATCGTCCGGGCCCATGCCGAACCACATGGGCTTTCCCGGGCGCTGACTGATTTTGTGCAAGATCATTCTCACGCCAAGATCGGCCAGTATTTGCGGCACAAAATCGGCTTTGCCCATCGACACGCCGCCGCTCAGTATCAGGACTTGCGCCTCGCGCAGATGCATGGCGATGCTTGTTCGCAGCGCTTCCGGATCGTCGATGAGGTGGTCGTGGCGGCAGTTCATAAATCCCTGCAGCTGCAACATCGCGACCACTGCAGGCCCGTTCGACAGGCGGATCTGGTGCGGTTCTATCGGCCGCCCCGGCGCGACCAGTTCGTTACCGGTCGAAACGACTCTGATCGCGGGTTGCCTGCTCACTTCGATCGTGTGCAGGCCGCAGGACGCGACGATGGCGATCTCGTTGGCGGTAAGCATTGCACCCGGCGCCAGAACCTGCGTGCCCTGGCGGTGATCGGAACCTTGCGCATGAATGAACTGGCCGCGCGCCGCGCGATAATCCTGCTCGACTTCCGCTATGCCGCCCGCTACGGATATACGTTCGCCCGGAATGATGCAGTCGCTGCCGATCGGCAGCATTGCGCCGGTCATGATTTCGATGCAACCGTTGCTGTCCGTCAAGGTGGAGACGGGATCGCCGGCATGTTGTGTAGCCGCGATCCGAAACGCCCTGATGCCGCGGGCCAGAGCGTCATGCCGCACGGCGATGCCGTCCATCGTGACCCGGTCGAAAGGAGGCTGGTCGCGTTCCGCGACAACCGCCTGGCGCAGAATGCGCCCGGCTGCCGCCGCGCAATCGACGGGCTCGGTGTCGAACGCCGGCATTGCCAGCGAGATCGCTTCCTTGGCAGCCGTTGTCGTGAGCACGTTCAGCGACGCCGGACGGACCGGGCAGCAACGATGGCCCGATGGCCGATATCGGTGCGATACCAGGCATCCGGCCAGTGAATGCGCCGGACCTGCGCATAGGCCATCTCTTTCGCTTCGGCGACCGAAACCCCCAGACCGACGACGCACAGGACACGCCCACCGCTTGTTACGACCTCGTCTCCGCTCGTGACGGTGCCCGCGTGAAAGACCTTGACGGCGCCGCTTCTCGAATCCGACAGGCCTGTGATCGTGTCGCCTTTGCGATAGGTGCCCGGATAGCCGCCGGCGGCCATCACGACGCCGAGGGCCGCCCGGCTATCCCATTCCACTGACATGTCCGCGAGTCTTCCTTCGAGCGTCGCCGTGCAGATTGCGACGAGGTCCGAGTGCAGCCTTGCCATGATCGGCTGCGTCTCCGGATCGCCGAAGCGGCAATTGAACTCGAGCACGCTGGGTGTGCCGTCCGCGGCGATGATGACGCCCGCATACAGGAAACCGAGGTAGTCGATGCCATCGGCCCGCAGCCCGTCCAGGGTAGGGCGAATGATTTCACCCATGATGCGTTTTTCGAGCGCAGGCGTTACCAGCGGAGCCGGCGAATAAGCGCCCATGCCGCCGGTATTCGGACCCGTGTCGCCGTCATCCCGCGCCTTGTGGTCCTGGGACGTCGCGAGCGGCAGAACGCTTTTGCCGTCGGTGATAACAATGAAACTCGCTTCTTCGCCTTCAAGAAAGTCTTCGACCACGATCCTGCGGCCGGCCTCGCCGAAAGTGCCGGCGCCCAGCATATCTCTGGCAGCCTGTTCTGCTTCAAACAGGGTCCTTGCAACGACAACGCCTTTGCCGGCTGCGAGGCCGTCCGCCTTGACGACGATCGGCACGCCTTCGCTGCGGATGTAACGGAGCGCGGCATCCAGATCCGTGAAGCTCCTGTAGGCTGCCGTGGGAATGTTGTGACGCTCGAGGAACGATTTGCTGAAGGACTTGGATCCTTCCAGTTGCGCGGCTTCCGCAGTCGGGCCGAAGCACGCGAGCCCGCGCGCCCGGAAGCGATCGACAATGCCGGCGACCAGCGGTAGCTCGGGCCCGATGATCGTCAGGCCGACCGCCTCGGATTCGGCAACGGCAAGCAGCTCGTCGATGTCGTCGGAGGCCACCGCGATGTTGCGCAGGTTCGGCTCGAGAGCAGTGCCCGCGTTACCGGGTGCGACCAGCACTTCGGTCACGTTCGGCGACTGTGCGCATTTCCAGGCCAGCGCATGTTCACGGCCACCGCCGCCAACAATGAGAACTTTCATCGATACTTCATCCGCTTGTCGCTTGTCGCTTGTCCGTCCGCCGCGCCAAAGGCTCGCGGCGCTTGCTCTCAACAATAATGCGGCGGCCGCCTAATGTCGAAAATGCCGCATGCCGGTGAAAACCATGGCAATTCCGTGCTCGTTCGCCGCGGCGATCACTTCATCGTCGCGCACGGACCCGCCGGGCTGGATGATCGCCGCGGCGCCATGACCTGCAGCCGTATCGATACCGTCGCGGAACGGGAAAAATGCATCTGATGCCATCACCGAGCCGTCAATCGCGAGGCCCTCATCCGCAGCCTTCAGCGCGGCAATCCGGGTGCTGTAGACACGGCTCATCTGGCCGGCGCCGACGCCGACGGTCATACCATCCTTGCAGAACACGATGGCGTTCGATTTGACGAACTTCACGACCTGCCATGCGAACAACAGGTCGCGTATCTGTTCCTGGTCCGGCGCCTTGTCGGTGACCAGCCTGAGGTCGCCCTGTGAGATCCGGCCGTTGTCGATGCTTTGCACCAGCAACCCGCCGGAAACCTTCTTGAGGTCGTATCCGCCGCTGCCGCCGCCCGGCTCGCCGGTTTCCAGCACGCGGATGTTCGCCTTTTCCCGCAAGGCGGCTAAGGCGTCCTTCTCGACCTGCGGCGCGACGATGACTTCCACGAACTGCCGGTCGACGACGGCTCGCGCGGTCGCTCCATCCAGCGCGCGGTTGAACGCGATGATGCCGCCGAAAGCCGACGTGGGGTCGGTGGACCAGGCGCGTTCGTACGCATCGAGGATGCCGTCGCCGATCGCGGCTCCGCAGGGGTTGGCGTGCTTCACGATGACACAGGCAGGCGTAGCGAATTGCCGCACGCATTCGAGGGCGGCGTCGCTGTCGGCAATGTTGTTGTACGACAGCGCTTTACCCTGCAGCTGCCGTGCTGCCGCAAGCGAGCCCGCGGGCGCTGTACGGTCGCGGTAAAATGCCGCATGCTGGTGCGGGTTCTCTCCGTAGCGAAGCGTCTCGATACGTTCGCCAGAGTAAAGGAAGCGCCCGGCAAACGGCGTTTCGTCGCAGGCCGCGGTCAGGTACGCGGCAATGGCTGAGTCATACCCCGCGGTATGAGCGAACGCCTTGGCGGCGAGCCGCAGGCGATAGTCTTGCGACAACGCTCCCGACCGCAGGGCGTTCAACGTTGCTTCGTAATCGTCCGGATCGACCACGACAGCAACGCCATCGTGATTTTTGGACGCGGCACGAATCATCGCCGGACCGCCGATGTCGATATTCTCGACGGCGTCGGCCAGGGTCACGCCCGGTCGCGCGATCGTGTCCTCGAACGGATAGAGATTGACGGCGAGCAGGTCGATCGGCTCGATGCCGTGCTCGGCCATGACCGCCTCATCGATTCCGCGGCGTCCAAGCAGTCCGCCGTGAATGACGGGATGCAGCGTTTTGATCCGGCCACCCATGATCTCCGGGAAGTCGGTTCTGGCGGAAACCTCCACGGCGTCGATGCCGGCGCTTTTGAGCGCGCGCCAGGTGCCGCCGGTCGACAGGATCTCGACGTTGAGTTCTGCAAGACCGCGGGCGAATGGAATCAGGCCTCGCTTGTCAGTGACGCTCAATAGCGCCCGGCGCAGCATCAGCACGGCAGGGTCTGCCTGGGAAGGCTATTTCCTTGCGCAACCATGAGATCCATTGCAGTCCATTGCGAGCTTTTTGCGGCCTGAGTGTAAGAACACCGGCGCCGTTAACGGATCAGCGCATAGGATTTTAGTTTTTTTCGCAACGTGGCACGGTTGATGCCGAGTATTCCGGCCGCCTGGCTTTGATTGCCGTGGGTATAGTCCATTACGGCTTTGAACAGCGGTCCTTCGACTTCGCCCAGCACCAGGTCGTACAGGTCTCCGGGGCGGTCGCCGTTAAGGCTTGCGAAGTATCGGTCTAACGCTTCTTCGGCATGCTTGCGGAGTGGTTTTTTACCGGCGGCCCTCAAGTCCACACCTTTTTTTGTCTTTTTCTTGACCACTGTCTGACAATTCCCCCTGACTTTCACCCAAGAGCGGAATGATTCACAAAAAATGCTACTTCTTGCACAATCTTCAGGCGGCCAAAGATTCGTCTGCGGCTGAACCGTCAAAGTATTCCCGCGTCAGGCGAATTTGCTCGAAAGCACTATCGACGCGCACCACCCGGGTCCGGAACGTTTGTATGTTTTTCAGACCGGCGCAATACCAGATAAGGTGCTTGCGAGCCACCCGCACGCCAGTTGTTTCCCCATAAAACTGGTACAGGCCGCTAAGGTGATCGAGCATGATATCACGGACAAAGTTTTTTTCTAGCGGCATTATTGAATCATTTTTTGAATCATTATTTTCGTAACGAAAATTCAATTCGCGAAAGAACCACGGGCGCCCCTGCGCGCCGCGACCAATCATCAAGGCATCAGCACCGGTTACGCGAAGAACCTCAAGCGACTTCTCGAAAGTAGCGATATCTCCATTCGCAATCACCGGAATGGCAACTGCATTTTTGATTGCGGCGATCGTTTCGAATTCCGCCTCGCCCCCGAACCGGCAGGCTCGCGTTCGACCGTGAACCGCCAGCGCCTGAATGCCGCTTGCTTCGGCAATACGGGCAATGGCTACGCCGTTCCTGTGCTGTGGATCCCAGCCCGTCCGTATCTTCAGCGTCACCGGAACGTCGACCGCCGCAACCACGGCTTCGAGAATCGTTGCGACCAGCGCTTCGTTTTGTAACAAGGACGAACCGGCGAGGTTGTTGCAAACTTTTTTAGCGGGACAACCCATGTTGATGTCGATGATCTGCGCGCCGCGGTCGGTGCATAGCCTGGCTGCGAGCGCGAGCTTGTCCGGCTCGCTGCCCGCGATTTGCACCACTCGGGGTTCGCAGTCGAGATCGAGGTCAAGGCGCCGCCTGGACTTGGCTGTTTGCCACAGGCTGATGTCCGCCGTTGTCATTTCCGAGGTCGCCATGGCGGCGCCAAGCCGGCGGCAAAGTTTGCGAAACGGTGCATCGGTAATGCCGGCCATCGGAGCCAGCAGAAAGGGGCTTGACAGCTGGAACGGGCCGATTTTCACGATGCGTCCCCGGTCTGCATTACGGATGAATGGCACAACGTCTCAGCGGAGACTCGCTTGGGGGGAGGGCTTTCCAGGATCGTCAAAAACATGGATGTTTTTGCGAAGCCCCCATGGATGGGTTCACGGCGTTCCTGGAAAGCCCTCCTCCCAAGCGAGGCTTCGCCTGCGCCGACTTTCGACCGTTCATGAATAATGCAGGCCCTAGTCCTTGAAGTCTTCGGTAGCGCAGCGCACCCGTTTGTCCGCTTCACGGTAACATACGTTCAGCTTGAAGCCGGTTGCCTCGGGCGACGGCGCATCGACCCTGACGACCGCGGTAAAACGTTCACCGGCGGGCACCCGGCTTCCGGGGTCGGCCGCGCCGGCAAGGTATTCGTCCGGCTCGAGCACTTTGCTGCCGATGATCTCCTCCCAGCGATCCGTCAGAGACACATGCAGCAAGGGGTAAGGCAATGATTTGGCGGAACTGTTCAGGACGCGCGAAGAAATGGTCAGAACTTCGTCCGTTGCATCGGTACTCCCGCTGGTTGTCTCGAACTGCCAGCCTTTGACGTTCCAGTCGGGAGTAAGCGGATCGCCCAGCATGCGATACACCGATCCCAGGGTTTTGTCGAACGCGCCGTAAGTCGCGAGCGAATCGCGGTAGGCATGCACGACCTGTGCGCCGAGAATCAACGCGAGAACGACCACACCCCCGATCACCTTGTAACTCGCAGGGTCCGTTCTACGCCTGCCGCCGCGTACCCGGTCCTTGGTCTTGATATACGTATCCAGAAGGAATGCAGCATCATCGGACGAAGCCGCGGCTGCGCGTCCGGACGCGGCGGCTGGCGGACGATGCACGTCGCGATTGACGGTGCCGGCTTCTGCCTTTTTTTCGGCCAGAAGCTCCGCTTCCAGTGCGGTACGGACAAACTCGCCTTCCATGATGATCGTCTCGACATGCGGCAGATCTTCAAGCTTCCTGTTGGCCGCGGCCGACCGGAAAACATCCTGTTGCTCCGCCAGCCGGATCAGGTCCTGATCGATCAGCATGTTGACCGTCATTTCTTCCTCCGTCGGCGGAGGTACGAAATGCTCGGGCCTGGCGAGTTCATCCGGGCTTTTCGCCGGTTCATCGTCGAGTGTAATCGCGTAGGCCGTGGCGAGTTCTTCTTCGAAGGCACGTTCCCTGCGGCGCTCGTCCTCGTCCTCGTCCCCGCCCTCTGTCTCGTGCGCGATCAGCCTGTGCCGTTGTTCGTCTTCGTCATCGATCAGGCTCAGTTCGATGTCCGCTTCTGCAGGCTCGCCTGGCCCGGGCAGCGCCGCCAGACCTCCCGCATGATCGGTGCCGGAAGCTTTACCCGACAGCTCGGTCAGCGCCTCGCGGTTACCGGTCAGGTCGATTCCCATTTCAATCGCCTGCAGATCAAACTGCGTATCGATATCGGACGGGAAGCTGTCGTCGAGAGCGGGCTCGTCGTCGGTCAACATGCGGATACCCGTATCGGCGAGAGCGGCCATTTCTGCCCGCATTTCTGCAGTAGACGGTGCAGGGAGCCCGTCAGCGTATGCGGCGCCGGCAACAGCGAAGGCGCCCGATGCGTCGAGGCCAGGGCTTTCAACATTGCCGGCTCTCGCCGGAACCTCGCTTTCACTTCGCGCGTTGCCGACTTCATCCAGCAGGTCCATCCATTCGTCCGGCTCGCCAAGCGCAAGGTTGACCTGTGCCTCGTCCGCTTCGGACGAACGGAGTTCAATACGATCTTCCGCGCGTCGCTGCGGAACGGCAGGATCGCTTTCGTCCACGAAGTCTTCAGGCAGTGGGGTGTTGTCGTCGTAACGTTGCACGTCCCCGGCATTTCCCGAGGGCGGTAAGCGGAGGCGCACCTGCAGACCCCGGCGGCCGGGATCCTCGGGTGCCAGCTCGAGGCTGTGGTCGGCACTCGCTTCGGCGCCCGATCTGCGCAATGGGTCGTCGATCTCCGCACTCGCGACGTCCTCTTGCGCTTCGCCTTCGTTATCGTCGATATACCAGCGCAATGAGCCGGTATCGCCGGAGTCCGGCTCGCTGACTTCCGCCTGCTGCACCGCGACCTCTTCGTCGAGGTCCTCTTCATCGTAGACGCGCCACTCGACGCCGGTATCTTCGATGCGAATCTCGTGCGGACCGGTCAACTCATTGAGCGTTTCAAGGATCGACTTTGCGTCGTCAGGGATTTCCATCGCAGCGGGAGGATCTTCCGTCAGTCGTTCGAGCGCGTTGAATGCGTGACCGCAGCCGCCGCAGACGACGCGTCCGGCGGCCTGTTGCAGCAGAGGTGCCGTAACGCGAAATGCGGTATCGCAGTCAGGGCATTGTGTGTACATGCGGCGTCTCGGTTCCTCGGATTCTGGTCCCGCTGAGCCTTGCCCATGGGGGGCGTACTGCCGGCGGATCGAATTCGATCCAGTTTTCATATGCGGCCGCGACGGTGTCGGTCTGGCTGTCGATGATGCCGGACAGGGCAAGCGCGCCGCCGCCGACAAGGCGCTCACAGATTGTACGCGCGTGGCGAATCAGGGGGGTGGCGAGGATGTTCGCCACGACAACGTCGTATTCGGCCTCGAGGGCCGTCACGTCCAGCGTCGTTGAAAGCCTCGCGCCAACGCCGTTTCGCCCTGCGTTCTGCCGGGTCGCTGTAATTGCCTGGGGATCGATATCCAGCGCCGTTACGGCTGCAGCGCCGAGTAGCAAGGATGCAACCGACAATATGCCGGAGCCACAGCCAAAATCGAGTACGCGCCTGTTTCCGAGGTCCAGGCCGTCGAGCCATTCGAGGCACATCGCGGTGGTGGGATGCTTGCCGGTGCCGAACGCGAGCCCCGGATCGAGGTGCACCACGATTGCATCGCTGGCATCGACACTGAAATCTCCGGGACACACCCACAGCCGTTTGCCGACCTGCATGGGTCGGAAATCCTTAAGCCACTCGCGTTCCCAGACACGATCTTGCAGGGTTTCGACGTGGTTTTCGGGCAGGCGGGCCAGCAGAAAAGAGTGCAACAGATCGGCGCGCAATTCGTCGAAATCGGCGCACGCCGAAAAAAGGCCTGTAATCCTGGCCTCGCTCCACAACGGCGTTTCCCCCGGACCTGGTTCAAGAACGGGTGTATCCCCCGCGTCGGTGAACGTAATTGCCTGGGCACCGTGCCTTGCGAACACTTCCTCGACGCCGTCGGGCGGCAGTCCCCCGAGGTTCATCACAAATTGACGCCATTCCATTCGGACCAGAACCTCGTCGTTCACAGGCCCAGGCGTTTTTCCAGGTAGTGAATATCGGTGCCGCCTTTCTGAAACGCCGAATGCTGAAAAATTTCCTGATGCAGCGGTATGTTGGTCTTGATCCCCTCGACGACGATTTCAGTCAGCGCATTTCTCATGCGTGCGATAGCCGTAGGCCGGTCATTGCCGTGCGTGATGAGTTTACCGATCAGGGAATCGTAGTAGGGAGGTACGCGATAACCGCTGTAAATATGGCTGTCCATGCGCACACCCGGCCCGCCCGGCGAGTGCCATAGCTGGATCAGGCCGGGCGAGGGCATGAAAGTCTTCGGATCCTCCGCATTGATGCGGCATTCGATCGCGTGTCCCCGAATCACGATGTCTTCCTGCTTCAGAGTGAGCGGCTCGCCGCTTGCGATGCGCAGTTGTTCCTTGACGATGTCGACACCCGTGACCATTTCCGTAATCGGATGCTCGACCTGCAGGCGCGTGTTCATCTCGATAAAGTAGAACTCGTCATCCTGATACAGAAATTCGAAAGTCCCGGCGCTGCGATATCCCATCTCGATACAGGCCTCGACGCACCGGGTTCCGATCTTGCGCCGCTGATCCTCGCTTATGCCGGGCGCCGGCGCCTCCTCGATGACTTTTTGATGCCGGCGTTGCATCGAGCAGTCGCGCTCGCCCAGGTGAATGGCATTGCCTCGGCCGTCCGCAAGCACCTGGAACTCGATATGACGAGGCCTGTCGAGAAACTTCTCCATATATACGGTTGCGTTGCCGAATGCCGCGCGCGCCTC
The DNA here is from genome assembly GCA_040902105.1 of Woeseia sp. Taxonomy (GTDB): domain Bacteria; phylum Pseudomonadota; class Gammaproteobacteria; order Steroidobacterales; family Woeseiaceae; genus IDS-8. The sequence goes on from JBBDXW010000033.1 coordinate 79,174, forward strand.
CGACTGCGTTACCGTAATCGCGCCGACGAGCGACGCCTCGGAATGGACAACGCGCATACCGCGTCCGCCGCCGCCGCCGGCGGCCTTGATGATAATCGGGTAGCCGATGTTGCGCGCAAGGCGCAGATTCTCGTCCGGGTTCTCCGAAACCGGGCCATCGGACCCCGGCACGCAGGGCACGCCCGCAGCTTTCATCGCGCGGATCGCCGAGACCTTGTCGCCCATGAGCCGGATGGCCGGCGCGGGAGGGCCGATGAATATGAATCCGCTCGATTCGACCCGTTCCGCGAAATCCGCATTTTCGGATAAAAAACCGTATCCCGGATGCACGGCGACGGCATCGGTTACCTCGGCCGCGCTGATGATTGCGGGCATATTGAGATAACTGTCCGCCGAGGGCGGCGGGCCGATGCAAACGGTCTCGTCGGCAAGCAACACGTGCTTCAGGTTGTTGTCCGCCGTTGAATGCACGGCGACCGTCTTTATTCCCATCTCGCGGCAGGCGCGCAGCACGCGCAGTGCAATCTCGCCGCGGTTCGCAATAACGACCTTTTCCAGCATGGCTCTGCCGTTTCGGCTAAGCCGAGTTTCGCTGATCTATGATGAACAGAACCTGCCCGTACTCGACCGGCTCCCCGTTTTGCACCCGGATGGATTTGATTGTGCCGGCGACTTCAGCTTCGATCTGATTCATCATTTTCATGGCTTCGACAATGCACAGGGTGTCGCCCTGATTGACCCGGTCGCCGAGCTGGACGAAGGGCGGGGAGCCTGGCGACGCTGCGCCGTAAAAGGTTCCCACCATCGGCGCGATGACTGCAAAGCCGTCTTCCTCGGCGACCGATTCCGCTGCAGCAACCGCGGCCGGTTGCGGAGCCGCAGGTGCCGGCGGTGCCTGTGCGGGCGGCGGCGCATACGCGTGGGGCGGCATCTGCGGCGCGTAGCTGGGACCGTGTCGGCTGATTCTGACCGATTCCTCGCCTTCGGTAATTTCAATTTCGGCAATGCCGGATTCGTCCAGCAGTTCGATCAGTTTTTTGACTTTCCGTATATCCATGTCCTTACCTCGGGACCTTCAAGACTTATCGTCGAACGACTGGTTTGCCGCCTCGGACGCACCCTTCCCCAGCGTCGCATGCGCCGCGAGTAGTGCAAGCTCGTAGCCGTAGGCTCCGAAGCCGAACAGGCAACCCGCGGCAATGTCGCTGAAAAAACTGTGGTGGCGAAATTCTTCCCGGGCAAAGGTATTGCTCAAGTGGACTTCGATGAAGGGAATGCCGACACCCTGCAGGGCATCCCGGATTGCGATGCTGGTGTGGGTAAATGCGCCGGGATTCAGCAGAATGAAGTCGACCTTGTCGCTGGCGGCCTTCTGGATTCGCTCGACAATCGCGTGCTCGGCGTTACTCTGAAAGCAGGCCAGCCGGAGACCGAGGGCATCGGCTTTTTCGGACAGGGTCTGCTCGATCTCGCTCAGGCTGGTCGTGCCGTACACCGCCGGCTCGCGGCTGCCGAGCAGATTGAGGTTCGGTCCGTTGATGAGGAGGAGGCTCCGCATTAGGCAAGGTTCGCTGCGAGATTGCCGAAGATAGCGGCAATTCTAACCTTTTTCGGGGCAGGTCATGCAACTGTTGTGGCCAGATTTCGGACCGTTGTCGCCCGCAATGGCGGGCTCCTACGGAGTCCTTCCTGCGGCGATCATGCCCTGTAGGAGCCCGCCATTGCGGGCGACCGGCCAATCAGAACTTGCCGAGGGCGTGTTGCGCCCCCTCGAGATCGAGCTCTCCGCGCTGCATGCGGCTCACGACGTCGACGATTTGCTCGATGTGTTTCTCGAGGATCTCGCCCATGTGCATTTTGATGAGTTCGCCGTCCGCGGAAACGAGCATGGTGACCGGCAGGCCCACGAAATCCGAGCCTGAAGTCTCGGCCGCCGCCATGGCGTCTTCCTGGCCAATCAGAATCGGGTAGTTGAACTCCGCCGTCTCGGCATAAGCAACAACGTCTTCCTGAAAATCGACCGCAACGCCGATCACCTGCAGCGTGTCCGCGCCGTGTGCCGCCTGGGTCTTTTTCAACAACGGAATTTCACGGCGACACGGTGCGCACCACGTCGCCCAGAAATTGACGAGCCGGGCTTGGCCATCCCATTCGGACAGGTCGCGCATGTTTCCGTCGAGATCGGGAAGCGCGAACGCGATTCGGCTCTCCGGCAGGGCATCGGCGGGCTCTCCCGTCCACTTCTGCTGTAACAGGTATCCTCCGGCAGCGGCCATGACCAGCACCACCAGAGCCAGGATTTTTTTCATCATCGCTCTCTTGTTTCGATTGTCCGGATTCAACTGTCCGGGTTCTGCGCGGCAATGGTGCGGGCAGCGGTTGCGCTTTGCACGTGAGCCCTGAAGTCTTCTGCGTCCATGAAACCGACGACTTCGAAACCCTGTCGTTGCACGCCGTCCGGTCCGAAAAAAACGATCGTCGGCGGCCCGAACACGCCAAACTGTTTGAGAAGCGCCTGATCGTCCGGGTCGTTGGCCGTGACGTCGGCCTGCAGAAGCACGGTGCCGGACAGCGCCTCCTGTACGCCCGCGTCGGTAAACGTGTAGTGCTCCATTTCGAGGCAGGACACGCACCAGTCCGCATAGAAATCGAGCATCGCCGACTTGCCTTGCGCTGCCGCCGCGGAAAGCGCCGCATCGAGATCTGCAACCGTTTTGACGCGCCGGAATTCGAGGCCGCGTGTCTCGACCCCGGCGGTTCGGCCGCCGGCGCTCAGGCCTGCGAGCGGCTGCATGAGGCTGTGGCCCCCAGCAAGCGAACCGAGAATCAGAACGGCACCGTAAATGACGGCGAGCAGGCCAAAACCTTTGCCGAGTTTCTGTGTGGCAGCCGATTGCGGCGTCAAGGTGGTCAGTCCGCCCAGGTAAACGCCTGCCATGAAAATCAGCACGCCCCACAGGGCCAGCGTGACCGTGCCGGGGAGAATCCGTGACAGCATCCAGATCGCGAGGCCCAGCATCATGAAGCCGAATGCATTCTTTACGGCAACCATCCACGGGCCCGCTTTCGGCAACAGCTTGCCGGCCGAAGCGCCGACCGCGAGCAGCGGCGCGCCCATGCCGAGGCTGAGCGCGAACAACGCCGCGCCGCCGCGCAGCATGTCGCCGGTCTGGCCGATGACGGTCAGTGTTGCGACCAGCGGCGGAGCGACGCAGGCCGTGACGATGAGCGATGACAGCGCACCCATGATGAACGCGCCTATGACGGTGCCGCTTTTCTGTTTGCCGCTCAGGGTGGCGAGCCGGGTCTGCAGCGCCGACGGCATTTGCAGATCGAACAGACCGAACATGCCGAGCGCCAGCACCACGAACAGCCCGGCGAACAGGGTCAACACCCAGGGCTGGTTGAAGATCGCCTGAAGCTGAATGCCGACGGCGGCGGCGGCTACACCCGCGCCGGTGTAGACCAATGCCATGCCCATTACGTAGGTGAACGCAAGGGTGAATCCGCGCGCAGGGGTGACAGTGCTGCCTTCCCTGTTGCCTTCGCCGGCAATGATGCCCGACAGTATCGGCACCATCGGCAGAACGCAGGGCGTAAATGCGAGCAAGAGGCCTGCGCCGAAAAAGGTTGCAAGGACAACCCACATGCCGGCGCCCGAAATGAGCGCCGCGAGCCGCGCCTGTTCCGACACGGGCGCCCCGCTGCCCCCTGTGCCGATCGCCGACAATGCGCTCACGGCTGTCGCGGTCGGTAAGGACACGGTCAGCGCGCGCGCCACCGGCACGTAGCAAATGCCGCCGTCGGCGCAGCCCTGGTATTTGACCTCGAGTTCGAGGTCCAGCGCTTCGGGAGTCGCCCGGGCCAGTGGCAGCGTGGCAATGACGTCGGTGTGATACACCTCCATGTCACCGAAGTACGGGTCGGATTTCATTTCTCCCTGCGGCAGGTCCAGTCTGCCGAGCTGAACCCGAGTCGCGGACGTCGCCGCGGATATCTTGTCCTTGTAGAGGTAATAGCCCGGCGCGACCTGGATGGAAATCTCGACGGTGTTGCCGTCGATTGCCTTCAGCATCGGCCGGAAAGCCTCGTCCACCGGCAGAAATTCGGATTCGCCGAACGCGGTGAAGGTGTCGCCGAGCTCGATTTTCGAGCCGGGCGCCGCATCCTGGGAGTGCACGGGCAGGGCGCCAAGCAGCAGTACCGCCAGTGCGGGAAACCGCCGGAGACCCGATAATTTTCGCGGCATTTTCTGCATAGTGTGGTTCAGTTCGAGCCCGTTCCGCCCCGGTGGTTGACGATAGACCCTGCGATGGTGCCGAATGTTACCGACTATGCCGGCAATACGCCTCATATCGGGCGCACAGGCTGCCGTCGCTCGGGCCAGCCCCCGTTGCCATTGTGCCGGAACGGCAGGTTAACGGGGGCACACGTCGGCGTCATGGAACCAGGCCGCAATTCCCGCCGCGCCGTTCCCACCGCGCCGAGGTCTTTTCCATCTCTTCGATCCTATATTCGGCGCTGCCCCTTGAATTTTGCCGCGCCGTCCCTATCATTAGCACTCCCTGAGGTCGAGTGCTAACCGGCCGCGACCCGCAGAAAACCATAAGTCGGTTAATAATCAATAGTTTAGAGGAGTACTAATCGATGAAGATTCGTCCGCTTCATGATCGAGTCATCGTTAAGCGCATGGAAGAAGAGCGCACGTCACCCGGTGGAATCGTCATTCCTGACACGGCCGCCGAAAAGCCGATCAAGGGCGAGGTCATTGCCGTCGGCAATGGCAAGATTCTCGAGAACGGCGAAATACGTGCATTGGACATCAAAGCCGGCGACAAGGTGCTGTTCGGCAAGTACAGCGGCACCGAAGTCAAGGTCGACGGCGAAGAGCTGCTCGTGATGAAGGAAGACGACATCATGGCCGTCATCGAAGGCTAGACGTCGCCTCCTGATCAACACGCTCTACGTAAAAGACACATCACTACAGAGGATAGTTACATGGCTGCTAAAGAAGTTCGTTTCAGCGACGACGCGCGCCAGAAGATGTTTGCAGGCGTGAACATCCTGGCGAATGCGGTTAAGGTGACCCTGGGTCCCAAGGGTCGCAATGTCGTGCTCGACAAGAGTTTCGGCGCACCGACCGTCACCAAGGACGGCGTGTCCGTCGCCAAGGAAATCGAGCTCGACGACAAGTTCGAGAACATGGGTGCACAAATGCTCAAGGAAGTCGCTTCCCAGACCTCCGACATCGCCGGTGACGGCACCACGACCGCCACGGTGCTGGCGCAGGCCGTGCTGCGTGAAGGGCTGAAGTCGGTCGCTGCCGGCATGAACCCGATGGACCTGAAGCGCGGCATCGACAAAGCGACCATCGCCATCGTGAAGGAACTCGAGAAGATGTCGAAGCCCTGCGAGGACGACAAGGCGATCGCGCAGGTTGGCAGCATCTCCGCCAACTCCGACGAGGAAATCGGCAAAATCATTTCCGACGCGATGCAGAAGGTCGGCAAGGAAGGCGTAATCACGGTCGAGGAAGGTTCCGGTCTGGAGAACGAGCTGGATGTCGTCGAAGGCATGCAGTTCGATCGCGGTTACCTGTCTCCGTACTTCATCAACAATCAGCAGAGCCAGAGCGTGGAGCTCGAGAATCCGCTGGTGCTGTTGTACGACAAGAAGATCTCGAACATTCGCGACATGCTGCCGGTTCTGGAAGGCGTGGCCAAAGCAGGCCGCCCGCTCCTGATCATCGCCGAGGACGTCGAAGGCGAAGCGCTTGCCACGCTGGTGGTCAACAACATTCGCGGTATCGTGAAAGTTGCTGCGGTCAAGGCGCCTGGCTTCGGCGATCGCCGCAAAGCCATGTTGCAGGACATTGCGGTTCTGACCGGTGGACAGGTGGTTTCCGAGGAAGTCGGGCTGTCGCTCGAGAAGACCTCGCTTGACGACCTGGGCGAAGCGAAGAAGATTCAGATCACCAAGGAAAACACGACCCTGATCGATGGCGCCGGCCGTGCCGAAGACATCAAGGGCCGTGTTGAGCAGATCAACGCCGAGATCGAGGAATCGAGCTCTGACTACGACAAGGAAAAACTGCAGGAGCGCGTTGCCAAGCTCTCCGGCGGTGTTGCCGTAATCAAGGTCGGTGCTGCGACTGAAGTCGAGATGAAGGAAAAGAAAGCGCGCGTCGAAGATGCATTGCACGCGACCCGCGCCGCCGTCGAGGAAGGCGTTGTGGCGGGCGGCGGTGTGGCTTTCATCCGAGCGGTTGCCGCTATCAGCAAGCTGAAAGGCGATAACGACGATCAGACTGTCGGTATCAACATCCTGCGGCGTGCGATTGAAGAGCCGCTGCGTCAGATCGTCAAGAATGCCGGCGGAGATGCAAGCGTTGTCCTGAACGAGGTTGTCCGGGGCAAAGGCAACTACGGGTATAACGCGGCGACCGGCGAGTACGGCGATATGATCGAAATGGGTATTCTCGACCCGACCAAGGTCACGCGTTACGCGCTGCAGAATGCCGCATCGGTCTCCGGACTGTTGCTGACAACTGAAGCAATGGTCGCAGAAGCGCCGAAGAACGAAGCCGGTCATGGCAGTATGCCCGACATGGGTGGAATGGGCGGAATGGGCGGCATGATGTAATCATCCGCTTGCCTCGCAAGCCAAAAAGCCCCGCAACCGCGGGGCTTTTTTTGCCCATCTGATAATCCCGGTCCGGTTACGCAGACGCCGGGGACGCGCTCTCTGACACGCCCAGGGCCCTCTCGGTAACGGTCATCCCGTTACGCCTGGAAGGCCCGAGCCCTTATATACTGGAAACAAAAAAACAAAGCCACGCTATTGCGTGGCTTTGCCTCTTGAGGTCGCTATGGAGAAAGTCAGACTTGCAGGTCCGAACTCCTTCCCAGCCGCCGGCGGGTGGCCGCGAAGCCGATAACCCAGAGCCCCAGTCCCAGCAGGCCAAGCGTTCCCGGTTCCGGTACGGAAATCGTTTCCGATCCCGGGTTGGCGGTGAAACTGTGATCTGCGTTGACCCGAAAGAACCCAAAGGAACCGTCACTACCGGTGAAGATGGTGCTGCCATCCAAGTTAAGGCTCCAGCTAACTGACGCGAAAAGGCCACCGCCGCCAATCTCCCACAGGTAATCGCCGGCCTCTACGTCGAGATCCCATGACTGGAACCCAAAAATGACTCCACCCCAGGAGCCACTGGCATTGGTTGGCCCGGAAAGGTCCCAGTCGCCACCCGCAGCGAGGCCGCCCGTCAGGACATTGATTTGAATCGGTATCGCGGAAGCCGTGTTGGCGGCCAGCGCCAGGCATCCTGTAGCCAATAAACCCAGAATCTTTTTCATTGGTTTTCTCACCTGAACGTGCATGAATGTAACGTTTGGCGGTAACAAAGCAACTTGCATGCCACATCCAAATATCTGTTTATAATCAGTGTATTATCTTCAACACTCACCCCGGTGCCAGATGGACATGTAAATGCTTCCGACACCCTTGGGGCCGACGAGCCACCGGTTCTGTTGCGCCTGCGCAAATACTCGGCCAACCGCGCAACTCAACGAACAAGGCCCACCCGTGGCCTGTTTCGGCAATTGCGTCGGCAATCGCGAAAATCCGCCGTCTAGTGAATTCTCTGCAGGCTTTCGCAGGTGCAGAATATTCCTTCCTCGTTTTCGCGATCCATGCGCGACGGGTACCGATCCCTGCAAACCCAGGTCTCACCCACAGGACACTGCTCGCCTGCCCGGCGCTCCGGTGGGGGCGAATAGCCGCTCGACGCGCAACTCTCGACAAGCACGGCAAGCACAATAATGCTCGCTGACTTCATACCGGATTTCATGGCTCATGATCCCCGCTGCCAGAGCTCATAAACGAGATTTCCCGTCCAGTCTCGGATATCGCAAAGATCCGGTAGCCGGCGCCGCGAAGCCTGGCAATCATTTTCGCAGTTTTTTCCGGGCCAAAGCCGGCAAACCGGTGATGGAATTCGACCAGTAGCTGCCGGGGTTGGACCGGGGATTGCAGCAAACGATCCAGTACCTCGTACTCGGCTCCTTCGATATCCATTTTCAGAATATCGATGCGGCCGTGTCCCAGTTCGGCCAGGATACTGGCCAGGCAGTACGCTGGCACCACGATGGCGTCGTCCTGCGCCCGGTCGTCGGCCACCATCGTATACATGACCGTCGACTTGCTGCCGTCCCGTTTGAGCCGTGGAAAGAGTGTCAGAGTGCCGTCAACGGCCGTGACGGCCCAGGGGTGAAAGTGGAAATTCGGCGGCATGCCGCGTGCCGCGAGCCAGTCGATGCTCGACGGCGTCGGGTCGAACGCGTGCACCTGCAGCTCGAACCTGCGAATCAGGGCAAGGTCGAAATCGACGTCTTCGCCGATGCCGAGCGAGTAAACGATGCTTTTTTCGTCGAGCACGTCCGGGTGAAACAACCAGCCGCCTTCCCTGGCGACGTGAATGTCGATCTCGGGTTTCAGCCGCAGTTCTTTACCGACCAGCCTTTTGAAGAACAGCTTCTTGCGCTGATAGCCGGAGCTTTTCTCGATTTTTTTCCAGGCAGCAATTGCCATGCGTTTTCGCTACTGCCGTGCCAGCCAGTGGATCAGGACGTTCATATTCCGCAGATACTCCGCCGTGGATATCCCGACGGCAGGCGTGTCGGCGGTGAACGGGGAGGTGTCGCTTTCGTCGCCCACGTCGGTGCCGGAAAAATCGCCGCGCACGGACTCCCTCGAGCCGTCACCGCGATAGGGATGACTCGTCTGCGGCAACGGCGCCGGCCAGTAGCCGGTGCTGTTGAGCCTGCTCACGACGTCAGCCGCCTGTGTGCCGGGATTCTGCGGCTCTACCGGCGCGTACGCGTCCGCAAAGAAGCGCGGCAGGTCCGCGGCGCCCTTATCGGGCATGAGCGGAGAAGAGTCGGCAATGTCTTGCGGAGACGCGGAGCGTGCCTCCTCGTAGCGTTTGCGCAGGCCGTCAATGTCGATGCGGCGAAAGGCCGAGTAGTGCCCGAGGATGTTGCGCGAGTCGTAGTCCGCGTAATACTCGCCGTTGACGACGTTCGAACCGCGACGATGCACGTACAACGGCTTGTCGGTGTCCGATTCGATGAACGTCGGGTGCGTCGCGCCCCGGTCAGTTGACCCGCCGGCCAGCCGGCGCGCGTCAAGCCAATCGATCGCCTCGGGCACGCGGGCGAGAAACCTGCTCTCTCCCGTGAGACCGAAATACGAGATCAGGTGATCGATATTGCTCGCCGTCGTATGCGTTGCGAGCGCCCGCGGTTCATAGGTGCGCGCCGCCGCAGGATGCAGATCGAGCGTGTACTGCAGCGACCACCCGGGCTGCTCCGGGCTTTGCTGCGTTAGCACGAAGAAATTCATGCCGCGGGTAATCGAATCGAGCAGCTGCCGGTCGCCAAGAACGCGGTAGCAGAGGATGAGGAACGAGATGTTCTCTGCCGCGACATCGTCGTTGAAAGTCAGATACGACGTGTAGTCGGGGTGTCCCGGCCTGGAATATTCGTACTTGAGCGGATAGCGCTGCGGCCAGCCGCCGACCGGATATTGGCTGTCGAGAACGAACTGAATGGCCTTATCCAGCGGTGCCTTATAGCGCGGATCGAGTTTCTCGACGTACAGGCGCAACAGGAACTTCGCGGCGTCGGTGGTGACCTGATCGTCAAAGGTGGCATTGCCGTAGTAGTGCTGGAACTCCTCGAGACGCCACGCGTTACGGCCGATCGTCGCATACCATTGCTCGAGCGAGCGTTCCCCGGCGAAGTCGACCAGGTAGTTCCAGCCGCCGCTCGGGTGTTGACCCCACACCAGCGCGGCGGCGACCTGTCTGGCGGCTTCGTAATAGTCTTCGTCGCCTGTTGCATGATACGCATCGAGAAAAACATGGCCCATGCTCGACGTGCCCGGCGGCTGCAGCCAGATCATCGTCTCGTACGCCTCCATCTCGCCCCAGCGCCGCGAGAAGTCCGGCAGGTAGTTCCACAGGTAACCGCCCCGGTAACTGACTTGCCCGGTCATAAACGCGGTCGCGCGCTTCATCGCATCCAGAACCGCCTGTCGCTCGGGCGCTGCCGCGTGCGAGGGTGCACTGAACAGCGCAACGTAGCCGATCAGCACACAGGTACCCACCGAACGTGAAATACCCTGCATTCGGGCCGTCCCGTTCACTCGCGGAAGAGGGCGAGAGCCTAGCATAGGTCCCCTGTAAACCAGGTCCGGCCCGAAGACCGCGACACCGGAAATCAATGTAGCAAGTACATAGCTGGCGGTAAATTATCCCTCGCAACGGCGAGCGATCGCGACGAAATGCAGCCGCTATCCGCCGCTCACGTCTGGCACATTTCTTGCTGCCCAACGGTGCGGTATGGCAACGGTAATCGGGAGACGAACATGGGCAAGAACGCGATAGAAATACTGAAAGACGATCATCGGAAGGTGAAAGACCTTCTCAGCCAGCTGGTTGAAACGACGACGCGCGCGGAGAAGACGCGCCGGCAGCTGCTGGACAAGATCGAGCATGAGCTCGTCATTCACACACATATCGAAGAGGAAATCTTCTATCCCGCATTCAAGAAAGCGGGAAATTCCGACTTTGCGAAGGTTTACTTCGAGGCCCTGGAAGAGCATCGGGCGGTGGATGACCTCGTAATGCCGGACCTCAAAAAAACTGAGCCAAGCAGCGAAAAATTTTCAGGACGGGCGAAAGTGCTGAAAGAACTGGTCGAGCATCACGCCGACGAGGAAGAAAAGGATATGTTCAAAAAGGCGGCGCAAGCGATGTCAAAGGAAGAGCTTGCGGATCTCGGCAACAAGATGAGCGGACGGAAGCATGAGCTGCAGAAACAGATGACCGAAAGCAAGGCAGCCTAAGAAAGTTCTGGATTCGAGCGCTGTAGGAGCCCGCCATTGCGGGCGATGGTTGGCCATTGGCAAAGGCGGTCGGTCGCCCGCAATGGCGGGCTCCTACACGCCGCGGTCGTCGGGTCAGTCGTATTCCGGCGCCGTGGAGCTGGCATCCTGCCTGATGCCTGTTCGGATGACGGGTTGGACTGGCACATCCCTTTCAGCTCGTTTGCGCTTGCGTTTCAAGTACCTGTGCAAGCGGGAGCCGAGCAGCACGGTCAATATCGCCGCGTAAACAGCCGGGTCGCTGGTGTCCAGTTTCACCTGCCACCAGAAATGCCAGACGCCGAGGAGGCCGACCAGGTAAACGCTGTAATGCAATTGTTGCCAGCGCTTGCCCATGCGTCGCCGGAGGCCGTTGGTGGACGTCGCGGCCATGGCGATCAGTAACAGAAACGCGGTAAAGCCGATGGTGATAAAGGGCCGCTCGACGATATCCTCGGCAATCGCCGACATCAGCAGGCTCTGGTCGAGGATTAGCCACGTCAGAAAGTGCATCAGTACGTAAAAGAATGTGAACAGCCCGAGCATACGCCGGAAGCGCAGCAGCCAGTTCCAGCCGGTGATGACTCTTAAGGGCGTTACGGTGAGCGTAATCATGATGAAACGAAGGCCCCAGATGCCGAAGCGATCCTGGATCGCCTCGACCGGATTTGCGCCGAGGTCGCCGGTTACTTCGAACGCGTCAGTGACGACAAGAATCGCCGGCACCAGGCAAAGTGCAAAAACGACCGGCTTCCAGATGAAGCGAATTTGCGTAAGGACAGTCACTTGCCAGGGGCGATTTTCAGGCGCGATTTCGCAAGCGTCATCGTCAGAAGTTTCTGCGAAGGTCGAGCCCTCTGTAGAGATGCGCGACCTGTTCGCCGTAACCATTGAACATCAGGGTCGGCTGTTTCTGGGCGAACAGGCCGGCGCCGATACGCCGTTCTCGCGCCTGACTCCAGCGCGGGTGATCGACCTCCGGATTGACGTTTGCATGGAATCCGTACTCGTTCGGTGCCGCCATCTCCCAGCTGGTGGCCGGCTGCGACTCGACGAAACTCATTTTGACGATGCCCTTGATGCCTTTGAAGCCGTACTTCCACGGCACCACCAGGCGAATCGGCGCGCCGTTCGCGTTCGGCAATGCCTTCCCGTACACGCCTACCGCAAGAATCGCCAGCGGGTGGGTGGCCTCGGCGATCGTCAGCCCCTCCCGATAAGGCCAGTCGAGAACACGCGACCCCTGCCCGGGCATTCGTTTCGGGTCATGGAGAGTCTCGAAAGCGACGAACCTGGCGTTTGAAGTGGGCTTGAAACGCCGGATGACCTCCGCAAGCGGGATGCCGACCCAGGGTATGACCATCGACCAGGCCTCGACACAGCGCATGCGATAGATGCGTTCCTCGAGCTGGTACGGTTTGACAAAGTCTTCGAGATCGAAGCGGCCGGTAGTCTCGGCGTGTCCGGAAACCTCTATGGACCAGGGCCGCGGCTCGAACTCCTGCGAATTGGCCGCAGGGTCGCCTTTGCCGGTGCCGAATTCGTAATAGTTGTTGTAGGTGCTGACGTCCTCGAAACTGTTCGGTTCTTCCGCGGTGCTGAAGTCACTGCTTGCGACGTCAGACAGCGTGGCCTGCCTGTCCACGGGGATGACAGCGCCGTAAACGGGGCCGGCGAGCAAGGCGCTGGCCGCGATCGCGCCGTCGCGCAGGAAGCGCCGCCGGTCCAGGTAGTTTTGTTCGCCGGTGATCTCGGACGAGCGGATGTCGGGCGGTTTCCGTATCAGCAATGCAGTTCTCCCGGTTGACCTTCCTACTGTAGACCATTCGCGAGCCGGGAATATTTCAGGCCATTCGGCCACGCGGCCCACACCCAGCGAAAGAGCGTGAATTTACGGGCATCGTGCCGGTAAAAGGCACTAAAATCGCCAAATTCCCGGATATCGAAACCTGGCCGGATGGCCCCCGGCAAAACTTTATCGTCTGGGGGCAATCCAAGCCTTTGACCGGGACCGCAAGACCGCTCGCGAGTGCCCCGGGTTCTTCGGCATCGGGCGGTCATCTTGATTTTGCGTGACGAGCCCACATTTTACGGGTTGATGAAACGTGGATCCGCCCACCATCGAGGAGTTCACAGACGCATATGATCAATCCCGGCATTACCAGAGGTTCGTCCAAGGACGACGCAGCATCGCCCGCGATGTTGCAGGTGGATATTATTGCAGATCTGATCTGCCCCTGGTGTTACCTGGGCAAGCGGCGCCTGGACGATGCGCTGCTGGCAGTGCATGGCCCCAGCGTCGTGAACTGGTATCCCTTTCAACTGAACCCGACCATGCCCGAAAGCGGCATGGGCTTCGAAGAATATCTGGCAGCCCGGTTCGGCGATTCAGCGGCGCTGCAGCCGGCGCTCGCACACCTGACGGCGACAGGTGCGGCCGAAGGGATCAATTTCCGTTTCGATCGTATTTCACATATCCCGAACACGCTGAACGCGCACCGCGTCATGAAGCTTGGCGAAACCGCAGGCGTCGGTGCATCCGGGCTGGCTGAGAATATACTGCGCGGATTCTTCGAGGAGGGCCTCGACATTTCGCGGCGCGACGTATTGCTCGACATCGGCAGTCGCAGCGGCTTGACCACACAAAGCATCAACAAAACCCTCGATGACGAGGCTTCGCGCCAGGCGGTGCTGGCCCAGGAAGCACAGGTTCGCCGCAGCGGCGTGACCGGTGTGCCGGATTTCCTGATCAACAAAAAGCTCTTTGTCATCGGCGCACAAAGCACCGAGAGCCTGGTGAACGTCTTCGATCGCGCAATGTTCGGTCAGGACAGCGACTTGCCGGCCTCCACGACGGTTCACTGATGATCAGTTTTTGCCGTGGTCGCCCGCAATGGCGGGCTCCTACAGAGCGCAATTCAACCGAAGGGCAAGACGGCGGCCAAAGCCCTGCAGGAGCCCGCCATTGCGGGCGACCCGCGCGTCGATCCGGGAACACCCTGGCGGATTTCCGCTTGTAATTTCACGCAGGCAGCGATAGCGTTCCCAAGAAGACGTCGAAGGGGACGAGTAGGCAGGCTTGAGCGATACCAGCGACCGGGAGACGGTGTGAGCCCCGGATCGAAATCTGCCGAATATCACCCCGGAGTCGCCGCCCGAACCGCAATCCGATGCGCAGTAGGCGCGGACGGCCGCCCCCGAGATCGGGCACGATGAGGCAAGAGCCCGGATATTGAGCCGGAGTTCTTGCGAAACCGGGTGGTACCGCGATAGCAGAGTATTTGTCGCCCCGGACGCAGCGTATGCGTCCGGGGCGTTTTCGTTTTCAGTATAGACGTGTGGATTGGTTCAGAAAGATGGCGTTCAAGGAAGGCTTTGAAGAAGTGTCCGGCCGCTACGACGGACCGGCGCTGGAACGGGAGGTGCTCCAGTTCTGGCGTGACAACAGGATATTCGAGCAGACGCTCGAGCAGTCCGCGGATCGGCCGCGCTTCAGTTTCAACGAAGGCCCGCCGACTGCGAACGGCAAGCCCGGCATTCACCACGTGCTCGCGCGCAGTTTCAAGGATGCGTTTCCGCGATACAAGACGATGCGGGGCTACTACGCGCCGCGCAAGGCCGGCTGGGACACGCACGGTCTGCCGGTGGAGCACGAGGTCGAGAAAGAGCTGGGCATATTCGACAAGAAAGAAATCGAGGAAAAAGTCGGCATAGCGGAGTTCACGCGCCGATGCCGGGAGTCGGTGATGCGCTACATCGGCGACTGGGAGAAGATGACCGAGCGAATGGGCTTCTGGGTCAACCTGGATGAGGCCTATTACACGCTGGACAACAGCTACATCGAAAGTGTCTGGCATCTGCTTAAAGTTATCTGGGACAAGGGGCTTATTTATCGCGGCTATAAAGTCGTTCCCTACGATCCCCGCATCGGAGCGACCCTGTCGTCGCACGAACTCGCGCTCGGCTATCGGGAAGTCGACGATCCGTCGATCTACGTGCGTTTTGCCGTGCAGGGAGAGAGCAATACTTCGTTCCTCGTCTGGACCACGACGCCGTGGACCTTGCCGGCGAACCTGGCGCTCGTGGTGCATCCCGAAGTCGACTACGCCTTCGCGGATCTGGGCGGCGAGACGCTCATTCTCGCGGAGGCTTTGCGCGAGTCGGTACTGGCCGGACACGATCATGAGGTGTCGAAGATCGTAAAAGGCGAGCAGTTGCTCGGCCTTCGTTACCTGCGCCCGTTCGACTACCTGCCGGTCGATTCGGAAGGCGCATTCCGGGTGCTGCCCGGGGAATTTGTCAGTACGGCCGATGGAACCGGTATCGTGCACGCTGCGCCGGCTTACGGTGTCGACGACCTCGCGCTGGGGCAGTCGTACAAGCTGCCTGTGGTCCACGCCGTGGGCCTGGACGGGCATTTCCTGCCGGAAGTCCTGCCGGTTGCCGGTATGTTCTTCAAAGACGCCGATAAGCCGCTGATCCGCATTCTCAAGGAGCGCGGGCTCATGTTTCGCGCAGAAACCTGCAGGCACAACTACCCGTTCGGCTGGCGCACCGGCGATCCGATCATCTATTACGCGAAGAACGCCTGGTACATACGCACGTCCGATTACAAGCACCGCATGGTCGAACTCAACAAGACCATCAACTGGGTTCCGGAAACAATTCGCAACGGGCGCTTCGGTAACTGGCTTGAGGGCAATATCGATTGGGCGTTGTCACGCGAGCGATTCTGGGGCACCCCGCTGCCGGTCTGGGTCGATGACGAAGGCAATTACCTGTGCCTGGGTTCGGTCGCGGAGCTCGAACAGCTCTGCGGGCGGCAGTTGAGAGACCTCGATCTGCACCGTCCGGCCGTCGACGACGTGACCTTCGAAAAGGACGGAAGAACCTGGCGTCGTGTTCCGGAAGTCATCGATTGCTGGTTCGATTCAGGTGCGATGTCCTATGCGCAATGGCATTACCCGTTCGAAAACCGGGGCCAGTTCGCAGAGCACTTTCCTGCGGATTACATCTGCGAGGCAATCGACCAGACGCGCGGCTGGTTTTACACCTTGCATGCGATTGCGACTCTCGTCTCTGACGACGTGGCGTACAGGAACTGCATTTGCCTGAGCCATATCGTCGACAAAGACGGCAAGAAAATGTCGAAGTCGATCGGCAATATCGTCGATCCGTACGATGTCTTTGATTCGGTAGGCGCCGATGCGCTGCGCTGGTACTTCCTGGCGCGCGTGTCGCCCGATGTCCAGAAACGAATCTCGGTTGAAATCGTCGCGGACGTCGCGAGTTCGTTCATCAACACGTTCTGGAATACCTACAGTTTCTTCGTGCTCTATGCGAGGCTCGACACAATCGACTTCAAGAGTGGCCTTCCGCTCGAACGCCGGCCGGAGATCGACCGCTGGGCGCTGGCGCTGCTGAACAAGACCGTCAAAACCTGCACTGCGGCCATGGAAGCTTACGACGCCAGGACGGCCGGCGAGGCGATCGAGTCCTTTGTGGATCAGCTCAGCAACTGGTACGTGCGCCGGAACCGCCGCCGTTTCTGGAAGTCCACGGACCCGGAAGACAAGCGGTCGGCGTACCTGACGCTGCATGAGTGCCTGAACGTAGTGCACAAACTCATGGCGCCATTTGTCCCATTCCTTGCCGAACAGGTTTACCAGAACCTGGTCCGCGGCATCGACGCTGACGCGCCGCCAAGTGTCCACATGGCGCAATGGCCGGAGGCGGACTCGTCGCGTGACGATGACAGGCTGTTGCAGGATGTCGGTGTCGTGCAAAAGGTCGTCGGCCTGGCGCGTGCCGCGCGCGGGCTTTCGGGACTTCGCACCCGTCAACCGTTGTCGCGCCTGCTCATTCGTGCACCGAACGACGATGCGGCGAAAGCGCTCCGGGAACACAAGGATCAGATTCTCGAGGAACTGAACGTCAAGTCGATCGAATTCATCGCGCGTGATGCGGGACTCGTCAGCTATCGGATCAAGCCGAACCTGCCGAGAATCGGCAAGCAGCATGGAAAAATGATTCCGTCAATTCGTCATGCACTTGAAACCGCGGACGGCAGCGAAATTGCCGGTGCTGTGGCGAAAGGCGAAACGTTCGAGTTGAGCATCGACGGCGCCACGATCGCCCTGGGCCCGGAAGACGTGCTGATCGAGACCAGTTCGGCCGCGGGGTATGCATGTGCCGAAGACAGCGGCTATCTGACTGCACTCGATACGACCTTGAGTGATGAACTCGTACGCGAGGGTATCGCACGCGAACTGATCCGCACGGTTCAGGATGCGCGCAAGCAGGCAGGTCTCGATGTAAGCGACCGCATTGTCCTCGGTGTCAGCGGCTCGGCCGCCGTCGCTGCGGCACTGGAACGCTATCGCGACTACCTGATGTCGGAGACGCTCGCCGTCGAGTGGGTCGTGGGACAGGACAATGCACTGTTTCGCGCCCGTCGCAGCTTCGATCGGGACGAGTGGACGATCGAGATAACGAAAGCAGGCTGACGATTCCGGCGGGCCGGACCGGCAACGTCGGAGCGTTCGTGAGCCTGGAGGACCTGTTTAAACGGGATCCGTTTTCCTCGACGGGGGCTCTTGCGCAGGAATCCATAGATTGATATAAGAATCTGGCGCAGGTACTTGATAGACCAAGAAGACTCACAGCGATTGTGACGCGGTGCCGCAGCCGTGAACTACAGGAGGTAGTTGATTCTAAAAGCGTAGTGAAGCCGTTACCCAGGGTGCGGCAATGCAGAATAATAACGCTGGAGTGGACATGTCGAACCAGGTCGATCGATTCTTAACCGCCGTATCGGTAATGGCCGGAAATGGCCATATAAAACAACGACTTATCAAAGCCTATGAGGACAATCTGCAGGGTATTGCCTGCGACGACCTGCCGGTCGCCGCGCGGCAGCCGTACGCCGATCTCCGGGCGATGCTGCAGGCTGTTGCGCCGTTGAACCGCGAAGGCGTCATTCGTGCCACGGTACGCAAGATGTCGGAACAGGACGCCGCCCGTTGTGCACAACTGATGATACAGCTGCTCGCCGAAGTGATACGGCACAGTGACAGCGGCCAGAGGCGCTTGCCCCTTCAGGCAGACGAACGGGCTGTTGTGCCTCCGTTCCTGGTGAAGTCCGGCTAGGACCTCTTCAGGCTCGGGCGGGGTAACCGGCGGAACCTTCGACGACGCAGGAGTACCGTCCGGGGGTATTCCCCGTGCTCGGACACGGGAAACTCGCTCGTGGAACACCCCCGGACGGCACTCCTGCCTGTGCCACAGACGACCGGATTCGGCTTGTCCAGAGGGGGTGGCACGGCCGAGGTCATACTGTCCCGGAATTACTCACGGACGGGGTAGTAGATAAAAGTCCGAAGCTCCGGCTCGGCGGTGCGCGCGGGATCGCTCTCGTAAGACTCCCAGGCGTCACCGTTCCGCTCGATGCCGTAGGCCGCGAGATACGCCGCTATCTTTTCGTGAGTTCTGCCAAGGTCGTCGTATGAGCCCACGTGCGTGACGCGAATCGCCGCTCCGCCGTAGGTTTGACCCAGCTGGACTCCGCTTGCCGGTTCCGCCGTGATTGCGCCGGCGCTGGAGAGCGGAATGGCGGCGTCGAAGACGAGGTGTGCGCCGCTGAAATCCCGGCTGATCGAGAGCGGCGCGCCGGCTTCCTGCAGTCCATGACGGTCCATGAAACTCAATACCTTGAAATAGGCCTCGCCCATGGCTTCGGAGATGGCGACCGAGTTCGGCAGGCTGGTGGTGGTGAGGTAGGCGATCGGCGCCGGCTCGATGTTCAGGTGCTCGATTTGCAGGTCGCTGAAGTCCGCGCGAGGCAGGTTCTCCGCCATGGACTTCAGATTTGTGAGACCTTGCTCGAAATTCCGCCCGACCCGGCCGGCGAAAACAGGGCGAAGGTAACGCTGGACGAGATCGATACCGAAATCGGCGTCGAAAAACCATCGGACCCGGGTGCCGTTCTCCACGGCTTCAAGGACGATGGTCGTGCGGGAGGGTTCATCGCTACCTGTGTTCATGGTCGTTACGACGCGCTCGAACGGAATGCTTTCGACAATCGTCTGGTTGCCTGTTCCCTCCGTTGGCGAGTTCCAGCGAATGGCTGCGCCCACCCCGCGCCGCGGCCCGCTGAATTGCGTCGATACATCCGGCCCTGAAGCAATCCACGGCGACCACTCCCGCACACGATGTACGTCGCTCAGCAATGCGAAAACGGTCGCGGCGGGTGCGTCGATCGTAGTCTCACGCTCCACGTGCGACGTCGGCGGTAGAAATACGCCGACGATGACAAGAAACAGGGCGATTGTCCCGGCCGTGTAGAGAATTCTCCTGGTCAATTTTTCCTCGTCAAACTGCAAATTACAGGCACAATGCGGGCAGCGACAAACTGGCAGCGAACATGACTGGCAACCCGCAAGGTATGAGACCGATTGGTATATTCGACTCCGGCGTCGGCGGTCTGACAGTATTGAAGGCACTTCGGGAACGATTGCCGGACGAAAACTTTGTCTACCTGGGCGATACCGCCAGGTTGCCTTATGGTACCAAAAGCGCCGCATCCATCCTGCGCTACGCCAGACAGGCGACGAGACACCTGCAGCAACGCGATATCAAGTTGCTGGTGATCGCCTGTAATACTGCCTCGGCGGTGGCGCTCGAATCTCTCCAGGCCGACCTGCAACCGCTGCCGGTCATCGGTGTGGTGCATCCGGGCGCGAGCGCGGCCGTTCATGCATGTCCGGCCGGCCGTCACCTTGTGCTTGCGACTGAAGCGACTGTCGGGCTGCACGCGTACGGCAACGCGATCCGTGCGCTCGACAAGGAAGCCAGCGTGCAGGAACTGGCTTGCGAATTGCTGGTGGCCCTGGCGGAGGAGGGCTGGACCAGCGGCGGCATTGCCGATGCGGTGGTCGGACAGTACCTGCAACCGTTCCTGTCGGACCTGCAGCATTCCCGGCCCGAATCCATCATTCTCGGTTGCACGCATTTTCCCATTCTGCGCGAGACCATACGCCGCGTCGTCGGCGACGAACTCTCCATCGTCGATTCGGCAGGCACCACGGCTCAAGCAGTCGCCGAACTGCTGGAGTCAGCAGGCCTCGCCAGAAACGCTGACGGTGGCGGTCGACTCGAGCTTCTCGCAACCGACGGAGCGCGCCGCTTCGCCAGAGTTGGCGGCGCATTTCTCGGCGCCGAGCTCAAGCCGGACGACGTGCTGCTGGTCGATTTGTAGGAGCGGGGCACAACGGGCGAGCGGCGACTAAAGTGCCATCGTCGTACCATCGTTGATCTGTCGTTGTTCCATTGTTCTGCCGTCATTGTGCGACAATCGCCCGCATTCGAATGCAGGTGGGGACGCTTAAGTGACTATTTCAGGGCAATTTTTCAGGGGATCGATGGCCGTCTCGCGCCGACTGCGCGTGCTTCTTTTACTGGCCAGTTCTGTTGCGGCCTGTAACGGACCTGAGTCCGGCACTGAAGAGACGGATGCAGTGCCGGCTGTTTTGGAACAGCCGGCGGAATCAGCACCACGACCGGATGTTTACGCGGACTTCGTGTTGACTGCGGACCTGTCAGGCTTCAGCGAGCAACAGCGGCAGATGCTCATATTGTTGATCGAAGCCTCAAACGTCATGGACGACCTTTTCTGGCGACAGGCCTTTCGCGATGATTACACCGGGTGGCTGGCGTCGATCGGCGTCGCTGAAACGCGCCGGTTTGCCGAACTCAACTACGGGCCCTGGGACCGCCTCGACGGCGAAAAGCCGTTTATGGACGGGTTCGGCGCAAAGCCGCTGGGCGCCAATTTTTATCCTCCGGGCATGACCGCGGACGAATTCGAGGCGGCGCCCCTCGACGGCAAACGGGGCCTCTATTCGCTTATTCGCCGGGACGAGGCGGGCCAGCTGAGCCTTGTTCCCTACCACGTCGCCTATTCGGCGGAACTCGGGCGCGCCGCGTCCCTGTTGCGCGATGCGGCGGACCTTGCCGGGCACGAAGCTTTTGCGAACTATCTGAGGCTTCGGGCGGAGGCGCTCGTTACCGACAACTATCAGCCGAGCGACATGGCGTGGCTCGACGTGAAGACCAACCCGATAGAACTGGTCATCGGCGCCATCGAGACCTATGAGGACAGGCTTTTCGGCTACAAGGCCGCTTATGAATCCTACGTATTGATCAAGGATCAGGAATGGAGCGAGCGCCTGGCAAGATTTGCGCAATTTTTGCCGGAACTGCAGCAGGGACTGCCGGTGTCGGATGAATTCAAGGTGGAGACGCCGGGCACGGACTCCGATCTCAATGCTTATGACGTCATCTACTATGCCGGTCACAGCAATGCGGGTTCCAAGACGATTGCGATCAATCTGCCCAACGATGAACAGGTGCAGTTACAGAAAGGAACCCGCAGGCTCCAATTGAAAAATGCCATGCAGGCGAAGTTCGAGAAAATCCTGGAGCCCATTGCGGACGTGCTGATCGACGAGTCGCAACGTCAGCACATCACGTTCGACTCGTTTTTTGCAAACACGATGTTCCATGAAGTTGCTCATGGGCTCGGCATAAAGAATACGATCAACGGAAAGGGCACGGTGCGGGAGGCATTGCGCGACCTTGCATCGAGCATGGAGGAGGGCAAGGCCGACATTCTCGGTCTTTACATGATTACGCGACTTCACGAAGCCGGCGAACTCGGGGAGATCGATCTGCGTGACAATTACGTAACGTTCATGGCCGGTATTTTCCGCTCCATCCGCTTCGGCGCAAGCAGCGCGCACGGTAAAGCAAACATGGTGCGCTTCAATTTCTTCGCCGAACGGGGCGCCTTTGTGCGCAACGCGGAAAGCGGAACCTACAGCGTCGATTTCGAACGTATGGAGGAGGCTATGACGGCATTGTCGGAACTGCTTCTGAGGCTTCAGGGCACCGGCGATTACGCGGGGACCGTGAGGCTGCTGGACGAGAAAGGCGTGATCGATTCCGGACTGCAAAGCGATCTGCAGCGGCTGACGGAGGCCGACATCCCGGTTGACATCGTGTTCAGCCAGGGCGTCACGGAGCTCGGTCTTACCGAGTAATCCAGCAGCTGCGGCACCGGGCCCGCCGGCGTCATTGGTTGTGCTGCCTTTGTAATCAGGCGCCCTTGCCGATCATGCCGAGAAACTCCGCACGAGTGCGTGCATCGTTGCGGAACGAGCCGAGCATCTGGCTCGTCACCATCGACACTCCTGTTTTATGCACGCCGCGGGTGGTCATGCACTGGTGAACGGCGTCGATCACCACCCCCACACCCTTCGGCTTCAGCACGCTTTCGATGCACTGCGCGATCTGCGCCGTCATTTTCTCCTGCACCTGGAACCGGCGGGCGAAGGTGTCGACGACTCGCGCAAGTTTACTGATGCCGACGATTTTGGTGTTCGGCAAATAACCGACGTGCGCCTTGCCGATGATCGGCGCCATATGATGTTCGCAATGCGATTCGAACGGGATGTCGCGAAGGACGATCATTTCGTCGTAGCCCTCGACCTCTTCGAAAGTGCGCTCGAGAAACGTGAGCGGATCGTCGCCGTAGCCGCTGAACCAGTCTTCGTAAGCTTTCGCAACCCGTCGCGGCGTATCTGCGAGACCTTCGCGCGACGGGTCTTCGCCGGCCCACAGCAACAGCGTCGTTACCGCTTCCTCCGCTTCCTTGCGGCTCGGTCGTGCCTGCTGGCCGGGCTTGCCGGCGCGCTTTTTCCTGATGGCCACCGGTCATCCGCCCATGCGGGTGTTCGCGTGCGTCTGCAGCCCGATCGGGCAGGTAACGCCCGTACCGCCGATACCGCAATAACCACCGGCATCCCGCGACCGCAGCGCTGCGTTGGCCTGGTCCTCGTCGATGGTTAATATTACGGAGCGATATTGCGTGCCGGTATCGTTGCCCTGTCGCATGCCCAGCGTCGGGTCGTGGCTTTCCCAGAAGGTCGCAAACAGTTCCTCGTAACTGATCGTTTGCGGATCGTAAACCGCCAGCACCACTTCGGCGTGACCGGTCATTCCACTGCAGACTTCGCGGTAGGTTGCGTTGGGGGTTTTGCCGCCGGCATACCCGGACGCCGTTGTGTAGACACCGGGTGTCTCCCAGAAGCGCCGCTCGGCCCCCCAGAAACACCCGAGGCCGAACACGGCCTGGCGCAGACCCTCGGGAAAAGGGCCCTTGAGCGGGTGCCCGTTGACGAAATGCCGATCGGGTACCGGCATCTCCTCGCTGCCACCCGGCAGGGCCTGTTCGTCGGACGGCAGTGTGTGTTTCTTCTGTGCGAACATGATTGCTTGAAGTTTCCTGTTGGTGAAGGCCAGAGCCGTTGTCCCTGCGACAGATGCGCTCCATTAATTGGCCAGGTAACGCCCGCCGCGGCGCGGCTGGTCGACGATGCCATCGGCACTTTTGAAACGAACCGGAATCGACTGGGTCGTGCCCCACTCTGCCGCACGATATACGGCAAAGTGCAGATGCGGAACCGTCGTGTGCCCGGTGTTGCCGGATAAACCGATTTTCTGTCCTGCCTCGACACGGTCGCCCGGTTCGACCAGAACGCCGTTTCGCTGCAGATGATAATACTCGCCGGTGGTGCCGTCGTCGTGCAGAATGACGATGAAATTTGCGTGATTTCCGCAGCCGTCGTCCCAGCAGCCGATGTCATTGGACTCTTCGGTGCGTGCCACCAGGCCGCCACGCGCCGCATGCACGGGCGTTCCTTCCGCCATCCGGAAATCCACGGCAAATTGCTCCAGGCCGGTGTGGCTGAAGCGCGAGCCGTAGCCCTGCAAGACCCGGTAGCTCATGCCCGGCGCATACGGGAGCAGGTAAACCTGGCGTTCGTCGTGAACGGCGTCCTTGTTGCCTACTGTCCAATCGTATGAGATTCGATAGTCGCCGGAACGGTCGGCGTGCAGCGGCTCGAGGACCATCACCAGTCGCGACTGCTTCGGTCCCAGAGTTTCGGTGACGGTGCGCGGGCGGTCCGCACGCATGTTTCGGGTCCGGACCTTCATTGTGAACGTAATCGGAATGTCGCGAAGATTGGCGGCGCGCAGCTCGACGTTGTCGGATTCCCGGACCGCGTTGATGCACATCCAGTCGCCGGAGCATTGCGGCTGCGCGTCCGCCGGTACGGATATCGCCAGCACGGTCGCAGCAACCGTGGCAATGACCGGATAGCGCAGTCGGCCGACCTGGATTCCCTCGCGGATTCCCTCGTGGATTCCCAAGCGAATTCCCTTGATCATCGACCGGCGCAACGACCTTGATCCGTCAATCGAACAGTTCAGTTTGTCGCAGCCAGGTCCGCGTCCTGTTGC
The DNA here is from genome assembly GCA_040902105.1 of Woeseia sp. Taxonomy (GTDB): domain Bacteria; phylum Pseudomonadota; class Gammaproteobacteria; order Steroidobacterales; family Woeseiaceae; genus IDS-8. Next base: position 103,462 of record JBBDXW010000033.1, read on the forward strand.
ACTTCCGGCCGATCCGATTCCCTGTAGAAGAACTTGTGCGTGTAGGTCAAGTCGTCGGTCTGTACGGCATTGCCGTCCACGAGCCGCGGGCGGTGCATCATCGCACGAAGATTGTTCAGCACCGCGCGTTCCATGTCCTCGAAGCCGGCGGGTTCAGCCTCGATCATATCGATGCCGGTCGTGAGTCCGCGGCTCGACACGGAATAATCGTAGACGATCTTGCCGGTCTGGTAGCTGTCGCCCGGCAAGGCGCTGCGAATTTCACCATCGATGCCGACGTATTTGGGGGGACTGAGATCCACGAGGACCACCAGCTTTTCGAGATGGTCACGGCGATTTTTCAGTTTTTCCTCATCGGCCGACAGCAGTTCCCAGGTCTCCGCGTAAATCTTGCCCGCGCGACCCGGCTTGCCGGACAGAGTATAAAAATCGCCCAGTGCGAGCATTGTTTGTTCCCTGGTTTTCCAGCTTGCGTCCGGATTTTCTTCCGCGATGCGCAGGGCGCGCTTCAAATAAATTTCCCCTGAACTTACAGACGTCGGTTGATGAAACGCCATGGTCGGTTGCCCCAGGTACAGATAGGACTTGCCGAGCTCGGTGAGCGGCGGAATCAGTTGCAGATCATTCTCGCCGCGTCGTTCCTCTATAATCTCGATGATTTTTCGCCAGGTGTAGCGTTCCTTTTCAAAGAACTGCAGCCGGTGCTGCCAGTGCGCCTGGCGTTCCAGCGCCGGAATCGCTTCAAGGCTGTCGAGTTCGACGTCGCGCGCCTCCAGGCCGAAAATGTGTGCCTGAATGTCTTCGACTTCATCAAGTTCGCCAACGGAGAGAAAGGTCTCGGCCAGGGACTCCAGTATTTCGACCTGCTCAAGATTGTGCGGACCTTCGTTGACATGGCTGATGTGCACGGCGCGCTCGAAACTGTCAACCGCAAGATCAGGATGTCCGGACGCAAGTTCGGCTGCACCCAGTCCTTTCAATGGATTGATCAGGTTGGAATTGAGCCTGTCTTCGACCCGTTCGATGATGTCGATCGCCGCGTTGTAGTTGAGCACTGCGGCTTCATACTCTTCGTTCTGGTGCTGCGCGATACCGAGATTGGTGAGCGCCCTGGCGGAGTCGACACTGTTGACGCCGAAAAGCTCGATCGACAGCTCAACGACGCGTTTCGCAAGCGTATCCGCTTCCAGGTAGGCCTTGTTGTCGAGCGCTTCCTTGTAAAGCATGAAGTAACGCTGCAGCTCGTCTTGCGGAGATTCCGGCTCCTCCAGCGTTTCCGGTTCTGTGTTGTTGTCGAGCTTTTCGTACTCGTCGGGGTTTACTTCGTCGTCGGCGCCAACTCCGTAATGCCGGTCGAGAAAAATTTCGGCAAGCTCATCGGTACTTCTCAAATCGCGGTCGGTCGTCTCGCTCCGGGTCGACTCACTCCGGGGGAATTCGCTGTCTGCCGATTCGTTCTGCGGCGCTTCGTTCCCGGCCGATTCCTGGGCATCAGCCAAGCCTCCCGCCGCGACAAGCAATGCCGCTGCTGCCAGCCTGACAGGTGTCCTGGGGGTCCTCGCTTTCATGGTCTAACGCGCATCAGCCGTGCATGATTTGAATTATGACTGCTACCCGAAAAATTAGTTCGTAAGGGGTGGCGCCCTTCAGTTTAGCGCAAGTGCCATCTGCCGGAGTCCGGGCCGCTGAAACCGGCTGCAATCGAGCTCTTCCTGGCTGCGGCCGTGCGCGATGCCGGATCTTCTGCAGGCAAGCTTGAATCTTTGTGCAATCATATCAGCATAAGCGCCTCGCCCGGACTGCCGGACCCCGAACCGACTGTCGTAATCCTTGCCCCCGCTGGCAGCCCGAATGAGGCTCATGACGTGACCGGCCCGATCGGGCATGTGACCGTCGAGCCATTCCGCGAAAATCTGTTTCAGCTCAAAGGGCAGGCGCAGCAAGACATAGGACGCGCGGCCCGCGCCGCTGGCCGCGGCCCGCGCCACGATGTCCTCGATTTCGCAGTCGTTGACGGCCGGGATAATCGGCGCCATCAACAGGCTGGTGGGGATGCCATGACCGGAGAGCGCCTCGATCAGGTGGAAGCGCACGTCCGCCGACGGCACGCGCGGCTCGAGGCGGCGCTTCAGTGCATTGTCCGCGGTCGGCACGCTGATCGCGACGGAGCAAAGCCCGAGTGACGCCAGCTCCGACAGCAGGTCGAGGTCGCGTCGCATGAGTCCGCCTTTGCTGATCAGGCTGACCGGATGGCGGTGCGCGAGGAACAGCTCCAGCAATTGCCTTGTTATTCCGAGCTTTTTCTCGGCCGGCTGATACGGGTCGGTGTTCGCCCCGATGGTGATCGGTTGGCAGTCATAACCGGGTTTTTCCCATTCGGAGAGCAGTGCTTTCGCGGCATTTGGCTTGTAGAAAATTTTCGTTTCGAAATCGAGGCCCGGCGAAAGGTCGAGATAGCTGTGGCTTGGCCTTGCGTAGCAGTACACGCAGCCGTGTTCGCAGCCCATATACGGATTGATGGACCGATCGAACGGTATGTCGGGAGACTCGTTGCGGCTGATGATGCGCCGCGCCTGCATTGCGGTAAGCATCGTCTCCGGCGCCACCTCGGCGGACGGCTCGGGCTCGGTCGGCTCGACCGAGCGGGCCTCGAAGCGTCCCGCGGTGCGGGACAGTGCACCGCGGCCCTTATGGCCGATCTGGTCCCGTGATGGCATGACAGCGGTTCCCCTGACTGTATATGCGTACAGTAATGCAAGCCCCGCGCCGGGTCAAACCCGATCGGTCCTTGCACCAGTGAACCGTTCGCATCGTCCTGTACGTTCCGTTTTTTGCGACGATCAGGCGCCGTTTTCAATAATATGAATGTCTCGCTGCGGGTACGGAATGCTGATGCCGACGTCATCGAAGCGCTTTTTGATGTTTTCGGTCAGGTCGAATTTGACCGCCCAGTAGTCCTCGGTGTTGACCCAGGGGCGCACGTTGAAGTTAACGCTGCTTTCCGCGAGGTCGCCGACCGCTATTTCGCATTCCGGGTTCTTGTGAATCCTCTCATCGGCCTCGATCAGCACTTTGATGGTGTCGCGAACCTTGTCGATGTCGTCGTCGTAGCTGACACCGACGATCATGTCGACCCGGCGGGTCGGATAGGCTGAGTAATTGGTGATGATGCTGTCCATGATCTGGCCGTTCGGCACGATGATCTGCTTGTTGTCGCCCGAATTCAGAATCGTCGTCAATAGCTGAACCTCAACTACGGACCCGGAAACGCCGGCCGCTTCGATCGCGTCGCCTACGCGGTAAGGGCGGAATATTACGATCAGCACGCCGGCCGCGAAGTTTGCCAGCGATCCCTGCAGCGCCAGGCCGACGGCGAGCCCCGCTGCGCCGACCACCGCAATGAGCGAGGCCGTCTGAATGCCGATCTTGGTGATTGCCGCGATGATGACGAATGCCATCAGGCCCCAATAGATCATGGAGGATACAAAGGATACGAGGATGGGATCGACCGAGCGCGACTTCATCAGCCCGCGGATGCCCTTGTTCAGCAAGCCAACGATCGTGCGTCCGACGAAAAAGATCACAAGCGCGGCAACCAGGTTGATGCCCAGGTCGAAGCCCACGGTCTGCATCTTCTCGACGAGATCGGCCCAGACGACGCCCAGGTCCGGAAGTTCAGTCTCATTCATTTAATTGTTTCCTGAAGGATCTGCCTTGTCAGTCATCTCAAGCGGCGAAGCCGCACGCACGATCGACTCACCCCGACCGGGTTCCGCTCATTGTCAACGCAATTCCCGAAATGGCAAGAGAGGTCATAATGCAGGCCAGGACGACGCGCGTTCCGTGAACGCACTCAACCACGCGCAGAGAAGGATCGTCAGCGTCGCGATGCCACAGAGAATCTGCAAGCGCCGGTTTGCGAGCCGCAGTGTCACAAGGGTGAGAGCCGTGCCCGTCGCGAACCCGCAGACGAATCCCGCCAGGTGCGCGCCGATATCGGTGTTCTCATCGCCCGTGCCGGTAAACGCAAGCAGGGCAATCCCGCCGACGATCGGCCCCAGCCGGTAGGGCCAGCGGTCCTGCGCCATCAGCCGGGCGCGCCAGACGAAGCCGGACAGCAGCCCGAGCGCCGCGAACACGGCGGTCGAGGCGCCGATCGAGCGGTGACTCGAATCCAGCAAAAGCGTGTTCAATGCGTTGCCGGCGCCGCCGGCGAGCAGGATGCCGAGCCATGCGACTCCCGGGCCGACCAGCCGTCCCGCGAGAATACCGAACAGCATGCCGAAACCTATATTGCCGAGCAGATGACGGATGCCCGAGTGCAACGTGAGCGCGGTGAAAGTACGCCACCATTCACCCTGGCGGATCAGTTCTCCGTCGACGCGTCCGGCGGAAAGCCAGTCCCGATTGAAAGAACTTTCACCCGCCAGCCAGGCAACGAGACAGACGATAACGACGTAGGCGAGGGCGCCGGGAATGCCGTTCTGCGGCTGTACAGCCACGGGTGGCGGCGCCGGCTTCGGCCTGCGGTTTTCCTGATCGTATTGCCATAGCTCGAACTTCGCGCGTTCGGCGAATTCGCCCGGTACCGCCAGTGCCGACCGGTCCAGCCCGCGGATTATTTCATAAGGAATGTCGAGCGAATGGAGCACCAGAGCGCGATCCGAACAGGGCTGATATACCGGGTCTTCATAAACAACAGTCCACTCGTTGCGCATTACGGTTCGTTAATAATCGTCATAGAACAAATTGATATCGAAGTTCGTCTGCGGCACGGCGGGTTTCAGTTTCGGTTCAGGATCGGACCACGATACTGGAGCGGCAATCGAAATCGTCATGATACCTGCGGAGTCTTGCATGAGGATGTGGAGAAAATTTTATTTCGGGCTCGCACTGTTGTCGGCCGTCTTCCTGCTTGAATCGTTCTTGCCAGTAACGCTTTTCTGAACGTATATTGCGGGGGCGCATCTTATTGCAAGGCCCGGCACGTTTAATGTTCCAGATCCCCGCGACGAACGCGTGGCCCTTGAAGACCTTCATGGCCACCCTCCTTTTGGTGCTGTACCCGCCGTTGCCGGCCGGCGCGGAAGTCGTGGATGCGGAAGCTACGGGCTTTACCACGCGGCACAGCGTGACGATTTCGCGGCCGCGTGCCGAGGTGTACCGGGCAGCAGCCGGGCAGGTCGGTTCGTGGTGGAGCGACGATTATACGGTGTCCGGCCACGCCTCTAACCTGTACATCGAGGCGCAAACGCAAGGCTGTTTCTGCGAAAGGCTGGGCGAGCGCGCAGGTGTCGTGCACATGACCGTTACTTTCGTAAATCCGACCGTAATGCTGCGCCTGACCGGCGGACTCGGCCCGCTCGGCCTGCTGGGGGTCAGTGGCAACATGACCTGGGAGTTTACAGACAGCGCCGACGGTACGACCGTGACCTGGAGTTATGCCGTCGGCGGCTACCTGCCGGGTGGGCTGGAGCAGATGGCAGAGGCCGTCGATGGCGTTCTGATTCACCAAATGAACCGGCTGAAAGAATTTGCCGAGAGTTAATGGGGACATTCCTGATCTCGAGAGCCGAAACCGGCATGGTTGTCCGCATTAACTCCCGTAAGCCTCAAACGACTCCAATGAACAGCAAACTGTCCCCCGGTCGAATCACGCAACTGACACCCGGGGTGCGACGCCTGGTGGCTCCCAATGCCGGCATGATGACCGGGCCGGGCACCAATACCTATATATTGGGCGAGCGGGACATCGCGGTCATTGACCCGGGTCCGGCGATCGAACGACACGTCGCTGCGATTGTCGACGCCGCGGGCGTTGCCGTTCGATGGATCCTTGTCACCCACACTCACCCGGATCACTCTCCGGCCGCGCTGCTGCTCGCGAAGCGGACAGGCGCTGCACTCATGGGACGACCGGTGTCGGCGGGACCGCACCAGGACGCGACCTTCCAGCCGGATCGAATTCTCGAGGACGGTGAAATTTTTTCCACCGGGGAATTCGAACTCGAGGTGATCAGTACGCCGGGGCACGCCTCCAACCATCTTTGTTACCGGCTCCTGCACCTCAAATGGCTTTTTACCGGCGACCACATCATCAACGGATCGACCGTTGTCATCGATCCGCCGGATGGATGCATGTCGGACTATCTGCACTCTCTGAGGAAGCTTAAGGGTTTCGAGATCGATGCGATTGCGCCGGGTCACGGTGAACTTCTTCACAACCCGTACGAGGCAATCGACTGGATCCTCGGGCATCGGCTGGAGCGCGAAGCGAAAGTTGCGGACGCCGTCGCCGCGCATCCGGACCTGACGTCCAGCGAACTGGTGGCGAACGTTTACGTCGATGTCGATGCGACGTTGTACGAGGTTGCGGAGCGCTCGCTCCTGGCTCATCTGGAGAAGCTCGAGTCCGAGGGTCGGGTTGTGCGCCGCGGGGGACGCTGGCGGATGAGCGGCGCGCGCCCAGCTCGTTGAGGATATCGGCGGACCCACGCAGGTCGCCCGCAATGGCGGGCTCCTACATGGCACGATTCATCCGCCTTGCCAATGCGATGGATAAATGCCTGTAGGAGCCCGCCATTGCGGGCGACCTGCCCCGCGACAGGCACTGCACCGCATCATCCTGCGATGTCGCCGAATCGGCCGCCTTCTTCCGCGAGTTTTCGCAACAACTCCGGAGGTTGCCAATACATCGGCCCGAAGCGTTTCGCAAAATCACGAACCGTTCTGTAGATTTCGCCTGCCCCGATGGTATCGGCGAAATGCATCGGGCCTCCTCGGTGACGCGGGAAACCGTAGCCGTTAATCCACACCACATCGATGTCTGACGACCGGTGCGAGATGGCATCCTCGAGAATTCGCGCACCCTCCGTAACCAGTCCATAAACGCAACGCTCTATGATTTCCCTTTCGCCGATCTGTCGTTGCTCGATTCCCAGGCGCGCGGCCTCGTCACGGATCAGCCTCTGCACCTCGGGGTCGGGAAGCGGCGTGCGCGAGCCCTCCTCGTAGCGATATATGCCCTTGCCGGTTTTCTGGCCGAAGCGTCCGAGTTCGGCAAGCATGTCGGCGACGCGATAGAAAAGCGGATCGTCCGGCAGATCTTTTCGTTCCTGCCGCACTTTATAACCGACGTCCAGGCCCGCAAGGTCGCCGACGGCATTCGGCCCCATTGCCATGCCCCACTCGTAAAGAACGCGATCGATAAATTCAGGCGCGGCGCCCTCGAGCAGCAGCAACTGGTTCTCGCGGCCGTAGCTGTACAACATGCGATTGCCGACGAAGCCGAAGCAATTGCCGACCACCACGGCAACCTTGCCGAGCGTTCTGGCAAGATTCATGGTTGTGGCGAGCACCTCTTTTGCCGTGTTAGCGCCGCGCACGACTTCGAGCAGCCGCATGATATGCGCCGGACTGAAAAAGTGCAGGCCGACGACGTCCTGCGGCCTGTTCGTTGCTGAGGCGATTTCATCGACGTCGAGGGTCGACGTGTTGGTCGCGAGAATGGCTCCGGGCTTGCAGACTGCATCGAGGCGGGCGAACACCTCCTTTTTGATCGTCATGTTCTCGAACACCGCTTCGATAACGAGGTCGACGTCGCGAATCTCCCGGTAATCGACGCTGGCGCGAAAGCGTTGCAGGGCGCCATGCATTTCTCGCTCGGCCAGCTTGCCCCTTTCGACCCCGCCTTCGAACAGCTTGCGAATGCTCCCGGAACCCCGGGCGAGCCCTTGCTCGTCGTTGTCCAGAAGGTGCACAGCAAGGCCCGCAGTCAGGCAGTTGTAGGCTATGCCCGCGCCCATCGTGCCGGCGCCTATGACGGCGACGCTTTCGACGGTTCGAACGGACGTTTCCTTGCCGATTCCGGGTACTCTGGCCGCACCGCGCTCCGCAAAGAAGGCGTGGCGCAATCCGCTCGATTGCGGCGAGTTCTTGCACTCCAGGAAAAAATCGCGCTCGGCGGCGCAACCCGTATCGAAGTCAACCCGGGTCGCCAGCTCGACGCAGCGAATGATCTTTTCCGGCGAGAGCAGACCGCGTGTCTTGGCGGCGATGCGCTTCCGGGTCGCATCAAAGAAGCCGGACGCTACCGGCTCGACTTCGAGATCGCGCACCCGCCGCAGCCCGCGCCCCGAGACTTCGTCCGCATACTGAAGCGCCGCGGAAAGCAGATCTCCGTCCGCCAGTTTATCGACCAGGCCCGATTCCAGTGCGGCTTCCGCCTGCATCGGGTCCCCGGACAGCATCATGTCGAGGGCGCGCTCGGCGCCGACGAGTCGCGGCAGCCGCTGCGTGCCGCTTGCCCCGGGCAACAATCCCAGCTTCACTTCCGGCAGGCCCATCGCGGCCGTGCGTGCGGCGAGCCGGTAGTGGCACCCCATGGCAATTTCGAGGCCACCGCCCAGCGCCGTGCCGTGAATGGCGGCCAGGACCGGCTTGCCGGCGGCCTCGATCCGACTGACGACATCCGGCAGGTGCGGCTCTTCCGGCGGCCGATCGAACTCGCGAATGTCGGCGCCGGCGATGAATGTCCGGCCGCTGCAGACCAGCACGATCGCACGGGCCGACGCATCGGCCTCTGCTTCGTCGAGGCAATCGACGAGGCCCCGCCGCACCGCCTGCGACAAGGCATTGACGGGTGGATTGTCGATTGTGATCACTGACACCCGTCCATGGCGCGCGAGATTTACCGGACTCATCTTTTTATCCTTCTGCAAAGATGGCGCCATTGTCTCCGAACGTGCCGCTGACTTCGATAAGCAGCACGGACGCCCGCCCTCACGGGCTCCAGCAACGATAGAACCCCCGCCGCAGATCGGAAAGCGCGCGTCGAATAGCGTAAAATACCGGGCTCGGTCAAAAGGAAATCGTTCATGACATTTGTCGTTACAGAGGCCTGTATCAAGTGCAAACTCACGGATTGCGTCGAGGTTTGTCCGGTCGACTGCTTTCGTGAAGGCCCCAACATGCTGGTCATCGACCCCGACGAATGCATCGATTGCACGTTGTGCGAGCCCGAATGCCCGGTCGAAGCGATTTTCTCGGAAGACGAAGTGCCGGAAGGCCAGCGTCATTTTCTGAAGCTGAACGAAGAGCTGTCGCGCGAATGGCCCGTCATATCCGAAATGAAGGACCCGCCCGAGGACGCCGACGAATGGCGTGAGGTCAAGGACAAGCTCGAATATCTCGAGCGCTGATCAGGGCGCTCGCCCCGCGTCGATTCCTCGCCGCGGCTGAATATGTCAAAAGGCCGGATCGCCGCGGCCGCCGCAGTTTGTCATAACCGCAGCACGAACTTCTCAAAACCGCTGCCAGGTCGACCGCCCGTCACGGCAAACCCGCCGCTCGTCGGAAGGTATCGCACTGTTTGGGTGATCTGCGATTCCACTCACGGCTGCCCCGATTCCGCATCGGCACAATGCATCCTCGTTCAAACCTGCAAACGAACGGAACGAGGAACCCGGTGTGGACAATCGCGAAAAAATAAAGGGATTTACGCTTTTGGAACTGATGTTCACGATTGCCGTGGCCGCGATTGTTCTTTCTTTCGGCGTGCCCGGCTTCCTGAGTTTCATTGCCAACAACCGCGCAGTCACGGACACCAACGACCTTGTGACGGCCCTGAACCTCGGACGCAGCGAAGCGACGCGGCGGGGTTCGGCCGTTCTGCTCTGCAGTTCATCGGACGGCGCAAGTTGCAGCGGCAGCAACGACTGGAGCAGCGGCTGGGTGGTGCGCTCGGCTGGTGGAGAACTGCTGCGCAGCTGGCCCGAACGAAGCGCCGGCGCCGGGGTCCTCACGGCCACCGTTTCGCAGCTACAGTTTCAGGCGCGCGGTTCGGTGGCCGCCGGTGCCGTGCTGCAGGTGCGCTTGCCTGACTGCAGCGGCAACCAGGGGCGCGACGTTTCGGTCAACGCCGCCGGCCGGATTTCCGTCAGCAGGGTGGGCTGCTGAAATGGTCACGGTAACCGGTAAACGCCCCCTGCACACAGCGTATCCGCGCAGCCGCGGGCTGACCCTGGTCGAAATCCTGATTGCCCTTTTGATCCTGTCCATCGGGCTGCTGGGTCTCGCGGGGCTGCAGACGATGTCGCTCAAGTTCAACACCAGCGCCTATTACCGGACACAGGCAACCGCGCTCGCGTACGACTTCGCCGACCGCTTGCGCGCCAACCGTCAGGCTGCATTGGGCGACCTGTACAACGTCAGTTTCGAGTCTCCGCCACCGGCTTGCGGAGCGGCGGCCCTGGTCGGCAGCGTGCCGGAACAGGACATCGCTGCCTGGCGCGCGACGCTGGCTTGCCGAATACCGCAAAGCACCGGAGAGGTGGTCCGTAACGGCAACGAATTCACCCTTACCGTCCGCTGGGACGACAGCCAGGGCGAACAGGCTCCGATGGAATTCGAGTTCACGACCGCGCTATGAACAACATGCCTACAAACTCAAAAATGCGACGCAGCCAGTGTGGTGTCACGCTGGTGGAATTGATGATTTCGCTGCTGCTCGGCTTGCTGCTGACGGCAGGCATCATCCAGGTATTCGCCGGCAATCGTGTCACCTATGCGTTCAACGAGGGACTCTCCCGCATACAGGAGAACGCCCGATTTGCGCTGGATCACATCGCCTACAACGCCCGCATGGCGGGCTACAGCGGCTGCCTGTCGGACGTTGCGATCCACAATAACCTGGATGCACCGAACGCCTTCCGCGACGATCTCGAGAACGGCATTCAGGGCCACAATGCCGACAGCACGGGCTCAAACCAGACCTTTGTTGCGGGTACTACCGCAGCGGCCTGGACTCCCGCGTTGCCGGCGGAACTGAACAACCTGGTGGCGCCCGGCAGCGATGTATTGATCGTGCGCGGCGTTGCGGGGGCAGGCAATTCGCTGGTATCGCCGTTCACGAATGCGGCGCAATTGTTCGTCGCCGAACCTCACGATTTCTTGGAAGGCGAGATTCTGGTGGTCACGGACTGCCAGAAGGCTTCGATCTTTCAACTGACGGACGTAACGGGCACCGGATTCGGTGTCAACCTCGTGCACAGCAACGCCGGCAGCTTCATCCCCGGCAACAGCGGGCCCAACTGGGACGCCGAGCAGGACTACGGCCTCGGTGCGGAAGTCGCACGCATGCAGACTCATGCGTTCTATGTCGGCAACGGTGCCGACAACAGGCCGGCGTTGTTCCAGCTCCGGCTGCAGCGACAGAGCGGTACGGCGAGCGGCTTCGTTCCGGAGGAACTGGTCGCCGGCATCGATAGCATGCAAGTCCGTTACGGTCTCGACACCGACAACAACGACGCGATCGATAGCTGGGTAACCGCCGACGCGCTCCTCGACTGGACTACGGCCGTGAGCGTCGAACTTACTTTACTCGCGCGCTCGGCGGACGAGTACGGTGCGGAAACCGATACCGCCGTCTACAACCTGGGCGGCACCACACAGTTCAATCCGGTGGACGACCGTCGGCTTCGGCAGGTTTTTTCCACCACCATCGGCGTGCGCAATCGCCTTCCCTGAACGGGACCGGGCGAACGGAACGGAGCAAAAAAGCATGCAGTGCCAATATCTTCCCCGCGGCCGTCAGAACGGCGCCGCTTTGATTCTCGCGCTCATTTTCCTGCTGCTGATGACTCTGCTCAGCACGTCCTCGATGCGCACCTCCACCATGCAGGAGCGCATGGCCGGCAATACGCGCGACTGGAACCTGGGCTTCCAGGGCGCAGAGGCAGCGTTAAGGGCCGCCGAGGAGTTTCTGCTGGATACCGCGGTATTGCCGGAATTCGACGACGTCGACGGCTACTACCAGGTCAATTCGACAGATCGGCCGGTGTGGATCGGTGACACGACGTCCGCCGGGAATGGCTACGTGAGCTACCCGGCCGACCTGCCGGGCAGCGCGGAACGGCCGAGGTATTTCATCGAGAAACTGAGTTCGATACGGCCGGCCGGTGCGAGCACGGAAACCGGGACGCCGGTGGAAGAGATCTTTTATTTCCGCGTTACGGCGATTGGCTACGGCGGCGCGGTGGACTCCGCCGACAACCCGCTTACCGCCGTCGTATTAAGCAGCGTTTATCGTAGTCGTTGAAGCAGTCGTTGAGTGGAGCCGTCAAGGGCAGTCACTAAGGAAGGATGACGATGAAAACCGAATTGTTGCGCGTTGCCGTTACGGCAAGCGCCTCACGCAAGCTGAGCCACGTACTTGCGGCGGCCACCCTGGTAATTCTCGGGAGCAGCCCCGCCTACGCCGAGGTCGCACAGTCGCCGCTCTATCTCGGCGGCGGCAACGTGCCCGGCAACCTGACCCTCGTACCCTCGGTGGAGTGGCCGACGATCAACAGCGTCGCCAACCTCGGCAACTACGACAGCGGCCGAACCTACCTCGGCTATTTCGACCCCAACAAGTGCTACCTCTATCAATACAGCAGCACGGAGTCCGAGCGGCATTTCTATCCGGTCGGCGTTGCCGTCAACCGGCTGTGCTCCAACCAGTGGAGCGGCAACTTCATGAACTGGGCGGCAACCCAGACCATCGACCCGTTTCGCTGGGTGCTGACCGGCGGCTACCGCGTCAAGGACGCAGTTGGCGAAACCTGGCTGGAAAAAGCGCGTCACACCGGGCAGGGCGGAACGACCGTCTATCCCAACCGCCGACTCCCGGGCAGCGGCGACCAGCTGTCGCTGGTAGGGGGCGCGACGCCGCTCACCGCAAACTGGATACGCATGCGCATCCAGGGCCTGGGAAACAAAATGCGCTTCCGGCTGGCAGACGACGATGTCGACGAAAACGTCACAGCGTACAATCCCGCCCAGCCGCTGCTGCTCGATCGGGCCTACGAGGTCAGCATCCGCGTCAAGGTGTGTGTGCCTGGCCTGCTCGAGGCGAACTGCCGCACGTATTCCGGCGGCTACAAACCGGAAGGACTCATTCAGCAATACGCGGACGAGCTGCGCATCGGCGTGTTCGGCTATCTCAACGATCCCGATCAGTTGCGCGATGGCGGCGTGCTGCGCGCACGGCAGAAGTTCGTCGGCCAGACCATGATCGTGCCGGGCGAAGGTGAAACGGCCAACACGAACGCCGAATGGGATGCGAACACCGGCGTGCTGCTGCGTAATCCGGACCCTGCCGATGCATCGGACACTGCCGGGGCGCTGGGTATCAGCATTCTGGACAGCGGTGCGCTCAACTACCTGAACAAGTTCGGGCAGATGACCAATGCACTGCACAAGAGCAAGGACCCGGTCAGCGAGCTGTATTACACAGCCCTGCGCTACCTCAAGAATCAGGGCAACGTCGCGCAATACACCGACATACCCGGTGCAACCGGTGCCAACGCCGCACAGGCTGCAGACGGCTTCCCGGTCATCACCGACTGGGACGACCCGATTCAGTATGCCTGCCAGACCAACGTCATCCTGGGAATAGGCGACGTCAACACTCACCGCGACAAAAACCTCCCGGGCAGCAGCGCGAATTTCGAGGAACCGTCGAAGCCCGCGTCCGTCTCCGGTGACAGCACCGTTAACGTGGTGACTGCCACTGCCGAGGTCGCGAGCTTCGAAGGCATCAGCATCAACACGCCGTTCAGCGGTCGTGAGAACTCGGCGTACATCGCCGGACTGGCCTGGGACGCCCACACCCGCGACCTCCGGCCCGACGACCTTCCGGGCACCCAGACGGTCTCGACGCACTGGGTCGACGTGCTGGAAGCGGAAACTCTGGAACCGGCAGCGCAGAACCAGTATTACCTGGCGACCAAGTATGGCGGCTTCCGCGTCCCTGAGGATTTCGATCCCGACGCGCATACCGGAGCGTTGCCGCTCGACTGGTGGCACAGCAACGGCGAGACGTTGGTATCGTTCGGTGTGAACGCCAACCCGGCCGGCGACAGTTATCCCCGCCCGGACAACTACTACCTGGCCGGCGAAGCCACCGACATGGTGGAAAGCCTGACCACGGCTTTCGCCAGAATCTCGGCGGAAGTCAGGAGCTCGGCTTCTTCGGTCGCTGCGAACTCCACGCGGCTCGGCTCCGACACGGCCGTGTTCCAGGCAGCCTTCGACAGCACCAACTGGAGCGGCGACCTGCAGGCATTCCGTATCAATACCGACGGCACCATCAGCGCCACGGAGTCCTGGGGAGCCGCGGACCGGCTGGACCTGCTGACCGATTTCAACATCGCCAGCCGCAAAGTATTTACCGTGACGCCGCCCGTGAGTGCCGGTGGTGGATCCCTGGTATCCGGCACGGGTGCCGACTTCCTCTGGACCGATCTTGCCGGCACGCAACAGGACGCGCTGCGTCAGACACCGGGTGCCGGGCCGCTGGTCAGCGTGACCGAGGGGCAGGACCGGCTCGCTTACCTGCGCGGCGTGCGCGCGCTCGAGCAACCCGATGGATCGTTCCGCACGCGCGGCAGTCGCCTGGGCGACATCGTGAATTCCGATCCGCAGTTCGTGCACAAGCAGGATTTCGGTTACGCGCTGCTTGACCAGTCGGAAGCATTCTCCGGCATGAACCTGGGTGCGGCGTATCAGACTTTCCGCCAGTCTGGGAGCTATCAGAGCCGCCCGCCGATGGTTGTGGTGGCGGCCAACGACGGCATGTTGCATGGCTTCAACGCCGGACTTGACGGCAGCGGAGGCGAAGAGTTATTCGCGTTCGTGCCCAACGCAGCCTTCGAAAATCTTTATGAACTTACGCTGCCCGACTATGCGCACCGCTTCTACGTTGACGGAAGCCCGCGGATCGCCGACGCATGGGTCGGCAGCAGCTGGCGCACCATCGCGGTCGGTGTGACCGGCGCAGGCGGGCGCAGCGTGTTTGCGCTGGATATCACGAACCCGGCGAGCATGAGCAAGTCCAGCGTGATGTGGGAGTTCAATCACCCGTCGCTGGGTTACACCATCGGGCAGCCGGCAGTCGCGCCATTGCCGAACGGCGAGTTCGGCGTGGTGGTCACGAGCGGCTACGACACCGGGGAGGATGACGGCGTCATCTGGATACTGGATCCGGCGGACGGCAGCATTATTCACTCCATTACCCTGCCGGACAGCGGCGAGCTCGGCCCGCCGCTGGTCGTCGATCTGAACAGCGACCGCGTTTCGGACCGGATCTATGTCGGCGACACCGACGGCAATCTCTGGCGCCTGGATCTCGTTGGGGCCACTGTCAGCAACTGGCAGGCGCCGAGCGGGCTGCGTTCCGGCAGTACACCGGTGCCCCTCTACGTCGCGCGCGACGATGACGGGTTGCGGCAGGCTATAACGGCACCGCTTTCTTCGGCATTCAACGACAAGGGCCTGCACACGCTGTTTTTCGGCACGGGCAGCTTCTACCGCATCGATGACAACGTGGTGCCGGACGACCCGAGCGTAGATACGTTCTACGGCATTATCGATCGGGGCGAGCCGATCACCGCCCGCAGCGAACTGCTGGAGCAGGAGATCCTGGCCGAGGTGACCGTGTCGGGCACGAGAGTCCGCGGCGTCACCGCAAACGAAATACAGTCGGGTGACAGCGGCTGGTACCTCGACCTCGAGTGGTCCGGCAGTTACGGGGGCCCGGGCCCGGCCGGGGAGCGCGTCGTTTCACGGGCTGCGGTGCGCGGCGATCGCGTGATCTTCGCCACACTCATCCCCAATCCCGATCCCTGCGCTTTCGGCGGCGACAGTTGGGTCATGGAACTCAATACCTTCGACGGCGGCCGCCTGGAGTACGCGGTGTTCGATCTGAATAACGATGCAGAATTCGATGACGATGACTGGATCACGATCACCGACGAAAACGGCAATGAGATTCGCATCCCGCCGTCGGCCATCGCGCCTGACATCAATATCATCAAGACGCCGGCCATTATCTCGGGCTTTGGTGAGAACCAGGACGAAGTCAAGGTCATGAGCGGCTCGTCCGGACAGTTGATTCGAATTACGGAAAAGGGCGGCGTCGGTATCGGCCGGCAGTCCTGGCGGCAATTGAGGTAGGTGTTATGAAGACCTTATCCCGAAAAATGCAGGCCGATTGTGCGCGCGGCCGGATGCGCGGCATGACACTGATCGAACTGATGGTCGTAGTGGTAATCATCGGCATCCTCGCGTCGATTGCGTACCCGTCGTACCAGGAGCAGGTGCGCAAGACACGCCGCGCGGACGGCAAGGCGATGCTCATGGAAACGGCGCAACAGCTCGAACGTTGCTACACCCGCTTCGCCGCCTATGACGATGCAGGATGCGGCGTGGTGCTGCCGGTGGATTCGGCGGAGGGCTTTTACGTCGTGTCCGGAGCGCCGGGCGCTGCAGCCTTTACTCTCGATGCGACCCCGCAGGGCGATCAGGCGAACGATGCCAAATGCGGCGTGCTGAGGTTCACGAGCACCGGCCTGCAGGGATCGCTGGGCGCGGATGCCGACGCGAACGATTGCTGGTAACGCCGTGCAGGAGCCCGCCATTGCGGGCGACCTTTGCAGCACGATCGGCGAAAGCGGGTCGCCCGCAATGGCGGGCTCCTACGGTCAGGATCCGATGACGCCGCCGCCTTTTCGTGAAATAACGATGGTCGCGTCGCGCGGCACGGTCATGCCGTCGGGCGGGGCTGGGAAATTCGTGACCGCGGGATCGCCGTTCCCGGGATGCTGCACGTTGACGAACATCGTGCGGCGATCCGGCGTCACGGTGATGCCGGTGATCTCACAGTCCGTCACGCCGGTGAAAAGGCGTCTCACGTCGCCCGTCGCCGGATCCGCCACCAGCATCTGATTGTTGAGGCCGTCCTGCTGCCCACCGTCCGTCTGGATGAACAGACGGCCGTCCGGGTCTGCCCAAAGGCCATCGGGATCGCTGAAGCTGCCTTCCGTGCCGTGCGTGTCCTCTGCAATCAGGTAGATATCCCAGGTGAAGGTGGTGCCGACGTGCTGGTCGGCGTCCCGCCAGCGAATGATATGGCCGTCGGCGTTGGGCGCTAATGGATTGGCTGCGTCCGCCGTTGTACGCGCGCTGTTGTTGGTCAGCGTGCAGTAGAGGTCGCCGTTAGGCGCTGTCGCAATCCATTCGGGCCGATCCATCGGCGTGGCACCGACAATGTCGGCGGCTGTACGCACGTTGACCAGCAATTCACCGGAATCGAGGAAGGCAGATGCGACATCGGAAATGTTCATACTCAGTTCCAGCCACTCGCCGCTGCCGTCATCGTTAAACCGTGCGACGTACAACGTCCCGTGATCCAGTGGACTTTCGCCGCGGGCCCGCATGGCTTTCCAGTTGTCGGCAGAAACAAATTTGTAGATATATTCGAAGTTCTCGTCGTCGCCCAGGTAGACAACCACCCGGCCACCGCGGCCGACCGTGACCGTCGCGCCCTCGTGCTTGCTGCGACCCAGCGCGGTGCGCTTGACCGGAACCTGCGTTGGATTCATCGGGTCGATCTCGACCACCCAGCCGAAGCGGTTCTCCTCGTTGGCGTATTCCGGGTCGGAGAGGTCGAAGCGTCTGTCGAACCTGTGCCAGCCATAGCCGCCACCGTCAATGCCGAATCCGTAACGCTGTTGGGATAGTGTCGGCGTCCAGGTATTGATGAGGTTGCTGGCCCCAAAGTAGTCGTCGAAGTTCTCTTCGCAAGTCAGGTAAGTTCCCCAGGGGGTTACGCCGTGCGCGCAATTGTTGATTGTGCCCAGCGGAATATTGCCGTTGATGGTTTGCAGCAGCGCGTGACCGGCGGCAGGACCGCTGAAAGTCACCGGCGTGTTGCCGTGGATACGGCGGCTGTAACTGCTTTTCACCGTTTGCCATTTGCTTCCGTTTTTTTTGAGTTCCACGATCGTGACACCGTGCGCATGTTGCGATACGCGTACATCGGCGAGACTCTCCGGTTCGGCTTTGCCGAGGATATGGAAATTGGTGCCGAACTCGTTGTTTACCGCGAGCAGACCGTGTTTGTTGCTGTCAAAGCGCCGGCCGGCAGAATCCTTTTTGTGAAAGGGAAAGAACCACATGCCGTCGTGGCCTATGCCAATCTGTTCGGCCTGCGCGGCAGCCGTGGGCGGCCATTCGAACGTCGGTCCGCCGGGTTGCAGCGGGTCGCCCCATGGAATCAAGACGTCCCACTCGTAGTTTGCTGAAATGGCTGGCCATGGACCGCTGCCTCCGGCGATGTCGACGGGGGCGAAGTCAATGAGCGATCTGCGTTTTGCACGATTCGCGGACCAGGCTGCGGGACCCGCCGGATTGTTCTTCGCGAGTGCCATGCCACCGGCGAAAAACGCGCTCGTTGCGGTGGCAAGGCCGCCGATCAGCACCGCACGGCGCGATTTGCGCGCTTGCAGAATTTCGGGGAACGAACGATTGCGGGAACGATTGCTGGTGCCGTCGTCGTAAGCCATGATGATCTCCTTAAAACGGATGCCGAACGGTTGTTTGCGCGGAATCAAGATAGCGGCCGGATATTGAAAACCCGTGACCGGCTCGTATTCAGGTAGTGAACGTTACGTTCGGGAAATGTGAACAATGCGGGTTTCGGACAGCGGCACCGGCGTCGCCGCTCTGTCGCGGCGATTGGACCATGCGGCGGCCAGGGAGCCTCTGCGCAAGGCGTAATTCGTTCGTCTCTGGCGGCGTCAAAAGTAACCTTCGCCCGAGCTTGTGCAGAGGCTCCCTGCGCGTTTTTACGCTTGCCGCTGGCTGTCGTCGTACATTCGGGTCAGGAAATTGCGGATGGCGGGTACCGCTTCCGCTTCTGTCATCAGTTTCTGCTGCTCGAGAATTTTTGCCATGTCCGCGATCGAGCGCCGGCCGTCGATGAGCGACATGATGTACGAATAGATCTGCGTGGATAACGCCTGGGTTCTGAACGACCGGGTGAGCGGCACGGGTTCACTGCCGGTCACGATCCAGTCGGGCAAAGCCCGGTGCCTCGGCGACGGCAACGCGTCACTTGCTTTCACGGCGGCGAAAGTAAAAACCGTTTCCCGGCGCCCGTGACGGCTTGCCGGCGAGCACATGTAAGGAATCGTTTCCTCCCTGACGTACGGCGCCGCAAACCCTGATTGCTGTACGATTGAAATCGTCTCTTCAGGACCGTAACGTCGAGCGCGCTCTGCATGCTCGAAAGCCAACGAGCCGAAATTTACCCAACGGCCGCCGATTTTCAGCAGCCGGTTGATCCGTAATGCCAAAGGCTGCAGATCTTCAGACACGATGTCGATGAGCCACGGTGTTACGACCGTATCGAAGCCGCCCGGCCGGAATGGCGCACGCAGAACGTCACCCAGTACGAAGTAAAAGTTGTCTCCGAGCGACGCGGGCGCGGCAAGTTTTCGCAGGACCGCAAAGTCATCGATTGATTTTGGCGCGATCGGGAATTCGTGGAGTTCAAGCGGCTCGCCTTGCGTCACCGCTTTCGCGATCAGCAGCAACAGCGGGTTGAAGTCCAATGCGACCGTCAGATCGGCGTTGCAGGTCGTGTGCACGTCGTACGCCAGCCGGCCGGCCCCCGCGCCGAGTACCAGCGTGTTGCCCAATTCCTCGCCGCGGTCGCCGCGCGCATTCAATGCTCCGCGTATCTCGATTAGCGAGGCCTCGTTCTCAGCCTCGCCCCAGGCCCAGTCGCGGTGCGCGTTGGCATAGTACGTGTTCAGCCCCTGGTCCCGCGGCAGCCGCGTGCGCAACGCCAGGTGCGACTCGTAACTTGCCTGCATCGACTGGACGTCGATCGGCGTGAGCAAGCGTTGCAGTGCTTTTCGATGGCCGACGCTGGCTTGCAGTTGCAGTTCGAGACGTTTTCTCGTCTGCGGCAGCAGGTCCCCGGCGTCCAGTTCGGATTTCAGTTGCTGTGCGTCGTGCGCAAGTCGTTGCAGCTCGAAATGCAGGCGATTGCGCCATTCACTCAAAGATGCGCCGGGATCGGCGAAGAGCCACGGAATGCCGCCAACGGAGGGGAACCCGGTCTTGCAGCCATCGCAGCGCCAGGAGTCACTTTTCCGAGTCAGCGGGGCCTTGTCACAGCGTGGACAGGCCAACAGGTCCGACAAGCGGCTCACATCGGGAGTAACGGGCATCGCAAAAATCCGGGCCGAGACCAGCGCGCATTATGGGTTGTTGCACCCGGGATCAAAAGAAGCGCCCGCGAAGCGGGCGATCGAGGCCGTTAAGGGATCCGGCCGGGCGATTCCCGATTACGAGGGATTCAAGGGTCCTATGGTGCCGGTGACGATGTTGTTGAACGCCGTCAGGCTGTCGCGCAGGGTGGTATCGCCAAGGCCGTGATTGGGCAGCACGTTGGCGAAAAGCCCTTCCTCACCGTGCAGCGCCATGTAATTGAGCACCACGGCGTTGACGAGCAGGTTCACGTTATTGGCCGCGGGCGTCGCAGTACGTTGCACGGCTGCGCTCGCATCCATGTAACCGATCTGCTGGTGCCGCGCCTGCTGCTCCGGTGTCCCGCCCCTGAGAACCGCGCGACCCCCGGGGTTGTACACCATGAAGAAAGAGGCCGCGGTTGACGAGTTGTCGCTGTCCCACTCGCATTTGCCGCGCCCTTCGGGCGAGTTATCGATGGCGCCGTTTGACGACAACGAGCCGTCGCTGAAGACATACAGCATCAGCGGTACGCCTATGCGCGCCGCGTATTCGATGCAGGCGCCCATACAACGTCCGGCGCGCTCATCCTTGACTTCGCCTTCGCGGCGCATACCGCCATGATAATCGTAGCCGCCCATCTCGATGCAGGCGGCGCCCGCAAAGCCGTTGATGACCAGTTTCATGACCGATGCCGTTTTGCGGAATTCGCTGCCGTCGGTTCCGCCGTCATTGAATTCGGCGTCCGAGAAGATTCCGCTTGGGCCCACGATCATCGGATCGTCGGCCGGATCGAGCGGAATTGCGCCAAAGCGGTCAGCAATGTCCGCAGACTTGAGATAGCCGCAACGCACCAGGTCTTTAACTACGTCAGACGATGTGATCGACTGTCCCGTTTCGGCGATAGTCATTTTCCGGTCGCTGATGCGGTATATCGATTCCAATACGGCGGTTGCTTCCTCAGGTTCGAGAATGCCGACGAGGTCGCCCGTGTCGACCAGGCCGGTCACGTCACTTGGCCGATCGACCTTGGTTGGCCGCAGTTCGGGATTCATCATTGTGGCCGGAATCATTGAGTTGCCGCCGGAATCCGTGTTCTCGGTACCAGCCAAGGTCACTATTGAACCATCCGCGCCGGCTCCGGCAATACCGTAGAGCGGATTATGCGGATTGTTGGCGGTATCGTTGTCGGAGCGTGCCGGAATAATGGCGCCGTTCAGATTCGCCGCCCGCGCGGGACTCATGCTCGCGAGCATGCCGCGGAGAAACGCGCTATCCGAATGAAATGCGAGTCCGAAATCGGTGTTCGCAAACGGCAGGCCGCTGACCGGATCGTTGAGACCAGGCACCATGTCGCCCGGCAGGCCGAGGGTCTCGTAACCCGCGGTGCTCAGGAAATCGAGTTGCCCGCCTTCCTTGCCGACCAGAACGTTCGAACCGGCGATGTTGGCGCCGCCCGCGAGGTCGAAGCATATGAACGGAATCTTGCCGGCGCCGACGGTGGCGATGTTGCAGGGGTTCGAGAGCAGCGGCGTAAGGTCTCCGGACAATGCGGCGAACGCCTGGCGCGGATTCGAGAACAGGCTCATGACGCCGCCGCCCAGGGCAAACGCGGATCCCGTCAGGAAGCCCTGCGCTACAAATTCCCGACGAGTCACCGGTCGCCGATGGTCTGCATGACGTTGCGGCGCATCGGGATTCCGCATGTTACGTTTCCTGGCCATATCTTGTGCCTCGTATCCTTGGCGTTCTCGCCGATTCAAATTGTTACTGGACAAGCGTGACGGCACTGCCGAGAACGGCCGCGCAGAGACCCTTGGCGACGGATCTCGTATCCGCGCCGCTGCCGACCAGACGATCGACGAGGTTCGCAGGGCGGGTCCCGTCCGTCAGCACGTACCCGAGCTCTTGCTCCAGGTCCACGTAGTCGGGTTGAGTCTGTATCCCGATGCCCATCATGTTGTCGATCAGCGGCTGAATCACGAGGTCGCGATTCGCTCCCCCATAGGCCGTTGCCGAATCCTGATCGAAATCGAATCCCGGAAAGTACGCAGTGGACAGATTCGGATCTTCAACCAGTGCGTCGCAGTATTCGATCGCGAGCTGTGCGATCGCGACCTGGTGCGACGCGAGGAAGGCCTCCGGGCTTTCGATCGTCGGCAAGGACTGCCGAAGGTTCTGGTAAGTCATATCGACGTCGATCTGCTCGGGATCGACCGTCGTGACCGCCGCCATCGTGGCGTTGATCTCGTCGAAGGTGCGGATGCCGATACGCGGCGCCGCTACCGGTGAATCACTTTGTGTGATGACCAGCGGCGGATCGTCCGTGCGCACAAAGCTCTGCGAACCGAGCAGGTCGAAGGTCAGGAAGAACTCGTCATCCTGCGGACCTCGCTCGAGCGGCACCACGGCGCCGATATCCGCCAGTGGCTGGCCGAGCTCGCCGAATAGCGTGGCGCTGAGCGTCTGGTCCATGTTGGCGTACGCCTGGCCGACTTCGGCTTCGGCGCCGTTAATGCCGATGCGCAATCCCTGCAACGGGATTCCCTCGGGCTGTTGCGCAGAATCGAGCGTAAGGAAATGCGGCTGCGTGAACAGGTAGCCGTAACTGTCGTATTGCGCGACCTCGAACAGCATGTACGCGGTCGGGACATTGATGATGTCCTCGATGCTGAACAGCAGGTAAAACTTCTCGCCGACGCCGACGTCGAAGTTCTGCACGATCTGCTCCGGCGCCAGGACGCGATTGTGAATCGCGACCAGGCGGAACGTACCTTGCCACAGCCCGTCGCCCGAAGCCTCGTTGCCCAGCACCACGGCAAACGTATCCTGCCAGTCGGCCAGTGAGCCGCCCGCCACCGGGTCTGCGCCAGTAACCAGGATGCCGTTGACGTATATCTTGCGGCCGTCAACCGGACTGTAGGTGGCGACGACATGCTGCAGCGATGCCTGCAGTATCTCGTCGGCGGACGGCGTCGACAGCGGCGGATCGCCGTTGAGATCGGTCTCCGTGCTGCGATGCCTGAAGTTGTAATCGTAAAGCGTCTGTTGCAGCGTAAAGTTGCGGGCGTCATCGCCTGCGGAGTAGCTTACGATGCGCGCCATTTCCTGCGTTACGTTGGCCGGCACCACCCACGCTTCGATGGAATACTCTCCGGTGGCGCGGATCAGGTCATGCAGCTTCTTGCTTGCCGCTGTCGATCCCTGCGCTTTGCCGTCGTTGATCGTGATTCCCCAGCCGCCGAACCATTCGTAGGCGCCGGACAAGGTCAGGTTGATCGCCGGTTCTACTCCGCTCGTATCGAACGCCGTCGCGCCCTGGCCCGTCTTGAATTCCCACAGCGCAATCTGCGAGTTCTCGTAGCGGTTGCCGCCGGATGCAACGGTTCCATCGACGATCCTGAGCGCCTTGCTGTTTACGAGCGATGCGTCGAGTTCGCTTATCGGCACCGTATCGGCAAATGCCTGAATCGCCGCCTGCATTTCGGCCGCGGCCGCCGCGCAGTTGTCGTCCCAGCAGTTGTGGAATTCCGTGCCGAGCCTGATGACGAAGCGCGAATCCACCGGCACGTTGAGAGCCATTCTCGGTTTCGCCGCTTCATAGGCGACCGCAACGTCCGCTTCGGCAAAATAAGGCTGTTGCGACGTCGCCGCCTGCGAGGAGTGACATCCCGCGCAATATTCAGTGAGGATCGGTCCGTGCACCAGCGACGCAAAATTGGCTTGTGTCGCATTCGCGTAATTCTTGCTGGAGCCGGGTTCGGTCGATACCGGAGCTTCCAGGACGATCTGCCGGCCGCCGGTGGCCGCTGCGCCGGCCCAGCCTTCGATCCACGTCGTCATGATGTCGGCGCAGGCCTGGTTGTCGGTCAGCCAGCAGTTGTGCGCTTCGCCAACTCTCTGGACGAGCCGCGAATCGGAGGGCTGGGTCAGGTTGACTACGGTATTGGCCGCTTCATAGGCCAGGTTGATGTCGTCATGACGGGCGAACATCGGGGTCTGTCCCATCGCATCGGTGTGACAGCCACCGCAGCGGTTGGACGCCTGGATGTTGTCCCAGACATTCAGTTTGAACGACTGAACGTCTTCGGTTGCGGGCGGCGGACCGGAATAGGTCGTCGGCGGCGTTACGCCTGTGACCGGATTATCCGTGGTCCCGGCGCCTCCGCCGCAGGCGGCCAGGCCGAGCGCCAGGAGCCCTGCGCAAACGGTCAGCCGGCGCGTTTCGACGCGAACGATTTCAGCCGGCTCGTCAAAAAAGCGGGCAAGCAGCATGGCAATTCCTGTTGCGTTGTTCATTGTCCGTGTCTCTCTTCCGTGTCTCTCTACTGACCCATGCAGTAGACGGCAGCGTCTGCAAACGTTTGCTTCATGAGGTAACCCGATGATGTGAACGACACGATCATCTGATCCACCTGGTCTCGATCGGCGGCATCTTCGGGCGGCCTCAGGCACACGGCCCGAAAGACTTTCTTGACCTGACAGCTTGCGAAAGCAGTGCTGTTCGCGAGTTCCTCGCCGAGCGACTTCGCGCCGTTGCCGCTGCCGGGCAAGCCGGAATCCCAGCCCAGGAACCGGTTCTGTCCGGAGCGCCAGTAGTTATCCCAGCTGTCGTCCGGCGTTCTGAAGCCGAAAGGAAAATTAGCGTCGTTGTTGAAGTACTTGGGCTGCACCTGTCCAGGCGTGTACTCGATGCTGCCGGTATCCGGATTGAAGTTGTAGTAGGCGAAAGCCTGCGCCATAGGATCCATGCCGGTGTGGCAGCCGATACAGTTGTTCAGGAACAGGCGGCTGTCGCCGCCCGGACTGCGGCTCACGTCCTGGCGAATGCGATCCGGCGGCAACTTGACGTCGTGAACCTGTTCCAGGTCGTTGCACATGTGGTTCAGCAGCGTGAAGCGGAACATTGCGCGATTGGTGCCGGCAATGAAAAACGCTTCGGCCGCGGCGCGCGTCGTCATGACGCCCGCCGTGGCGCCCGGGGGTAATCCCGTCACCGACGACTGCGGCGTCTGCACCAGCCCGTTCATCATATCGACGCCCTGCTGTTCCATTTGCAGGTAATGGTCGTTGTTCGAGTTCGAATACGGAGGCAAGCCGAGACCGCCGTCGCCGACATAAAGAATGTCCGCCGACAGCAAGGTATTGAACGCTACGTTGTCGCGAATCATTCCGATGACGGTCGCGATGTAGTCGTTCAGCGGCACGAAGACGCTCTGGTCGCGGTTGGTCCAGGGCGCGGCGAAATTTTTCAGCGTGACGTTATAGAAGTTCGGGTTATTCATCGCCATGGTCGCCGCGGCCTGCGGATTGTTCGACCCGATGGCGACTTCCATGTCGAATAGAACGTCTTCCGTGGGCGGCACACCGGCGAGACGGTCGTGAATCCGCTTTGCCTGCTCTCGCGGGCCTGCAGCGGCGATCGACACGAGCAGAGTGCTCAACAGAAAGGCTGCAAACAGTTGCAGCAAAATTCCGTTTTTATCCGGCCACGTCCTGTCTTTCATAACGTTCCTGCTCTTGACTGTAAGACTCAACAACGTGCTGGTTCGCCCTGACCTGGAAACCGCGAGCCCTGGCTTCGCTGAGTGATGAGCTGCACTTCCCGGTAATCCGTCGCTTTGTCGCTCGAAAGAAAAAGCGCTCGTAAACCTTAAAAACTATGCACGAAGTTCACAAAAACATCCGTGAATGCACTCACACTCATCGGTACGCGAGCTGTTGTATTCGTGCTGCGGCGTGTGACGCATCCGTTCCGGACGAGGTGAAGCAAGGGCTGTGCCAGCAACGGCACCGCTCGAAGACAATGGGATAAAATATAATAAAAACAACGAGTTGTGTGATCCCGCGAAGGAAACGATGGTGCGTCAATATGTCAAGCACTTGTCGTTGCTTTCGCACGATGAAAGAGGCCGCGCAATCCAAGCCGCTGTTTGGCATGGCGCTTGCGCTGTCGCAGCCGACCGACAACTGTGTCCGTTGACGACAATATTGGCAGGGAAACAACAATCGCCCGCTTCGCGGGCTCCAACAGCTCGCTCGTCGAAGTGCCGGGTGCAGCGGCGACTGCGGTTCTTTTGTGATCGCGTTAACGGTACGCGGCGTGCTTCATCTCCACTATTGCACATAACCTGAATGCGCGAGCGGTACGCGCGCCGTTTTGTCACGTACGGCGCGTTTCCGAGTGGTCTGAAATTTGCATCCACTAGCAAGGGTAAGGGCGGGAGCAATTATCAATCCGCAGAACAGATGCTCGAAAGGGCGTGAATAAAAACGTCGGGAAAACGCATTCAAGTACCGGGGTAAAGAGATTATGAACCTGCTGTTGTACCGCAATCGGTATCGATCCCCGCGTGTCCGGGCGCAGGGCATTCAGTTGCCCGCAGCACTGGTGCTGATTTCGTTCGTTATCGCCGGCTGCGGCGGTAGCGGGGACGGCGTCAGCATTGGCAGCGGGCAGGACCAGGATCCTGTTGTCGTCGATTTCCCGATCGCTTACATAAAAGCGCCGCTGCTGCTCGATGACCAGGGCGAGATCGTGCAGCCGGATGTCCGTGAGCTGATCACGTTCAATATCGGCGCGGATCTCTATTTCCGCGACCGCGCGTCACCGAGTGCGCTGGATATCAACATTACGGAACAGGTTTTAGGCGAATTGGGCGACGTGCGAGATGTCGAGATCTCCTATGACGGCAGCGGCCTGCTGTTCGCCATGCGCGGCCCGGCTATCGAGAACCTTGCGCTGGACGACGACGACCAGCCAACCTGGAACATCTGGGAGTACGTGTTTGAAACGGGCCAATTGCGCCGTGTGATCGCGTCCGACCTGACGGCGGAGATCGGCCACGACGTAGCGCCGCACTACCTGCCCGACGGACGCATCATTTTCTCGTCCACGCGGCAGTTGCGATCAAGCGCTGTGTTGCTCGACGAAGGCAAACCGCAGTTCTCGGCACTGGACGAAGACCAGAATGAGATGGCGTTCGTGCTTCATGTCATGAATGCGGATGGCACCAACATCGAGCAGGTGTCGTATAACCAGAGTCACGATTTCGATCCATCCGTCATGTCGAACGGGCAGATCGCTTTCAGCCGCTGGGACCACGCGGGAGTCAATGACTCCGTCAATCTTTATCGCATGAACCCGGATGGCTCCAGTCTCGAGTTGCTGTACGGCCAGAACAGTCACGACACCGGCACCAACGGCGGCACCGTTCAGTTCATGCAGCCGAGGGAACTGGAAGACGGGCGCATCATGTCCCTCGTACGGCCTTACTCCGACACGGATGCCGGCGGCGACATAATCGTCATCGATACGCCCGTGTACGTCGAAAACAGTCAGGCAAACAAAGACAACGCCGGCATGACCGGGCCGGCCCAGGAATCCGCGACCGTAAACG
The DNA here is from genome assembly GCA_040902105.1 of Woeseia sp. GTDB lineage: Bacteria > Pseudomonadota > Gammaproteobacteria > Steroidobacterales > Woeseiaceae > IDS-8. Next base: position 130,941 of record JBBDXW010000033.1, read on the forward strand.
AGGTGTCGACGCTGCCGGATTCAACGTCGCCAGGCGGACGATTCCGTTCCGTATTTCCGATCCAGGACGGCACCGGCCGGCTGATCTTGAGTTGGAGCCAGTGCCGCGTGATCGAAGACCTGCTCAACGTGCCGTGCACCGATGAGCGGCTGGCGGACCCGCTGGTCGAAGCTGCGCCGCCGATTTACGGCATCTGGATTTACGATCCGCGCGATGACACGCAGCTGCCGGTCGTGCCGCCGGAAGAAGGATTCATCTTTACCGAAGCGGTGTCAGCCGATCCGCGGCCCACGCCTCCTGTCATCCTCGACAGCGAAAACCTGTATGCGGCCGATCCCGACCTCGTTGCCGAGAGTGCCGGGGTTATCAGTATTCGCAGTGTTTACGATCTCGACGGCGGCGCGACTGTGAACATCGAGGCGCTCGCCGATCCGGCGCAAACCACCGCCGACCAGCGCCCCGCAAGATTCCTGCGCGTAGTCAAAGCCGTGTCGCTTCCCGACGAGGACGTTGTCGACCTCGACAATACGGCATTCGGAGTCAGCACCCAGCAGGGCATGAAAGAGATCGTTGGTTACGCGCCGATCGAACCCGACGGCTCGGTGATGTTAAAAGTGCCGGCGAACGTCGCGCTCGCCGTCAGCGTGCTTGATGCAAGCGGTCGCCGTATCTCGCCGCGGCACCAGAACTGGATGCAGCTGCGGCCGGGACAATTGCTCGAGTGCAACGGCTGCCACGTCGCGCAAAGCGGCGTATCGCACGGCCGCGGCGATGCGTTCGAGTCCGCCTGGGCGGGCGCAGAGATGGCGGGCGTCGAATTCCCGAATACCGACCCGGTGCTATTCGTCGGCGAGGTCGGGGAAACGATGGCCGAGGTGCGTGCCCGCATATCCTGCGGTGCGACAAATTGTTCGTCGCTCGAACCTTCAGTCAACCTTGTGTACGAGGATGTGTGGACCGACGAAGTGGCCGCCGGCCGGCTGAAAGATCCCGGCTTTGACTATTCCTATGCCGATTTGACGACGGCGCCGCCGACCAGTCTCAATTGCATGCAGCAATGGAGTGCCAGTTGCCGCATCGTGATCAACTATGAGACGCACATACATCCCCTGTGGGCCGCGCCGCGTCCCGTCCTGGACGACATGGGGAATCCGGTACTGGACGGCAACGGCATGCCGGTGACGAACGATTGTGTCAATTGCCACAGTCCCATCGACGACCAGGCAGCGGCGCGCGTGCCGGCGGGTCAACTAGACCTGTCGGACGGCCTGTCGCCGGATGAGCCGGATCATTTCAATTCGTACCGGGAGCTTCTGGCTGCCGACAACGAACAATTTCTTGATATGGGCGCCCTGCAGGATGTGCTGGTACAGGTGGGTACGGATCCCGACACCGGCGATCCGATATTTGCCACTGTGACCGTTAATCCGTCAATGAGCGTGGCGGGCGCCAATACCTCGGGTCGATTCTTCGATCGATTCGATGCAGGACAAAGTCACGATGCGTACCTGTCTCTCGCGGAGAAACGCCTGATTGCGGAATGGCTGGATGTCGGAGCTCAATACTATAACAATCCATTCGACGTCCCTCCCAACTAGGCCAAAGACGCTGGCGGTCCTGCTCTTGCTGTTGAGCCAGGCCGTTACCGCAGGCATAGCTTGGGCCGCCGACGAATTCCATACCGTCTCGGTAGCGGATCCCTATGTGGAGATGCACACCGGGCCCGGCCGCGGCTATCCGAAATTTCACGTGGTCGAGCGCGGCGAAACCGTCGCGATCATAAAGCGGCGCACCGACTGGTTCCTCGTGCGCGATGCGCACGGTACGGAAGGGTGGGTCGACCGGGCGCAGATGGAACTGACGTTGCAGCCTGACGGACAGAACATCGAATTCGCCGAAGGCAGCCAACAGGATTTTACCGACTCCCGCTGGGAAGGCGGCGTTCTGGCCGGCGATTTCGGCGGCGCGAACATCATTTCGGTCTACACCGGCTACTCGCTCAACCCGAATGTCGCGCTGGAGGTATGGGGTTCACAGATTTTAGGAAATTTTTCGAACGGCTGGATGGGCAGTGTTAACGTTGTCCACGAAACCTGGCCGGAGTGGCGCATTTCGCCGTTTTTCACGCTTGGTGCCGGAGCCATCCACACCAAGCCGAAATCGACGATCGTGCAGGGCGAGGATCGCACCGATCAGGTCGCCAATGTCGGCGCCGGTCTGCGGATTTATGCAACAAGGCGCTTCATGCTCCGGGCAGAGTACAAAAGCTATGTGGTATTCACGAGCCGTGACGACAACGAGGAAGTAGAAGAATGGAAAGTGGGTTTCGCGTTCTTTTTCTAGTGCTGCTGCCGGTCGCGTTCACGCTGTACGGCTGCGCTGCGACAAAGAACCTGTTCGGCATGGGCGACGAGGGACCGCAGGCATTGCCGCCCGCGGAAGCGCCGTCACCCGAGCAGGTCATCGATCCGCAGGTCGAGCGCCGCGATATTCGCGAACCGCAGATCGATACGGAAGACTTCGAAGTCGGCGCCTTTGCCGGAATCATGAGCATAGAAGACTTCGGTTCCGACCTGGTCTACGGCGCGCGTATTGCGTATCACATCACCGAGGGCTTTTTTGTCGAAGGGACAATCGGGCAATCCGAAGCCGGATTGACCAGTTTTGAGGAATTGAGCGGCGGTGCGCCGATTCTCTCCGACAGCGATCGGGAATTCACGTATTACAACCTGAGTCTCGGCTACAACCTCTTTCCCGGCGAAGTCTTCCTCGGCGAGGGGCGCGCATTCAACACCAGCCTGTACCTGATCGGTGGGCTCGGTTCGACGAAATTTGCCGCCGACGACCGCTTCACCGTCAACGTCGGCGCCGGTTACCGCTTTCTGATTACCGATTCCATCGCGCTGCACCTGGACTTTCGGGATCACCTGTTCGACACGGATCTGCTGGGCACGGAGAAGACCGTGCACAACATCGAAGCGCATGTCGGGATGACGCTGTTCTTCTGAGAAAGAGTTCACGGTCGCTGCTTGAATGCACCGCTAAGCTCACGGAATGACCGCTAAGGAATGGATATGAAGACACGCCGAATCTGCCAGTTTCTGCTGCCGGCCCTGGTTGCGAGCGGGCTTTCGGCCTGCGGCGGCATCGAGCCCTGGGTCAAGCCTTACGAGCGCGACCGCCTGGCCGACTCGATCATGTTCCTGGACGGCGACCCGGTGTCGTCCGCTTACATTCAGCACGTCTACGAGGCCCGGGAGGGCGCGCGGGGCGGCGAGGGTGCCGCCGGAGGCGGCTGCGGCTGCAACTGATGCGCGGCTTCGATTCCGTCATGCGAAACAGAATCCCGTTCATCCGCGTGCTGGCCGGCTGCCTGCTGCTGGCTTCGAGTCATGCGGGCTTTGCCGGCGTCCTGCCCGAAGACCGTAGCGACATTCTTTATCATTTGTACGATGGCGGCGGCGTCGAGATCGACGGACCATCGGTGCTTGTGCGCAAACAGGTCGCAAAGAATGTCTCGGTCGTCGGCAACTACTACGTCGACATGGTGAGTTCCGCATCGATCGATGTGGTGACCACCGCGAGTCCCTACAGCGAGGAACGCAAACAGCATTCCCTGGGCATGGATTATCTGCACGGCAATACGACCATGAGCCTTGGATACACGGGCAGCACCGAAAGTGACTTCGATGCGACGACCTACAACTTTTCGGTCAGCCAGGACATGTTCGGCGACCTGACGACATTGTCACTGAGTTACGCGCTGGGCGATGACGTTGTCGGACGATCTGACGATGAAACCTTTACCAGGGACAACACGCGCCAGCACTACGGTGTCGGGCTCACGCAGATATTGACGCGGAACCTGATTACAACCCTGAACTTCGAAACCATCACCGACGAAGGCTTCCTGAACAATCCTTATCGATCGGTACGCTACGCCGACGCCGGCAGCCCGCTGGGCTACAGCTACGAACCCGAACTTTATCCGCACACGCGCACGTCGAACGCTGTCGGCCTGCGCGCGCGCTACTACCTGCCTTACCGGGCGGCGGTGCAGGGAGAATACCGTTTCTTCACGGACACCTGGGACATCCAGTCGCATACGGCTTCTATTTCCTACATTCATCCGATGGACGACTGGACCTTCACGATCAAGTATCGCTGGCACGACCAGACCGGCGCGCATTTCTTCCGCGATATGTTCTCGCGCTCCGAGGCGACGAATTTCCGCGGCCGGGACAAGGAATTGAGCCCGCTGACCAGCCAGACGCTGAAGCTCGCAGCGAGTTATGAATTCCTGAGCGACGGCTGGCGCTTCATCGACCGGGGTACAGTGAATTTCTCGATAGACCTGTTGACCGTCGACTACCACGAGTTTCGCGACCTGACCTCCGGCGCGCTGGTGGGCGAGGAGCCGTTCTATTCGCTCGACGCCGATGTCGTGCAGATGTTCTTTTCTTTCTGGTACTGAGTAGCGGTTTTCCGCAGGGTCACCGCGTTTCCGCGGAAATTCCCCTGTTGGAGCCCCCATGCGGGCCATAACGACGTTACCGCGGAATCATCTGAAACCGGCAAATGCCACCGGGTCCTTGCTCGGCCCGGCGAACCAGAATCTCGCTATTTCATCGAGAAACACAAATAATCAATAGATAAAACAGGGAGTTAAGGTTATACTGCTGTATATAACAACAGGATTGTTAACAGGAGCAGACAGCCGTGGTCACGCAGCTGATTCACCCGAAATACGTCCGCAGTGCCGAACTCGGCCGCGAGATCACCGAACTCTGCGGCTACCTCTACGCGGCCACCTACCGACTGCTGGTGATGATCCGCGAGTTCGACCAGGACGGCCTGTGGC
>JBBDXW010000034.1:0-55848 GCA_040902105.1 Woeseia sp.
TTTGAACAGGCCTCATTTTGAGGGTCCGGCGTGTCGTCGTATCGGGGGAAGTCCATAGATCCGCTACCGTTGCCGATGTATTTGCGGTTCTTGCTAGTGGTGGGTCGCCGTTCAATGCGTAGTGACAGCGATGGTCGTTATAGAAATCCCTGAAGGCGTACAATTTTCTCGTTAGATCTCGAGCACTCCAGAAGGGCACACAATCGAGGAACTCTCGCCTCAAAGCCCCGATAAGTCGTTCCACGAACGGGTGGGAAATTGGCACATGAGGCACAGTTTTGATTTCTGTGATCTCAAGTATTCGCAGATTGTCCGACCACCGGTGGAAACGGAACAGCGGATCGTTATCGGTACTGACGTATTTCGGAGTTTCTGATTTGCGAATTGCCCGGTTAAACATTTGACAGAGGGCTGGTCCATCGACACTGCCTGCATGGATCCCGAAACCAATAATCCGGCGTGTGAACTGGTCCATGACGACGAGAACCCAGTGGCTCTTGAGGATCAAAGACTCACAACGAAACAAATCAACGCTTCACAACCTGTCTTTGGTATGGCCGAGCACAGTTAGCCAGGAAGGCCCATTCGCATTGGGATCGGGACGAAAATGCTTCTCAAGAACGCGCCGCACAATATCCTTGTCGATCTCAATGCCGAAAGCCAGGGACAGTTGTTGTGCTATTCGGCGACAGCCCCAGCTTGGATTGCGCGTTTTGGTTTCAACGACTGCCTGGATGAGTTCCGGCGAAGGCCCCTTAGGCCCGGGTTTTCCGCGTCGTTTCGGCGTGAACAAGCGCCGATACTTTCGGTTCACCAGTGCCGCATGGAAAGCGAGGAGGGTGGAAGGCTTCAATACGATGGCGACACGGAGTAAGCGGCCGGGACGAATAAAGAGTGTGCAGAAGCCGGCAATGACGCGGTCAAGCGGGCGGAGGTTGGGCGCACGCTCGCGGCTCCGGTTAAGGATTACAAGCTGATGTTTCACAATCAAAGATTCTGCGACTACGGCGCGCGCACCACCGGGACGCATTAATCTCGCGATAGTGGCTAGAAAATGGATAAATAGGATGCCTAGATCACGCATTACGCCACAATCGTATCAATCAGCGCCGGCGTGACAAGGCTTGGATTTTTCGCGGACTTATGCGACAAAATAGGAATTCGCCACACACAGGATTTTCCGGATTATCACCTGGAAGCCAGCGTAATAAAGAATGTCCAAAGCTTGGATAAGATCGAAAAGGCCGCGAGGATCTATGACACGGTCGTACTGCCGATGCACTGCAATCAGGACGAAGCGTTCCTGAAGTCAATTGAAGACAAGAGCATTATCCGGCTGTTCGCCAACGCCGGATGTGCCCTGACCTGCCCGTCTAAAATATGCTACCCGAGCATATCTAAGGCCAACAAGGTCATGGAACCGAAACTGTTCCGGTGTTCACAGAACCTGAAGCATCGGGAACTGTTGGGAATGATCGACTTCAACCTTGAATACCTCGAATCCCTGGGGTTTCATCGTTTCAAGTTGTTGCGATCCCGGGCGGGCGGCAAGACGGGCCACTAAATAGCCTAAGATCTGTGCTGCTGGCTGAACTGTTTCTTCATTTTCGTTGATCCCGATGTTCATCAAGCCAGACGACCGCGAAGCGGGTGCCGTGCCCCAAACCCTGATTGATCTAGCGAAGCCACGTCGGTGAGTGTAGTCCACAGAGATTCGCGCCCCGACTCTCAATATATTGACATTGCTCGCGACAGTACCTAGTATGGAGTACCAAATACCATACAATTATTGCCAGATCGAATTAAAAAAACTGGTGAGTTCCGACCTTTATCCTAATCACGAAGATTGCGGGAGATCGGACGATGAAGAAAAAACGCTCGATACCTCTTGCATCGCACTGCTATCGGTTCGGAAAGACGCCGTTGGCAACCGCCATAATGTGCGTTCTGTATCCGGTCTCAACATTTGCGCAGCAGGGCGATGGGCCGGGCATCGAAGAGATTATTGTTACCGCCACGAAGCGTGACCAGAGCATTCAGGATGTGCCCCAGTCGATTACGGCTTTCTCAACGGCAGAAATTGAACGTCGCGGCCTGCTCAACATGGCCGATATCGCGACTAATCTGCCGAGCATATCTTTGACATCGGAGAGAGCTGGTCTTAACGAATTGGTGTATCGGGGCATATCGGCGGGCCAATCATGGCGACTTGACAGTCAGGTCGCTTTGTATCTCGACGAAATGCCGATGACGATCGCCACAACGCAGCTTGATCCCCGAATGGTCGACATTGAGCGGGTCGAATCATTGCCCGGACCGCAAGGAACGTTGTTCGGTTCAAGTTCCCAGGCGGGAACTCTTCGTGTCATCACCAACAAGCCTCGATTCGACGCGTTTTCCGGCGACATGAGTGCCGAGATCAAAACGACCGAAGGGGGTGAGGAGAGTTACGACTTCAACGGTCACCTCAATATTCCGGTGACTGACAATTTCGCTGTACGTATTGTTGCCTATACGAATAAGGAAGGTGGCTACATTGATAACGTCTATTCGACAGCACCGCACAGCGCGTGTGGACTTGGCTCACCCTGCGACCATGACTTTGATCAGTACGACATCGGTCCGTTCAACCCTGAAGACCACAATGGACATCTCAATAGCGCGACGCCGGACAATGCCGGTCTGGAAGAAAATGACTACAACGATTCTGAGATGACGGGTGGCCGAATAGCGGCCTTGTGGAACGTGAATGAAGATTGGAGTGTGCTCACCACCTTAATGACCCAGGATTCGGAGACAACGGGCGTCTGGTTTTCGGATACCGCAATTGGTGATTATAAGGTTGCCCGCTTCAGTGAAGAATGGCGCAAAGACAAGTGGTGGGTGGCAGCGCTAACGTTGGAGGGGGATCTCGGTTTCGCTCAGTTAACCAATGCGTTCGGATATTCCGAACGTGATCAGACCTATCAATTTGATAACACGCATTATGAGGCTTACCATACGCGTTTGAAGGGGCAGTTCTATTCCGCCTGGAAGAACTGGTACGATACGTATTGGGGATATCAAACCTTCGATTACAATTATTACGACAAGTATGATACCGGCTACAACGGCAGTGTGACCCGCAGCTTTCAAAAAGCGGAACGCATCTCCAACGAGGTGCGCCTGACATCGACGAAGGAAAGCCGTTTTCAGTGGATGATAGGTGCCTTCTACGAAAACCACAAAGATGGTTGGGACGATCAGAGCGATGCGCCGAACCTGGGTACCACGAAAAGCTGGCGTTATACGCAGTGGCGGAGTTGTGATCTCGCCGCTCAGGGATACGAGGGCGCCCCGTGTCCGGTACCCGCCAATCCGAACAACATCTGGTACAGGGACGTGTTTGACCGCGACATCACCCAGGTAGCCGCATTTGGCGAGGTCGACATTCACCTTACCGATCAACTGAAGCTCACGACCGGCTTGCGGTGGTTCCAGTATGATCGTTTGGCCATAAACGATCGACAATGGCCGCCGGGATTTCCGCTTGAGGAAATTCTACTTGATGGTGAAAGTGCTGCAATCGAAGAAGGCACAGAGCAGAATACGGCAATGAAGTTGGGCATTAGTTGGAACGTGACCGACAACCATATGGTTTATACCCTTTTCAGTGAAGGTTTCCGACTGGGCGGTAATAACAATTCGAAAGCGGTCAGAGTCAACTTTGTTCCCGCAACCTATGAACCCGATAAACTGAACAATTACGAAGTCGGCTTAAAATCGGAATGGCTCGATAACCGGCTGCAATTGAACGCGACTGCGTTCTATATGACGTGGGAGGATATCCAGCTATCGATCCAGTCCGATCAGCTTTGGTGGCTGAGAGGTCAAGCCAACGGCGGTGGTGGCCGAAACCTAGGCTTCGAAGTGGATATCGACTGGCGAGCTACAGAGAATCTTAGACTGTCTGGCAGTGTGTACAAGGGTGACCCGTACTATACTGACGACTACGTTACCCCAGAAGGCGTGGTCGAGATGACTGCAGGCACGTCCATGGTTGGTTCGTCGGCTGACAAGTTTACGCTTGCCTTGGATTATACGTTTAGAGATGTGATCGGCGGAGACTTGTGGTTGCGCTATGACACCTATTACGCGGGTCCCCTATTCTCCGACCTTGAGAGGGCCGACCAGGCTAATCCGAACAGCCCCGACTATGTGGAAGGGGCCGATTATGACGTGGACAGTTTTACCAAGTCGAACTTGCAGGTCAGTTACGAGAGAGAATCCTGGTCAGCTACCTTCTTTGTTCGAAACCTGACTAACGACAGGGCAAATACGTACACAAGCAGCGGTGACAGTTGGGCCGCGGAGTATTGGGGTCATGGTGCCTTTGGTGATACCCATAATCTCTCCAGGCCACGAACGTACAGTGTGAGATTCACCAAGAGATTCTAGGGAAGATTCAAGGGATCTGACAGCAAGCGCAAGACGGCCGTCCCGTTGTCGGGGATGGCCGTTTTCATTTCAGTGATAGTCGACTAACGGTAAGACTCGTCTATGCCCGTACAGGAGATGAGATGCATAAGTCCAAGTACCTGATTTCCATCTTTTCATTACTCGCTACAGCATTAATAGCGTCGTGCCAGGCGAGAGCCGAAGTGACACCTCGACAGCTCGAAATCGCCGACTACTTTGCGCTCCAGAGCGTTGACAGCCCGCGCGTTAGCCCGGATGGCGAATGGGTTGCCTATACAATCGGCAGCCAGGATATCGAAAACGACAGTCACGCAACGCGTATTTGGATGGTGCCTGTCGCCGGCGGAGAAGCAATACCGATGACCGCTAACGGCCACTCTTCACGGCAACCGCGGTGGAGTCCGGACGGGCGCTCGCTGGCGTTCTTGTCGGCTCGCGGGGAATCGGGGACACAGGTCTACACACTCAATATGCGAGGCGGTGAAGGCGTACAGATTACCGCCATCAAGCAGGGCGTCGAAGGCTTTGAGTGGTCACCCGACGGCTCCAGGCTGCTACTGGTGATCAGGGATCCCGCGCCGGAAGAACAACCTCTGCCTTGGGTCATCGATCGCCTGAAGTTCAAGGATGACTATGTCGGCTATCTGAATCGCTTGCGGGCGCACCTCTACGTGTACGACATTGTTGGTGGGAAGGTGTCGCAAATCACTGCGGGCGACTACGAGGACTACTCGCCTGCCTGGTCTCCGGATGGCAGCAAGATTGCATTTGTCAGTAACCGCACTGCCGAGCCGGACGCCAGTTTCAATTCTGACATCTGGTTGGTTAATCCGGATACTCCGTACGACCAACAGGAACCTGTCCGGGTAACGACGAACCCTGGTCCCGACGGCTCGCCGATCTGGCACCCCGATGGCGAGCGAATCGGCTACATCACGGCGTATACGGAGCGGACCGACGTGCCCGCTTCCTACCTGCAGACGAAAATTGCAATCATTCGGATTGGCGAGGACGAGCCTGCGCTGATTACGACGGAGGAACTTGACCGCAAGGCCAATGGCCCGCAGTTCTCGCCGGATGGAAACACCGTCTATGCCATGCTCGAGGACAATGGCCGCGTCGACCTCGTGGCCGTGTCCGTCGCCAACGGTGAACTGAGCCGGCCGATTACGGGCCAGGTCCGGGTCGAAGATATAGCCGTGGCGCCGGCAGGCAGTGTCGTCGTTGCCATCAGCATGCCGCGCCTGCCCGGAGAACTGTTCGTTCTCGACGCGCCCGCATCCGGAGAGTCATCGGACCTGAGACGCCTCACGCACGCCAACGACGAACTGCTCAGCTCGATTTTCTTGTCAGATGTCGAGGAACTGCGATTCCCGACACTCGACGGCACCGAGATCCAGACGTTTGTCTACAAACCACAGGACTTCAATCCGACACGCAAGTACCCGGCCATTCTCTGGCTGCATGGTGGGCAGGAATCCCAGTACGACTATGGTTTTGAATTCCGGGTCCAGCTGTTTGCCGCGAATGGCTACGTCGTCGTGATGCCGAATGTTCGGGGTTCAGGTGGCCGGGGGCTCGAGTTTGCACTTGAGCTCAACAAGGCCTATGGCACAGATGATGTAGAAGATGTGATCGCGGCTACGGACTATGTCATCGACCAGGGTTACGTCGATCCTGACCGGCTCGGCGTCGGCGGCTGGTCGTCCGGCGGCACGCTGACGAATTTCGTGATCGCCAAGACAGATCGATTTGCAGGTGCCATCAGTGGCGCCAGCGTTGGCTGGTATCCGACCACTTATGGCAGCGATCCCTACTACCTGTGGTGGCATACGGAACTCGGTCCACCGTGGAAGAATCGGGATCTCTGGGACAGCATCTCACCGTTCATGGAAGTCGAGAACATCACCACGCCAACGCTTTTCATCGGCGGAGAAAAGGACTGGAATCAGCCGATCATCCACTCCGAGCAAATGTACTTGGCATTGAAGCATCTCGGTCGCGAGGTATCACTGGTCGTATACCCGGACGCACATCACGGTATCAGGCGCCCGGTCTATCATCGGGATCTGCTGCAACGTTTCGTTGACTGGTTTGACAAGTACGTGAAGAACGCAACGACCACTGCACGAGGCTAGTAAAGGGCTCGCATTGACTCAGGGTACGTTCAAGCTACCGCACACTCTCGTCATCCTGTTCTCGATGGTGGTTCTTGCGCAGGTCATGACATATGTGATCCCGGCTGGCTCGTTCGAACGAGTGGAGTCAGAGTCGGGACGCATGCAGGTCGTCCCTGGAACCTTTCGCCTTACACCGGAAGCTGCATCAGTCTCGCCTTTTGTGGTACTGACGGCAATCCCCAGAGGCTTCAGCGGTGCCCACGAAATCATCTTTTTCGTCTTCTTTATCGGCGGGCTGTTTGCTGTGCTTCGCGCAACTGGATCGCTCGAAGCGGGCATGGCCGCACTGCTTCGGCGCTGGGGGGATCGACCGTTCTGGCTCATCGCGGGCTGTATGTCGATGTTCGCCTTCGGGACCGGCACTATCGGATTAAGTGACTACTATCTTTTCATCCCAGTTCTGGTCAGGCTGTGTATTGCGCTCGGCTACGACCGGCTCACAGGCGTAGCAATCATCTTATTCGGCTACGGTACCGGCTACGGTCCCGCAATGTTTAACCCGTTCACGACGTTAATCGCCCAGGATATTGCTGGGCTGGAACCGGGTTCCGGTCTCTGGTACCGGGTGATTTGTTTCTTTGTCTTCGTCGGTCTCGGCATTCATCACGTCTGGACCTATGCGAAACGGGTGCGGGAGGACCCGTCGAAAAGTTTCGTCGCCGACGTCGAGGTGCCGGACGGTGCGGCAATACCGAGATGTCAGGATTCGACGGCGCTTGCGGATGTTGCGCCAATGACAGGCGTGCAGAAAGCAATCATGGCGACGCTTGCTGCCGGGATGATGCTACTCGTCTACGGGATGAGTGTCTGGAAATGGGAGCTCTTTGAGATGCAGGGTTTGTTCGCTGGTCTGACGCTGCTGATTGCCGTCATTGCCCGCATGAGCCCGGATCTTACGGCAATCGAATTCAGCAAGGGTGCTGCCAGCCTGACAAGCGTCGCACTGTTGATCGGCGTAGCGCGCGCGATCCAGGTCGTTCTTGATGAGGGCGGAGTCGTCGACACGATGGTTCACGAAATCAGCATGCCCATCCAGGAGCTGCCGAGTGCCTTCTCCGCAATCGCCATGTTCTTTGTGCAGACCATCGTCAACTTCTTCATTCCGTCCGGCAGCGGGCAGGCCTATGTCACGATGCCGATAATGGTGCCGCTAGCGGACATCGTTGGCATTGAGCGTCAGGTTGCCGTGCTCGCGTTCCAGTTCGGGGACGGGTTTAGCAATATCGTGGTTCCGACGAATTACGTGCTCATCGCGATGCTCGCGATGGCGGGTATTCCCTACGACCGTTGGCTGCGGTTCATTCTTCCGTTCATCTTGAAAGTCGTGATCGTCGCGCCGATCGCACTGGCCGTTGCCGTTATGATTGGTTACAAATAATAGGCGTCGTGCGGTGGTGCTTGTCGCGCTTCACGGCAACTTGGACAAAACGCCTGAGCTTAAAAGGGTGGAGTGACCCCGGCCTCACGGATACCTCCAAGCTATGATCCGACGGGCGGAGATTGCGCGCGCGTTCACGGCCTCGCTTCAGGACCACCAATTGGTGCTTTAGAAGCAGAGATTCTGCGATCACCACCTAGGCACATCAGTTTCGCGACGGCAGCAAATCGGTGAATGAATAAATGGCTCGACCACGGATTGAGCTATCATTGCAACAATCAGTGCGGGCGTGACAAGACTTGGATTTTCATTTATGCGACAAAATTGGAATTCGCCACTGACACGCCATATGGCTCTTTCTTGACCAGATTTACGGTGATGGCTGAGACGACGACGAGGGATGCCAGTATCAGTATCGCCGGGCGGAAATCACCGAAGAAGCCGTATAGCGCGGCCAGTGGAAGCGGACCAATGGCCGAGTAAGCGATGTTCGTCATCGAGCCGGCGCCCTGCACTCTTCCGAGCCCCTGACGACCATAGAAGTATGCCCAGGTTGTGTGCATGATGATCTGCTGGACCCCCTGGTACAGGCCCATCAACCCGGCGTAAATGAAGCCCAGCACCGGGTTCGACACCAGGACCAGCACGCCGGATGCAAGCAGAAAAAGGCCGGCATTCACCGTGTAGATCCTGATCGGATTGAACCGGTCGACGAGATAGCCGCCTACGAAGCCGGCGATCGTCGCGGTAGCCGCAAATGGTATGAAGAGTCCAGCGGCAAGCCCTGCAGAGAGCCCGAAGTCGGTGAGGATCGAGATCTGGTGAAAAATGTAGGCCGTACCGACCATCGTAGGGACACCGATTGAAAGTGACGTCACCCAGAAGAACATCGTGTGTAGCGCCCGAGTACTCGCTGGCGCCTCGTTCGACTCCGCCGCCTTGCGCTCCGCCTCCGGCATCTCGTCCGCACCATCCGGGTGCTTACCCAGGTCTTCCGGACGGTCCCGAACCACGAAGATCGCCAGCGGCAGGATCAGCACCCAGACGAAAACACCGAGAATCATGTAGGTCTCGCGCCAGCCGAACATCTCGATAAGTTGCTGGGAGATCGTGGGAAAGGCCGCGTTCGACAGCGCCCCGCCGATCCCCATAATCGCCAGTGCTCGGCCGCGGTACTTCACGAACCACTGCGCCACCAGCAGGGTGCCATTGACCGGCATCGAGCCTTGGCCGAGCGCCCGCAATGCCGCGAACGCGAAGAAGAACGCGATCGGCCCGACCGCGAACGCCATCCCGAAACAGGCAATGCCGAGTCCTGTCGCTGCGAACAGCAACATAATACGGGCACCAAATTTATCCGCCAGCCGGCCAACCATGAACACCATGAAGGAGCTCAGCGCAGTGCCGACCGCGTAGATCCCCGATATTTCTGTTCGGCTGAACCCGGTATCTGCAATCAGCGGGTCGATGAAAACGGAGAACCCGTACGTCTGCCCCGGACCGGAGGCAAACACCACCAGCGCGGCAACCCCAACGATCCACCACCCATAGAATGGCTGCAATCGCCGACCGTGCTGACCAAGTCCTGCCTGAGCGTCTCGCTGTGTAGAAATTTTTCACCTCTTCCCGAACGGGGCATTGCGCGCTCAACCCAGCCAATAGGCTACCATCATTGCACCATGTTGATGAGCTTCTTGACCAGAGCGATTTGTACCCAGACGAAGCATGTGACATCGCAAACTGATGTCTATAGCGAATCACCAATTATGCCACGATCGGCAGTTAGTAAAGGCCGCTGCTGTGGCACCGACGTTTCCCCCAAAATAAGTAGCGAAATGATTTAGAGTCTGGCCAATCTGGAAGGGGTCGGACATGAAGAAGCGATATACGGAAGAGCAGATTATTGGCGTTTTGAAGGAGGCCAACCAGATCTGCCGACGACGCGGCTACCCCAAAATCATCCGAACCGACAACGGGCAAAGAATTTACCGGCAAGGCGATGCTCAACTGGCATACGACCACGGCATCACCCTGCGCTTGATCGAACCGGGCAAGCCGAATCAGAATGCATACATCGAATCGTTCAATGGCCGGTTGCGCGAGGAATGTTTGAACGAGCATTGGTTCAGAAATATCCATCACGCTCGTGAACTGGTCGAAAGATGGCGCAGGGAATACAACCACGAACGACCGAAGAAAGGACTGGGCGGGCTCACGCCATCTTGAATTTCAACATCTCGAGCTTCCCAGTGCGGACCCGCATGCCGGGTGGTGTGGGAGGGGTTGGTCAGCTACGCTGATCGCCCCTATCCGATTCAAGCTATCTTTCGGTTTTGTGTCGGATGCCAGACTGTACGACAATCTGACGGGAGTGGTTCGCAACGACAAGCGTCCAGGCCTTGGCCGCGTGATCGTTGGAGATCTTTTCGCACTGCCACGCCTCCCAGATCTGATCGGCGAGTACGGCGTCGGCCAATAAGGCCTCGATGTAAAGTTCAGCCAGCATATTGCGACGATAGCTGGACATTTTGAACGATGCGATCGCTGAAACTGGGGTTTAATTGGAGTATTGCGTAATCTCGGGAAGGCTCCAACATGCCTGCAGTCGTGAATGACATATGGTGGGTAAAGCCGGTCCAGGAAGAGAGGGTGAGATGAGGCGAGTTTCTATCGTGCTGATCGCTTTCTCGTTTCCGGCTTTCGCGCAGAACTTTCCCCCATACGTAGTGCGCGATAGTGTTTCCAATTGCGTCAACGTGAGGGTCGACTATGACGATAGTTCGTCGTCCATCGCTTGCCTGGTCGCGGGCACACCTGTAACGGTGGTCGATGTCATTCCGTATTGGCGAGAGATTACCTTCGGCACCGAAAGTCGTGGCTGGATTGCAAGGAAGTTCATTGAGCCGGCTATTTCGCCACCGGTGGTGCCCGATACGTCAATCCCTGCTGATGCATTCCTGGACATCCATTTCGTCGACGTAGGCCAGGGCGATGCGATCTGGATTCAAACGCACGACGACGGGATCGACGGCAATGGCCGATTCGAAGGTCATAGCATTGTTATCGATGGAGGGCCTTACTCGTCAGATATTGAGAACCCGTTCAGAGGGTATATCGAAGATGTCGGGCACCACGGCGCGGTTATCGAAGCGTTAATTGTGACGCACCCGCACACGGACCACTATCGGGGGGTGGAGACAATCTCACGACACATCAAAATCAGACACTATTACGATCCTGGCTACCCAAGCGACAAGTCCGGGTATCTGAGCTTCCTCGCTGCGATGCGAGGAACCGAAAGCGCACCACCGAGAGCCGAGACCATGCATATCGGCGTCGACAATTTCGGTGTCCCGGATTGGGGTAGCGAGCTGGATGCAGAATTCCTGTATGCGTGGCCCGGAAGCATCAGGGACTGGGATCGGGAAGTACCGCGGAGAACAACGCCTCAATTGTCCTGCGGCTCCAGTACGGTGAGCATACGTTCCTGTTCATGGGTGATGCTGAGGGCAAAGACAGAGGCGACCCCGCCAATACCCCGAGATACGTCGAGAAAGTCCTGCTTGACAACCAGCCCGATCGACTCAAAGCAACGGTGCTGAAGATCGCCCATCACGGGAGTGAGACATCCAGCACCATCCCGTTCATTCAGGCTGTTGACCCGGAGATTGTTGTTGTTCAATCGGGTCGTCACCCTTTCGGGGGAACATTTCTTCCGGATTCATCGACCCTTGAACGGTACTGTGTCCATAATTCCAGTATTCGAATCTATCGAACGGATCAGAACGATGAGGCAGCGGGTCTTCTGGGAAGGGATGCCCTGGATAATGACCATATCGTTATTCGCAGTAACGGTGTCGGGGCTCCGACCGTAACTGCGAGGGACGGAGGGACGGCGATACAGATTGATGCCTGTCAATTCTGAGCCAAACCCGGAATGCGCCGACCGTGACGTAAGAATCTTCGATCGAACCAACGCCGAAGCGGTCCGGGACAATTGGGCCATTGAACCGGCGATTCCTGCCAGCGTCCGTTGTACCTGCAACACTTGAATGGTCCTCGTCGCATCTGCCTGCGCCGTCCAGCAAAGTCAGTCGAGTTACCAAACACAGTCTTGTAACCGTTACCAATCGATATCGATCACCGCCGGTCGCAGTCTACCCGGAGTCCTGGCGGAGCTTCTTCAGTGCCCCGCGTTTAGGTAATGGTGGATATCTGGATGCCGGTATCCAGCACGAAACATTGAGGAATTCATAACCGATTGAAAAACAACAGGCGGGCAGGAATGCCTCCAACTCAAAATGTGGATAAAAGACCAAATAATGACCCATGTCTGGACATCCGGCGGCCAACTATACTATATATGGGAAAATAAATAATAATAGAGCTGCGGTCGGGATTTCTTAATAACAGCATAAATGCCCGGAAAAAAGCCCACCACGGTATGTCAGGGTTTCCAATGTTGCACTGTAGCCAAATCCGCTATTTCTCCAGGTGTGCCGGCACTCGTTGCCAAAGCGTGGAGCGCGCAGTGACCTCGAACAAGGATGCCTGCAACAACAGCTACTACCAGGACGCCGACGTTGCCGGACTGCTGGGCATATCGGTCGGGCGCTTGCGAAACAAGATTTGTGCAGGTGAACCCTTGCCACCGCGGATTCAGCCCAGCCGTTCCCGTCAACGATTGTGGCCTCGCCAAGCGGTCCATCGCTGGCTTGAGCAGTTTACGGAGCAGGTTGCAGACGATCGACGAACGGGTTTCCTGCCGAGGTGCTGATCATCCAGGAGGCACCTTGGCGATTGTTGCTGTGCTGGCGGAGATTGCGGCCAGCGGCTTCCGGGGCGGCGAGTTGTGCAAACGCTTGACCTGCACCCGGCACCGAATCTCGACCATGGCAGAACGAACATGCAGAAGACATCCTCCGCACGGCAAACGCCTACCGACAAGGAAAGTATCAACGATACCTGCGCGCGTGCGATCCGTCTCGAGGTGACGAGAATCAAGTTGTACGAGAGAAATCCCCGGCGCAGCAAAAATCCGGAGTACGAACGCATCAAGGCCTCGATTCTGGCGACCGGCATGGATCAACCGTTACGGGTGACGATGCGCCCCGGGGACGATCAATACATCGTACAGGCTGGCGGCAACACCCGGCTGCAGATCCTCAAGGAATGTTGGGATGCAACCGGCGACCCGCGGTTCTTGTGGGTGGACTGTCAATTCGTGGAGTGGGAGTGCGAATCGAGCGTTCTGCTGGCACATCTGCGCGAGAACTCCCTTCGCGGCGATCTGACCTTTATTGACAGGGCGCAGGCTGTATTTGACGTCCGGTCTCTGCTTTCCGAAGAACTTGGGGTAAGCGACATTGCTTCCCGACACCTGGAAACGATGCTCAAGGAGCACGGCTACAGCGTCAGTTACGGTCTTCTTTCTCAGATGGGTTATGCAGTTGCGGTGCTGTTACCCCTGATGCCTGCCGCGTTGCAATCGGGCGTGGGCAAATTGCAGGTGCGCAGGATCCGCAACCTGGAACGAATTGCTCGGGATATATGGAAGCAACGCACTATTGGAGCCGTTGGGGAATTCGATGAGGTTTTTGCTGCTTTGTGTCGTCGTCACGACAGCGTGGATTGGCAATACGACCAACTGCAGCAAGCGATTGAAGTCGAGATTGCCGAGGCAGCCGATGTCGGCATCCAGCTCATTCGGATGGAATTCGAGTGCCGGTTGTCCGGTCGTGAACTGGAAATCCCGGAGTTCGTGGAGCAGGAGGACTGCGTTGAGCAGGATTTTCCCGTATCGCTACGCGATGAACCGGCCGTTCCCTCAGAGGCCGAAATTCAGGCTGAAACAATTGCAGGCCGGGTTGTGGTGGCCCGTGTCCCGGACGCCGGCGAGTCGGAGGGGCCTTCCGAGCCGCCGTTGGACGTGGCCATCGAATTCCCGCTGGAGGAACGCAATAGGGAATGGTTTGGCCAGATCGGCGCCAAAAACCGTGGCCTGATCCCGATGGAACTGCTCAGAAGCAGGGCCTGCAAGCTGGCGCAAGGTCTGGCTGCCCGCCACGGACTCGGTGAACTCATCGCGCCGGTCATCGACAACGGCCTTGGCTATGTGGTCCGTGACATACCATCGCCGTCGGTGAACGATCAACTCGATGACGACATGCTGGCACAGGTAACGACCATGTGGTGGCAACTGAGCGCGTTCGCTGAAATGAACACTGCACCGGTGGAGCTGTTGGTCACACTGCTCGATGAAACATCCGTACTTTGCGGGATGCTGCAGGCCACTTGCGCGAAAGACCTCGTGAACACGGTATGGACGGTTCATCCGGGTTATATGGCTTACCGGTTCTGGCGTCAGCTGAGTCATGAAGACTGGCTGGATTGGCTCGCGCTCGCGCACAACTACCGCGAACTACATCGCATGGCTCGCAGGCTGAACACGCCGTTGTGGAGGTCCGTGACATGATGGGCAGCAAGGAGGCCGAGCTGACTTCCGCAGTGATGTTCTACGCGATCCGTTGCCTGGCCGAAGGCGATCAGTCGGCGCTGCGAAGCATGAATTTCGGACCGCGCGAAGTCGAGGCTCTGCGTGACATGAATATTGGTGATCTATGCCACGTTGAGACGCTGCGCGCGCATTGTTTACGCATTGCCTTGAATCGCGATGTGTACTGGCCCATGGTCGCCCATCTGCGGCACCGTCGCGAGTCGGAAGAATTGCAAAAGACTTTGATCAGTCACGATGCGCCATTGGAAATGATGCAGACGTTCTTCGGCATGAGTGGACGTGAGTATGCCCGGCTGCGCCGGATTCTGGTGGTGGACACCGTCGCGGGTCGCCCGCCTGAACCGGACGATGACGAAACGCAGAGGTTGTGGGACGCCTGGAAAGCGCGGAGCGACCAGCTGACGGACGGTGCTTTGCCGCCCGGCGAGTATCTGACGATTTCTCAGCAATCAGGCGTGCCCCTGCGTGCCGTCTGGAGTCAGACACGTCGATGGGCCGATTATGCGTAGCTGATTGAAGCGCCCCTTCGTCGGCAAGCGAACAAGAGCAATAGACCGATGAATGACACGTTTTGCCCTATCCGCTCAGAGACCCGTGCTTTGGACCGATTGATCAAGATCGCGCAGGCCGATCAGTACCGCATCGGGCCTCGAAAAGGAACGTGGGCCTTGCTGGTCCGGGATTTCAACCGGGACTTGACGCCGGCACAACTGGTTGTCGATCCCGTGCTGGAACCGGTCGACAAGGTCGTGTGGCTGATCCTGCAACATCATGCCCGCCGCGCCGTGACAACGCTGCCCCGATACCCGGAGTTGGCGCGCCAGGCCAATGTGACCACCTGCAAAACCGTATCGCGAGCCATGGCCATGCTGCGCTGCACGCGGTGGCTGACAATCTGCGAGCGAAACTGGGGCCATCGCAAGCGTCGCCGCGGCAATGTCTACGTACTGCATGCCACGCCTTTTCCCGTGGATGACACGATGTTTCTTGATCCCGGTTATCGCGACTTTGTGGATCTCGCGACCCGACACGGGCGGAAGGGGATACGGGCGGTCGCGCGATGCGTACTGGCAGGCTGGCAGGATCCATCGCAGTCGCGACCAAGTGGTTGAAGGGTTTATGTCGAGGCGAAATTAACCTTGCTGTGTACCAGGTACACAGCAAGGTCAATTTCGCCTCGACTGCACGGTAATGACGATTCGATAACGACGACAGTTACCGTTGGAATAACACCTTGTACCGTTGCCGTTGTTAGCGGATACATGGAGCGGTCGATGAGAGCCGCATCCCATGATTGCAGATCCCGCAAAAGCCACCACAGGTAGTAACGATCAATGCCAACCCGGCACGGCGCGGTACCTGCCCGGCAAACTGCGTGGCGAGGTGTGGCTGACGGTACAAACCCGCATTGCCCAGGGCTTCATCTTCGGTCGCGCCGCAACAGTCGACAAGCCGTCTATTCTGGGCCTGCTCGGCTTTGCCGATCGTCTGCGCGTGATCTGGAACGCCGCCGGCACCGACGATCCGTATGCCGACTGGTGGTTGATCAAGGTTGACAAGGCGCTCGAACACGCCCGCGACCGCATCTACTCGGAGCAAGCCGCGCTGGCTGCGATCATGCAGAAGCAGTCCGCGTTGCAAATTCAGGTTGCGGAGAGCGAGCAGCCCTACCGTATCGCCCTGCAGTTCGCCAATCCGTACGCGTTTTGGGGCGCGCAACTCATCGGCGAGTTCGACGGGGTCGCACGCACGGTGCTGACCGCACGCTACGTCGGCTTGCTGAATAGCACGGCGGCTCACGAATACCTCCAGATGTGCTCCGGACCGATTCGCACCTTGTTTGCGGTAACACAGGGATACCGCGCTTTAGCCATCAATCGTGACTCAATGAATGGCGACGGTAAAGCGGTGCGGGACGCCGTCGATGTCATGGGCGTGTTACCGCCAAGCGTGTTGAGCGGGGACCGCAAGCCAAGCTTGACGCCTTACAGGGCAGGTCAGGCGACGCCATTGGCAGCGTCCTTAACCGATATCAAAGAGGCAGACCGGTCATGAGCCAGGGAACCTCAATGATCGATCGACGGGTCGTCCTGAAGCTCGATGCGAGCATGGTCTTTGAGGCATTGATCTTAAATCGGTTATCACGCCTGCCAAAGGCACGGCACCACGAATGGCTGCGCGGCCTGTTGGTGCAGGGGTTTAAGCGGGAATGCCGCAGTCTGCGTACTCTGCAACGCGGCCTCGACAGGAGTGACGATGTTCCGCCGCGGAGCAAGGACCGCGTTGCACCTGAATCGGCAACCCGCAGTGGCCCGGCTGCACTCCGTGAAGGAAAAACGTCACCGGCCGCTGAAAGCGAGGGTTTCGAAGGCTGTACTCACCGCCGCGAGCTCTCGTTTGCGGCGTTACGGAACGTGATCGGATGAATGACGTGTCTCCGGCGTATGCATCCCCCACTCGTCACGACCCAATGAAACAGGGAGCAAAGTCTTGACCATCGAATCGCAATCCTCCGCTGCCATTACCGTCGGTGTTGACGACGGTTTTGCCTGCACCAAACTGGCGCTGGCCGATGGCCGCCTGCTGGCGACGCCATCGCGTGCGCAGATCGGTCGATCCAAAGTGAGCTGGATCGATCAGGCGGAACGACGCATCTTTGAGTACGAAACGGACGGCACGATCTATTCGGTGGGCGAGGTCGACGCGGCAGCCACCCGATTTGAAGGCTATGCCTGCTCCGGGATGAACCGCGCCATCGTGCAGCACGCCCTGCAACAGGCCGGGCTCGGCGGCCGCGGTATTGATGCCGTGTCCGGTCTGCCGGTCAGCGCGTTCTACGGTGGCGGCGGTGCGCGGCGCGTCGGCGCCATCAACGACAAGCAGAACAACCTGCTATTCCCGGTGCAGCCGAGGTGGGAGGCAGAGGCGGCCGATATTGTCTTTCATGACGTTATCCCGGAGGCGCTCGCGGCCTGGTACGACTACGTCATCGTGACGGAGAACGGTGAAGCCAGGCTCGATCAGCGGCGCGTCTCGGCACCGATTGCCGTGGTCGATATTGGCGGCCGCACCACGGATACGGTGGTGGTTCGCGATCAGGGCATTGTGCACGGCTCGTCCGGCTCGTTTCGGTTCGGCATGCTGGACGTCCGACAGACTCTCGCGGAGGCCCTGCAGGAACGCTTCGATCTCGAGGTGGTTGCCGAGCGACTGCTGACGCACGCCGTGCAGCATCGGGTAATACGTCTTTACGGCAGAGACCACGATGTGCGCCGGGAGGTCGCGACGGCCAAGCAGGAGCTGGTCGAGCGGCTTTACGCGGAGACCCGCCGGCAACTGGGCCGCGCCATTGAACTCGATCGCGTGCTGTTTGTCGGTGGCGGCACGGTGGCGCTCGCCGAGCACATCACCGACTGGTTTCCGAATCAGCAGATTGCCGAGCAGCCGTCGTTCGCCAACGCACGCGGCATGCTCAAGTACCTGCAGTTCGTGTGCGAGCGATCCGATGCAGGCTGAAACGCATTTATCCGTGGTCACTGCGGTTTCAGTGACATTCAAGTACCTAAGGACCGTGCAAGAGGTATGGCGACATCCGTCGTCGGTCCATCCTCAAGGCAACCCCGGCGGTTGCTGCAAACCCTGTCGGAGCAACGCTCCCGTCAGGGCGGCGTCCACTCCGGCTTAACGTCAAGGAGCACGCATCATGACTAGCGAAAACAGCAAGTATTTCGATCTTCATACCACCGGTATCGGTTATCTCAACCGGGTCCGGGAGGTGACACCGAAGGAGGGTACGCCCTTTCTCGCGGTCACCCTTGCTGCCATTCACGGCAGCGTCACCAACGTCCTGCACACTTACTTCGAGTGCGGCGTGTATGGCGAGCAGGCACAGAACCTCGTGCGCGAGCTTAAGCCAGCCGTCGAGGGCGAGTCGAAGGTCCTGATCGGATTCACGCTCAGTGATCTGAAAGTGGATCCCTTCACCTTTAAACAAGGCGACAAGGCCGGCCAGCCCGGCGCCAATCTGAAAGCCCGCCTGATCAAGATCGCGTGGGCCAAAGTTGACGGCCAGGATGTCACGACCGGCAGACAGCAAGTCGCCTGATTGCAAGCCAGGCCGGGTAATGACCTTACCCGGCCACCTTTCTACCCAGCGGGGGATCAAACCCCGCCCGGGGCTGATCGTCCTGCGATCGCTAGGAGATCAGCAATGAAAGCAACGACAAACGTTGAGTGTGCACAAAATGATCGCTTCGCAGACCTCAGGGCTTCTGCCTTGAACGACGCTGAAAAGACATCGCTGCTGGCGCTCGCCATGAACATTCTGGCGGCACGTCACCATCGAGGCCGCGTGCTGAAGAGCCCGGCCGATACGGAGGCGTATCTCAGATTACGCATGGCGGACCTGCCGGCCGAGCGCTTCGGTTGTCTGTACCTCGACAACCGGCATCGTGTGCTGGAGCTGCGCGAGCTGTTTCACGGCACCATCGACGGTACCTCCGTGTATCCGCGGGTGGTCGTGCAGCAGGCGTTGGAGGTGAATGCGGCGGCGGTCATCCTGTTCCACAACCATCCGTCCGGCGTGGCGGAGCCGAGCCAGGCGGATGAACGAATCACCCGCCGTCTGCGCGCGGCATTGGAACTGATCGACGTGCGGGTGCTTGACCACTTCATCGTGGCGAGCGGCGCCAGTGTGTCGATGGCCTCGCGTGGACTTCTCTAACAAGGTCTTGTCAACAAAACCTGCCGGGAAAGGCTCTCTTTCCCGGCAGGGAGGGGGCGTGACCCGGTGTTATCTCAAGAAAGGAGCGACACCATGTCTCAACCCAATAGCAATAGCGAGAACAGCAACTTCTTCGGCGAGATTGTGCACAGCTACACGCGTGCACAAGCGATCGAGGATGGTGTGTTAATTGACGTGACAGAAACGGCAAAAGAAGCAGGCTTTCGATGGCCGGTAGCGGTTACCGCCGCCGTCTGGTCGGATTGCATCGCCTGGAACGACGACGATAATACGGATCAGGGCTACCAGGATCAGTCGGGCCGACTGTGGGACGTTCTGTTCATGGCTTCCTACGCGGTACGCACAGCAAACCGGCCGGACCGGCAACTGCAGTTCAGCTTGCAACGCGTCCCGAGAGGCGGGCGTTCGACCGTTGCCCAGCGCGTCACGCTGAGACTACTGGCCGGACCCGGCGATGACGGTGAACCGGTCATCACCATCCTGCAACCCAACGAAGACTAGCGCGCGGCATTCGCGAACGCGCATCCCTGGCCACTTGGGTGAAAGTGGCGCTTCCCTCCCGATTCGTGATTGCGTGCATGCTGGCTGGCTACGGCGCCGCGCATCGGCCGCATTTGCTCCGCTCGCGCCTGTCGTCGAGACGAGCGCATGATTGCGCAGCCGCAACGATAAGCGACCGGCTGTCCACAGAGTCCACAGGCACTGAAGCCATCGCGTCGCGAGCCTCTCACTCGCGACGCCGGACTCCGATAATTCACGCGGGTGCCTGTGGACCCCTGTGGTCAGGCGGACGCGCCGACGGTTGCACGGGTCTTTCAGCAAGCGCTGCGGCGGCGAACGCCGTCGCAGGGTTTGCCACGTTGCGACGCGCCTCGTCACCAGCGAGCGAAGCCGGACTGGTGACGAGGGCGGCCAGCGCCGAAGGTACGCGGCTTCCAGGCGGAATATCCGGGTGCTGGCGGGATGATCTGTTCTTACAATGACGCCCTCGACACGATTTTAGCCGCGGCCACTGCGCAAAAAGTGGCAAGCGCGCCCAGGACCGCGAAATGCGCGCAGCAGTCACCCGACTGCCGGTCCATCTTGTACGGCCGAGCCATTCTCGAGCTCGCACTCTCACGACAGGCGGAAGCCTGACATTCCACGCACCGTGCCCGATTTCCGGGCATGTTTTCTCATCCATGCGGCGTAAGTCGCTCAATACAAAAGGAGGTGATGTCAACCACGATCGACGACGCTCGCGTTGCGAGCACACTGGTGTGCGTCCGAGCCGTCCCCTGCGGGGAAAACTCGGCGTTGCCTGCGACCAGGCATGTTCAGGTCGAACGGGGGTAGTGTCCCGAGACCGTAGCGCGAACGCGCGGCTGGGCAATCATTTGTTCCGGTCGGTCAGATTCACTTACCGCATGGAGAAACACGGTGAGAGACCTGAACTACCAGCTCAAGAAACTTGGCAGGAACAACCGGGATGGCAGCTTCGCTACGCAGGCGAAACGCGCCTGGCTGCTGTCGCAAATGGCCAATCAGCTGCACCAACTTGGCTACAAGGGTATGTCGGCACGATCCTTAAAGCCAAAGCACGTGCAGGCGCTGGTCACGTACTGGCAGGAGCAGGTCTTGAGTATCGGGACCATCAAGAATCGCATGGCCGCGATCCGCTGGTGGGCCGGCAAGGTGAATCGTCAAAGTGCCGTGTCGCGAACCAATGACTTTTACGGCATCGGCAGACGGCAGCTCGTCGGCACCGAATCGAAGGCAAAGGAGCTGCCGGAGGAACAGCTGAGGCGCGTCACCGACCCGTACGTGCGCCTCAGCCTTGAGCTGCAGCGAGCATTTGGACTTCGGCGCGAAGAAGCGATCAAGTTTCGTCCGTCGTATGCCGATCGCGACGATCATTTGCAGCTCAAGGCGAGCTGGACCAAGGGCGGCAAGGAACGAATGGTGCCGATCCGGAATGCGGCGCAGCGGGAAGTGCTGGATCGGGTCTGGCAGCTGGCCGGAAATGGCGCCTTGATTCCGGCCGAGCGCAGCTACATTCAACAACTGCGGTTGTATGTTCGGCAGACGATGAACGCCGGTCTGTCCAGAATGCACGGACTCCGCCATGCCTATGCACAGCAACGCTACTTTGAACTAACCGGCAGGCAATGCGCCGCGGCGGGCGGGCCGAAGGCCAGGTTCCTCAGTGCCGAGGAGCGACTTACCGATCGTGAGGCACGCGAGATCATCAGCCGCGAACTTGGTCACGAACGCGAACAGATAACTTCAATCTATTGCGGATAAGCGGGCTTTCAGGGAACTCCCGCAAACAGTCGCTGGGGTTTCCTGTTTCCGATCGCCGTCGTGTTCGACATGATCCTCGTAGCACTGAATGTGTGCCAGTCCGGTCATTGGTGGAGGGAAAACGATGCTGCAAGCAGCTAGCGGGGCGATGACCTTGATGTTGATGGCGGCTGTTTCGACGACGGACACATCGCTGCATCAATCCGCTTCTGCAAATGGTGGTGATCGGGGCGTTGGCCGCTACCAGACGACGGTACCGCAACCCCGGCCTGATCAGCAAGACTTGTTGGCCGCCATAGTCGACACCGAACTGTCCGA
The DNA here is from genome assembly GCA_040902105.1 of Woeseia sp. Classification (GTDB taxonomy): domain Bacteria; phylum Pseudomonadota; class Gammaproteobacteria; order Steroidobacterales; family Woeseiaceae; genus IDS-8. The sequence goes on from JBBDXW010000034.1 coordinate 21,879, forward strand.
CGCCGTCAAGACCGTGGGGGAGGCGATCGCGGCAGTCCTTGAGGACAGCGGTTACCGTGTGCTGTCGCCGAATCCCGCGGCGCCCTGTCAGGAAGAGTTGTTCGAACTGCCGTTGCCGGCAGTTCACCGGAAGCTCGGTCCGCTGACTCTGCGCCAAGCCCTGGAGGTTCTGAGCGGCCCTGCCTATCAGGCCGTGACGGATCCGCTAAGGCGCCTGATCTCTTTTGAGCGTGTGCCCGCCGACGAGTCGCATGCGATCAAGGAGTGCGATTGTGACTAGCCGGGCCGTATGGGCGGGGCTGATGCTGTTAAGTGCGCTCCCTGTGCTCGGGCAGTCGGTGTCGAATACGCGGACCGCAGTCTCCCGCGAAGTATCGGGTGAGGCGAAGGAAACGCCGCTGTCGCCGATCGATCTGGAGCGCTCGCGTGTCTGGGGCTTGTCCGACATCGAATGGCGTCGTTATCAGGACTTGCTGCTCGGCATTCGTGGCAGTGTCAGTCCCGCAAACCTCTCGCCGGTGGAAGTACTGGGCATCCACGCACGGGACGATGCCGAGCGGCGCCACTATGCCGAGCTCTGGGCGCGCGCTATGTTTGAGGATGCCGAGCGGATTCTGGCCTTTCAACACGCCTACGATGTGGCTGCCCGGCACTTCCATCCGGGACTTAAGCTGATCGATACCACGGAACTCCCGGCCGCACGCATCAAGAAGAGCGAACTGCGCGGCGACGATCGGGTGCTGTTCTTTACCGGCCTTGACTGCCCGGTCTGTGACGCTGTGATGGCCAAGCTGCTGGGTCGGCTGGATCACATCGCAGGCATCGACATCTATGTTACGGATTCAACAGACTCAGACGATGTAGGTATCCGGCGCTGGGCAGAAGCCCATGCCATCAAAGTGGCATGGGTGCGCGACGGGCGCGTGACCCTCAATCACGACACCGGCGTTCTTTCCAGAATCGCCGACGGTGCGACCCGCCCACCGGCGCTGTTTGTACGTCGGCAGGATCAGGTGAGTCCGTTGTCCTATGCAGCGCTCTGAAGAAATCGGTCGATGCGACGCCTGTGTCTGCTACTCGTTCTCGGCATGTCGCTCAGTACCGTATCGGCGAGTGCCGGCGAGGCTATTCCTGCCGCCTACCGACACGTCGCTGCGGTCCATGGCGTTCCGGCGGATCTGTTCTACGCCGTGGCCCTGACCGAAAGCGGCAGGACCGTGGCGGGCAGTCTGCTGCCCTGGCCGTGGACGCTCAACATCGGTGGAGAGGGACATTTTTTCACCAGCCGCGTCGAGGCGTGGCTGGCGCTCGATGCGTCACTGCGGAATGGCCGGCAGTCCGTGGACGTCGGTTTGATGCAGGTCAACTGGCGCTATCATCAATCGCGCTTCAAGAACAGTTGGCTGGCACTTGAACCGTACAACAACCTCGGGATTGCCGCCGAGATCCTGACCGATTGTTATCGACAGCGGCGCGACTGGTGGGCGAGCGTCGGTTGTTATCATGCACCGGCCAACGAGCAACGCGCAGCCCGCTACCGAAATCGGGTCATGGCCCACTGGCGCCAGTTGAACGGGTCGTAATCCATGTTTCGGTTTTCCCTTGCTGCAACGCAATCGATCCTTGCCGTGACACTGTGCTTCGTCATAGAGCTCTCTGTTGCTGACCCGTTGACGGTCATTTTCGACAATGGCCGGACCAAGCCGTTGGCGGAATTTCTCACGCCACTCGCACACATCAAACGAGAACGGGCGTCTGAATCCAGTCCCAATCTCGGTGCCGCAAATATCGAGCAATTGCTGCCCATTCGATCGCCGGGCCTGAGCCCGGGTAAAGTCCCGGTTCGGAAACACGCACTGCCGTTTGCCCGTCCGTTTTTTCTGATCGGGTCCGATCCGTGGTCGCGACAGTGGCTGGCCGAGCACCGACAACGGCTGCTCAATATCGGTGCCGTGGGCCTGCTGGTAGAGGCAACCCGTATCGAGGATCTCAAGGCGATCGCCAGCATCGCGGACGGTCTGCCGGTTACTCCGGCGGCGGGATCGGACATTGCCAAAGCCTTGGGCGTTGTGCACTACCCGGTGGCGATCTCCGACGGCCGCATCTGGCAGTGAATCGCTACGCGATCGATGCGTTGTTACGTCCGCCGGTCGAACTGTGGTCGGTGCTGGTAGCGCTCGCGGTTGCGGGAATGGCGGCGGCGGCGCCGTGGGCCCTCATGATGCCACCGACTATCGCGCAGACCGTAAGTATTTCGCTCCTTGGCTTTGCCGCTTGGCGCGCTCGTCAGGCGTGGCTGGTCCTGCGTTACCAGCGACGTTTGAAACAGCTGCCGAGCTACCGTCTGGCCGTGCATCGCGTGCCTTGCAGCCGACAGAAGCTGTTCCTTGGCCGCGGCTTTCCGTGGACGCAGCAGCACACGCAGCGCCTACGCGATACCTACCGGCCGGAAGTGCAACGCTACGTGCGGCCCGGCCGCTGCTACCGGTGGGCGCGTCGGCGGGAAACGACTTGGGAAGCGGTGCCGATGCTGAAAATGATGGCTCGCCTGATTGGCAGCCGGCGTTGGTGGAACCCGCTGGCGCGACGCCCCTCACTGGGCGGCAACCCGGCACTTCACGCGGTCGGGCTGTACGAGGAAGACGTGTGGATGAATCTCGAGGAGCGCGTCGGGCACACACTGGTGCTAGGCACTACACGTGTCGGCAAGACGCGTCTCGCGGAACTGCTGATCGCTCAGGACATTCGACGCGGCGACGTGGTGATCGTGTTCGATCCCAAAGGTGATGCAGATCTGTTGAAGCGGGTATATGCGGAGGCCGAACGCCAGGGTCGCGCCGGAGATTTCGCCATGTTTCATCTCGGGTATCCGAAAGCTTCGGCCCGCTACAACGCCATAGGCAGCTTTTCGCGCATCACCGAAGTGGCAACGCGGATCGCCAATCAGTTACCGCGTGAGGGCAATGCTGCCGCCTTTAAAGAATTTGCCTGGCGCTTCGTGAATATCATCGCCCGGGCGCTGGTCGCGCTTGGGGAACAGCCGGACTACGAGAAGATCCGGCGTTACATCAACGACATCGAGCCACTGTTCATAAAGTACGCAATGGCTTTCATGAGCAGCCAGGGAAGCGGCAACTGGCAGGAGGAGATGGCGCGACTTGCCGAGCAGGCCAAAGGCCGGCACGTACCGAGCTCGATGCGCGGACGCCAGCCGCAAGCCATCGCACTAATGCAATACCTGCAAACGGCGGACCAGTACGATCCGGTGCTCGATGGTCTGTTGTCGGCCTTCAAATACGACCGTACCTACTTCGACAAGATCGTAAGTTCGGTGGGGCCGCTACTTGAAAAGCTCACCACCGGTACGATTGCTGAATTGCTGTCACCGAGATTGGACGACCAGGAGGATGACCGGCCGGTACTGGAATGGCTGGAGGTGATCCGTAACAAAGGCATTGTGTACGTCGGACTGGATGCTTTGAGCGATACCACGGTCGCCAGTGCCGTCGGTAATTCCATGTTCGCCGATCTGGTATCGGTGGCGGGGCACATTTATAAGCATGGCATTTCCGGCACGGCAGGTGAGCTGCCGATCATTTCCCTACACGCCGACGAGTTCAACGAGCTGATCGGCGATGAATTCGTGCCGCTCCTGAACAAGGCTGGTGGCGCCGGTTTTCAGGTAACCGCCTACACGCAAACCTGGTCCGACGTGGAAGCGCGGCTCGGCAATCGCGCCAAGGCCGGCCAGGTAGCCGGGAACTTCAATTCCCTGATCATGCTGCGGGTGAAGGAACTGGCGACCGCGCGCATGCTGACGGATCAGCTGCCGAACGTTGAGGTGCTCACCCTGATGAGTGTGTCAGGGGTCGACGATTCGTCGGAGCCCGGCTCGGGCATCGACTTCCGCTCCCGCAACGAAGACCGCATCAGCGTCTCCGAAGTGACGTTGTTGACCGTCGCCGAGCTGGTCACGCTGCCGAAAGGTCAGGCCTTCGCCATGCTTTCCGGCGGGCAGCTGTGGAAAATTCGCATACCGCAGGTCGAGGCGATTGGGGATGAAGTATTGCCGCCAGCACTCCGCCACGTCATAGGAGACATGCAGCGTCGCTACGTGACCAACGACTATTGGTACCGGCAGCGCGAGACCTGGTGGCTGGCCGCGGAAGCGACGAGCGTGGCGGAGAAGGCGCATGGCGAGGCCGCCGGCACGGCCTGACGCGGCCGCTTCCCGACCGGGAGTCATTGCGCGTACTTTTCGCCGTGTCGGCAACGCAATCCACTGGTTGTTGCTGTCGCTACTGTGCTCGATCGTCATTGAGTGCGTCGGGATAGTGTACTGGTGGCCCGAGACCGGCCTTGAACACAGTCGCCGTATGCTCGATACGGAGATCGGCTGGCTCGATCGCGACTTTCGACATAGCCTCCTGACCAGCGAACCGGCCCGTACCGCAAGGAACGTGGCAGAGCGCACACACGATCTCTTGATCGAGCGAACCGGTCTCGGGCGATTGGAGGAATGGCTCCGTCGATCGGCCATCGATACTGGCAGCAGTGGAAACAAGCGATTTCGTCGCTGGTATAGCCCAACCGCCGATTTCATTACCGCAGTAGGCCATGTGGTGCAGCTTTTCGCCGTCCGGCTCACTGTTCTAGCCCTCGCGACACCGGTATTCCTGCTCTTCAGCCTCGTGGGGTTGGTCGACGGGCTGGTGCAGCGCGATCTACGACGCTGGGGCGGGGGTCGAGAAAGCTCCTATGTTTACCACTATGCAAAGGGAAGTGTGTGGGTATTCCTGGTTGCGGCATGGGTCACCTATCTGGCAATGCCCGTGAGCATCAACCCGGCCTTCGTCATTGTGCCGTTTGCCATCCTGTTCGCCTACTCCATCAGCATCACGGCCAGCACGTTCAAGAAGTATCTGTGATCGCATTCGCGACCTCCGAACAGCCGTGATCAGCAGCGGCAGTGCGCTCCGTATCAAGCCATCAGAGACTTCAGCATCCCGGCAACTACCAGATCTAGTAGTTACCCGGCGTCCGGCCGCTATGTATTATCCTTCGCATGGCCGCCGAAATGACCCAACTCATCGACATATTCGACCGACTGAAAGACGAGGTTCACTGGTCTCGGGGGATCGTTTCGCTGATAGCCGAGAACGAACACGCGGAAGAGATTATCCAGGAAAGTGCCAATTGCGCCGCCAGACACCTCGAACAGGCGTTGTCAGTGCTGAGAGAGCTTCGGGACTGGCAGGAAGCCTTCCACGATCTGGACTGAACATCTGACGTATCCGGGACCTGCCGCGTAATCGACGGCGGCCGGGCCGCGCTGCTATTTAACTGCAGCGGCACGCCGCAGGGTTTATACGTAGTCGCGCGCCCATTCGCGGCCGATCATGCGTCACATGAACAGGTCGCAAACGATAAGAACCCTTCTGCTGATCGGCGTTTCGCTCATCGCCCTGCAAGGTGCTGGTGTTCTGGCCGACGCGGATGCCGAGCGCGACGCACTCGTGCGCCTGGTGCATGCCCTGGAATTAGTGGAGCCCTTGATCGTTGAAGCAAGCCGCGCCGCGGACCCGGATGCCCGCATCCGTTTTCAGTACAACTGGCTCAGACACGATCTCGAGACCGTTCGGCGGGGTATCGATGCGCATATCGATGCATCGGCAGCCGAACCCTATCCCGTTGAACCGTTGCGCGGCGACTACCGTCGGTAAGTGCTCATGAACGACGCACAGCTGACGGCATTTCAGGCGGGCTCCGGCATCGAAGCCTCAACCCTGCTGCTCGCGATCGCCTCGATCGTGGTGGTGCTTGCCTTCGTCTGGGTGGTGTGGGTGACTTTGGGCACGTTCCGCGCCTGGCAGGACGGTAACGCCAGCCTGTTCGACCTGGCCTGGAGTGCGCTCCGGTCCAGCGTCGTGCTGATGGTGCTCGGTTTCTACCTGCGATGAAGGACTGATTTTTATACGGAGCCGGACCGACGCCATGGCGTCCCGCCGGTTAATTGACTCGGAGACATAATGATGAACAAACGATGGAAACGATACTTTCTCACGGCACTGGCATTGTCCGCGGGCAACACGGCACGGGCGGAACTGCCCACGCCGGTACCGCCCAGTACATCGCCTGCGGCCGGGGATTGGATCGGCTTAATTGAAGGTTACATCCGCGACGGTGGCCTGGTGCTGGGCCTCGCGATCGCGGTGTTGGGCTTCCTCTGGGTTGCCTATCTGGCCTTCGCCAAATTCAACGAAGCCCGACAGGGCAAGGCGGAATGGGCGGAGGTCGGCGTGCTCGGCATTGTCGGTGCCATTGTGCTGATCTTCGCCAGCTACCTGCTCACCGAAGCGGCCGGTGTGATCTGAAGCGGTATGAGCGACGATGACAACATCCTGGCTGAACGGATGAACGTCGAACCGCCGATCTTTCGCGGCTGTTCGTCTTCGGAACTCGGCATGATCGTGTTGGTGGCGGCTCTTGTATGGCTGCCGGTGAGCCTATTGGTGGCTTGGGCTCTGGGCGCGCTGAGTATGGGCTTCGGCATCGCCGGCATTGCGATCGTTGCCACTGTGGTACTGACGGCCGGGCTGTTTCAGCGCGTGAAGCGCGGGCGGCCGGATGGCTACTACCAGCAGCAGGTCATCATCGGCCTGTCGCGCTTGGGGCTGCGGCGCTCGCCCTTCATCCGGCGCGATGGCCACTGGTCCATCGGCCGAAGCGCCGATTATTAAGCCCGCGATCATGCAACGCTATCGTTACGAGATCGACAACGTGCGCAGCCACCTGCGTTCCCTGTGGCTTGTGATCGGACTGCTGCTTGCGGTGATCCTCGGGCTCTGGATCGCGTGGATGCGCATGCCCTCCAGCATCACCGTGCACATACCGCCCGATCTCCGCGCCGGCGCGGTGCTGGACTTGCATGAAGTGCCGCGGGCCAATGTTTATACCTTCGCCCTGTACGTGTTTCAGCAACTTAATCGTTGGCCGGAGGACGGCGCCGAGGACTACGGCAAATCGATCTTTCGCATAGCACCGTACCTGACGCCGAGCTTCCGCGAGGCCTTGCTCACCGACATGCAAACCAAAGCCCGGCAGGGCGAGCTGGCGAACCGGGTGCGGAGTCTTCAGGCCCTACCTGGAAGCGGGTTTGAGGGGCGGCGAGTCGACATTGTGAGCGGCGATGTGTGGGTAGTGTGGCTCGATCTCGAGCTCAATGAATCGGTCAAGGGCATACCGGTCAAGCGTACGGGCATTCGCTATCCGCTGCGCGTAGTGCGTTACCCGGTGGACGCCGAGACCAATCCCTGGGGTCTGGCGCTGGACGGATTTGCGGCCGAGGGGCCGACCCGGATTGATGATGCCGGCGCGGGCTGAGTCAGGTCGTTCCTACGGGCCCATATACAAGGAGTCGATGTGTCATTCGCGTTACCTCTGAATCCACGCTTGATCATGCTGGTTGCGGGACTGTTTGTGCTTGCGCATACCGCATATGGCGAATCGGCAGCACCGCAGCGAGTACTTTGGGACAAGCTGCCGGTCACAGTGACGCTTACGGCGGGTGAAGAGCGCATGGTGCATTTCCGGGCACCGGTCAGTGTCGGTGTGCCCGCCGGACTGGAGTCGCTGCTGCGCACACAGACGGTCAACGGCACGGTGTACTTGCTGGCGAATACGGCATTTCCGAAAACGCGCATCGTCGTCCGCGAACTGGATGGCGGTCAGGTGTATCTGCTGGACGTCAGTGCCACGGCAGACGGCGGGCCCTCAGATCCCATCACGGTTGTCATCGATGAAAGTAACACCCGGCATGACTCATCAGGCCAGAACACCAACGGCCATCAGCATGGCTACGTCAGCCTGACCCGTTACGCCGCTCAGCAACTGTACGCACCCGTGCGGCTGCTGTCGGCCGAGCCCGGAATTGTGCGACAGCCGGTTCGGCAGGTCGCGCTCGAGCTGGTGCCCGGCAACCGCGTCGAAGCGATGCCGCTAGCCGCCTGGCGGGCCGGATCGTTGTACGTCACCGCCGTCAAACTGACCAATCGTGGGAAGAAGGCACAGCTGCTGGATCCACGCACGCTGCGCGGTCACTGGCTCAGTGCTACGTTTCAGCACGCCCGCTTGTTGCCGGCCGGCGATGACGCCGACACCACGGCGGTATACCTCGTATCCGCACGGCCGTTCGAAGAATCGCTGTAGCGGCCGTGCTCATTACCCGACAAAACCGCCTGTTGCCGCTCCTTGCGGCCATCGTCATTCTGATGCTCATTCTGGTGCTGGGGCGATCCTGCAGCCGTGACGAACAGGATCGGGTGTTGCTCGATCGCGTGCCGCAGGTGTCGCGGCCCGATGCCGACACGCCGGCCGATACCATCAAGACCCTCACCGCAAACGTGGCCGCCATGACCAGCGAGCTGCAGTCGCTGCGGCAGGCCAACATAAAACTGCGCACCGATAACGAATCGCTGGAGCAAAGCCGCAAGGCGATCGACGACTCGGTGGCATTGCGCATCGACCGCGAATTCGCGCAGCGCGACGAAGAGCGACGGAGTGCTGACGATCAAGCCTTGTCCTCGATGAACGAACGCATAGAGACCTTGGCGGACGCCCTTCGGGATTCAGCGATGAATCGGGAAGGGTCGGACATGCCGGTGGGTCTCGGCTGGGATCCGTTTGTTGCGGGCACGGAGCTTAAGTGGATCGATCCGTTAGACGTAACCACCGATAACCTCCGCGACGAACTGTTGACGCCGCGTCGACCTGGGCCAAGCAACGCTTGGACCCCGGCGGCCGGTCCTGCCGACGACCCGCATGCGGAGAACGCCGTCGCAGCCACGCCCCGGCCGGTGTACACGGTGCCGAGAAACGCGACCCTGATGGGCTCGACCGCCATGACCGCACTGCTGGGTCGGGTGCCGATACGCGGCGAGGTACGCGATCCCATGCCCTTCAAAGTGATCACCGGTCGTGACAATCTGGCGGCGAACGGCCTGACGGTGCCCGGCGTCGAGGGCATGATCTGGAGTGGCACCGCCATCGGCGACTGGACTTTGTCCTGCGTCACCGGCCGTCTGGAATCGGTGACCTTTGTCTTTGATGATGGCAGCATCCGCACCCTGTCGACGGACGATCGGGAGGAGCGGAGCGGTGAGCGCAATCGCCCGCTCGGCTGGATCTCGGATGCGCGCGGCATTCCTTGCGTCAGCGGCGAGCGCAAGAGCAATGCGGCGGCCTTCTTGAGCCAGCGGATCGGTGCCAAAGCCATCGAGGCAGCGGCCGATGCGGCCGCTGCCTCCCAGACAACCACCGTGCTTCGCGACAGCGGCGGCATCAGCAACACCGTGAGTGGCGATACCGGTGCCTATGTACTGGGCAACACGGTCGCCGAGGGTGGTAACGAGATCGCCGAGTGGCTGCTCGAACGTCAGGCGCAGAATTTCGATGCGGTCTTTGTCCCGGCCGGCGCGGAACTTGCCATCCACGTCGATCGCCAACTGACCATTGATCTTGACCCGCACGGCAGGAGACTCAATCATGCAATGCCCCAAGCCACTCCTAACCCTGGTCAGCTTGATTAGCCTCGCTGGCTGCGCCGGCAGCAAGGACTCCATGCTGCCACCCGACGGTGACAGCATGAAAACCATCTATGAGCGGCATTTCTCCGATATCGGCATGCGCGGTACGCTGAACGTGCGAGCGGAATTGAAGTCGCGGCCCGTGGATACCGATGTGGCCGATCTGGCCGGCTATGTGCGCGACGCCTTTAACGAACTCGATGCGCACTTCCCGCGGCTGCCCAATCCAACTCTGGTGCTGTATGTGTTTCCGCATCTCGCGGGTGCGGACAGGGTGCCGGTGCCGGGCTATGCGACCACGTTTCCGATGTACCGGCAGGTGGAATACGCCTTGCCGCGCGAAGTGCCGCGGCCGGAGTCGCCGTCGAACCGGATCGACTGAGCCGTGGCAGAGCACTTGCCGCCGCTTGAAGACAGCGCCGTGCGACGGCTGTACCGTCAGCCGAGCTCATTCACCGACCTTTTGCCGTGGGTGGAATACGACCCGAAGCATCAATGTTTTCTGCTGGAAGACGGCGTCAGTTTGGGAGCGCTGTTCGAGCTGGAGCCAGTCGGTAGCGAGGCGCGCACGATGGCCTTCATGACCGAACTTCGCGACGCCCTGCAAACTGCCCTGACCGATGCCATCCCGGAAGAGGAGCAGGGCCCGTGGGTGCTACAGGTGTATGTGCAGGACGAGGCCAGCCTGGGCCGGTTCGCGGAAGCTCTCGGCAACTATGCCGACACCGGCACACAGGAAACAGCTTTCAGCCGCCATCAGCAGCTGGTGATGCAGGACCATCTCGCTCGCATCAGCCGACCGGGTGGACTGTTCATCGACCAGGCAGTCACTGGCTCGCCCTGGCAAGGCAAGCGACGCATGATTCGAGCCACGTTGTACCGCCGCCTGTCACAGCGACGAAAGCCACCGTCACATCTCGAGACCGCGGCAAGCCTTGGCGATGTTGCCGGCAAATGGGTCGCCGCGCTCGCATCGGCCGGGGTACGCGCGCGACGGGTCGGTGGCAAGGAATTCTACGAGTGGCTGTTACCCTGGTTTAATCCGGCCGCCGCGCCGGCTCAGGGCAGCATCGATCAGCTATTGAAGATGGCACCGTATCCCGGGGATGCTGAAATGCCCTTCGGTTACGATTTTGCCGAACAGCTGACACTGTCGCCGCCGCGCTCTGAAAACGGCCTGTGGTGGTTCGATGACCTGCCGCACACGATCGTCAGCGTCCAGGGGCTGCGACGGCCGCCGGACATCGGCCACATCACGGCAGAACGCCGCGCCGGTGATCATGTGTACGCGCTGTTTGATCGCTTTCCCGAGCACACGGTAATGGTCATGACGCTGACCGTCAGGCCGCAGCACGAGATACGTAACCACGTGGCACAGGTTCGCTACGCGGCCGTGGGGGATTCGGCCGAAGCCTCGCTCACCCGGGAAAGCGCTGCGGCGGTCGAGCGGCAGATGGCGCAGGGTAACCGGCTCTATCCGCTGGATCTGGCCTTCTACGTTCGTGGGGAGGATCTCAATGCGCTGCACGCGAACGTCAATTGCCTGAATGCGCTGTTGCTGCCGAACGGCCTGCAGCCGGTGCTGCGGGACGCGGACCTGCTGTTACAGGACAGTTATATCCGCAATCTGCCCATGGCCTACGATGCCGCCTTGGACCGCCGCCGCCGTCGCTCCCGCCTGGTGTTTTCCAGGCACGCGGCGAATCTGCTGCCCCTGTACGGCCGTTCCCGCGGCACCGGCCATCCGGGTCTGGTGTTCTTTAACCGCGGCGCGGAGCCCCTGGTGTTCGATCCGTTGCATCCGGCCGATCGCAACAAGAATGCCCATATGCTGATTCTGGGCCCGACCGGTGCCGGCAAATCGGCGTTGCTAGTCTATATGCTCCAGCAGATGCTGGCCGTGTACCGACCGCGAATATTCATCATCGAGGCCGGTGGGTCGTTCAGCCTGTTCGGCCAGCACCTGCGCTTTCACGGTGTGACGGTCAATCAGGTGACCCTGAACCCCGAGTCTGACGTGAGCCTGCCGCCGTTTGCGGATGCAAGCCGTTTGTCTCCCGGTTCGCGCGGCACGTTCTTTGTGGAGGATGATTCGGATCTCGAGGATGAGGATCGAGTGAGCGGCCGCGACATCCTCGGCGAAATGGAAATCGCCGCGCGCATCATGATCACCGGCGGCGACGAACGCGAAGACGCCCGCATGACGCGCGCCGACCGTCTGCTGATCCGCAAGGCGATCTACCATGCAGCCCACGATGCCGGGGAACGCGGCAACGACCAGGTCATGACCAAAGATGTCGTGGATGCCCTGCATGCCATTGGCACCGATCCCGAGCTATCCGAGCCGCGTCGCAGCCGCGCGGTCGAGATGGGCGATGGCATGGCGCTCTTTTGTTCCGGGTTGGCCGGTCGCTTCTTCAACCGTCCGGGCACGCGCTGGCCCGCGGCCGATGTCACTATCCTCGACATGGGCATGCTCGCGCGGGACGGCTACGAGGACCAGCTGACGGTGGCGTATCTCTCCATGATGAGCCACATCAATGCGCTGGTGGAACAGCATCAACGCGAAGCACGTTCGACCCTGGTGGTGACCGACGAGGGCCACATCATCACCACCAACCCCTTGCTGTCCCGATACGTGGTCAAGATCACCAAGATGTGGCGCAAGCTCGGCGCCTGGTTCTGGATTGCCACCCAGACACTCGAAGATTTCCCCAATGCCAGTCGCAGCATGCTCAATATGATGGAGTGGTGGCTGTGCCTCGTGATGCCCAAGGAGGAAGTGGAGCAGATCGCTCGATTCAAGGATCTGACTGACGAACAGCGCAGTCTGTTGCTCTCAACGCGCAAGGAATCCGGAAAATACGCTGAAGGTGTGGTGCTTGCGGACGGTCTGGAGGCGCTGTTCCGCAACGTTCCGCCACCTCTGTCACTGGCGCTCGCCATGACCGAAAAACACGAAAAGGCCGAGCGTGCCGACCTTATCCGAGAACAGGACTGCACCGAACTCGAAGCCGTCTACGTGATGGCCGAGCGCATGGCGCGAAACGCTGACCGGATATAACCGGACGGTTAGGAGCCGACGCTCATGCTCGTGAAGTAACGTCTCAGGTTAATGGCGCCGAACACGTCCTGATCGAAGTGTGAAATCTTCGCTGAATTCACTCTATTCGTTAGCGCGCGGTTGACGACAGCTTGAATCCGCACCTAGGAGCGGACGGTCGATCGTGTAAAAAATTAATGCGGTGAAGATCAGCAACTGGCCAGAAGTAGACGCCCGGACCGCATGACGCAGTTCCGCTCTCCGCTGGCCAGTTTGCGGTAGACTCATTTAATCGACTTGGGTGAAACTGCAGCAATCGACGTCAACATAGTTGTTTGTTTGGGTTGGAAGTGACCATCAAGGCTTCGTTTAACTACGTCGTGGAGGTGATCATGAATAACTCACTCGTACTTTGTGCAAGCGTGTGTTTTGGAGTGGCGTTTCTGCGGGCCTAGCTTGGGACACTTCCAATTCAGACGAGAGAAATAGTATTGACCGACAGGGTTGTGGCCAAGAGAAACGAGAGAGGGTGCAAATCCCTTTCCCCGCTCCATTCTTTGCCGCCGGTATTTTTCGGCAGATGCTGGGCATTCCTCCTTCTCTGGAGTTATCATCGGTGCTTATGATTAGGAAAATGGTCCCACCGCCTCCGATCACGGGTTGGGAGGTATTGAGCCGTCCGATAACAGGGAAGCCAGCCCCGAGCCGTGGACGATAGAAGTCTGGTATTACGATTACCGCACTAACGTTCACCACACGCTGAAGAAGAAGCCTATGCGCGTGGGCGCAAACGGCACCGGCAGCTTCGCTATCACAGCGTCCACGACGCCGCTGAGCGACTTGGCGGTCCCCAGCGAATACGGAGCGCATTTATCGGATTTCAGAAATATCTATATACCGGAATAGATTGACAGGCTTGCTGACGCTCACTAGTTTGGCTGCCTAGCTAGAAGTAGAAGAGGGCCAAAGAGGTTCTAGTCACGGGGGGCATACGCGGTGTGGCCAGATAACGAGACGGAGCGCGATTTTCTCAATTTCTCCGGCGTAGCCGACACTGTCGCCGAGATCATCCGGCAGGCGGACGGCCGTCCTACCTCGATCGGCATTTCCGGCTCATGGGGTGCCGGGAAATCATCAATGATCAAACTTGTTCGCAGCGCTGTTGCCAATGGTGATACCGCAACTCCGAGCAAGTTCGTTTTCGTCGAATTCAATGCCTGGCTGTATCAGGGATATGATGATGCCCGCGCCGCGCTATTGGAAGAGATAGCAACCAAGCTCAATGAGGAGGCTGATCTACGGCAGACGGGAAAAGACAAAGCTCTTGAGCTATTGCGGCGCGTTAACTGGCTCCGGGCCGCCAAGCTGACCGCCGGTTCCGCCCTTGCCTTGTCTCTTGGCTTGCCGCCTGTCGGTTTAATCGGTGATGTCACTAGTCTCGGCAAGCGTTTAGTCGCAGGCAATGTTGACGCGGAAGGGGTCAAAGAAGCCGGAAAAGTGGCCTCTGGTGCTGCTGCGGAGGTCGGAGGCCTGCTGAAACCGAAGCCAGAACTGTCCCCGCCAAAGGAGATCCACGCTATCCGCGACTGCTTCGAGCAGGCACTTAAAGAAATGGACATCACGCTCGTCGTTCTTATCGATGACCTAGACCGCTGTCTTCCGCCTACTACGATTTCAACGCTGGAAGCTATTCGCCTTTTTCTTTTTCTGAAGAACACGGCCTTTGTAATCGCGGCCGATGACGCCATGATCAAGCACGCCGTTCGACAGCACTTCGGCGGCGTTGATGAAGATCTCGTTATAAATTACTTCGACAAGCTCATTCAGATACCGATCCGCGTGCCTCCGCTTGGCACGCAAGAAGTACGCGCTTACATGATGCTGCTGTTCATTGAAAACAGCGGCATGGACTCAGCTGCACAGGAAGCGATTAGAAAGAAGGTATGCCTCCAGCTTGCGCAAAGCTGGCGGGGGAAGCGCGTCGACAAAGCGTTTATGCAGACCATTCACTCAGACTCGTCGCCCGAGCTTATACATCGATTCGATATGGCGGATAGGCTTGCGCCTCTTATGACGCGCGCTTCGCAGATTGCGGGTAATCCCCGACTCGTAAAGCGATTCCTCAACGCGTTATCGATACGAATGGCGATCTCCCGCGCCCATGGCGTTGGAGTCGATGAAGCCGCTTTGGCCAAAATGCTTCTATTTGAGCGCTGCGGTAGTCCGAAAGCCTACGATGAACTTACCTCGAGGGTGAACCAGGACGCCAACGGGAAGCCGCACTTCCTCAAAGACTGGGAACACGCGGCGCTGGCGGGCGACAAGATCGACCTGAACCCCCCATGGGACGACCCCTTCACGCGGGAGTGGCTCACCATTCCGCCGCAGCTTGCCGACACGGACTTGCGCGGCGTGCTTTACGTCAGCCGCGAGCACTCACCGCTAATCACCCCGGAGGACCGGCTATCGTCGGAAGGCGCGGAGCTGCTAGCTGCTGTACTTGAGCACCCGGATATGGCCTCGAGTTTGAAAGACCGTCTTGTATCCCTGCCTCGCCCGGAGACGGCCATCATCATGGATCGCCTCCTTGAGCGCGCCCGTCAAGATCAGGAGTGGGGCACCCCGCCAATACTGGACGGCTGTATCGCTATCGCTATCGCTGATCCGTCGCAGGGACCGCGCATCGGTGCCTTTCTCGCAGACCGCCCGCCTTCGCAGATCAAGCCGAGTATCGTTCCAAAGATCGGTGACCAGCCGTGGTCGGCGGCTGTCTTTGTTGCTTGGAAGGGCGCCGATGTCGCGCCGCCGGTTAAGGCCGCGATTACTAGGCAGCAGAAATAATGGGGACATCATCTTCGAGCAGGGGGTCACCGTCCAACGTTCCCATGGTTCCGCCATGGGCCCCCGATCCCCTGCCGCCTGACACCGGTAGCGGGGACGCAGGCGATGACAGTGCGCCGTCCCCCGACGCTGCGCCACCCAGTCTGCCGCCACCAATTCCGATTGCTCCGGCTGGACGTTTTGGGCCTGCCCGTACGAGTTTGGGCAGCTTTGCGCGTACGGGCTCCGGCGAAGATATGCGCCGGGGCGTCGGCCACTACGCCGGTAAGGGATTAGGCGGCGGCGGAACCGGGTCCCGCCGACTGAGCGGGACAGCTCGTACGGCAGGAACGCTGTTCGGCGCCTTGTCGTCGGTCGCGGCCGGGCAGCCGCCGACGGCTGGCAGCCCGCTCGATCCTTCCCTTTTGGTCGGACGTTCAGCCGATGAGATCATGGACGCAGTCGTCGAGGCCGTGCGCCCCGTCGACGGCACGCAGGACGGTGAGGCCAGCAGAGAGGCGATCAGCAAATCCCTTTCGGAGCTACTCGATCAGTATCCAGACGCAGACTTGCTTGCTCTTTCCCAAGAGCAGCAACTTTATGCAGTGGAACGCTATATTGCCTGCGCTGTATTCAACAGGTTCAGGCTCGATGTTGGCAAGACGATCCAGGAGAAAGCGCCCTCAGCTGTTGCAGGCATGGCCCGTCTAAAGGAAGTAAGGGATTACATCGCGCAGACTGTAGCGGCGGCGTTCCGGAAACGTTCCGCTGCAGGTACGGACCTTGGTCCGCGCAAGGTCGCAGCCATCGTTCGCGAGGCACTCATTGAGGCGCTTGATGTCTTCCAAGGTTATCTGTCATGAAAGTCGTCTGTGGCCCATCCGACACGAAACTCGGCTCGATTTCGAAGCGCGATCTTCGCGTCATTCTTTACGGCTTTTCTGACAAAGCATCCCAGGGCTCCATCGGTGCATCGCTGCTCATGCAGATCCGGCGCGCGAGAATTATGCCTGCCGCACGCGCTTGGGATCTGCTGTCAATCGCTCTTTCAGTTATCGCTGCTGACACAGCCGTCAGGCGTGGTGAGAGCCCTGATGGTTGGACGCGTCAGATCGACCTTAAAGTCGCGGTCAGCGATCCTCCTTTCTGGCGCTCACAAGCAGCGCTCATCCAAGATCAACTGCGTTTCCTTACGACTGATATCTGGAACGTTGAATTCGCCGGAGCTGGAATGTTGCCGGCGCCGCCGAAGAATGCCGTTAGTCCACTTGAAAAATGTATCGCCCTTTTGTCGGGCGGTCTCGACAGCTTCATTGGCGTTGTCGATCTTGTCGCCGCCAACAACCGGCCGTACGCTGTCAGTCAGGTCGCGACCGGCGACAAACAACTCCAGTCGTTTCTCGCATCGCAGATTGCAGGTGGGCTAACTCATCTGCAGCTTAATCACAATGTTTCCTGTCCAGGCGAAAACGAACGCTCCCAGCGTTCGCGCTCCCTGATATTCCTAGCCTATGGTGTGCTCGCTGCGACGAGCCTAAAGCGGTACAAGGATGGCAAGGACGTGGACCTATATGTCTGCGAGAACGGATTTATATCCATCAACCCGCCACTGACCGGCGCACGGCTGGGTAGCCTGAGCACACGGACGACGCATCCTATATTCCTCAATAAGTTGCAGGAGCTGCTGGATGCAGCCGGGCTTCGAGTGAAGATACGCAACCCCTATCAGTTCAAGACCAAAGGCGAAATGCTTTCGGGGTGCAAGGATCAAGCGCTGTTACTTAAGTACGCGGCGGACACGACCAGTTGCGGGCGATACGCCCGCAACGGCTACCAGCATTGTGGACGTTGCCTACCATGCTTAATACGACGCTCATCATTCCTCGCTTGGGGCAAGAAGGACAAGACAGGCTACGTGTACGCGCGCCTCGCGAAGGACGACGAGAAACACGCGCGTTTTGACGACGTGCGCTGCGCTGCCATGGCCGTAGCGCAAGTAAAGCGCGAGGGCATCGATTCTATCGCAAGGGCCAATCTCAATTCGGTGCTCATGGGCAACACCGCGCCCTATAAGGCTGTCCTCAAACGTGGGATAACCGAACTCGAGCGCTTTCTTGCGTCGGCTGGTGTTAAGTGATCGATTTTCACTGTCATCTTGATCTCTATCCAGAACCAGACGAGATTGCATTACGTTGCGAAAGGGAGGGAATCTACGTCTTGTCCGTAACTACGACGCCCAGCGCATGGCGCGGTACGCGCTCTCTTGAGCGTGGCCGAATACGCACGGCGCTTGGGCTTCATCCCCAAATTGCTCACGAGCGACTCGCAGAACTTGCTCAATTCGACGAGTTACTTCCGAGCGCACGTTATGTCGGCGAAATTGGGCTGGACGGCGCACCGGAGTTCCGCGGCTCGTGGAAAGAACAGGTCCAAGTGTTCGATCACATATTGGCTTCCTGCACCAATGCTGGTGGCAGGATACTGTCCATACACAGCCGCCGCGCTGCAGGCCCCGTCCTCGATAGGCTTAGCTCGAATCCCGGCGCCGGCAAACCCATTCTTCATTGGTTTACCGGCACGTTCGCAGAACTCAATCGTGCCATCGAGATGGGATGCTGGTTCAGCGTTGGCCCGGCCATGTTAAACAGCAAGAAAGGCCGAATGCTTGTTTCGAAGATGCCCCGCGACCGTATCCTGACAGAGTCGGACGGACCATTCGCGCAGCATCGCCACCAGCCGCTTTTCCCGTGGGATACAGCTATTGCCATCCACGGCATCGCCTCACTTTGGAGCGCCGATAGCGCGGTGGTGCAGGCCTCCTTGACCGACAACCTGAGAGCGCTTACGTCGCAAACCTGTAATTCGCCGACCTAGGCTAGGCCGGATCGAGCATCATCAATGCCCGGTCGTAGGCGAACTTGCGCCAGTGTTTGGGCCCGGTGCCGGGCGGTGCTGGGAAGTGCATGTTGATGCGCGCCTTCGCGGCGATATTCGGCACGTCAACATCGACAGTTGCGTATACGACTCCGGTCAAGGTGCTGATCTTCGCAACTCTGATCTCCATCTCTTCCATGTTCCTAATCGTCCGCGCGCGCGTCGCCGCCCGCCAGCCGCGAATGTCGGCGTTTCATATCGATTGTCTTCTCGACCGGTTCTTCCGTTGGCCGATAACGCGCTTATCTCCGGGCGCGCCGCCGGATCAACGGCCTGCCCGCACCACTCCTTCTAACTGGGTTGGCCGTTCCCCTTGAGGTGACCCGGCGGCTTCTCCGCCCGACTTTTCCGTCCGCGTACCAACGGAAAACCAAACAAAGGAGAAGGCAAATGAAACTTTTGACCAAATCCGTCCGCGAAGCGCGCTTGCGCAACGGCCGCATCCGCGAAGCTCTCGCGGAAGAGGGGACGCAGGAAGCCGACTTCCTGCCGGTCGTGAAGCTCTTTACGGGATGCGAACTGCACCTGACTGCCGACCGAGCTCGATCCCGAAGGTATCGCTTGCCCCAAGCTCGGCTGCGTCCGCATCTCGGAGCTCGAATCCGTGCGCGGACGGGCCTGCCGGTCGAGCGCGACCTGCACTTCGTCGCGAAGCACTCGATAGCGGTCTACGCGCACGCTGCGTGGAATGCAGCGGCGATCATCGAGCGCCCGGAGGCGCTACATCTCGCGGCGGCGGCGCTTGCTGCGGAGGGGCCGTAGCGGAATTGCTTTCGGCCCCATAAAGGGAGCGGCCTGGCCGCTCCCTTTTCCGTGCTTCAGCTTGGATTCGACGCACGGGCGGTATATATCAGGAGTCATGAACCAAGGCGTATCGCAGACCTCGTCCAGCTCCAGGAGCCGGTTTTCTTCGAGGCCGTTTCGGAAGGGCTCGCGCTCATCCACGAGAATGCGCTGCGCATATGGCAGTCGGTCGGGCTGCTGGCGAAAGAGCAGGACTTCCGCAGCGCCGAGATCCTGAAAGGTCTGGCGCTCGAGGAGGCGGCGAAATACCTGATCCTGCTCGACGCCGTCCGCTGTCCAGGCAAACCGGATGAGCCCTTCATCCGGCAACTGCGCAAGTTCAACAGGCACCTTGCACGCGGGCTCTATACGGAAATCTGCGACTGGCGGCCTGTCGACCTGAAGGAGGTGCGCGTTGGCGTCGAGCGCGAATGCAAGGACTACTATCTCGACGGTCCGAACGACGTTGACTGGATCTTTCGGCGCGATATCGACCGGCAGCGCGAAGAGGCGCTGTATGTGGACTACGTCGCGGACCAGACCGGGCACCGCTGGGTATCGCCCAAGAATGGCGAGACTTTGAGCGCCGGCATGTTCTTTAACTATGGGCCCGCCGCGATCCAGATTATCGATGCCGCGCACAAAGCGGGCATCGGCGAGGCGGCGGCGCTGGAAGCTATTGCCGGGCTCTGGCGAGCGCTCGCGCTTGCGGACGACACTCATTCCAGCACGCTGCGCGGCTGGAACGTTGAAACGCTACAGCGGCTCGATGCGAGCGGCCTGCTTGAAGGGGCAGACGACGTACATCATTGCATCGCCGAATTCTGGCCGTTTCCGCTATACGATTTGGCGATGGAGCCGGTCAAGGTCAAGAAGAGCGAGCTCGAAGAGATTCAGGACCGCTGGTCGCCTGAGTATTAACCCCTATCCACCGTGATCATGGCCTTCGTTTCGCCGCTTGCAGTGGTATACGGCTCTTCCAAGTTCATCCGCCGATGCACGCAGCTTGCGATCGTTTCGGCGAACTCCTCGTATGCAGGGTTCGTGCTCATAACACCCCGTTCCTTGTGCTTGCAAAGATTCTAGCGTCGAGGGCGAAGTGCCGCCTCGGACGAAAGCCTCGTCGCATTCAGCCGCCTTGGTCTCGCAGCGGGTTCTTCAGATATGACGCCGCGATCTCGGCAGCCTTCTCCGGGGCGGTCTTCGTGATCACACTTACAAGCTCCTTGCCCTTCTCCTTCTAAAATCCCTCCGGCACGCGGGCATAGCCGACGCTGGCTTCAAGAATCTCCAGCCGATGAATCCAGTGGGGTACGTGTCGGCGCAGTCGAGACGTGACGTCTTCGTGGGGGTGGCTCGGTCAGCCCTCGAATATGAATTCGGCACCAGAAAAGTTGTTGCGTAGGAAGACCAATGTCTTTTCACGTAGAAGCTCATGCTTGTTGAGATTGGCGCGGCCGTCCTTGATGGCTTCCGAGCAGGTATTACGATCATATTCCGGCGAGTCCTCCAGCGACTGCGCGGATTTGTTCCACGTGCGCCATTCAGCAACGAGCTTGTCGAACTCCTTCAGCACCCACGCCGCATTTGAATGGATGATTGCCAGGGGTGGGAGTATTCTGTCTCTTGGTGCCATAGCTTCGTCCTTTTACCTAAAGAGCGGGAGAGATCATTTTTCCGCTTGACTGCCGCGCGAGCCACGCGCCGCGGTCGTATTCATCGTCTCCCCTCGTTCTTCTTGGCCTGCGCCCTACGGAACCGCTGACCGTTCAATACCATCTCGGGCATGGCAGGACAAGTCCAAACGCCTGTTCATCAAGCCTTGTCATTCCCCCGCTGCGGTGTATGTTGCAGAAGCGGATTGAGAAGGAGCGGCATGTTCCTGTTGTTGACGCGGTTGTTGTGCTATCCGGTTTGTGGCGGATTCGGTATGCGCAAGAAGGTAGAACGATGGCAAAGCCAGTGGGAATACTCGCCTACGGATCATTAATCGACGATCCAGGCGCGGAGATCCGGGCCGCGACGGTAGAGACGAAGCGCGACATCACGACGCCGTTCAACGTCGAGTTCGCACGCAGCAGCGGGAGACGCGGAGGCGCCCCGACACTTGTGCCACTAGAGGGTTACGGGGCCCCGGTGCAGAATTGCCTGTTTGTTGTCGACGTGGATGAGGACGAGGCAACGCACCGTTTGTACCGGCGCGAGATCAATTACGAGGCTGGTAGGAAGCGCTATTCCTACCCTGATCCGGAGACAGCTGGCGATAGCGCTGTGCTGGTCAAGCGGCTCGTGGACTTTGCCGGTGTCAACGTCGTGCTGTATGCCAGCATCCCGGACACGATCGGCAATGTGTCAGCGGCTGAACTTGCAGCGCGCGCTATCGCGAGCGTCAAAGAGTCGGACGAGGGCCGGGACGGCATAACCTACCTGATGAACGCAAAGGCCCAGGGCATCAGAACGGCGATGTCGGGCGCGTACGAGAAGGAAATCAACGCGCAGTTGAATGCGAGCGACTTAAGCGAGGCGCTGCAGAGGGCCCGCGCGTGCTGATCACGGGAAAGAACGGAGACGGTGGAATTTTCGCCGCACCCCCTTCGGCGCGGAAAGCCGTTCCGGAAGCGGCCTTCGCTGACCGTCAGGCTGACGGTGCGCGCGGGCCCGGAAAATACAAATCGTCTAGCGCGCACAGGCGCCGGTAGAACGCGCCCAGCTCGTCAAGGTCGATCCTGCCTGCGAGCGGCAGTGACGCGTAGGCGTCCAAGGCGTGCAGCGTGACCGTCACGAGCTGAAACATCTCGCGCAGTTCAAGACGCACGGTCATGCCCTCGGCAGTAGCCTTCGCGCCGGCGAGGCGCTCTCGCAGTGCGCGCACGTCCTTGCGCCCGCATTCGAGGGACGCAAGGCTGCGCAGGTGTCGTAGTGATCCTCGACCACGCGTAGAATCATCCTGATCGAAGGGAGTCGATTCGCAAAGCTGATGGTTGATTTCGGAGTGGGCGTTTCCCTTGTTGGAACGTACGAAGTAAGGAAGATCGATACCCATTACTTCGAAGGTAATGGCTAAAGCCGCTGCAGGGCTTCCTCGAGATTCAGAGTTTTTCAACAGAATAAGGCGGAAGCGGTCATTCGGAGATGGAGTAACCGCATACGTTGCCCAAATTCGCTCAGATGCGACGGCCAATGATTGGGTGCTCGATTTGCATTATCGCCTGTCTTATTTAACCTGCGAACGAGAGTACCTGGTTAGTGACTTGGGCCGCTAATCCACACCAGGCACTCGAAGGAATAAGGTCGACCGACCTCGCACGGCTTATCCATGTTGCCGAAGCCCTATTGGGATCACGATGCTCATGCATTTCCGTGGAGCATCGCATGTTCGTCAGCAAAGTCCCGATTTCTGTCAGCTTAGTCATCGCGCTGTGGTTGGTTTACACGGCCGCCGCGGTAACCGAGGTGTTGCCAAACCGCTTGGAAATCTTCACCACCTCGGACGAACCCGCCACGAACTTGCAGGAGGTTTCGGCATCGCTCAAAGAAACGGACATCCGGGTGTATTGGCTCGATGGGATCCATCGATTTGAAGTGGAGTTGTCACAGCGACTACCGGCAGATGCACAATCCGCGGAGCGCGCTGTGCTGGAGCGCTTGCAGCACCTGGATAAGGATCGCCGGGACCGAGTGGCAGAATCGGCTCTGGCGCTGGCGCGGGCGGTGGAACTGGGCATTGACCGATATCCCGCGATCGTCATTGACGGGCAGTGGATTCTCTATGGACTGACAGATCTCTCGGCCGCCGTAACGCTCTATCGACGCTGGGTGGCAAGTCTCCAGCCATGAAAGCTCCTGCTTCGGTCGCACTCGCCCTGTCCCTGCTGATGGTGGCTTCAGCACGCGCGGGCACCATCAGCACTTCGGATATCTTCAGCCGGACTGCGTCTGCGAGCATCGCCTGCATGCGTTGGATGCCGATTGGCCTGTGTTTCTGGCTGGAATGCACTCCGTTTGGTTGCAGCGTAACGACGTCGCTCAAGATCGGCCACTACAATCCGGATCTTGTCGTCAGCAGCTACAACGAACTGGGCGACAATCCATGGTCGGAGATTCGGTCCGTGCTCGGTCAGGCGCAACGAACGGCGGCGAACAGCGTGCTCGGGTCCCTGCTGCCCATACCGATCGACAGCGCGGGCAATCGCACAGAAGGCACGGCGAGAAACCGGGATCACAAAAACCTGATCTTCCGTGAGACTGACGCGATCGGTCATCCTCAGGGAATTTTCGCTGGTCTGGTTCCGGAACTCATTTGCGAGTCACAAACGACACCCTTTGTGCCGTACTTTCAATCGGGCCTGGATGCACTCTCCTGGCGCCAGGAGGTCCCGGAAATATTCTATCCGGCGAGTCTCATCCCCGGCTTGCGTGAGCTGGGCAGCTGGCCGCTGCAGACCTGGGGCGGCGTCTTTCCACGCACCGGCTGGACCATCCAGGCCGAAGAACCGAAGGCTGCCGCCCTCAATGCGCAGCGTGCCGGCGACATCGTCACGCGGCTGGCTCAGCCGCATGTGTACTTGCCAGTGACCGGATCCTTGTCGACCAACCAGCAGGTGTGGCCACCGGGCCCCTTGATCGAGGCGGACCACCGTACCGGCACGTGGCAAATGCTGCTGCCGGAACTCGACAGCGGTTGCGAGGCATTCGGCGTCAATGATCTGACGAGCGTTACTGGCTGGGGAGGAGGGCGCGTTGATCCGGAAGGGGATTACATCTGGAATCTATGGCGGCCGTATCAATGCTGTGAGCAGAGAGCCGGGATATTCCTGCTCAGCGTGGACTGGTTGCCGTATCCGCCGTGAGCACAAGGGCTGTAGGGAGAGCGAGAGATTAAACATGTTGCATCTCTGGGGTCGACGACTTCGTGGAGCGGCGGTCGTTGTAATGAGTCTCGTCGCATCCGCAGTGCCCGCTGCTGAAGGGCCCACCGAAGACAGCCTGTGGTACTACCAGATCGGCGGTGCCGAACCGGTATCAGTACCGGCGAACCCCGACGTCACGTCGTTTACCCTGGGTGGATCGGCGCAGCTGAGTCTCGGCCACAGTTGTGCCGCCTTCGATCCGGTGGTCGCCGTCAGCAATACCCTGAATGACATCGGCTCAGGCGTCGATGATCTCATGAACGCCATGACGACGGCGGCGACCAGTGCTATCGCCGCGCTCCCCGCCCTCATTCTGCAGCGCGCCAACCCAGGCTTGTACGACCTGTTCCAGAATGCGCTGCTCAAAGCCGAAGAGACCATGCAGATCGCCACCAAGTCCTGCGAGGCCATGGAAGCGGAAATCGCGCGCGGCAAGAACCCGTATGCCGATCTCATCACCCTCTCCAAAGGCAACGACTGGAAACTCCAGATGGGGATTGGCGGCAACGATGTCGTCACCGCTAAGGAAGCGGTCGAGACAACCAACGGGAACAACGGCATTCCATGGATCGGCGGTCAGGCCGGCGGGGCAGGCCAGCCGGAGTTGCGCTTCACGGGCGACGTCGTCGAGGCCGGCTACAACATTCAGTTGAATCGGCCGGTTGGAACATCCACCCCCGCCCCGGCCGCGACCCGTCTGGCAGAGATCTGGCCGTCTTCCGTCGATGCGCGTGACTGGGCGGTCGATGTGGTGGGTGACAACATAGTCACCACCTGCAATACCTGCCCGAAAGACAGCATTGCGGGTACCGGCCTGCTGCCCAAGCTGTTCCAGGAGTCCGAGGTCGTGTCCGCCAATCTGCAGGGCTTGGTCAGCGGAACAACCCCACCAACCCTTCAAAATCTTGCCACGATCACCGCCCCCGGCGTCGCCATCACCCGGCAGGTCATAGAGGCGGTTCGAACCATGCCGGTCTCGGAGCAGGGGCTGATCGTCGGCCGTCTGGTCGCCGAAATCAGTACCGCACGAACCGTCGAGAAGGCGCTGTTCGTGAGGCGACTGCTACTGTCCGGAAGACAGGTGCCGGAGGTGTATGCCACCGAGGTCGCACGAGTACACGTCGACACTGCGATTGCCGAGCTGGATCGTGAAATCGACAACCTGCTGTTCGAAACCCGGGTACGGCGCGAAGTGGTGTCGGACACGGCAGTGACACTGCTGCAGCGCGCCGCAGCCCGGCGACAGGCGTCACTGAATATCCCGAGCGTACCGACAGTCGATCCTCAGCCGCTCAGGAACGGGCGTGTCGAACCATAGGAGCATGCGCCAGCGCCGCTGGTTCGTACGCATGACGATACTGACCATCGGGCTCGCGCTTGTCCTCGGTTCGATACTGATGTTCGCCGTGCGACTCTCGTCCATCACAGCGGTGCGTGGTCAGGTGAACACTTACGGTGCATGGCTCGCCATACTCCGTCTGGCCTTCATCGCGGGCGTCGCTCTGATGTGGGGGCCGGTCGTTCGGCGGCTGCATGCCGGCAATCGGATCTATCAAATCCGTATGCACGAGCTGCTGGCGCTGCGTTGGCGAGTCACAGCCTGGCTGCTGATCCTTGAATTGCTTATCGGTCAGGATCTTCTCCCAAGGCTAATTGCGGCTTTCAGCGGAACCGCGTCATGAGTGTCGACAGCTACCTGGAATTGTTCACCACGCTATTTGGCTGGACCTTCTACGGCATCCTTTGGGATGTTCTGGTGGGTACCGGCATCGTGTACCTGCCGTTCCTGGGTATCCTCATCGACAACTGGCGCGAACCGGCCGAGGGCGGTGAATTTGGCACGGTCACCGGTCTGTCGCTACGGCGTATGGAGATTGAGCTGTTCCTGGCGTTGCTGGTGGTGGTTCTCGCCGGCCAACCTGCGGCGCTGACCGCGCTCAATGCCTCGACATTGAGCTATACACCACCGCCGACCTTAACCAATTCAAATCCGGTGCCGGCGACGGTAGCGGCGTCGCAAAGCACCTACGGCCGTACCGGCTTTTCCGGATCCGCCGCCACCGTTAATCTGCCCATCTGGTGGTACGCGGTAGTGGCCACCAGTTCCGGTATCAATCACGCCGTCATAGCCGGCCTGCCATCGGTCGCCGACATGCGAACCTACGAACAGCAGGCTCGACTGGCGACGATCGCCGATCCGCGATTGCGTCAGGAGGTGAGCCGGTTTTTCAGCGAATGCTATATCCCGGCCCGCTCGAAGTACCAGGCAGACAAACCGACTGCGGCAGCAATCATCGAGCTGCTCGAGGATTTCGGCTCGGACGACCCGGACTGGCTGGGATCGCACATCTACCGCGAGACACCCGGTTACTACGACACGTTCCGCGCCTCCGCGCCGATCACCGGCTGGCCGTACATCGCGTCGCGTGACACCGAGTACGATGAAGCCAGTCCACCGGAGTGGGGCAGGCCGTACTGCAACGAATGGTGGTCGGACGGCACCATTGGACTCCGCCAAAAGCTCGTCGCCGAGGCAGACTTCACCTCGGGCGGTCTCTCGGGTCTGATCATCGCCATCGCTCCCTTCCTGGCGGGCGAGCGGCAGTACGACGCAGTCGCCAAGGTCGTATTGTCCAACGCCCCGCCATCCTGGTCGAACAACGATCTAGTGGCATACAACTCGGGAACTTCGGGCCTGTTCAGCAATGCCGAACACCTGGTCAAGAACGGTCTGGCGAGCGGCGGCGTCATCATTGCCTCGGCACTGTTTTCCGTAACCATGACCGCGGTCCTGCAGGGGCTGCCCATGGTGCAAGCCGTTCTGTTACTCGGCATCTACGCACTACTACCGCTTTTCGTCACGCTTTCGCGCTATTCGATCTCGATGCTGATGATCGGCGCCATGGCAATCTTCACGGTGAAGTTCTGGTCGGTGCTGTGGTATCTGGCACTCTGGGTAGATCAGAACCTGATCCTCGCCATGTACCCTGACGTCAATATTTTCTTCCAGATCTTCGCCAACCCGGGCGAGCATGATTCCAAGCGAATGCTGCTCAATATGATCACGATGAGTCTTTACTTAGGTTTACCACTACTTTGGAGTGCAATGATGGCTTGGGTCGGAATACGAGTCGGACGAGCTATTGACTCAGCCGCTATTCCACTCCGCGCACCGGTTCAGGACGCGGGTACCCAAGGCGGTAGCCTGGGCAAGCGAATTGCAACGAAAGGATTGAGCCGTTAACCGTACCAGCCGCCTGGGTCGGTACCGTCGTCCAGTTCATCACGACGATAATTCATGACACCCCCCTTTACGGCATTGTCAATCTTGCTGTTTTCACTGGAAGTGTTTGCGCTGACAGCAAGTAATCGTATGATCTGAACGGCCAGAAAAGCCGCTCGATTAAAGAACCGATGCGAAGTGTGTTTAATGTTCACTACTGTATTCTCCCATAGCGGAACTCAGAAGAGAATGAAATTGCTGTGGCTCAAAGAATGCTAAGTATTGTGTTCCAGCAGGTCTTGTCGATGAATTTATGAAGAGCCCCCAGCCCCTTAGCTATTGATCATGCTACGAGTTTATCCGAGCTTGAGGGCGAGATCTTCTGCTCGTAAATGCGTATATCGCTGCAGCATGCGAAGATCCTTGTGGCCCGAAATGGATGCAACCTCCATAATATTAAGTCCCCGCTCGAATAGTCTGCTAATTGCTTCATGTCGCAAGTCGTGAAAGTGAAAATCCTCGATTCGCGCACGCCTTGTTGACAGAATGAATGCTTTCTTGATTGCCTCAGTCGTTACTCCGGGAAAGACTTGCCCACTGATGCTGCGGGGCATAGCAGTTAGAGTATCGACTGCTGCGGTAGACAGTGGAACTGTCCTTGATTGGCCATTCTTGGTCTCTGGCAAGAACACCGTTCGACGCTTTAAGTCTATGTGTTGCCAACGTATGGCGACCAACTCGCCTTGTCGCATGGCCGTCTCCAAGGCAAGGCGAACGATTGGGGCGAGGTAGGCGTTTCGATGTCGGCGACACGTAACGAATAATCGATGTTCTTCGTTATCAGGTCCGCTCCCGCCGTCACGAAATCGACGACTGCGAGCTCCAGTTTCAGTCGGCAGCTTGACGTCTCGCACCGGGTTGTGAACATAGATTCCCCATTCTTTTCGAGCTACTTCAAACATCTGCGAGAGGATTGTCAACTCGCGTCGTAGCGACCCTGGCTGCACCATTTTCAAGCGTTCGTCCCGATAGCGCGCAATATCGACACCGCGGACGGTTGCGACGAATCGCTTTGCCAACGGGTGACGAATCAAGAATCGGACTCGACAAGTTTCGGAGTGAGCGCCTCGCTTATGTACGGTGTACTCCTGAAGATAGCGGTCAAGTAATTCGGCGACAGTCGTGGTTTCTGCCTCATGGCGTGACACAAATACACCGTGGTCCATCTCGCATTCAATGGATCGTACCCATTGTTCCGCGACTGCCCGGGTCGTGAAGGATTTGGTCTGTGTCGGGTATCCCTTGCGGCGGATCTGTGCCTGCCAGCAGGTTGAGCTTCGCTTCCGGAAGGAGGCCATCAGTTCGTCTCCAGGATGGAAACGAGTGTGGCAAAAGTGTGGCAAGTACTCTTTGGGTAACCCCTACAAGCGGTGGTAGGGTTCTTAAGTACTTGATCAATCGGGATTTATTTGGTCGGGGTGAGAGGATTCGAACCTCCGGCCCCTGCCTCCCGAAGGCAGTGCTCTACCAGGCTGAGCTACACCCCGAAGCCGCGCGCCATGATACACATTCAGGCGATTTGCGGCCACATGCAGTTCACTGCTCCCATTGGCACCCGCGTCGTACAACCGCCCCCGCACCCACCAGGACCACAGCACTTCCGGTGACATCGCCGCATTTCGCCGTTAGGATGCAGCAGTCGCGAAAGGGACGGGACCCGACAGGCCCGCTCACGCCGGCCGCGCCCGTATCTCATGTTGCAATTCGAACAATCAACAGGAGCAACTCGATGGCCCACAAGTTTCTGCTGGTCGTAGCATTTTTACTCAGCAGCCAGGTACTCGCAGCCGACGAAGAAAAAGAGAAGGACGAGAAGCCGGAGGACCCGGCGCCGGAGGCGAAAGTCTGGACTACCGAACACGAGACTCGCATCGGCGGCCGCAACATCGAGTACACGGCAACCGCCGGCACGATGCTGATGAAGGACGACGACGACGAACCGGTCGCGCTGATGGGCTATTCAGCGTACGTCTCCAACGAGGACGACAAAAGGAACCGGCCGCTCATGTTCGCCTACAACGGCGGGCCGGGCTCGGCATCGATCTGGTTGCACATGGGCGTGCTCGGGCCGCAGCGTGCCGTTGTCACGGACGCAGGTTTCAGCCCCGCCGGGCCGTTCCGCCGTGTCGCGAACGATTACAGCATTCTCGATGAAGCCGATCTCGTGATGATCGATCCGGTCGGGACCGGCTTCGCGAAAGTGGTGGGTAAGGGGGACACGAAAGACTTCTGGGGCGTCGATCAGGACATCGAATCGATCTCGGACTTCATCGTTCAGTACGTCACCGAAAACGGCCGCTGGGCGTCGCCCAAGTTCATCCTTGGCGAAAGTTACGGCGGCATGCGCAGCGGGGGCGTCTCGTATCGCCTGCTTGCCGTTCATAACATGGCGCTGAACGGCGTCATCCTCGTGTCGCCGTTCATGGAGATGACCACGGGCTTTGCCGGCTTGGGCATCGATCTGCCGCACGTCATGTTTTTGCCGACCTATGCGGCCACTGCGTGGTATCACGATGCGCTGGATCAGAAGCCCGAAAGTCTGCAGGCGTTCATGGAAGAGGTAAGTGACTTCGCGATCCAGGA
This sequence comes from Woeseia sp., assembly GCA_040902105.1. Classification (GTDB taxonomy): domain Bacteria; phylum Pseudomonadota; class Gammaproteobacteria; order Steroidobacterales; family Woeseiaceae; genus IDS-8. The sequence goes on from JBBDXW010000034.1 coordinate 51,819, forward strand.
ATACGCGCCGGCGTTGCTCGCCGGCCGCGGACTGAGCAGCGCCGACCGCCAGGCGGTCCTTTCGGGCTTGTCTCGTTTTACCGGCTTGAGCGAGGAGTACTGGGACCGCGCCAATCTCCGCATCGACGAAGGCCGCTTTACCCAGGAGCTCTTGCGTATCAGTGGCAAGACCGTCGGGCGGGTCGATTCACGGTTCAAGGGCGAAAGCATCAACAAGCTCGCCGAGTCGGCACCGTACGATCCTTTCACGACGGCCATCGGTCCGTCCTACCTTGCAGCGTTCATGGACTACTACAGGGCCGACCTCGAGGTCGAAATGAGCGATAACTACGTCGTCTCAGGCGGATTTTTCATGCAATGGGACTGGGGTCACCAGCAACCGGACCTGGGCGGCTTCGAATTGCCGTTTCCAAACACGGCCATCGACCTCGAATTTGCCATGAAGCACAATCCCGCGATGAAAGTGCTGGTGCAGCAGGGCTATTTCGACCTTGCGACGCCGCATTTCGCCACCGAGTACGTCCTCGATCACATGAACCTGACGCCCGAGCTGCGCAAAAACATCGAGTTCGAGTATTACGAAGCCGGGCACATGATGTACGTGCACGAACCGTCGCTGATCAAGTTCAAGGAGGACCTGGCGGAGTTTGTGCGCGGTTCGTATTGACGCGCACCGCGTATTACTTCATTGCGTCGACGGTGATTGCGTTTCCGGATAACGCATCTCGCTGCGAATGAGCCAGAGTTCTTTTTGCGGCCCTGCCAGGTAGGTCACCTTGCCGTGATCGTCAACCCACACGTCTTCTTCGCGGGGAAACGGCACTTTCTGCCCGTCCCATTCGGGGACCGCAGCAGTGGTGCGAAACTCGATCGACCAGAATTCGCGCGTACCCACAGGCTTGATCGCGAAGATTCCGTATCGTTCCGGCCAGTTGAACACGGTCCGCGCACCGACGCCGTGTACCCAGTTGCCCAGCGTGTGACCGTAGATCAGCGCGTCGAAGCCTTCCTGTTTTGATCGACGTTCCACTATTTCCTTGACCTCGAACCCGGCTCGCCCCGGTTGCAGTTCCTCGATATAGATTTCGGCTACCCGGTTCGATTGCCCGAACGCCTGGCGGAGCCCGGGCGGCGCTTCCGTTTCATCGGCGTGCAGCACATAGGCGAGGTGTTGCTGGTCCGTAACGAGGCCCATGAGTTTGACCCCGAAGTCGACGTGAATCAGATCGCCGGGCATGATGACCGGATTCAGGTGGTCACCCAATCCCTCCTTCTCGCCGCGCCGGTAAATCGTCAGGCTTGGCGGGAAGTTGAAGTCCAGGTGCTGCGATTTCCATTCATCGACGATCCAGCCCCAGACGTCCATGGTCCTGGTCTGTCCGGGCGTGATGACTTCGTTGGAGAAGGCCCGGAGCAGAATATTCCAGGTCCGCCAGCTCGCGTCCTTCTCGATTTCGAGTTCCGCGGGTGTGCGCGTGCCGACATAATCGAACACCAGCGCTTCGGATGATACGAGCCGCAGCGACAATTCGTTGCCGATGGCTTCGATCAGGTAGTCTTCCAGCTCGGCCGTCAGGCCGTCAGCCATCGCGACCGTTCGCGAGCGATTAATGGCGATGTACTCGGGATCGGATTTCCTCACGTAGGTTCGGAGGTGAGGCGCCAGGCCTTCCTGTCCGTAGGTCACGATCCGGTCGAAGAAGGCGTGCATATGGCCGCTTTGATGCGTTCCGAAAATAACCTTCTCCAGCGGCTCATCGCCGCCCGGGTCGCGAAAGATGTACGCGTTACGGTGACCGTACCAGCCGGAGATGCCGAGACCGCCGAACAGGTCGAGCAACGGGTCGGGATTGAACTCGCGGCTGAGAATTATCCACATGTCGATACTTTGGCGACGCATCGCTTCTCGCAGGTACAAGTCCATTTTTTCTTTCTTGACTGCCCATTCGTGGAGTTCGCGCTCGAGGGCGGAGCCACGGTGCTGCTTCGAGCTTGGGACAGTCTGCGCGGCTTGTGCGTCAGCAGCGTGCAGCTCACCCAGAGACATGACGACAACCAGCGCGGCCAGACGCAGGGATAGCCGCGCGCAGCGGCCAGCAAAAGATGCAGTGGAAGTCAGGAGATTATCCTCAAGGCTCGAGAGGTGACGGACGCCCGGATCAGATGCGTCGTTTGACGGCAAACTCGGCGATCGCAATCATCGCCTGTTTGTAGACCGAATCCGGGATCGCCGTCAGCGAGTCGATGGCAAGATCCGCGGCTTCCTGCGCGCGCGAAGACGTGTATTCGAGCGCGCCGGTCGATTCGATAACAGACTGGATATCGCCCAGTTTACACAGACCGTCGGACTCAATGGCGGCGCGAATCATTCTGCGCTCGCTGTCTGTACCGTTCTCCATTGCGTAGATGAGGGGGAGGGTGGTCTTTCCCTCTGCCAGATCGTCACCGAGATTCTTTCCGAGTTCGTCGGGCAGGGCACCGTAATCGAGAGCGTCGTCTATGAGCTGAAACGCGGTGCCGAGGTTTTGCCCGTAACAGACCATCGCCTGTTCGTCTCGCGGATCGCGATCGGCGAGCACTGCGGCGATCTGGGCGCCGGCTTCGAACAGCCGGGCAGTCTTGCGGTAGATTACCTGCCGATAGCTTTCTTCGCTGATATCCGGATCGCGCACGTTCATGAGTTGCATGACTTCGCCGGCCGCAATCGTGTTGGTCGCGTCCGCGAGAATCTGCATGACGCGCATGCGTCCGACGCCGACCATCATCTGAAATGCGCGCGAGTACAGAAAATCGCCGACAAGGACGCTGGCCTGATTGCCGAACACGGTGTTGGCCGTGTCCCGCCCGCGGCGCCTGGCAGAAGAATCGACGACGTCGTCGTGCAGAAGGGTCGCCGTGTGAATGAACTCGATGATCGCCGCGCAATGAATATGACGCCGGCCGGTGTAGCCGAGCGCGCGTGCGGCGAGCAGCACAATCAGCGGACGCAGTCGCTTGCCGCCGCTCGTTACGATGTATTCCGATACCTGCGAGACGAGCGCCACATCGCTTTTGAGACTTTCGCGGATCAGGTTGTCGACGGCACGCATGTCGGCCACGGCCAACTGATTGACGTCCTCGAGGGCGAGCGTTTGTGGTGTCTTTTCGGCAAGTTGCATGTGCCTGCGATAATGCCTGAATCGCCGTTCATTGGCGACCGCGCCGGGGCGCACAATGTGCAATGCCAAGCTATTGAAATGAGTTGAGATTTTTAACCTCCATTCGTTGACCCGGAGCGCCCGAATCTATAAAATTCCCGCTCTTTTGTGGCGGCAGGCTTTTGCAGCGCCGGTTCCCCCGGCACCAAACGTCCGCAAAATTCTCTTGATTCTCAGCAGGTTGCGTTACGTACGCGGCCTTTTTACTGGAGCGCATTACGATGTACGCGGTTTTTCGTGCCGGCGGTAAGCAATACCGCGCGAGCAAAGGCGAACGTCTCAAACTGGAAAAGTTCGCAGCAGACGAAGGCGCGAACGTCGAATTCGACCAGGTCTTGCTGATCGGTGAGGGCAAGGACGTCAAGGTCGGCAGCCCGCTGGTGGACGGCAGCACCGTCAGCGCCAAGGTGTTGCGGCAGGGCAAGAGCGGCAAGGTCAGCGTGACCAAGTTCCGCCGCCGGCAGAACTATCTGCGGCAGCACACGCACCGGCAGTGGTTCACTGAAGTCGAGATCACAGGCATAAGCGGCGCCGGCGAGTCGACCGGTGATTCTGTGGAAGCAAAGACGGGCGAAAAGTCGGCGGCCGGCAAGTCGAGCTCGAAGAAAACGTCCGGCAAGAAGGCCACCGGCAAAAAGACCGCAAAGAAAACAGCGACGAAGAAAGCGTCGGACGCATCGTCGAGCATGAAAACAGACGCGAAAAGCACATTGAACAAGGGCACGTCGAAAAAGAAGAGGGCAAAGAAGAAGGACTCAGGCTAGATAGAAACGCTGTAGGAGCCCGCCATTGCGGGCGACCTGCGGTACGATCAACGCCAGGCAGAGTCGCCC
>JBBDXW010000034.1:55858-135575 GCA_040902105.1 Woeseia sp.
CCGCAATGGCGGGCTCCTACAGGAATCGGTTCGATGGATTAAACATCGAACCCGGGAAATACAAGGTGAAACAAAGTGGCACACAAGAAAGCAGGCGGTAGCAGCAAGAACGGTCGCGATTCGGAGTCGAAGCGCCTCGGCGTGAAAGTCTTCGGCGGGCAGACGGTGGTTGCGGGCAATATCATCGTTCGTCAGCGCGGCACCCGCGTGCACCCGGGGGTAAACGTCGGCATAGGCCGTGACCACACGCTTTTTGCGAAGAGCAATGGCCTGGTCAGGTTCGAGAAAAAGGGGCCGAAGAATCGTCAGTACGTGAGTGTCGACGCGGGCTGAACCCGACCCGTAACCGTATGAGCAAAAGCCCCGCGCCCGCGGGGCTTTTTTGTATGTGCAAGCGTATAGACTTTCCGCCATGAAATTCGTCGATGAAGCGACTATCAGCGTGCAGGCAGGCAACGGCGGCCCCGGTGCCTTGAGTTTCCGTCGCGAAAAATACATCGAGAGGGGCGGACCGGATGGCGGCGACGGCGGCCGCGGCGGCAGCGTGTATCTCGTCGCCAGAGCCGGCCTCAACACACTCGCGGATTTTCGGGTCGCCAGGAAGCACCGGGCGTCAAGCGGCCAGCCCGGCGCCGGCCGGAACAAGAGCGGAAAATCGGGCGACGACCTCGACGTGCAGGTGCCCTGCGGCACCGTAGTGCACGACGTCGACACCGGTGAATTGATCGGTGATCTGACCGATGCCGGACAGCGGCTGAAAGTGGCGGAGGGCGGCCGCGGCGGCCTCGGCAATACGCATTTCAAGAGCAGCGTCAACCGGGCGCCGCGGAAGACTACGCCAGGAACAGACGGTGAAGCGAGGCACCTTAAACTTGAACTCAAACTGCTCGCCGACGCAGGACTGGTCGGATTGCCGAACGCGGGTAAATCGACGTTAATCCGTGCGATGTCGGCGGCGCGCCCGAAAGTCGCCGCATACCCGTTCACGACCCTGCACCCGCACCTGGGCGTCGTCTCGGTAGGCCCGTTGCAAAGCTTCGTCATAGCGGATATTCCCGGCCTGATCGAGGGCGCGGCCGAGGGTGCAGGACTCGGCGTTCAGTTTCTCAGGCACCTCGAGCGGACGCGGCTGTTGTTGCACGTGATCGATGTGGCGCCGCTGGACTCGGACAAGCGGCCGTCCGATCAGGTCGAAGCCATCGAACGAGAACTGACGAAGTTCTCGAACGAACTTGCCGCGAAACCGCGGTGGCTCGTGTTGAACAAGGTGGATCTGCTCGCCGTGGAGGAATTACACGAAGAACGGGAGCGCCTGCTGCAAGCATTGCATTGGACGGGGCCGGTTTACGAGGTCAGCGCCGCGACCGGAGTCGGCACCGGAAAACTGGCGCAAGCGGTGATGCGCGAGCTCACGGCGATGCAGGAACGGGCGGGGGAAACATCGTAGGGGTGGCGACTTCCGGCCGCGGTACCCACCACGGGTTCGGTCAGGCGGCGAGTGCCTTCACCATCTTGTTCAGGCGGGACTTGTGACGGGCAGCCTTGTTGCGGTTGATGATGCGTTTGTTGATCATGCTGTCGATCACCGGCACGGCTGCGCTGTACGCCTGCGTCGCAGCGGCTTTGTCGCCTTTTTCGACTGCCTTGATGACGTTCTTGATGAGTGTGCGCATTTTCGAACGCAGGCCCATATTGTGAAGCCTGGACTTCTCCTGTTGTCGTGCGCGTTTCTTGGCTGATTTGATATTTGCCACTGCTGAATTCCGTTGCTCGGGTCGTGTGCGGGATGGCGAAAGCGGCATCCCGGCTCAAAGAGCCGCGTATTATTGTTTTCCCGCTGTCGATTGTCAACGTTGCGACGGCCGCAGCGAGAGCCGCCAGGGCAGCGTGAGCGGCACGGCTAAATGTCTGATTTCTCGCTGCATTTTGCGCTAGACTAGCGACCCAAAGCAGCCCTGATCGCACCCATGTCAAATTCCGAGCGCCCCGACGGCGCATCACCGGCCGCAGCCGACTTGCCCACCGAGCGGCCTGTTCACCAGCTGTCCGGGCGGCGCCTGCTCAAGTCGACGTCGGTCGTCAGCGGCATGACCCTGGTGTCGCGAATTCTCGGCCTGGTGCGGGACGTCGTATTCGCGCGTTACTTCGGCGCGACGATTGTGATGGACGCATTCATCGTCGCGAACCGCATTCCCAATATGCTGCGGCGATTTTTCGCCGAGGGCGCGTTCTCGCAAGGCTTCGTTCCGGTCATGGCGCAATACCGGGAGAAGAACGATCACCTGCAGGCGCGAATGCTGGTCGACGCCGTGGCCGGGACCCTCGGGCTGGTGCTTTTTGTAATCACGCTCATTGGCGTCATTGCGGCGCCCATGCTGGTATTGATTGTCGCCCCCGGTTTCATCGGTGACGACGGCCGTTTCGACCTGGCGACGGCGATGACGCGATTCACTTTTCCCTACCTGTTCTTCGTTTCGCTGACCGCATTCGCGGGTGGACTTCTCAACACCTACGGCAAGTTCGGCGCGCCCGCATTCACGCCCGTCATCCTGAATGTCGTGTTGATCCTGAGTGCGATGTGGCTGTCGCCGCGCATGGCGGAACCGGGCATGGCGCTGGCGTACGGGGTCCTCATCGCGGGCATTGCCCAGCTGCTTTTCCAGATTCCCTTCCTCGCGAAGATTCACGCCATTCCGAGGCCGCGCTGGCGTCCGCAGCACGAAGGCGTACGCCGTATCGGCAAACTCATGCTGCCGGCCATTTTCGGTTCATCGGTTGCACAGGTTAACGTGCTGATCGGTGGCGTTATCGCATCGATGCTTGGAGTCGGCAAGATCAGCCTGCTTTATTACTCCGATCGTCTGATGGAGTTTCCGCTGGGGCTGTTCGGTATCGCGCTCGCAACCGTGACCCTGCCGCATCTCTCGCGCCAGCACGCAACTGCATCGACAAGGGAATTTTCCCGCACGGTCGACTGGTCCATGAAGCTGGTATTCCTGATCGCGACGCCCGCGGCGGTTGGTCTCGTCGTGCTCGCGGAGCCACTCGTTGCGACGATTTTTTATGGTGGCGAATTTACCGAACTCGATGTGCAGATGACGGCGCTGAGCCTGCAGGCGTTTTCGCTGGGGCTCATCGGATTTTCACTGGTCAAGATCCTGGCTCCTGCCTACTTCGCGCGCGAGGACACGAAAACACCGGTAAAAGTCGGGCTCATCGCGCTGGTCGTCAACTTTGTACTGAGCGTTGTCCTGGCTTATACGCTGACGAAAGCAGGTTATGCCGGTACACATGCCGGACTGGCGCTGGCGACCTCCGTTGCGGCGATCGTCAACGCCTGGCTGCTCTGGCGCGGCTTGCGGCGCGACGGCGTAGTGGGAGTCACGGACGGGTGGGCGGCACTCCTTGCTCGATTTCTTGTTGCCAACGCCGCGATGACGATTTGCCTGGTGCAACTCGCGCGTCCGCTCGGCTGGTGGCTGGAAACGAGCCTCATGAATCGCTCGCTGTGGTTGTGCCTGACGGTCGCTGTGGGTGCAGTTGTTTATTTTGTCGCGCTCCTGGCCCTCGGTGTGCGGCCGGCAACGCTGCGATTGAAGTCGGACTGAGTGTTAGCCGCGCCTTGCCAGCCACGAAAAGTCGCTCGCGAGAATGGTCGATTATTTACGACGGGGTGCACTAGCGCCCGGCGACAGAACCGCACGTACATCAGTACAATAGGTCGCATATGACTCATCACGCCGGCAGACCGGTCGTTGTCCTGCAAAGCAGTCAGGTTTGAATTGAAGTGTATCTAGTTCGTGCGGCCGCCTGTTTTCCTTTCGATCGCGTCGCTGGCGGCAGTGTTGCTACGATCGGCGCATATGACGGGTTGCATTCAGGCCATCGGCGATTGCTGGAATCGGTGCTGCAGACGTCCCGTGAAGAAGGTATACCATCGGTCGTCATGAGCTTCGAACCTACACCGAAAGAGTTTTTTGCCCCGTCAAGCCCGCCGGCGCGACTCATGCGCTTTCGTGAAAAATTCGAGATGCTTGCGCAGGCAGGCGTCGAGATCTTTTTTTGTCCGCGCTTCGATGACCGCATGCGCAGCATGTCGCCGGCGACGTTCATCCGGCAGCTTTTGGTCCATGCGATGAATGTCCGGCAGCTCGTGATCGGCGACGATTTCTGTTTTGCCGAAGGCGGCCGCGGCACCGTGGAGCACTTGCGGTGCGCCGGCAAAGCGCTGGATTTTGCGGTGAGGCAGGTTCCGAGCGTCGTTATCGGGGGCGAACGCGTGAGCAGCACCGCGATCCGCAAGGCGCTGTGGGCTGGTGAACTTGACCGTGCGGCTCGGCTGCTCGGGCGGCATTACAGCATGTCGGGAACCGTGATCCGCGGCGACCGGCTCGGCCGCGCCCTCGGATATCCGACGGCGAACGTCAATCTGCGGCGACGGCAGAGCCCCGTCATGGGGATATTCGCCGCTCGCGTACGCGGCCTCGGCCGCGAACCGCTCGATGCCGTGGCGAGCGTCGGCACGCGGCCTACCTTCGGCGGCATCAAACCCCTTCTCGAGGTGCATATCTTCGATTTTGACGAGGATATCTACGGCGCCTATATTCACGTGGATTTCATCGCCCGGCTGCGCAGCGAGGAAAAGTTCGGCGGGGCGAGGGAATTGATCGAGCAGATGCACCGCGACACGGCGCGGGCGAAAGAGATACTTGCGGCGTAGGTCGTTGCGCGTTGGCGCCCGGAGGGTCGCCCGCAATGGCGGGCTCCTACAGGGCGCGAATCAACCCGATTGGCAAGACAAGGACGCGCTGTAGGAGCCGGCCATCGCGGGCGATACCACACGACTAAGGAAGCAACTTGACGAGCAACAACACAAGCAACCCGGATAGTACGGACAACCGCAGGCCATTCACGATTTGCATCGCCGTATCGATGCTCGTTGTCGCCTTCGACCAGCTTACGAAATGGGCGATCCTCGCCTGGATGCCGCTTTACGACAAGGTTGCGATTACTTCATTCATCAACATTACGCACCAGCAGAACCGCGGGGCTGCTTTCAGCTTTCTGGCCGATGCGTCCGGCTGGCAACGGTGGTTCTTTACGTCCCTCGCGCTGGCGGTGAGTGCCGCGATCGTGGTGTGGTTGTGGCGAATCAGGAGGGACGGGCATATCGTGCTTTCCGCCGGACTCGCTCTGGTCCTCGGAGGCGCGCTCGGCAACGTGATCGACCGCATCCGCTTCGGTCACGTGGTCGATTTTATTCAGGTGTTGATTGCCGGCTGGCCGTTTCCGTCTTTCAACGTGGCCGATTCGGCGATTACCGTCGGGGCGGTGTTGTTGATTATTGACGCGCTGTTTTTTTCCGGAAGGGCGAAGCCGGTCGCTGAGGAGAGTTCGCCGTCAGGCAACTGACCACGTTTGAAATCGAACTGTGTTGGAGCCCGTGAAACGGTCTGACGGACATCGCGGAATCGCGCTTTTTGACGGGCTCCAACAGGGCGCGAAGTGCGCTACGGCGTAAATCAGCGAGTGCTGGTCCAGCAATCCGCGTTCGGGGTCGAGGTCTTGGTGCCGGTCGAGTTAATGGTGAACGTTGCGCATTTGGCAGCTTCCTCGTCCCCGGCAAGCTGATATGTCGCCCGGGCGGTGTAGGCATTCGCGTCCGCTGCCGTGACGTCGATTACATACGTCTCCGTTTCCGTCAGAAAATTATCGTCGACAGGGAATCCAAGCACTGTCATCGAGTTTGTATAAGTGTTGTTATTCAGATAAAACCGTTCCTGGTTGGTCGCTATCTGCAACAACGCGGCCTTCGCTTCGTTGCGCTTTGATTTTTGCACGTATTGCCGGTAATTGGGATAGGCAATGGCCGCCAGTATGCTGACGATAACGACGACGATCATGAGTTCGATCAGCGTTACGCCACGTATGTTCTTAACCATAATAATTCCCCAGTTCTGTCATGGCGCGTTAGTCCACGCCGTCCTGTCTCCACAGTGTCCGCACCGGATTGTTCGGGAAGCCCGGGTCGAAACATTCGACGCCTACGCAGCCGATCGGCGGCGGCGAACATTCTGAGCCCGTGCAATCCGGATCCGTCGGGCTCGGGAACAGGAACGTCGGTCTTGGTGCGATGCCGCCCTGTTCGAGTTCCGTGACGCGTTCCGCATCGACCGCCTCCGGATCGTTTGGATCGAGCGCTTCCAGGGCAACCACCGGGTCGCCGTTGGCCACGGTAACACGATACAGCCGATTCACGCTAAGCCCGGCCTGACAGGGGTCGTCCGACGCGACATCCGGCTCGAAGGACACGAAGAAAACCGAATCGTCGAAAGTCTGCGAATCGGAAAGGACCTTTTCCCCGGCCGGAAGACTGAATTTCCAGCCGCGATCGGTCGGCTTGATCTCAGTGCCGAATTTACCGCTGACTTCCACCATGTCGGCGTCCGTTGAGATCGCATAGTTGTCATACTGCGCTTGCGTCAGGCTATTGAATACGTCTTTGTCACGCAACGAATAGAAGCGGTCGGCAGCGCTGCCGTCCAGCGGGTGCGCGCGATAACCGCTGCCGATGCTGATCGAGAGGTAACGCCTGTCCTGCCTGAGGTCGCGGAACAGCGAGACGTCCGGCGCGGTGTAAAAGCGCCGCGTGTCCGCGGCACTCGGTGTCGCCAGACCTTCGGCGCCGAAACGGGCGATAACGCCTCCCGCCACGAGTTTGTCCGGCGTATTGCCGTTCGTGATGTCGAAGCGCCAGATCTGGCCGCCGAGATCGGCCGCATACATGCGATCGGCGAAGCCGTCGCCCGAGAGATCCAGCACCCGGACCCGGCTCGGGATTGCTCTCGTCATCTTGGGTAAAACGAGATCGGCGGAAACGTCTGCACCTGCCTGCCACAGCAGTACGCCGGTTTCGATATCCAGCATGAATACGCCTGCGCCTTCGGCGTCCGGGCTGCTCGGATGTATCGCCTGATCGTGCACGGTGTCGTAGCCGCCGCCCATGATCAGCACGGCCTTGTCGGTGCTGGTGACGTTCAGGCTGTCGACGTTGATTTTTGCCGCGACCGGAGGCGACCAGGTCTGCCCGAATTCCGGGAACGTTTTCACCCACTTGAACTTCGGCGCGTCCTTAGCGGTAACATCGAGCGCGTAATAGTTGTCGCCACCGCGGCGCATGCCGAAGACCAGGTAGACGAAATCCTTGTCCGCGGCTTTGATCTCGCCGTCCTGGTCGCGGTCCATCACGATCGGTACGAGGTCGCCGTCAAGACCATAGTTTTTATACGTGACGGTCTGATCGAAATACAGGTCGCCCATGTTCTCGAGCAGCTCGTGCGGGACGAACGACCACATCTCGGCGCCCGTACCGGCGTCGATGGCGTGCAGGTATCCGTCGTTCGTTGCAGTGTATACAACGATGTCCGGTTTGCCGGCGTTGTCGCCGTAAACGATCGATGCCGGCTGTGCGTGCAATGAATCGCCCATCGTCTGCCTGACAAGCGTATCCGGATCGTTGTCCTCATTGGCGACATCGACTCCGCGAATCCACTCGATCATGGCGTAAACATCAGGCTCATCACTCGCCCCGGTCAGTCCGAAGGTCTCCGGCGTAAAGGCGCTTGCGTTCGATGACGCAATGCGGTTGGAACCGTCCGTGAGATCGGCGTTGCCGAGGTTGGTGTAGACCTTGCGGGAGGCAGGATCCGGCAGCAGGTTGGCGGCGCCGCCCTCATAAACGTTGGCGCCGTCGGCGTCCGCGCCCGGATTCCAGAAGTTGTGCGCGGTATCCGCGAAGTACCCGGTGCCCGGGTCGACCGCAGCCTCCGCGTTCTTGTCGACAATCTGTGCGTCGGTAATGGTGTATTTCTTGATGTTGCCCGGCCAATGCACCTTGTCGTTCGCGCGAAACACCGATACGTACAGGTCGTTCAGATGCTGTGTGCGGTTGAATGCATTGACGGCCACAGCCGGAGCGGTGAAGGAGATGTCGCGGTCGAAGATGTTCGTGACGATGTCCGTCAGCGCGGCCGTCAGCGACTTGACGTCTTCCGCCTGGTAGTACTTGCCGCCCGAGTTGACGGCCGTCGTTTGCAGGATCGGTAAATGTCCCTTAAAGCCTATTGTGTACGTCGCGACTGTCTGGTCTCCGGGCACGTCGGAGTTAATGTCCTCCTTGGACAGGTATTCGGCGATGTCGTCGAGGCATACGCCGACACCGGTGCCGCCGCTGCACCCACTTCGGCCCAGAGCCGCGGTCCAATTCGGCAAGGTGCCGACATAATTGTCGGCATCAAAGTCCTGTGTCGGTTCACCGTCGGACAGATACACGTTGAAATTCTTCGCGCAGGCGTATTCCGTCGGCTGCCGGTACTTCATCGGGTCCGTGGAGTCGAGGGCGTCCGTGTCCGTACCCGACAGGTGTTTATAGTGAGAATTCATACCGCGCCAGTACAGAGCCGCTTCGTACATCGTTTCAGCAAGCGGCGTGTTGCCGACCGCCGGCAGGTTGTCGACCGCGGTCATGGCGTCGTCGCGGGTCGAATCGAGATCCTTGAGGGCCCGAATTACAAGGCCGCCGTCGTTGCCCTTGAAGTGCATGATGCCGACATTGACGTCGTTCATGGAACCGAGGACATTCTTGGTCACCGCCTTTACGATGTCGTTCCGCGTCATCTTGGAAACCGGCGGATCGTCGTACCAGTTGAGGTACTTGCCCGAGTAGATCGTGTAAATCTTGCTGGTCGGAGAACTACCCCAGTCGACCTCACGATCCTCGTCAGAGGTGAATCGGGACTTGTTGGTGCCTATAAGCGCATAGAGTTCATCGGGATCGCTGCCGTCGCCGTGTATGCCGGAGTCGTCGGCGCATTCAACGTAGGCGTCGTCCTCCCCGGACTTGAGCTCCATCCACTTCCATTTTCCATTCGACTTCCTGTACTGCGCCAGCGTGCCCGAATACGAACCGTGCGCCGTGATCTGGTCGATACCCTGCTTGCAGACAAAGTAGTCGTCGTCTACTCGCTGGTTCTCGACGCTGCCGTTGCCGTCGCAATCGGGAATGCTGCTCTTCGTGGTCCAGTAGTAGTCATTACTGTTACAGTCGCCGCCATAGGACTTGCTGCCGTCGAACGGTTCCTGATTGACCTCCTCGACCGTAGTCATGCTGCCCGAGCTGTCCAGGATGAACAGAATATTCGGTTTTGCTGCATTGCTGGTCCCCGGAACCGTTAACAACAATTCGACGTCGTCTGCGACCGCCGGCATGCCGACCGTGAGCGCAAGTACGAGTCCCGCACCGGCCCAAAGGGTGCGGATGGACGAAGTCATTTGTGCCTACCTCTGAATTAAATCGATCCGTGACTTAATCGCTCAGTCAGCCACTCGAACACTTTTTACGGTGTTTGTCTCAGTGTCATAAGTAACCAGGGCGTAGTCTTCCTTGCTCCGCCTCAGGTTGTTGAAGTGTTTTCTGAAGTCGGCGAATAGCATTGCTTCGCCGCGCAAGAAATACTCGGTAGCCGGCGTCAATCGAACTGAAATAAGCTCGCATTCTTCGCAGCCCTTGAACGTCAACCTGCTGTTGTCGGTGGTCGGCACGTTCATAAACGCCGTGCTGGTTTCTTTCGCTTCGACCAGCGTCTTCAGTTCCGCGATTGCAGGCAAGCTGAAGCACAATGCAAGCAGCACGGCAGCCATGCGAAACGTCATCGTCGTCACTCCAGACTGATTCCCTGTTGCGAAGCGTGCAGGCCGTCCGGCGTGTACCTCCCGGCCATCATTTTCGTCGCTTCGAGTCCTGGCTTCGTTACCCGACTTTCAGGCCACGCGGTCGCGTTTCCAGGTTCATTTCCATATGTTAACGATTCCGGCAATTCCGGCTATGAACCACTACTCAATTCCGTCCTGCGTCCACAGCGTTCTGACGGGATTGTTGATAAATCCCGGGTCAAAGCACTCGACGCCGACGCAACCAATAGGCGGCGGTGAGCACGCTGCGCCCTCGCAGTCCGGATCGTTTGGACCGGGGAACAGGAACGCCGGAGTCGCCGCAATACCGCCCTGGGCAAGCTCGGTAACGCGCTCGGCGTCGGCATCCGCAGGCAGGACGGCGTCCAGGTTGTTCACTACCGGATCGCCGTTTATGACGCTTACCTGGTACAGGAAGTTGCGCCCGTTGCTCGGCTGGCAGGGGTCGAACGTGTTTGCTTCCGGGGAGAAGCCTACGAAAAATACCGAGTTGTCGAAGGTCACCGAGTTGGCGATCACGGCCTGGCTCGGCGGCATCGTGAATTTCCAGCCGCGATCGTCGGAATCGAGGACGACCCTGACTTGTCCGCTGATCTCCACAAGATCCGTGTCGGTCACGATGTCGTAGTTGTCATAGGCATTCTGGTCGAGCCGTGTGAATACGTCCGGGTCTCTCACCGAGAAGAATCGGTCGTCGGCGCTCTCGTCGAGCGGGTGCGCCCGATAACCGCTGCCGATGCTGATCGAGATGTAACGGCGGGCTTGCAGCGGATCGATAAAAATCGAAACGTCGGGTGCGTTGTAGAAGCGGCGCGTATCCGCGGCCGACGGTGAACCGAGCCCTTCGGCGCCGAGCCGGGCGATCACGCCGCCGGCAACCAGGTTCGCCGGCGTCTCGCCGTTGGTGATATCGAAACGCCAAAGTTGGCCGCCCAGGTCGGACGCATACATGCGATCGGCCTGGCCGTCGCCGCTCACGTCGATTACCCGTATCTGTGTCGGAATGGCCCGGGTCATGGACGCAAGTTGCAAGTCTGCGCCGCCGTCGGCCCCGACGCGCCACAGCCGTGCGCCGCTCTCGAGGTCCAGAATGTGTATGCCGGCACCCTGGGCGTCGGCAGTCGCCGGATGTGCGCGCGTGTCATGTACAGGATCGTAGCCGCCACCGATCACGACCACGGCTCTTTCGCTGTTAAGGCCCGGGTCGTTGATATTCATGCGAGTAACAACCGGCGTCGACCAGCTTTGACCGAACTCCGGATACTGCGCTTGCCACAACAGTACCGGCGCATTCTTGTTCGTGACGTCGAGCGCGTAATAGGAGTCGCCACCGCGCCGCATGCCGAACAGGATGTAGACAAAATCGCCGTCGCCGCCCTCGATCTCGCCGTCACCGTCACTGTCGTTGATAACCGGGACGATGTTGCCGTCGATGCCGTAGTGCTTGAAGTTCGACTTGGGGTCGAAGAACAGGCGGTTCATGTCGGTGAGCAGTTCCCTGGGCACGAACGACCATAGCTCCTGACCTGTATTGCCGTTGACCGCATGCAAGTAACCGTCGTTGGTGCCGGTAAAGACGACGATGTCGGGCGAACTGGGGCTGCCGCCGTACACGACCGCGCCGGGCTGCGAGTGCAGGGGATCGCCCATCGCGTTGCGCACGGTCGTCGTCGGGTCGAAGTCCTCGTTGCGGATATCCTCACCACGCATCCAGCGAATCATCTCATCGATGGTTGGCTCACCGGTTGCACCGGTCAGGCCGAAGTCCGCAGCCGCAAATGCCCCTGAGTTCGCTGGCGAGATGGCGTTGTTGGCGGCCGTGAGCGCATTGCTGTTGCCGTTGTTCGTGTACAGGTTGCGCGAAACCGGAGCCGGCAGTTCGTGCGCGGCGCCGCCAAGCGTCACTTCGCTGCCGTCGGCAGCGCCGTCCGTCCACATGCTCAGTGCGCTGTCGAAGAAGAATCCGGTTGCCGGGTTGACGGCGTCGAGGCCATTGGCATCGACAATCCGTCCGTTGTCAACACCATATTTTTTCAGGTTGCCCGGCCAATGGACGTTGGTCTTCGACGAAAACACGGTCATGTACAGGTCATTCAGGTTTTGCGTCCGGTTGAACGTGTTGACCGCGACCGCCGGCGCGCTGAACGAAAGCGAACGCTCCGTGATTTCGGAAATGATATTGAGCATTGCAAGCGCAAGGCTTTCCACATCGTTAGCGAGGAAATACTTCCCGCCGGATATCTCGGCGGCATTGCGCAAAATATCGAGGTCGATGTCGAAACCAATGGTGTGGGTGGTGACGAACTGATCCCCCGCCATCGGAACGTCGATATCGACTTTCGACAGATATTCAGCGATGTCATCCAGGCACCGGCCCTCGCCGGTGCCGTTGCAGTCCGCACGGCCCAGACCCGCCGCGTATCCCGGCAAGGTGTTGATCAGTCCGGGCGTGTCCAGGTCGCCGTTCGGAACGCCGTCAGACAACAGGATGTTGAAATTCTTCGAGCAGACGTTGGTTTGGGGTTGCCTGTAATTCTCGGGTCCTGTCGAGTCCAGTGCCGCGGGATCCGTCGGGTATTGATTGACCGTTTCACCGTAGTGCGCATTTACGCCGCGCCAGTACAATGCGGATTCAAAGAACGTTTCGGAAAGCGGTGTGCTGCCGTCCGCGTCCAGGCTGTCGATCGTGGTCAGTATGCTTGTGCGATCCGTTTCCAGGTCGCTGATGGCCTTGATGACCGGACCGCCGAGATTGTTGTTGAAACGCATGACACCGACGTTGACGTCCGTGATGGAATTCAACACCGCTGACGTGACCGCCTTGAGAATATCGATCTTCGGCAGCGATACCGTGGCCGGCGAGTTCTTCCAGTTCAGATAGTTTCCGTCGTAAACGGTGTACGTCACCGTTGCGGGAGCGCTGCCCCAGCCCAGTTCGATATTCGAGTTGTTCGTGAACGCATTGCCGTCGGAGCCATTGGAAGCCCACAGATTGCCCGCCGTGCCGTCACCGTGCTTGCCGGAGTCCGCCTGGCACTCGACGAGGTCCGAGGCGTTGCCCTGTTCCAGTTCCTGCCAGCGCGAAACCCCGGCAACGCCGGTGGCCCGATGCTGGACCATGGTGTCCGAATAACTGCCGATGCCTGTCAACTGGCCAGTCGCTGCATTGCAGACAAACGAACCATTGGCGACGCGCTGCGTCGTGCTCGAGCAGTCCGGGGCGATATCGACGTCTGTCCAATAGACGCTGGCCGCGTCGCAGCTGCCGCCGGCGTAAGTTTGAGAAGCATCGTACGGCTCCTGCGTCATCACCTCGTCATCCATACTGCCCGAGGTGTCGAGGATGAACAGGATATTCGGCTTGCTGCCGGTATCGGGAGTCACCAGCAACAGTTCCGTGTCGTCGGCCATGGCCGGTGCGCCAACGGTCAAAGCAAGCAGGAGGCCCGCACTGGTCCATGTGGCTCGTCTCGTCTGGGCGTTCATGTCATTCCCCTGAATTATTTTGCCTGGCGCTCGAAATCAGAACTTCACGCGAACCGCTTTGATGGTGTCCGATTCGAGGTGATGCAGGACGGTTACCGTTACTTCACGACGATGCCTGATTTGTCCTAATGCATTGCGGAAGTCTTCCAGCGTCAGGCTGCGATTATTGGCTTCGTAGCGGGTCGATGCGGTTACCCGTATCGTTTCGAAGTTACATTCGCTGCACGGCTTGAATGTGAGCGTGCCGCTTGTGCTTCCCGGCAGGCGCAAATCCACGAGCGAAACTTCGTGCGCCTTGCTCACGACCTCGAAAACCGCGGCGGCCGGCAAGCTTGCGCACAGCGCCAGGGTAAAAAGTAACGTTCGGATCTTCATCGGGTCTGCTCCCCTGATAGTCTTTTATGCACTCGATCAGAGTGTCGGCGCTTCGGGTCCAACGATGTAAAACGCCTGATTGTGTACCGCCGATGCATCCCGGTCGGTTTCGATCCCGGCCGCGCGTGCCGATTCCGCAATCGCCCTTGCATTGAAATGGTAGGCGGCAATGCCGCTGCCCACTCCGAGGCTGAACGCCTTGTCGGGAACCAGGCTCGTGTCTTCGAATTCGATGGTTACGTCTACGGTGTCGTTTGCCCGTGCGGGCACTGTGATGTCGGGAATATTGGTAGGCGCGAGCGTATTGTACATGCCCTGCGACAGCGCGATTTCGATGCCGGTTTCAGCTGCCTGAAACGCGTTCTCATAGTTCTGGTCGTTACGCGCAAGCGCCAGTTCGGTGGTGGCGGTATTCATGCCGGAAATGGCCAGCACAGTAACGACCACCAGCAGGATAAGCCCGACCACCAGGGCGGCGCCGTTTTGTCTTTTGGATGAAGTCATTGTCTTCATAGCGGTCTCTCAAGTTCTGGTGTTGCGCAAAAGAATGGTCTTCGACACCTGCAGGCGGCGGAACTCGTCATTCGGCACTCCAAGGTCGACGTCGCCGGGTTCATAGTCCCGGTTGTCCACGATGCCGCCTTCACGGTCGATCGAGCGCACGACCAGCCATATCCTTGCGGTCATGACGCGCGCGCCCGGTATAAACGTGGCCGCGTCGGGATCGAGAATCGGATCGCCCGGGTTGACGTAGCGGTCAATCGTATTGTCACGATCGACGTCGACGCCGAACTGCAGCTGCAGATTCTCGACGCCCGGAGCCACTTCCTGATCGACGATATCCGGATCCCCCGCTGTTACAGTCAGCGTATGCCGGCGCAAGGTAGGCACTCCGGCAATAAGGGCGGAATCTGCCGCAACGTAATAGGAGTTCACCAGCAGGTTGTGCGTTGCCGAGGTCAGCAGGTCGAAAGACGCCGGCACCGCGCCGTCCTTGAAAAGCTCTCCCTGGATACGCGTTGTCTGCACCTGCAACCGGCCAGCCTCTAACGGCTGCGGGTCGACGGTAGCACGGCGGATCGTGACGGTATCCGAATTGGGCTGCACGCCACCCGTCGCGCCGCATATCAGCGTGTAGCTATTGTTGCTGCCGACGACCGGCCGCGCAAGGTCCAGAGCCCAGTCAGCACCGCAGTCAGTGGCTGTGGTCGCCACTAACAGTCCGAACGGATCCGCATCGCCATCAATCGCCCGGCCCTCGATGCTGTCGCCGCGGCTGCTGCGGCCCCAGTTGCTGGCCATTCGCAGGTCGGCTTCGATGGTGTCCAGAGCGAACTGCGCCGTTTCCTGCACACGCGCGATGGATTCGTTGATCACGAATGCCTGGCGG
Organism: Woeseia sp.; assembly: GCA_040902105.1. GTDB lineage: Bacteria > Pseudomonadota > Gammaproteobacteria > Steroidobacterales > Woeseiaceae > IDS-8. The sequence goes on from JBBDXW010000034.1 coordinate 70,860, forward strand.
CTCTGGTTGTAAACCTGTACGGCGCCAATGATCAGGAACGAGCCGATCGAGAGCGCCACCATCAGTTCGACCAGCGTGACGCCGGCGATCGATTGTGTGCGACCTCTGCGCTTTCTTGTTTCGCCAGGTTCCATCATGACCGTCACATTTCGAAGACAGGGAAGGAGATGACGTAGGTCGGGTCCACGGCATAGCCGGCCTCGCTCCACGTCACGGTGACTGCATAGGTCGATGGGACGGCGGCGTTGTTGTAGACCACGTCGACATCGCCGTCGGGCAGGGTCTGGTCTGCCTGTTCGAGCCACAGGAAGATGTCGTTTGCAGCCATTTCGTCGTCCGTGCATTCGATGCCACCGGCGACGCAGTTGTTGTTGGCGCCTGCGCCCGCGTAGGCGGCGCCGGCCAGGGGGTTTGCCCGGATGCGATCCGCGATGTCGCCGGCGAGAGTAACAGCGTGGTGGCGGAACAGCGACGTGCGGCCGGCCTGCAGGCTGTGCACGTACAGACCGGCAATGCCGAGCATGCCGACCGACATCACGATCAGTGCAATCAGGACTTCGACGAGGGAAAAGCCGCGGAGTCTGCGCGCGTTGGATAATTCAAGCGACATTCTTTTTGTTGGCATTTGCCTTGATCCCGGAATAATGGTGAGCATCGCTGCGATCAGGGGCAGCCGCCGGCCGCATCGATCAGATCGAAGTCGCGGATCACGACAGAGCGGCCTATCGGCATGACGACCAGGCGTCGCGCCGCGGAGCTGCCGCCCGCCGCAAGCTGGTGCCCCCGCTCGTCGCAGATCATCGCTGTCCCGAAAGACGGCCCGTCAACATCGCCGCGACCCAGTCCGCTGGCCGCAAAACTGAAGTAGGTGGCGCCATTGTCAGTGATAATGTCGATTCTGTCGTCGACAGCCGGGTGGCTTCTCAACAGGTTTTCGTCTGCACCACCGCGCTCGATGTCGCCGTTGATATCCACGAAAATGATCCAGCCCTGGTCGAATGAGGCTCCGTTGCAAGTGGCAGCATTGCTGCTGGCGCAAATCGTGATATTGGTTTTAGCCCGCGCTGCCTCCGACCGTCCCACCATGAAGCTGGAATGCAGGTCGTTGGCGGTCCCCGTGATCCGGCTGTTCTGCGTGAAGTCGCTCAAATTAGGAATGCCGAGCGCCAGGACCATCCCGACAATCAGCAAGGTAATGAGCAATTCGTAAAGCGTAAAGCCGTGCTGCTTCGTTGAGTTCATGCGCGGAATATACTCAGGACCCTTGTGGTCTCCGGAATTTTCCGACAAGCGGCAAACGAGCGCCGACAAACGGTCGAACTTGAATTTCACGATTTAACTTAACCAGTACAGCGGTAGGCGTTGCCGCGGCTGTCGGACGCCGTCACCCGTGGACGGCCGGTGTAGCTGACCACCAGCGCTCTCGGTTTCGCACGATCGGCTCGATCGCAGACCACCAGCGTGCCGTTGGTGGCCCGGAGGTGGGTGGAGCGGAGCGTAAAGCCGCGCCGGTTTGCGAGTATCCGGACCGTATCGGCGACCTGATGGCGCGCGAGGATCGGCTCGTTGCCGTCGACCTGCGGCGGCTCGTCCCGGTCCACGTTGGCAAACAGGATCCAGCCGTCCGACCAGTCGTATCCCGGATTGCAGGATGCGCCATCGATGCTGGGACAGAGCGACACGACCCGGCGGCGGACGATGGACGACTTGCGCGCCAGGTGCACGGCATGGAACAGCGCATCGGTCTCGACGCGCAAACGCTTGTCGGCGACCAGCGAGCCGAACGAGGGCAGCCCGAGTGTCAGTATCAGGGCGACCAGCGCGAGCGTGATGAGTAATTCGTACAGGCTGTAGCCGTGAATTCGTGGCGGTGTCCGCATATCAAACCTCCTTGTCTGACGGGATAAGCCTAAATCGAACCGACGAAGCGAAAGAGGCCGGATTTCGCGGCGAAATGGCCTGATTCAGGAGGCGCGAGGCGAAAAACCACCGGCTGCAGTGGAGATTTTGCGGCTTGAATTGGTCTATACTCGCAAGCTGCTGATTTGCAGGGAATCGCCTTATGTCCCGACCGGACATCCTCAAAAAACTGGAGCGACACGGCGTCATGCCGACGCCCCAGCGACTGGAAGTGGCGGACGTACTTCTCGACCGGCCGCAGCATTTATCGGCAGACCAGATCCTCGAAAGATTGCGCCTGTCCGGCAGCCGGGTCTCCAAGGCGACGGTCTACAACACCCTGAAACTGTTCGGCGAGTGCGGCCTGGTGAAAGAGCTGACGGTCGATCCGGACCGCAGGTTCTACGATTCGACGACCCATGCGCATCATCACTTCTTTCACGTCGGCACGGGCGAGCTCTCCGACATACCGGAAAACCAGGTCGAAATCCTGAAGCTGCCGGCGTTGCCCGCGGGCACCGAACAGCAAAGCGTCGAAGTCCTTATTCGCGTGCGCGACAAAGACACCTCTTAGCAGGTCCGTGCGCTGGCCGCTCGCCGGTCGCAACGCTATACTCGCGCCGCTGCCGGAGTAGCTCAGTTGGTAGAGCAACGCATTCGTAATGCGTGGGTCGGAGGTTCGAGTCCTCTCTTCGGCACCAACGATATCAAATAGTTGTTAGCAATTCCTCAGGTAACCGTCGAGTATCCTTGCGGGAGTTTTGCCTTGACGTTTGTGTTTCCGGATCTCCGATTGGCGACCGGCATCGCGGTTTCGTGGCCTGGACGTTGACGCGGCCAACGACTTGCTCGCGGTCCTTGATGCCGCAACGTCACTCAACGATCTGAGTCCTTTGAAGAGCGTCGGCCTTCACAAACTGACCGGCGACCGGAAAGGGCAGTGGGCGATGACCGTCAATGGTCCATGGCGGATCTGCTTTGAATTCAGGAAGGGCGACGCATACAACGTCGAGGTTGTGGATTATCACAAGGGGGGTAGCTGTTCATCCGGGCCGTATTTTGAAGCGGGAACTAGCGGCACGCGACCTGTCGGCCAATAGGCTTGCACTTGCATTGCATGTGCCGTCAGGCCGAATTACGTCGATACTCAACGGCAAGCGGGCAATCACGCCTGAGACGGCACTACGTCTGAGCCGTTACTTTGGCAACAGTGCGCAGTTCTGGATGAATTTGCAGACCCGCCATGACCTGCTTGAGACTGAACGTCATCTCGGGAAGCGAATCGAGTCGGAAGTCGGGCACGTCGCCTGACGGGTTCGGCGCCGCGGTCCGTTAGGACACGATCGTCAGTACTGCGACGACGATGATTGCGGCGGCTACACCGAGCCATTTCCAAGGTCCCATGCCGCGCCAAGCGACTACCAACCAATGCGTCATGCCGCCACTCTCGCGGGCGCAGAAGCTTCCCTCCGTTGCAGGGTCCTGGCCACACGCGAGCCGTGGAGGGCTATCCCCGTGATACACAGCGCCGACATGCCTGCGCCGACACGAACCAGATCAGTTTGTTGGGAAGGCCGCAGAAATAGCCAAAGTGGAGCGGATCGGCCATTTCCGAGATTCTCTGATGCAGCGTTGCATCGCGCGCGAGCGGTGGTGGCCGACTCCCTGGCCGGCTTCATCCGCGTGGCTGGTGCCGCAGGTCGGCAACGCGATCGGTTCTCGCTGACCCTCGCGCCATATCCAACGATCCGTCCGATCGCGATACATCGCGGGAACTTGGAAGCAGTCGCCGCCGCGCACCGCGATCGGCAGCTCGACGCGCGAACCGGTTGATCCGCGGCTGCCTTAAAAAATCATCCCCTTTCCCGCCCGCGGACCGCAGATGGCAAGCTGCAACTCGTCCGTCGTCGGCGACATCCGTCCCCTCGCGCTGCGGTGTTTTCACGGGGCGACCCGCCTTGGCGCAACTCCGCTTCAACTCTTCGAACTTCTTCATAGCGTTGATGGACGTTGATGCGCCTGTACTCGCACTCAGCCGGCTCCGCGAACGGATCCGATACACAGGCTGCAGCTACTCCGGTAATTGGCATTATAAATATTGTGGAGTTTTCACACAGCCTCGGCCGGTAACGGAAATCGACGGTTCATTCTGCTGACCGTCAGCAAGCGCCTAGGAGCAGACGGTCAACCGAGAGAGAAGTTGACACCTTGGCAGGCGGCATGCGGCCAGAAGCAACCGATCCACAATAGCCAACCTAGCTACTCCGGCAGATTCGAACGAATTAGGTCGGCGGTTTCAGTAAGTTGCTTGGCAGAAACTTGAACTCGCTCTCGACGCTGTGCATCTCCGCTTGAATCGTGTGATGTACCCCTTTGACGTCCGGCGCTATCGAATGTTGCGAGTTGAGGCGGGCCTACACCCCAATCACTCCCCTTCTGCCGGGGCACGACATGGAAATGGAAATGCGGTGTTTCTTGTCCACTAAAGACCCCGTTGTTTTGAAACGCAAGTATTCCGAGGGGCCGATAAGTCTTAACGAGCGCCTCTGCGACTCTCTTAGCTGAGACCATTATAGCCCCGCATTCTTGGTCAGAAAGATCGAGCAGCGTCGCGACATGCCGACGTGTGATAACGCAACACTGGCCAACTTCGAATTGCCACGGATTGATCACGGTGAGTGTATGCTCGCTTTCATCTATGATCGCCCATCTTTCTTCGCGACCTGCCATCCCTTCACAGAGGTCGCACGGATCTCTTATGGGAAGTTCGATCAATTGCCCTCTCCGATTCAGCCGGCAGGTCGACGCAAAAAAAGCTTCAGAGTCCGCTTTGGGTCAGGTGCTGTCATTTTACTGCCGAACGGCTGGTCAGCGCCTCTCGACCCACTGCCGACGTTCGTTTGAGACACGAGCCAAGTGCCTGGGCGGCGAAGCGTAGTCCGCTGAGGGTGTTGGGTATCTCGGTTCTTCGCAACTCGGGGGTCGGCTGATGTTACGTCCCAACCGGCTTGTGGCACACGGCTTCGATGCGGTTGCCGTCAGGATCGATGACGAATGCCGCATAGTAGGAGCCGTGGTATTCCGGGCGCAGCCCGGGCGCGCCATCGTCGCGGGCACCTGCCGCCAGGGCTTCGGAATGGAAGCGGTGCACGCTCGCCCGGTCGGGCGCGCGGAATGCCACATGTGTACCTCTACGCGAGCTGCAATCGTCGGACTGCAGCCCGAAATCGTCGGCCCCTTCGACGCCGTAAGCGATCATGGACGGTTTTTCCCAGAGGCACCGGAATCCCAACGCCGGCATTACGCGGTCGTAGAAGTGCCGTGCGCTCTCGAAATCCGAAACGCCGAGGGTCATGTGATCAATGATGGAGGACATGTTCTGGCCTTTCTTGAGGTGAGCCCGAAGGAAGTCGAACCGTCCGGGCAGGTTTCGGGACGTGTGAGGTAAAACGCAAGTATTCTCCGTCCCAACGCAGTGATCGGCTGACATTTTGTCATACATCGGAATGGCCGGTCATGGCCGATCACGGACCGCGACGACGTAAATGTTACTCGTCGATTGAATCCGCAGGCGACAGCGGTCGTTGCCGGAGTGAGAAGCCTTGCTCCCGAATATCCCACCAGTCCGCGACGTTCGGCCCGAGCCGGCTGTTCGCGATTCAATCCGTCGTCGGCAAAATCCCATGCGGGATCTTGCGTGAGTTGGTTGTGCATTGTTGTGCAACGTACTGATTATGCAACGAGCATCCCACGACACGTTCTTAGTTGAAACAATAGGTTAGATTGCAATTCCAGAATTCGTAATGCGTGGGTCGGAGGTTCGAGTCCTCTCCGGCACCACACAACCGCCGATTTCTGCAAGACGTCAGTCTTGAAGAGGATTGCCGGCCGGGGAGCCTCCTATGCCGTGATGCCGAGCACTCGGCAGCCGCCAAACTGAAGGAAATGACGGTCGAAGCTGAAAGCGGCGTCGATATTGCGTGAATCAACCACTGCAAAAGAAATTGAGTCGCAGAGACTCCAGTCTTTGTCGTTGTATCTTTCGAGGATCTCCTTGGCACGTTGTTCTTCCTGGGGAGATACCCGGACCACCGGCAATCCACCGCTGAATAGCCATTCGAGCGCCAACGATCTTCCCAGCTTGCGCAGCAATAGCGCGTGTGTTTCCACTTCTATGTAGTTCGTAACAAAGCTCGGCCGCGCCTCGTTTGCGATTTCCCTGGCGACCCGCGCGGCCGTATCATGGTCCGCATCATCGGCATCGAGGAGTGCCAGAACGGCGCTCGAGTCCCACAGCACCGCGCGTTTCACTGGTCGAGGAGGGAATGTTTGTCGCGTGCGCCCGGGGTGCCGCCACCACCGCGGCCCGCGCCAACCAGGCGAAAAATAGGGTGATCACCGGTCAGCGGAGCAATCTGAGCCCTCGTTTTCTTGGTCGTCTTTTCGAGTGCCCGGCGTGGCACGAGCCGACGGCCGCTTCGCCGAATACTAGGCAACGTACCCCGGCGAATCATCCTCCACACGGTTGACTCCGACACGCCAAGCACTTTCCCGGCCTCGGGTACGTCGACAAACTGCCTGTCCGTACGCATGTTGCGACACTATCATTAGACTATCATCGAGTCAATCATGTCACACGCCGCACAAGCCCGCCACAAAAGTCGTACCGTGTCGGCACGTAATGCCCAGTCGGGATAGACCAGCCGGGCGTGATCGCTGCGCATTGGATAGTCTTGCGGTCAAGGCACGATCAACCGGGTCTTGCCAGGCGCGATATCGCGCTCGAGCACGGCAGGCCCCGGCGCATGCTTGCCGATGCCGGGCTGGGTCCAGCGCAGACGGAAGGCCGGTCCGGTGCTGCGCAGGTCCAGCGTCACACGCCCGTTCGCCACCTGCCAATCGAGATCGACGACGCTCTTGCCGACGCGGACGCGTTCGACGCGCACCGTCTGCCACGACGCAGGCAGCTGCGGCGCGAACTGCAGCAGGTTGTTCCTGGCGTCGGATTGCAGCCCCAGCATGCCGTGGATCGTCGCCGAGAGGAAACCGGCCGAGGACCAGGTCTGCTCCGGCACGGACTCGCGTTGCGGCGTGAACTCGTTCCCGGCCATCACCTCGTGCATATGTCCCAGCGAATCGACCGACGCCCATGGCACGAGGCTCCGCCACAACGCGTGCGCGGCGCCCGGTCGCCGCGCATGCCATAGGATCTGCGCGGCCGCGGCTGTGCCGTGACCCCACACGCTGCCTTTCGCGTAGGCGACCGGATCGTAATCCCGCGCCGTGGTCGGCTTGCTGCGTAGTCCCCACGGCGTCAGGTAGGCCGGCGTCGCGAGCTGATCCAGCGTTGCCGACGTCTCTTGCGGTGTCGCAGCGCCGGACGTGATCGCGGCCAGGTCCGCAGCGGAGGTGCTCTCGCCTGCCACGCCGGAGCGGCTGAATCCGCTGATCCAGCGCTGCGCCTTCGTGTCGCGGTATCGCGATCGCAAGCTCGCGCGTGCGAGAACGCTCGCAGCTTCCGCCTGCCGGCTCAGTGCGGTATCGCCCATCGCCGCCGCAAGTTCGGACATGGCGTGGGCGGCCTCCACCCAGGCCGCAGTCAGCGTCAGCTCGTCGGTGAGCCGGTCCTGTTCGTTGCCGCTCATCTTGTCGGCCGGCACGCGCGGCAGCCCGTCGCGGTCGTCGAGCGTCGAGAGGCAGTAGCGATACGCCTTGAGCGTCTCGGGCCAGTGTCGGGCGAGGAACGCGTGATCGCCGGTGACGCGGTCGTACTCGGCGAGCACGGCAAGGAAGTCGAACGTGATGTCGACATGTACGTAGAGATACGGATAGTCGTTGGCCCAGTCCAGGAACGCGGCGCTCTGCGTCATCTCGTGCCAGATCATGCCGTCGTCGGGCTTCTGGTAGCGGTAGATGAAGTCGAGCTCTTGAGCAGCACGTGCGTAATGGCCCTCATGCAACAGCGCTCGCGTGGCGAGCAGGCCGTCGCCGGCGAAATACCATGCGTATTGCGGCCGGCGCGCGCCGTGCGAAGGCCCATAGCCGGCGACCAGCCCGCAGCCGAGGCGAGCATTGCAGGTCCAGGCCTGCTCGAGCGCGATCTGCGCCCATTGGATGGCGCGATTCGCTTCGGCATCGGGCGTCGTGATCCTGACGATCCCGGATCCTTCGAAGCGCTTGACGTCTTCAGCAGCGGGCGCGTCGGAGGCACGCAGCAACGACGCGGAGGTTGCGTGGACATCTTCGTCCCTTTCGCTCTGCCCGGCCAGGGCCAGTGTCGCGCAGCGGCCACCCGCGCACGGAATGGGGTCGAGCGTAAGGAAGATGGCACGATCGAAGTCGCTGCCGCGACGGTCGTTGTTCGGCTCACTGTGCCCGCTGGCCTGCGGCGAAGAAATGAGCGCGCGGAAACGGCGTGTCGGTTCGCTCAGCAGGAAGCCGCGCGCGTCCTCGTCCCAGGCCATTTCCTGGCCGCCGATTGCCGCCGGCCACATCAGGTTGAGCGACGAACGAAAGCGGACCTTAAGCTTAAGGCCACGACGGCCCTCCACCTTGAAGCGCACGAGTACGCCAGGATGCTTGTCACGCGTCGTGATGCGTTCGCGCACCTGAAAATCCGGACCGCTGTAGATGCGCGTCGTGCCCAGCGGGTCGATCTCCACTGCAGAGAGCACCGTGATGCCGGAAACATTGGCATCACCGGGCCGCACGAACTCCAGCGCGTAGCCGGACACGAGCTGCAGCGGAAACGTCCAGAACTCCAGGCCGTCTTCCGAATAGCCGCCCGCGAATGCCCGAAGGCCGTGTACCGAAACGTATCGGTTCGGCTGCGCCTGCGTCGTCGACCAAACAGGCAGTTCGGACGCAGATCGCGATGCGGCCGCCGGTGGTGCCGCAGGCTCTGCGGAAGCGCCGATGCCGACGAGCAAAACAGACACAATGAATGAGCGAAGCATGCAGTCCCTCCTGCGGTATTGGTGCGTGTCCTCGTCGCCGTCGGATTAGATTGACGCTGCTGGCTACGAACCAGGTACTCGATACAGCAAGAAACTCGTTCCGGACGATCCCAAGTGCCCGCAACCGGTGATTTTGAATCTGAGATCCTTGCGGGATTTTTGCGGGATTCAGTCATGCTCCGTTTGCACGATTAGAACGCACGTAACGTCGAGGATGCGTGCAAATGCGCCGGATCATCACGCCGCGACTTGTCGTGATCCAGAGAGAACTAACAGAGGCACTGACCGACTTCCAAAATCCGGCTTGGAGCACGGGTGAAGATCACCGATTTTCTTGTAATGGATTCAGACCGCGAGGAAATTCCCTCTGACCCGCATGGAAACAACATCGCGTTCAACTACACCATTTGCGGGCATCCTATACCCGCTGTAACGTTGGACAATCAGCGAGGAAGCGATGACTCTCATCCCGCGAAGTGTCGAAGCTGTGGAGCGGGCTATTTTCCGGATATTCGACCACATGCTCAGAAGTTGTACATACATAGAACAGACGACGCATAACACAGCGGTGCAGCCGGAGCTTGGTCGTTATCCCGCATTTCCGACTCAAGGAGCGCTACAAACATTGCGATGACTCTCAAGGATACTCTCGCACAACTGGAATCTCTCGGCAACGAGAAGGTCCGTATGCAAAACAAAAAGAATGGCGCTCGGGAAAATCATTTCGGCGTCCGACTTGGCGACATCCGGAAGCTTGCCGCGAAGATCAAGACCAACGACCCGTTAGCCATCGCTCTCTGGGACACCGGCAACATCGATGCCCGGCTCCTGGCAATTCTTCTGATCAAGCCCAAAAACCTGTCTTGCGACGAGATGGATCGGATGGTGCGGTCCGTCAACTTTGTGCAAGTCGCAGACTGGCTGAATTCCTATATTGTCAAGAGCCATCCCGACAAGGAGTCTCTTCGCCAATCATGGATGGAAGATGATGACCCCTGGGCCGCCCGCGCCGGATGGAGCCTGACTTCGGAGCGAATCGCCAAGAATTCGGACGGACTCGATCTGCCAGCGCTTCTGGACCGTATCGAGTCTGAATTGGAGAACGCTGCTTCGGAAGTGCAATGGACGATGAATTTCTGTCTTGCAGGAATCGGAATTCACTTCCCCAAGCATCGTAAGCGCGCCATCGCTATCGGAGAAAAATTGGGAATCTATCGCGACTATCCGGTTTCCAAGGGTTGCACTTCTCCATTCGCCCCGATCTGGATCAACGAAATGGTGCGTCGGCAAAGTTGAACAATCGAACTATCTCCCACGGTTTTCGGGATAAGAACCGGTTGCAGCGAACGGGATGCTTCCTGAGGTCTGGTGGACACCCTGAATCTCGGCGTTGGGCGCCTTTAAGAGAAATCAGCATGCGCACCATTCGTTCTTTGCCTTAGCGGTCATTGCAACTCTCCCGATTCCGATCGTGACGGTGGCTGAAGTCGAGCCAGAGACGACCAGGCAACTGGCGTTGACTTTCGATGACCTGCCGTATGTTTCTGGCGGCTATCTGTGGACCACCCCGAGAGCGAAGCGCGCTACGGATGCGATTCTTGATGCTCTCGTTGAACGCCGCGGAATCCCGTACACTAGCCGCCACCCATGTCGACATTCATTCTCAATGAGTTCTATCAGCGCAACCGGCGCGTGGTCATCTGGGCTATCCTGTTCGGATTGTTATGGCTGTTGCGCGATTTCTTCGGCCTGGTGTTCCTGTCGTTCGTCCTCGCGATCTTCGCTGCGCCGCTCGCGGAGTTCGGCAGCCGCCGGTTGAAACTGCCGCACTGGCTCGCGTTATTGCTCGTCTACCTGTTGTTCCTTGTCGTGCTTGCATCGTTCGTGCGTTTCATCGTGCCGAGCGTCGCGTCCGAGGCGAACCGCATGATCGGCAACCTGCCCGCGACGGAGCTGCGCCTGATCGATGCCAAGAACCGTTTCGTCGAGCGATACCCGACCACACGTCAACCGCTGGCCGGCTTTCTCGCCAGCGCCCTGAGGGAGGACCTCGCGGTGACAGTCGAACAGCGGCTCGCCGAAGAGCGGGCTCGACTCTCGGTCACCGAAGCGGAGGTCGCAGCAGCGATGGAGGGACGTACGATACCGGATGGCAAGCTGACTGAGTATCTCAATCTTCGGGACCAGTTGTACGTGAATGCGCTCGTGACCGAACAGTTTCAGCAGGTGCGCGATTACGCCCCGGCCGTGATCAACATGCTGTACCGGGCGACCGCGACGGTCCTGCTTGCACTGCTATTCAGCTTCCTGATCCTGATCGATCTCGGCCGCATCAAGCGTGGCATCGGTCGATTGAAGAACTCGCGCGTCGGCGATTTTTACGAGGAGGCTGCCAAGCCGATCATGCGCTTCGGCATACTCGTCGGCCGTGCGATCGAGGCGCAGGCGTCCATTGCGGTCGTGAACACCGTGCTGACGCTGATCGGTTTGCTGCTGCTCGACATACCGCTCGTAGCGATGCTCTCCGTTATCGTGTTCCTTTGCAGTTTCGTTCCGGTGCTCGGCGTGTTCATCTCGACGACGCCGATTGTGCTGGTCGCGCTCAACGCGGGCGGGCCGACGCTTTCGCTCGCGGCGGTCGGCATGGTCGTCGTCATTCACGTGATCGAAGCGTATCTGTTGAACCCGATAATTTACAGCCGGCACCTGAAATTGAACCCGGTACTCACGCTGATTATCGTGTACGTCGCGTACCACGGCTTCGGCCTCTGGGGCATGCTGCTCGGTGTGCCGGTAGCCCGGTATTTCATTCACGATGTGCTCGGTGTGCCGTTCCGCGACCAGGGTACTCCGGGCGAGCAATCGGAGTCCGCTACCTCGCAAGCCTGAATATTGCGGCTTGGGTTCTCTTTGCACAGGGCTCGCTGGCACCTGCGCAAAGTGTATGGATTCAACCCGAGTTCGTCCGTTGCGCAAGTCTGGTACGGGTATGGCGTCCCTTTACGCTGGTGACTCGACGGGCCAGCGCGTTACGCTGCCGCGCTGTCCTCCGCATTGCGTTGCCGGGTTTCGTCGCCGCCCATCGCCTCGCGTTTGATGAAGCTCATCTTGCCCTGCGGCTCGAGGATGGCCCACTCCACGTCGCTCAAACGGGCGATCCCGGCCAGCCGCATCTCGGACAGGATCTCCGCGCGCGTCAGGCGGTCGCGGTGCAGATTTTCCTCAACGACCTGCCCGTTGCGCACGATCACCCGCGGCTCGCCGTCGAGAATCGCTTCGGCTCTGGGCGAGATGAACGTCGCCCAGCTCATCGCCAGGGCCCAGAATGCCATCGTCGAAATCGCCAGGATCGCACCGGTCAGCGAGAAATCGTTGTGCGTCACGCCTTGCTGGATCAGGTCGCCGAAGACGACCAGCACGATGAGTTCGAAGGGCGTCAACTGCGCCAGCTCGCGCTTTCCCATGACCCGCACGAGCAGATACAACGCGAAAAACATGACAGTCGCGCGCAATACGATATCCATCAGGGAAGCACCTCCATTGCGTAGGTAACGGCAGTAAGTACCGCGTCACCGTCGGCCACGGAGATCGGGCCTTCGTGAGCGGAGAGCGTGAGGCTCGGATTGATCTGGCCGTCGACTTTGATGAGCAGGCTCTCACCTGCATTCAGGGCGCCAAAGCGAAATTCGAATGCATTGCGCCGGAATCCATGCCCGGACGGATCGGGCAGAAGCGTGTTCACGGTCACCTCGCGCCACAGGTCGGCATCGATGAGGACCACGAGGTCGCTGATGTCGCGTTTGGTCGCGACGCTCAAGATCATCTCGAAGAACTCGCCGTTACGAATTCGGCCGGGTCCCTCGACCACGAGTTCGACCGAGTTACCCGCGCCTGCCAACCTTGTGTCCGCGCCGTACACGCCGAAGAAGCCAAGGCCGAGCAGAACGCCAAGGCCGCCGAGGCTGAACGGCCAGCGGCGCAACAGTGAGCCGCCTGCTTCGTGAATATGTCGCGGCGCAATTCCGTCGGGTCTGGCCGGGTCGTTCATGCTTCCTCGCTATCCGCCGGCCAGGCAAATGCACGGCGAACGGTATCTGGCAACAGGTCAGATTCGCAGCAAGAAACGTGCCGTGCGGCGCAGCGCGGAACGGCGGCGCACCTGAAATGTACCCATTGATCTGCGGCATAAATTACCGCCGGTCCTGCAATTCCTGCGATCGGTACCCGGCAATTTGTAGAAAGGGGAGTCACCCAGAGGCACAAAGTGCAAAAATACATGCACTTATCTTGAATTCCTGCGGTGACATGTCAGAATGTGGCGTTAATTGGGGAGAAGAATCGGCGTCGGCATTTGTGCGGCAGTCCGCAGGCCAGAAGCCGCAAGGCGGCTAGACTGTATGCCAGACTGTATATGAAGAATAACGAACCATAGGCGGCGGAATGACAACCGCGTCCGGCAGCAACTTAACGGGACATATCCCCGTCAAGCATCGTCGACCCCGAGCCGGCGAGCGCAATCGTGGCGCAGTGGACGCGTTGCAAACGAAGATCGCGGTCAACGTGCAGAATCTCGACCACGCGCGCTGTCACGAACAGCTTCGCGACAATATCGCCGAACTTCCCGATGCCACCGGTTGCGACGCCGCCTTTCTCGCGCTTCTCGGTGAAGACGGTTCCGGCATCGAGACGGTGCTGTCGTCGAGTTCCGTATTCTCCGGCTGCAATCCCGATCCGCTCACCGGTGAAATGAAGGACGCATGGCCGTGGCTCTGGGGACGGCTCGGTCATCTCCGACTGATCGATATCCCTGATACGGATCTCGGACCGGCGAGCGCGGGTCCGGAATTGAAGCGCCTGGCCGAACTGAATATCGGTTCCTGCCTCATCATCGGTTTCTCGGTGCGCAAAGAACTCGCCGGATTCCTCGCGCTGGCCAACGAACGGCCGGTCGAGGGCTGGGACGCCAACCTGCAGCTGCTCATGAAACTGATCGGCGCGTCGCTTGCGTCCGGCCTGGAGCGTATGCGCACGCTTGCCGCGCTTGAAGAACTCGAGGAACGCAATGCGCTCGTCAACCTGACCGCGAACGATGGTATCTGGGATTTTGACGGCCAGACGAAACGTATCGAGCTGTCGCGGCGCTGGAAAGAAATGCTCGGATACGACCAGGATCGCAACGACGTGCTGCCGGACTGGTACCGGCTTGTACATCCGGACGATATGGCGCGCGTACAGGCCAAAATGCGCGAGCATCTCGAGGGTAAAACCCCGTTCTTCGAAAGCGTGCATCGCATGAAGCATCAGAACGGCGAATGGCGCTGGATGACCAGCCGGGCGAAAGCGCGGCAGGACGACAAGGGACGCCTCATTCGTCTCCTCGGCGTCGAAGTCGATATCACGGAGCGCAAGCTGTACGAAGAAGCGCTCTTTCGCGAAAAAGAAAGCGCGCAGATCACCTTGCGCTCGATCGGCGACGGAGTGATCACCACCGATGCCGACTGCAACGTCGAATACATCAATCCGGTTGCCGAAGAACTGACCGGCTGGAAAGTCGACGATGCGAGTGGCCGGGCGATCGACGAGATATTCCGCGGTTTTCACGAGGAGACCTGCGAGCCGCTCGAGAATCCGCTCTCGGTATCGATTCGCCGCGACCGGTCCATCAAGTCGGTGCGGCCGACGCTCCTGATCCGCCGTGACGGCAATGAGCTTTACATAGAGAACACGGCCTCGCCGATCCGTAACGGCAAAGGCGAGGTCACCGGCGGCGTGCTGGTGTTCCACGACGTCAGCGAGTCACGCGAACTCAACCGCCGGCTGAGCTATCACACGAGCCACGACATACTGACCGGGCTGGTCAACCGACGCGAATTCGAGAACCGCCTGGAACGCGCGCTGAAAAGCGCGAGAGCGAAGGAGACCTCCTACGCGCTTTGTTATCTCGATCTCGACCAGTTCAAGATCGTCAACGATTCCTGCGGCCACAACGCAGGTGATGCCTTGCTCGGCCAGCTCGGTGCATTGCTGAAATCCAAGATTCGCTGGCGCGACACGCTGGCGCGGCTGGGCGGCGACGAGTTCGGCGTCCTGCTCGAGAGCTGCAGCCTGGACGAGGCGATGCAGACCGCGGAAATCCTGCGCGTGTCGATCGGCGAATTCAAATTCCTGTGGGACGACCGCAGTTTCCGCCTGGGTGTGAGCATCGGCGTCGTACCGATCACCGCCGACAACGAAGACGTTGCCGCCTTGATGAGCGCTGCCGACAGCGCCTGCGCGACGGCGAAGGAAGCAGGGCGGAACCGCATCCACTGCTTTCTCGAAAACGACATCGATCTCATGCGCCGGCGCCGCGAAATGCAATGGGCCGCGCGCATTAACAACGCGCTGGACGAAGACCGCTTCGAACTGTTCCGCCAGACGATCCTGCCGCTGCAGAAAACGGAAGACGGAGCGCACTACGAGCTACTCCTTCGCATGCGGGACGAAACCGGCGGCATTGTCGCGCCGGGACTGTTCATCGAGGCGGCGGAACGCTACGGAATCACGCCGAGCATCGACCGTTGGGTGATCAGGAACGCGTTCCGCTGGCTGGTGTCGGAGGCCGACGAACGCGAGCGCTTGCGCCTGTGTTCGATCAACCTCTCCGGGCAAAGCCTTGGCGACGAAAAATTCCTGCCGTTCGTCATCGACCAGTTCCAGATGAGCGGCCTCGATGCGACGCGGATCTGCTTCGAGATTACGGAAACTGCGGCAATTGCCAGCTATTCGCAGGCAAACCGTTTCATCAATGCGCTGAAGGAACTGGGCTGCAAGTTCGCGCTCGACGATTTCGGCACCGGGCTGTCTTCGTTCGGCTATCTCAAGCATTTCCCGGTCGATTTCCTGAAGATCGACGGAAGTTTCGTCAAGGAAATACTGCACGACCCGATCGACCGCGAGATGGTGCGCTCGATCAACGAGATCGGTCACCTGACGGGCAAGCAGACGATCGCCGAGTTTGCGGAGAACGAGGAAATCATCACGATGCTGCGCGGCATGGGCGTCGATTACGCTCAGGGGTATGGCGTCGCCGAGCCGAAACGCGTAACGCGCGCCGTCGCGTAGGCAGCGCCGGATTTTATCGTAAGGTCGCCCGCGGGGCGGGCTCCTACAGGGCACGCTTCACCGATTTGGCAAGACGATGGGCAAAAACCCTGTAGGAGCCCGCCCCGCGGGCGACAATCCGTCAATCGAACCGCATCGACAAATCAACCGCATCGACATTTTTCGTCAACGCGCCCACGGAAATAAAATCCACCCCGGTTGCAGCGACATCCTTGAGTCCATCCATCGTCAACCCGCCTGACGCCTCCAGCGCTGCAGGCGGATCGCCCTCGCTCAGGTTCAGCGCCACCGCCTCGCGCAACTGCCCTACGCTGAAGTTGTCCAGCAGAAGTCGCTCCGCCCCGGCGCGCAACGCCTGCCTCATTTCATCGATGGATTCGACTTCGATCTCGACCGGCAGGCCCCGATGCAGCCTGCGTGCTTCGGCGATCGCCTGTCCGATGCCTCCAGCACTCAGAATGTGATTTTCCTTGATCAGAATCGCATCAAAGAGGCCGATTCGATGATTGACGCCGCCGCCGCAGCGGACGGCGTACTTCTGCGCGAGGCGCAAGCCCGGAATCGTCTTGCGCGTATCGAGAATCCTGGCCTTGGTGCCGGCGACAGCCGCAACGTATCGCGCTGTCGTCGTCGCCGTACCTGACAGGGTCTGCATAAAATTCAGGGCCGCGCGTTCGCCGCTCAGCAGCGCGCGCGCCGGGCCCTCCAATCGTGCGAGCTGCGTACCTGCAGGTACGCTGTCGCCATCCCCGGTCAGCCAATCAATCTCGATACGCGGGTCGAGGCGGCGGTATACCTCATCGACCCACGGCCGGCCCGCCTGGGTCATGGCCTCGCGGGTAACGATCGTCGCGGCTGCGGTCGCGGATGCGGAAATCAGCGCCGCAGTCAGGTCGCCATCGCCAAGGTCCTCCGCAAGCGCATCGCTGACGTTCCTCTGGATCGCGGACCGGAGTTCGCCCATTCCTACATGAAGAAGCCGTGGCCGGCGCCGACCATGCACATCACCATCGGAACGGACAGCAGGGTGTTGGTGCGCGAGGCAAGAAACGCAATCCGCTTCCCTTTGGCGATTTCATCGGGAGTGGCTTCGACAAGACCGAGGATCTTCTTCTGGTTCGGCCAGATCAGCACCCACACATTGAACAGCATGATAGTGCCGAGCCAGGCGCCCATGCCGATGGTCAGCGCGTACGGATCGATCGTCTCGGTCAGCATGCCGAGCGCGAACGCATCGTCGAGTTGTCCGCGATGCAGCAGGAAAGCCGCGCCTGACAGCCACGTAACGACGGCTCCCCAGCGAAACCAGAGAAGCGCGCGCGGCGCGACGTACTTGGTGATGCCCGCGCCGCCGGGCCCGCCGTCGTCGCTCGCGGCATGCGCAAGGGCCGGCACCTGCACGAAATTGAAGTAGTAGAGGAGGCCAATCCACGTAATGCCGGCCAGCACGTGCAGCCAGATCATGATCGAATTGACGGCAATAGGGCCGACCATGTGTTGACCCATGGTCAGCAGCACCAGGATGATCGCCAGGACTACACCTGCCACAATCGTGCCGGTAACGGAATTCAGTGGATTCATGTCTCGTTCTCCCAGGGGGATTAGTTAATTGTTATCGCTCGGAAAAATTTCCGGGGAGCGTACGCCCCGATTGGTTCGCAGGGTGGGCGTATTATAAAGTGTGTACACGGCAAAAGCAGAGCTTAGTACGCCTGCACCGGGAAGCCGGATTCCCTACTGGAAATTACTTTATAAAATACCTGTAAGCGATTGAATATAAATTGAAAACAATCTTACATCACCTGCCCTGTACGGCCAGCCGATGAATGCGCTGCCGAAAAATCCGCCGCGCCCGGGGTTTCCGCCGTCGCCCTGTGTCGATATCTGCACCCTGGATGACAGCAACGTCTGCGTAGGCTGCAAGCGAACGATCGGCGAGATCGTCGACTGGTCGACAATGACCGCCGAAGAGCAATGGCAGGTCGTAAATGCGCTGCCCGGGCGGGCCGCGACGCGTACAATGACCGCGCAATGAGCCACAAGCCATGAATGACAGGCAATCGAGTCGATCGGCATTGATGATACGTTCATGGCCGCTGGCCGCCTGTGTCCTGGTGCTGTCAGGCTGTACCGCCATGCTCCTCGGCGGCGGTAACAGCGATGGCGTGCGGCTTGGCGGGAGCGCGCGGTCGCCGGCGCAGGCCTCCGCGGACAGCGCAATCACAGCGGCGGTACGAAACAAACTGGGCGACGATTCGGTCTTAGGGCAATACGACCTGCGCATCGAGACACTCAATAAGAGGGTCACACTGCACGGAACCGTCGGCAGCCACGAGGCGCGCGAGCGGGCCATTCGTCTGGCCGGCAGCGTGGAGGGCGTGGATCGCGTCGATAGCCGCATCAGGGTCGACAGCGGAACTTGAATTGCCGGCGCCCCGGCCTCACATCAATCCAACTCATCGGACCAGGTAAATAAAAGTGGACGTAAACGAAAGAATTGAGCAGCAACTCAAGGAAAACAAGGTATTGCTGTACATGAAGGGCACGCCGGATTTCCCGCAATGCGGATTTTCCGGCCAGACGGTGATGGCATTGAAATCCATCGGCAAACCGTTTGCCTACGTGAATATTTTCGAAGACGCGGAAGTTCGCGAAGGCCTCAAAAAATACTCGAACTGGCCGACGTTTCCCCAGCTCTACGTGAATGGCGAACTGGTCGGCGGTTGCGACATCGTGGTCGAGATGTACCACTCGGGCGAGTTGGAAGCGCTTCTTTCTGAATCGGAGACGCTGTAGGAGCCCGCCATTGCGGGCGACCTCCAGAAGGGGACGCCTCCAGAAGGGGACAGTGACCTTTTCCTCCGAATAAGGTCACTGTTCCCTCGACGTATCAAAGAAAAGGTCACTGTCCCCTTCTGGAGGTCGCCCGCAATGGCGGGCTCCTACATCTCTTCGCCGCTCCGGAGCCTTGCGTCCAGTTCCTGATAGTTCTGCGGCCTCGCGGACTCGAAAACACCGCGGAAGCGGTTGACGATGTCGCAGAAAATGTCGGCGGTGATTTCCGCATCGTAAGCGGCCGAGTGCGCCCGGCTTTCGTCCCACACCAGTCCCGCTGCCTGCACTGCACGTGACAGGACCGTCTGGCCAAACGCCACGCCGCAAAGCGTTGCGGTATCGAAGCTGCTGAACGGATGAAAAGGGTTGCGCTTGATCGCCGTTCGCTCCACCGCCTGGTTCAGGAAAGCGAGATCGAACGATGAATTGTGGCCGACCAGGATCGCACGCGAGCAACCGTGCATGCGCACCGCCATGCGAACGTCTCGAAACACCCGTTGCAGCGCGTCGCGCTCGTCAATGGCGGGGCGCAACGGATGATTCGGATCGATGCCGTTGACGGCCAGCGACGCCGCTTCCATATTTGCGCCTTCGAACGGCTTGACGTGATAGCGAATCGTCTTGCCGCGCAACAGTGTGCCGTCGTGGTGCGCCTCGACCTGCACCGCGGCAATTTCCAGCAGGGCATCGGTCCTGGCATTGAAGCCTCCGGTTTCGACATCGACGACAACCGGCAGGAATCCGCGAAAGCGTTCGGAGATCGCAAAAGGCTTCATTACGGACGGACCATATCAGATCGCAACGCAATTCGCGCGCAGGTTACCGCCGGAAGCGAGCGAGATGCCTTCGATTCGTCCGTTACGGGCCGCCCGTTGATCTTGGAGACACATTGGCAGACTCCAATAGCTTCTTGTCGAGCACGAGATCCAACGTCAAGCGAACGCCGAAGCCGGTGACGTCGGTCGCAATTGCGCCGAGCCCGCCTTTGCGCTTTGAGGCGCTCAGATCGACATGTATCCAGGGTATGTCGCTGCTCACGAATTCATTGAGAAAGGTCGCAGCCAGAATGTGATCTCCACCGGCATCGGGCGTGCACTGCCGGAGGTCCGCCACCTCGCTTTCGAGTTCGGACATGAACTCCCGGCCAAGCGGAAATGGCCATACCCGTTCGCCGCTGTCGCGTCCCGATTTTTTCAGTACGGGATGCCAGTCCGGGCGATTGGTAAATACGCCGCTGTATCGCCGTGTGATCGCATTGACGCAGGCGCCGGTCAGCGTTGCGTAGTCAATGATCAGCCGCGGCTTCTCCCGGCCGGCGAGGACCAGCGTGTCGGCAAGCGCCAGGCGGCCCTCCGCATCGGTATGTATCACCTGGATTGTTTTGCCGTTTGCCGCGGTAATGACATCCTGCGATTTATACGCGGTCGGCCCGATCCTGTTTTCCGTGATTGCAAGCCAGCAATCCACCGCGAGAGGGATACGCAGCTCCGACATTGCCAGCAGCACGCCTACGGCGACTGCGCTGCCGCCCATATCGATGTGCATGTCGACCATGGACAGGAACGGCTTCAGATTCGTGCCGCCGGTATCGAATATGATGCCCTTGCCGACCAGGCTCAATGCGGGCGGCGCCGTTTTTGCATCCGGTCGATATCGCAGGCGAACGATGGCGGCACTTTCGTCGGGGTTGCCCTGTGCAACGGCCAGAAACGCGCCGGCACCCATCTTTTCGAGCTCGCGCACGCCGTACTTTCTGAACTGCCAGCCGCGATCTTTCGCCAGCTCGCGAAGAAACCCGATGTACGCCGTTGCATCCAGCTTGTTCGGTGGCATGGCCGTCAGCCATCTTGCCAGGTTGTTGCCGTTCGCCTCGGCTTCTGTGCGGCTGAGATCCAGGCGCTTGTCCAGACCGATTATGCGGATACTCTGGATGTGCGGCGGTTTCGCCTTCGTCTTGAATTCGGCCAGGCTGAAACCTGCCGCCAACGCCGCCGCCACAAGCTGCGCGTGCAGTTTTTCAGCATCTTCGTGCCTGAATCCGAGAACCCGGATGCCGAGGCAGCCTCCTTTCTCCCCGAGCGCGGCGGAAACCATTTTTCGGCCGAAGCAGAGTTGCTCGAATGCTTCCGCATCGGGTGAAATCGTGCCAACCAGCAGCGTCGTTTGTCGCTTGTTGTCGATGCGCGTCAGCACAGCCGGCACGCCGCTTCGCGTACGGCGCTTCATCAACGCCTGAACCTTGTTGCCCTGCGGAATGCTGCCCCAGGCCGAGGCGGGAATCTTCTCCGGCAGTACAAGCAGCAGCTGGTCGATACCGGCAATGACCGAGGCGCCCGGAGCCCCGGTAGACTGAATGATTCTTATACTGTTGCTCTTATATTTGTCGAGGGGCAGATTTCCCGGATTTCCCATATGGTACTAACCTTTCCCGGCAGCTTGGGCCATAATATACGACTCAACAAATACGTCGCCGGTGATGAACGAGTCCCGGTCCGGCGTAACAATCCGAATATCCCACCCGGCGGCGCAATGATCTGGTCGAAGTGAAATATTCGCAGTGGAGTACGAGGACTGACGCGGCGGTTCCGGCTAACGATCCTGGCTGACGATGCGAGTGGACAATTCGAATTGAATTGACAATGCTAGCAGGACGCTCGATCGAATTCACGCCGCATAATTCCGTCAATCTGTCCCGGACGTGCGCGGGCGAGCTTTATGGATAATGTTGCAGACAATTGTCGATGATTTTGTGGACGACTTATGACCGAATTCAGCAGATTTGACAGCAGATTCGACGATATCGATCCGACCGAGACGCGCGAATGGCTCGAATCGATGGACTCGGTGCTGCAACAGCATGGTCCCAAACGCGCCCACTTTCTCCTGAACCAGGTCATCGATTTCGCGCGCCGATCCGGCGCCTATCTTCCCTACAGCCCGAATACCGCGTACCTCAATACGATTGCGCCGGGCCGGCAGCCGGAATACCCCGGCGACCGCTCTATTGAGCGCCGCATCGAGTCGTACATACGCTGGAACGCCATGGCGATGGTGGTGCAGGCGAACCGCCAGAGTTCGGAATACGGCGGACACATCGCAAGCTATGCTTCCTGCGCAACACTGTACGAAGTCGGCTTTAATCACTTCTGGCGCGCGCCGACCGAAGAGCACGGCGGCGACATGATCTTCTTCCAGGGACATTCCTCGCCCGGCTTTTACGCGCGCGCCTATCTCGAAGGGCGCCTGAGCGACGAACAACTGACTCGCTTCCGCAAGGAAGTCGGCGGCGGCGGGCTGTCGTCTTACCCGCACCCGTGGCTGATGCCGGATTTCTGGCAGTTCCCCACCGTGTCGATGGGCCTGGGCTCGATGATGGCGATCTACCAGGCGCGCTTCATGCGCTATCTGGAAAATCGTGACATGATTCCGGGGAGCGATCGCAAGGTCTGGTGCTTTCTTGGCGACGGCGAAATGGACGAGCCCGAATCGATGGGTGCGATCACGATGCCGGTCAGGGAAGGGCTCGACAATCTCATCTTCGTCGTAAACTGCAACCTGCAGCGCCTCGACGGCCCGGTACGCGGCAACGGCAAGATCATCCAGGAACTCGAGGCGGCTTTCGGCGGCGCCGGCTGGAATGTCATCAAGGTGATCTGGGGATCGCGCTGGGATCCGCTGCTCGCGCGGGATCATACCGGTCTGCTGCGGCGCACGATGGAAGAATGCGTCGACGGCGAGTACCAGAATTTCAAATCCAAGGACGGCGCCTACGTGCGCGAGAATTTCTTCGGCCGCTATCCGGAAACCCGGGCGATGGTCGCTGATATGTCGGACGACGAGGTGTGGCGCCTGAATCGCGGCGGCCACGATCCCTTGAAAGTACACGCCGCCTATCACAGTGCAGTCCGGCACAAGGGCCAGCCGACCATCATCCTGGCGAAGACGGTCAAGGGCTTCGGCATGGGGGCCGCCGGCGAAGGCCAGAACATTGCGCACCAGGCGAAGAAGCTGGGTGTGGAAGCGCTGAAAGTGTTCCGCGACCGCTTCAATATTCCGGTGTCGGACAAGGAAATCGACGACGTGCCGTTCTACAAGCCGGCCAAGGACAGTGCGGAACTCGAGTACCTGCACGAACGCCGCAAGGCGCTCGGCGGTTACCTGCCGCAGCGCCGCTCGAAGCCCGCGCCCGGAACGGCAATCAAAGCGCCGCCCCTCGATCTGTTCAAGGCTGCACTTGAAGGTACTGGCGACCGCGAAGCGTCGACGACCATGGTATTCGTCCGCATGCTGACCGCGCTGCTTCGCGACAAGACGATCGGCAAATACATCGTGCCGATCGTTCCGGACGAAGCACGCACCTTCGGTATGGAAGGCATGTTTCGGCAAGTGGGGATTTACTCGTCGAAAGGCCAGTTATACACGCCGCAGGATTCCGAGCAGCTCATGTTTTACAAGGAAGACAAGAAGGGCCAGATCCTGGAAGAGGGCATCAACGAAGCCGGCTCGTTCTGTTCCTGGATGGCGTCCGGCACGTCCTACAGCAATCATGGCATCCAGACGATTCCCTTTTTTATTTATTACTCGATGTTCGGCTTTCAGCGTATCGGTGATTTCGTCTGGGCAGGCGGCGATCAGCGCTCGCGCGGATTCATGATCGGCGGCACGGCGGGACGCACGACGCTGGCGGGAGAGGGCCTGCAACATCAGGACGGGCACAGCCACGTGCTTGCGTCGACCGTGCCGAATTGCGTGTCTTACGATCCCGCCTTCGGTTACGAGATTGCGGTGATCGTCCAGGACGGCATGCGTCGGATGATTGACGAGCAGGAGAGCGTGTTCTTCTATTTCACCTGCATGAACGAAAACTATGTGCATCCGCCCATGCCCGAGGGCGTTGCAGAGGGGATTCTGAAAGGCATGTACCTGCTGCAAACAGGCGGTAAGGGAGAGGTCCGCGTGCAGCTGATGGGCTCGGGTACGATCCTTCGCGAAGCGCTCGCCGCAGCAGAACTGTTGCAGCAGGATTTCAATATACCGTGCGATGTGTGGTCCGTAACGAGTTTCAATCAACTCCGACGCGACGCGCTGGAGGCGGAGCGATGGAACCAGCTGCACCCGGGCCAGGAGCCCCGTATCAGCTATCTCGAACACTGTCTCGCCGATCGCAAGGGACCTTTCGTTGCCGCCACCGACTACATGAAAATTGTACCCGATCAGATTCAGCGCTGGATGCCCGGCAAGTATGTCTCCCTGGGCACCGACGGATTCGGCCGCAGCGACGCGCGCAAAGCATTGCGGCAATTCTTTGAGGTGGACAAACACTACATCGCGGTCACGGCGCTCAAGGCGCTGGCGGACGAAGGCAAATTCGCTCAGGCGAATGTGGCGGAGGCGATCCGGAAATACGGCATCGACCCGGATAAACCCGATCCGGTAACGCTTTAGGGCGTTGCCGACGCTGCAGCAATCCATGTCGATTATCTTGTTTAAAATCAGTATTTTTTGCCTGATTTCTCGATCTATTCGAGAACGGGACGCAGGGTTTTTTCGCTGAGGCGGAGCGCGCACGTGGCGGACAGCATCGACATAATAATCCCCGATCTTGGCGACTTCTCCGGCGTTGAAGTGATCGAGGTCCTGGTCAAGTCCGGCGATCGGGTCGCGCCGGAAGACGGACTGATCACGCTCGAGACCGACAAGGCCGCGATGGACGTGCCGGCGGCCGACGCGGGCGAAATCGAGGAGATCACCGTTTCCGTCGGCGACAAGGTTTCGAGCGGTGACGTCATCGGGCGAATGAAGGTCGCCGAAGGCGCGGAAGAAACGACGGCCGGCGATGGCGAGGCCGGGGGGAAAAGCGAGGACGAGGGCGACAGCGACGACACCAGCGAGCTCCCGCAACAATCCACCGCTGAGGAGCGCGACGTCGAAGAGGCGAAGGACGATCCCGGCAGCAAGAAAAAGTCGCAGGCCAAGGACACGGCTAAAGCGAAGTCCGGCGAAAAACAAACCGTCGAAGTGCCGGACCTCGGGGACTTCAGCGACGTCGAGGTCATCGAAGTGCATGTGACCGACGGCGACGAAGTCAATGTCGAGGATCCGCTGATCACGCTCGAGACCGACAAAGCGGCGATGGACGTTCCGTCGACAGTCGCCGGGCGAATCGAATCCGTGCTGCTCAAAGTCGGTGACAAGGTGTCAGAAGGATCGAAGATCGCCGTCATCCAGGCGAGCTCGAGAAGTCCGGCGGAAAAGCCCGCTGCACCGGAGGCTTCAAAGACGCCCAGGGAAGAAGCGGAGTCGAAACAGGAAGAGCCGGCGCGGAAACCTGCAAAAAAGGAAGCGGCCCGCCAGGCGCCGCGCGGCAGGCCCGCGATCGACGAGGCCGGCTTCTCGCGAGCGCATGCCAGTCCTTCCGTGCGCAAACTCGCGCGGGAACTGGGAGTCGACCTCGCCAGCGTCAAAGGCAGCGGCGAGAAAAACCGGATTCTTCACGAGGACGTAAAAAACTTCGTCAGGGAATTGCTGACCGGAGGCGGTGTGGGCACCGCGTTGCCGAAAGTTCCGAGCATCGACTTCGCCAAATTCGGCGAGGTCAGGAAGGAACCGCTGACACGCATCCAGAAGATTGCCGCTCCGCGGCTGCAGGCAAGCTGGATCAACCTGCCGCACGTCACCCAGCACGACCTCGCCGACATCACCGACCTCGAGGAAAAGCGCCAGGAACTAAAAGGTCCTGCTAAAGAGCGCGGCATCAGCCTGACCATCCTTGCATTCATCATGCGAGCCTGCGTGGCCGCGCTGAAAGAGTATCCCAAAGCCAATGCTTCGCTTGCCGACGACGGCGAGAACCTGGTTTACAAGGAGTACATACACCTCGGCTTCGCGGCCGATACCGAGAACGGACTGATGGTGCCGGTCATCCGCGACGCTGACAAGAAAGACGTCTATGAAATTGCGACGGAGCTCGGCCAATTGTCGAAAGCCGCCCGCGACCGCAAGCTCAAGGCCGAGCAGATGCAGGGCGGCAGCTTTACGATATCGAGCCTGGGCGGCATCGGCGGGACGGCATTCACGCCGATCGTCAATGCTCCCGAAGTGGCGATCCTGGGCGTGTCACGGTCGACGATGCAGCCTGTCTGGGACGGAGCGGAGTTCAAGCCCCGGCTCATGTTGCCGCTGTCGCTCTCATACGATCATCGCGTCATCGACGGCGCTTACGCCGTGCGTTTTACGACGTTCCTCTGTCAAACGCTTGCGGATGCGGACGCACTTCTCGAGGCGATTCCCTGATGCCGCAGATGGGGAATTCGGCCGCGACGCACTCTGCGGAACTGGTCGTCATCGGCGCCGGGCCAGGCGGTTATACCGCGGCGTTTCGTGCTGCCGACCTGGGGCTTAAGGTCATTCTGGTCGAGCGCTGGCCGATGCTCGGCGGCGTATGCCTCAACGTCGGCTGTATCCCGTCCAAAGCATTGTTGCATGCGGCGAAGGTCGTCGACGATGCCGCTGCGATGGGCGAGCACGGCATTCACTTTGGCAAGCCGAGGATCGATGCCGCGAGGCTCGGCGAATGGAAGAATAAAGTGGTTGGCCGGCTTACCGGCGGGCTTACGCAGGTGGCGCGGCAGCGCAAGGTCACAGTAGTTCACGCCACCGCAAGGTTCGAGTCAGCCACGCGGCTGGTACTGGATAACGGCGAGAGTATCGACTTCAGGCAATGCATCATCGCGGCTGGTTCGGAAAGCGCAAAGCTTCCGGGGCTTCCGGACGATCCGAGAATCGTCGACTCAACCGGCGCGCTGGAACTCGGGCCGTTGCCGAAACGCCTGCTGGTTGTGGGCGGGGGCATTATCGGCCTGGAAATGGCCTGCGTTTACAGCGCGCTGGGGAGCAAGGTAAGCGTCGTCGAACTGACGGGTAGCCTGATGCCCGGCACCGATCCCGATCTCGTGCGGCCGTTTCGCAAGTTTATCGACCAGCGCTATGAAGCGATCATGCTGGACACGAAAGTGACCGGCATGCGCACGACGGTGCCAGGCATCGAGGTCAAGTTCGAAGGCAAGGATGCGCCCGATGCGGAGTTGTACGATCGGGTGCTGGTTGCGATCGGCCGGCGGGCCAATGGCGATCGCCTCGATGCCGAGAAAATCGGCGTGGAGGTCGGCAAGGGCGGGATCATCAAGGTCGACAAGCAAATGCGCACGAGCGTGCCGCACATATTTGCGATCGGCGACCTGGCCGGGGGACCGATGCTGGCGCACAAGGCAACGCACGAGGCGAAAGTTGCCGCCGAGGTTGCCGCGGGGGAGAAAAGCTCCTTCGACGCACGCGCCATTCCCTCGGTCGCGTACACCGATCCGGAGATCGCGTGGGTGGGCCTGACCGAAACGGACGCGAAGCGCGACGGTGTCGAATACCGGAAGACGCAAATCCCGTGGAGCGCCAGCGGCCGCGCGCTCGCGCTCGGACGTCCGGAGGGATTCACGAAACTCCTGTTCGACAAGAACACCGGGCGTGTACTGGGCGGCGCCATTGTCGGGCCGTCGGCCGGCGACCTGATTTCAGAAATCGGTCTCGCGGTCGAAATGGGCGCCGACGCAGCCGACGTAAGCCTCACGATTCACCCGCATCCGACGCTGTCGGAAACCGTCGCTTTTGCCGCAGAAGCTTACGAGGGCACGTTGACGGATCTTTACATGCCCCGTAACAAGTAACGAAAGCGTTTGTTCGGGCCCGTGAAACGGTCGGAGCAACGCAGTTCGGCTGTACATGTCACCTCGCGTACCATTTGTGGTACTCACGTCAAGGCTGGCGTCGAGCAATCAAGTCGCCTAGCGTTTGAGCTCGCCGGCGCCAGATACGTCCGGCGACCGGTGCAGCGATTTGTATGTTTCGTTTCGGGTATCCATCAGTATAAGTTGGGGCCCATAAGCTCTTCGGAGCTTTCCGATGTACCAGCTCGATGCAGCGAGGGTTCCAGTGCGTCTGAGACCGTTAACAAGCGTGCAGCGGTACATCGTTTTCCATGACAACTCGAACAGTCGAATGGGCCCCAGAGCCCGAATTTAGCAAGAGAGAGTAGCCATGACAAAGAAACGAGAAGCCGTCAACGTCGGCATCGACGTCGGCAAAGCACAGCTTGATGTCTGTCTGCTGGAACGAGACATTAAACTGCAGGTGGCCAACCAGGAGGATGCCATCCGCGCACTGATAGCGCGGCTTGCCCGCTACCGCCTGGCACGCATCGTCATCGAAGCCACCGGCCGGCTGGAACAGCCCTTGGTGCGAGCCGCCCTGGCCAAAGGGTTGCCGATAATCGTGGTCTCACCGTTAAAGATCCGGCGCTATGCCGGCGCCATTGGCCAACTGGCCAAGACCGATGCGATCGATGCCCGGCTGATTGCACAGTTCGGCGCCGCGGTGAAGCCTGCAGCACATGCCCCCACCGATCCGCAGGCTCGTAAAATCAAGGATTTGATGGTCAGGCGACGCCAGCTCACCGACATGCGCACCATGGAGAAAAACCGCCAACAGGTGATGCCGGCGGATTTCCATGACAGCATCGACACCCTCATCGCGGTCTTCGATCAGCAACTCAAAGTGCTCGATCGCTGCCTCGACCAGGCGGTCGACCAGCACTGCGTGTGGCGCCACAAACGCAAACTCCTGACCAGCATGCCTGGCATCGGCAACACCGTCGCCTACACCCTGCTTGGCGATCTTCCTGAGCTCGGCACCCTTAGCCGAAAACAGATCGCCGCACTCACGGGCGTGGCGCCGTTCAATCGCGACAGTGGGCGCATGCGCGGCAAACGACGCATCCGTGGCGGGCGTGCCAGTTCTCGAACCGCGCTCTTCTTGAGCGCCATGTCCGCCGTGCGCTTCAATCCAGATATCAAACGCTTCTACGAACGCCTGGTGAAGTCCGGAAAGCACCGCAAAGTCGCACTCACCGCCTGCATCCGAAAGATCGTCACGGCTCTGAATGCCATGCTACGAGATAACGTGACTTGGAAAACTGCTATGCAATAACCCTTGACAGATCATCACAGTCGCTTGTTAGCGGGCACTTGGCATCTCGTCTCGCTTGACACCCAATAGTTGAGCCACGATGTTGACAATTGACATCGTTGTTGCGAAGCAAACCGCCACGTCACCGCGAGAAAAGCTCTGCTCGCAGATCAAGCGCTCGGGCTTCCAATAACCCAGGGCTGCATCAAGCAACTTCCGTGCAATTGGTAGAGAGCGCATTGTCCCTGAGCCAGCCAGTTTAGTCACAAGAAGGACATCAAGTACGTCCACCGCCTCGCTCGGGCCGACATCGCCGGCTCTTTTTCTCATCGCCGGATCCGAAATACTAATTGCGTGAGCCAAGGAGCAAAGAGCCCCGCAACAGTAACCTATGGATTGTTCGAACGAAGAATCGTCATTCGAGGAGTCAAGCAGGCTTTGAGCGATTGCCAAAAACTCCCTCATCTCCCGCCACTCATTTGTAAGTGAAACGTCCTGAGCTCGGCTGCGACTTGCTTATCCACTTCCACCCCCTTCGTCACGATCTGCCCCTCCCGCGCCTGTTTGCGCCAACGAGACAACATGAACGGGTGAATGTAAAGGGACGCGGCGACATCCTGCACTTCAACACCGGCCAGCTCACTCAATCGTACAGCGGTCGCTTTGAATTCATCACTGTATTTATAGGTCGTTCTCGGCCCTGGTTTCGGCATTTCGACACTCCTGAACAGTTAGTTCAGGGTGTCCACTAGACCGTAGGAAGCATCCCCACCGTTGCATCGCGTTGTTAGGCGACGTTGCACGAATCAGGTCGGCCGCCCTTCGATGACGCTCATTGGTGACGCGGTGGGCACCACGGCGCTGAGACGAAAGCCGGCTTCCCGCAGAAGTTCCTCATATTGATCGGTCGTGCGTTCCTGTCCGCCAAGTGCCACGAGCATTACGAAGTCCATGATCTTCCCCGCATGCGGTTCATTTCCCGGCGGGATGACCGCTTCTATGAGGAGGAGTCGCCCCGCCTTTGTCATGGCCTGGCGGCACTTCTTGAGAATTGCCACAGCGCGATCATGATTCCAGTCATGAATAATCCAACTTAGGATATAAGCATCGCCTCCGGCAGGAACTTCGGCGAAAAAATCGCCGCTCCGAACCTCGCAACGATCGGCAAGTCCCGCCGATGCCATCAACTCCTGTGCGCCCGCCGCCACGTGAGGCAGATCGAAGAGGACGCCCTTCAGATGGGTGTTGCTCAGCAGGATCGTACGCAACAGCGTGCCATGCCCGCCGCCGACGTCGATAAGTGTCACAACATCAGAAAAATCGTATGCCTTGGCGATCGCGTTCGCGACCTCGTGGCCGAATTCTCCCATGGCGGCATTGAATACGTCGCCCTCGTGCGGGTGTGCCGCCAGGTACGTAAAGAATTCGGTGCCCAACACCTGCTTCAAAACGGGCTCGCCCGTCTGGACGCTGTGGAGAGCGTCGGCGAATGTCTTTGGCCACAATGGCAGGCCCGTCATTCTGACCCACGAGCGCAACGAAGCCGGCCCACCCGTGCGCAGCAATTCACTGATCGCGGTCTGGGCGAAGCGGCCGCCGTCAATTTCGGAGAACACGCCTACGCTGCTCAAGAGCCGGAGAACTCGGTAGAGCGACGGGGAATGTGTGGAAGTCTCTCGTGCAAGCGTGTCAATCGCCTGGGGGCCGTCAGCCAGCAGATCCGAGATGCCTAGGTTGGTGGCGAGCGTGAGGGCCGCCTGGATCGTGACTCCTTCGGTGAGAAGGAAGAGCCGCATCGGCGGAGGAAGAGTTTCTACAGCTCCATCATGCTCAATCGCATAAGTCAGTGGCACCGAGCACCTCCTTACAACTAGCGACGCTGGCCGAACGACCGTGCTCAGCCGCGCGCCGAAGGCGCGTCGGCTGCAGCGCGTTGTTGGGCCTCACTTGGAAGGCTCTCCGGGCATGATTCGCTCGCCGACGCGCCATGAGCCGCCGGTCAGGGCGGTGATGTGCCCCCGGTCTTCGCGAACGAAAGCCAGCCTGGCGCGCCCGTCTTCGCGTGCGAACAGATCCGTGCCGATCGGCACCCAGCGATCGCCCCATAGCTGGAGCGCACCATCATCGACCGTGACGTCGAACTCCGGAACCGGTGGGCGATTCGCGCATGTGTGGCAGTTGAAGCTCGCCCGATACGAGCCGGCATAGGGCGGAAGATCCACCCCGTGCAAAGCCACGGGAGCCACGGCCTGTCCCGGGAGCAGTTGATCGAGCAGCAGCTGGCGCACCGCAAAGCGCAGCGAGGAGCCTTCGCCATGATGGATGATAAAGAAACCGAGACTCTCCTCGGGCACGACCACGAGCAGGCTGGCGAAACCGCCGATGTCGCCGCCGTGTTCCGCAACGCCGCGTCCGTTCACCGAGTCCAGCTGGAAGCCGTAGCCCCAGCCTGGCACGTCCGGATGCAGGGTCGCCTGGGTCGTCATCATTGTGCGCAGCGTGGCACGCGATAGGATCGTCGCTTCGGTGAGGCCGATCAGGAGACGGCCCATGTCTATCGCCGACGAAACGGCCGAAGCGACCGGCGGCGTGGAATACCACTCGTAATCCATCCGCCGCGACTTGCCGTCGTCGATCTCATAAGGGGCCGCCAGGCCACCGTCGTCGCCGGCCCTCATCATGATCCGCGAATCGTTCATGATGAGGGGACGGAAGATCCGGGACCGCACGTAGTCCGCGTAGCCCGAGCCGGTGATCTCTTCCACAAGCAGCCCGGCGAGCGCCATCCCGTAGCTCGAATACGACGTGAATATGCCGGGCGGCCGGTACTGGACGAGGTGGTCGGACAGGAAATCACGCAAGGGCCGGATATCCGCCGCGCTATCCGCGCGCCGGCCGGGCAACTCGTCGAGACCTGATGTGTGCCTGAGCAGATCGGCCACGATGATCGGCGAGTCGTACTCGTCGGGCACACGCAGTCGCTTGACGTACGTGGCGACTTCTCCGTCGAGCGACAGTTTTCCTGCCTCAACGAGTTGCATCGCGGCTATCGCGGTCAGAACTTTGGTGATGGACGCAATGGGCCACACGGTATTCGCGTCGGCGGCTTGAGGCGCCTCGACATCTGCGAGTCCGTATCCGCGGGCGTGGACGATACGGCCGTCGCGAACCACCACCAAGGCCGCGCCCGGCGTGCCGGTGCGCCGTAGCTCGGACTCGATCTTCGCGTCGATCGGGCGAAGGGCAGGGTCCACGACGCTTCGCGAAGCGCCCGGCTCCGGAAGTTGCGACACATCCGCATGACAGGCCGCGAGCAGCAGGGCGAGATAGATTGGCGTGTGCAAGGACGTCACGGCTTGTGCCCTCCAACCGATCGGATCTCGTAGACCCGTGAACGAATCACCGTGAGGCCCAACGCTCCGCTAATGTGCGCCGCTTTCGGCGTCACCATTGAGCGGTTTGTTATGAGTAATGGCCACAGTACTATCCTATAACCTGACTGCGAAATTCATTAATAGCCATCGCATGTTCTGACTCAAGGCCCGGGATTGTCCAGATAGCCCATTGGCTGAAATTATTAAATTTAGGTCTTTCTTCCAAAATATCAGTTACTACTGATGTTGATGCGAGAACAGCGACAATTCTGCTTGAAGATAGGTATTTTAAGAAATGACGTTCATGCCTCCCTAGAAATTCCATGTTACGAGCATGTAGCTTATCGCCTGCTTCTTGAAATTTCTTTGCTTTTAGCAAAACGCCTTCTGGAATCAGATTGTCTATATTCATAGCAACAATACCAAAATCATGCCTTTTCTCTATCTGGGACACAGAATTAGATAATACTTTCGGAACACCATTTTCTGAAAAGATTTTTTTACACGGCAGGGCAATACTAAGTTGATTTATATTAACTACTACATCAGGCTCATCTAAGACTGTACCCGGGATAACTTTCTTAATTTTTGTAAATGCTTCAAGCTCCCACAGGATGCTTTTCGCATGCGAGATATTCCTATTAAAGAAATCCAGAGATCCGTTTAGTAGATCTTTTAAGTATTTATCTTTGTTTTTTTCAGACTCTAGTAATTTGATAGCGCTATAAATCCGTTCAATATGGAGTGTACTGAAGAATTTGTTCATATCAGTACCTGCAATATTTTCTTTAGCCCACTCTGAAGCGACATCCGTAGCATCACTTAATAATGAAAATAGCTGGTGCCCACGGTGAATCTTGATATTAGATCGAGAGTATAAGTTTTCAATGCCTGTAATATGAGAACTTATAGCCTCATGGCCAAAACTTTGCTTATCTGATCTTTCCGTGACACTCATATATTTCTCGAAATCTCGAAGCAACCACGATGCTCAAAATTACTCATAACAGTGATTAGGCCGCGTTACGCGATATTGAATTATCGTGCGCGCTTCATAACTCCGAATTCGCGGCATTATTCGGTGACCTCAATCTTTCATGAATTCAAAACCTTACTCCATTTCTCCGGTATTCGCCACGTAATATCGTGACTTCCTCTTTTCCCGAATCCAATACTATTGCTCGTATACACAACATCAATCGGCGGCGGAAAAAGGAATGGACTCCACAGTTCACCCACCAAAGCTTCGGGAGAAGGTTCGGGCTGTCATTCGAACTCGCCGCTACAGCCGCCGCACGGAGAAATCCTATTGGTATTGGATTCGCTATTGTTTTCATGATCTGCGCCATCCGTCGACGATGGGGGCACGCGAAGTGCGGGAGTTCCTGACTTGGCTTGCGGTTAATCGCAATGTCGCGGCGGCCGCTCAGAATCAAGCCTTGAATGCCTTGGTATTTCTGTATAGTACGGTACTGGAACAGCCGCTCGGCTCTATTGGCAACACAGTACGCGCGAAGCGTCCACCCCGGCTCCCGGTGGTACTGTCCCACGACGAAGCCATGGCAATCATAACGGAGCTGAAAATGCCTTATCGGCTGATGGCGTCATTGATGTACGGTGCCGGGTTACGGATAGTTGAGTCTGCTCGCCTGCGGGTAAAGGACATTGATTTCTCGCAGTGTGTAATCACGGTGCGTGACGGGAAAGGCGGGAAGGATCGTACGACTCTTCTGCCGGAGTTGCTCTGCGAACCGCTGCGAGATCGCGTAGCGGACGTCCGGCAAGACTGCATGACATAAACAACAGCCGATCGGATCCCGGTGACTCTCCCGTTTGCCTTTGCCCGCAAATACCCGAGCGCTTCAACCTCTGTGCAGTGGCAATGGCTGTTTCCGTCTCTCAGCTTCTGCCGCGATGAACGTGGGGCGGTTATGCAACATCATATTCATACCAGCAGCGTGCAAAAGGCAGTAAGGGCGGCGGCACAGCAAGTCGCCCTCGGCAAACCCGTGGGTTGCCACACGTTCCGCCACAGCTTTGCCACGGAGTTGCTACGCCGAGGCAGCGACATCCGCACCGTTCAGGAACTGCTTGGACATAAGGATGCGCGGACTACACAGATTTATACGCACGTCCTCGGTCAGGGGCTTGCAGGTGTCCGCAGTCCATTGGACAGAACCTCAGATGCTATGCAATCAGTTTAAGCCTTGGGTTACCGGTGTTTCCTCAGGTAGATTGGAGGAAAAGTTTCCGCGGTAATTCCTGCCGGCGCCAGCCGGCCCCGGTCAGGCTCCCTTCGCCGCCGCCCGCACCGGTGCCTCGTCTGGCCAGAGCGGATTCAGTGGAATCGAGCGGCCGGGGTCGCCGCCGTCGGTGGACTTATTGTGAGGACTGCCTTTCGAGATTCTTCCCAATCAAGTGATCGAGGCTCAGTTTTCCCGCACCTGTAAAAAATAACGCCAGCAGCATGACGAAGTAGGTGATTGCCCACTCGATGCCGTTGTTCGATACGACGAAGTTGCCGGTCTCGGTCAGCCAGTCGTAGTTGCCGTGATCGCGCAAGAGGTCCTTCGCCTTGTCCAGGCGCTCGACCGCACCGTCGATGTTCGCTCCCGGAAACGGACTCTGCGGATCGGCAACGGCCTGCCAGCCGTTTTCGAGGTGCACCTTGAATGCGGCCACCAGCATCTGAATCATCAGCGGAATGGCAAACCAGCGGGTTGCGAGTCCCAGCAGCAGGGCGCCGGCGCCGAGCACTTCCGTGCTAACGGCGAGCCAGGCCATCAGTGCCGGGAACGGCAAACCGAGCCCCCATTCCGCATTGCCGAACCATTCGATGACGTTGTCCATGCCACCAAGCTTGTTGGTACCGGCGACCCAGAAGACCGGCACCAGGTACAGGCGCAGGGCGAGCGGACCGAGGAAGTCGACCTTTCGCGTCGCATCGAGCCAGCCCTGCAGTCGTGTCATGAGTTGCAACATTGCGTGCTCCGGATTCGTTCTTGATTTGGTTCCTGCAGCTGACCGGCGCTGCCGGGATTCAGGTCAGTTTCCTGACGCCGAGCAGAATCCCCGAGCGTCGCATGTCGTCCATTGCCTGCAGGCCATGCCGGACCAGCGTGTCCGCATCGGGATAGTTGATTTCTTCCGCCAGCCGCAACAGCAAGTCCCGTCCCGATGCCTCGTCATCGTTCGTTGCGATCAGGTCCAGCAATTTTGCCGTGACCAGATTCAGCTCCATGAATCCGATCTCGTCGTCCGCCCCGCGGAAGATGACAAGATACGTCGGCTGGTCGCCCGCGGCTGTCGGCTTGAATTCGGGCGAAATGCGGTGCACCGGGTAACGATACACCAGCGGCCAGGCGAGTGCGGAGCGTACGGGTACGCCCTTGAGGAGGTCGCCTTGCGTCTCGACGGTCGAGAGGTCGTCGCTTTCCGTAGCAACCGACAACGCGAGTTCCATCCATTCGTAATGCGCCAGTTCCTTAAGGAACGGGAAGTCGTCGTCGGCGGTCGGGTGCTCCGTGTCGAGAAATTCCAGGAACTCGCGCGGGATCTCGAGGAAATAAGGCGTATGCGCCCGGTGTCGCGACATGAATTCTCGCACCATGCCTTGCCATTTCTTCGGCTCATGCAACTTCTTCAGCACAGGGAATGTGCTGCCGAGGAGATTGAGGAGGTTATTGAAAAACAGTTCGCGGTAGATCGCCATGCGGCGATCCTCGATGCGGCCGGGCGCCGGATTCAGGTCAGGATTACGGATATGGGCGGCAAAGGCGTACTGTTTGCGCTGGAATTCCGGGATCTCAGCCACGCCCGGCCTCCGCAATGCCGGGCGATGCCGGCAGCACGTCGCTCTGCATGGATTTGATCCGCCGAACTTCATCCAGCAGGTGCTCCACCGGTGGAAAATTGAAGTCTCTTTCAAGCAAGGTCGGCACCGGGCCGAAATGCGCAAATGCGTCGGCCAGCAGGCGCCATGCGGCGTCGCCGACGGCGGCGCCGTGGGTGTCGACCCGCAGGTCCTCCGCCTCGACATAGTGCCCGGCCTGGTGAAAGTAACGAACGCGCTCTTTCGGCATTGCAAGCAGGAATTCGCGCGCGTCGTAGCGGTGATTGATGCTGTTGACGACGATGTTGTTTATGTCGAGCAACAGATCGCAGTCCGCTTCCTCGAGGACGGCGAGCGTAAACTCGATCTCGCTCATCGACGTGTCGGTCTGCGCGTAATAGGAGACGTTTTCGATGGCGATGCGCCGTTCCATCACGTCCTGCACGCGGCGAATGCGCCCGGCGACGTACGAAACCGCATCTTCCGTGAACGGAATCGGCATCAGATCATAAAGATGACCGTCGTCCCCGCAGTAGCTCAGGTGCTCGGAATAGGACTGGATACCGTGCTCGTCCATGAAGCTCTTGATATTGCAGAGCAACGATTCATCGAGCGGAGTCGGAGCGCCGATGCTCAAGGAAAGCCCGTGTAACAGAAACGGATACCGCTCGGTAAAAAAGCGCAGCTTCTTGCCGAGCTTGCCGCCGACGTCAATCCAGTTTTCCGGCGCGACCTCCATAAAGTCGATCTCGCCAGGCGGACTTTTCATCAGCTCATCCATCAATCCACGACGCAGCCCCAGCCCAGCGCCGCGTACGGATAAGTTCCCGCGCCTGTCAGTCACTGCGTTCACGCTCATTCACCCATTAGACCGAAACTCACCACCGAATATTACAGAACCGCAAAACCACAATCGAAAGCAGTGACGAAAATGACCACGGGGCCCTACCCAGAGGAGCGATCCGGCGCATGAATTTCAAATCAGCTACCAGGACAAGCGCCCTTAGACCAGGCGTTTCAACCGTTCAAGGTATTCCTGCTCATCCGGCGCCCTGTTCTCCCGTTGCGCCTCCCACAATGTTTCCGCAAGGCAATCGATCGCGCGGTGCTCGGCATCGAGGCGGTTCGACGAGTGCGCGGCGATGTCATTGAAGGCGCTTCTGATGCCGGGCGGCCGATCGGTGGCGATCTGATCGCGGAGGGCGAGATGCAGCCCCATATGCAGAAACGGGTTGGTCTGACCGCCCTCGGGCGCAAATGAGGCGTCGAACTCCTCGCCCGATACGACCGCCTGATATTCCGGATGATCTCCGATGACCTGGGCGATCTGGGATTCGAGCGGGCTCAGGATTTCACCCGCGCACGCCTTGCGCCAGGCATCGGCGTACATTTTCCGCAGTTCGAACCTGTCCTGACCGAAGATCATGGCTCAATTGTAGCGACTGTCTTGAAGCGATACTCGCACAGGTCCGCGATGATACAGACGGGGCATTCGGGCCGCCGCGCTTTGCACACGTAGCGGCCGTGCACTATGAGCCAATGGTGTGCATCCTTGCGGAATTCCTCCGGCGTCAGCCGGGTGAGCCGTGTTTCGACCTCAAGCGGCGATTTGCCTGTGGCAATGCGCGTACGATTTGCGACGCGAAAAATATGTGTATCGACGGCAATCACCGGCTCGCCAAACGCCGTGTTGAGAACGACGTTGGCGGTCTTTCTGCCGACACCGGGCAGGGCCTCCAGCTCTTCGCGCGAACGCGGCACCTGTCCGCCGTGCCGTTCGATCAGGATCTTGCAGGTCTTGATGATGTTTTCGGCCTTGCTGTTGAACAGACCGATCGCCTGTATGTATGGCTTGAGACCGTCAATGCCAAGTTCGAACATCTTATGCGGCGTGGGAGCAACCGGAAACAGCTTCGCGCTGGCCTTGTTGACGCCGACGTCGGTGGCCTGCGCCGAAAGTATGACGGAGATCAGCAACTGGAACGGGTTGCTGTATTTCAACTCCGTGCCCGGGTGCGGATTCTGCTCCCGCAGCCGGGAGTAAATCGCGATGCGTTTCTCGCGGTTCAAGGGCGAGCGATGCTCAGCTCAGCTGTCGCGCCGCGAGCAGGCCGTGCATTCTCTTCCTGCGGCGATCGAGCGCGTTCTTTGTCGCGACCGCGAGGGCCAGGCTGAAAAACGCGCCCGGCGGCAGGACGGCGAGGAGAAAACCGCCGTCGAACAGTTGCAGGCCACGCTTCGTTTCGCCGCCGAACAGCATGTCCAGGTGGCCCAGGATCGAACCCTGGCCGACCAGTTCGCGGAATGCGCCGATCGCGCACAGAAGAAGTGCGAAGCCTGCTCCCATCGCAACTCCATCAACAATACTCGGCAGGATGCGGTTGCGCGATGCAAAGATCTCGGCCCTCGCGACAATTGCACAGTTAGTGACAATGAGCGCGATGAATATGCCGAGCGAACGGTCAAGAGCAGGAAACCAGGCTTCAAAGATCAGTTCAATACAGGTGACGAGACTCGCAATGATCAGCACATACATTGGAATGCGGATTTCGCTGTAGATGAAACGACGGGTCGCTGACACAAGCGCGTTGGAGAAGGTCAGCACGAACAGGGTGGCAAGCCCGAGACCCAGGCCATTGACGAAGCTTGTGGTCACGGCGAGGAGGGGGCAGAGTCCCAGAAGCTGCACGAGGCCCGGGTTTTCGTTCCACAGGCCGGCCTTGATATGCTGCAGCGCTTCGGTGTTCGTGCTCACTGCTCCTGCTCCTGCTCCTGCTCCTGCTCCTGCACCGTTTCGCCCTGAGTTCGCGCTGCAAAGACGCGATCGCGGTTGGCTTCATAGTATAGCAGCGTCTCCTTGACCGCCCTGACGGCGGCGCGAGGTGTGATCGACGCGCCGGTGAGCTGATCGAATTCGCCGCCGTCGCGGCGTATCGCCCAGCGATCGCGCGGCGGCGCATCGAGCGAGGCGTCTTCGAACTGCATGAGCCAGTCCGATTTGGAAGGCTCGATAAGGTCGCCGAGCCCGGGCGTTTCCTTGTGTTCGAGTACCTGTACGCCGGTGAGCTTACCGGAGTACTCAATACCGATCAGAAGCCGGATAGGTCCTGCATATCCGTCGCTCGCGCTGACAACAAAAACGGCGGCGGCCGGCTGTTCTTCCGAGTACAGGCGGTAGATGATCGCGGTCTCGCTCCCCGGCAAGCCGTGTGGCGGCGGCAGGAAGAGCGTGGATTCGGCAAGGTCGTTGTCATAAAAAACATTGGCGAGTGCCGGGCGCAGGCTTTGCTCCAGGTAAACCTTTTCGTTTGCGGCGATACGCGGCGCCGTCAGGCGCTGGGTGACCGTAACCAGCGCGGTGCAAATGGCCGCGACCGCGGCAAGCACCAGGCCGCTGCTCCAGGCGGACGGCGACCTCTCCTTTTTCGGATCCGGGTTCATCGAGCCTCGTTTTTTGCATGCCCGACGATGCGCGGTCTCGTCAGGTAATCGATCGCCGGCCTTGCCATGTTCATGAGCAGGACGGCGAACGCGACGCCGTCGGCGTAACTGCCCCAGCGGCGGATCGCATAGATAAGGAATCCGATCCCGAAACCGTAGATCAAACGTCCGCGCGGGCTGGTCGCGGCGGTCACGGGGTCGGTAGCGATGAAAAATGCGCACAGGATCGTGCCGCCGCTGAACAGATAGAAGCCGGGGCTCGCGTGCACGCCGGTGTCTAGAAAATACATGATGCCGGAGGGCACCAGCAGTCCCGTCAGCACAGCGACGGGAATATGCCAGCGAATGATCTTGCGCACGAGCAGCCACGCGCCGCCGATTGCGGTGAAATTGCCGATCCACTCCCAACCGCGGCCGCCGAAATCACCCATGAGCGGATTACTGTACATTTCGTCGAACGTGAGCATGTTCTTGAGGCCTGTTTTGACCGTGTCGAGCGGCGTTGCCCGGCTGATCGCGTCGAAACTCAGGTAGTCCGGCAGCGATCCTGTCAGCGTGTATCGCGCGGTCTCGTAAAAACTCAGGTAGTGATAATCGATGTCGCCGATGCGCGGGGCTGTCCAGAAATTCATGTACGTCGGAAAGGCCACGAGCGCCACAACGTAGCCGACCATGGCCGGGTTGAAAATGTTGTAACCCATTCCTCCGTACAGATGCTTTGCAACGACGATGGCGAAAAGCGAAGCGGTTGCAGTAACCCACCACGGACAAAGCGCCGGCATTGAGAATGCAATAAGTGCAGCCGTGACCAGCGCCGTGAAGTCCGACAAGGCCGTCTCCGGCGATTTGTCGCGCAGATGCGTCATGAACGCTTCACCGGCCGCGCAGAAAAGCGCGGCTACCAGCAGATTCAGGACAAAGCCCGCACCGAAGAACCAGAAATACGCGAGAGCAGCGGGGACCAGCGCGTACAACACCTCACGCATCATTGCGCCGACGTTGGTTGCAGGCCGTACGTATGGAGCTTCGCGACGTTCGAATTCCACCTTGCCTAATCCCCGGGATCTTTTTTCGTGCGTTCTTCTTGCGGATCCTCAACTGAGCGATTCCTTGTCGATCTTTCTTCGGTCGATTTTCCCCTGGTTAATTTTTCCTTGTGGCGCGACCGCTCCACCATTTCCTGAATCTCTTTCGGCCCCGCGGTGACGGCCGCCCGTTTCTGCTGTGCCAGTTCATCGTCACGCATTTGTTCTTCGAGTTCGCGCCGCAGCGTTCGCGACTCGAAGCGCCGGCGCGCACGTTCTGCGCGGGCCTTTTCGTCAGCCAGTTCTCTTATGCGCGCCTTGGCCTGACGGAAACTCGCCATCAACGGAATATGGCTGGGGCAAACGAGGTCGCAGCAAGCGCATTCGATGCAGTCAATGAGACCGTGCGCCCGGAGTTTCGCCTCATCGTCTGCGCAGGCGAACCAGTACAGTTCCTGCGGCTGTAACACGACCGGGCAGACCACGGCACACTCGCCGCAGCGAATGCAGGGCCGCTCATCCAGGGCCGGCGCATAGTGCGACATGACCAGAATGCAGTTCGTTGCCTTGACCAGCGGCACGCGATCCGTGGTCACCGATTTTCCCATCATCGGTCCCCCGACGATCATCTGTTTGGCCCTGTCGGTATAGCCGCCGGCAAACTCGATGATATCGGCGAGCGTCGTACCGAGCCGTGCCAGGACGTTCATCGGTGCGGCGACACCGTCGCCCGTGACGGTGGTGACGCGCGAGATCAGGGGCTCGCCTTCGCAGATCCAGCGATATACCGCTGCGGCAGTGCCGACGTTCTGCACCAGGCAGCCGGCGTCCGTGGGGAGTCCGCCGCTCGGTACTTCCTTGTTCGTAACCAACTGCACGAGCTGGTCTTCACCTCCCGAGGGATAAATCGTCGGCACCAGTTTCAGGACGATGCGCTCGTCCTTCAGTTCGGCGAGCGCATCGGCAATGCTGTGAATCGCCTCCGGCTTATCGCTTTCAACGGCGACATAGCACTTCTGCAGCCCGAGCGCATGCATGAGTATCTGCGCGCCTTTGACCACGTCGCCGGCCCGTTCACGCATCAGCATGTCGTCGCAGCTGATGTACGGTTCGCACTCCACGCCGTTCAGCAACAGGTACTCAAGCTGCGCCGTGTTTGCCTGCATGAGTTTCTGCGCGGTCGGAAAGACGGCGCCGCCCAATCCGACGATGCCGCCCTGCAGGATTTTCTGCAGCAGTGACTCCCGGGGGAGCGTGTGATACGGCACGACAGGTTCCGGCAGCTCGATTCCCTCATCGCGGCCGTCGCATTCGATGACGATGCAGGGCGCAGGCTCGCCATAGCGCCGCGATACGGGCCACGGTTCTATCGCGACGACTTTGCCGGATGACGAAGCGTGTACAGGTGCACTCAGCGCGCCGCCGGAATCGGCGATCAACTGACCTTTCAGCACTTTCTCACCGATGCCGACCACGGGCTGTGCCGCGTTGCCGGAGTGCTGTGTCAGCGGCAATACGAGCTGGGCGGGCACCGGTACGACCTGAATGGCAGCGGAAGTCGATTTCACCTTTTCGCCGGGGAGGCGCAGTCCGCCCTGCAGTTTGCCGAGATCGTATGTCGGTGCCGCACTCATCGCGCCGCCACCATGCTAATGCAGTCCACAGGGCAGCGCGGCACGCACAGTTCACAGCCGGTGCATTCACTTGCGATCACCGTGTGCATGAACCGGTGAGCGCCCGTAATCGCGTCGACAGGGCAGGCATCGCGGCAATACGTGCAACCGATGCAGAGTGATTCATCGATGATCGCGACACCGTTAATGGATGCCGTCGAAGCAGACTCGGGAGAACGGGCTACGGGCAGCACTTCCCGGTCGAGCAGGGCGGCGAGGTGCCGGACGGTGTCGTCGCCGCCGGGCGGGCACAGGTTGATGGCCGCGCCGTCGTTGGCGATCGCCGCCGCGTAAGGGCGGCAACCCGGATAGCCGCATTGCGCGCATTGCGTCTGCGGCAGCAGGTCGTTTACCCGGTCGACCAGCCGGTCGCTGCCGGGCGGCAGGCGGCGCGAAGCAAAACCGAGCAACAGTCCCGCAGCGAGCGCGATGCCGGTGAGCGTGACAACAGCGATGATAAAGGCAAGCCACATGGTCAGATTGGCGTACGCATGGCCAACGGGGTCACTGCCGTGCCATCCCGGAGAAACCCATAAAGGCCAGCGACATGATGCCCGCGGTGACCAAAGCAATGGCCGTGCCGCGAAACGGCAACGGAATATCGGCGGAAATCAGCTTCTCCCGTACCGCCGCAAACATTACCAGCACCAGCGCAAATCCCGCTGAGGCGCCGAAACCGAAGAACACCGACTGCACGAATCCTTTTGCGGCTTGCACGTTGAGCAACGCCACACCCAGAACGGCACAGTTGGTGGCAATGAGCGGAATGTAGATGCCGAGCACCTCATGCAGCAAAGGGCTCAGCCGCCGCACCATGATCTCGGTGAATTGCACACTTGCGGCTATGACAAGAATGAAGCTGATCGTGCGCAGATATTCGAGTCCCAGCGGCACCAGCAGATACTGGTGCAACAGGTAACTGACCGCCGAGGACAGGGTCAGTACGAACGCGGTAGCAAGCGACATGCCGAACGCCGCTTCGAGACTGCGCGACACCCCCATGAACGGGCACAGCCCCAGGAACCGGACCAACACGAAGTTGTTGACCAGGACCGTGGCAACCAATATGAGAATGAGGTCAGTCATTGCGTTGTCCGCATAGCAAGGTCGAAAAAGTGCATGGCGGATGGGAGGTTATGGGAAGCCCGGCCTGTACCGGCGTTGTCGGGACCGGCTCTATTGTAGAGCTTTGACGGGCGTCCGTCGCGGCGCGCCGGGCGTTGCGCTATTTGACCCGCATGCCGGGCAGGGCGCCTTCGTCCGGAGACAGCAGGAACACGTCTTCGCCGCCCGGACCTGCCGCGAGCACCATCCCTTCCGACGTGCCGAAGCGCAGCGTCCGGGACTTGAGGTTGGCAACTGCCACGACGTAACGGCCGACCAGGTCGTCCGCTTCGTAGGCTGCTTTGATGCCTGCAAAAACCGTGCGTTGCCCGGAACCCAGATCGAGCGTCAGCCGCAGCAACTTGTCGGCGCCGTCGACAGGCTCTGCGTGACTGATGCGCGCGATACGCAGATCGACTTTCATGAAATCGTCGATGGAAATCTCCGGGACATCAGACTCTGCTGCGGCGTCAACCGCCGGTTCTATGGATTGTTCGATCATCTGTTCAATCTGCCTCGAATCGACGCGCGTGAGTAAAGGCTTATATGCGGCAATTTCGCGATCGAGGAGCGGCGTCGATGCCGATTCCCACAGCCACGGCCCCTCGCCGAACAGTGTCTGCGCATCCTTCGCTACTCTGGGTATCACGGGCGTCAGATAAATGGCCAGGACGCGGAACAGATTCAGGCCTTGCGTGCAGACCAGCTGAACGTTGGCAAGTTGCTGTTCGTCCTTGACCATGGCCCAGGGTTTTT
Organism: Woeseia sp.; assembly: GCA_040902105.1. Classification (GTDB taxonomy): domain Bacteria; phylum Pseudomonadota; class Gammaproteobacteria; order Steroidobacterales; family Woeseiaceae; genus IDS-8. The sequence goes on from JBBDXW010000034.1 coordinate 114,873, forward strand.
TCTCTTCGATGTAGCGATTGGCCCGATCGGCAAGCGCCATGATCGTGCGTATGGCCTTCGAATATTCGCGCGCCTCGAAATGATCCGCGGTCACCTCCGATGCTTGCACAAATTCTGCGTACAGCTGCGGATCTTCGAGTTTCGCTGCGAGGCGGCCGCCAAACCTTTTGCTGATAAAGCCGGCGCAGCGACTCGCAATATTGACCAGCTTGCCCACCAGGTCGGAATTGACCCGTGCAACGAAGTCATCGAAGTTGAGATCGATGTCATCCATGCCCGGCCCGAGTTTGGCTGCGTAGTAGTAACGCAGGTGGCTCGGATCGAGATGATCGAGATAGGTGCGGGCATTGATGAAGGTGCCGCGCGATTTCGACATCTTCTTGCCGTTTACCGTGAGGAAGCCGTGCGCAAATACGCTGTTCGGCTGCCGGAACCCTGCACCTTCCAGCACAGCGGGCCAGAACAGCGTATGAAAATACACGATGTCCTTGCCGATGAAGTGATAGACCTCGGTATCGTGACCCGGCATCCAGTATTCGTCGAAGTCGAGCCCGGGTTGCCGCTTGCAAAAATGCAGGAAGCTCGCAACGTAACCCACCGGCGCATCGAGCCAGACGTAAAAGTACTTGTCGTCGGTCCCGGGAATCAGGAAGCCGAAGTAAGGCGCGTCCCGGGATATGTCCCAGTCCTTCAGCCCGGCCTCGAACCATTCCTCCAGTTTGCTGGTAATCGATCGGTGCAGTGATGCCGCGCCAATCCATTTTTTCAGCCGGTCGTCGAACTCGCTCAGGCGGAAAAAGTAATGCTCGGATTCCTTCCACAGCGGCCGCGTGCCGGACAACACCGAGACAGGATCGATAAGGTCGATCGGCGCATAGGTGGCGCCGCAGACCTCGCAGGCGTCGCCGTACTGGTCCGCGCTGTCACAGCGCGGGCAGGTGCCGCGGACGAAGCGATCCGGGAGGAACATCTTCTCCACAGCGTCGTACGCCTGCTCGATAGTCTTCGTATAGATATGCCCGGCGTCCCTCAAGGCCAGGTATATGCGTCCGACGAGCTGCTCGTTTTCCTCGGAGTGCGTCGAATGAAAATTGTCGAACGCGACGCCGAAATCCTGCAGATCCCGCTGCTGTTCTTCCGCTACGCGCGCGATGAGTTCAACCGGAGTTATACTTTCCTCGCGCGCCTTGATCATGATCGGCGTGCCGTGCGCGTCGCTTGCACACACGTAGGTGCACTGGTGCCCGCGCAGTTTCTGAAAACGTGCCCAGATGTCGGAATACAGATATTCCACCATATGGCCGAGGTGTATCGAACCATTGGCGTAGGGGAGGGCACTGCTGACGAGAATCTTGCGAACGACGGACGGCATAAACGACAACTGCTTCGGGATTGAATCAAAGGCGGCGATTATGCCACGGCGACGCGTATTCGGTGCCGGACTTGGATCTTTGGACATTTCGCTGCGGGCCGATTCAAACCGCGTTTCCAGCTGAAATGTCCTAAAATTCAAGTCCGGCACCGAACGCACAGCTGAAATGTCCAAAAATCCAAGTCCGGCACCGCACGGCGGCACCGAACGGAGGGGTTTGAACGGATCCTAAGTCTGGTCCTTGATCTGCTGAAACTTCGTCTTGTTGTTCGCCTGCTGGTATGCCTCTTTGCCCGAGACGAAGCGCCGCTCCACCAGGTCCATCAACGCCGAATCCATCGTCTGCATACCGATGGAGCCGCCGCTCTGCATCGCGGTTTCGAGCTGGTCGAGGCGTCCCTGGCGGATGAGGTTGGCGACGGCAGAGGTGTTGATCAGTATTTCGAGGGCGACAATACGCCCGGGCTTGTGCTTGGTGGGCAGAAGCTGTTGCGAGATGACGCCGCGCAACGAAGTCGACAGCATAGTCCGGATGTGTCCCTGCTTGTCGGCAGGGAAGGAATTGATGATCCTGTCGACGGTCTGCGCGGCGCCGTTGGTGTGGAGGGTACCCATGACGAGGATACCCATTTCGGCAGCGGTGACGGCGATCGAAATGGTTTCGAGATCGCGCAGTTCGCCGACCAGGATGACGTCGGGGTCTTCGCGCAAGGCGGAGTGCAGCGCCGCGGCGAAGGATATGCTGTGCACGCCGACCTCGCGCTGACTGATAAGGCAGCCTTGCCGCTTGTGCACGAACTCGATCGGATCCTCGATCGTGAGGATATGCCCTTTGAGGCGCTTGTTGATGGCATCGACCATCGCCGCGAGCGTTGTGGATTTGCCGGAGCCGGTTTTCCCCGTGACGAGGATCATGCCCTGGGTCTGCTTGCACAAGTTGTGCACGACTTCGGGCATTTTCAGTTCTTCCAGCGTCAGCGCCTTGGACGGTATGGCCCTGAACACACCCCCCAGGCCGTTCAGGTGGCGCAGGATGTTGACGCGAAATCGCGATACACCGGGGATTTCGTAGGCAAAATCGACGGCATCGTTTTTCTCGAAGTCACGCTGGAGGGTGCCGGACATGATTTCGTACAATGCTTCACGCACGCTGTCGATGGTCAGCGGCTGGTCGTTCAGTTTCGACAGTGCACCATGGATACGCACCCGCGGCGGGTCGCCCGATATGAAATGCAGGTCCGAGCTGTTCTTGGCCAGCGCGTCTTTCAAAAATTGATCGATCTTGTTCAAGCTGTCGTTGTCCGCTGTGGATGCACTATTCTTCTATGTCGAGCGTCGGCAGGATTCCGGTGTCGGTGACGAAACGCTTGAACGCTTTCTTGTCGTTGGCGTAGCGAAACGCGTCGTCCGGATCGACTTCGTTGGCTTCGATTGCCGCCAGCAGTGCCTGGTCCATGAGCTGCATGCCGACGTCGCGGCCCGTCTGTAATTGCGCGGGAATCTGGTGCGACTGGTCGCTCATGATGAGCTTGGAAATGGCGCGATTGTTGATCAGGATCTCCAGGACGGCTTTGCGACCACGGCCGTCGGGCGTTTTGACCAGTACCTGGGTGACCACCGCTTTGAGGCTCTGTGCCAGGAAGCTCTTGGTCTGTTCCCTGAGATCGCCGGGCAGGGCGTCGATTACGCGATCGATGGTTTTGACCGCACTGGTCGTATGCAGCGTGCCCAGCACAAGATGACCGGTCTCGGCGGCCGTCATCGCCATCGAGATCGTTGCGGCGTCACGAAGCTCGCCGACCAGGACGACGTCGGGGTCCTCGCGCATTGCAGATCTGACGCCGTCGGCAAAACTGGTCAGGTGCGTGCCTAGTTCGCGTTGAATGACCTGACAATTCTTGCTCGGATGCACAAACTCGATCGGGTCTTCGAGGCTTATGATGTTGAGGCTTCGTGTCTTGTTGAGATAATCGATCATCGCGGCGAGCGTGGTCGATTTACCGGTGCCGGTCGAGCCTGTGACCAGGACCATGCCCTGATGGTAGTCGCAGAAATCGCGAATGACCGGCGGTACCTGGAGCTTTTCGAGCGTCGGTACTTCGTTCGGAATATGCCGGAAAACGGCACCGACGCCGGTGTCCTTGCGGAAAAGGTTGACGCGAAACCGGCCGCCTTCTTCACCGACGTAGGAAAAATCGAGATCGTGTCCCGAGCCGAAATGCGCTTTCTGCGAATCCGTCAGGATCTCCATCACGTAGTTTTCGAGTTCGCTGTCGGACAGATCGCGGAACTTGATCGGCATCAGGTCGCCGTGCATGCGCAGCATAGGCGGCACACCGACGGCGAGATGGACGTCCGAGCATCCCTGTGCGAGGCCCAGTTTCAGGAACGAATCAATGCGTGGCATGGTTGATCTTATTGTTTCAGCGGGAATTCCGCTGAATTCCGATTATGCACAGATTGACGCAAAATTCGAACGAATTGGCAATAGGGGCAGGTCACGTCCCGCACCGGGCATGACGGTAAAGTTGGTGGTGGCCGGAGCCTTGACGGGGCAGGGACCTTCAGGACCGCCGTGAACACATCCATGTGGGCTTCGCAAAAACATCCCTGTTTTTGACGATCCTGAAGGTCCCTGCCCCGTCAAGACTCCTCGGATACGTTGTGCCGTCATGCCCGATGCGGGACGTGACCGTGACTCCAATCGCAATACGTCCGGTCCGGAAGTGGAGGGTCCGGGTTGTTATAGCTTGATGGCGCTCAGGGCTTCGATGAGATGGTCCATCGAGCTGAAGCGCTTGGTCTTGTCCACGGACATTGCTTTGGCGATGAGGGCGGCATAATCGTCGGGGATGCTGGGATTGATTTCCTGGCAGCGTTTCGCCTTGCCCTGCACGTGCTGGTACATCACTGACATGTGGTCGCCACGGCTATATGGCGGCACACCGGTGACCATCTCGTACATGATGACCCCGACGCTGTAAACATCGGCCGTTTCGTCGACCTTCTTGCCGAGGATCTGCTCCGGCGCCATGTATTTCGGCGAGCCGATGACGTAACCGGTCTTCGTGAGCTGCGTGTCGCCGCTGCTTGCCGCAGCCGCAACGCCGAAGTCCACGATCTTGAGCAGGCCTTCGTCGTTCACCAGGATGTTTGCAGGCTTCAGATCGCGATGAATAACGCCCGCCTGATGCGCCACGGCCATGCCGGTCGCCATGTCAAATGAGTACTTCAAGGCCTTGTCGAACGGCATCGGCTTGCTGTCGGGAATCTCGCCGCTCAACGTATGCGATGGGAAGTATTCCATCGATATTGCATAGGCGCCCTGCAGATGCAAGAAGTCGTAAATTCGAATGACGTTGCGATGAGTGATCTTGCGCGAATACCGCAGTTCGTGCACGAAACGCTTCATCATCTCTTCGTCTGATGAGACGTTCGGATTCAGGAATTTGAGGATGAGCCTTTCGTCCACCACCTGGTCCTGCATCAGGAGCACGGTGCCGAAGGCGCCCTTGCCGATTTTCTCGATGTATTTGTAACGGCCATCGATCACGTCGCCCGGCTGCAGCTTGGAAATATCCAGCACCTTTTCTTCGTGCGCGCTCAACAGCTTGTCGATGTCTTCGTTCTCGATCAGCAGAGTCCGGGTATGCTCCGCCATCTTCTCGGCACGCAGATTCTCCTCGAGTACTGTCGCCGAGAACTTCGCGTCAAGCTCCTTGATCGCGATATCCGCGCTGTTCATGATGGTCGGGTCGTCCGACTGCTTGAGCTTCTGCAGTACTTTGCGGATCGTATCCGAATGCTTCTGGTCGGCCAGGTGCGAAATTGCCTTGATTGCCTCTGCCTGGACCTCACGCTCGGGCCGTTGCAGGAGCGGCAGGAGCTTGTCGACGATCCGGTGATCGCCGAGTTTGCCCAGGGCGCGGATGACGACGGTATCGGTCTTCGGATTCTTTCCCAGCATGCGGACGAGTTTCGGCACGGCCTTGGGGCTGCCGATCTGCGACAGTGCGTCGACGGCGCGTTCGCGGACCCACCAGTCCGTGTCGTCGGTCGCTTTGAGCAATTCGTCAACGGCGCGCTCATCCTTCGTGGCGTTTAAGATTTCGATCGCGGTGCGGCGAATATCCTCGTCCTTATCCTTGATGAGTTGCAGCACCGAATCCACGACACGCGGCCCGCCGATTTCCGCGAGCGCGTCACCGGCGCGTGCGCGAACCCACCAGTCATCGTCCTTGATGGCCTCGAGCAGGTCTTTGACGGAATCGGCGTTGCCGATTTCGTTCAACACTTCGACCGCGGCGCGGCGTGTGTATTCGGACTCGTCCTTCAAAGCCGTGACCAGGTACCGGATCGTGTCCGGATGATTGATCTTGACCATGAGGTCCACGGCTTTGGACTGCACATCGAGATCCGGGTCGTGAAGAAGCTTGCTGACTTTGGCGATGTTGATGTTGCCGTCACGGCTGGCGAGAGCGACGAGCGCCGCGCTTCGCACCAGCTTATTGGTGTCGCCGAGCTGCATCTCGAGCGCCTGATTGATCTCGTTTTTCTTGAATTTGGAGAGCAATTTGATCAAATGGATCTTGACGGCAGGGTCCTTGCCGCCCATACGCGCAATCAGATCCGGCACCATATCCTCGGTAACGACGTCTTCGATGATCTTGAACAGCGCCGCTTTTTCCTTGGGCTCCATCTCGTAAGCGCGTCGCAACAGGTCGTGAACGCTCAGGTCCTGCTTGTGGACCTTGAGTATCTCGATCAGGGCCGGCTTCGAAATCTCGGCGTCGTCGAGGAATTCCAGCAGCGCATTGGCGTTATAGCTGTTGCTGCTGGACAGCGCCCAGGCCGTGCCGGACACGACGCGGTCGCCCCCGTCGGCGAGGCCATCCTTGTAGTACTTGAGGGTTTTGTCGTTGACCTGGCTCGCCAGAACGTCGACGAGCAGCATTGTATGGCTCTTGTCGCACATCGCTAGCGCTTCGATGGCCTTCGGAATGACCTTGGGCCCGAGCTTCTTCAGGCGCTCGGTCAGCTTCATGGCATTGGGCGAGGCGGTGTCGGTTTCGCTTAGGAGTTCGTTGATCAGTTGATCGGCACGAAACCCGGCTAGGATAGCCATAGTCCTCCGTCCTGCATGGCTCGTTCCGGGCTGGTCCTCGTGCCGGTCCCGCCGACCCCGGCGAAGCGGGTGCCGGGTGCGCGATAGCCTGGACCGCCATCGGCCGGCATCCCTGCGTGCAAATCGATCTGTACCTGACAATGTAAATCAGTCAAAGCTGGTTTCGCTTGAAGCGGTCGGTCAACTGGCCCCCCGAGTGCGGCATTATGCCATATCGGCACCGTCACGAATCGTAGCCGCGGTCCAGGCCGGGGACGACGCCCGGTTCGGGCATTAATTTGTCGCAAGCTCGGTTACAATATCGACCCCGACGCCTTATCCATGCCGAGCCCCGTTGTCTCGATCGGGTCATCTTGAAATTCGGTCGTCCTGAACAAGACAGCTGCGGAAAACTTTAAACTTTAAGCCCTGCCGTGAAGTGTGATTTGCCAGCAAATTCTGATCTCAAGGAAGCCCTCAATTCAAGCGTCGTTCCCGGTATCGGGTACCCGCTCCGCGACGTGGGGCGGGTCCGCAAGGCGACGGTCGACAATCGCCAGGCCGCCGTCGAAATCGAACTTGGTTTTCCGGCCGCCACGTTGCACACGGATCTGCAGCAGTTCTTCCGCGAGCGGGTGAAAGCCCTCTGCCCGGTCGACGACGTGGAGATCGCCTTGCACAGCAAGATCGTGGCGCACGGTGTTCAGCCGAACCTGAAGCCGCTCGAGAACGTCAGCAACATTATCGCGATCGCTTCGGGAAAAGGCGGCGTCGGCAAGTCCACCACGGCCGCGAACGTCGCACTCGCACTGGCTCGCGACGGGGCGTCGGTCGGCGTGCTGGATGCCGACATTTACGGGCCTTCCCAGCCGCTGATGCTGGGGCTCTCCGGGCGACGGCCAACCAGCGAGGACGGCAAGACGATGATTCCGCTGCGCGCCCACGGCCTGCAGGTCATGTCGATCGGCTTCCTGATCGACGCGGACCAGCCCATGGTCTGGCGCGGGCCGATGGTGACGCAGGCATTGAATCAGCTGCTGCAACAGACGCGCTGGTCGGATCTCGACTACCTGATCGTCGATATGCCCCCCGGCACCGGCGACATTCAGCTCACGCTGTCGCAGCGGGTCCCGGTCAGCGGCGCCGTCATCGTCACAACTCCGCAGGACATCGCACTGCTGGATGCGAGGAAAGGGCTGCAGATGTTCCGTAAGGTATCCGTGCCCGTGCTCGGCATCGTCGAGAACATGAGCACGCACGTCTGCACCCACTGTGGCTTCGAAGAACCGATCTTCGGCAGCGGCGGAGGCGAACGCATGGCACGGGATTTCGACGTACAGCTGCTGGGCCAGTTGCCGCTCGACGTCCGGATACGGCAGCAGACCGACAGCGGCACGCCAACCGTGGTTGCGGACCCCGACGGGCCCGCGGCCCGCGTCTACCTGGAAACCGCCAGGCGCATCGCCGCGCGGCTGGCCATGCAGGGCAAGGATTACAGCCGCCGCTTCCCCAACATCGTCGTCGAGGACAGCTAGTGTCCTGTGCCGCGCATTACTGCTCAGTTTGCGGAACGGGCGCATGAGCATCAAGTCGGATCGATGGATTCGTCGCATGGCGGCGGAACACGGCATGATCGATCCGTTCGAACCGGGGCAGGTCAGAACGAACTCCGGCGGCCGGATCGTTTCTTACGGCACCTCGAGCTACGGCTACGACGTTCGCTGCTCCGACGAGTTCAAGGTATTCACCAATATCGAATCGGCGATTGTCGATCCGAAAGCGTTCGATGAATCCAGTTTCGTCGACAAGAAAGGCAGCGTATGCATCATCCCGCCCAACTCCTTTGCTCTCGCACGGACCGTCGAATACTTGCGCATACCGAGAAATGTCCTGACGATTTGCCTTGGGAAGTCGACCTACGCGCGCTGCGGCATCATCGTGAACGTCACGCCCCTGGAACCGGAATGGGAAGGCCACGTGACGCTGGAATTTTCCAATACGACGCCGTTGCCGGCTAAGATCTACGCGAACGAGGGGGTTGCGCAGATGCTGTTCCTGGAATCGGATGAGGAGTGCGAGGTTTCCTACAAGGATCGTGGCGGGAAGTATCAGGGGCAACTTGGGGTTACGTTGCCGAAGGCCTGAAACCCCGCGCGCGCATTATTCATGAACGGGTTGAGCTTGGTGGTTTGCGGAGCCTCGGCTGGGGGGAGGGCTTTTCAGGAACGCCGTGAACCCATCCATGGGGGCTTCGCACAAACATCCCTGTTTGTGACGATCCTGAAAAGCCCTCCCCCCAGCCGAGACTCCGCCGAATCGTTGTGCCCGTTCATGAATAACGCCGGTTAGGTATCCGTACCGTATTGCAAGGGCTGGTCGAGACGTTGCCGGTCAAGCCATGCGTCGCCATTACTGTAAGTGAGACGGCCGGCGGCGAACAGTGCCGCGGTTGCCGGATAGATTTTGTGCTCGATGGCTTGCACGCGGTGCGTCAGGGATTCTGCCGTATCGTCCGGCTGCACGGAGAGACGGCCCTGCATGATTGCCGGGCCGGCGTCGAGTTCTTCGGTCACGAAGTGGACCGTGCTGCCGTGGGTGCGGTCCCCGGCGTCGATGACGCGTTGGTGTGTATTGAGGCCGGGGAACCGCGGCAGCAGCGATGGATGTATATTAAGTAAGCGCCCTTCATAGCGGCTGACGAACGCACTCGTCAGGATGCGCATGAAACCGGCAAGGATCAGCAGGTCAGGCCGGTAGCGGTCGACCGTCGATTCGAGAGCCTGGTCGAACAGCGCGCGCTCCGGATACCCGGCATTGGGTACGCATTCGACCGGGATTCCGGCATCCCGGGCGCGCTTTAATGCCATCGCATGTGGATTGTTGCTGACCACGACGGCCAGGTCGAGGTCGAGCCGTCCGGCGCTTACTTCGTCGATGAACGCCTGCAGAGTGGTCCCGCCGCCGGAGACGAAGATTGCGGCCGAAGCCCTCGCGGATACGCCGGCCGGTACGTTGCCGGTCAAATGTACCGCACCCCGGTACCGCCGGCGGCAATTCGCCCCATGCGCCACGCGGTTTCTCCGGAGGAGGCGAGCATCGCAAGAGCGGTTTCGGCGTCATCGCGAGCGACGACCACGGTCATGCCGACACCGCAATTGAAGGTGCGGCGCATTTCGTCGGCTGCGATGCGCCCGGTTGACGAGATCCAGTCGAATACGGGACCCTGCTGCCAGCTGTTGACGTCGATTTCCGCGTACAGGTTGCTGCCGAGTATGCGCGGCAGATTGTCGGTGATGCCGCCGCCGGTAATATGCGCGAGGCCCTTGATCGTGACCTTCTGCATCAGCGCGAGGATGGGTTTCACGTAGATTCTTGTCGGCGTCAGCAAAAGCTTCGCCGCGGGCTTGCCGTCGATATCGGCGGTGCCGGCGACTTCCATGACGCGCCGGATAAGTGAAAAGCCGTTGGAATGGGGACCGCTCGACGCGATGCCGATGACGACGTCATTTTCTGCGATGGATTTGCCGTCGATCAGATCGCGGCGCTCGACCACGCCTACGCAAAACCCCGCCAGATCGTACTCATCGTCGGGGTACATGTCCGGCATTTCGGCCGTCTCGCCGCCGATCAGCGCGGCGCCGGCCTGTTCGCAGCCCAGCGCAATACCGCCGATCACCGCCGCGGCGACCTCGACATCCAGCCGCCCGCATGCGAAATAATCGAGGAAAAACAAGGGCTCAGCACCCTGGACGACGACGTCATTAACGCACATAGCGACCAGATCGATGCCGATGCTGTCGTGGCGGCCCAGACGCTGCGCCAGCTTGAGCTTGGTGCCGACGCCGTCCGTACCTGAAACCAGGACCGGTTCCGCGTATTTCCCCGGCGCGAGCGCAAACAGCCCGCCGAACCCGCCAAGGCCGGCGAGTACCTCCTGCCGCGACGTACGAGCGACCAGCGGCTTTATGCGCTCTACCAGTGCATTGCCGGCATCGATATCGACGCCTGAATCCTTGTACGTGAGGGGTTTGCCGTTCATGAACGTATCCGGACCTGCGCCCAGTCATCACTGGTAATTTTTCGGAGCGCAATATACATAGGCAATATAATAGAGCTTCGTGAAAGATTGCACACGCCGGACCGTATCCGGGGTTGGCTTGCAAGGTCGATCGTGCGTATATAGTTCCGCGTATCGAGCGCGTCATACAGGCAAAATGGATGAATAGAGGTTTGATCGGGACTGACCGCGAGCGAGGCATCCGTGTCTCGCCATGGCAGGATATTTTTCAACAGTCTGTCAGCCGCGCAGCGATCCGGGCAAGGTTCGCGGCGTACATCGCCGTCCTGCTGGTGCCGGCCTCGTTTCTGCTGGTCGCTACCGACGTTCAGGCGGCGGATGCGACATCCGTGTACACGGCCCGGGTGCCGGTCGACTCGAACAATCCGCAGTCTCGCGAACGCGCCTATGAAGCCGCGCTGTCGCAGATATTGCTGCGCATAACGGGCTCTCAGAACGAACTCCTTCCCGAACAGGTAAAGGAACTGTTGCCGAACCCGTCCCGCTACGTGATGCAGTATCGTCCGGGCGAGGACGATACGCTGTGGGTGACCCTGGACGGCCAGGCGATCGAACGGGAACTGCGCCAGGCAGGATATACGGTATGGGGAGGGGACCGCCCGCTGACCCTGATATGGCTCGCCGTCGACTGGGGTGAGGGCGAGCGCGAGATCGTCGCATCCGACGACCCGGAGCAGGACGCTGCCGAAGGCCGCTCGATCGATCGCAACCGGCTGCTTCGCGAGCGGGTACAGGAGGTCGCGCTGGCGCGTGGCGTGCCGGTCGCGTTTCCGCTTCTGGACGCCCAGGAACTCGAAACCGTAAGCTTCAGCGACATCTGGGGGGGCTTCAACGACCGTTTGCTCGAGGCATCGCGCCGCTACGGAGCCAATTCCATTCTCGTCGGACGCGTGCGTCCGGATACCGTCGAACGCAATCGATGGTCGTATTTTTTTGGCGACGAACAACGGGAGTGGACCGGCGAGCCGGAGCAAGTAATCAATCTTCTGGCCGATACGCTTGCCGCACAGTTTGCGATTTCCGGCAACGCGCCGCTCGAATCGATCAGTCTGACGGTTTCCGGCGTCGATTCGATCGCGGCCTACGGTGCCGTGCACAGCTTCATTCAAAGCCTCGATATGATTGAGAACCTCGCAATCGATTCGGTAAGCGGCAATCGAATTCGCTACGAGGTGCAGGCGCACGGAGGCCGGGAACGCCTGCAGCGCGCCCTCGGATTCAGCAGTATTCTCGAAGTGGACGACAGCTTCGATCGACCGATCTCGGCCGATTCCTACCCCGGACCTGCCGCTCTCGAATACAGATATCGGCCAGATCGGCCCTGACGGCCCAATTGCCCGCATGTCTCTGCGCTGGTTGCCAAACGCCATTTCCCTGTTCCGCATCGCGCTGGTCGCGCCGATCCTGCTGCTCATCGTGCAGGGACGTTTCGAGCTGGCCTTGATCCTGTTCTTTATCGCCGGGTTCTCCGACGGCGTGGACGGATATCTCGCCAAGCGCTTTAACTGGCATACCCGCCTCGGGGCATTGCTCGATCCGATCGCCGACAAGCTCCTGGTGGCCGGTACGTTTCTTACACTTTTCTACACCGGACACGCACCGTTCTGGCTCGCGGCGATTGTCATTCTTCGGGACATCATCATCGTCAGCGGAGCCGCCGCCTACAATTTCTTCGTCGGGCCGGTCGAAGGCGAACCGACTCGCATCAGCAAACTCAACACTGCGCTCGAGCTGTTGTTCATCCTGTTCGTCCTGAGTCGGGCGGCGTTCGCCTGGCCCGCTGAAATCAGCATCACTGTGATCGGCGCCGCCGTCCTGATCACGGTTGTCATCAGCGGCGTCGACTACGTTTGGTCGTGGACGCGTCGCGCGCGCCCACATTTTTCAAGAGACTGATTTGAGCCAGCTCGCGCTGCCGCTGTCGCTCCAGGATCCGGGCGTCTTCGAAAGCTTCTGGGCCGGGGACAACGAACCCTTGGTCGCCTTTCTGAGGCACCTTGCGGATTCCGTGCCGGATAACGGTTCGCCCCCCGGCTGCTGGATCTGGGGCAGCGAGGCGACCGGCAAGACGCACCTGTTGCAGGCCGTGAGCGAGCGGCTGGGTGATGACTCCGTCTTCGTGCCGCTCGATCAGTTCACCGCCGCCGGCGCCGGCATTCTCGACGACCTGGCGAATCGCCGCTGCGTGTGCCTGGACAACATCGACGCCGTGGCATCCCACGACCACTTCGAATTCGGCTTGTTCACCCTGCTCAATCAGATCGCCGATCGCCAGGTGATTCTGGTTGCGTCGGCGAGAGCAGCGCCCAGAGATTGCGGTTTTGCGCTGCCGGACCTGCAGAGCCGCCTGTCGCGCCTGCCGGTCTTTTACCTCGAGCCGCTCGACGAAGCCGGTCGAATGCAGGCGCTTAAACTGCGGGCAAACCATCGCGGCCTGGAACTGCCGGACGACACGGCGCGGTTTCTGTTGAGCCGCAGCCGCCGAGATATGGCAAGTCTCTATAACCTGCTCGACCATCTCGATGCCGAGGCCCTGAAAGCCCAGCGCCGCCTGACCATTCCGTTTGTCCGAAACGTCCTGCTGGATGCGAAGGGTTAAGCAGCATTATTCATGAACGCGACAGCGTATCCGAGGAGTCTCGATCGGGGGGATGGCTTTTCAGGATCGTCAAAAACATGGATGTTTTTGCGAAGCCCCCATGGATGGGTTCACGGCGTTCCTGAAAAGCCATCCCCCCGATCGAGACTCCGTCAACCACCAACCTCGACCGTTCATGAATAATGCGGACCGGCTCGGGATCCCTATCCGGAACCGCGGGCAAGCCTCAACGCAACGGTTGCAACCCGCACACCCAGAACTCGCGCCAGCGTTTTATCGTCCTCGGAAAGCCGGTCGTCTTTCTTATTCCAGGTGACATGACTGGCGCCATACGGCGAACCGCCGGTGGTTGTGCTCGAGAGTGCGGGCTCCGTATAGGGCACTCCGACGATCAGCATACCGTGGTGCAACAACGGAATCGCCATGGTCAGGAGCGTCGTTTCCTGTCCGCCATGCAGCGTCGACGTCGACGTGAAAACGCCTGCCGGTTTCCCTGCCAGCACGCCGCTCAGCCATTCGCCACTGGTGCCGTCGAGAAAGTACTTGAGCGACGCCGCCATATTGCCGAAGCGCGTGGGGCTGCCCATGACGAGGCCGGCGCACTCGGCCAGGTCCTGGTGAGTTGCGTAAGGCGGGCCTGCGGCCGGTACCGTCGGATCGACGGCTTCGCAGACGGTCGAAACAGGCGGCACCGTGCGCAACCTGGCCGATGCGCCAGGCACCGTATCGATGCCGTGACAGATTTCCCGGGCGAGCGCCGCGGTGGCGCCCTTGCGCGAGTAGTAGACCACCAGAATTTCGGTCACTTACGAACCCGCGGACGATTCCGGCGCGGGCTCCGACAGCAAGCCGAGGACAGCCTCCGGCGGCCGGCCGATCACTGCCACGCTGCGGTCTTCGTCGACGACGATCGGGCGTTGCAGCACTCCCGGATGCTGCGCCAGCCAGACGGCGAGGGCCGCGTCGTCATTACCTCCCGGGTTGGCGTCGCGGTTATGGGCCTGGTACTCCGGTTCCGCCTTGCGCATGAGGTCGCCGACGCCGAGCTCGAGAAGATCGGCGAGGTTCAGGATCGTTGCCGCATCCGGCACTGTCCTCAGGTACTCGACGATTCGCGGCTCAATGCCGTGCCCTCTGATTATTTCCAGCGTTTTCCGTGACTTGGAGCAGGACGGATTGTGATAGATGGTGATATTCATCGGCGCGATCGATCCCATGCAGCAAAAGTATGCCGGTTCGTCAGGCGGCAAGTGTCACGAGCGCAGCCGAAAATCTCAAGAGCGGCCATCGTCCCGTACAGCATCTTGGAGCCCGCGAGAGCGCGCGATTCTCGCCCCAACCCGGCGGTTTATCATTCGCCCGTTTGCACGGGCTCCAACAGGGACGCCTGCTTGACTGTCGGGCCATGCGCTTGTTAGCTTTCCGCCGTGCGCACACCGATCCTATTCGTCAAATCCGGTCGCATGGCTGACCTGGTCAGGCGCGGCATCCCGGTGGCGCTCATGCTCGTTCTCGCCGGCTGTGGAAGCGGGCCGCCGGTTCAGGAAATGAGCGATGCCAGGCAAGCGATCGCGGTTGCCCGCGAAGCCGGCGCCGCGGAGCGAGCGGCCGAGCAACTGCGCGACGCGGAAGCGTTGCTGGACAGTGCACAGCAGAAACTGACCGATCGCGCGTACGACGCGGCGCGCAACGATGCCCTGCAGGCCAAACTCAAGGCGCTCGATGCGCTGGCGAGAACCGAGAAGGCGTCGCGCAACGAATAGCGCTGGCCATGGTCTTTTCCAGGCAGTTACTGCGGTCGGCAGGCAAATCCGTGACGAGTGACGCGAGATCCGCGGGCGGCTCCGGCGGTGGCGAGGCGCCGAAACAGGGGCCCGCCGGGCAGGGAACCGCAGCCAGGTGCCGCCGGTTCCGTGTCACTGGCCGCGTCCAGGGCGTGTTTTTTCGGGACAGTACCAGGGCGTTTGCGCAGAAGCTCGACCTTACGGGTTACGCAAACAACCGGCCCGACGGCAGCGTTGAAGTCGTGGCCTGCGGCCCGCCGGAGGCACTGGACAGGCTCGCCGACTGGCTCAGGAAAGGGCCGCCGATGGCAAGTGTCGTCGGGCTGCGGGCGACGGAGGCCGAAGTCGTCAACTACAGAAAGTTTACGATTGGCTAGGGAGCCGCTGCACCAGTCCTGATGCAAGCGCTGTAGGAGCCCGCCATTGCGGGCGTCGTCCCGCGTTCGATCGGCTCCTCCGCAGGTCGAGCTCAATGGCGGGCTCCTACAGCAGACTTATGCAGAGCTTCCCTAGTGCGCGCTTCAGATGCGATACCACTTGTCGTGCAAGCGGTCGATCACGAGATTCGGATAGTCGCGCTTGCCCAGACTGCCGTTGTAGCGTCCCAGCGCACGTCGCATATCGCCTTTTTCCAGATCCAGGTAATACTTCAGAATCGTGCAGCCGAAGCGAAGATTGGTTTCAATGTAAAAGAGATTGTCGTCCGGCCGGCCGATCTCTTCCAGCCAGAACGGCATGATCTGCATCAGTCCGCGCGCGCCGACGTGGGATAGTGCGAACCGGTCGAAGTTACTCTCAACGTCAATGAGCGCAAGCACCAGTTCCGGAGACAATTCGGCACGCGTCGCTTCGTAGTGAACTCTTTTCAGGATCGCAATGCGTTCTTCCGGTTCTTTAACCTGTCGCGCCAGCCGACGTGACATGTCGCTGAGCCACACCTGTGCGTCGAAGCGGTCGGTAAAGCTGTCGGCTTCGCTCGCCGCCTGCCGCAACAGTTCACGCAATACCGGATCGGGATAGTCCTGCTGCGCCGCCGCGATGCTGCCGACCAGCAGTAGCGAGCATGCAATCAGGCGTACCGTCCTCATGGATCCTATTTTAGAACCGGCCTCGTCACCAGTTCGAGCGCCGCTTCACGTTTCAGCAGGCGGGATTCGTGGTCGCGCCTGTGTCGATATTCCAGTTCGCCGGCATCGAGCCCGCGGTCGCTGATGACGAGCCGGTGCGGTATGCCGATCAGTTCCGCATCGGCGAACTTCACGCCGGGCCGCGCGTCACGGTCGTCGAACAACACCTCGACGCCGCGCTCGAGCAGTTCTGTATAGAGGAGGTTTGCCGCATCGCTGAGCCGCTCCGATTTGTGCATGTTGATCGCAATCAGCACCACGTGGAACGGCGCAAGCGGCTCGGGCCAGATAATCCCTCGTTCATCGTGATTCTGCTCGATCGCCGCACCGACGATGCGGGTAACGCCGATACCGTAACAGCCCATCGCCATTGTGCGATCGTTACCGTCCTGGTCCTGCACGGTTGCGCCCATCGCTTCGCTGTACTTGACGCCGAGTTGAAAAATGTGCCCGACTTCGATGCCGCGTGCAATGCTGAGCCGGCCCTTCCCGCCCGGCACCGGGTCACCGTCGACAACGTTACGGATGTCGACCGTAACAGGCGGCGGCAGATCGCGCCCGAAGTTGATGCCGGTCAGGTGCGTATCGCTTTCATTCGCTCCAGCCACGAAATCGGACATGAGCCTGGTTGCATGGTCGAAGTAGACAGGTATTTTCAAGCCGATCGGGCCGGCAAAACCCGGCTCGCAGCCCGTGACCTGGCGGACGATGCCGGCATGCGCCATCGTAAGCGGCGCCGCAACACCCGGGAGTTTCTCCGCCTTCACCGGGTTCAGCGCATGGTCGCCGCGCAGGATCAGCGCCACCGGCTCATCGGTGCCTTCGACGATAAGGGTCTTCAAAGTCTGTTCGGACCTGATGCCGAGCAGTTTGCAAAGCCCCTCTACCGTCCCGGTGGATGGCGTGCTGACTTTGCGCAAGGCGACTCGTGGGCCCGGCGGCTCGCCCTGCGGCGGCAAGCTCTGTGCGGTCTCGACATTCGACGCATAGCGGTCTTCGTCACTGTAGGCGATCGCGTCCTCGCCGGAATCGGCCAGCACGTGAAACTCCTGCGAACGGCTGCCGCCGATTTCTCCGCTGTGCGCATCGACGACGCGAAACCTGAGCGCGAGGCGCGTGAATATCGCCGTATACGCCTCGTGCATGCGCGCGTAGCCTTCCTCGAGCGACTCCTGATCGACGTGAAACGAATAGGCATCCTTCATGATGAATTCACGGGCCCGCATGACGCCGAAGCGAGGGCGAATCTCGTCGCGAAATTTGGTCTGGATCTGGTAATAGCTGATCGGCAGCTGCTTGTAGCTTTGCAGTTCGCGGCGCGCGATGTCCGTGATCACTTCTTCATGCGTCGGGCCGAAACAGTATTCGCGGTCGTGGCGATCTTTCATGCGCAGAAGCAGCGGCCCGTACTGATCCCAGCGCTTCGATTCCTTCCACAGTTCCGCGGGCTGTACGGCCGGCATCAACAGCTCGAGTGCCCCCGCCCGGTTCATTTCCTCGCGAACAATGCGTTCGACTTTTTTCAGCACCCGCATGCCGAGCGGCATCCAGGTAAAGAGTCCGGCGGCCAGGCGACGGATCATGCCGGCGCGCAACATCAACTGATGGCTGACGATTTCGGCTTCCGCCGGAATTTCCTTCAAGGTGACTAGTCCGAAATCGGTAAATCTCATGTATTTTTCCAGCCTTGATTCCTGGTCTGGCGATGGCCCGAGCCTGATGGCGGGCGTATTCTACACGACGCGTCGCGGGACCGGCCCGCGGACCATGGAGCTGCCGTGAAGGACGGGTGGATTGAAAGGTAGGCGTGCATTCCTCGTCGCGGCAGAAGGAATTCCGTTTTTGCTCGGGATGGCTCTGGTTACCGCCGCGACGTGGCATTTCGGCGGAGTTCGCCGTGCCTGGATCCCGTTCCTGCTGTTCGGCTGCCTGTACCTGGTCTTTCGCGATCCGCGACGCGTCATCCCTCCCGTGCCGCTCGGCATCGTGAGTCCCGTCGACGGGAAGGTCGTTGAAGTCGGCACGACCGGCAAGGGTGTGCTCGACGACGCGGCGCACCGGATCGTAATCCGCATCAGCAGTCTGGGTGCTTACACCGCGCGCTCGCCGGTGGAGGGAAAAATCATGGACCTGCATGCGTTGCCGCAGGCTGGTTCGCCTGAGGAAAAAATCGCCGGCTTGTGGGTGGTGACCGACGAAGGTGAGAACGTCGTTCTGCAATTTCGCGGCAACCGATTTGGTATCGCGCCGCGTGCATTCCTGCAATACGGCGAACGGGTAGGGCAGGGACAGCGCTGCGCGTATTTGCGCTTGACGAAGTTTGCGGAGATTGAATTGCCGGTCGACGGAAGGGTCCTCGTGACAGAGGGTCAGCACGTATCCGCCGGCGAGGACGTACTGGCGAACCTGCCGCATCCGTGATTCCCGGCGGTGACGCAGGCCGATTGTTAACTCTTGTTTCGGCGTGGCAGTATTACCGACCCCGCTGACCACATTGCTGTGATGGAATGAAATCCGAGTCGGAAAAAATCAGGCGAAGAGGCATTTTTCTGTTGCCGAACCTGCTTACGACGGCGGCATTGTTCGCGGGCTTCTATTCCATCGTCGCCGCCGTCGATGGCAATTTCCAAAGAGCGGGAGCAGCAATTTTTGTTGCGATGGTTCTGGATTCGCTGGATGGCAGGGTCGCCCGACTGACCAGGACGTCGTCGCAATTCGGTAAGGAATACGACAGTTTGTCCGACATGGTGTCGTTCGGAGTCGCTCCCGCGATCGTGGTCTACCAATGGGGTGTTGCCCGCCTGGCGGAATGGAATGCCACCTGGGGTCGGGTTGGCTGGCTGGTCGCTTTTTTGTTCGCGGTCGCCGCCGCACTGCGCCTCGCGCGCTTCAATTCCCAGGTGGCGAGCGCGGATAAGCGCTGGTTCATCGGCTTGCCGAGTCCGTCGGCCGCCGGCGTGGTCGCGGCGTTCGTCTGGTCTTGCAGCAAGTTCGAAGTCGCGGGTCTGGGCGGGCTGGCCGGTGCGTTCCTGGTTACTGCTGTTGCCGGTGCGCTGATGGTCTCGGATTTCCGCTATTACAGCTTCAAGGAAATCAATTTTGGGCGTCGCATACCGTTTACGTGGATGCTAGGTATTCCATTGATTTTTATGATCATTTCGGTAGATCCACCGCTCGTGTTCCTGCTCATGTTCGGCATTTACGCCTTGTCCGGGCCGATTCACTGGTACTGGCGGCGGCGGCTGGGGACGGCGAACCCGCTGCCTGAGGTCGCTGACGATGACAAATGAAGCAAGGCGTCTCCAGTACCTCGACGCGCTGGGCATCGACGTTTTCGAGCGGCGTCGCGGGGATTCCGGGACACCGGCGGTTCCTGCCGAGGACCTCCCGGCGTATCGCAGTCGGGGACCCACGGAGCAGAGCGCAGCAGAACCGTCACCCGAACGAACGACCGTTCGTTCCGGGCCGCTTGTCGAAGTTGTGCGGGAACCCCGGAAGCCCGAACCGCCGGACTGGGCGGAACTGCGAACAACGGTTGCATCTTGCACACGTTGCGCGCTGCACGGGGGACGCACGCAAACCGTGTTCGGCGTCGGCAGCCGGACGGCTGAATGGATGATTATCGGTGAAGCGCCTGGCGCCGAAGAGGATCGACGCGGCGAGCCGTTCGTCGGGCGCGCCGGCCGGTTGCTCGACGAAATGCTGCACGCCCTCGGATTGAGCCGGGACAGTGTTTTTATTGCGAACATCCTGAAGTGCCGGCCGCCGAACAATCGCGATCCGGCACCCGTGGAGGCGGCGTCCTGTCGCCCTTACCTCGATCGCCAGATCGAACTGGTGCGGCCGCGCCTCATCCTGGCGGTCGGCCGCATCGCCGCGCAGCAACTGCTGGGTAGCGACGAGACGGTGGGGCGCCTGCGCGGTCGGGTACACTCTTTGAGCACACCGCAGATCCCCGTCGTTGTGACCTACCATCCCGCTTATTTGCTGCGCAGTCCAAAGCAAAAGCGCGAAGCCTGGAAGGATCTGTGTCTGGCACGCCAGGTGATTGGAGCGCACTCCGCATGATCTCACCCGTTCCGCACTTTCCGGTTCACGTCCGAACCATGATTCACGACGACCTGCCCCACGTGTCCGACATCGAGCGACGCAGTTACGATTTTCCCTGGAGCCACGGCGTTTTCCGGGACTGCCTGCTTGCAGGGTATAGCTGCATCGTACTCGAACGCGGCGATGCGATCGCCGGCTATGGGATCCTCTCGGTCGCCGCCGGCGAGGCACACATCCTGAACCTGTGCGTCGATCCGGACTATCGCAGGATGGGTTACGGTGACCGCCTGCTCGACGAAATGCTGCTGCGCGCAAAGACGGCGGCCGTCAAGGAGATATTCCTCGAGGTCAGACCGTCCAACGTCAATGCCCTTTCCCTGTATCACAAAAAGGGCTTTCGCCAGATCGCCCATCGCCGCGCCTACTACCAGGCACGATACGGCCGCGAGGACGCCGCGGTTCTGTCGCTGGTCGTCAAATAGCGCCCCGGTAGGAGCCCGCCATTGCGGGCGACCCCGACGGAAAAGGGGACACGGAAAAGGGGACAGTGACCTTTTTCCTCCTCGAGGCTCACAATCTTCCCCGCGCG
>JBBDXW010000035.1:0-30079 GCA_040902105.1 Woeseia sp.
CGCCGGAGCGACGGCTAGCCCAGAGGCCAGAGCAAGGAAGAATAATTGAGCTCAATCGGGTCGGCGGCCTCCATCACCAGTAGTACGCATGGCCGCCTGAATGGCTGGCTGAATAAACGGGAACGACAGGGCTCCGGGTCCGATTCATCCCCGGAACGAAAGTGGCGTGCCTCGAAAGTTCCGGCGGGAACGGTTATTTGTTCGGAACCGAGCAGAGTGAACCGCTGCTCGATCATCCGCCCGAGAGGACCAGACGTTCCATTCCATTACGGCGACGTGGTGTAGACAGCAATGGTCTGGCTGCCTCCATGCGCTATGTCCAGAGCCCACGCCGGCCAACCGTCCAGCATGACAGCCTGCGTCAGCACGTGAAACCGCGCGGGTACGTCTACAACCTGTACCATATGACCCGTATCGACGGCATCGGTGACGACAGTCATTTTGTCGCCGGAGACCCGGAAGTAACCACTGCCAACGAGTTGCGAGCCGACTTGAAGCTGGATAAGGACCAGGAGCGGACGTTCGTCCGCACCGATCGTGTAGATCACGTCGCGTACGAACTTTGAATCATCCGTCATGGCCAGGGTGCGCATCGTGCGCGACCCGTCACGGTTACGTGTGAGCCACCAGTCTTCACGCCCGCGTTCGACACCTGAACCGACCTTCCTCCGATAGGACAAGCGTCCATGCAAATAATGAAACTGATCCTCGCGCTCGACTGCCGGAGCGTCGAGCCGACCGGGACTCGCTCGATTCTGGGCAAGAACGTGCGCCCCGTTTCCGGGGCTGGCCGCATTGTCAGCCGAAGCACTACAGGCAAGGGTCAGGGACACGGCCAACAAAGTCGCGATCAGCGTCTTCATGTGATCTGTTACCTCGAGCCTATACGCTGGCCCCTGTGAGTCGTCGAAGATCCAATGCATTACTCCTCTGCGGTTGAAGCGAATCGCGGCTTCTCATCGAGCGGGAAACCCGGAACGTTCACGAACTCGAGCCGCGAGCGTCCCGGGACTCCCGATGCTCAAAATTCGTACACCGCCTTCACACCCACCGTCCGCTTATATGCCGGCGTAATGGCAATACCCTGATTCGTCAGGAAACCGAAATTGATGCCGGTGGAGAAATCCGACCAACGGGCGCCCGAGAGGTAGTGGTCATCATCGAAAAGATTCTCCACAAAGCCCTCGATGCGCAAACCGCTCTCGTTTTCGAATCCGCCGCGAAGGTTGAACCTCCAGAACTTCCCGTACCACCCGAAATTGGCTTCCTCACTGAAAGCCTTGCCCATGTAGGTCCCGTCTCCGCGGATGAAATAGCTCCACTCTGCACTGCTTCCAAAATTATCCGTCCATGCAAGGCCAAAAGAGGCGCTGGAGTCCGGATAGCGCGCCGGTGTATTGCCAGAGCAATCCCGTGGCCCAAAGGTGTTTCCGGGAAACTGCGGTCTTTGAAACGGCGAGAAACTACACTGCAGGACCCCGTATGTACCATCCACTTTTTCGAGAGTGAATTGGCCCGAGAAGTGATCACCGATAGAGAAGCCGCCCTCCAACTCGACGCCTTTGAAGGTCGCATTACCGGCGTTGAACTGTACGTTTAGAGCGCGTTGCGTACCGTCGTCGAGAATGATGGGAACACTTTGACGGGTTTTCAGATCCTCCCATTCCATGCGATAGGCAACCAGGGAGTAGTACAGGCGGCCACCAAAGAGCGTCTGCTTCCAGCCGACCTCGTAGTTCGTCAGTGTTTCCTCCTCGTTGAACAGGCTGACGTCACCGACCTGGTCTCTCACCGCTTGTTGCTCGGTGGCGCTCAGGTCTACGAATTCGTTATTGAAAAACCCTGGCATATTGCCTTCGGAGTAGGTTCCCCAGACAGTGCTGTTGTCCACGGGATGATAGGACAATGTGACGCGTGGAAGAAAAGCCGTGAATGAATCGGTGTAATCGAGCCCCGGGGTTGTCCGATCGTCCTGCGTGATTTTGTCATCCTGATAGCGCCATTCAAAATCCATGGTCAGGCGTTCGGTGAAATCAAACGAAATGGAACCGAAGACACCTTGGGTCTCACCTCCTTCCTGCGGAAAAGTAGTAAAGCCACCAACGTTAGGAGGCGGAATGCACACGCCCATAACCAGGGTGCATGCTGCGTCCAATCCCGAAACGCTCATGCCCAGACTGCCATGGCGAGTGTAGTCGGCCTCGAAGTAGCTCAAACCGAGCGACCAGCGGAGCCTCCTGTCTTCCTGCGAGGTGAGGCGCACTTCCTCACTCCAGAACTCGTACAGGGACGGATCCTGCGACATGGATGAATCAAAACTGGTCAGATCGGTGTCTCGCACCCAGCTCGTTTTGGTGTCGCCGTAGCCGGTCAAAGACGAGAGCACATAATCGTCCAGGAAGCCATCGTTATCGAACGTGTAATCGAGGTTTAGCGCGTAGTTTTCGAGATTGCGCGCAAGGCCGGGGCTGTTAACCGTTGGCACGCCGGGGACTTTCGGGAGCTCGATGCCGGTCGAAATGGGTGTATACGTGGGCGCGGCGAATGCATCACGAGCAAATGGCGTCACGGTGGTATTCAGACCAATGAAATCCTCGATATTCACGTCCATCGGCAGCTCGCCACAGTAATAGTCAGCGACGGCGCCGTTTGCCTGCTCTTCCGGACGCACCTCAAAGCAGTTGGTGCCGGCGTTGGCGCCGCCGGTACCACCCAGTGAGCCGGGACCCCCGAAGAATGCGGCGGCTGGCGGGCCGTCTCTGTCCCTTGCAACGATTGCTCGCAGCTTGCCGCTGAAGTTCTCTGTCGGCGCAAAGTACAGGGTGCCCATAAACGTAGTGGTTCGCTCTTCGCCGAGCCTTCCGCCATCGGCGTTCGAGCGATACTGCCCATCAGTTCCGTATTGACGCACGCTTACCCGGTAAGCCAGCTTCTCATCGAGCAGGGGACCTTCATGGGCAAACGAAGCGTCATATTTGCCATATTCCGCGATCATGGTGCTTACGCGCCCCATGTACTCGAAGCCGGGTGTCTTGGTGATCAGGTTTACTGCACCGGCAAAAGTAGACCGTCCGAAAGTGGCAGATTGCGGCCCTTTGATGACCTCGACCCGCTCGATGTTTGAGAAATCCACGCCCTGAAGCCCGCCCGGAAAGTAGACTCCATCGATGAATACCGTAGCAATTTGCTGTGAGGGTGCGGATTGGTTGGTATCCAGGCCACGGAAGCGTACAGCTTCGTTATATCGGCCGGGAATTTGCCCGCCCTGATTGCTGAAGTACATCCCGGCAGTGAAGTCAGAGATTGCCTCCAGACCTACGAATCCACGACGATCCATCTCTTCAAAACCGAAAACGGTGACGGCCGTCGGGATTTCCAGCAGCGATTCGTTCCTCTTGCGCGCCGTGACGACAATCTCTTCTATCGCCGGCGTCTGACGTTCTTCCTGATCGCCTGTGCGCTCTCCCTGCTGAGTTTGCTGAGGCAAAGCAGGCGTAGAGAGGACAACGCAGCCCGCCACAGAGGAGAAGATCGCAACTACCCTGCTCGATCGGTGTCTTGGTTTCATGTACAGTCCCCCGGCGCTTTTGCGCATTTTCGAACTCTGTTTAACTTCCTATTGCTTTAACTTCCTATTGCTTGATTACGTGCGGCTCTTCAATGGGCCCGCCGCCATGGCTGACGCTTGTGGCATAGGTTACCTCCAGCCATACGGCACCCAGATCGGAGACGCTCCCTGTGCCATAACCCCAGACGCTTCGCGCCGGTTGATAAATGAAGTGGTCTTCACCAACACGCACTTTCCGTGGATTTCCATCGCCGGGGCTATCGAAAAGCCAAACGTTCATATCTCCGTAGATGACATATCGCAGGCGATTGGCCTTCTCGAAGTAGCTGCCTTTTATGTCCTTCGGCGGCGTCCAGTTGGGCGGAATCTTGACGAGCTGCGCGCGGAAGCCGTCTACCGGATCATCGTCCAGCCACTTCAGGAGACGGCCTGCCGTCTCAGGATCGGCTTCCCATTCGAGGTCTCTCAAGGAATCCACCAGCCAGGGCCGCGTAAAGTGCTCGACTGAACGCCAGTCGGGAAGGTACGGATCAGGCCGTCTGTCCGGATATTCGGGGAAGAAGTGATCGCCATTCGGACCTACGGTCACCAGGCTGCCATCACCCTCTTCGAACAGCAAAAGATGGTACGGAAGCTGCGCGCGTTTGCCACCGGTTGCCCAGTTTCCGCCATGGAGGGAGTATGGCGGGCGCGTCAACCAGCCGCCTTCACGCTTGCGGTAGAACATTCCGTTCTTTTGATATGGACTGACCGGCTCAGCCAGGGCCGAGTCGCCTTTCAACGTGTAGCCCCACTCCCAATAGGTATGATAGTGCGAGCCGAGACCGCCGCCGCGCGGCATGTCGACATTCCAGGTCGGGGGAAAGATCGTGTATACGAGTTGCCCGACTTCCGGACCCCTGAAGATCGTCTTCGTTCTCGCATTGAAACGCGGCGTTTCGTCCGAGGGAAACTCCTCCAGATTGATGATTGCCAGGCGAGACCAACCCGAACCAGGCTCTGCCGACGCAATGATCGGCTCGGTCGTAAAGACATCTGCCGGCTGAGTCTGTGCGCACGCCATCCGCATTCCCACGATCCCGGGGAGCAACACCAGGTGAGCGAGCAACACGCGGCGCGACAGTCTTGTCATCATTCTTCCCCTGTCAGTCTACGTAGCGAGGTTGAGGAATCGGAGTGGGTTTGCTCGTCCAGGTCGTACCCTCCGCGTAGGTTACCTCGAGCCAGACGACACCACTCGCCGTTGCATTCTCTTCGGGGAGTCCCGCGATGCTCATCGCCGGCCGGTCGACGAGATAATGCTGGTCTAGCGAGTACGACTGGCCGGGTTGGCGAAGATCCCGATACGTCTGGATCTTGAGATCGCCGTTTATTACGAAATTAAACTGGTGACCACGCTCGAAATAGTGCGGCCGCATGAAGTCGGGTGTTTCAGCATTCGTCTCGAGAAACCACATTCTTGCGCGGAAGCCGTGCGACACGTCGTCAACCAGATACTTGACCGACAGGCCGGGGTAATCCTCCATCGGTTGCCACGGCATGTCCTCCCAGGTATCTATGATGCGCGGCGTGCTCCAATACTGAATTTTCTTGTAATCCGGATTGAATTTCATCGACGTCGAACTGTCGTAGTCTTCCCCCCGACAGTCTGGATCGACGCACCACGTTCCGGCGCCGACGTGCCCTTCTTCCATGATCATGATCTCCGCTCCGATCTGCGAAGCCATGAATTTCTGGCGGTCGCGTTCACCGCCGTGAAGGCTGTATGGCGGGCGGGACAAGAAATCGCCGGCCCGGAACCGTTGCAGTGGTCCGGACACCTGGTCGGGGGTCGTGGATTCGTTGTTCGTGAAGTCGCCTGCAATGTTGTAGGCCCACTCATGGAACTCGTGATAATGAACCTTCGCGCCTTCCACTCCTGGTGGCACATATAGAATGCGCAGGCTGCCGCCTTCGGGATTCTCGAACAGGGTTCTGATGCCCCAGCCGGTCGTACTGCCTTCACGGCGGTCGATCGACATGGATTCGCTGTCGACCACGCGTGTTGGCACGAAGTCACCGGAAGCATCGCTCAAGAACTCGTACTTTTTGTTTTCGTCGGCGGCCATGCAGGCAGTCGTGATCGATGCAGCGAAGAGCATCGTGGCGGCGGCTAAACGGGTAACGGTCCTGCGACCGAGAGTGAGAACGCGCATCATTTCCCCTGATCGTTGCTTTCAATAACTAGGTTACCTTGGTTGGTTATCTGGCGCAACTGGCGTTCATGTCGCACAACGGTTTCCTGTGTAACAACCGTTCCGGCGTAAGTACCGACCGTCGGCGCCGTATCCGCGCAGCGTGACGAGGTACGCCAGTTTTGTCCTCGATCGTGGACGGTCAGTCTTCGCCTCGCACCTCGATGGTGCGAAAACCGCTGCCGGTAAATTCGATTTGTGTATCGTACGAGCAGTCGGTGAAGTAGTCGGCCCACAGACGCGTGCCGGTCCGGACGAGGGCTATGTTGTAGTTGGCGATTCCATCGCCGTGCGACGTCGCACCGCCGTGGCCTATACCTCCCGGCCGCCACCAGTAGCTGCGGTCGCTGTACGTGACCTGCGTGAGCCCCTGCTCGAGGCATTCGCCGATGACGGTGTCGCCGGACTTTTCGAGGAAGTAGTACTCCTCGAAGCTGGGATGCACTTCGTAGCCACCTCCGAAATTCCCGACGCCGCTACTGATCGCGGGGATGCTCGCGTTGAACGTCATCCACGTGTTTTCGCCAGTATCGGGATCCTGGCGCAGAAGCTTATGGACTGCGCCGGGGAAGTTGCCGCCGACGCGATAGGCCGGAAATGGGTCGCCGATATACCAGGGACTGTCGAAATGATTCCACTTGCGCACGGCGGCATGCACACGCGCACCATGCCTGTGCCGCTCCGAAGGGACGAAATCCGGCTCCCCTTTGAACCAGTGCATAATGACCGCGCCTTGGCGTGAGTACATCGGCCCATGTGCCATGCCCGCAGGCAAGAAGGTGTACGAATAGCGGGTGAGTTCCCGGGTTCCGCTGTCGTCCTCTATCGTGAGGTCGCCCTCCATGACGAAAAGCTCCTCGTCGGCGTTGTGGTAACCCGACGGGTGACGCCAGCCATCAGGTATGTAAGTAATCTGCGTAACGGCGCCCATGCTCGGCGATCGGCTCAGCAGCCTTCGTTTGAGGCCCGAAGGCATACCCTCCGCATCGAACGCTTCCCAGGCGATCGATGATTCCGGTTCGTAGTGGACGACGAAGCCCGGGCGTCCTTCCATCTCGTATCCCGGCTTCGGTGGCGGCGGGGGTTCCTGCGCCGAAACCGCCTGGAAGAAAGCCGCAGCAGCCGCGACCGGGATGAATGCACGCCATGTAGGGTTCATCGGCCTGACCTTCCCGGATCACTAACGGCCGACGGCCCTTGGCACGACTCGTGGTAAGTCACCCGATGTCCGCGTCCGCTGCGGAACAGCCAGGTTGCGAAAGTATCCGAATACAGGCTCGGGCCGCCGTAACGCATGCCGGCCGGCCTGAAGTAATAACCGCCTTCCGTGTACGTACCGGCGACTTCGCCCTGCGAAAGACACTCGGCGATGGTCATGTCGCCGGCGAGGAGAAAGCCCTCCTCCCAGCTCGTGCTCGATGCCCACGGCGGCAGATGCCCCTCGCCGTACATCGCCGGGGCGCCGCCGGGCAGGACGGCGATCCAGGTCTTCTCTCCCGAATCCTCGTCGTGCCGCAAGAGTTTCATCCGGATCGGCGAATCCTCGCGGAACGGCTCGTCACGGAACTCCGGGAACTGGGCAGGACTGATTGACGGTGCATCGCCGTATCGCCAGCCCTCTATCGCTTCGCCAGCCTGTGCTCCCCTGCGGGATTCCGCGCTGGCGACGTAGTCGGGCTTGCCGCTCCACATCTGCAGAACGGTCGCGCCGAACTGGGTGCTGAAACTGTGGGAATGACCCGCGGGGTAGTAGGCGTAGGCGTATCGGCCGGCGGCTTCACCGCCCATGCTGACACCGCCATCCACGACGAACATCTCGAGATCGGCAGAATGATAGCCGGGCGACTGCTTCCAGCCCGCAGGCAAACGGACCAGCAGCGTACTTGCGCCGGTGCTCTCGTCAAAACTCAGTAGCTTGAATTCTGCCGACTGGACGCTCGGCAGATCGAACGGCCGCCAGTACAGGCGACCGGATTGGACGAATCCGGTGAACTCGGAACCGCGATCATGTGCCCGTTCGCGGTCCCAGTCCTCGGCCATCGCTGGCACGGACGTGCCCAGCGCTGCCAGCCAGCAGAGATGCGATCCTCTCAGAAGCCCTGCAAGCAAAATCCTCTCCCCCGCTGCACTGCCAGGTTACTGACCGTGACGGCGATACGCACCATCGTCACCATGATCAGACTACTTAACTAAGATAACTTAGTCAATAGTCACAATCGTTCGCAGCTGCGCAGCCGCAAAAAGGAACGTTGCAGGAGCAGCTCACTCGCGGCCGCAGGTTCTGTTATGTCCGTCGGGTGATTTGAGAATCGATTTCCGGTTACGGCTGCGCCGGTTCCCAGGCTTGCGATTCCTTGAAGGACAGTCGGTACTGCCGCAGGTTGTAGGCGAGAATGCCGGTGGCGAACAGGCCGGCTAGTACCGCGACGGAGCCCACCGAATAGCGCAGCATGGATTCGTCCCTGAAAATGTAATCCGTGAACACCGCAATACCGGTTGGACCGACCGTAAGGCCGAGGATGTTGACGACGAAATAGTAAAGCGCCGACGCCTGCGCTCGCATCTGGTTGGGCGTGACGATCATCAACGCGGAAATGCCGGCAGACGTCGATGCGAGCACGCCTGCGGTCGTGGGGAGGAGCATCACGAGCGCGAGCGTCGGCGATGGCATCAACGGCGTCAGCACCGCGCAGACGACACCCATCAGGTTCAGATAGAGCGCAGCCCGCATGTGCGCATCCTCGGCACCGCGCTTCATCAGATACTCCGGCAACCACGAAGCCAGGACGATCGACACAGCGCCCGCAACCAGCGTGACGGCGCCGTAAGCCAGACCGATATCCTGAACAGCCCAGTCCCAGGTTCTGATGAACATCGTGGGGATCCAGGCGAAGAAACCGTACGACAGAATCCCCACAGTCGACATGCCGAAGAAATGGCTACCATACATGCGCCAGCGCTGGCCGAAGAAGCGGGCGACGGTGGCAAGAGACAGGTGGCCGTCGGCATCTGCCCCGGCATCGGCGGACATGCGCCCTTTCCGTTCGGGCTCCTTCACCGTCAGCATGAGCGCAGCGACGAGGATACCCGGCAGACCGACGACCACGAACACCGTCTGCCACGCGTACAACTCGCCGACGACCGGCAGGGTCACGGGCGGCGCCTGGCTGACCACCGCGATCACCTGCCCGCCGAGAATCATCGCGAGCCCGACGCCCATGGATATGCCCATCGTGTAGAAAGCGATCGCGCGGCCCCGGATTTCCTTGGGGAAGTAATCACTCATCATCGACAGCGCGCTCGGGCTCAACGCCGCCTCGCCGACGCCGACACCGACCCTGGCGAGAAAGAGCTGGATGTAATTGCGGGAGAGGCCGCAAGCCGCGGTCATCAGGCACCAGATCGCGATACCCGCGGCGATGATGCCGCGGCGGCTATAGCGGTCAGCCAGTCTTGCGATCGGTATGCCGAGCAGCGTGTAGAAGATCGCGAACGCAAGCCCGAGCAACAGGCTCATCTGCGTGTCGGAAATATCGAGGTCCCGGCGGATCGGCTCGACCATCAGTGCCATGACCTGCCGGTCGATGAAAGAAACCGTGTAGGCGACGGTCAGGACGACGACTACGTACCAGGAATAGAGTGGCGACGGATACCCGCTGTCCGCCCGTTTCTCCCCGATACTCATCGGTGGTCGTTCGGCGGCGCCTGTCCGTCGTTCATGAGCGTCGTGCTTCGAAACGCTTCCATCTTTCTGTCACCCCGCCGTTGGCCCGCTGCAGCGGCCGGAGTATACTATACCTAACCGAGTTATCTAGGTACTGGCGCGAACCATCAGCCCCACCTGCCTCCGTCGTGCCCCAGCGGCAGCCCGGCGGCGGCCGTGAACCCGTAAAATTCGTCGGCAGGCAGGAACTCCGCCACGCCACGCCGCACGTCGAGCAGCTTCTTGAGATCAATACCGGTGTCGTATCCCATCGAATTCAGCATGAAAACCAGGTCCTCGGTCACGATGTTGCCGCTCGCGCCCGGCGCCGCCGGACAGCCGCCGAGGCCCCCCAGCGAACTGTCGAGCGTCGTGATGCCGACCTCGAGCGCCGCCAGTGCATTGGCGATGCCCAGTCCCCTCGTGTTGTGCAGATGCACCCCGGTCAGGCGATCGTCGCCGACCTCGGCGCGCACCAGTTTCACAAGGCGCTTGATCTGGGCGGGATTGGCGGAACCCGTCGTGTCCGAGAGCCCGACTTCGTCCGCGCCAGCCTCGATCGCCTTCGCCGCGAGCTCGACGACCTTGCCTTCCGGCACGACGCCCTCGATGCTGCAGCCGAAGGCGGTCGCGATGCCGACCTCGAAGCGCGGGCGTCGCGCAGCGGGCAGGGCTGCCAGCATGTCGATGATCTCCGCGATCTCACGAAACACCTCGGCATGGCTTCGGCGCAGGTTGGCCTTGCTGTGGGTCTCGCTTGCCGACAGCGGCAGGCTCATCTTCGTCGCGCCGGCTTCGACCGCGCGCTGCGCGCCGATCCGGTTCGGTACGAGCGCGGCCACCGACAGACCCTCGATGTCTCTCGCAAAAGCCACGAGCTCCGCGGTGTCGGCGAGCTGCGGCAGCAGCTTCGCCGGCACGAACGAGCCGACCTCGATTTCCGCCACGCCAGCCGCCGCCTCGTCGCATATCCAGCGCTTCTTGGCCGCGGTGGGCATGATGGTCTTGATGCTCTGCAGGCCGTCGCGCGGCCCGACCTCGCTGACGAGGATCTTTTTTGCCGACATCCGGAAATCCTGAAACCAAGTTAGGTATGTTACCGGCACATCATGAACGGTCAGACAATCATCGACAAGCTCTGGAACGCACACCGGGTCATGAAAATCGGTGATGAGAGCGATCTCCTCTACATCGACCGCATTTTCCTGCATGAGCGCACGGGCAGCATCGCGCTGCAAAGTCTCGAACACGCCGGCTTCGACGTGCGGCGGCCCTCCCGTGTCTTCGCAACGATGGACCACATCGTCGATACGACGCCCGGCCGCACAGACCGTACGCGCGTTCCGAACGGCGCGGAGTTCATCCGGGCGACCCGCGAGTCGGTGCATGCGGCGGGCATCACGCTATTCGACATCGGCGATCCCCGGCAGGGAATCGTGCACGTCGTATCGCCGGAACTCGGCATCGCGCTGCCCGGGCTGACGCTGGTCTGTCCCGACAGCCATACCGGCACGATCGGCGGGCTCGGCGCGCTCGCCTGGGGCATCGGCTCGACCGACGCCGAGCACGCGCTCGCGACGCAGACACTGATCGTGCGACGCCCGCGGCAGATGCGAGTACGCTTCGACGGCAGCCTTCGGCCGGGCGTAACCGCGAAAGACCTGATCCTGCACCTCATCGGCCGGCACGGCGCCGGCGGCGGCGCCGGCAGCGCAATCGAATTCGCCGGCGAGGCCGTCCGGGAGTTGCCCGTCGAAGGCCGGCTCACACTCTGCAACATGGCGGTCGAATTCGGAGCCTGGACCGGCGTCGTGGCGCCGGACGACAGCACGATCGAGTACGTACGCGGCCGACCGTATGCGCCCGAAGACGCCGCCTGGGATTCCGCCGTCGCGGCATGGCGCACGCTCAGCAGCGACGAGACCGCGCACTTCCACGCCGAGATTGCCGTGGAGGTCGGCGGCCTAGGGCCGCAGGTATCGTGGGGCACGAGCCTGCAGCACATCGCCGCGACGGACGGTGTGGTGCCGTCCCCGGACGAAGCCGCGGATCGGCATGCGAAAGAAGCGATGCAGCGTGCGCTGCAGTACATGGACCTGCAACCGGGGCAGGCGCTGTCCGCGTTGCCGATCGCCGCCGCGTTCATCGGCTCGTGCACGAACGCGCGCCTGTCCGACCTGCGCGAGGCTGCCGCCGTGCTGAAGGGGCGCAAGGTCTCATCCGATGTTCGCGCGCTATGCGTGCCCGGCTCGTCGACGGTCAAGCGCGCCGCGGAAGCGGAGGGCCTGGATGCCGTATTCCGTGAAGCCGGTTTCGAGTGGCGGGAATCCGGCTGCTCGCTCTGCTTTTATGCCGGCGGCGAAGGATTCAGCCCTGGCGACCGCGTGATCAGCAGCACGAACCGCAACTTCGAGGGCCGCCAGGGACCGGGCACGCGCACGCACCTCGCCAGCCCGGCAACGGTCGCCGCCTCCGCCGTACTTGGCCGCATCGGCAGCGCGGGAGAGCTCTCATGACGATGGATCCAACCTTCCGCGGTATCGCAGCGCCGCTCATGCGGATCAATGTCGACACGGATGCGATCATTCCGAGCCGGGAGATGAAGCGCGTTTCGAAGACTGGCCTGTCCGAAGGCCTGTTTGCGAACTGGCGCTATCTCGACCCGGGCGCCCGTGAACCCAACCCCGACTTCATCCTGAATCAGGCGCCGTTCGACCGCGCGAGCATCCTGCTCGCCGGCAAGAACTTCGGCTGCGGGTCTTCGCGTGAGCACGCAGTGTGGGCGCTCAAGGAATGGGGCATACGAGCCGTCATCGCAGCGAGCTTCGGCTCGATATTCGCCTCCAACTGCCTGAACAATGGCGTCCTGCCGGTGCGTCTCGACGAAGACACCGTAGAGACCATCGCCGCAGACGTGATGGAGGACCCGCTCGCCAACCAGGTCACCGTCGACCTGGAAAAGCGCCGTATCGTCTCGGGCGACCGCGTCTGGGAGTTCGACATCGGCGAGCGCGAACGGCAAATGCTGCTGCGCGGGCTGTCCCCGATCGCGATGACCCTTCAGAGCGACGACCGGATCAGCAAGTTCGAAGCTGACGACACACGGCGACGGCCCTGGGCCGTCCTCTGAGCGCCTGCCTCAGGCGCCGAGGAGACCGGTTGCGGCCGTACGGCAGATTACTCCTGCAACGGCACGAAGCTCGTCTCGACCGCAGGTACCACATGTCCCAATGGTTCTGGGCGAGGGGGAAAAACACGCCCCGATACTTCGAGCGCGTCGCTTCGGCCTTGCCCGGCGGTAATGTCGTAACGAAAGTGACGCCTTCGTAACCCGCCAGGGACTTCATCACCGCGAGCGTGTTGTTTCGATAAACGTCGAGAAATTTGTCCATGCCTTTCGGCAGTACGTCGAAATATTCCTTGAACCATCCGGTTGACGAGGGGCGCGGCTCGAGGTCGAGGCCGTCCGCGTCGTTACCCGGCCTGGCGGGCGGGATGTCGAGGCCCGTCTCGATCATGCGAAAGCTGGTCTCCCAGTAATTGTTGGCGAGCACGAAGACGGTTTCGGAGAGGTGGCCCCAAAGATTCCGCCCGTCGTGCTCCTTCGCATACAGCTCCTCCATGCGGCGTCGAAACGACCGTGCATCGCTTCAGTCCTGCAGATGGTGAATGATGACAACGTTGTGCGTCCGACGCAGCAATTGCCCGACATCCGCGATCTGCTCGGTGAGCAGCTTGCCCTGCAGATGAACGCCATAGTGGCCGCTTATCATCTCGTCTCTGCCCGTCTGCGGAAAGCCCTGCTCATCCTGCAAGTTCGTGAGGAACGTGTATCCACGGTATCCCTTGATCCGACGCGTGATCGAGTAAACTTCGTTGCGATACGCTTGCGCGAAGTCGTCGAAGCGCTCGGGTTTGACGTCCCAGTATTCCTCGATCCACACGGCGGGACCGACATGCTGCAGGGAGGCCGCCGTGGGTTCCGCCGCGGTCGCTGCCGAAACAAAGGCTATCCACCCGGATAGCACCGACGCCAACACGATCGCAGCGCGTCGGGCCACGGGGTGCAGTTTCTTCGGTGTCAGTTTCATCTTGGGTCTCCTGTCCGAGTTACGCGGCCGCGGCGTTAGCGAAACCGGCATGAAACCACCTACCTCTCTATGAACTCAACGATTTCCCCTGAGTATCCTCGGCAAGCGAGCGCACGCCTTCCGGTCGAAGGCAGCATCGAATGTGAATCAATTTCACTGAACGGTAATCCTGACTGTCTCAATGCGCTGGCGATCAGATCGAGATCTTGGGTCGCAAAGGTGCACATACATGCGCCGGGAACCAAGCATTCGTGAGCCGACGGGCGGGGATTTATCGCCTCTGGATATTCATCGATTTGGATCGAGCAGTATTCGGGAGCCCTGACAGCGGCCATTTTGTACAACCTGTCTTCGGGAAGGCTGAATCTATTGGCGAGATTCGTCCGCCGTACATCGACTTCCATCCTCGACTTCATCGCTAGCGTTTTCAGATAAAAGTCGCGGGTTTCCCGATAGGGCCGGGCAGCCAGAGTTTGAATGAACAAGGGACCCACATTGTTGGGACCAAGTGCTAACAGGCTATCGAGCTGCGCATGCTGGGTGAAATAAAGCGGTTCTCCTGATGGCCCCTTGAATTGGGCAGCACGATAACTTGGCGCACCATCTTTCGTACTGGAATCTCCGGGCCCCCCCGCGTGAACGAACGGCAACCCCTTCAGCTGACTGACCATGACATCGGGCGAGCGCACGCGTATTTCCAGAGCGACCCAGCCCAGGGTTTCATGGAAATCGGCCTGCTGAAAATCATCGCCGAGCTCGACAATTCGGATCAAGCCATGGTCGTGCTCAGGCGGTCCGACGACCGCGGCTATTCGGTCCGCCATCGCGGGTGTGCCCCAGAAGTCGGCAATTTCCGGGGGGATTCGGCCGCGCCAAAGTTCAACATAACCAAAGCCTTTCGTGTAGGCATCCACCGTTTCAGCAACGCTTGGAACTGCCAAAGTGCCGGCAGCTATCACCGATACCAACGTGGAGGGGTCACCCCATGGCTGTGGCGCAACATCGCTGGAGCCGTCAGTCGACGCTGCAACTGCATAACTTGGAACTCGCAGCCCAAGCGAGGCCGTCAGGAGCAACAACCCGACTGATTTTGCCGCCTCTCTTTTCGAGCGATCTATGACGTCGGATGCATTGAATAAACGAGTCGGTCGATTATCGTCGTCCATTGGAGCTACTCCGTTAAGATTAGTGCTTCACCCGAATTGTTGCGCCCGGCCGCTTCAAGCGCGCAGGACACCCTCGTTCGCGATGCGGTCGACGTCCGGCCCAGCGTATCCAAGTTCGCCGAGAACTTCACGAGTATGTTCGCCGGCTTTGGGCACGTCGCGACGCTGCGCTACCCTTGCCTTCCCGAACTGGAGCGGCAATGTCGGCAGTTTCGTCTGCGTGCCGCGATTGGGGCCGTCGGTCAGCGTCAGCGGAACGAGCCCGCCACTCGCGTTGAGGTGCGGGTCATCGAACATGTCCTGCGGGCGGTTGATCGGAGCGAATGGCAGGCCGGTCTTTTCGAGCCGCTCGATGAGTTGCGGCTGGGAAAACTCCGTGAACACTTCCCGTATGACCGGCAGAATGCGCTCGCGCTGGCGTACGCGGTCGGCGTTTCGCGTAAGGGTTGCGTCGCCGGCGAACTCCGCGAGACCGAACGCATGGCAAAACGTTTTCCACTGGCCGTCGGTCACAACGCCGACGAATACCGGCTGCCCGTCCCCCGCCTCGAATACGTCGTAGACTGCCCAGGACGAGATGCGGACTGGCATCGGATTCGCGGCGGCGCCGGTCACCGCGAATTGCGCCATGTGTTGACCAACGAGAAAGACCGCGCTCTCGAACAGCGAGGCCGTTACGTGCCTGCCGCGCCCGGTGGCATTCCGCTCCACAACCGCGGCGAGAATGCCGAGCGCGCCGAACAGCGCCCCCTGCACGTCGACCACTGAAGCGCCCGCGCGAAGCGGCCGTCCCGGTGGCCCGGTCATGTAAGCGAGCCCGCTCATCATCTGCGCTACCTCGTCGAGCGCAGTGCGATTCTCGTACGGTCCTGCGAGAAAGCCTTTTTCCGAGCAATACACCAGGCGAGGATTCCTTTCGCTGAGGGTTTCGTAGCCAAACCCCAGCCGCTCCATCGTGCCCAGCCGGAAGTTCTCGATGAACACGTCCGCCGTATCGATGAGCCGGAGCGCCGCCTCTCTTCCGCCGTCGCTCTTCACGTCAAGGCAGATACTGCGCTTGTTTCTGTTGTACATCGGAAAATATCCCGCACCGGATCCTGCAAGCTCGCGGGTCTTGTCACCTCCAGGAGGCTCGACCTTGATCACGTCCGCGCCGAGCTCGGCCAGCATCATCCCGCATGCCGGACCCATGATCATGTGTGTGAATTCGATGACCTTTAGTTTCTCGAGCGGTGTTGCGCTATCCATGGGCGATCCCGTTTTGCGTTGATCCCTCTTCGAGCCTTCAGATTTCGGCTGCGATAGTATAGATTCAACAAAGGTTACTTAGTGAGCGTTATGCAATGGCGGACGAACGATATGACACCTTGATCAGGAATGCCAAGCTGGCGCGGCCGGGGGAAGACGAGCTCGCGATCGCAGATATCGGCATCCTCGACGGGAAGTTCATTGCCATAGCACCGGGCCTGGGGCCGGCGGCCCCCGCGCCCGGAGGCCGCCGCGCAGGTGGTTGACGCCGAAGGCCTGATCGCCTTTCCCGGACTGGTGGATGCACACATGCACACGGGCATCTACGCGCCGCTCGATGAAGACGCCGTCACCGAGAGCCGCGCCGCGGCGATGGGCGGCGTGACCACCAGCATCAACTACATCCGAACCGGCAAGTACTACCTGAACACCGGCGGCAGCTATAGGGATTTTTTTCCGAAGGTGCTCCAGCTCTCGGAAGGAAATTTCCATGTCGACTATGCGTATCACCTCGCCCCGATGGACTCGCGCCACATCAGCGAGATCGAACATCTGATCGAGGCGTTCGGCGTGACGTCCTTCAAAATTTTCATGTTCTACGGCGGCTACGGGCTCCACGGGAGGTCAGACAACCAGAATGACTTCCTGATGATCGCCGAAGACGAAAAGTACGACGTCGCCCACTTCGAGTTCATCATGCGCGGCATACGGCGGGCAATGGACCGGTATCCCGACGCCGCTGAGCGGATCTCGCTCAGCCTGCACTGCGAAACCGCGGAAATCATGACCGCCTATACGAAGATTGTCGAGCGCGAAGGGGAGCTCGGAGGGCTCGCCGCCTACAGCGCCTCTCGGCCGCCGCATTCCGAAGGCCTCGCGGTCTGCATCGCGTCCTACCTCGCCCACGAGACCGAGTGTCCGAACATAAACCTGCTGCATCTGAGCGGACGCAAGGCCATGGAGGCAGCGATCACGATGAGCGCTGCGTTTCCACACATCGACTTCCGTCGCGAGGTCACCATCGGCCACCTGCTGCTGGACATCGATTCGCCTTGTGGCAGCTACGCCAAGGTTAACCCTCCGATCCGGCCGCGGGAGGACGTCGAATATCTGTGGAGCGCTGTGCTCGACGGCAAGGTCGACTGGGTTGTCAGCGACCACGCCTGCTGCCGCGCGGAGATGAAGATCGACCAGCGCTCGCCGGAGGACATTTTCGTCGCCAAATCGGGTTTCGGCGGCACCGAGTACCTGCTCTCGGGGCTCATATCCGAAGGGCGACACCGGGGGCTCACGTACAACCGGATTGCCGAACTCGTGAGTAGAAACCCGGCAAAGAGGTTCGGGGTGCCCGGCAAAGGTGACCTCGCCGAAGGCTTCGACGCGGACATCGTGCTCGTCGACCCGGAAGAGAGTTTCGTCGTGTCAGCTAAGGACTCGGAGTCCGCACAGGGCTACACCCCGTTCGAAGGCATGGAGCTGACGGGGCGTGTCAAAAGCACCTGGCTGCGCGGTCGGCGAATCTGGGACGGCTCGAGTATCGTCGGATCGCCAAGCGGCCGATACTTGCGGCGATACGGCTGAATGCGCCGCGGTTGCCTGAAGGCACGCCGACGCCGCGGACCGCCCTCGCCCTTTGCAAACCGGAACAGATTGGCTAGTATACAGTTAACCTAGTTATCTTTGTTGTATTTACATTTTCGGGCATGCTATGAACCCGCAGGAACCGCCACACGCCAGGCCGGAACAACAATTTTTCGAAGACCCGGCCATTGACCGCCTGATGGGCACCGTGATGGCGCTCGCAACCGAAGTCTTCGTACTGCAGTCGCGGCTGCGCGCGCTTGAAGACCGTCTCGGAGAGGGCGGCGTTGTCGATGTCGCTAACTTGCGCGCAGACAGTGAGGACCAGGCGCAACAGGCCGCGGAGGCAAAGGCCTATTCCGAACATCTACTTCGGCCACTTTTGGGGTTGCAAGATGCACTCGGCCCGACAGACTGATCCACGAACGGAAACAAGACTGCGAATCCGGAACTCCGAAATGCATGAAAGTGACTTTGCAGCGGCGCAGGCCTTCTTGCTGGGTGCGAAAAACTTCTGGACGACGAATCTCTACCGGGAGCTTCGCTACAAATACGACAGGCGGATCGACAAAAGGGACGCAGAGTCCCTGACGCCCGACGAAGCCGTTGCAGAACTGGAAGGAGACGTAACCTACCATTTCTTCGGGTGGCTCGAGCGGCACCTGCAGCGCATGAAGTACACATCCAGGTACGGCGTCATCCCCTATCATTCAGAGCGAAGAGATACACTGACGCAGGAAGCCGGCTTCTCGCTGCAGGATGAATATGCGCCGGTCTTGAATCCCGGCCTCGAGTTGCCGAAGTATTACAAATCAATAGACATACATCAGCACCAGGGAGGATTATGGTCGGAGATCACGGCCGGTTTCGCCTATGAGTACGGGGCGCGAACGACCACTCCGCTGCTCGGGGAAACTCATGAGGATCTGCACAAACGGTTTACGGAGTACGTCGCGGACGGCGTGGATTTCAAGCGGATCCTCGACCTCGGCTGCGGCTTCGGCAAGAGCACGAGACCGTTCCTGAAGCAATTCCCGACATCGGCTGTCCACGCTGTGGACCTGTCTGCACCCTGCCTTCATGTCGCCTCGCAGTTCGCGCGCAAGAACAGCACAAGGAATGTTCGCTACAGCCAGCAGGATGCACGGGGTACGAACTTCGATGACGAATCGTTCGATCTCGTGACTTCGACGATGCTGCTGCACGAATTGCCGGTCAAGAGCGTGCTCCAGCTGTTTGAAGAGTGCTATCGACTCCTTCAGCATGGCGGTCGCATGGCGCACCTCGACTTCTACATACTGCCGGACGCATTCGACAGGTTGATGCATTATGGACACTCGAAGCGCAACAACGAAATATTCATGCGCGGCGTGTCCGAACTCGACCTTCCGGGCGTGCTCGGCAAGATCGGTTTCATTGACATCAAGATCGAAAGATTCCAGGAAGGCGTCGATGTGGACCTCGACGCGCACGAGGCTTGGCGGTTTCCGTGGACTGCGATTTCTGCAGTCAAGCCGAGGAGAGCGGCTGCCTGACCCTGCCCGCACTTAGGACGGATTCAAGGGGAGAACTATATGATCGACTTGCTGGTGATCCTGACTTTCAGCGCCCCCGATCTGGCGCGCGTCGAGGAAGCTTATACAACTTCGCTGCACTACGAAGTCGTGGAACGGGGACAGGTCAACGACGACCTGGCCAATGCGTGGGACGCGCCTAAGATGAGTGGCCGCGACTACATCCTGATGCAGCCAGAGAGCAAGGCGTCATACTACCTCCGCTTCGTGCAGAATGAGGCGATTGATGGTTACGTGCCGATGCAGACTTTCGGCTGGAACGCCGCAGAGCTGCTCGTGAAAGACCCCGACGCGCTCGCGCACAAGTTCCGGACAGAGAATTCAATTTTCAGAATTGTGGGCGAGCCGCGGCCGCTGTCCGCGACGTCGAATATCCGTGCGATGCAGGTCGTCGGCCCCGCGAACGAGGTGCTGTACCTGACCCGGATTCCTCCTCCGGAGCCGAGCCAGAGCAGTCCTGTCCGCAGTACCGCGACCACGTTCGTGGATAGGCCTTTCATCGTAATCCTGTCCGGGTCGAACATCGATCGCCTGCGCAACTTCTGGGGAGCGACTTTCGATGCACAGGTGAGCGAACCGTCGATGGCGCGCATGACGGTACTGAACAAGGCAATGGCTCTCGACATCGAGACGACGCATCCGCTCGCGATGGCGCGCCTGACACCGGACTTCGCAATTGAGCTCGACGAGTATCCCGCGGAAGCGAAGAAACGCCCGCAACGAGAGGGCGAGCTGCCACAGGCAATGGCGATCGTGTCAGTCGAAGTCGACGACCTGAACGATTACGCCGATCACTGGCTCGCCGATCCGATCGTTGCGCCCGACTCCCCTTATGAGGGGCGTCGGATCGCGTTCATCAGGGGCTTAAGCGACGAGCTGATCGAGCTGATCGAGTCGGCAGACTGACGCCGCTGGCAAGTACAATGAGGTCGTCCGGTAACAGAAGATTGCCGGAATCAAACGTTTGCGTTACCGTAGCCGTAATCAATGACCATAAACTATGACGGCACCAGGCGGATCCGGAACCTCGGAAAACGTGCTGCCGACACTTAATTGAACGCTATGGTTCGTAAATCCATTCCGATCGACCATCCTGCCAGGCAGCGCCCGGTCCGTGCACCGAAATTGCCGCACATCGTAGCCCAGCAGCTGCGCGCGCAGATCGCGAACGGCGCACTCAGGCCAGGCGACACATTACCTTCGGAATCCCAGCTCCTGAAGGACTTCGGTATTTCCCGGCCGACGTTGCGCGAAGCGCTACGCGTGCTCGAATCGGAAACGCTCATCCAGCTGGATCGCGGCGCACGCAACGGCGCGAAGGTGCTGGCGCCGTCGATCGAAATGGCAGCACAGTACGGTGGACTGTATCTCGCGACGCACGATACGACGCTGCAACAGATTCACGACGTGAGAACGATTCTCGAGCCGCCGCTCGCCGCGCAGCACGCGAGAATGTCGCGGAAGGTGGTGATCGAAGCGCTCGAGGAGTGCGTGCATGCGCAGCGGGCCGCCCTGTCGCAGTTCGACTACATCGCCGCAGCCAAGGCAGTCAACGCGTTCCACGGACAGCTCGTGCACAAGTCTGGCAATACCGTGCTCCGCCTGCTCGCGGGTATGCTGCACGAGATTTCTGAATACGTGTATCCGCAGCTTCCGGTCACGGTCGGCCGCCTGAGCAAGAGGGCGACGCTCAGACGAAGCGAGGAATCCACGGATGCCCATGAGAAGCTGGTGGGGCTCATCAAGGC
This sequence comes from Woeseia sp., assembly GCA_040902105.1. Classification (GTDB taxonomy): domain Bacteria; phylum Pseudomonadota; class Gammaproteobacteria; order Steroidobacterales; family Woeseiaceae; genus IDS-8. Next base: position 20,914 of record JBBDXW010000035.1, read on the forward strand.
GAAGAAAGCTGACGCAGCGGAAAAGTTCTGGCGTGATTACATGTACGACACCGCCAATTGGTTGAAGAAGGCCGGCCTCTCCAACCTGCGCGTCAGCATCTCTTCCCGCGACTAAAGCCGGGGGCCTTAGTTTGTGAGCGGCTCAAAGCGGCATGACGGAAGGGCGCACGCTCCTTGCGCCCCCTGAAGGAGGCAAACCACATCAGCGGGCATCCAGTAGTCCCGGCGGGTGGGCGCCCGAGCCGGGAGACGGAGACATGTCGACAGGTCGATTTTTGGCAGTTGTTACGGTGTTGCTCGCAGCCGCCGCGTGCGGTGGCGGGGCGGTCGACGGCGAGAATACGGCCTCGTCCGCTCGCGTTGTACTGGTGACCGGTGCGACCGGCACACAGGGTGGGGCTGTCGTACGGGAGTTACTGTCGCGCGATTACAAGGTCCGCGCCCTGACCCGCAATCCGAATCAGCCGGCTGCGCAGGCACTCGTGGCGCTCGGCGCCGAGGTCGTGCATGGCGATTTCAGTGACAGCGAGTCGCTGAGGCACGCCATGACCGGTGCCAGCGGCGTGTTTGGCCTCAGTACATGGGACCGCGGCACGGACCGCGAAGTCGTGCAAGGTAGGCAACTGATCGATGCCGCGGTGGCATCCCACATCGACCACTTTGTCTGCACGTCGGTTGCCGGCGCCGACCTTGATTCAGGATTGGCGCATTTCGAAAGCAAGTATGAACTGGAGCAGTACCTTGCGGCATCTGGACTCGATTACACAATCGTGCGTCCTGTCGAGTTCATGGAAAACTGGCGCTTGTCATTGGGCGAATTGCGGAACGGCAATTACATCGAGCCACGTGACCTGTCCGCGCATCACCAGTGGATCGCCGCGAGCGATATCGGCTTCTTCGTGGCCGAGGCCTTCGACCACCCGTCGGAATGGATCGGCCGCACCTTTGAGGTAGCCGGCGACGAAATGACACTTGGCGAACTGCTGGCAGTGTTTACCGACGTACTGGATCGCCCGGTCGAGCAGGTGCAGCCGTCCTGGGATGAATTCCGCGCGATGACCGGCGATGAAATAGCCGACATGTACCGCTGGATGGAACGGGACGGGTACGCGGTCGACGTTGCGGCACCTCGAGCCCGCTATCCGGACCTTGTTACCGTGCGACAGTTTCTTGAGCAAATGGTAGCTATCGGCGGCAATAATAGTGGCCGTTGACGCGCTTTAAACCGAACGCTCGCAGGCCGACGGTGCGAGTCCAGTCCTGAACCCGGGTAGCCTGTGGGGTGCGAATTCGTGTTCTTCGCATAAATTCGACGAATTTCCAAGTCCTGTCATATCCGACGACTTGATTACGATGATTCACTAATGTGTGATCCCGTTGCCCTCTTCATCCACCTACTTGTAACGGTTGCCCGTTTGTTCGGACCTGGTGGTGCTCGTTCCATCGTCGCCGAATCGCTGCTCGTAAAACATCAACTTCTGATCCTCAATCGCTCGCGAGAGCGTGCGCCGGATCTTCGGCCGAGCGACCGACTTATTGCTGGGCTGTGTGCGATATTGATGCGCCCTGCCCCCTTGGTACGGTCAGCCATCGTCCTCAAGCCCGCCACAATTCTCAGCTTCCATCGAGCTCTGGTGAAACGAAAGTACCGCTTGTTATTCACACCTAAAACCCGCGGAAGGCCGGGACCCAAAGGGCCACGCCGGAACTCATCGCGGCAATCGTCGAGATGAAGCAGAGAAATCCAAACTTCGGTTACCAGCGCATCGCCGACCAGATTTGTGTAATAACGTCGAAATTGAAAAGGGCGTGGTGCGGCGCGTGCTGTCGAAGCAATATCGGCCAGCACCAGGTTCAAACGGTCCGTCCTGGCTCACTTTCCTGAGCAACAACAAAGACAGCTTGTGGAGCGTGGATCTCTTTCGATGTGAATCCATGATCCTCAAGTCCCATTGGGTGATGGTCCTCATGGACCAATATTCGCGGCGAATCGTTGGCTTTTCTGTGCATGCGGGGATACTCGACGGACCCACAGTTTGCCGCATGTTCAACAGCATCATTGGCGGCAATAAAAGTCCACGGTATCTGAGTTCCGACAATGATCCACTGTTCATGTTTCATCGATGGAAAGCCAATCTTCGGATTCTTGAGGTGACAGAAGTGAACACCGTGCCAAATGTTCCTTTGTCGCATCCCTTCGTTGAAAGATTGATAGGCACGATCCGGCGAGAGTATCTTGATCACGTACCTTTCCGGAGTGCTCACGATTTAACGCAGAAGTTGTGTCGGTTTAAGGAATACTACAACCGGCACCGTGCACACCGAGGGCTCCACGGAACTTGCCCTGACCAAAAAAGTGGCATCGCGAACCGTAAGATCGCTCGTCTGGACGACTATCGTTGGGAAGAACACTGTCGCGGTTTGTACAAGCTGCCTGCTGCGGCTTGAGCACGAATTCGCACCCAACAGGTGCGGCCGTCGATCTCCGAACGCCGCTTCGTGATGTTCTCCGCCACGTGTGGCGTCACAGTGAACTCGCGAAGCCCAGCCACGAAGTCTTTGGTGTCATAGAGCTTGTCGGCAGCGAGGGTCATCCGGTGTCGCCCTCGCCGCCTGGATCTCGCGGCACGTTCCTACCGCCACCGCAACCGCAGGTCCGCGCCAGCGTCCATGATCCTCGACGACGGAAATCGTCTGCAGCTGGGCGCCCAACGGACCTCGTATGCTTCCCTAACCGTACTACGCCGGCCGGTTGTTAAAAATCGCTGTTCGACCGGGTGTGTAGTCCCTGTCGGTCAGGATTCATTCGGACATCAAGGCATGTCCGGCCGATGCCGGACCAGCAGCGGCACATAGTTTCTTTGCGGAGCAGCACATTGGCTTGCAAGCAGTAGCCTCTACGACCAATTGCCACACTTTTGCCACAGTTCGGGCGTTATCCAACGTGACTGAACATGATCGAACGTGATCGAAAAACAGCCTATGTGATTGAGTACTTTCGTGATAACGTCATAAGCACTTGAAAACAAACGGGTGCGGCATTGTTTTCGGGAGGCAGGGGCCGGAGGTTCAAATCCTCTCACCCCCGACCACCATATTCCCTTTTAATTTCAATGTCCTACCGAAATCCAATCACACATCGACTTGCCTTCCGGAAGCTAAATATCGCCGAACGATTCCGGCAAAACTCCGGCAAAATCACACGGGCGCTCTGAAACCATTGTGGGGCAAGGCTTCCATGAGTAGAGCACTGTACCTGCCGGACAGCTCTCACATCGTATTGGTCAAGTCCTGACCATTCTGCTTATGACCTTTCACCCTGCCACGAAGCATCGAGTAGCCCTCCTCCCTCGCGGTTGAAGACTTACGAATATCCGTGTACGAATAGCAGGCAAAGCTTCACGTGCCGTCACGGGGGGATGCGACGCACGCGAGAACTTGTGAGCGGCGCGCACGAACGGTGGTCCATGCGGCCGCCACAAACACCAGGATATTTGCGACAACGACGGGTGATGCACTGATGATCATGCCGTAGGCTATCCACAGCATTGCTCCGGCCATCTGAAATGACCGCAGTGCGACGGGAGATTTGCAAAAGTACGACACTATGAATACGCCGGTTGCAATCCAGCCCAGATAGTCAACGAATACGAGACTGTCCAACATCAGGCGCTTGCCGGTATCGGTTCCGACTGCAGTGCACCGATCGTTACCCGATCGGTCCGGGCTTTCTCCCATTGCTGCAGGGTGAGACCGTTCGCCTCGAACAGCACTCTTATTTCCGACGTTCGCCAGCCGAGAATCTGATCGAGGATCGGTACCAGGATGCTGAAGGCACTGTCACTCAGTACAGTGCTGCGGGCAATGCGTGCGAGCTGCTTGTTCTCGGACACGGCAATCGTAAAGCCGTCGCCATTGTTTACGTGCAGCATTACGTGCACATCCGAGTTGCCGTCGCCGACATAAATCACACGATCCTGTGCAATGCCAAGCCGGCTTGCGAGACTATCGATCACCGCAACCTTGCCGTAGCCGGCCGGCACGCGTTGCACCGAACGGACTTCGCCGGTCGCTTCGTCGTATTCAAGCTCCGTCCCGTAAATGTGCTCGGCAGGCACGATGCCGTCCAGCGCCGCGACCACGACTTCGCGCGGTGCGGCCGAGATCACCGCATAGGAAAAGCGATGACCGTTGACGCCACCCTTGCAAAACTCGATCAGTTCGGGGATTGCGCCCTTGAGACGCACTCGACGACCCGTCTCTTGCAGGTGCTCACGACGCACGCCGCGAAACTCCGGGTCGTGCCGAATGAGGTAGGCGAGTTCCCCGCCCTGTTGCACGAGGTTGCTGCGCGCCAGGCCTTCGACCTTGTCTTCGAATCCGGGCACGCCCAGTAACTCGGCCAGCACCAGGCCGGAATCCTTGAAGCTCAGCGTCTGATCGAAATCCGACGCCAGCAGAAAATGTCTTGCCGGTGTTGCGGTCAATCCGAGTTCCTCCAAACGGTTTCTACGATAGCTATCTGCTATGACAATATCGTGAAAAAAATATATCATTTAACGCAGGGCTTGTTAAGCACTGATGAGTCATTTACTAAGGAAAGACGCAGATTTCCGGTGGCTTTTTCTCAACTGTGGGTTGAAGAAATGTCCTAATTGATATAGCATTTCGTCGCAAATGGACGACAACCGCCTCCCCAAACACTCGCGGATCTTCGCGGCGCTCCGCCACGACATTCGCAATGGCCGCTGGCAGCCGGGTGAACGCATGCCCAGCGAGGCGGACCTTACGCAGCAGTTCGACGTGTCGCGGATCACGATCAGCCGTGCGATGTGCGACCTGCAAAGGGCGGAACTCGTGGAACGTCGCCGCGGTTCCGGCACCTATGTAAAGACTGCGCAGGTTGCGGGCGCTCAATCTTTCGGCTTGCTCATTCCCGAGCTGGGCGAAACCGAGATCTTCGAGCCGATCTGCCGCGGCATGATGACGTCGCCACTGGCAGATCAGCACGCCCTGCTGTGGGGCAACAGCTCTACCGGCGAAAAACCCGACACTCAAATCGACTCACGGAAAGCCTGCGCCTGGCACCTGTGCCAGCAATACATCCAGAGACGTGTTTCCGGTGTATTTTTTGCACCGCTGGAGCACGTATCGGGAAAAGACGAACTCAACGAAAAGATCGGTCGTGCGCTGCAAACGGCGCGCATACCGGTGATCCTGCTCGACCGTCCGTTACTGCCGTTCCCGGCGCCGGTCCGCCACGATCTCGTTGGCATCGACAATCGCCGTGCCGGGTATGTCATCACCGCGCATCTGCTGCGTCTTGGTTGCCGACGCGTCCATTTCGTCGGTCTTGCGGGTGCGGCCTCCACGGTCGACGATCGCGAAGCCGGCTTTCGCGAAGCGCTGCATGTATGGCAGGTGCCCTTTGACCGGGCCTTCGTACACCGGGCCCACGCCGACGATATCGATTACGTCGCCAGACAGGTGACGTCGGCACGGCCCGATGGCATCGTCTGCGCGAACGACCGGCTTGCAGGATCACTGATGCATGCGCTGCGCCGACTCGATTGCCATGTTCCACAAGACTTAAGGCTCGTCGGCATTGACGACGTCGAGTACGCCAGCCTGCTGCCGGTGCCGCTCACGACGTTGCGTCAGCCGACGCAACAGATCGGCGAGACTGCACTTGCGATGATGCTGGAGCGCATTGCGCGGCCCGACCTGCCGGTGCGCGATATCCGCCTGCAATGCGAACTGATCGTGCGGGATTCCTGCGGCGCTGCCGCCGATTGAAGGTGCTGCCACCGGTAGAAGCAGTCAGCCCTCTTCTGCGATCGCGCCGGAGCTGGATTCCGCCGCGAGCACCGGTCCCTTCGGTCCCGATCCACCATGGCCAGACGGCGAGACTCTACCCCCTGTCACTGTCCGTCCCCGGAGGTAATGCGCTGCCGAGGTAGTGCGGCGCGATGGAGCGTGGATCTCTTTCGATATGGATCGCTGATCTTCAAGTCCCACTGGGTGATGATCGTCATGGACCAATGCACGCGAGGGATCGTTGGGTTTGCTGTGCATACGGGGATACTCGACGTACCCACGATCTGCTGCATGTTCAACAGCATCATCGGCGGAAATACTGCTTCACGGTATCTGGGTTCCGACAACGATCCATTGTTCATGCTTCGTCGACGGAAGGCCAATCTTCGCATTCTCGAGGAGAATTCGTTTGGACGACCATCGTTGGAAAAGGCGCTGTGGTGGTTTGTATCAATTGCCAGCGAGCGGCTCGAATAGAAATTCGCAACCGACACCCTCATTGATCAAACCCCAATGGCCGCGAGCAATTGGTGCACGAATTGCACGACGGTAGAGCCCTCGCCTACCGCGGATGCAACTCTCTTGGTTGAACTCGCCCTGACGTCGCCGACAGCAAAAACGCCGGGGCAGCTAGTCTCCAGCGGAAACGGTGGTCGTGCGAGCGTCCAATTTCCAGCCAATGCCGGCCGCGTAAGCTCTGCGCCGGTGCATATGAATCCATTAACATCGGTTATCACGGAGTCGGCAAGAAAGTCCGAATTGGGCACCGCTCCGATGAAGACAAACAGGTGCCTGACCGGGCGGTTCGTCTCCTGCTGCGTCTTGCGGTTGCGCCAGCGAATTCCTTTCAAGTGCGTCCGACCTTCGAGTTCGACCACTTCCGACCAGCGGACCAACTCTATATTTGCGGTCGTTTCAATGCGCCGAATCAGATACTGCGACATGCTTGCGGCCAGTCCTTCCGACCTGACCAGGATATAAACCTTACTGGCACTATCGGCGAGGAATACGGCAGCTTGGCCGGCCGAGTTGCCGCCACCGATGATCGCGATTTCCTGCTGGCGGCAGAATTGCGCCTCGAGGAATGTCGCGCCGTAGTAGATCCCCGTGCCTTCGAAACTTTCCAGTCCTTCAAGCTTTGGTTTGCGGTAACGGGCACCCGAGGCAATCACGACGGTGCGGCTGCGGATGCGTTCACCATTGTCCAGTTCGAGTTCGTGAAACGGCTTGCCGCAGTGGAGGCGAACGAGGCGCGCCGGAATTTCTATTTGTGCGCCGAACTTCTGTGCCTGCATGAATGCCCTGCCTGCCAGTGCCTGTCCGGAGATGCCGGTCGGAAATCCCAGGTAGTTTTCGATTTTCGAACTGGTCCCGGCCTGGCCGCCGGGAGCTACCGGATCCAGAACGATGACGTCGAGCCCCTCGGACGACGCGTACACGGCAGCGGCAAGACCCGCCGGCCCCGCCCCGACAACGGCGACATCGTGCACTGCCTGCAGATCGAGACTCAAGGACAGGCCGAGCCTGTCGGCAAGCTCTCGCAACGACGGATTGCGGAGCGGTTCGCCTTTACTTGTGATGACGATCGGTGTGTCTTCGGGGTGAATGTCGAAGCGCGACAGCGTGGCACACACGTCACCGGCCGACTCGAGGTCGAGAAACGTGTACGGATGGCCGTTCCGGGTCAGAAACTCCTGCAGGTGCAAGGTATCCGCGGAGTGCCGGGAACCGATCAGCAGCAGATCGCTGACTCCTTCCGATATCATGCGCACCCGCCGCAGGATGAAACTGCGCATGATGAGCTCGCTCAACGCCGCATGCGTGACCATGAACCCGCGCAGCCGGTCGATCGGCACGGCCAGCACTTTCAGATCGCTGCCCGCCCGTCCCGCGACCATGGCCGCGCGGCCGGACAGCAGTGTCGTTTCACCGGCAAAACTGCCGCGGCGATGCACGACCAGAACCGTATCGTCGCCGAACGCGCTGCGGCGCAGAATTTCGAGTTCGCCTTCCAGCACGACGTAGAAGCCGACGTTGCGCGTGCCGACGTCCCACAGCGTCTCCCCTGCGCCGAACGTTTCCTCACGGCCGGCCGAGCAGAACGCTTCGATTTGCGCGTCGCTCAGGATCGGGTACATCTGCGCGCGGCGATCGTCCACCACTACCAATGGTGTGGCGGCGCCGGACGGAACATTCTGCACAGTAGCCATGGATCGCTTATTTGTTCCTCAGCACAGCAGCCGTGGCATCGAACAACGATCGCAAACCGAAGGACACATCGTGAATGCGGCCGTTGATGAAGAATCCCGGCGTGCTGCGAACGCCGCTCTGTTCGCCATCGTCGATCTGCTCACGGACCCGGTTCAACCACGCATGCTGCCGCATCTCCGCATCATAGCGGGTTGTATCGAGCCGGAGCTCCGCGGCATAACGTCCGAGATCGTCGCGATGCAACCGAAGTTGATTATCGAACAGCAGGTCGTGCATTTCCCAGAATCGGCCCTGGGCGCCGGCGCTTTCGGCGGCCTCCGCCGCCTGCAACGCATGCGGATGGACGGCCTCGAGAGGGAAGTGGCGGTACGCGAATTGCACCTGTCCGGCAAAGCGGGCGAGCAACAATTTCACGGCCGGGGCCGCCTGCTTGCAGTTCGGGCATTCGAAGTCGCCGTACTCGACGATGACCACCGGCGCATGCTCCTGGCCGGTCAGGTGATCAGCCCCACTGACGGGCGTCACCAGTTCGAACGATCGAGGTCTAACAGTCGCCATGGAATAAGCTCGCTTTCCCGCAGGTTGCCGCTAACGGCCGATCGGTGCAGGGCCGGGGTCGATTCCCGAAACCGGACTCGCACTGCGTGATGGTGTGCCCGGCCACGCAGCGATTATTGAACGTCCCTGCGCCCATTGGAATGGGAATGCCCGGACATTCCAGCCGGCTGTCCCTCCTGAATATCTGTCCGCGTTGATTCTATTGCCTTATTCCACCATTTACGGCTAGCCTTTCGGCATGCGCAAATGGCTTGGAATCTTCATCTGCACACTGTTTGCCGCGGCGCGTACTCGACAAGGCCTTGCTGCCGAGAACCTGGCTCTTCGGCAGCAGTTGGCCGTCTTGAAGCACCGCCACCCTCGGCCGCGACTGGACACTGCAGATCGTTTGTTCTGGGTAGTGCTGTCGAGAATTTGGTCCGGGTGGCGAGGGGCATTACATATCGTTCGGCCAGACACGGTTGTTCGCTGGCATCGCCAGGGTTTTCGCTATTACTGGCGTTGGAAGAGCCGTGGTCGCGGCCCACCAAAGATTCGTTCCGAGATTCGACACTTGATACATCGTATGTGTCGGGCCAAT
>JBBDXW010000036.1:0-10304 GCA_040902105.1 Woeseia sp.
ACACGGGAAACTCGCTCGTGGAACACCCCCGGACGGTACTCCTGCTCGTGCCAGAAACCGGGGGTATTCCACGTGCCCGGACACGGGAAACTCGCTCGTCGAACACCCCAGGCCGGCACTCTGCTCGTGCCAGAGACGAACGAAGGCGACTTTTCGTCCGGGATCTGTGGCGGCGCCGGATCACAGGCGGCGGCGAAAGGGTTATCATAGCGCCCCGCACATGAGGCACCGTTGACGGGATGAAGCGATGAACGAGGAACAGCCGCGAGACCACGCCCTCGGGGACGATCCGGACCCGGACGCAACAGGCCAGCGCCGGGAGTTCGAGGAGCACATCAAATCACGATCCACGTGGTTGCGCTTGCTGTTCATGCTGATTCTTGTGGCGCTGTACTGCGTGTCCAGGATTGTCGTTGGTGCGGTCGTGGTGTTGCTGTTTTTCTGGGTGCTTTTGACCGGGGAAACCAATGAACGCCTGAAAGGCCTGGGCCAATCGCTCGCAACCTATACCTGGCAGATCATTCGCTACCTGACGTTCAATACCGAATCGAGGCCCTTTCCCTTCGACGAGGACTGGCCGTCATCCAGCGACACGACCGTCTGATTCTCAAAAAGGCGGTACCGCATTCAGATGGGTACGGAACTGCTGCAAAATCACTGGGCACTGATACTTGCGTCGCTCACCGGGCTTGTACTGCTGCTCGTTGCGCTCAATCATTTCATCCGTACGTCCGCCCGGGGCCAATTGCGCCGTGTTCGCAGGGCGCTGGCCGCGGAGCGTGGCAGGCTGCGCAAGACGGCGGCGGTTGTGGCCAAGGCAGAAAGGCAAAAGATAAAGCTTCAGCAACACGCGGATAAGGTCAAGCCGCGGCACCTTCAAGAGGCAAGCGCGGCGCTGGACGATGCGAAAGCACTTGCGAAAATTGCGCACGACAGGGTGCTGGTTGCGGAGAATCACCTGCGGCGAGTCATACTGGAAGAGTTTCCGCCGGCGCAGCATGAAGAACTGCGCAGCCGGTATCTGTCCGACAAGGTGCGCGACAACAAGCCGTTCACATTCTGAATTGATCCTGCGGGCGTGCGGTTCGTACGCTAGTGTCCTCCTTCCAGGTGAGAGCGCGCATGCGTAAAGAGATTCTTCTGGCTGGCCTGATCGTCCTGGCTGCAATTGATGCGCCGGCAGCGGATCGCGGCCGAGTCACCCAATCGCGCGCCGTCAGCGAGTCGGGCGGCAACAACTGGCTGTTGAACGGCGGAAGTTTTCGCGGCGAACACTTCAGTGCGCTCGATCAGATCGATACCCGGACAGCCGGCGATCTTGGCCTCGCCTGGTCGACGGATCTGCCGGTCGCGGACGGGATCTCCGCCACGCCGGTCGTCGTTGACGGTGTCATCTACATTTCCGGTCCGTTTTCCCTGGTGTTTGCGATCGATGCAGCGACCGGCGCCATTCTCTGGAGCTATGACCCCGAAGTAAGAAGGGGCTTTGCGGACGACCCGTATCTTTCCTGGGCCGCGCGATCGAATCGCGGAGTCGCCGTCTGGGAGGGCCGCGTCATGGTCGCCGTGGCTGACTGCCGGCTCATTGCCCTCGATGCGTCGAGCGGTAAGCCGCAGTGGTCCAAGAAGACTTGCGACCCCGAGCTAGGTTACGCGATTACAGATGCACCTCGCGTTGGCGGCGGCAAGGTGTTCATCGGCAACGCCGGTTCGGAGTCGGGAGAGCAAAACCGCGGCTATGTTTCCGCCTATGACGCGCAGAACGGCAATCTGTTGTGGCGCTTTTATACGGTGCCGAGTCCGAACCCCGATGAGAACGATTCGCCTGCCATGAAACTGGCAGCGAGCACATGGACCGGCGATCGGTGGCAGGCGTTCGGCGGCGGAGGCAGCGCCTGGAACGAAATGACTTACGATCCGGATAGCGGCTATTTGTTCTTCGGTACCGCCGGCGCGTTGCCATACGTGCATCGATATCGAAGCCCCGAAGGAGGAGACAACCTCTTTCTGTCGTCGGTACTCGCGGTCGATGCGGAAACCGGCGAGTACGTATGGCATTACCAGACGGTTCCCGAAGACAGCTGGGAATACAACGCGACGATGAACATCGTGCTCGCCGATCTCGAGATCAAAGGGCGTCAACGCAGGGCCCTGATGATTGCACCCAAGAACGGCTTCTTCTACGTGCTCGACAGGTTGAGCGGCGAACTGATTTCGGCGGAGAAATACGTAAAGGCCAACTGGGCATCGCGTATCAATGTTGAAACGGGACGCCCCGTAACGGACCCGGACGGGCAGTTCTGGAACACGGCCGCGGGCACGACCACAATGCTGTGGCCGAATATGTGGGGATCGCACAGCTGGAACCCGATGGCATTTCACCCGGTATTGCGGCTTGCATACATTCCGGCGATCGACGTGCCCAGTATCGTTACAAATCTTGGCGGCGGCGATTACGTCGACACGATGGACCTGATCGACGAGGTCGATGGTAAAGGGCACAGCCCCGGTAAGCTCGTTGCATGGGATCCCGTTCTGCAGCGTGAACGGTGGTCGGTCGATCATGCGCTGCCGTTCAACGGCGGTGTCCTGGCAACCGCGGGCAACGTCGTATTCCAGGGTGATGCAACGGGCGACTTTTCAGCCTACGACGCGGCGAACGGCAAGCGCATATGGTCGGTCGCAACGGGCTCGGCCATCAATGCCGCGCCGGTCAGTTATGCGCTGGACGATACGCAGTACGTTTTGCTGCCGATAGGGGCGGGCGGCGGCGCGCAGTTCCTCTATCCCGAACTGCATGCGGGCGAGAATGCACGGGGTCCCACACGCCTGCTCGCTTTTACGCTGAAGGGCGACCTAGACATGCCGCGAGTGCCACCCGACGACCGCATTTTGCCGGATCTGGGATTCACGGCCTCCGTCGAAACGATCGAGCGTGGAAAAACCCTGTACTCCGAACACTGCAGCTTCTGTCACGGGAAGAACGCGTCGGCGCGCGCCGGCGGTTCCGTGCCCGACTTGCGCTTTGCGTCCGAAGGCACGCACGCCGTATGGAACGGCATCGTGATTGGCGGCGCACGGCGCGCCAACGGCATGCCGGCATTTACCCTGTCCGCTCAGGACGCGGAAACGATCCGCCAGTACGTTCTCTTTCGAGCGGACGAATTGCGAATCCGGCAATAGTCCTGACGCGACATTGCCGGTGTGGCGCAACAACGTCACTGACACCTGGCTCGGATTTACCGCGGACTCTGTGCCACAATGAGGCGAAGCCCTGATTGCGAGGATCGACTATGAGCGCCGCATCCCTTTTTTCACTCGCAAGCATGGCGGTGTTGCCGCGTCGCACCGACTGCAGGCCGCAGCTGCTGTCGGATATTGCGTAACGATGCGACGACGTTTCATAGCGGAACTTTACTGGCGCAATCCGCTGCTCGCGCTGGTGGGCTGGCTGCACGTCGTTCTGCTTCTCACGACTTTTTTATGTTTTTTGACGGACGACCGTCTCGTCATGGGCGTGAACGCATGGCTCAAGCCGATGAAGTTCATGTTCTCGCTTGTGATATACCTCTGGACAATCGCCTGGTTCAGTAAATACATCAGGCGGCCGCGATGGCTGCTGAGTACGGTGAGCATCGTCATCGCGATAACGATCGTCATCGAATCGACGTGCCTGCTGTTACAGGCAGGCCGCGGTACAATGTCGCATTACAATATTGCGACAGATTTTGACGCCGTCATTTTTCAGGCCATGGGCGTCATGATAAGTATCGACATGCTGATGACCGTCGTCATCCTGTTCATGTTCAGCAAGCCCGGCATCCGCTTGCACCCTGCTTACCTGTGGGGAATACGACTGGGCATCGTCGTGTTTCTGACTGGCGGCGCAATAGGCGGCGTCATGATTGCACACGGCGCGCACACCTTCAGCGCGCCCGATGGCGGCCCCGGCCTGCCGTTCCTCAACTGGAGTACCGTCGGCGGCGATCTGCGAATCGCGCACGGCATGGCCCTTCATGCGCTGCAGCTCCTGCCTTTGACCGGATTTGCGATCAGCCGCTGGTCGGCGGTGCCGCGAACGGAGACCAAGGTCCTGCTGCTGGTGCTCGTAGCCCTCCTGTACGCCGTGGGCGTATTTGCACTCTTCAGGGAGGCGATCGCGGGAATACCGCTTCTCTGACTGAGTCGCTTCGCATTATTCATGAACGTTCGAGGGTAGTGGTAAGCGAGACTCCGCCGAGACGTCATCGCGTTCATGAATAATGCGTGGCTAATCGCGGGCGTTCTCCCAGCCAGTCCAGCCGGGTCCGCGAACCACGCGCCCGGGCGTCGCGCCGGTGTGTTCGCCGTCGCGAATCACCGGCACGCCGTTGACGAAGACGTGCTCGATGCCGGTGGCGTACTGGTGAGGGTCCTCGAAGGTTGCGTGATCGGCGACGGTATCCGGATCGAATACGACCACGTCGGCGTAGTGTCCTTCCGCCAACCGTCCCCGGTCGCGAATTCCGATGTTCGTGGCCGGCAGCGACGTCATGCGGCGAACCGCCTCGGGCAGGCTGATGACGCCTTCGTCCCGGGAATACTTGCCGAGCACCCTGGCGAACGTGCCGTATGCGCGGGGGTGAGGGTTCGACTTCAGGAACACGCCTTCCGCGGCCGGCGCGCCGGCGTCCGAGCCGAAGCTGACCCAGGGTTGCGCCACCTTTCTGCGAACGTTGTCTTCTGACATCATGAAATAACTGACGTCGACCCGGCTGTCGTCTTCGATCACGAGGTCTATCGCGGTTTCCGCATAGCCGGTGCCGCGCTCGTCTGCGACCTCCTTCAGTGTCCTGCCGATGAGAGGCTTCAGTCGTTCCTTGTTGAAACCGAGCAGCAGGATATTTTCGGGTCCGGCCTGCACGAAACGGTTTTCCCAGTCCGCGTCGGGGTCGTTCATCTCGGCGACGACACGGGCGCGGATTTCGGGAGCCTTGAGCCGCGCGATCCACGCATCGTGGCCGCCTTCCTGTACCCATAAGGGCATCGATGCGTTCAGTCCGGTCGCGCTCGCAGGATAGGTATACATATCCGCCGTGATCCGCAAGCCGGCCTCGCGTGCCTCTTCGATCATTTCGAAAACATTCTGCAGTTTGTGCCAATTCGGCCGGCCCGATGCCTTCAGATGGTAAATTTCCGCAGGGGCGCCGGTCGTGCTGGCGATCTCGATGAACTCCTCGACTGCTTCTTCGAGGCGGTCGCCTTCAGAGCGGATGTGGGAGATGTACGCCCCGCCAAACTCTGCGGCCGCGCTTACCAGGTCGATCAACTCGCCGGTGTCGGCGAAATTCGCCGGCGCATAGATGAGCGACGAACCGACGCCGAGGGCGCCGTCACGCATGGCGTCGCGTACGAGATCCTGCATGCGCGCCAGTTCCGCTTTGCTTGCGGGCCTGTCTTCATAGCCGATTTCATGCACGCGGACGGTTGTAGCGCCGATGTAGGATGCGACGTTCGGGGAAATGCCCTTGTTCGTCACGTACTCCAGGTATTCGTCGAGCGTCGTCCATTCGACGCCGAACCTGATGTCGCCCTGTCGCGCAACCATTTCCTTTTTCATGACGTCGTTCAGCGGGCCCATCGAGAAGCCTTCGCCCATGACTTCGAGCGTCACCCCCTGTTTGAGATCGCTCATGCCGCGGCCGTCCTCGATCAGCGACGTTGTGGCCCAGGACAGCATATTGATGAAGCCCGGTGACACCGCTTTGCCCGCCGCATCGATCTCCAGCGTCGCGCTTTCCCCGGACAGGTTGCCAATGGCGGAGATGCGGTCGTCCGTCATGCCGATATCGCCGATGTAGGGCGGATCGCCAAGGCCGTCGTAAATGGTGCCGCCGCGAATGACTACGTCGTAGCCCGTGCGGTCGCAGCCCGCCATGCAGACTGCGAACAGCAGGCAGCACGCAACGACGATGCGCGACGGCCTGAACGGTCTCGTTACTGTCATCCCGTTGCGTTGCGGGTTACACGGCCCGGATCCGGTCACAAGGACCGGGCGACGTCTTCAACTTCGCGCCATACGCGCAGCAGGTTCTCACCAAGAATCTTGCGAATGTCTTCGTCGCTGTAGCCGCGCTGCATGAGACCCTCGACAAGGTTCGGGTAACTCGAAACGTCCTTGAGGCCGATCGGCAGGCTGTCGCCGACGCCGTCATAATCCGACCCGATGCCGACTTGGTCGACGCTGGTGAGTTCTATCACGTGCTCGAAGTGATCCAGAGTCTCAGCGAGCGTTGCGTAGGGATACGGGCCGTGCAGGGCGTTGTACTGGTCACCGAACTGACTGCGCACCTCGTCGCTGCTCTCGAGCCCGGTCTCCTCGAGATATTTGTCGAATGCGTCGCGTCTGGCGTTCTCGTAGTCATGCGCCTTGCTGGTCAGGAAACCGGAGCCGTAGTTGATCATGACCAGGCCGCCGTTCGCCGCCAGCCGCACGATCATGTCGTCGGCGATGTTGCGTTCCCAACCGGGCGTGAAGTGACGCGCGGACGAGTGCGATGCGATCGCGGGCGCCTTGGTCACATCCATTACGTCCCAGAACGCTTCGTCCGAAATGTGGCTGACATCCACCATGATGCCCAGCCGATTCATCTCCCCGACGACTTCAACGCCAAAATCGCTCAGGCCGCCCCATTGCTTGTTGTCGTCATAGGAGGAATCGGAGATGAGATTCGATTTTCCGTGCGCCAGGGTAATATAGCGAATTCCGCGTTCGTGGAAGTGCGCCACGTTGGCGATATCGTCTTCGAGGGGCGCGCCGTTTTCCATACCCATCGGCAGCGATATCAAATCCTGGGTAAACTGTTTTTCAACGTCAGCGGGCGAACGAGCGATGGCAAACTTGTCCGGTGATTTGGCGGCGAGGTCATTGACCATGTCGATGAGTTTCTCCGCAAGCTCTTTTGAACCGCCCTCGGTTTGCAGCTCGGCCGGCGTGTATATGGACATGAAGGGGGCATTGAGCCCGCCGGCGACCGCTCTCGGATAGTCGAAGTCGCCGTCCTCCGTGGCCCGGGAGACATCCACCCATTCCTCGTTCAGGCGATACGGCACGTCGATATGGGTATCGACGATGATCGAGTTCGTCGCCAGTTCCTTTGCCCGCTCACCGTTGTCGACCGGAGCGGCGCTTTGCGGTTCCTGAGCTTCCGATCCTTCTGTTGGCGCAGTCGCATTTTCGGACGGCCCGCAAGCCACCAGGAGCGTCGCGAACAGAATGGCAAGTGAATGAGCAACCGGCGGCCTTGCAAACATGTTTTCCCCCAGTGAATTGACGTTCTGCGTCACGATGACTGGCGGAGTATAGGCAAAGTCGCCGCATTTTGGGTCGCTTGCCGCCGCAAGGCCTCTGCAAACAAGACAAGGTCCGGGGAAAACCCTATGATCGGCGGCAGGATGAATCTGCTCGCCATCATCATTATCGTCCTGGCGCTCGCGGCTGCCGGCGCTGTTATTTATGCGGCATGGGAGCTTTCATCGGATAAGCCCACGCAAAGAAAAACCGGGGCGGGGCAGGTCAGCAATCCGGACGACATTTCTGAAAAGCCGGACAACCGACCCGAACACTGAGCTGTTGGGGCCCATGAAAACGGGCGAATACACGACGCGGGGATCGCCCGCTTTAGCGGGCTCCGACAGGGGCGAGTTCGACTTGTGCAGGCGCTCCCTATTGTTCCCGGGTCCTGCGATGCGGTGCCGTATCGTTCGAACTGCGACTCGGTGCCGCACGGCTTTCACGTGGCGGCGGAGTCGCACTTGATGTTCGCGCCGGCGCGCTGGCTCTCGGTTGCGGTGCCGGGCGCGCTGTGCTCATTCGCGGTGCTGCTCTCTGCTGGCTGACCTGCGGGCGGCTGACAGCTTCGCTGCGCCTTGGGGTCGAGCGGAAACCGCTGTCCGAGGGAGCGGTTCTTACCGCCGGCGGCGTGGCCGTTCGCGTTCGTATCGAGCGGTCGCGAATTGCCGAGCGATCCCTGCTTCCTGAGTTGTCAGTAATCCCGGTGCGGTCAGCATCTCTCGAGCTGCCCGATGAGCTGATTGACGGTCGAGCGCGATCTGCCGCACTGTTGCCGGCAGTCCGGTCGCGGGAACGAAAGCGGATGTCGTCGTTGCTGTCGCGGCGTTCCGCCAGGCGCGTTGTCGCGGTGCGTTCCGGCACACGCGAAGCCGCATCGGCGGAACTGCGTCTCCGCTCCTGCTGTGCGGCGGCCGCGGCGCGGTTACGTGCACGGAAGCGGATCGTGTCGCTGGCCGTGGCATTGTCTGCGACGGCCCTGTCCGGCTGGCGCGCACGGTCAGCCGGATTCGTTCCTACCCGGTCGCGCGCATTGTCATTGTCACGGCTCGCAGCGAAACCTTCGCGGTTATTGTTTGCACGGTTGTCTCGCTCGACCCTGTTGCCCGCGTCGCCGCGGAAGCCTACGCGGTCGTTGGTGCTGGCCACGCGGCGGGCGTTTCGCTCGGGCAGACGATAACCCTCGACGGTATGCTCGCGCGGGTGCTCGCGGAAACGCTCGAGGCGCGTGCGATAGTGCCCGGGCCGTGCGCCGCCGTCTCGTGGCCGCCAGTAGTCGCCGTCGCGATGGCGGTGCTCCGAACCATGCCGGTTGTGGTCCACGTAATACGTGTTGTACACGTTGATGCTGGGTCGACGGTAGTAATGTCCGAAGTAGTGGCGCCCGTAATACGGGTGACCCCAGTAGCTGTGGTGGAACACGTGCAGATGATCGGTGGCCCAGCCGATATTGAATGCCGTCGTCACGCCCCAGAAGTAACCCGAAGCAAAGGAGTGATGCACCGGATAGGGGTAGTAGTACACCGGGTACGGGCGCGGGTAATAGTAGTAAACCTGTCGCGGCTGGTAATCCACCACGCGCTCGGGCTCGTAATACGGCACGTAGATAATTTCTTCGCTGACGGGCTGGATTTCGATCGCGCCGCCGTTATTGCTGACCGTCTGGCGCTCATCGGTTTTCAGGTTGCCGGCCGCGTAGGCACGGTCGCGAAACGTCTCGACCGCAGCGATCACGTCGGCCTGCTGGCTTACCACGGCTTCGCCGAGACGCCAGGTCCAGTCGATATCCTTGTCCATCATCTGGACGACTTCAGGATAGTTGAGGAGGGCGGTGACGGAGTCGTCCCACGATTCGTCGGATTTCAGGCCGCTGTCGTCCTCGAGTTGTTCGAGAAAGCGTGCCGCCTGCACGATCTCCAGTGGATAGGTCGATGCGGGCAGCACGATGGCGAGCAATTTGTCGGGATAAAGCGCGATCGGGCCGACCAGGGTTTCCAGCTCCTCCGCCGTCAATAGCGGAGCTTCTGCTGCCTCGATCGACGCAGTGTCGGCCGTCTTTGCGCCCTGCGCCTCGGTCGCATTCGCGGTCTCGTCCAATGCGTCGATCGGATTCCCTGCTTCGTCGACAGGCACCTGCGCCGGTAACGAACCGGATGCCAGCAACGCGCACGCAAAAAACGGCAGCAGCCAAAACAGCTCATGCGCCGGTCTTTTATGCATCGATTCCGTTTTCATGTGAACCTCCGGATCCATTATCCGCGTTTTCCGCGCGCGGATGGAGAGATCGTGATGCAGATACTAGCGACGTCAAGCTGAATAGGCCCTTAACTGGCGCCGGGCGCCGCCAGTGCCTGTTTCCGTCGTTTTTTTGCGCAAACAAGAATGAGAAACTATATCATAATGTTCTTCTATCTATTTGATCTTTCGATATTAATAGTCGTATTTCCGGGTATTACCGGGAGGAGATCTCCTGCTCGTAAACCTGTGAGGTCGTATGCGACGCCGTGAGCGCGTCCGCGAATGCGCCGTGATCCTCGGCACCCGCTCTGGAACGGCGCAGGCGCCGCTGCAGCAGGTATACGCACAGGAGAGCGTGAACCGCGCCGGTAAAGATGAACAGCCCGCGCGCTCCGAAGAACTGCATCGCGATGGACGAGAGGAGGGGGCCCGCCACAGCGCCGATACCGTACATGAGCAACAAGCCGCTGGACACCATCACGTACTCGCCCTGAGCCGCGTGATCGTTCGTGTGCGCGATGGAAATCGAATACAACGGGAAGGCCGCGGCGCCCCACAGGCCGCCTAGTAGAATCAGGCCGGCGGGGGTGAACCTGTCGGCGAACAGCCAGATTGCGATCGACACCAGGATGGCGAGACTGGCGGCTATTGCCATGACGAAGCGGCGGTCAACGTGATCCGACCAGGCGCCGAGCGGGCCCCCATGGACGTTCACGATCGTCGGCAGTGGGTCGTC
>JBBDXW010000036.1:10314-17846 GCA_040902105.1 Woeseia sp.
CCAGGGGGGGCCCCCTCCGCCGATAACGGCCGCCGTCATGAACCATGCTGTCAGCGAGACGTCGGTGGAGAACGAAATCGTGAATACCGGCGCCAGCGCCCAGAAGGAGCCGTTGGCGAGGCCTGTGGTCAGGCTGCCCAGCATGCCGGCCGGAGAGGTCCGGTAAAGGTAGGGAATAGCGAGCCTGGTGTCTCCCTGGACCTGGCGCGGCGTCGGTGCCGTGGACAACACCACCGGCAGCGCGGCCAGCGAAACGAGGACAGATGCGAGTGCGAACAAGGTCATGGCCGCGGGGTCGTCCAGCAACATCATCTGCTGGCCCGCTGCAAGCATCGTCATGTTAATGAGCGTGTAAACGGAGAACACGGAGCCGCGATTGTCATTGGTCGAGGCTTCGTTGAGCCAGCTTTCAATGACGACGTAGAGAATTGCGAAGCAGAAGCCGGTCACGAAGCGCAACAGACTCCAGGACCAGAGGCTGATCCACAGTCCGTGCAGCAGAGGAATCGCTGACGCGAGCGCAGTCATCGCCGCAAAGACGCGCACATGTCCCACGCGCTGTACCAGTCCCGCGCCGCGCCAGCTGCCGACGGCGAAGCCCAGGAAATAGGCTGCGCCGAACGTGCCGACCGCCACGGTGGAAAAATTTTCCATGGTTGCGCGCACCGGCAGCAACGTCCCTTGCAAACCTTGTCCTGTCAGCAATATGGCAACGCCGACGAGCAGCGCGGTAATGGAAGCGATGGAGCTGATCATGAAAAACGGTTACGCAGTGAATGGGCGAGGTGCAATGCAGGCTGTTATAGGGGAATTCGCGCAGCGGCGAAAGGGACGGCTTGTGTTTTCCAGGAAAAAAATCAGTGGCCGCGAGCGGCAAGTTCGCTGACGGTCCGGCCGAGTTGCTGCAAGCCGGCATCGATCGCCTCTGTCCAGGGATGACCGAAACTCAAGCGGATGAAATTGCGATACCGATTGCACGGAGAAAACATACTGCCTGGCACAATACTGATGCCTTCCTGAATGACTTTGTCGAACAGTTTCTCGGAATCGACCGCTTCCGGAAGCTCCAGCCAGAGCACGCAGCCGCCGACCGGCTTCGACGTGCGCGTTTCCGGCGGAAAATGACTGGCGACGGCGGCGGTCATGCGCCGGGCGTTGCACTGTAAAACCTGCCGCAGCGTCTTCAGATGCCGGTCGTAATCGCCGCTCGCGACGAATTCGCCCAGCGTCATCTGCTGCAGCAGGCCCGATGAGCAGGAAAAGGCCCGCTTCAGGCGGGCAATGTCATCGTGAAAGCGCCCGGTCAGTAGCCAGCCTATCCGATAGCCGGGTGCAGCCGTTTTGGAGAACGAACCGCAGGTCAGGACGTTTCCACTTCGTGAATGAAATTCCGCAGGCTTGGGGCGATGGCCGTCGAACAACAGTTCACCGTACACGTCGTCTTCAATCAGCACGACCTTGCGCTCGTCCAGCAGTTCGACCAGCAGCTTGCGTTTATGGTCGGGCATGCTTGCGCCCAGAGGATTGCTGAGCGTCGTGGAGAACATGCAGACCTTCACCGGGTGCGCGTCGAGAGTTTTTCGCAGCGCGTCGACTTCGACGCCTTCCTCCGGACAGGTTTCGACCTCGATAGCGAGCATGCCGAGGCTCTCGATCAGTTCGAGCTGCCCGTGATACGTCGGCGATTCCACGGCGATCACGTCGCCTCTCCTGGCAACGGCTGTCAGCGCCAGCGACAGGGCTTCCTGGCCGCCATTGGTGATGCAGATGCTGTCCGGATCGACGTTGCTCCCGACAGTGTCGAGGTAACGATAGGCGATCTGCCGGCGCAGGCGCGGCTCGCCCATATTCGGCGCATAGGCGAGACTGCGTTCTTCCGCGCGTGCCATCACGCGTTTCATGGTCCGGTGCAACGCCTTTGCGGGCGGCTTCGCCATGCTGGGATCGGCGATGCCGAACTGCAGAACGTTCGGCTGGTGTATGCCGTCAAAGACACGATCCATCAGGCTGCGGCGGGCAACCGCCACCGGCCGGGTGGAACGCCTGAAGCGTGGTGCGGGCCGTACGAGGTCGTTCGCCAGCAGCCCGCGCACGTAAAAGCCGGATTGCGGCCGCGACTCGACCCGCCGCTGGCGCTCGAGTTCGACATAGGCCTGGCGGACGGTCGGAATACTGACGCCGATGCGCGTACTCATGCGGCGCAGGGAAGGCAGGCGGTCGCCCGGCTGCAGCGTGCCTGTCTCGATGTTCTCCGAAATCAGGTCGATGACCTGCCGGTACAGGTAGTCGGCGCCGTCCTTGTTCACACTTAACATAAACTGTTCATGTTACATTTCTGAAAAATTGTTTCTGTTATAGTCCCAATACGCCCGTATAGTCAACCCTCGGACGAGGCCCGCAAAGGGCCCGCGAATGACGCCACTGAACACCACATTGCGAGATTCGTCATGAGTAACGGGCTTCTGTATCTGATTACTGTACTGGTGTGGGGATCGACCTGGATTGCGATCGAATTCCAGCTCGGTGTCGTTGCGCCGGAAGTGTCTATTTTCTATCGTTACAGCCTGGCCTCGCTGCTGATATTCGGCTGGTGCCGCTTGCGCGGACTGCGCCTGCGCTTCGACAGGCGCGCGCACAGCCGCTTCCTGTTGCTTGGGCTGCTGCTCTTTTGTCTCAATTACATCGTGATGTATCACGCGCAGCAGTACATCAGTTCGGCGCTGACCGCGATCGCATTCTCGACCATGCTGTGGATGAACATCGGCAATTCGAGAATCTTCTTCGGTGTCCGTTCGGGACCGCGCGTGATTGTCGGGTCGATGCTCGGGATAGCCGGCATCGTCACCCTGTTTTTGCCGCAGGTCGCCAGTTTGTCGCTGTCCGACGCGACGTTTTACGGAGCCGGTCTCTGTGTGCTCGGCGCCTTTATCGCGTCGCTCGGCAACATGGCGTCGCAGGACGCGCAGAAAGGGGGCTTGCCGGTCATGCAGACGAATGCCTGGGGCATGTTGTACGGCGCCCTGCTGACCGGCGCGATCGCGCTCGGCCAGGGCCACACCTTCAACTTCGATGCTTCGGCGGGCTACGTCCTGTCGCTCGGCTATCTCGCCGTGTTCGGTTCCGTTATTGCGTTCGGCGCCTACCTCACGCTGCTCGGCCGCATTGGCGCGCACAAGGCGGGTTACGCGGTGGTGATGTTCCCGGTGATCGCGCTGCTTCTGTCGATTCTCTTTGAGGGCCTGCAGATCACTGGCAACATCGTTGCCGGCATCTTGCTGGTGACGTTCGGCAATATGGTGATTCTCCGGCGTACTCGCGCGCCGGCGCAGCAGCTCGAAACCGCGGGCGGCGTGCCTGCGCCCATCCGGATAAAGGAAGCGGCTTGCCGCTGAACTACCCGACCTGCGCCGGGTCGCGGTTCCGCACGATGGGCGCGCCATAGAGGGAGTGCAGGTCCGTCTCGGTCAGGTAGAGAGGGTGGTGTATTTCGGTGATGGCGGCGTAATCGAAAGCAGCGCCTTGTTTTTTTACTTCAAAAACGTATGAGTGCAAGGCGACCTTCCGGGGGATTTCGAGGGACATGGGTCCTGCTATGTCCACACTGTCCTCGTCGAGCGTCAGCGTCCCGACGCGCGTGAGCCGCTTGGTAATGGTCCAGCCGCGGGCCTTGAAGACGGCGCCAATCGGCTGCCCTGACAGCACCAGGGCGTGCTCCTCCGCGAGGGCGGCCCCGATCGAGTCGCTGAATTCGACCAGCGCATACGTACGGCAGACTTTGCGGCCGTCTTCCAGGCTGTAGAGGCTTGAGATCCTCCTCTGGTCGCTGCTTTCGATGACGTCGATGCCGAAGCTGCCGAATTCCTGCTTGATACGTTCGCTGTTCAATAGCTCTCAATTCCCGCCGCAACCGGCAATCCCGATTGCATTATTATGCCGATTTTCCACGCGACAATGTTTTTCAGAACATTTCAAGGGCAGTTGGAGCCCGTGCAAACGGGCGAATGAGAAATCCGCCGGCGTGGCAGAATCGCCCCTTGGCACGGGCTCCAACAGGGCTTTTTCGCTGCCATATGCGACAGTGAAATATGGATCAAAAATCGCGTTGCAGGTCTGCCTCGCCATATTCAGCTTCGCGCCGCACAAGTTGCGGCACAATAACGGCAATAAAAACAGGAGATGAACATGCGGCAATTTCAAGCGATCGCGCCCGCGGCGCAGCCAGGAACACCCATATGCGTATCGGTCATGCTCCTGTTCTCGGCGTTCCTGGCGGGACGGTATACTGTCCGATAGTGCCCATTCGCCGCGACACCGGTCGCGCGGCGCCCCGCGGAGGAGTCTCATGAAGGGAGAAGACATCCGTTGCTATCGCTGCGGCGAGTCGCTTGCCGCATTGACGCTACCGCTTTCGCGGCGGGACGAATGCCCGTCCTGCACGGTGCACCTGCATGTCTGTCGCATGTGCCGGTACTTCGATCCGACGGTGGCAAAGCAGTGCCTGGAAGACGACGCTGAAGAGGTTACGGATAAGGAACGGGTCAACTTCTGCGAGTGGTTCAAGCCGAGTGCGGATGCATTCGATCCCGTGCGTGCAAAAAAAGCAGCGAAGGCGAAATCGGACCTGGCCGCATTGTTCGGCGAGGCCGGCGAGCAACAGCCGGGAGACGACGATCAGCTTCGCGATGCGGAAGACCTGTTCAGGTAGCGACAGGCCGGCGCGATGCATGCTGACGATGCACATCGGGCAATGAACAACAGAGCGCTCGTTCTATTGTCCGGCGGCCAGGACTCCACGACCTGTCTGTACTGGGCGATCGACCGCTTCGGCAGGCGCGCTGTCGAATCGCTGACCTTCGACTACGGGCAACGCCATCGCATCGAACTCGACGCGGCAAGACAGGTTGCATCGCAGGCCGGACTACCGAACTTCATACTGCCAATCGATACCTTCGACGCACTCGGCGGGAATGCACTCACGGACCCGGCAGTTGCAGTACCAAAGACGGTTGCGGAAAACGGTGTGCTGCCCGTGACCTTCGTACCTGGCCGCAATCTCATCTTCCTGACGTTTGCCGCGGCCTACGCCTGGCAGCGGGGTATCGGGCAACTCGTTACGGGCGTCGCGCAGACGGACTACAGCGGATATCCCGACTGTCGTCGTGACACCATCGACGCTCTCGAGAACACGCTTGCTCTCGGCCTGGAACGGCGCATGATCATTCATACGCCGCTCATGGAACTGACAAAAAAGGAAACGGTATTGCTGGCGCAGGACCTTGGCGCGATGGGGGCAATGTCGCTGACGCATACCTGCTACAACGGCCTGCGTCCTCCCTGCGGAGAATGCGCGGCGTGCCTCCTGCGCGCCAGGGGGTTTGCCGAAGCCGGTATTGCCGACCCGCTGCTTGAAACACATCGCGCATGACTTATACGGTAAAGGAAATCTATTACACGCTGCAGGGAGAGGGCGCGCAGAGCGGCCGTCCCGCGGTATTCCTCCGCTTCGCCGGCTGCAACCTGTGGTCCGGCCGGGAGCGGGACCGGGCGGCCGCCGTGTGCAAGTTCTGCGATACGGAGTTTGTCGGAACGGACGGACCCGGCGGAGGCAAGTTCCGCAGCGCCGGGTCTCTCGCCGATGCCGTGGCGACGCACTGGCCGTCACCGACTGACTTATCGGCGCCTTACGTCGTATGCACCGGCGGTGAACCGTTGCTGCAGCTCGACGATGCCGTAATCGCCGCAATGCACGACCGCGGCTTCGCAGTCGGCGTCGAAACGAACGGCACCGTACCGGCACCCGTCGCGCTCGACTGGATCTGCGTTAGCCCGAAAGCCGGCGCGGCAGTGGTGCAGCAGCAGGGAGATGAACTCAAGCTCGTTTATCCGCAGCTTGAAATCGAGGCGCAACCCGAAAAGTTCGCCGGCATGGAGTTCACGCATTTCTTCCTGCAGCCGCTGGACGACCGTGACAAGGAGGCAAATACCCGGGCCGCGGTGGAGTATTGCCTGAGGAATCCCCGGTGGAAACTGAGCCTGCAGACGCACAAACTCATCGGTATCCCCTGATGCAGGCGGCGAACGAAAACGTCGCTCCGCTGCTGCGTCACAAAATCGTAAGATTCACGATCGCCCTCGGTATCGGTCTCGCCCTCGCGCTATACGCATTCCACCGCGCCACCGATCCGGAACCGGCCCTGCAGCGCGCCAGGGAAGAGGCCGTCGTACTGGCCGCGCGGGACATCCTGCAAAGCTACATCGAGGCGGGTCCGGAACTCAGGATTGTCGACCCGGTTTCACCAGACCGCAAAGTGGGCAAGGCCTACATCTATCCAACGGCCTCCGGCTGGGAAGTCTCCGGCCACTATCGGCGCGATCATGCCGATCGTTGGCACCCTTTTCTGATGAAGCTCGACACCGATGCAGCGCTGCTCGACCTCTCCGTCAAGGACAGCAGCGGCGACCTTGCAGCAAAGACCCGGGAGGACCCGAACTTCACCGCAAAGCCGTAGCTATTTCCATCGTGGAGCTCTGTACACGTTGGCGTACCTGTCAAGCAGCAGCCCGTAAACGAGAATGAGCAGGCCGAACAGCCCGAATGCCAGCGGCCCGGACTCGGGGGTTGCGGATAGCGCGCTGCTCGCGGCCTGAGGCGGTCGGAGGGAGAGAACTCCGAAGGCCGAATTTCCGGCGCAACCGGTGGCCGCCGCGTTGTCGTGATACCGGCTTCAACGAGGCAAGTCGGGCAACCGGCCGCCTGCCGCGTCGATCATGCCGTTCAGCCGGCCGGTCACCCGGAGCACGAACGTCAGCGCGGCGGAGATTATCGCGAACACGACCAGTGCAACACTTCGCTGTCCAGCGTACGTCGCCATGACCGATCCCCAGCCGATGTTGTAACCCTTCCGCTCGCGACGACCCTTGGCGCCAAGGCGCTCCCAGCCGGAAGACGTGAGCTCCACTCGGGTGCCCGCGCCGGCGGGCGTAAAAGTCACTTCGACATCCTGCGCAGTCGAGGCGTCCCTTGATGGATGCCAGCTGAATCCGACGGCGTGCGGCGGATCCCACCGGGTGACCGTCCCCCACTGGAATCGCCTGCCATCGACCAGTTCCTCGACAATGCCGCCCCCCTCGCGGCACTCGAAGATGACGCGTGCGACCCGTTTCCCGCCGATCGAATGGGTGGCCGTCGGCCACCAGCTCTCGAAGTCGGCGGTGAAGCGACGGAACGCCGCGTCCGGGTCCCATGAGACGTCCACGGAGCGCCGGACCGGCGGAATACCGGGGAGGGCCGGCGTGGACAAGTGCGAGGTGGTATGGACGCTTGACACTGGAATATCCTCGTGACCGGGAAGACTGCATTTACCGGGATGTGCGCCCGGGTGGTGCCGGGTCCGCCGCCGCGTACGCGTCGAGTACGTCGTCCCAAAGGGACTCGATGTAGAGCCGTAAGTCGGCCAACCCCTCGCGACGGGCGCTGTAGTACCGCCGTGTTCCGTCGCGGCGATCGGTGACCAGCCCGGCGCGGGGGGGGG
>JBBDXW010000036.1:17856-30056 GCA_040902105.1 Woeseia sp.
CCCAGCACCGCCAGGTGCTGCGACACTCCCGGCTGGCTCACCTGGGTGAGTTCAACGAGTTCACCGACGGTGTGAGGCCGGCGCCGCAGGTTCTCGAAGACGGTCCGGCGGGTGGGATCGGCGAGGGCCGCGAGGGCGTGCGCGTAGGGAACGTCAGGCTTGCGGGCCGGGGCAGAGCGGGCGCGTTGACGGCTAATCATTACCATGTGATTATATTAGTGTCTACGCATATAGTTGTCAAACGAAGTTTGCGGCCCCCTCGCGTGGTTCGGATCCGGCCCCGGCACCGGACACTCGCGAGTCCGGCGCCGGGACCCGATGATTCTCGCGATACCAACGATTAAGGAAGTTCGTGCATCTAAGCCCTGAATCCTCCAATTCATCGGGCCAAGCCGCTGAAGATCGCCGACACATCTGCCCAGGACGTGCGCATTGCGCCGAAGAGCCATCGAAACCTGCGTATCGTCGGTGGCGGTGTCGTACTGCTCATGCTCGCGCTGGTCTGGCTCGCGGTTCCGGTCGTTACACGGTGGGCCAATGCAACCGTTACCGTGCCGCTCGACCGCCTGCGCATTGCGACCGTAACGCGCGGCGACCTCGTTCGTGATGTATCCGTACAGGGCAGGGTCGTTGCTGCCGTCAGTCCGACTCTGTATGCGCCGGCCCCCGGTTCGATCACGCTCGAAGTCGAAGCGGGCGCTTCGGTGGAGCAAGGCCAGGTACTCGCCCTGGTCGACAGCCCGGAGCTGGACAACGAACTGCAGCAGGCACAGTCGTCGTTGCAACAGCAGACGGTGGAACTCGAACGGCAGCGAATCGAATCACGGCAGCTCGCCCTGGAGAAACGTAAGGCCGCGGATCTCGCAGACGTGGCGCTCATTGCTGCGAAGCGTGAAAAAAAACGCGCCGATGAAGCCAACGTATTGTCGGTCATTTCCGCCATCGATTTCGAGAAGGCACAGGACGACCTCAGGAACGCGGAACTCGCTTACGAACACGCGGCCGCCGATGCAGACCTGTTCGACGAGCGCCTCGCGTTCGAACTGCGCGCCAGCGAACTTGCGGTGGAGCGGCAGCAGCTTCTGGTCGCCGACCTGCAGCGGCAGGTAGACGCGCTCGCGATTCGATCTCCGGTCAACGGTATCGTCGGAGACCTGCTGGTAGAGCAGAAGGCGGCGGTTGCGCGGGATACGCCTGTGATGGCCGTGGTGGACCTGACGCGTTTCGAGATCGACGCGCAAATACCGGAAAGCTACGCCGACGACCTCGCAATCGGCATGGCCGCAGAAATCATTATCGGAAGCGCGACGTATGCCGGACAGCTGGTCGCGGTGTCTCCGGAAATTGTCAGCAACCAGGTCAGCAGCCGCATCCGATTCGATGGCGAGATGCCGGCAAACCTTCGGCAGAACCAGCGCCTCACGACCCGTGTCCTGCTCGCGGAGCACCCCGACGTGCTGATGCTGCAGCGCGGCCAGTTCCTCGAAAGCGGCGCCGGACGCGTTGCCTACGTTCTCGAGGACGACAAGCTGGCGCACCGGCGGGCAATCACGATCGGCGCCCGCAGCCTTGCTGCGGTGCAGATCGAAAGCGGCCTCGACGAAGGGGACGCGGTCGTGATCTCGAGTCTCGACCAGTTCCAGGGCGCCGACACGGTTCTTATTACTGATTGAACAACAGGAGATTCGCAAATGCTCTGCATGCAGAACATATCGAAGGTGTACCGGACCGACTCGGTGGAAACTCACGCACTCAGGGAATTTTCCCTGACTGTGGATGAGGGGGAATTCGTATCGGTTACCGGACCGTCGGGTTCCGGCAAGACCACGTTTCTCAACATCGCCGGATTGCTGGAGGAATTTTCGAACGGAAATTACCAGCTCGACGGCAAAGACATTTCAAGGCTGAGCGACAGGGAACGGTCGCGCGTACGCAATGAAAAGATCGGGTTCATCTTTCAGAGTTTCAATCTCATCCCTGAACTGGACATCTTCGACAACGTCGACGTGCCGTTGCGCTACCGCGGACTGAAGTCCGCCGAACGCAGAAAGCGCATCGAACGCGTCGTTGAACTGGTGGGACTCGGCTCACGCTTACACCACCTGCCGTCGCAGCTGTCCGGCGGCCAGCAGCAACGCGTCGCCATCGCGCGGGCGCTGGCGGGCGAACCCAGGTTCCTGCTTGCGGACGAGCCGACGGGAAATCTCGACTCGGGAATGGCCGCGAGCGTTATGGAGCTGCTGGCCGACATCAATGAAGCCGGCACCACCATCATCATGGTTACGCATGAAGCAATGCTGGCCAAACGTGCTGGCCGCAATATCTCCGTGCGAGATGGTCGTGTCAGCAGCGGCAAATCGCTGCACGTGGCCTCGGCTGCGACGGCCTGAGGCCTGGAGCATAAAGCGATGATCCGCTATTACGTCAAGCTCGGCCTCCTTGGTATCCGCCAGAATCCGGTTCTTTCGGCTCTTATGGTCGCCGCAATCGCGGTCGGCATCGGCGCCTGCATGACCATCATCAACATCGATTACGTCATGAGCGGCAACCCGATTCCCCAGCGCTCCGACGTGCTCTACCACGTGCAGCTCGACAGCTGGGATCCGAACGAGCCTGCCAACGAGCCGAACGAGCCGCCCGATCAGGTGACCTGGCTTGACGGCACGGCCTTGCTTGAAGCAGCCAAGGGGAGACGA
The DNA here is from genome assembly GCA_040902105.1 of Woeseia sp. Classification (GTDB taxonomy): domain Bacteria; phylum Pseudomonadota; class Gammaproteobacteria; order Steroidobacterales; family Woeseiaceae; genus IDS-8. The sequence goes on from JBBDXW010000036.1 coordinate 20,553, forward strand.
CAGGTTCTGAGTTATCGCTCGTCACGCGTCGTGCAACCTGCCGATCCGGAACTTCGTCCGTTTGAGGTCTCCGCCCGCAGCACGACTGCAGATTTCTTCCCCATGTTCGACGTGCCGTTTCTGTACGGCAGAGGTTGGGATAAATCGGCGGATGACACGCTCGAGCAGGTAGTCGTTCTTGGCAAGGAGATCAACGAAAGAATCTTCGGCGGCGAAGATTCCGTCGGCAGAACGCTGATGATGAACGGCGACGTCTTTCGGGTCACCGGCGTCGTCGACGAGTGGGCGCCGATTCCGACGTTCTACGACGTGTCGACCGGGCCATTCAACGAGGTTGAGGAAGTTTACTTTCCCTTCAGCGTGAGTGTTGCCCGGGAAGTGGGCGGAAACGGCAATACCAACTGCTGGAAACCGCGGGACGAAGCGGGCTGGAATTCGTTCCTGAATTCCGAGTGCGTCTGGATGCAGTTCTGGGTCGAACTGCATGGGGCCGACGAAAAGGAGGATTACATGGCATTCCTCGATGCCTACGTCGAATCGCAAAAAGCGCTGGGGAGATTTCCGCGCCCGCTCAACAACCGCCTGAACGACGTGATGGAGTGGATGGCGGATCAGGAAGTGGTTGCGGACGATGTCCAGGTACTGCTCGGTCTGGCTATCCTGTTCCTCATCGTCTGCCTGCTGAACACGATCGGCCTGCTGCTGGCGAAAATCATGCGGCGCTCCGGCGATATCAGTCTCCGACGCGCGCTGGGCGCGTCGCAGAGCGCGATATTCTCGCAGTACATCGTAGAGGCGGGTGTCATCGGCCTCGGCGGCGGAATCATCGGCATTGGCCTGACCTGGCTCGGTCTCAAAGGCATCGAAATCCTGTACAGCGAAATGGAGTTCATCGAGAACCTGGTACGCATGGACTGGGTCATGATCCTCGCAGCGATCGCGCTGGCGATCGTTTCGGCGCTGGGTGCTGCGCTTTATCCAACCTGGCGTGCTTGCCGCATTCATCCGGCCGCCCAGTTAAAAACCTTATAGGCGGCTGACGGGAGTCTACAATGGAAATCGGACCAATATGGCGCGCGCTCATGCGCAACAAAACCGCCTATGTTCTCATTGCTCTGCAAATCGCGGTGACCATGGCCATCATGGTCAACTCCATTGCCATCATCCAGGAGCGAAGCCGGCTGATGGCGCGGCCGAGCGGCGTCGACGAAAGCAATATCTTCTACTTGTCGAGTAACGGCTTTACGCCCGACTTCGACGATCGTGCCGCAATCGTGGAAGACCTCGAAGCCATTCGCAGCCTGGCGGGAGTCGTGGACGCAATATCGAGCAATACCGTTCCGCTGCGAAACGGCGGTTGGTCATCCGGCGTGCAAACCGAGGCCGGCGACGATGTTGACGGTACCGGCGTCGCAATCTATTTTATCGACGAACACGGGGTCGATACATTCGGTCTGAACCTCATTGCTGGCCGTAACTTCGAGCCGACGGACGTCGAATGGTATTCGCAAAGCAGCACTCGCTGGCCGCCGGCCGGAATCATCTCGCAGGATGCCGCCAGTACCCTGTATCCCGACGCGCCGAACGATGCTGTCGGCAAGACGATCTATATCAGCAACGATCAGCCGGTACGGATCGTCGGCGTGGTCGAGCGAATGCAGGCCGCCTGGAAAGACTGGGAAGGCGTTGAGCGGTCCATGCTGGTTCCCGCGTTTCTCGAAGACAGTTTCACGTGGTACGTCATTCGAACGGAGCCCGGTTATCGCGATCGGTTGATGCCGCAAGTCGAACAGATGCTGGCGGAAAGCAACGACGGTCGAATCATCAGTGAAATGACGACGATGACCGAAACGAGGCACAAGAGTTATCACGAGGATGCCGCGATGATCAAGCTGCTCGTTTTCATTGTAAGCCTGCTGACCGCGATCACGGGACTCGGCATCGTCGGACTCGCGAGCTTCAGTGTCGCCCGGCGCACCAGGCAGATCGGCACGCGACGCGCATTGGGGGCCAGCCGGCCCGCAATACTCCGCTACTTCATGCTGGAGAACTTCATGGTCAGCAGCGTGGGCATTTTTGCCGGCGGCCTGCTCGCCGTCGCCATGAACATCTGGATGGTGCAGACCTTCGAACTCACACCGATGGCCTGGTACATCATCCCGGCTGCCATGCTCATATTGTGGGTCGTCGGCCAGGCGGCGGTATACGGCCCGGCGCGCCGCGCCAGCCTGGTGCCCCCGGCCGTCGCAACCCGCTCGGTGTAACTGACTCTCAGCCACCCTGGGGAATGCCTGCCTGTAGGAGCCCGCCATTGCGGGCGACCGGGTTGACATTTCGGGGCGGTCTCACGTCGCCCGCAATGGCGGGCTCCTACATCATTATCCGGCCCGTCACAAGGTGATATGAGCGCAGCCGCCTGGCGGGTGCATACCGCGCCGGCTTTCACTGCGCAGCCGTTGCCGCGGTCGCGGCCTCCTGGTCGAGACTCTCCTGGCGCCATTCGAACACGTTCATTTCGATGAACGCGAAGGCGAACAGCCAGAGGAACGCATCCCAGAAGTCGACGAAGTCGCCCTTGATGCCCCAGTAAACCGCCGCAAGAAGCAGAATAGAATAAAGTACGTACTTGCTCAGGTTGCTGAGCCGTAACACGAGTCCCTCGAATTTGTTGCGTTCCTGCAGGCGAACGTCGACCTCCAGCAACAGCACGACCAGCAGCCACACGCCGGCGTTGATGACGTCGACCCAGGCGAGGCGCGTGATGTCGATCAGCCCGGCACGGTCGACGACGGCCGTCAGGCCGCTCAGCTGATAGAAAACGCCGCCATCCGAAAAGCTTGCACAATTCTCCGCAGTGATATCTGCATATTCATCGAGATCTACGGTGTATGCCCACTGATCGGTCCCGAGGCTGCAAAGGTCCGAAGTCCCGGTCAACGGGGCGGCACCGAACAAAAACAGCAATTTCGCCAGATAGCCGAAGAAGGCGTATACGATGACGACATAACACAACGCCCTGAGCACATGTAGCGAAACCTTGACCCGTTTCGAGATGTAGTCATCCGCAAGAACGGAGGTCTGCAGTTCGAACATCAGGAGCAGGATGACCCATACAAGGGTGTCGATGCTCTGGGCGAAGCCCTCGATGATGTCGCCTGGCCGTACTCCCTCGACGAAGCGATGCGATGCAGCCGCCCAGTCTTCGGCAAAGAACAGGTACACGTTGAGCATCAGCAGCGCGTACACGGTGTACTTGAAAAAATGAAAGATTCTGAAGCGATCGATAGTCACAACGAATCGGCCTTCCTGCTTGGCGAACTCTGCCGGCTACGACGAATCCGGATCACGGCATGCCGCCATTGTGCACGACCGTGCGGACGGGACCACAGGTAGCGGCAAGGTCACCAGGCGACCGTGGTCGCCGCGATCAGGCGGATTGGGCAATCCGCGGAGGGTCATCGGTCAGCTTCTGCAGGATCCACTCGACGTAGCGGTTCTCCATTCTTTCCATGCGAGAGAACGGGCCGGGGTGGTAATAACGCGAGTTCACGCCTCTCCAGTTGTTGACGATGATTCTTTCATCCGCATAGGTGGTTACGTCCCACAGCCACATGAGCTCACCGACGTCGTAATCCTTGCCTTCCACCGCGTCGCCGCGGACAAACCAGGTGACTTCGCAAACGCAATGGACGTGATCGACGGGTTTGAACACGTAGGCAACGATGTGATCGCTGTATGCCAGGAGGAACGAAAACGGTCCGACCGAGAAGTCCGATGCGCCGCAGTCGTAACCCTTCAGGTTGCCCAGCAAGGGTGCGACGGGTTCGCCGTCGCGGCTGCCGGTCTTGTAGCCCTCGAACAATGCAGTGCGGCTGTAACCGTAACCCTGCTCGCCCGGCCGTGCAAAGGTATCGACATAGTCGTGCTCGATCTCTTTCAAGCCGCAGGCCGCGAAACGGCTCCGCATCTTTTCCTGTAGCCGCTCACGCCGTGGCGGGTCCAGCATCTGCGTGTGCGAGCGGGCGTATTCGGGATGAGCCGTGGCGCAGTGATAGCACTCCTGATAATTCTCGACGGCCAGTTTCCAGTTGGCGGCGATCGGGTAGGTTTTTTTCGCCGCGACCTTGAGTTGTTCGAAGCCGAACATTTCGAATGGTTCGGCGAGGTCGCGCCTCGCGCCGCGCAAGGACGGCGGGTCGTCGGTAAATGCAACGAAGATCAGACCGCCGAGCACTTCGAGCGATACCGGCAGCAGCCCATACGATGTCTTGTCGAAGCCCTCCGGCATGGACCGGGCGGCACTCAGGTTACCGTCGATGTCGTACATCCAGCCGTGATAAGGGCATTCGAATTTTTTTACAGAGCCGCTCTGCTCCAGGCAAACGATAGAACCCCGGTGGCGACAGACGTTTGCGAATGCCTTGATCATGCCATCCGAACCGCGAACGACGATCGCCGATTCATTCGCCATCGTGGTGACCAAAAAGTCACCCGGCGCAGGAACCTGCGAGACATGGCCGGCCAGAACCCAGTTACGGGTGAGAATCCGCTCGACCTCGAGCCGGTAAATGTCCGGATCGGTATAAAAGCGCTGCTCCAGCGGCCTTCCGGGCTGCTGGCCGGCAACGAGTTCGGCAATGGTCCTGTCGTCCTGCATGGTCGGGTTCCTGATGTCGTTCCGGCGTGCAGTGCTTGCGCGCGGAACGGCCTTCAGACAGTCAAAAAAGGACGATATCATAGCGTTAATCGGGCGGAATCCGGCTGTTCATCATCTGAAACCGCCGGCCTTTTCGACCCGGTTCCCTGGCGGTCAGTCAGTCGGCGCTTCTCTCCGCGTAATCGAGCGCCAGGCCGACCATTGTGCGGACGCCGACGATCAGGGCATCTTCGTTCGCGAAGAAATGCGGCGAGTGATTGGATGCCGCCTCGCCGCGGCCGACACCGTCCTTGTTGACACCGAGCATCAGGTAAAGACCGGGAATGCGTTTTTCGAAGTGCGCGAAATCTTCTGCGCCGGTGATGAGCGGATGCTCGACGACCTTGTCTTCGCCCGCGGCCCAGACCAGCGTCGGCATCATTTGCTGAAGCAGTTCGGGATCGTTTCCGGTTACCGGGCTGTAAGGGTCGATCGTCACGGTGGCTTCAGCGCCTCCCGCTTCGGCTATCAGGTTGACGGTTTTTTTCAGTTTCGCGTGGAGTTCTTCGCGAACTCCGACATCGAAAGTGCGGATCGTCCCCAGCATTTCCACATCGTCGGGAATGATGTTCCCGCGCACGCCGCCGTGCATGCTGCCTATCGTGATAACGGCGGGGCCTTTGGTGATATCGAGCTGACGGCTCGGTATGCCCTGCAGCGCCGTCACGATCTGCGACGACACGAAAATCGGGTCGACGCCCATCCAGGGCGCTGAACCGTGAGTCTGGCGGCCTCGAACAGTGATGTAGAGATTGTCGGCAGCGGCCATGAAACTGCCGGACCGGTAGTTGATTGTGCCGGCCGGAACGGGCCATGCATGCAATCCGAAAATCGCTTCCGGTGCGTCGGCACCGTCCAGCACGCCTTCTTCGATCATCAGTGCAGCACCGCCTCTTTCACCGGAGGGAGCGCCTTCCTCGGCAGGCTGGAAGAAGAACTGCACCGTGCCGGCGAGTTGCTCACGATGGTTGGCAAGGACTTCGGCCGCGCCCATCAGGATCGCGATGTGCGTGTCGTGACCGCAGGCATGCATGACGTCCACTTCCTGGCCGTTGTACTCGCCTTTGGCCTTTGATGCGAACGGCAAGCCGGTCTGCTCGCGTACCGGAAGCCCGTCCATGTCGGCGCGCAGCGCGATCGTGGGGCCCGGCTTTGCACCCTTCAGCGTGCCGATCACGCCGGTGTGCGCGATGCCGGTTTCGACGGAATCGAGCTCTAGACTCTGCAGATGCTCGGCCACTTTTTTCGCGGTCCTGAATTCGCGGTTTGAAAGCTCCGGATGCTCGTGAAAATCCCGCCGCCATTCGATGACTTTCGGTTCAATGGCGTCAAACGCGTCATTGAGCTGCTGTTTCGCGTCCTGCGCATGGGCGGCTTTCGCGAGGCCGAGGGCGATGGCGAGGAGGGTGAGGACCAGCGTGTGTCGTTTCATGCGGACGAGTCTCCGGCTGCGAGTTCGTGACTTTACCTTCCGCGTTCCCGGGCATCCAGTCCATTAGGTCAAATTGCCGCACGGGGCCTTGCTTGCCCGCAAGCAACGATGCGCGTTTGGAAGGTCGCCGTGCCGAGACATCGTGACAGGCACGTATCCCATGCCTATGCTGTCGATAATCACCTTACTGCTCGCCCGGTGGACGTCATGCAAAAACTCAAGTTCGCGAAGCCGACTGCCGCTTATGCCCTGCTGGTGCTGGCGGCGTGCGGGGGCGGATCAGACAGTTTCGATCCGCCGCCCGACGACGATCCGCCGCCGACCGATCCTCCATCCATCGGCGTGGATCCGGCCTTTACGCAGCTCGCATTCGATGAGCCGCTTGCCATGATGCAGCCGCCGGGGGATGACACGCGCTGGTTCGTGGTGGAGAAGGCGGGGGTCGTACGCGAGTTTCCGAATGATCCGGGCGCAGCTCTGGGTGACATCACGGTATTCGCCGACATTACCGATCGTGTCGATTCCAGCCCGAGCGAAGGCGGCTTGCTGGGCATGGCTTTTCATCCCGACTTCGACGCCAACGGAGAAGTCTATCTCTCTTATACACAATCGGCGGGCGGGCTCGAATCGGTGGTATCCCGGTTTGTGATCGATGCGGCCGGCGCGCTCGACGTTGCATCGGAGGAGATCGTGCTCACCGTCCCCCAGCCTGCCGGTAATCACAACGGCGGCAACCTGGTATTCGGCCCCGATGGATTCCTGTACATCGGGTTCGGCGACGGCGGTGGCAGCGCCGCGCAGGAAAACGGCCAGGACACCACAAATATTCTCGGCGACATCGTGCGCATCGACGTCGATGGAGCGCCGTATGCCATTCCCGGGGACAATCCGTTTGCCGGCAATACCGAATGCCAACAGGGTTTCGGAACGCTTGATTGCCCGGAGATTTTCGCCTGGGGATTTCGCAACCCCTGGCGCTTCAGTTTCGACCGGCAAACCGGTGAGCTGTGGGTCGGCGACGTTGGACAGAACGCCTGGGAGGAAGTAGACCGCGTCGAGATCAGCGAGAATTACGGCTGGAATGACCGGGAAGGCGCTCATTGTTTCGAACCGCCGACAAATTGCGCAACGGACAGCGTCGACCCGATCACCGAGTACAGCCACGACCTCGGCAGTTCGATTACCGGCGGCTACGTCTATCGGGGCAGCGATATTCCGGACCTCGCAGGCTTTTACCTGTTCGGCGACTTCGGCTCCGGTCGCATCTGGGCCGTGCCGGCCGACAGTCAACAGGGCGTCGCGCCGGATGAACTCATCGATACGGGTTTGAATATTGCGTCGTTCGGCGAAAGCAACGATGGCGAAATCTACGTCATCCACATCAGCGGCGGCACGATTCACCAGATCGTCGCAAACTGATTTCCCGGCTGCATTTCGGAAACGCACAAACGTGCGCGTTTCACCTGGTGAATCGCTACGGCTCGAATGAATGCGCCAGGCTCCGCTACTTCGCTAGAATCCGCTCCGGACCAGCTCCGAATCGCAAATTCGGCGTTCAACAATCAAACCAACAAGCACGAGGAGCCGCATTATGAAGCCGCAGACGGATGTCGAGATCGCGCAATCCGCGAAACTGCTTCCCATCCAGGAGATCGGAAAAAAACTGGGGTTGTCCGCGGACCTGCTGATCCCCTATGGCCGTGACAAAGCGAAGATCGACTATCCGGCGCTGCAAAATTCGGAGAACAGGCAAGACGGCAAACTGATTCTTGTGACCGCCGTTTCACCGACTCCAGCCGGCGAAGGCAAGACGACGACCACCGTCGGTCTGGGCGACGCGCTGAACCTGATCGGCAAGAACGCTGCGATATGCCTTCGGGAGCCGAGTCTTGGGCCCTGTTTCGGCATGAAGGGCGGCGCTGCCGGCGGCGGCTATGCCCAGGTCGTTCCGATGACGGACATTAACCTGCATTTCACCGGGGACTTTCATGCGATCGGTGCCGCGCACAATCTGCTCGCGGCGCTGGTCGACAACCATATCCATTGGGACAACGAGCTTCGGCTCGATCCGAGACGCATCACCTGGGGACGCGTTGTGGACATGAACGACCGGGCGCTGCGCAACATCGTGATCGGCCTCGGCGGATCTCCGCATGGGGTCCCGAGGCAAAGCGGTTTCGACATAACCGTTGCCTCGGAGATCATGGCGATATTCTGCCTGGCAACGGATCTGCAGGACCTCGAACGTCGGCTTAGCAATATCGTCATCGGTTATACGTTCGAGCAGAAAGCCGTGACTGTCAGCGAACTGAACGCGCAAGGAGCAATGACCGCGCTCTTGCGCGATGCGTTTTGCCCGAACCTGGTGCAGTCGATGGAGAATACCCCGGCGCTCATGCATGGCGGGCCGTTCGCCAACATCGCGCACGGCTGCAATTCGGTGATAGCGACGAAGACCGCGCTTAAGCTCGCCGATTTCGTCGTTACCGAAGCAGGCTTTGGCGCAGACCTGGGAGCGGAAAAGTTTTTCGACATCAAATGCCGCAAAGCCCACCTGAAGCCGGCCGTCGCCGTTCTGGTCGCGACAGTAAGGGCACTGAAGATGCATGGCGGAATCGCGAAGGACAACCTGACCGCGGAAAACGTAAAGGCCGTCAGGAAGGGTTGCGAGAATCTGGGCCAGCATTTGCGCAATCTCGGTCACTTCGGAGTGCCGGTCGCCGTCGGCGTAAATCACTTCACAAGCGATACGAAAGCGGAACTCGATGTCATCAGGAATTATTGCGACGAGTACGGTGTCGAGGTGCACGTTTGCCACCACTGGGCCGAGGGCGGTAGGGGTGCGGCCGGTCTCGCGCGGCACGTCGTCGAACTGGCAGCGGGGCACACACCGCAATTCCACACGCTTTACGACGACGACATGCCGTTGTGGGACAAGGCGCGGCATATCGCGCGGACTATTTATGGTGCGGAAGACATTATTGCCGACAAGAAAATTCGCGATCAGTTTGCGCAATTTCAAAAAGAAGGCTATGGCAAGTATCCGATATGCATGGCAAAGACGCAGTACAGTTTTTCCACCGATCCGAATCTCCTGGGAGCGCCGAAGGGACATGTCGTGCCCGTGCGCGAAGTTCGCCTGGCTGCCGGCGCCGAATTCGTGGTCGTGGTATGCGGGGCGATCATGACCATGCCGGGGCTGCCGAGAAAACCCGCGGCCGGCGGCATGCGAGTCAATGCGAAAGGACAGATCGAGGGATTGTTCTAGGATTGTTCTAGCGAGCTTCTGCGCAAGCTTGGGCGGAAGGTTGCTTTTGACGCCGCAGGAGTACCGTCCGGGGGTGTTCCACGTGCTCAGACACGGGAAACTCGCTCG
>JBBDXW010000037.1:0-29771 GCA_040902105.1 Woeseia sp.
CCAGTGTGGCTGATCGTCCTCTCAGACCAGCTACGGATCGTCGCCTTGGTAGGCCTTTACCCTACCAACAAGCTAATCCGACTTAGGCTCATCCAATAGTGCGAAGCTCCGAAGAGTCCTCCGCTTTCCCCCGTAGGGCGTATGCGGTATTAGCTCGAGTTTCCCCGAGTTGTCCCCCACTACTGGGCAGATTCCTAAGTATTACTCACCCGTCCGCCACTCGTCGCCAAAGAGCAAGCTCTTCGCGTTACCGTTCGACTTGCATGTGTTAGGCATGCCGCCAGCGTTCAATCTGAGCCAGGATCAAACTCTTCAGTTTAAAGCTTTGAGCTTTATTCCTTAGAACGCGATCCCCAAAATTACCAAGAATTGAAGTATTTGGTTCTCACGTTTGATTTCGCCCCAAGGCAAACTCCAACGCGAGCACCCACACAAATTATCTGATTACATTGTTAAAGAACGAGAAATCAAGGGGGAATGAATTCCTCCCTCAATTCCGGGCAGACCGGCAATTATACAGGCGAACAAGGCCTCATCACAACAGCGAACATGCCGTATGCGATGCCTGGTTTGATCTGTTTTGGGGTCTGGCCGAGGGCCACCGTTCCCTCAGCGAGCGGGGCATTATAACGGCCGTTGGGGATGCGTCAACTACTAATTGGAGCGGCCTGCAGGACCCCTCAGGGGGCACGCTACCGGTGGCCGGATGCGCAGGTCAGGTCAGGTGCACCTTCGCGAACTTCCGCTTGCCCACCTGGAAAATATGGCTGGATCCCGCGGAAACCTCGCGGCCGCGGTCCTCCACCCGTTCGCCGTCAATGCGAACCGCACCTTGACTGATCATGCGAAATGCCTCGGATGTGCTGCTGACGAGGCCTGCCTCCTTGAGGACATGCGCGACGCCCATACCCCCGTCCTTGCTTGCAATGGACATCTCCCGGATCGACTCAGGCATCTCGCCTTGCCTGAATCGCGCGATAAACTCATCCCTTGCCCTGGACGCCGCGTCCCGGCTGTGGAACCGGGCGATTATTTCTTCGGCCAGCTGGAATTTCGCGTCCCTCGGATTCAACCCTTCGTTAACGGTGCGCTTAAGCGCGGCAATATCATCCAGTCGGCGAAAACTCAGGACGTCGAAGTACTGCCACATCAGCTCGTCCGAGATCGACATTATCTTGCCGAACATCTCGTCCGGTGCTTCGGTTATGCCGATGTAGTTATTGAGTGACTTCGACATCTTCTGTGCGCCGTCGAGGCCAACCAGCAACGGCGTCGTCATCACTATTTGCGGATCCTGTCCGTAGTGCTGCTGCAATTGCCGCCCGACCAGCAAATTGAACTTCTGATCGGTGCCACCGAGTTCGACATCCGCCCTCAGGGCGACGGAATCGTAGCCCTGCACGAGTGGATACAGAAACTCGTGAATCGCGATCGGCTGGCCGCTGCGGTAACGGTTGCTGAAGTCATCGCGCTCGAGCATTCGCGCCACCGTGTGTTGCGCGGCTATGCGAATGAGGCCGGCCGCATCGATCTTCGACATCCAGGTCGAGTTGAACTCGACGCGCGTGAGGTCAGGATCCAGAATCTTGAAGATCTGCGCTTCGTAGGTCGCGGCGTTCGCCGCGATTTCATCTTTGGTGAGCGGCGGCCGTGTTGCATTCCTGCCGGATGGATCACCGATCATCCCGGTGAAGTCCCCGATCAGGAAAACCACTTCATGGCCGAACGCCTGGAACTGGCGCATCTTGTTGATGAGCACCGTGTGCCCGACATGCAGATCGGGCGCCGTCGGATCGAAACCTGCCTTGACGATCAGTTGTGTTTTCTTGTTGAGTCTGTCGGCAAGCCCGTCCACGGGAAGGATTTCGTCCGTGCCTCTGGCGAGTTCCTGCAGTTGTTCGTCGATTTCCGTCATTCTCAAACTTTGCCGTTTGCAACCGATCAGCCCGCGAACTGTAGCATTCCGCAGGGATCGGGGAACCCTCGGCAGCGTCGTATCGACCGCTGCCGGTCCACGATCAACCGACGGCCAAGCGTATTTCCTCGCGGCTGCCGTGGGCTGTTTAGGACGCTTTTCAAAGAAAAGTTTAACGTTATGAGTTTAAACAGCTTTCTTTGACGTTCCGCACACCTCGCTGTAGAGTAACGGCTTCAAGCGACAGGGGGGCGCAGACTTGAATCGTCCGGTTAGTCCACTACTTCACGATTACAAACCGACTGCCACTTCAAAGCTGCGGAAAACCAAAAGACTTCAATGGTTTGCTGTCGGGCTGGGACTGCCGCTCGTCGGTCTTCTCGTGTTGTCCCTGTCGAGCGCGAAGGGGACCAGCCCGGCGCCTGTGGTCCCCGGATTGCTGGCCGCGATCCCGAACCTCGACTCGAGCCTGCCCGGCTTACCGGAAAGCAGTGAAGAGCTGGCGCCCATCGAGCTTGGTGGGCTTGCAACACTCAGGCGGATGCCCGAAATGCGGCCGGTGCCGCAGTACGATTCCCTGCAGCTCAAGATCCGCTCGGGCGATACGCTCGATCGGCTGTTCCGTAAACATAAACTGGATCTCGGTAACCTGGCGGCGATCGTCGGGCTACCGGACGCCGGCAAGCACCTCCGCCTGCTTCGCCCAGGGGACGAGTTCCGGATCGAGCATGATCACGGAAAGCTGATAAGCCTGTATCGCGAACTCGACCTGACCAACGCGTTGCTGGTGTCGCGCGGCGACTCCGGGTTTTCCGCCGAGATCGTCGAACGGCCGATCGATATCCAGAAGCGGCTTGCATACGGGCGAATCGAATCGTCGTTGTTCGAGAGTGCCGCCAGCGCCGGCATGCCCGACAAGCTGATCATGAATCTTGCCGGCATTTTTGCCTGGGACGTGGACTTCGTTCTCGATATCCGCAAGGGCGATGACTATTACATTTTGTATGAAGAAATTTACCAGGAGGGCAAGTTCGTCACTTCCGGGCAAATCGTCGCCGCCGAATTCAACAACAACGGGCGGACGTTCCAGGCAATTCGATACGTCGATAAGGACGGCTGGGCGGATTATTTCACGCCGGATGGCCGAAGCGTGCGCAAAGCGTTCGTCCGGGCACCGGTGGATTTCACGCGAATCAGCTCCACCTTCAACCCGCAGCGCCGGCATCCGATCCTCAACACAATCCGCGCGCACCGAGGCGTCGATTATGCGGCACCGGGCGGTACGCAAATCAAAGCGGCGGGTGACGGCAAGATCATCTTCCGCGGCCGCAAGGGCGGCTACGGCAATGCCGTGATTATTCAGCACGGCGGCAACATCACGACCTTGTATGCGCACATGTCGAAGTTCGCGGGATCGGCAAAGATCAACGGCCGTGTCGGGCAAGGAGACGTTATAGGGTACGTCGGCGCCACCGGCCTTGCGACGGCACCGCACTTGCATTACGAATACCGCTTGAACGGCGTTCACCGAAACCCGCGGACGGTTCCGCTGCCGCAGGCCGATCCTATCAAGGAAGAATACCGGGCGGATTTCCTGGCGGCCGCCGAACCGATAATGAAAGAACTGTTGCAGTACAAGAGAACGCAGGTTGCACTCGCCTCCGACTGAGCGCCGGGTGGCCATACGAAAGTGCTGCGGCATTTCGGGCCGCAATGAAGTCGGCGGATGACATCCCTTTATGTCGGCCTCATGTCCGGTACCAGCATGGACGGTATCGATGCCGGGCTGTTCGAGATCAAGGAACGAACCTGCACGACGAAGGCGACGTTGAGCGCCGAATATCCGCCCGAACTGCGATCCGCCCTGCTCCACGCCAGCCGGAGCCCCGGCACCTGCGACCTCGACACCCTGGGGCATCTCGACAACTGGGTGGGCGAATGCTTCACGACGGTAGCCGGCGATCTGATCGCACAAAACCGGATTGAGAAAAACCTCATACGGGCGATCGGCAGTCACGGCCAGACGATCCGGCACCAGCCGCGCTCTGAGCGCCCGTTCACGCTGCAGATCGGGGATCCGAACGTCATCGCCGCGGGCACGGGAATAACCACCGTCGCCGATTTCCGCCGGCGCGACATGGCGCTCGGCGGGGAAGGCGCACCGCTGACAAGCGCGTTTCACAAGTGGTTTCTGTCCGACCCGAAGGAAAACCGCGTCGTGCTCAACATCGGAGGTATTGCCAACATTACCGTCCTGCCGGCCGCGGAAGGGACGGTCTTCGGCTTCGATACCGGCCCGGGCAATACCCTGCTCGATGCATGGATACAATCCAGGAAGGATCGGAAGTACGACAGCAACGGCGACTGGGGCGACAGCGGGCGTGTATCCGGCGAATTGCTCGACGCGCTGCTGGACGATCCCTATTTCCGTTCGCCGCCGCCGAAAAGCACCGGCTTCGAATACTTCAACCTGCCGTGGCTGCACCAGAGCAAGTCCCGGGTCAGTAAATTCGAGTCGGTGTGGGACGAGGATGTTCAGGCGACGCTGACCGCCCTGACGGCAAGGACAATCGCGGACGCGGTCGGCAAGCATGCGGCCGCCACGCGTCGTGTGCTCGTATGTGGCGGGGGCGTGCGCAACGCCGGCCTCATCCGCCGCCTGAAAGAGCTTATGCCGACTGTTGTCGTCGAGTCGACCAGCGGCTACGGCATCGATCCGGGCTGGGTCGAGGCGGCTACCTTCGCCTGGCTGGCGAAACGCTGCCTCGACGGCGAACCCGGCAATCTCCCCGCCGTGACGGGCGCATCCCGTGAGAGCCTGCTCGGCGGCGTGTACTACGCGCCGGACTCGAAGCCCGTTCGCGGCTGACTCGAGACGGACGCCCGGCAATCGAAGGGCACTCCGTTCCGCAGGGGAAACAATTTCGACACAATTCGTGTGATGGCGCACATCGCGGGCTACCCGGCGCTGCATTACTATAGTGCCGGTACCCTCAGCGTAAAGACCGATCCGTGGACGCATCCGCCGGCCCGATTTCCGATCCGTACATCAACCGAGAGCTAAGCCATCTCGAGTTCAACCGGCGCGTGCTGGACCGGGCCGCCGATGATACGAATCCGATCCTGGAGCGCCTGCGCTTTCTCTGCATTTCCTGCACGAACCTGGACGAGTTCTTCGAGATCCGCGTTGCAGCGCTTAAGCAGAGGCTCGAACTCGGAGCGCCAGCGCCCGGACCCGACAAGCTGACCCTGCCGCAATTGATGGATGAGATCCGGCGCCGTTCGCTGGTCCTGGTCACCGAACAGTATGCACTGCTGAACAACGTCATTTTTCCCACGCTGGCCGGCGAACGCATCCGCTTTCTGCAACGTAGCGACTGGAGCAAAGAACAGCGTCGCTGGCTCAAGGACTATTTCGACGACGAAATTGTTCCCGTTCTCACGCCGATTACCCTGGACCCGTCCCGACCGTTTCCGCGCATGCTTAACAAGAGCCTCAACTTCATCGTGCGCCTGCAAGGCAAGGATGCGTTTGGCCGCCTTCGACACCGGGCGGTTGTTCAGGCGCCGCGCTCGCTACCGAGAATCATCCGCATGCCGGAGGTCCTCGGCGAACCCGGCAGCGAAAATTACGTATTCCTGTCATCCATCATCCATGCTCACGTTGCCGAGCTGTTCCCGGGACTGGATGTCGAAGGCTGTTACCAGTTCCGGGTGACGCGCAACAGCAATCTTTATGTAGACGACGAAGAAGTTGACGATCTGATCGTGGCGTTGCAGGGACAGCTCGCCGCCAGCCGCTACGGCGCAGCCGTTCGCCTGGAAGTCAGCAAGGACTGTCCCGAAGATCTTTGCAACTTCCTGCTGGATCATTTTGCGCTTGAAGCAACGGACCTGTTCACGGTTGACGGCCCGGTGAATCTCAATCGGCTGGCGACGATCTGCGACATGGCGCGGCGGCCGGAACTCTGCTATCCGCCTTTTGCACCGGGACTTCCCGCCGCCCTGAAGACCGATGAAGACATCTTCTCGGTGTTGCGCAAACAGAACCTGCTGCTGCATCACCCGTACCAGTCGTTCCGCCCCGTGGTCGACTTTATTGCGGTCGCCGCCGCGGATCCGAATGTTCTTGCCATCAAGCAAACACTTTACCGGACTGGCGCCGACTCCCCCTTTGTCGACCATCTCGTCAAAGCAGCGAAGGCGGGTAAAGAAGTCACGGTGGTCGTCGAACTCATGGCAAGGTTCGACGAGGCCGCAAACATCTCGGTCGCAACGCGCTTGCAGGAAGCCGGCGCGCACGTCGTTTATGGGTTGGTCGGCTACAAGACCCATGCCAAGATGGCGCTGGTGGTGCGGCGCGAACAGAACAAGCTCAGGCGCTATGTCCATCTAGGCACCGGAAACTATCACCCCGCCACCGCTCGCCTCTATACCGACTACGGGTTTCTGAGTTGCAGCCGGCAACTCGGCGAAGACGTGCACAACGTATTCATGCAATTGACCAGCCTTACCGCCAGCAAAGCTCTGCACAGGATTCTGATCGCCCCGTTCAACCTTCTGCAGGCACTTATTCTTCTTATCGAACGCGAGATTACGCATGCCCGGAACGGCGAGGAAGCGCGTATCATTGCCAAGGTCAACGCGCTCATTGAACCGCAGATCATCGATGCGCTGTACAGGGCATCAATGGCCGGGGTGAAGGTCGATTTGATTGTTCGCGGCATCTGTTCGTTGCGTCCCGGCGTGCCGGGACTGTCCGAGAACATTCAGGTGCGCTCCATTGTCGGACGATTCCTGGAGCACTCCCGCGTCTATTATTTCCAGAACAACGGCAAGGAAGAATACTTTTGTTCGAGCGCCGACTGGATGGACCGCAACTTCTTCAGGCGGACCGAAACCTGCTTTCCCATCCGGCAGCGGCCGCTGAAGGATCGGCTGAAAGCGGACCTCGAGCTGTTCCTTGCCGATAACTGCCAGGCGTGGTGCCTGAACGGCGATGGCACTTACGAAAAACTCAGGCCGGGACATGCGAAACCAGTTTCGGCGCAACAGACCCTGCTGGCAGAACTCGCCGGCAACGCCTGAGCCGCGGGCCAGGCGTTTCAGGAAAAGCGCAATCTGAAGCCGGCCTGGCGCAGGTAGCCGCGTTCGCGACGCAAGTCTGCAAGCGTGAGCGGATTGTCGCGCAACCAGCGCTTCGGAAATGCCAGCTTCATGTCCTTTTTGCCGACCGTCAGTTTCACCGGCGGCAGTTCGGTCTGGCTCCGGCTGCGATGCAGCAACACAGCGAGACGCAGCAGCAGCGCAAGGCGCAAAGCCTGGTCGCGCCACGTCGACGGAAGATTGCGGCCATGGCGAAGATCGAGGTCGCGTCTCTGGTTCGCAATGAGAAACGCGAGAGTATGCTGTTCCGCGTGGGGGAATCCCGGAAGATCGGCGTTCTCGGCGATATAGGCGCCGTGGCGCTGAAACCCGTCGTGGGAAATGTCCAGGCCGATCTCGTGCAGCGTCGCAGCCCATTCGAGCATGCGGGACGCAAGGTCCGATTCGAGTCTCCAGGGCACGACGCATTGCATCAACAGGATCCGCGCGGTATTCGCGACGCGGGATGCCTGGGCCCGATCGATCGAGTAGCGTCTGGCCATCGCCCGCACGCTTCTTTCCCGCGCATCCTCATGCTGCAAACGGCCGAGATGATCGTAAAGCAGGCCTTCTCGCAGAGCGCCGTCCGACGTGCGGAGGACGCCCACCTGGAGCACCACCAGCAACTCCGCAAGAATCGCGAGCCCCCCGGGCCACACCTGCGCGCGCGGCTGCTGGAGTCCCGGCAGCGGCAGGTGCGCGGTATTGTCGAACTGCAGGATCCTTTCGATCAGTTGCTCGACCACCGCCGGCGTCAAATCATTCGACTCGATGATGCCAAGTTCTCGAGCGACCGCGGCCGTCGCAAGTATCGTGCCGGAGGTGCCAATCGCCTCGATTTCCGGCGAATCGCGAAAAAAAGACTGGATCGGCGTTATCTCGAGCCGTGCCGCGAGGCGTGCCTTATCGAAATTGCGCTTGCTGATTCTGCCCCTGCGGAAGTATTTCTCGGACATGGCAACACAACCAAGATGCAGGCTCTCGAGTGCCTTTGGTTCTGCTCCCTGGCCGCGAATAAGTTCCGTACTGCCGCCGCCGATGTCCATGACCAGGCGGACCCCGTTGTTGGTCGGCAGGCTGTGGGTGACGCCGCTGTAGATCAGCCGCGCTTCTTCGATGCCCGAGATGACTTCGATTGGATGACCGAGGGTCTGCTCCGCTTCCTTGCGAAAAGCCTGACTGTCCCTGGCGCGCCGAAGCGTGCTGGTGCCCGCCGCACGCACGGAGGATGCGCGCATGTTGCGCAACCTTTCGCCGAATCGTGACAGGCACTGCAGGGCGCGTTTTTTCGCCGCTCTCGAAAGCTCGCCGTTGTCCTTTAGTCCCTCGGACAGCCGGACCGTTTCCTTGAGCCGATCGAGAATCGTCAGCTGCCCGTGGCGCAATTCGCCGACGATCATGTGAAAACTGTTCGAACCGAGGTCGACCGCGGCGATTACCTCGGGCGCGGCCTGATGCACAAACTCGTCAGTTGAGTAATCTGCGTGGACGGTGGGCGGTTGGATAGCGGGCTCTCGCGATCTATTTCAAATCATACTGATTTTTTCTGGCGACTCTGAAGGTCAGCCAGACAGACCTGCCCCGAAACTATACGCTAAACGAAGAGCCACATCCGCAGGTCGTGCTTGCATTCGGGTTCCGGATGACGAACTGGGCACCCTGCAAGTCTTCTTTGTAGTCGATTTCCGCGCCCATCAGGTATTGAACGCTCATCGGATCGATCACAAGCGTCACGCCCTGGTTCTCGATTCGGCTGTCGCCGTCTTCGATTTTCTCGTCGAACGTAAAACCGTACTGGAAGCCGGAACAACCGCCGCCCGAGATGAATACCCGCAGTTTCAACGCCGGATTGTCTTCGTCCTGAATCAGTTCGTTGACTTTCTTTGCCGCGGCGTCCGTAAATACGACGGGAGGCGGCGCACTGGAAGAACCGATTGTGGGTATCTCGCTTTGCATTTGCTTAAAGTTCCTGTCTCATTCAACGGCGCCTTCAGGAGCCGCTTGCGGCACTCTTGCCCGAGGTACCGACCGGCTCGCTGCCCGGGTTATTCGCGCCGGGATGGCGCCGGGTTTCTGCGGACTCCAGGCGCGCCGGGCGCGGCGCCTCCAGGCGATCGGTCTGATCCAGCAGCGGTACCTTGCCTTCCGGCTTGTGTACCAGTTTGCCGTTAATCTCGGCGCCGATGGCCATCTCGATCAGATTGTAATACACATTGCCAATGACTCGCGCGGTCGGCCCGAGTTCCACCCGCTGGCCGGCAACCACATCGCCGCGGACAAGGCCGTGCAATACGACATAAGGCACCGTAACGCCACCCTCGACACTGCCGTCCTCGGCAATACTGAGCGCCGAGTGGCTCTTGGGATCAGCGCTGACGTTACCTTTCACCACGCCGTCGACGTGACAGCGGCCGCAAAACGACAGATCGCCCATTACTTTTGAATTCGGGCCGACCAGAGTATCGATTCGAGTGTCCATCTGTGATTTTCGCCCAAACACCGCCTGCTCCCTGCTCTTTAGCCCTGACCAGTCTGCCATAGAAAGCTTTGCTTTACGCTTGCGATCGACTTCGTTCTCGAATTCACCTCGATATGGACTTTTTCCGGAGTAAACCCGTCCGGCAGGATCAATTGCCGATCAAAGTTCTGGAAATAACGAAACGAAAACGGCCAGCCGCTATCCTCATCGTCGGGCACCAGTTGTTCCAGCGCGTAGGTCACCGTCGTACCGTCCTGCGCCCCTTCGAGGCTGAACTCGACGTCTCCTTTCACGCTGCGCTCATGCTGCATTACCTGCACCAGTACAAGGTTTACATGATACTGGCGCTCGTTCTTCCCCTTGCTCAGCTTCAGTTCCTGAACACGAAGGCCGCGGCCGCCGTCGTCCGGCGAAATGATGCCGCGATAGAAACCGATCGCATCACGCTGCTCCTGGATCTTTTGCTGCAGCCCGGCCAGGCTTTCCTCAACCTGCCTGTAGGCCTCGCGGTCGATGTCGCGATGCGTTTCAAGAAGCTGAATCTGCTCCTTCAGCGACAGGATTTCCTTGCCAAGCGTGTCGATCCGATCCTCGTAGGCACTTCTTTCGACGGCTGCTTCGACGATGTTGTAGTCGGCCAGGATGCGTCCCAACTCGAACAGGAGATAAGCCGCAATCAACATGGCAACGCCGATCCCGATGCCCATGCCCATCCGGCTGTGCGGAGCGCCGTGTCGTTGCATGCCTGGTTTGTTCGCCACCGGTTCCTGTCTCTGGCATGATGGAATTCATTATGTTACGCGGCGACCGGTGCAAACTGAAGTGCGGCAGATCACGGATTTGCCTTTGAATTCAGAGGCAAGGCGTTTTCGGCGACAGGCCGGAGCGCGCCGTCCGGGTTACAGGTAAACAAGTTACAGAAAGGCCCAGATGCAGTCCGCAAGCTATTACCTGTGGTTCAAAGCCCTGCACATCGCCTTCATGGTGACCTGGTTTGCCGGGCTTTTCTATTTGCCGCGGTTGTTCATCTATCACGCCGAAGCAAGCGACCCGCCGGGACGCAGCCGTTTCTCCCTCATGGAAAGGCGCCTGTACGCGATCATGACGATCGGCGCCGCGCTCACAGCCGCGTTCGGCCTCGCGCTGTTGTGGATGAATCCCGATTTGCTGTCGCGAACCTGGTTTCAGGCGAAGCTTCTGCTGCTCGTTGCAATGGTGATTTACCACTTCCGCTGCAGGCACTGGATACGGCGACTGGCAACGGCAACCACGCCACAGGCGACCCGGGGAATGCGCTGGTTTAACGAGATTCCGGTGATATTCCTGTTGGGTATCGTCTTCCTGGCGGTGTTGAAGCCGTTTTGAGGCGATTCTCGCCCCGGGGGAGTGCCTCTGGACAAGTCGACTTCGTTCGTCTCTGGCACGAGCAGGAGCACGCTCCGGGGTGTTCCACAAAGCGAGTTCGCGAAGCGGTGTTTGAGCGCCTGGAATACCCCCGGGGCGCTTACTCCTGCGTCGTCAAAAGCAATCTGCGTCGCGCCGCTCAGGTTGACTGCTGCTCCCGAGCCTTCTCGATATCCCTGTCAAATACGGCGCGCCAGCGATTCGGCCACCACCGCGGTCTCGGCGGCAGGCCGTCGGGATAGACGTGCTGCCCCAGTTCATGCAGTGCGCTGGCATAGACACGCCGCTTGAAATAGATCACCTCGTTCACCGGCTTCCAGAAATCGACCCAGCGCCAGCGATCGAATTCCGGGCTGTCGCAGCGATCGAAGCGAACCCGGTCTTCCGAACCCAGCAGTTTCAGCATGAACCAGCGTTGTTTCTGTCCGATGCACAGGGGTTTGCTGCCGCGGCGCAGGTACTTGTCCGGCAGCCGATAACGCAGCCAGTCGCGCGTGACCCCGAGAATTTCGACGTCGGCGGAATGCAGGCCGACCTCTTCATGCAATTCCCGGTACATGGCGTCGTACTCGGTTTCGCCGAGCATCATGCCGCCTTGCGGGAACTGCCAGCCTTTGTTGCCGATACGGCCTGCCAACAGGAGTTTGCCGTCTGCATTTGCGAGAATAATGCCGACGTTCGCTCGAAAGCCTTCAGAATCGATGTGGTCAGTCATATCACTCATGGGACAGGCAGGATTGTCCGATATTCGGTCCGGCAGTCAACGGGCAGTCGCCGCGGACGCGCATGAATAATGCGAGCCCGCCGTCTGCGCGGTATTGTAGTCGGAAGGTTTTTGCGTGCGACCTGAGCGAGGACAGGTGATTCTGCGACGATCGGGCTTTCTCTTTGCCGGGCTTAGCGCCATTTCGCTTGCTGCCGTTGCTGCAGCCCTTGCGTCGGGCAGCGCCGATGTGGGATTCGCCGCGGCCTGGGAGGCGCTGGCCGGCAATGCGCCCGATAACATCGAGAACCTCGTGTGGCAACTGCGCATGCCGCGAGCGCTGACGGCCTTTGGTGTCGGCGGCCTGCTGGCTGTAGCCGGCGTCCTGATGCAGGTGCTGCTGCGCAACCCGTTAGCTGAACCGTACATCCTGGGAAGTTCCGGCGGTGCCGCCGTCGCAGCCCTGCTCGGCATGATGCTCGGTCTCGGCAGCGCGCTCGTCGACGCGGCGGCGTTTGCGGGTGCGATGGCGGCAACGCTTCTCGTATTCTCGATCGCGCAAGGCAGCGGATCGTGGGCGCCTGCCCGGCTGTTGCTGACCGGGGTGGTGCTCGCCGCGGGTTTCACTGCCGCGACCACTCTGTTGCTCGCGCTGACCCCGGATCAGAACCTTCGCGGGATGCTGTTCTGGCTGATGGGCGACCTGAGCTTCGCCTACTCGCCGTCGCGGAGTCTCTGGTTGCTCGCGACCATTACGCTCGCCGGCACTCTCGCGTCGCGGCACCTCAACGTTCTGGCGCGGGGCGAATTGCAGGCGGCGATTGTGGGTCTCCCGGTGGCGGGCTTTCGTCTTTGCATTTTCGCGGTGACGTCGCTTGCCGTTGCGATAACCGTGACGACGGTCGGCGTGATCGGCTTTATCGGCCTGGTCATCCCTCACCTGGTACGCCTGATCGCCGGCAGCGATCATCGCATCGTGCTGCCGGCTTCTGCATTGGCCGGCGGCAGCCTGCTCGTCATCGCCGACACGTTGGCCCGCACGGTCATGGCGCCCCGCCAATTGCCGGTGGGCGCGCTGACTGCCGCAATCGGTGTGCCCCTGTTTCTTATTCTGATGAGCCGCAGCCGCCGCGCCGGCTGAACTTGTGTCAAGGTTCCTGCACTTCGCGCGCACCCGGGTCTGACGGGCGCCGGGCATTGCGCTAGAATGCGTGCGCAGCGTACGGCACAGCCCGCGGCCTGCCACGCAAGCTGTCAAACGGTGCCTCATTCGACAACAGATCGAAGGCACCCGACAGACGGGTCGGGAAGCCCATTGCCAACGGGGCTTACCGATCAGCAGAGATACGATGGAAATGAGCTGGGCGAATCGACAGGGCGCGCACTTTCTTACACGCAGGCAGGTATTGCAGGCAGGCATGGCAGCCGCCCTACCGCTCGCCGCGCTCTCCTGTACGGCGAAGAATCCGAATGCATTGCAGGTAGGCGCTCTGCCCGTGACCTGCAATCTCACACTGCCGATCGCGTGTGCGGCCAACGCGATCAACAACAGCGCTGCAGCTCCGGGCAGCTCGAGCTTCGAATACCAATTCAGTAAATACAGCGGCTGGCCCGAAGTAAAAGAGTCGCTCATGGCAGGTCGCGTGCAGGCGGCTTATATGCTCGCGCCCCTCGTCATGGATCTGGCCGACAACAGGATACCGGTCAAGATCGTATCGCTCGGCCATCGCTCGGGCGCCGTGATCATGGTGCGTACCGATTCGCCGTACCAGACTTTTCGACAACTGGCCGGCAAGACCATCGCGATTCCCAGTCGATTCGCGGTGGATTTCCTTTTTCTCAGAAAGATGCTGGCGCAGGAAGACATGACGCCGCAGGACGTCAAACTGGTTGAGATGCCACCCCCGGACATGCCCGCGGCTCTCTATGCCAGTGCGGTTGATGCGTACTGCACCGGAGAACCGTTCGGCGCCGCGGCGGAGAAAGCCGGCTACGCACGGCCCCTGCGGATGACTCGTGATGAGTGGCCCAGGTACATTTGCTGCGTGCTGACCGTGCGAGAGGAGCTGATCCGGGACCATCCCGAAGTCGTGCAGAACCTCGTCAACCTGGTGTTGGGTGCGGGCCAGTGGCTGGACGCCAGGCAGGAACATCGCGATACGGCAGCGGAAATTGCGGCGGGGCGCGAGTTCTTCAATCAGGATCCGGGCATCATCAAGTTTGTGATGGAGAATCCGGTCGACCGGGTGACGTATGGCGATTTGCGCATGATTCGGAAGGAATTCGAGGAGCTGATGCAGCTTTCTCTCGAAGCCGAAACCATTAAGCATCCGATTCCGTACGAGACATACGTGGACGAGCGCTTTGCACGAAACGCCAAACCCGCCGTCATCCCCCTTTGAAACCGGGGAATGACCGATGAAGCGCGCTTTCACGACTCTCCTGCCCTTGCTGCTCTCCACCGCTGTCTGGGGCGCGGATGACAACGGCCTGGTCGCGGGCGTGTTCAGCCCTCCCCGGCAGGCGCCTGAATTCTCGTTGCGAGGCTCGAATGGCGCCGAGTTGAAGCCCGATACTTACCGCGGCAAGGTTGTCATCCTCGGATTCGGTTTCACGTCCTGCCCGGAAATCTGCCCGACGACGCTTGCTGTGCTGGCCCAGGCCCGCAGCAAGCTGGGGCCGCAAGCCGAACAACTTCAAGTCGTCTATGTGACGGTCGATCCGCAAACCGATTCGCCGGAGCAGATGCGAAAGTATCTCGCGAATTTCGACCCGACGTTCATCGGCGGCACGGGCACAGAAGAACAACTCGCCGCGGTGCGCAAGGAATACGGAATTATTGCAAATAAGAAACAGTACGGCGACGCCTCCACGTACGCTCACTCCTCGTACACCTACCTGATCGATCGTGACGGCAAACTGCGCGCGCTGATGACGTACGGGCATACTGCCGCGGACTACGTGCACGACGTCAGGGTACTGCTGAAGGAATGATCGTGCGCCGCCGCGCAGTCGAATCGTGAAGCTTTCCGGCTGGAAATGGCTCGCCATTCTGCTGGCCGGTGGCGCATTCGGCGTGACCGGCTGGGCGGGGTTCGCGCCGATCGAGTCGGGCTCCAGGGATGAAATTTTCGAGATCCCCCAGGGGACATGGGCGCGCCGCATGGCCGGAAACCAGGTCGAGATCCTGCCGGACGAAATTCGGCTGACGCTCGGCATCAGGGACATCCTCGTCCTCAGGAACCTGGACGATGTGCCGCAGATTTTCGGGCCGACACTGATGATGCCCGGCCAGAGCTTCCGGCTGCCGTTCGCGTCGGCATCCAGCTATCAATTTGCGTGTACGGCGCACGCCAGCGGGCAGATGACGATTGTCGTCGACCCATATCCGGCGCACCCCTGGGCTCGGCTTCGATGGCGGATTCGGGAGCTGCTGAAGCCGAATCCCGTGCTCCACTATCGGGAAACGGCAGCTCAAGCGCGACGGGAATGAGATTCATGCTTACAATGCAGGGCTTTGCCTGCTGACCCGTACGCATAACAGAAAACATTTCCCGCCAGCTATATGAGCAAATTCAAGCAGGTTCTTCCCTCCCTGGTCGTCATCGGCGTGCTGCTTGCGGCCTGGTGGGTGATCGTCGTCAAGACCCGGAGCGTTATTTTTCCCACGCCATGGCAAGTCGTGGCGGGTACGATCGAGCTGATCAAGGACGGAACGTTGTGGATGCACATCGGCGCATCCCTGTTCCGTGTCGCTGCCGGATTTCTGCTTGCGGTAGCCTTCGCCGTGCCACTGGGCTTGTGGATGGGATGGGTGAAAGGTGCGTTCATCACCTTGAATCCGCTGTTCCAGATACTTCGTCCTATTTCGCCGATCGCCTGGATTCCGATTGCAATTCTCTGGTTCGGTGTCGGCAATGCCTCGCCGATATTTCTCATCTTTATCTCGTCGGTTTTTCCGATGATCGTGCAAACCACCGTCGGCGTGCATACGATCGAGCGGCGATACTTAAGGGCGGCGGAGAACTTCGGTGTGTCGCGATACACGCTGTTTCGTCAAGTCGTCATTCCCGCGGTACTGCCACAAATACTCGTCGGCATGAGAATCGGATTGGGCGTCGCATGGCTCGTGGTGGTAGCGGCGGAGATGATCGCACTCCGGACAGGCCTCGGTTATCTCATCATGGATTCGCGCAACGCGGGCAACCGTTACGACCTGGTGATCGCCAGCATGATCATCATAGGCTTGATCGGTTTGATGCTGGACGGCGGCATGCGGCTGCTGGAAGGCCACAAGTTGATAAGATGGCGTTATGCGCACTAAGATCGAAGTCAAAGGCATAAGAAAGGGCTTCGTTTCCGACAAGGCTCCGCTGCAGGTCGTCGAAGGCGTCGACTTCACGGTCGGCGATGGCGAGTTCGTGGCGATCGTCGGACCGTCCGGTTGCGGCAAGTCGACGCTCATGCACATCGTCGCCGGATTCCTTCGCCCCGATGAGGGAACCGTCGTCATCGACGACGTGGTGCGATCGAAGCCGGATGCCAAAGGCATCCTGATTTCGCAACACGGTTCCGTATTTCCATGGCTCACCGTGCAAGAGAACCTGATGTTCGGCCTGAACGGGCATGCGTATCTCGACAGATCCGGCCTCGCCGATCACTATGCGGCCATCGTCGGCTTAAAGGGTTTCGAGCACAGTTATCCGCACGAGTTGTCGGGAGGCATGCTCAAGCGAGCGGAACTCGCGCGGGCGCTGGTCGTGAAGCCCGATACGCTCTACATGGACGAGCCGTTTTCTGCCCTGGATGCACTCATGAGCTTACGCATCCGAAACGAGCTGCTGCGCATCCTCTCCGAGGAGCGTCACACCGTCATGCTGATCACCCATGACGTGGAAGAAGCGATTCACGTAGCCGACAGGATCATGGTGCTGTCACCGCGACCGGCAAGGGTTCAGGCGATGTTCGACGTACGCCTGCCGCATCCCCGCAAGCTGACGAGCCCGGAGGCACAGGAACTGCGTGTCGCTGTTCTGCGCGAACTCGGCGTGGAGCACTGATCCGGCAACAAGGCAACGGCCAGCGGACACATTGACTCTGTCGTATTGCGGTGCCTTACAGACGGCCTGTCAACGCATAAACCGGCTCCAGCACCCACTCGTAGAGCTTGCGCCGTTCCCCAAGAATATCCGCCTCGACCAGCATCCCGGGACGAAGCGACTCGGGCTTGCCGTAGGCCAGGATCGATTGCGCGGAAAGGTCCACCAGCACGCGGTAATACGGCTCACCGGCCTGCACGTTGCCGATCAGGGTACCCAGTCCCTGCGGACTGAGCGCATTGCGCGAAATCCGCAGTACCGTGCCGCGGTGATGGCCGAATTTCTGGTGCGGGAAGGCCGGGTAGCGCAAGTCCACGGAATCGCCAGGTTCGATGAAGCCGACTGCCCGGCTTGGCACCAGAAGTTGTGCCTGAAGCTGCGAACCGGAGGGCAACAGGCTGAGTAACGGTTGTCCGGCCTGCACGGTCTGCCCTCTTTCGATCAGACGGCTGGCAACCAGGCCGGCAACCGGCGCCTGCACCAGTACTTCGCCACTCGCCTGGATCTGCAGGCGCTCCTGATCCAGCTCGGCCAGCTCGCGCATCCTTGCAGCCGTTTGCGCGGACTGCTGCGCCGGAAGCTCCTGCAGTGTCTGCTCGATGTGTTCGACGTTGCGCCGGACAGCAGTCGCCTGCCGTCGCAGCGCCTGCAGGCTGGCCACCTGTTCCAGAGAGGCCTGCTCCTGCTGGGCAAGCTGCAACCGGGTTGCATACTTGTTCACTGCAAGTTTGCGGAAATGCGCGAGAGTTTCCCCCGCAATACCGACACGCTCCTGCTCAATTTCGATTGCAGAATCGATTTGCGCCAGTTCCGTGCGCGCCGTTTTCAGTTGCTGTGCGAAGCCGGCCTTCTGCAGTTCAAGAAGGTCGCTTTGAGAATCGAAACTCTGCATCAGCCCGGCGCGGCGCCGTTGCAGCTCGACCAGTAATCCGGCCGTTGTGTCGCCGCTGTCCGTGGTGGCCCGCGGCGTTGAAATGACAACCAACGGCTGACCCGGTATTACTCGCCGTCCCTCGTCCGGCATCGGCATTGCAACCACTCCGGCGACGGGCGCGACTACTGTGGCAAGACCGAGATCCGGAACCAGCTGTCCGACAACGCGTGACCTCCGCGTGTATTCGCCCGATACGAGAAACAGCACGATTGCCGTTGCAGACAGAAACGCAAAGCCTGTCAGCAGCCAGATCGGCAGCGGCTGAACCAGCGAGATGCCGCCGAGCCAACTGTGGCGAGCGGCCTCCAGCACTTCGGGACGGATCAGAGGCTCGGACATCGGGGGAACTCATGCTGCGACGGTTGCTGTAGTGCGCTCGACAGCCGCGGAACGCGCGGCCCGCCGCGGGCGCAGCTCTCGCACGATTCTGCCGCCACTCATTACCAGGATTCGATCGGCACTGGCAACGGTCTCCGGACGGTGAGCAACGATGACTTTGGTCAGGCTCAACTGTTGCACCGCCTCGTTGACGAGGCGTTCGCGCCTCACGTCCAGATGGCTGGTTGCCTCGTCCAGGAACAATATGCGGGGATTGCGGTACAGTGCCCGCGCCAGGATCACGCGCTGCTTCTGCCCACCGGACAAGGTGCTGCCCATGTCACCGATAAGACTGTTATAGCCCAACGGCATCGACGCAATCTCGTCGTGCACTGCGGCAAGTCGGGCGGCTGCCTCGACGCGCTCGAAGTCGATGCGCAGGTGGCCGAACGCGATGTTGTCGGCCACGCAACCGGCGAACAGCTGATCGTCCTGCATTACCGCGCCGACAATACTGCGGTAGTTGTGCAATCCGAACGTTACGATCTCATGACCTCCGACGCTGATGCTGCCATCGGTCGGCTGCAGAAGTCCGAGCAACAATTTCACCAGCGTGGTCTTGCCGCAACCCGACGCGCCGACGATTGCGACTGCCTCGCCTTCGCCGACGGTAAAGGTGCAGTCCTTCAGCACCCACGGCCCGTCGTCCCCATAGCGGAAGCTGAGCCCGCAGACCTCGATCCGCGTGCTGGATGGCGGCGGTGCCTCGAACCCATGCGCGGCCTCTTCGTCCGGCGGCGTCAGCACGATGTCGGCCAGGCGCTCGCCGTGCAGACGCAACATGCGGAATTCGATCCACTTGTCGATGAGTCCGCCCACTCGCCCGGCGAACTGATCCTTATAGGCGAGGTATGCGATCAGCATGCCGACGGAAAACACATTCTGCAGCGCCAGCAGCGCACCGATCCAGATGACTGCAATGCGTTCGATGCCGAATATCAATCCGCTGGCGCTGTTGAACCACAACCCGAGCCTGGCCAACCACACGTCCCGATTGACGGAGTCGTTCAAGAGATTCGCGTAGGCGGATTCGCGCTGCTGCTCGACGCCGGACACCCTGACCGATTGCATACCGCGAATCGATTCCAGCAAGTGGCTCTGTTGCTTCGCGGCAGCGACCAATTGCTGCTCGGTCCCCGCACGCGCCGATCGAAACGAAAGGGCTCGGACGCCCAGGTACAACGCTACAGCCGCCAGGGTAATCAAAGCCAGTTTCCAGGAATAGATCAGCATCATCCCGAGCGTCACCACCGACATGAGTCCGTCGACCAATGCTTCGACGAAACTGGTGGTCAGTGTGCGCTGGATCGTGCGCACACTGCCGATCCGCGAGACAACGTCGCCCAGGTGCCGTTTCTCGAAGAAATCGAGCGGCAGCCTGAGCAGATGGGCGAAGACGTTGCCCGTCCACTGCAGGCCCAGCCGCGCGGAAAGGTAAACCACCGCCCAGCCGCGCAGCAGGCCGACGCCGATCTGCAGCAACAGCATAAGCCCGAAACCCAACGCCAGCACCGTGAGCAAGTCCCGGTCGGCAGACACCAGCACCTGGTCAACGATCCACTGCAGGAAGAACGGGCCGAGAACAACGAAGACCTGCAACGCCAGCGACAGCAGCAGAATCAGACCTAACGCGCGCCACAACCCGGTAACGCGACCGGTCAGTTGACGGATTGAGACGGCGGGCGCCGTTATAGCGGGCCTGAATTCGGCGGTGGGCGTCAGCTCCATCGCCACTCCGGTAAAATGCTCCGAGACTTCGGCGTAACGCAAGCTGCGCTTGCCGTACGCCGGATCGAGAATCGTGACCCCGGACCTGCCGGCTTTGACCAATACTACGAAATGATTCAAATCCCAGTGGAGAATGCACGGAACCCTGAGTTGCATAAGGTCCGCAATTTCGAGCCGTAACGGACGCGACTGGAGTCCCATCCGCCCGGCGATTGCGACTAACCGGGAAAGACTTGTACCTTTCAGCGACAGCGAAAATCGGCGGCGCAACGAATGCAAGTCTGTTGCAAGCCCATGATGGGCCGACACCATGGCCAACGAGGCCAGACCACACTCGGTGACTTCGGACTGCAGGAAAATTTTCAAGTCACATTCCCGACCTTACCTCGGCTGGGCAGCGCAGCAGAACCTGAGTAATGCCACGAGTGCATTTCACGGCAACGTGGCACACGTTACTGCAAGTGCATTTTTGGAAAAGCGTCGATTTCCTCGAACAACGGTGAGTAATGCGGCCGTGTGTTTGACGGTCCCGCGCCTAGGCGTAACCGTCACCCATGGCATTTGATCGCGCAGGTTTGGTGAGCGCGGACTAGGTAGTATTGTTAACTAAATCGTTAACTTAATCGTTGATTAGCGAACATTTAACGCTCATAATACAGTCACTTATCTAGAAAAGTATCGTTAAGTGTCATGTTCGAATTGAGGCCGCAGCTCGCCAATGGCGCCCGCTGGGCCGGCGAAATAGTCAATACGCTCAGGATCAGCCGCGTTACCCTCAAAAACGCTTATGAAAGGGAGGCCCGCCAGATCCTCCGGCTCGGCCGCGCCCGCAATACCCGTTATGCCGCCCGGCAGCTCCTTACCGGGTTGGAAACCGACGAGTTTCCAGTCTGCCGGGTAGACCAGGCCGGCGGAATCGCGGTCGCAGGCACGCTTATAACCCTTGCAGTGAGTGAGTCGGTTTGGCTCCCGGATGAAACAATCATCGACGGACTACCGCCGGAAATGCACGATGCGGCGCCGCGCGGCTTCCTGGGTCTTTCGTACGCTCGACGCCACGCCGACCTGGGCTTGCCCGAAGATGTGACCAACTGGTCGGACCATCACGTTCTAACCGCCCTGAGTCGTCGAGGGGAGGACTTGCCGGGCAATCTGGTCATTGGTCGGGAGTCCTTTGCTCGCTACCAGGATCTGCAACACAAAACCTGCACTGTAGATGCCTTTCCGGCCCTCAGTGCTGCAGCTTTGGCCGGCGAACATGTGGGTTCGTCAGCCGGAGGCGAGCGTCCGAAGTTTACGGCACTCGTGGACGGCCAGCATCGAATAGTCAAGTTTGCCAACAATGAAACGGACAATGCACGGCGTTGGCAAGACCTGCTGACGCTCGAGCATATCGCTCTTGAGACACTTCGAGATGCTGGAATTCAAACGGCAGAAACTCGTTTGCTCGACGTAGATGACCTACGATGTCTGGTTATCAATCGTTTCGATCGGATCGGCGAAACAGGCCGGCGGGCCGTGATGACTCTCGCGGCGACGTCGGCACGAATTGATGGATCCTGGACCGATGCCGCACAGGAGCTACAACGGCGCGAAGAGTTCAGTAACGAGGACGTGGAGCGTATCGCGGTTCTTGACGCATTTGGGGCGCTGATCGCGAATACGGACCGTCACCATGACAACGTTTTGCTCTTTCCGACCGGGACAGGGTACGCACTGGCGCCAGCCTTTGATCAGTTGCCCATGGCGTATGCACCGCCTGCCAGCGGCAATCTTCGAAAGTCTGCTGTCAACGAGCCCCGCCCTGCAGTTAACACGCTGGCGGTATGGGATCAGGCTCGCGCGCTCGCTAACGATTTCTGGAGACGGGCGAGTGATCAACAGCTGACTGATTCCATGCATGCGATCGTTAGGGCGCACGCCGCCCGGTGATTCGTGGTGGGCAGTCTTACGACTGCAGCGACGACCGGGTCAGCGCCTCGATCTTGCTCAACAACCGCGCAAGATTGACCGGTTTGGTCTCATACTCGTCGCAGCCGGACTCCATCGCCTTGGCGCGATCGCCCTGCATCGCATGTGCCGTCAAGGCGATGATCGGGATGTTCCGGGTGTCCGCCTCGCCTTTCAGCAACTTCGCGGCCGTCCAGCCGTCCATTGCCGGCAGGCTCATGTCCATCAGAATCACGTCCGGCGCGCCGCTCCTCGCCTGCGACACCCCGTCTTCGCCATCCGTCGCCAGAAGCACCTCGAATCCCTTGCGCCGCAGGCGCCGGCTGAGCATGTCCCGGTTCATCTCGTTGTCTTCCACGAGCAGAATCTTTGCCATACGAATACCCTATGTTCACGACATCAGGCTTTAGCGGCAACGCCTTGCATCAACCTGTCAGGCCTTGTCGAATAGCCTGGTTTACGATCAATCATATATCTCCTGAGCCAGTACGACGACACTGTCTTCCGGACCGAACTGCCATCGTTCCTCACGGCCGGGATTCAATCGAACCCCATGGCCGCTCGCGCCCGAACCGGAAAGGCCCGGGACGCGCACTCCGAGGGCCGTTTCCATCATCGTCTGCGCAGAGAACTGCAGATCGTTGAAGGAGCATGGCCGGTGCAGTTCCACGTAACGGCTGGCCGGTTTCAGGCAGATTTCGTTGCCGCCGGCGCTCAAAAGCTCACGATAAATGCTCTCAAGGACCGGCTGCTGCGAGATCTGGCTCAATTGCATGCTTACGATCTCCGGGCTGACGATGATTTCCTGCGCTGCGGTGCGGGCGACAAGTTCACGGTCGCGGGGATCGTGAATTTCGGAGACGACATGAACGGGCTCTGCGCGAGGAGTCGTACTCAGGATATCGCTCAGCAGCAGCAGGACCATGATGCTCCTCGCGTCCGGATCGTCGTCGTTCGACTCGTCTGCCAGGGTGATAACGCAATCGTACGACGATACGTCGAGCGATCGCAGGAACCCCGCGGACACGGTATCGCCGCGGCTGAAGCGGATCTCGACGTTGCGCAACGACCTTGTGGCGTACCGGTCCAGGTGTTGCCGCGCCTCGTCGTCGCGGAAATTCGAGACCACATGGACCTGACTGCCCGGTGTTATATGTCCGTCGAACTCGCTCAGAATGTCGTGGACGTTGTCATTGAATCCGAGCACCAGTATGCGATTGAGAGGTGGCTTGTGGTACTTCTCCGCATGCGCGATCGCCGAGATGTACGGTTCGACGCCCGCGTCGTACGGCACCCGGGCGCTTGCGGACAGGAGCACGAGCTGATCGTCGGCGTCGATCGTGTAATCGGGTTCCGGATTCAGTCCTGCCGCATAGCGAACGACGCCGTTACTCTCTTGCCGCCAGCTGATTCCGATGGGTATCGCGGTTCGGAACCCATATTGAATGTCGCCGAATCGTTTTCCGACACATGCCGGCTCGTGGGTCACGCGAATCGAATTGCCGCCGGCGGAGAGTATTTCGGAATAGACATGCGACAAGCCCTTCTGGCGGGCCGCTTGCACGATGACTTTACTGATCACCTCGCTACTCGAGACGACGGAGATTTCATTGCCTCCTGCAATCCGCGCGATATCCGCATTCTGTTTGCGATTTATTTCCGATACGAGTACGGGTCTGGTGCCGCCCCAGTCCGAGAAAGAGGAAAGCAGCATCGTCGTTTTGATGGCTTCGACATCCCGGCCGGACGCATCGGAGTCGGGTGTCCAACCCGCCAGCACGATGATGCTGGCAGCCTGGTCGAATGCGACCCTTTTCAGCTCAAGAATGTTACTCGGCGACCCGCTGCGCAGAATCAATTTGACGGGCAGACCGAGGATGCCGGCCGCCCGCAGGGTCTCCTGCATCTGCGCTACACCGGGGCGTCCGAGAATGACGACTCTCAATCCTTCACGCGACCTGACCAGCAGCCGCAAAATCAATACGACCTTGTTACTCCAGCCGAGTATCAGGGTATGCCCGCTCTCCTTGACAGGACTGTTGCCCTGCTGCAGCGCAGCCAGGCGCGTTTCCATCGAGGTTGAGATGAAGCCGATCAGGATGCCGAATATCACCATCCCCATGATGGCAATCAATAGTGAGATGACGGCGACCGGCACCGTGGCTCCGTAGTTCTCTTCGAAGAAACCCGGGTCTATCAGGTGCTTTAAAGACCACCACAGCGAATCCCAGAAGCCCCGATCGATTCGCGTTTCGATACCGGCAACTTCGTTGTTCTGCGGCGAGAACAGCCCGAAAAAGTATGCCGTCATGCCGATCAGCACGACGATCAGTGACAGCAGAACCAGCAGGACGAAATGCGACAACGAACTCCGGGAGAAGACGTCGTCGAGCCGATATCGGAGGTGCGCCTTCAACTCCTGAAACATGGTTCTCCTGAAGCGCCGCGTGTCGCAGAACTGTATCGGGTAGCGGGCAATATTAGATCAACCGAAGGGCCCGTACCATGCGCCGTCCGACAGTGCGTTCGGGCGGCCGCGGTGGTGTATAATTCTTCCGAAAACGCATTCGATCGGATGTCCAAATACAAAATGGTGACCGGCGGCTCAGAGCTGGTTCGCAATACCGGGCCGCAGGCTCGACCTCCTGGCCCGAGGGGGTACGACATGGTCTGCACTGTTACTCGATTGATTGCTGCCACCGCGGCATTGCTGGGTTGGTCTGCCGCAACCGCCGAAAAACTGAACACGTTGATTCCCGGACTGTACGGGGGTGACGGCATCACCCTTGCCGGGGCCGAGGGCGGACCGTTTCCATCGCACGCGCCGCATTTTCTTGTCGCCAGCGCGGATACGTTCAATCGCCTTAACGATATCATTTCGGCGCAGATCGGAGCGATACCGTTCGCGTCGTCCGGCGCGGGTTTCGCGTTTCGCTACGACGAGGACCTCGCGACTTTCGTCCAGGTCGCGCAGAGCTTCGGCCCTATTTACGCTGAACGAGCGGATACCATCGGCAAAGGCCGTTTCAACGCAAACCTGTCCTTCACGGGGTTCAAATACGATGAGTTCCTCGGCGACGATCTGGACCGTTTTGTCGTCACGACACTGCACGACTCAGACACGATACCGCCCGACGACGAGCACACCTCGTTCGAGCTCGACACGGTCGAGATCAACCTGAATCTCGACATCAATGTCAACGCCCTGGTCTTCGCGGGCACTTACGGCGTTACTGATCGACTCGACCTCGGTTTCCTCGTGCCCCTTGCGGAGGTCGATGTACGAGTCAACGCCCGCGCCGAAGTCGTGAAGTCGCCCGACAATATGATTCCGGTCGACGTGCATACTTTCGAGGATGGACCGGAGGCGCCGAACGACGCCGCCAGCGGTACCGCCAGCGGACTCGGCGATGTGGTGTTACGCGCAAAGTATCACTGGCTCGAGAGCGAGACGCACAATGTGGCGGCAGCGTTGCAGGTGAAGACCGCCACCGGGGACGATGCAGATTTCCTCGGTACCGGCGACAACACCGTCAGGCCGCTCCTTATCTACTCGCGGTCCTGGGGCTCGTTCACCCCGCATGTGAATATCGGCTACGAGTTCAATCTCGATGACTCCAATCAGAACTCACTCGAGTATGCGGCCGGTTTCGATTTTGGCGCCGAGAAATTCACATTGGCAATGAGCGTGCTCGGCAGCCGCGAGGTCAATGGCGATGAGGTCGCCGACACCATCGTCAACGGCGCATTCGGCGTCAAGTGGAATCCGTTTAGCAGTTACATTGTGACCGCCAACGTCCTGGTACCCCTGAACGATGACGGGCTACGCTCGGATTTCATCAGTACACTTGCTTTCGAACGCAACTTCTGACAATGCCGAACGAGTCCGCTGATCGACCAACAGAAATCGGTGGTTGAGAACCATGTCCCGGACATCCGGTGCCTCGAATGGGACGAAGCCAGTACGCAGGCTCGCTTGTCTGCTGCTTATGGCGTTCGCGCCGGCGAGCTTTGCCGAATCCATCGCGTTGATCAAAAGCTATGATTTTGCGCCGTACGACGCTGCGATATCGGGATTCCTGAGTTCCTGCAACAACGAAATAACAGAGTACAACTTGCGCGGCGAAGCCGGCGGCAGTTCCGACGTAATCCAGAACATCACACTCGCAAATCCGGACTTGATTGTCGCTATTGGTGTACTGGCTGCGGAGTTCGCGCAACAGAAGCTGAGCAGCTTCCCGGTGCTGTACGCAATGGTTCCCGAACCGCAAACCTACGGTTTAACCGGACAAAACATCGCCGGTATATCGCTCGATATCCCGATTGAACGTCAGCTCACTGTTTATCGTTCGATGGTCAACGAACTGAAATCGCTGGGGGCGATATACGATCCGCAAAAGTCCGGGGACTTCGTCCTGGAGGCCCGCAAGGTCGCGGAGCAGCTCGGCCTCGTTCTTCACACCCGCGAGGTTGCGTCACGGAAGGAGGTACCCGCGGCGCTAAGGGCTTTGCTTCGCGAAGAGAGAATAGACGCACTGTGGATGATCCCGGACGATACGGTGGTCACTCCCGAATCGTTCAAGTTCCTGCTCCTCAGTTCGTTTGAGAACGATCTGCCGTTCCTGGCGGCCTCCGACATTTTCGTCAAGGTTGGTGCGTTGGCATCGCTGACGCCCGATTACACGGACGTTGGCCGGCAGGGCTGCGAACTGGCCACCGCGCTGACGAGCGGCAAAGTAAGCCTTGCCAGCGTGGACGTCGTGCTCCCGGCGAAGATCAACCTCTCGATCAACCTGAAAACAGCCCAGAAAATCGGCCTGGCCATACCGGACGAGGTCATCGCGACCGCCGACGTGGTGTATCGCTAGTGCGCGACACTTCAGACAGCACAGGCGACGAGCAGGTCGATGCAGCCACTGCAACGTCCGTCAGTCAGGCTCCGACCGGCATGACCCTGGGCGTCAAGGCGATAACGTTCATGGCCCTGATCCTGCTGTCGGTAGGCGCCGTGCTGAGCTGGCATTTTCTGACTGAGGCGGAAAAGGGCCTGATCGGCGAGCTGCGTAACCGGGCCGAATCGCTCACTACGAATCTCGCGCGCAGCAGCAAGTGGGGATTGTTGAGCGAAGACGAAATTATTCTCGATGAAATTGTCAATGACATCGTGCAGGAAGAAGGCGTTTTGTACGTCGCCATCAGCAACGTACGAGGCGACATGCTCGCATCGAAGGTCCGGGAAGGCGAAGGCTCGGACCCCGTAGAACTCGCCATACTGCATGCCGAATCGCTTGCCGCAACCAACGGGCCTGCAGCGATTCACTTTCACACCATCGACGGGGTCGGGACCTATCACACGTACATGCCGGTCGAGTTCACGCCGGCCTTCCGAAGCCAGACTGACGAAGACATCTCGAGTGCCCTCTTATTGCTCGGCGACGCGCGCGGCAGGACAGCCGTTGGCGACGGCAGCAGCCGGTACGGCAATGTGCAGTTACTGGTTTCCTCGAAGAAACTGTTTGGCGAAATTCAGCACACCTTTATCACCGGCATCGGCTTGACGCTGGTCATCGTCCTCGTCGCGCTCGCGATCTCCTACGTCTTCTGTTCAAGAGTACTCGGGCCGGTCAAGGCGATGGCGACGGCTGCGCGCAAGATATCGGCGGGCGATCTGTCGCAGCAGATCAAGGTGCGGTCACGCGATGAGATTGGCGTGCTCGCCCAGACGTTCAATCAGATGAGCAGCTCCCTGTCGCGGATGACGCGTACTCAGGCGGAACGGCTGGAAGCGCTGTCTGCGCTTCACGAAGCCGGTTTGCTTATCAACTCGACACTCGATGTGGAGAAGGTAATCGAGTTGACGCTGGACGTCGTCGTCAGGCGGCTGGGTTACAGCAGGGCGTTGTTGTTCCTCACCGATTGGGATCGCCGTGTGCTTACGCACGGTCGGGTCGTCGGCGCGGATGAAGAGGTGAAGGCCCGTTTCAGCGAGATCGAAATTCCACTCGACGAGGACAGCGGGTTTTGTGCGCGCGTCGCCTTGCGCGGGCAATCAATACTCGTCAATGACGTCGAACAATCCAGGATCCGTGCGCACCCGACGACCATGAAGCTCCTGGGACCGAACCCGTTCCTGGCAGTACCGCTGATGTTGAAAGGTCGCCCACTCGGAGTCATGGCCGTAGAGAGCCGGCCCGGATTCACACTCGGCGGCTCCGACACTTCCCTGATGGAAACGCTCGCCAACCAGATGGCGATTGCGATAGCCAATGCCTTGAGCTTTGAGAAAATCGAGCAGCTCAACGTCAGTCTCGAGGCAAAAGTCCGGGAGAGAACCGACGAGCTGCAACAGCAGCAAGGTCGTCTCGAGCAGGTCAACAAGGAGCTGGTCAAGGCGACCCGGCACAAGTCGGAGTTTCTCGCCAACATGTCGCACGAACTGCGTACTCCGCTGAATGCCGTTATCGGTTACAGCGAGCTTTTGCAGGAGGAAATGGAAGAGCAGGGTCACGGGGAGTACATACCGGACTTGCGCAAGATCAATTCTGCCGGCAAGCATCTGCTTGCGTTGATCAACGATGTGCTGGATTTGTCGAAGATCGAGGCAGGGAAAATGGATGTATTCATCGAGGATGCGGACATCGGTGAAATTATCGACGAGGTCCGCGTCACCATTAAGCCGTTCGTCGAATCGTTTGGAAATAAATTCATCGTTTCGCCCGTATCCGGACGCATACGCACCGATGTCACCAAGCTGCGCCAGGTACTTTTCAACCTGTTGAGTAATGCCGCCAAATTTACCGAGAACGGCACTGTGTCGCTTGAGACGTCCAGGGAACAGGGAGCCGGTGCGGATGAATGGCAGTTCCGAATCTCGGATACGGGAACAGGCATCGCGCCGGACAAGATGAACAGGTTATTCGAGGAGTTTTCCCAACTGGACGCGGAAGTGGCACGCAAGCACGGCGGCACCGGGCTCGGCCTGGCGATCAGCCAGAGGTTCTGCCATATGCTCGGCGGCGAAATCAACGTAACCAGTCATCCCGGCAAGGGATCGACATTCACGGTTTCCCTGCCTGCCCACAGTGACAAGAAGGCGCGCGCCGGTTCCACTTCCCAACGCGCCCGCGACGACGAACACTGCGAAGTACTGGTTATCGATGACGACCCCGCGGTACGGGATCTTGTCAGCCGTTATCTCGTCAAGGAAGGTTTTCGGGTGCAGACAGCGTCATCCGGGGAAGAAGGGCTGGAGGTCGCCCGGAGGACGCGGCCCGAGGCAATCACACTGGATCTGTTGATGCCCGGCGTCGATGGATGGTCGGTCCTCACCCAGCTCAAGGCCGATCCGGACCTGGCCAATATACCGGTGGTGATCGTCACCATACTGGACAACAAGGACATGGGCTACACGCTCGGTGCGGCGGACTATCTGACAAAGCCGGTCGACCAGCAACGTCTCGTATCAATTATCAGGCGTCATTGCGGCAAGAATACGCGCGCGCCGATATTGGTCGTTGAAGACGACAGCGACAGCCGCCGGCTGCTTTGCAACATGCTCAAGAAGGAAGGCTTCGAGGTCGCGGATGTCGAAGACGCGGAAGCAGCGCTCGCACGACTTGCCTGGCAAGAGCCCGCCCTGATTCTGCTCGACCTGATTCTGCCGGGTGTGGACGGCTTTCAGTTCATAGAAGCAATGCACAGAAACCGCTCCTGGCGAAAGATTCCGATCGTCGTCGTTACTGCAAAGGACCTGTCGCCGGACGAGCATCGTTTCCTGAACCGCAGCGTGCAGAAGATCATCAAGAAGGGCGTTTACAATCGCAGCG
Organism: Woeseia sp.; assembly: GCA_040902105.1. GTDB lineage: Bacteria > Pseudomonadota > Gammaproteobacteria > Steroidobacterales > Woeseiaceae > IDS-8. The sequence goes on from JBBDXW010000037.1 coordinate 29,562, forward strand.
AACTGCTCGACATCGTGCGCACAGCAATGCGGGCGAACCTGGGCCAGGAAGAGGGCGCAAAGGGCGCCGTGCACTAGCCTGAATTATCCATGAACGATTGACAGTGGGCGCAGGCTGGCAGGGAGCCTTTGCACCGGTCGAATTCGTTCGTCTCCGGCACCAGCAGGAGTGCCGTCCGGGGGTGTTCCACGAGCGAGTTTCCCGTGTCTG
>JBBDXW010000038.1:0-28517 GCA_040902105.1 Woeseia sp.
AGCCACGAAAAGTCGCTCGCGAGAATGGTCGATTATTTACGACGGGGTACACTAGCGAAGCGATGCGCGAAAAGCGACAGAAACGGGGCGATTTCCAGGTATGGCTCAGGTTGCTCACACCTTTTCCGGCGTTGCCGGCCCGACACAACTGAATCAAAGCGGCTCAGGGGACTGGTTGCAGATTGCCTGAAGCTACTTGCGCGTCAACCGGCAGCCCGGTCCGCGGCCGGAACGACATGGCCCGCCAGCACGTCATGCAGCAGTTCGAACGCCACCGGTTTGACGAAATAGCGATCGAAGCCCGCCAGCGTGGCGCGTTTCCTGTCCGCTTCGGTGCTGAAACCGCTGATCGCAATAAGCGGCACGCGGTCGAGGTGACTGTGCTCGCGCAGTCGTCGCGCCACCTCGCAGCCATCGATGTCCGGCAGGCCGATGTCGAGCAGCACGGCGTCCGGTTTGAAAGCAAGCGCGAGCAGGATTCCGCTTTCGCCGGTATGCGCCACCCGCACTTCGAGTCCGGATTTCTCGGTAAAGTAGGTCGCGAGCCCCTTGGCCAGATCGACGTTGTCGTCGATGATCAGGAGGCGCAACGCAGCCTGGCGTATGGGTGCCGCCGCTGCCTGGACGTCACACTGCGGCGCAACGGCACACTCGAGCATTGGAAGTTTCACGACGAATTCCGAGCCCCGCTCGCGGCCGCCGCTGGTCGCATGCGCGCTGCCCCCATGCAGTTCGGCGAGCGCGCGGACTAACGCGAGGCCAATGCCAAGCCCGGACTGGGTACGCGTATCTTCATTGTCTGCCTGTGTGAAAAGCTCGAAGATTCGTTCGAGCATGTTCTCGGGAATACCTGCGCCGCTGTCTTTCACCCGCACGACGATCGTCGGCGGTGGACCGGGCTCGCGTTCCGCCGACAGTACGATCGTGCCGCCGGTTTCAGTGTACTTCGCCGCGTTGGTCAGCAGATTGCCGAACACCTGCGTCAGGCGCACGGAGTCGCCATCGAGCCACAGTGGCTTCGCAGGGACTTCGACCCGCAGAGTATGCTGGCGCTCGGTGATCAACGGGCGAGCGGCATCCACTGAATGTTCGATGACGTTCTTCAAGTCCAGCGTCTCGCGTTGCAGCTGCACTCGGCCGGTCGTAATCCGGGAGACGTCGAGCAGGTCGTCGATCAGCCGCTTCAAGTGTCGCAGCTGGCGCTGCAGCAGGTCGCGCGCCCACGGCACCTTGCTTATCGGCAGCGGAGAAATGCGCAACAGCTCTATGCCGCTCTGCATCGCCGCCAGGGGATTGCGCAGCTCGTGCCCGAGTATGGAAATGAACTCGTCCTTGCGCCGGGCGGCCTCCCTGAGCTGCGATTCGGCCCGCTTGCGTTCCGCGACTTCAGAAACGAGCTGGCTGTTTGCAATCTCCAGCGTACGGTTCAGTTTCGTCAGCTCGCGGGTGTTTTCCGCCTGCAACCGCGCATGCGCCCGGGCCAGCTGGTCATTGGTCGCCGCGAGGCGCTCGTTCAGCCGCGCAAGCTCGCGACGCTGCAGGTAAAGCTGTACCAGGACCTGCACTTTGCCGCGCAGGATCTCGGGTACAACCGGCACGTAAACGTAGTCGGCCGCGCCCATCTCGTAGCCGCGCAGGCGATCGAGATCGCTGATGTGCACGCCCGTCACGAAAACGATCGGCGTTTGCCCGAAACCGGACTGGCTGCGCACAAGAGCTGCCGTTTCGAAGCCATCCATCCCCGGCATGCTCACGTCGAGCAGGATGGCTGCGAACTCCATCACCAACAACTTCTCGAATGCTTCCTCGCCTGAACCCGCACGAACGAGATTCTGATTCAGGCTTTCGAGAATGACCTCGTAAGTGAGCAGACGCTCCGGCTTGTCGTCCACCAGCAGGATGTTTGCTTGTTCGGTCATCTCGGCTGCATTATACGTCCGCAATCCGGGCTTCGCAGTTGTTGACGGAATCGATTGTTGGAAATCAGCGGTTCAGCCACACGCGCAGCAATGACAACAGGTTCTCACTGTCCACGGGTTTGGCAATGTAGTCCGACGCACCTGCTTCGATGCATCTCTCGCGATCGCCGGTCATCGCCTTGGCTGTAAGAGCGATGATCGGCCGCTCGAATTTCCATCTCGACCGCATTTGACGCATAGTCTCAAAGCCGTCCATTTCCGGCATCATGATATCGAGCAGTACCAGCGACAAATCTTCTGTTTCGCCGATCAGTCGCAACGCGTCGCGGCCGGTATGTGCAGAAACGACATGCATGTCGTATCGTTCGAGAAGGCTCGACAGAGCGAATATATTCCGCACATCGTCGTCGACGACGAGAACTGTCTTCCCCGCGAGCACGTCCGACGCCGGCGATCCGAGAAGCATATGCTGCGTGGCCGCAGGCAGTTCTGCAACATGGCGATGCAGGAACAGCGAACATTCATCGAACACACCCGGAAGTGAGGATGCCAGCCTGACGATCATTGTGCGAGCAACCGCTGCGAGGCGCTCTTTGTTTTCCTGTGCCCATTCGCGGTCCGCGTAGATCACGAAGGGCACATTACGCAGCTGCGGCCTGGCCGCTGCCCGTTGCAACAGCTCGATCGTCGCGATGCCGAGCTGCAGCGTATCGATAGCGACACAGTCGAAATCGCTCTGCTGCAAAAGGCGCAACGCATCGTCGACAGTTGCAGCGACAGTCGTCTCGACTCCAGCGCCGCCTGCGACCTTGAAAATCCAACCCTCTTCGGCGGCCAGGACGTCGACGCTCTTTTCGACAACAAGCAGGCGACGCTTCGGTTCGTGTGCAAACTTGAGCATGCGCTCGACGTCGTGACACAAATCCGCAGCCGTTACCGGTTTGCGCAAGCAGGAAAAAGCGCCGCGGGCGAGCGTGGCGAGTTCTTCCGGATCGCCGGTAATCATCTGCACCGGAATATGTCGCAACTCGGGATCGTGCTTGAAGTGACTCAATACGGTCCAGCCGTGCATATCGGGGAGCGAGATATCCAGGCTTACCGCCTCGGGCCGAAACTGCCGCGCAAGCGTGATTGCGTCGGCTCCGCGGGCCGTGGCGACAGCCTTCAGACCGGCGGCGCGCGCCGCATCGATCGCCCTTGCCGCGACGCTCGCGTCGTTCTGCACAACCAGCAGGACACGATCTCCCGGCGACACCTGGTCGCGATCGTCAGCCATGACTGCCGGTCGCGGAGCCGGCGTGAGCATCGCTGAATACATGCTACCGGTTGCCGCGTTCGGCGAGTCGCTCCGCACTGCGGGCAACGCGGGTCCGGCATAGTTCGCGGGAAGATAAAGCGTGAAGGTACTGCCGCTGCCGGGCGTGCTGTGAAGATTGATTTCGCCGCCCAGGAGCTGCGCGAGCTCCCTGCTGATTGCGAGGCCCAGGCCGGTGCCGCCGTGCTTGCGCGCCGTGCCGGCATCGGCCTGCTGAAATGCTTCGAAGATGATTCGTTGCTTGTCCGATGCAATGCCTATTCCGGTATCGCTTACGGCGAACGCGACCACGGTTCGGGCCCTGTCGAGGATCGGGTGGCCGGGCGTCCAGCCCTCGCTGGCGGCGTGCACGCGTAATTTGACGCTGCCGCGCTCGGTGAACTTGAACGCATTCGACAGGAGGTTCTTCAGCACCTGCAGCAGGCGCTTTGGATCCGTGTCGATCGAGCGGCCGAGCGACGGGTCGAACTCGGTGGTGAATGACAGGTCGCCCGATTCCGCTTCGTGCCTGAAGTTGCGTTCGACGGTCTTCCTGAGGCTCGCAAGCGCGACCTCTTCGCTTTCGACGGTCACCGTTCCCGACTCGATCTTCGAGAGGTCGAGGATGTCGCTGATGAGATTCAACAGATCCGTGCCGGCAGCCCGAATGGTCGATGCGTACTCGACCTGCCGGGCACTCAAGTTGTTCTGGGCGTTGTCCGCGAGCTGTTGACCGAGCACGAGAATGCTGTTCAACGGCGTGCGCAATTCGTGCGACATATTGGCAAGGAATTCTGATTTGTAGCGGGACGTCAGCGCCAGTTCAGCAGCTTTTTCCTCGAGAGCCCGCCTTGCCTGCTCGATTTCCTGGTTCTTGCGCTCGACCTCCGCATTCTGCGCCGCCAGCAGTTGCGCCTTCTGCGCCAGCTCTTCGTTCGTCTTCTGCAGTTCGTGTTGTTGCGACTGCTGCTCGGTTGCGAGCTGTTGCGATTGCGCGAGCAGCCGCTCGGTACGCATCGTCCCTTCGATGTTATTGATGACCACGCCGATGATGTCGGCGAGTTGCTCGAGAAAGGCTACGTGCGAGGTCGTGAAATCGCCGATGGATGCGAGCTCGATCACGGCTCGCACCTGCTCTTCGAACAGCACCGGGAGTACGACCACGTTGCGCGGTTCGGCATCGACGATTCCGGACGAGATGCGGATGGAGTTCGGGGGGACGCCGGAAATGACCAGTACTTTGCGCTCCCGGGCGCATTGGCCGATCAAGCCTTCATTGAATGCGTATTCCCTCGGGGATCCGGGACCGGCGCTGTCGGGATATGAATCGGCGTACGTGGCGACCTGCTTCAGGCGCGGGCCCCGGGTCGACTCCGTAGCTACGTAAATGATGCCCTGCTGCGCATGCACGAGCGGAGCAAGCTCGGAGAGCAGCATTTCCGCCACCGAATGCAGGTCTCGCTGGCCCTGCATCCTGCGGCTGAAGTTGGCAAGGTTGGTCTTGAGCCAGTCCTGCTCCGTGTTGCGGTCGGTTGTCTGGCGCAGATTGCCGATCATCGCGTTGATGTAGTTTTTCAGGTCCGCTACTTCGCCGCTCGCGTCGACCTGGATGAATCGCGTGAGATCGCCTTTCGTCACCGCGGTCGCGACATCGGCGATTGCGCGCACCTGCGTGGTCAGGTTGGCGGCAAGAAGGTTGACGTTTGCGGTCAGGTCTTTCCATGTGCCGGCCGCACCGGGCACGTTCGCCTGGCCGCCGAGACGGCCCTCGACTCCGACCTCGCGCGCGACCGTCGTGACCTGGTCGGCAAAGATCGCGAGCGTCTCCGTCATGCTGTTTATTGTTTTGGCGAGAGCGGCGACTTCGCCCTTGGATTCGACGGTGAGCTTTTGTCTCAGGTCGCCGTGTGCGACGGCGGTCACGACCTTGACGATGCCGCGCACCTGGTTGGTCAGGTTCTCCGCCATGACGTTGACGTTGTCCGTCAGGTCTTTCCAGGTTCCGGCAACACCCGGCACAGTTGCCTGCCCGCCCAGCTTGCCCTCGGTGCCGACGTCGCGCGCAACTCGCGTAACTTCGGCGGCGAAGCCGTTGAGCTGGTCCACCAGCGTGTTGATGGTGTTCTTCAGTTCGAGGATTTCACCCTTTACGTCAACCGTGATCTTTCGCGACAGGTCGCCGCGTGCGATGGCAGTTGCCACTTCGGCGATCTCCCGCACCTGGTTGGTGAGATTGGCCGCCATCACGTTGACGTTGTCGGTCAGGCCCTTCCAGGTGCCGGCGACACCCGGGACAGCCGCCTGACCGCCGAGTTCGCCTTGGGTGCCGACCTCGCGTGCGACGCGCGTTACTTCCGAGGCGAAGCTGTTGAGCTGGTCGACCATCGTGTTGATGGTGTTTTTCAGCTCGAGGATCTCCCCCTGTACGTTGACCGTAATCTTGCGTGACAGGTCGCCCCGGGCGACGGCCGTAGTGACCTCCGCGATATTGCGGACCTGCGCGGTGAGGTTGCCTGCCATCGAGTTGACGTTGTCTGTCAGGTCCTTCCACGTACCTGCAACACCGGGAACTTTCGCCTGGCCGCCAAGCTTGCCTTCGGTGCCGACCTCGCGTGCGACTCGGGTGACTTCGGCGGCAAAGCTGTTGAGCTGGTCGAGCACCGTATTGATCGTGTCCTTGAGCTCCAGCAGTTCGCCTTTGACGTCGACCGTTATTTTCCGCGACAGGTCGCCACGCGCAATTGCAGTCGCAACCTCGGCAATGCCGCGAACCTGGTCGGTCAGGTTGGTCGCCATCACATTGACGTTGTCCGTCAGGTCTTTCCAGGTGCCCGCAACGCCGGGCACCGTCGCCTGGCCGCCCAGTTTGCCTTCGGTGCCCACCTCGCGCGCAACGCGCGTGACCTCGGAGGCGAACGATCGCAGCTGGTCGACCATCGTGTTGATCGCGTCTTTCAACTGCAACATCTCGCCGCGCACGTCCACGGTAATCTTCCGCGACAAGTCGCCGTTGGCGACGGCAATCGTGACTTCCGAGATGTTCCGCACCTGCGCGGTAAGGTGGTTCGCCATGGAATTGACGTTGTCGGTGAGGTCCTTCCAGACGCCCGATACGTCCCTCACGACGGCTTGTCCGCCGAGCGTTCCCTCGGAGCCGACTTCCCGCGCAACCCGGGTGACTTCGAAGGTGAACACGCGCATCTGTTCGATCATCGTGTTGACGATTTGGGCCGAACGCAGGAACTCGCCCTCGACGCGGTGCCCGTCGACCTCGAGCGGCACGGTCTCCGACAGGTCGCCGTGCGCGACTGCCGCAATACTCCGGGTCACGGCCGTCGTCGGCCACAGCAAGTCGTCGACCAGGCCGTTGACCGACGTTTCAATCGCGCCCCAGGATCCGACACGGCGCTCGCAGCGCATGCGCTCGCGGGTCCTGCCGCGGCGGCCGACAGCTTCACAGACCCGTTGCAGCTCCACGGCCATGTGATCGTTGGCGATCACCACGTCGTTGAAGGTATCCGCGATCTTGCCCGCCAGGCCGGTCCAGTCGCCGGGCAATCGCACCGAAAAGTCGCCATTGCGCATCGACTGCAGTGCCGCAAGCAGCACAGCAGGATTGAGCTCCGTGTCCGCCTCAAAGCCTGCGGGCGAACCAATAGCACCTCTTGGGTGAGTTCCCATAGCGTTATCCGTTAGTTGTAATTGCGTTCGCCCAGGCAGGGCACAGACCGGAGCACACCAGGGTCAGAGGCGCCCGTCGCTGTGAAAGGAACGAGCGGCGGTGCGGGCTCCGCGAACTTCGCGCAATGACAAGGTACCGGGACTGCGGTCGAAGCACAACTGCCGCATTTTTGCGCTCGTTGGGCGCGCGCTATGGTGGGGCTTCTGCCGAGCTCGGGACGGTCGTTCCCCTAGCGCAACGCGCACCGGCGTTTGCTCACCGCAGCACAGCGGTAGTGTTGGTCAGGCGAACGGAAATCCTATATTTGTCAGTGATGTAGGCTGCGCCAGAGCTTGCAAAATGCCGTTCGGCTATTTGCTTTCGCCGTTGCATCCGTACAAACCGGTGGTAGCATGACCTCGTGCAGCCGTCTCCATCCGAGAGACGCCGGGGGAGCATAGACGCGCCGAACGGAGGTGTGGTCATGCTGATCCGACACGAGCCCCTTTTACATAATCGCGTACAGCAACACGGACGACAGCTTGCAATAGCGTTCGGCAGAAGTCGCGGACGCCGCTTTCGTGAATTGCTGCAGGTCCTCTTGCTGGCGCTCGTCGTCGCGGTGGCCGCACTGGCAACGGCGCCGGCGATGGCGCAGGTGGAGGGCGCGACGCTGCGCGGTGTCATAACGACCGCCGAGGAACCGCAGAGCGGCATCGAGGTTGTTGCAGAGAACACGGCCAGCGGACAAACGCGCAGGGTAACGACGGGCAACGACGGTTCCTACGTCATGGTGAACCTCAGGCCGGGTACCTACAGCATCCAGGTAGCGACGGCCGCGGAAGGCGAGCTGATCACTTTGAGGGTCGGCCAGAGCGCCGTACTGAATTTTCAGGTCGACCGGTCCGCTGCCGCACAACCGGAGGTCGCGGAACCGGGTGCTTCCCCCATCGAAGAAATCGTCGTGACGGGCGTGCAGACCGAGAGCTTTGCAGGCGGAGAGGTCGGGACCTCGATCACTCCCGATCTGATAGACCGGCTGCCGCAGGTCAATCGCAATTTCCTCGCGTTTGCCGATCTCGCGCCGGGCGTGCAGTTTGTGCAGAACTCCGACGGCAGCGCCAACATTCGCGGCGGCGCCCAGCATCAGCGTGCTGTGAACGTATTCATCGATGGCGCCAGCCAGAAGGACTATGTATTGAAGGGCGGTGTCACCGGCCAGGACAACAGCCGCGGCAATCCGTTTCCGCAATCGGCCATTGCCGAATACAAGGTCATCACCCAGAATTACAAGGCGGAGTACGCACACGTCGGCAGTACCGCGATCACCGCCGTTACCGCCTCCGGTACGAACGAGTTTCACGGCAGCGTGTTCTGGGACCATACCAACGAAGATCTCCGGGCCTCTACGCCAACCGAAAAGGCGACCGGCGAAAAAGTCGATTCCGAGCAGTCGCAGTACGGCCTGAATGTGTCGGGACCGATCATCCAGGACAGGCTCCATTACCTCGTTGCCTTCGAAGCCAAGGACAACGAGGACCCGGTCGATGTTTTCCCGGAAGGGGGCTTTACCGCGGCGACCCTGCCGGATGAGTATGCCGGCCTGGTCGGCAGAGTGGTCTCGGAATTCCAGGAAGATCTTTTCTTCGGCAAGTTCGACTGGTACGTCAACGAATCGCACGAGTTGTCGGCGTCGGTCAAGTATCGCGATGAGAGCGCCACGCAGGGGTTCGGCAACGGCATCAACACCCAGTCCTTCGGCACCAGCGTCGACCAGGAAGATACCCGCGTTCAGCTCAAACATACCTGGCTCGCCAGTGCCTGGCAGAACGAACTCCGCTTCACCTGGGAGGATTCGCTGTGGAGCCCCAACCCGTTGACGCCGGGGTTGGGCGAGAGACTGCAGAACGCTGCCCGCCAGGGGATCCTGAACGTCGGCGCCGGAGAGAACTTCCAGAGAAAAGGCCAGGATGGCTGGGGCATACAAAACGACTTCACGCTGCTGGACCTGGACTGGCTCGGCGGGCACACGGTCAAAGCGGGTATCAGCTACAAGAAACTGACTCTGAGTTCCTTGCAGCAGTTACCCGCCAATCCGCAGTACTTCTATAACGTCGAGTTCAACGGTCCGGGGACGTTCGAGCTGGTGCAACCGCACCGGGTCGAATTCGGGATACCGCTGACTCCCGACAGCGGCGCGGTGGAATCGGACAATACCCAGTGGGGACTCTTTATCCAGGACGACTGGTACGTCACGGACCGGCTGACGTTGAATATCGGTGTGCGCTGGGACTACGAGGAAACACCGGTCTATGTCGACCGTGTCACCCCGGCCGACGAGGTCGCTGCGTTGCAGAGCTGGCCGAACATCGCCAACACTGATTACGACATTGCAGACTGGATCAGCACCGGCAAAAACCGCGATTTCGACGACGACAACATCGCGCCGCGCCTTGGTTTCTCATATACGCTCGGCGCCGACGGGCTGCACACGCTGTACGGCGGGTACGGCCGTTCGTACGACCGCAACCAGTTCGATTTCCTGCAGCTCGAGGTGACCAACGGAACCTTCGGCACGGCGACGTTCTTTTTCCAGGGCGATCCCGCCAATCCCTGCGCGGGTCCGACCTGCGTGCCGTGGGATCCCGCCTACCTGACACAGGCAGGACTGGACGACCTGGTGGCGAGTGCGGGTGCACAGGGGCCTCCCACGCAGATTTTCCTGCTGAACAACGAACTGGAAACGCCGTACTCGGATCAGTACAGCATCGGCTTGCGCAGTACCTGGGGTCTCTGGGATACCGACATCACCTGGTCCCACGTCGAGAGCAAGGGCGGCTTCACCTGGTTCCTGGGCAACCGCCGCGACGGCGGTGCGTTCTTCGAACCCGGCGCAATATTCGGCGCTCCGTTCGGTTTTCCACCGCCGGGATTCGGCAACCTGCTGATCTCGAGGAACGCCCTGCGCACCGAAGCGGATTCCATATTCCTGAAAGTGGATCGGTTTCACGAGGAAAACTGGGGCATTTCGTTTGCCTACACGTTCACGGACGGGCAGGAGAATCGAATTTTCAGCGAGACATTCAGCTTTGACTATCCGTCCATCGAAGGCTACGGAACGAGGGATTCGGTCGGCATCGCAGATCATCGCCTGGTCGTGAACGGGACCTACGATCTGCCCTGGGAGATACTGTTCGCGGGCAAACTGACGCTGGACTCGGGAGTGGCGTTTCAATATACGGATTGTCTGGCCGGGCCGACTCAATGCGTGTTCCTGCGCATAGAACCGGACGACGCAGAAATGCGGCAGCTGGACATTTCACTGTCGAAGGAATTCAACTTTGGCTTCCTGCCGGAGGATGCGGGATTCAGGGTTCGGCTCGACGTTCTCAACGTGTTCAATACCCGCAACTGGAGAAATTTCGAGCTGTTTCCCGGTGACATAAACGGACCGAATCCGAATTTCGGCAATCATCAGGACAGCGTGTTTGCGACCCGCACCGCCAAGCTGTCGTTCGGCTTTAACTGGTAGAGTTGCTTAAAGCGGTCGCCCGCTGGGCGGGCTCCTACAGGCGCCTGATCGTGCACTGTAGGAGCCCGCCCTGCGGGCGACAATCCCTTGAACACCGCGGACTCCTCTCCAGCCAATGCAACGACTCTCTGAAACCAGCATCGCAGGCCTTTTCGCCACGGTAATTGTCGTAATTGCGGCCGGCGTACCGGCCGCGGCACAGGAACCGGCAGAGCCCTCGGTCGCAACTGCTGCACAAACCGAAATGGACCGGTTCATCGCGGACGTCATGTCGCGCATGACCCTGAAGGAAAAGATCGGCCAGCTGAACCTGCTGACCAGCGGCTGGGACATCACCGGCCCGACGTTGCGCGAGGGTTATCGGGAGGACATAAAAGCCGGTAACGTGGGCTCGATCTTCAACGCGCATACCGCGGCCTACACTCGCTCGCTGCAGAAACTCGCGGTGGAAGAAACGCGCCTCGGTATTCCGCTTCTGTTCGGCTACGACGTCATTCACGGATACAAGACGATATTCCCGATCTCGCTTGGAGAAGCCGCATCATGGGATCTTGCCGCCGTCGAGAACGCGGCTCGCGTTGCCGCCGTGGAGACGTCCGCGGCGGGCGTGCACTGGACCTTTGCTCCGATGGTCGACATCGCGCGCGATCCGCGCTGGGGGCGTATCTCCGAGGGCGCCGGGGAAGACGTGTATCTCGGCAGCCGGATCGCGGCTGCCAGGGTGAGGGGCTTCCAGGGCGACGACCTCGCCGCCGTCGACACGGTGCTCGCGACCGCCAAACATTACGCCGCATACGGCCAGGCGCAGGCCGGCCGCGATTACCACACCACCGACATGTCGCTGCGCGAGCTGTGGGACACCTATCTGCCGCCGTTCCGTGCCGCCTCCGAAGCCGGCGTAGCCACTTACATGACTGCATTCAACGAGCTGAACGGTGTGCCGGTCACGGCCAGCAACTATCTGCTGAACGACATTCTGAGGACACGCTGGCGTTTCACAGGCTTCGTGGTGTCGGACTACACCGCGGTCAACGAACTGGTGCCGCACGGTTTCGCGCGGGATGAAAAGCATGCCGCTGAACTGGCCATCAACGCAGGCGTCGACATGGACATGCAAGGCGTCAGTTTCATGACCTGGTTGCCTGCGCTGGTGGAGAATGGCCGCGTCCGCATCGAAACGATCGACAACGCCGTCAGACGCATACTCGAAATGAAATACCGTCTCGGATTGTTTGCCGACCCGTACCGTTATTCGGATGAAGAAAGGGAACAGGCTGCGATATACAAACCGGAGCATCTCGAAGCCGCCCGCGACATGGCGCGCAGGTCGATTGTGCTCCTGAAGAACGAAAGGGAACTGTTACCGCTGAAAACCGAAGGTATCTCCCTGGCCGTCATAGGTCCGCTCGCGGACAGCAAGGCGGACATGATCGGTTCCTGGTCGGCCGCCGGCGACCGGAAGGAAAAGCCGGTGACGTTGCTGGAAGGAATCCGGGCCCGGGTAGGCGACGCCGTGGAGATCCATTACGAGAAAGGCGCGAGCTACCGGTTCGAGGAAACCTTCAGCGATACCGATCGCACGGGCTTCGACGCAGCCATCGCCGCGGCCGGACGGGCCGACGTCATCGTAGCCGCCATGGGCGAAAGCTGGGACATGACGGGCGAAGCCGCAAGCCGCACCTCGCTGGAACTGCCGGGCAACCAGCAAGAGTTATTAGTGGAGCTGCGTAAGCTCGGCAAGCCCATCGTGCTGGTGCTGATGAACGGCCGGCCGTTGGCAATAGGCTGGGCAGACGAAAACGTGCATGCAATCCTGGAGACCTGGTTTGCGGGAACGCAAGGCGGCGACGCCATCGCCGACGTGCTGTTCGGCGACTACAACCCGTCCGGGAAGCTCCCGGTAACGTTTCCGCGCAACGTCGGGCAAGTGCCGATTTACTACAACATGAAAAATACCGGGCGTCCTTACGGCGTCGAGGATACGGAGCAAAAATATCGTTCGCGCTACCTCGAAACGCCGAATACGCCGCTTTATCCCTTCGGCTACGGTCTGAGCTACACGGAATTCTCGTATGCGGATCTGACGCTCGATCGAACCGAAATGGGGGCGGACGATACGATCACCGTCAGCGTCCGCGTGACCAACGACGGCGAGGTCGACGGCGAGGAAGTCGTGCAGCTCTATACGAGGGACCTGGTCGGTTCGGTAACGCGGCCGGTCAAGGAACTGAAGAGGTTCGAGAAAATCTGGCTCGAAGACGGAGAAAGCAGAAATGTGGAATTCGAGCTCGAACCGGCGGATCTCGCGTTTCATCGTCAGGACATGAGCTATGGCGCTGAAGCCGGAGAGTTCCGCGTTTTCGTCGGCGGTAACTCAGAGGCGGTACTCGAGACGAGTTTTCGCCTGTCCGAAGACGTCGAGCTGAGCGATGCACCGGCCCTGTAGGAGCCCGCCATTGCGGCGACCAGCGCAAGCAGCGAAGGTCCCGGTGGTCGCCCGCAATGGCGGCAGATAACTGCTCCTGCGTGAATCTGCACTCCCGCCATCCATGGCGGTCGGGCTCCTACATGGAAGTCAATCGTGAAAGCGTGAAAAGCGGGGATTCAATTCATCCCACGATGGGTTTACTCTTGTGCCCACCGCGCAAGCGGTAAAGACCCGGCATGAAAACACCTAAACCAACATCGCGGGATATCGCCTTCGAAGCAGGCGTGTCGCAAGCCACCGTTTCCCGGGCGCTCCGGAACAGCCCGCTGGTGCGTCCGGAAACCCGGCAGCGGATCGCGGACATTGCGGCGCAACTCAACTATCGGGTTGACCAACATGCGGCGGGTTTGCGCACGCGGCAAAGCCGGACGATCGCGCTGCTGCTCTTCGAGGACCCTACTTCGGACGATTCCCAGATCAATCCGTTTTTCCTGTCGATGCTTGGCAGTATCACGCGCGCGGCGGCGAGCATCGACTACGACGTGCTCGTGTCGTTTCAGCAACTGAGCAATCACTGGCATGCGCGCTACGAAGCGAGCCACCGCGCCGACGGCATCATCCTGCTCGGCTACGGAGACTACGTAAGCTACGGCGAGAAACTTCAGGCGCTGGCCGATGCCAGCGCACATTTCATCATCTGGGGACCCGTTATCGACGCGCAGCCGGGCCATTACCTCGGTTGCGACAATATCGGCGGGGCGTCGCACGGGACGCGACACCTGATCGAGCATGGCCGCCGGCAGATTGCATTCCTGGGCGGTGCGTCCGAGCACTGCCCGGAGTTCGAGCATCGGCATCGAGGCTACCGTCAGGCACTGGCGAGCGCCGGTATTTCCGTCGACCCGGCGCTGCGGATCGATGCAGACAACCAGGAAAACTCCGGATACGCCGCGGCGACCGCATTGATAGCGACCGCCAAGGAGTTCGATGGCGTATTTGCGGCCAGCGACCTGATCGCGATCGGCGCCATGCGATCGTTGCAGGAAGCGGGCTTGAACGTACCGCGCGATGTCAGTGTCGTCGGCTTTGACGACATACCGGCCGCGTCGTACGTCAATCCGGGACTAACGACCGTTCACCAGGACACCGTGCGAGCCGGCGAACTGCTGGTTGCGAACCTGATTAAGCTGATCGAAGGCGAGCCGGTGGAGTCGTCACTGCTGCCGCCCAAACTCGTCGTAAGGCAATCCTGCGGCGCGGCAGGCGCCGTCTGATCGTTCAGGTCGATCCGCCGCGGGATGGACTGTTGGAGCCCGCGAGAGCGGGCGATTCCCGCGTCGGTTATTCGCCCGTTGTCACGGGCTCCAACAACGGTTCGGCGGTCCTGTCGACCAGAAGTGTCGCCGCCCCCGCAACCATCATGAAAACACCGCCGATCACCAGGCCAAAAATGCTCCGGCCGGCAAAGAACTCGCGCAGCAGCAAACCCAGGATGCTCGCAGCAACGAGTTGCGGGATAACGATGAAGAAGTTGAATATGCCCATGTAGACACCCATTTTTCTTGCAGGCAAGGTGCTGGAAAGCAGGACATAGGGCAGGGACAGTATGGACGCCCAGGCGATGCCGACGCCGATCATCGGTAGCAGCAGCATCGACGGTTCCTCGATGAAATAAAAGCTCGCGAGACCGGCGCCGCCAAGTGCGAGGTTCAGTACGTGGCACCGGCGACAACCCAGTTTGCCTGCCATGAACGGAATCGCGATCGCAGCGAGAGCGGCGAACCCGTTGTAAGCCGAAAACAATACACCGACCCAGTCGGCGCCGTCGTTGTAAAGTTGCGAGGTGACGTCCGACGTTCCGTAGTGATGGCTGGTCACTGCCGCGGTACCGTAGATCCACATGGCGAACAGGCCGAACCACGAGAAGAACTGCACCACAGCGAGCTGGCGCATGACGCGCGGCATGTGAAAAAGATCGTTCACGATGCTGTAGAGCCCGTTGTCGGTCTTTCCCCGCGATTGCAACGCACCGCTCAGGAACTGGATGACGCCGAAAGCGATCGCGCCGATCGCAAGTATGTACAGTTGCTTGTCGAGGCTGCCCTGGACGATCCACACCAGGAATGCGCCGCCGGCTACGGCCCAGAGAATCCCGCCGTTGCGATACTTCACGGCCGGTCCGGGCTCCGTGCCCGTGAGCATGACAGAGGACGCGACGGAGGACGCCCTTGCCGTTTCGAAACCATCCAGTTCCGCGGGAGAGTATTCACGCGTCTTCAGCACGGTCCACAGCACCGCCGAAATGAATACGGCGCCGCCAAGATAGAACGCGAGTTTCACCGAATCCGGAATCTCGCCGGGCGCTGCGGTATTACTGACATCGAACCAGTTCGTCATCATCCACGGCAGGGCGGAAGCGACCACTGCGCCGATGCCTATAAAGAAGCTCTGCATGGCGAAGCCGACGGTGCGCTGCTCATCCGGCAGCATGTCGCCAACGAGTGCGCGGAACGGCTCCATGGAGACATTGATGCTCGCGTCCATGATCCAGAGCATTCCTGCGGCGATCCATAACGCGGGCGAATTCGGCATCACGAAAAGCGCAAGGGACGCCAGGATCGCGCCGACCAGGAAATAGGGCCGGCGCCGTCCCAGCCGGCCCCAGGTGCGGTCGCTCATGTGACCGATGACGGGTTGCACGAGCAGGCCGGTGACCGGCGCCGCGATCCACAGGATCGGCAGCTCTTCGATGGACGCACCGAGCGTCTGGAAGATCCGGCTGATGTTGGCGTTTTGCAGCGCGAATCCGAACTGGATGCCGAGGAAACCGAACGACATGTTCCAGATCTGCCAGAAATCCAAACGCGGTTTTTTCCTGAACGTCAGTTCTGCGGCAATCTCCGCCACAAGTTCTCCCCCCTTTTTCAGCTGTAGGAGCCCGCCGCGCGGGCGACCGCGACGATCGGCGGGGTCGCAGTCGAGTCCTACCAGGCCCACCACCACTCGCTGCCTTCGGTTATCGTCACGACCCCCGCAGTCCTGGAAGGCGCACCAAACGGACGCGACGCAGTTCCGACTAACGTGGTCGCCCGCAATGGCGGGCTCCTACAGCGCTATTTCATCCTGAAGCGAATGGCCGCGCCGCCGCCTGCCGCAAGATTCAGGGAGAGCACGTCGCCGCTCGAAAATTCGCGTCGCTCGATGATCAGGTCGTACGGGTCGCTCCGCCAATGCGCGTCATCGCCGTCGCGATAGATCTCTGCCGTGTAAGTCGCGCCCGAATCCAGGAATGACAGCGGGATCGACAATTCCCGCTGCTCCTCGTCGGTCAGGGCGCCAAGATACCAGTCGACGCCGTCGCGTTCCTTGCGCGCTATTGCCACGAAATCGCCAACTTCGCCGGCGACTGCGATGCTTTCCTCCCAGTCGGTCGGCACGTCGACAATGAACTGAAAGGCGTCCGGACGCTCTTCGTAGTTTTCGGGCAGGTCGGCAGCCATCTGTATCGGGCTGTAAATCACCACGTATAAGGCGAGCTGTTTCGCGAGCGTCGTCTGGACCCGGAACGGCGAGTCCGCGCCCTTGAAAGTCAGATCGAAAATGCCCGGTGTGAAATCCATGGGTCCTGACAGCATGCGGGTGTACGGCAGAATCGCCGCGTGCTCGGGCGGATTCGGCGGTTCGCCCCAGGCGTTGTACTCCTGGCCGCGCGCGCCTTCGCGCGAAAGCCAGTTCGGATACGTGCGCCGCAGACCCGTGTCCTTGATCGGCTCGTGCGGATTGAGGCTGATTCTGTGTTTCGCCGCTTCCTTCACTGCGCGGAGGTGATGATTGACCGTGAATTGTCCGTCATGCCATTCGTAGTGAGCGATGCCGTTCCGATCGACGCGCTTGATACCGCCGGCATCGGCTACGTACCCGGTTTTGACCTTGCGTACACCGAGGGACTCGTAAAGATCGTACGCGTCGCTCATCTGTCTTTCGTAATTCGTAACGCCGCCGGACGTTTCGTGGTGGCCGATCAGGCGCACGCCTTTTTCGGCGGCGTAGTCCGTGATCTCCTCGATGTCGAAGTCCGGATAAGCCTCCGTAAAACTGAATACGTCGCCGTTAGAAAACCAGTCGCCGTCCCAGCCGATGTTCCAGCCCTCGACCAGCACGCCGTCGAAGCCGTATTTCGCGGCAAAATCCATATACCGCCTGGTTTCTTCGGTGGTTGCGCCGTGCTTCGGCCCCGAGCCCCAGGTCCGGGTTCCGATATGCATCCCCCACCAGATGCCGACGTATTTCCCGGGCTCGACCCAGGACACGTCGCCGAGCGCGTTCGGCTCGTTCAGGTTCAGGATGAGGCTGGAATTGAGAAGGCCCACGGCGTCCGGCGAAATCTGGACGGTCCGCCACGGCGACTTGAAAGGCGTTTCGGTCCTGACACGAATCCCGTCCGACCAGGGCGTCAGATTGGCCTGGAACACGTTCGGGCGTCGTTGATCCAGGACAAACGCGGCGTAATCGACCAGCGCCGCTTCATGGATGGAGAGATGCGTGCCGGAGGGAAGGCGCACGGTCATTGGCGTATGCGCCATCCCGATTTCTTCGAGGTCCGTGGTGTTGTAAAGATACTCGTACCGATTGTAGCGTCGGCCCGGGATCCACCATGCTGTCGCGTCGCCCGGCAAATGAAACTCGGTCAGTTCATCGACGATGTTGACCTTCGAGTAATTCGATTGCTGCGGGACCTCATAACGGAATCCGACGCCGTCGTCGAACGCGCGAATCCGGATGCTGAAGCGCCGCACCGGGCGCTCGATGGATTCGAACTCCACCAGCAGCTCGTTATGCCGGTCGACAACGGTCTTGCGTTCGCCCCAGGGTTGTTCCCAGGTGCCATCGCTGCTGTCTTCGCGCGTTGTGGCGACGTGAAAACCGGCATCGAATCCATGCTGCGCCTGAAAGCGCATGCCGAGGCGCGAATCCTCAATCACCATTTCATCCCGGTAGCTCACCGAATAACGCGGCGAGCCTTTGCCGTCGACGTCGATGGAAAAAACGATCTCGCCATCGGGAGAACGCAGCTCGGCAGACCACAGCGATCCAGGCAGCGCGAACGCCGCGAAGAACAGAAACAGAAGCGTTGTGTGTCGATGCATAAATTCTCCCTGAATCGCCGCAGCCTAGTTTAACAACAACGGTACCGGCGACCGGCCTGAGGAATTGCCATTGCATACGTATTCATGAGTCTGAGACCGGCCGCCGATGGCGACATCCTGTTTTGGCCAGTAAGCTTTCGTATCCAGGTCAAAGCAGGAGCCCTGCATTGAAACGCGCGTGCCCCGTTGCCCTTTTACTGTTTTTTGCATTTGACGCCGGCGCTGCTTACCGGATCGAACATCTCGAGCCCGCATTCTGGTGGGCCGGCATGCAAAGCCGGAAGCTTGAACTGATGGTGCACGGTGACGGCATCGCCGAACTCGAGCCGGCACTTGAATATCCCGGCGTATCCATTGTGGACGTCTACAGAACGGACAATCCGAACTATCTGTTCGTCGATCTGAAGCTTTCCGAAGACGTGAGCGCGGGAGATTTCCGCATCGACCTCGAGCGGGACGGCGAGTCGCAGCTGCATTTCCAGTACGAGCTTCGCGCTCGCGAACCCGGCTCGGCGGTGAGGGAAGGCTTCGACCCTTCCGACGTCATCTATCTCGTTACGCCGGACCGCTTCGCGAACGGCGACAGCTCGAACGACGAAGTCGACAGCCTCGACGACGGCCTGAACCGCGACGACCCGCACGGCCGGCACGGCGGAGACATTGCGGGAATCATCGATCGCCTCGACTACATTGCGGACATGGGTTACACGCAAATCTGGCTG
Source organism: Woeseia sp. (assembly GCA_040902105.1). Lineage (GTDB taxonomy): Bacteria > Pseudomonadota > Gammaproteobacteria > Steroidobacterales > Woeseiaceae > IDS-8. The sequence continues at coordinate 18,704 of JBBDXW010000038.1, forward strand.
AACCCGGTGCTGGAGAACGACCAGCCGGAGTCGTCCTACCACGGCTATGCGACCACGGATTTCTACCAGGTGGACGCGCGCTTCGGCAGCAATGAACTGTACCGCGAGCTGGCAACGAAAGCCGACAAGAAAGGCATCGGCCTGATCATGGACGTCATTCTCAATCATTCCGGTTCGGAACACTGGTGGATGCGCGACCTGCCGAGCGAGGACTGGATCAACAACGAGGCCCGTTTCGTCGGTACGACCCACATCCGCGAAAGCCTGCTCGACCCTCACGCGGCCGACGGCGACAGGGAGCGCTTCAGCGACGGCTGGTTCGTTCCCTCGATGCCCGATCTCAATCAGCAGAACGCGCGGCTCGCAACCTATCTGATCCAGAACAGTATCTGGTGGGTGGAATTCGCCGGGCTCTCGGGTATTCGCGTCGACACCTGGCCGTATTCCGACAAGGCCTTCCTCGCGGAATGGGGACGGCGCCTGACCGGGGAATATCCGGGCCTCAACATCGTGGGCGAAGAGTGGGTCACGAACCCGGCCGTCGTCGCGTACTGGCAGCGGGACTCTTTGCGCCGCGACGGTTACCAGTCTTATCTGCCGAGCCTGATGGATTTTCCGCTGCACGATGCCGCGATAAAGGGACTGCTGGAACCCGAGGGCTGGGGCACCGGCCTCGACAGAATCTATCGCATGCTCGCAAACGATTTCCTGTATGCGGATCCTTACAACCTCGTGATTTTTCCGGACAACCATGACATGAGCCGCATCTACACGCAGCTCGACGAGCGCTTCGATTTGTACAAGATGTCGCTCGCCTTTTTCCTGACCACGCGCGGCATCCCGCAACTTTATTACGGCGACGAGATACTGATGGCGAATCCCGGCACCGACGCGCACGGCGTGATCCGCAGCGATTTTCCGGGCGGCTGGCCCGGCGACAACGCGAACGGCTTCACCGGAAAGGGACTGGCGGACCGGCAACGGGAAGCGCAAGCGCTTACGCGAACGCTGTTGAGCTGGCGCAAGACCGCGTCGGCGGTTCACCGGGGTAAACTGACGCAATATGCTCCGGAGGGAAGTTCCTATATATATTTTCGTCACGACGATCGGCAAAAGGTGATGGTGGTGATCAACAAGTCGCGTGAGGAGCAGCCGGTCGATGTAGCGAGGTTTAACGAAGTCATTAGCGGAGAAGCGTCGGGCACGGACGTCATGACGGGCAGGCAATACAGGCTCGATGAATCGTTCAGAGTACCCGCCGGCACCGCCCTCGTGCTCGAACTTGAATAGAAGCGCGCGTAGTATTTGCACGCTGCGAAGAAGCGCCTGATTCGGCCTCACATGCTTATTTGATGGAAACAATTGTTTGTGTCGGCGCTGTCGTACTCAGGCGCAACAAAGTTCTCCTGGTTAGACAGCTCACTGCAAAGACTTGCGGATTCCAGGCAAAGACCCGGCGCGCTGCGGAGGCTAGATTGTATCTGCCTCACGACTGAAGGAATGCCATGAAGACTGGAAGAACGGCCGCCGTCCTGTGTGCTGCCCTTTTTGCCGCCCTGATATTCAGCCCGGCGATTGCTCGGTCCGGCGTTGTCCTGGAGTGGAACGAGATCATGGTGGCCCTTGTAGAGGACCAACCCCCACCCTTGCAGAATCGCTTTGCGGCGATCACCCAGCTTGCCGTATTCGAAGCGGTCAACGCCGTGACGGGCGAGTACGAGCCGTATCTCGGTACGGTGACCCCGTTGCCCGGAGCCTCCGCCGACGCCGCGGCCGTAAGCGCCGCCCATGATGTGCTCCAAAATTACTTTCCCGATCGCGCGGCATTCCTGGATGCTGCGCGGGCGAGCTCGCTCGCCGGGATTCCGGAAGGGTCCGCCAAGGACGGCGGAATCGCGATCGGAGAAATGGCGGCTGCCTACATGATCGCCGCGCGCGCGAACGACGGCTCGGAGCTGCCCGAGTCGTACTTGCCGTCCTCGTCGAACCCTGGTGACTGGCAACTGACGCCGGACTGCCCCGCCACCGGAGGGGTCTTCCTTCACTGGCGTAACATGGTGCCTTTCGCGATCCGTAGTGCCGATCAATTCCGCTCGCACCCTCCACCCGCGTTGACCGGCGGTAAGTACACCAGCGCGTACAGGGAAGTGACAGAGGTTGGCGGCCGCCACAGTGCCGAGCGTCCGCAGGATCGGACCAACGTGGCGAGGCTCTACGCCGTCTCGAGCGACGCGGCTCTCTGGAATCCGGTTGCCAGGCAGATTGCGACTACACGACGCCACTCGCTCTCCCGGAATGCGCGTACCTTCGCGCTGCTCAACATGGCGCTGAGCGATGGCGGAGTCGCCGTGATGGAAACGAAGTATCACTACAATTTCTGGCGCCCCGAGACCGCAATTCTGGCGGCCGGAAACGATGGAAACGAGAGAACCGAGCCGGATTCCTCGTATGTGCCGTTTATCACCGCGCCATGTTTTCCAAGCTACCCGTCGGGGCACGCGACCACCAGCTATGCCGCCCGCGAGGTGCTCGAGCGCATCTTCGGCAGCGGAGGTCATTCCATCACTGTGTCGAGTCCGGCACTACCGGACGTGACTCTCAGGTACAGGAAGCTCAAGGACATCACATTCGACATCGACGATGCACGTGTCTACGGTGGGATCCACTTCCGTTTCGATCAGGACGAAGGGGCCGAGCAGGGACGCCGTCTCGGTGCTTATATCTACAGGCACAGTCTCAGGTCCGTGCGGGGCTGCAAGTGCGACGACGAAGAGAACAGGGAATGAGCGAACGAGAGGATGCTCGCGAATGCGCGGGACCGGGCCTTGTCCGCAGTGAAGGAAGGGGTCGGAATCGGGATTCAGGCTGCGATTTGGTCTGCCCGGGTGCAAACTATCCCTGTGACCACAGCCCGCGGATTCATTCTTCAAGCAACCTGGCGCATCGTTGGCGGCGCCGGGGGCGGGCGCTATCCGATAGTGCAACTTTACGGCCGGCTGGAGGATGGCGGCACGTTCCTGGTCCGCGACGATCGCCGGCGCCCACACTTCTATATCCGCGCGACTGACGCGGAGCGCGCACGCATGCTCGGTGCGCCGCACCCTGAACCGGCCGACCGGCGCACGTTCGACGGCGCGCCAGTTGCACGGATCGAGGTAGCGGTCCCGTCGGACGTGCCGCCGCTGCGCGACCGCTTGCATGCGGTGGGCATCGACACCTTCGAAGCCGACGTGCGCTTCGCCTCGCGTTACCTGATCGAGCGCGGCATCAAGGGCGGATGCGAAATCGAGGGCGAAGCGGTGCCCGGAACCGGCGTCACGTGGGTATTCGACAATCCGGCCATTCGGCCCGCGTCGGTGAACGTGGAGCCGCGCGTCCTGTCATTCGACATCGAAACCGATCCCAGGGGCGAACGGCTGCTCGCGATTTCACTTTATGCGCCCGGCATCGACGAAGTGCTGATCGTCGACAGCCGCCAACGAGACCATAGCCTTTACGATAGTCCCATCCCGGAGCACGCCGTTCGCTGCGCCGACGAAACCGCGGCGCTCGATGCGTTCTGCGAGCATGTCCGGCGCCTGGACCCGGACGTGCTGACCGGCTGGAACGTGATCGACTTCGACCTCACCGTGCTGCAGCGGATCGCGATGCGGCTGCGTCACCCGTTCAACCTCGGCCGCGAGGCGGGCGCGCTGCGCCTGCGCAAGGCCGAAGGGTATTTCGGCAGCGGCCAGGCCTCCATTCCGGGGCGGCTGGTGCTCGACGGCATCGATCTCCTGCGCGGCGCCTTCGTGCGTATGGACGACTACTCGCTCGATGCGGTGGCGCGTAAAGTACTCGGAGAAGGCAAGGCGGTCGCGGGTGATGTACGCGACCGTATCGGAGAAATTCTTCACAACTACGAACACGACCTGGCCGCGTTTGCGCTGTACGCACGCACCGATGCACGGCTGGCGTACCAGATCGTCGAGAAGCTCAATCTCGTGCCGCTCGCGTTCGCGCGCAGCGAACTCACGGGCATGACGCCGGATCGCGTGTCTGCGAGCATCGCCTCGTTCGACTTTCTTTATCTCTCCGAGCTCGAGCGACTGCGCATCGTCGCGCCGACCGTGCGTGCAGGCGATTCGCGAGTATACGCCGCGCAGCAGGGCGGTCACGTGCTCGCGCCCGTCACCGGTCTGCACTCGGATGTCTGGATATTCGATTTCAAGAGCCTGTATCCAAGCGTCATCCGCACCTTCAACATCGATCCGCTGGCATACGTGGCGGACGCCGGTCCCGGCGACGATCTGATACGGACTCCCGGAGGCGCGTTCCGCCGCGAACCCGCGATATTGCCGGGTATGCTCGATCAGCTTTTCCCGCGCCGCGAGGCGGCGAAAGCAAGCGACGACACGGTCGCGTCGCAAGCGATCAAGATTCTGATGAACTCGTTCTACGGAGTGCTCGGCACCCCGGCTTGCCGATTCTTCAACCCGGCACTCGCGAACTCCATCACCGGCATGGGCCGGGAGATCTTGCTCTGGTCGAAACGCTGGTTCGAAGCAGCGGGCTTCGAGGTGCTGTACGGCGACACCGATAGCCTGTTCGTTCACTCCGGGAACGACGACTCAGAGGCTGCGCGCGCGCAGGCGCGGCAGCTCGCCGCTGCGTTGAACGGTGACCTGGCGCGTCATATCACTGGGCGGTGGCGCGTGCAGAGCCGGCTCGAGCTCCAGTTCGAGAAACTTTATCTGAAACTGTTCCTGCCGCGCGCGCGGCACAGCGCGCGCGGTGCGAGCAAACGTTATGCGGGCCTGGTGCACGGCCGGGACCCTGACGAGGTCGAATTCGTCGGCATGGAAGTGGTCCGCGGCGACTGGACGGCGCTCGCGAAACAGGTGCAGCGCGAACTCTATCGGCGCCTGTTCACGGACCGCCCGGTCGACGCGTATCTCGCCGAGATCGTGCAGCAGGTGAGAAACGGCGAACTCGACGCTGCGCTGGTCTACCGCAAGAATTTGCGCAAGGCAACCGGTGACTACACGGCCAGCACGCCGCCACACGTGGCTGCGGCCCGCAAGTCGATGCAGCCGCAGGGCCGGCTGATCAGTTACGTCATCACGACCGCGGGTCCCGAGCCGCTCGACAACCAGCAGCATCCGCCCGACCGCGAGCACTACGTCGCAAAGCAGGTAAAGCCGGTCGCGGAGCCGGTTCTCGACACGCTTGGACTGAATTTCGACCGCGTCATCGGGGACAACCGGCAGGCGGACTTTTTCTCGAGCTGAGGTGACGTGGTCAAATAAGAATGCGTGCCTGCGGCGCTGCGCAAGGCGCCGCGACTGCGACCCGATCAGAACATGAGCGCTACATCGAGGCTGAGCGCATTGTTGCCGGTATGCTGGTCGACGGGCAACTGCATCTGGGACCACTTCCAGTTCATCGCGAAATTCGGTGACGAAAAGGGCATGAGGTTTTCTATCCAGCGCGACAGGTTCAACGCGAGGCCGAAGCGATCAAGCCGCTGTCCGATATCCGGCGTAAACCACATCCGGTCGACGCCTGTCTCCCAGTTCGCGGACAGGGACGCCTTCGGCAGGTTCCAGGTCAGCGATGCGTTGGTCGCCCAATTGAGATTGGTCGCACTGACGTAATGGCCGACTGCGTCAATCGCGGCACTGTCCCAAGCCGGGGCCTGGCGCAAGGAGACGAGTGTCCTGGCGCTCAACGAACCAAAATCACGACGATGACTCAGGCCAAGCTCGTACCCCGGCTCGAGGTCCTGGTATTCGATGCCCTGTGTCCATACCGGATCGATCACCGACACCAGGGCTTCGCTTTGGCGCGTCGGACGAGTCCATACGTAGCCCACGCCCCAGCTTTGCGCCTCGATGCCGGCATAGGGCGTGTCGCCGGCCGCTACAACGCAGTCACGGCTCGTCAGGGTAACCCCTTCTGAATGATTTGTGCCCTCGTGTGTTCGCAGACGAACCGTGCTCTGCAAATCGCAGGCAAGCGCAACAGTTGCGTCAGATGCAGGTGCTGTGCCGGCCCATTGCACGCTCACCGTCGCCGGTCCAGGCGACCAGTTCAGGTCCGCGCGCTCCCGCTGGGCCTGCGTGAAACCCGAGACCATCCAGCTGTTGCTGAACTCGGTGGCGAGACCCAGTGACAGCGGTCCGCCGCCGAGTTGCGCCAGGCCCAGTTTGACGTTCTGGCCGAAGTTCTGACGAGCGAATCGCGTGGGCGATGCCGGACTTGCGTTGTGGGGCTGCCCGGTTGCGACGATATCGCCGGGCTCGAGGGAATACGTTGCCTGATAGCGCAGCAGATCGTCGTCGATGCCGAGCCTGAAGTTGCTCGCCAACAGGGCGTCGCCGTTTCTCTTCAGGAGCGGCAGGGTGCTGTCTGTTTTCAGCTGGATGCGTTTCCGCGAGTCCGTCACCCGGGTTTCCAACGGTGGTCGCGTACTGCCCGGGGTAGCGGCGGACGCAGGAACGACGGTATCGGATGTGTCGTTCGGCGGTGACGATGCGCATGCGGCGAGAAACAGAGCGACGGGCATACCAACGAGTGTATGCATGCGAAAACCGGACAACGACGAACCCTCCCAAAGCACTCACGAGGCACGAGCCAATTCTTCCGCTCATTTTTAATGCATCGGCGTGACGCGTGCGGCGATCCCCGTCACGCTTTGGGTGACGAATGTACGGTGCTGGACCTGTTTTCGCAGCCGGGCTGCGATCTGCCGCAGCGTATGCTCACAGTCCCGTGAGCTTCACCTGGCTGCGGAACTTGAAGATGGCCCATAAAATTATCGCGAAGGGTACAAACTCGGCCGCGGACAAGAGCCACGTGTCCGTGCCGAGGAATTGCCAGTTTGATAGCCACGCCTGCTTCAGATATATGGCGGCGAACAGGCTTGCCTGCAGAACCAGGCTCACTCGCCGCGTGCGAGCCCTGAAAGGTATGTCGATGGAATAATCCAGGCTGCCTCCCGACGACCCCTCCGTGTCGACCGACGTTCTTATCGATATGTTTGCCGTCGTAAAGTGTGTCGGTGGCAATTTTATGGGCACGTGAATCCTGTCGCTGCGACTGCCGATCGAAAACTCGTGGTTGATCTCATTTCCTATCCGGATATGGATCCCTCGTTTGCTTCCGCCACCATGTTCGTTGTCCAGGCGGTACATGACGGTGATCCGGTATTCCGTATTGGCCTTCAACCTCAGACCGAGCTCGTCGGCAGGCGGCGGCCTTTTTTTCCGGGTGATCTCAGCCAGAAAGAATGCGGGCGCGCCAAAGCGAAAGGCGAAGGTCCCGTAGATCTGGTCAACTGCCTGGGCCCAGCTGTCTCCCGTACTCTTGACGTGATCATCCAGGCCCGGGCCTTTTGTGCAATAAATACCGTCGTCGCTGCTTTCCGGGTTCGAACCAACCAGCCTGGGCCCTGAGTCGACCTTCGAATAAAAATTGCTTGTGAAATCATCCGGGGATGGAGCATGGCAATGTCGGCCCAATTCGACGTCGTAATAGACGCGGCCTTGCGTGCGGCTGATGTTCCTTATCTTGCCCATGCGAAATGGATAGAACTTGTAGCCCCCCTCGGCATACCGGTCGACATAGCAGATCGTGCACGCGGATTTCAGGAACTTTGTGTCGGTAGCGATGGGCGGCGAGTTCTGCCCTTCCGTATAGCGAATCTCCTGCCGAACGCCGGCCGGCTTGCCAACCAATCGATATACGTTCGCAAAGTAACTCTGTTTGCAGGCGGAGTTGAACAGATAAATCATTTCGACTATCCCACGACTGGATCGTAAAAGACTGCAGTGAAATGTCCGGTGCGACGAAACGCCTCCAGATCAGGAAATTCTATCGCGTCAGGCTGGCTAATTCGCGGGGAGCGGCCGTAAAACACCCGGGAGCCCGGCTCCGGCCGGATCCTGGCGTGATGTGTTCCAGTCGAAACATATCGCAATCGCCGCAGGCCGGGCCTGGCGGCATCTGCGGCATCTGCGGCATCTGCGGCTTACCGGGCTCCGCGGCGACCGATGAGCGCCGCGTCAAGCAGCTTGACCGCGGCCTTGCCTTCGTATCCATGACTCCCGCGCAGTCCCGCCCTGTCTCGCATGCGCGTGTTAGCGGAACAGGTGCCCCACCGCGAGATTCCAGTCCATCGTATCGCCGGCATACCACTTGGGTACGCAGGTATGCTCGTCGATCGCCAGGTCGCTCAGCCGCGCTGTTATCCGGGCGCTCTCTTCCCTCATCGCACATTCATCGTCGATGCCGGGCAGCACGGCGACGTCGGATAACGCTTCATCCCAGCGGTCCTTGAAGACTATGCGCCCATCCGGTCGGCGGTCACAGCGAACGCCGCCCTCGTGGACCATTCGGTGATGGCGCCTGCAAAGCTGCACCAGGTTGCCGAGACTCGTTTCATCGCCGTCCGCCCAGTGTTTTATGTGATGTCCGTCGATGAAGTATTTGTGGGTACAGCGGGAAAGCGGCAGCCGTCGTCTCTTGCACGCAGCGCGCGCCGTATCGCTGGCGGAATCGTGCGGGACTTGCGGCCAATCGACAAAAGCTCGCCGTCGTCGTCCTCGAGCAGGGGTACGCGGGAACAATCGCAGGCGATACGACGCGACGTTTCCGCGGAAACCATGGGGCCACCTTCTATATGGGATGCACCTGCGTTGATGTGCGAGGACGTTTCCGCGGAAACATCGGGATCGCTTTTCAGTGTTTCCGCGGAAACATGCACCACCACCTGGTAACGGTCGGCGGTAGAGGCGGAGTTTGCCCCGTGGTTCAGATAGCTCTCCGCTATCTCGACCAAAGCATCGGCCCGGTTTGCGTCAAAGGGTTCGCGTGAAGGTGGTGCGGTTTTGCCGTTGGTTTTCTCTGCAGCTCGCAAAGCCGCACGCATGTCCGTCTGCCGTCGCTCCATCGCCAGTTCCAGCGCCTTCATCAGCAGCTCGCCTTGCTCCGCCGGCAGCCTCGCCTGAACAACAACGGTGCCGTTCGTGTCGTGCCAGCAGCGCGCCTCTCTGGCCTTGTGCTGTGCGTTGGCTGTTGCCGTCTCTTGCAATCGCTTGCAGCGGCGGTACTTCGAGACGAGTTTTTCGACGTGATTTGCAGAGCCGTGCCGCGCGATCATCATCAGATAGTCTTCGTTCGAGGCGTCGGCGATGCGAGTCATGGCCCGTACCTTGGAATAGGAGATCTGGCCTTTTCTAAACGCTTCGCTGATCTTCGGCAGCCCGGCCAGCGCATGCGCCACCCGCACCTTCTCGCGCGCAGCGTTCATGCCTATGCCGCATTTGAAGTTGAGCCAATGCGCGCAGGAGCATAGCCCCGGCCAGTGCCAGTATCCCTGTTCGTCGAATTCCCGGATGAGGACAAGCAGCCGGTATGTGGCGGCATAGATATAGCCGCAGAGTTCGGTAATTTCTGCGGCTACTCGCTTGCCTTCGGTGTGCATGGGGTGAGGATGCGGGGGCGGCGTAAATGCGACCTGGGGGTTGGCCTGCACGGAATTCTCTCGCTTTGAAAGGCTGGTTAGATATACAGTATTCTAGTTTTAACCCTTTGTTCTAGCAAGTAAAATGTGCGACCTTTTTAAGGGGATGTGGGGGTATAGATATATCCCGCCGGAAAAAATCTCGGGAGTCCCGGCGGGGTGGCCTTAAGGGTCGGTGGGCCCGCCCGAGGGGCCGCTCTCGCGGGGAGGGTCGTCAGGGCGGGGAAAAAGCACAAGATCTGGAGGGCAGCAATCGGCCGAGGCTGTGTGAAAACGCATTATTCACTATAATGTTTGGGTCGCAGTGGC
>JBBDXW010000039.1:0-28619 GCA_040902105.1 Woeseia sp.
CGAGCGAGTTTCCCGTGTCTGAGCACGTGGAATACCCCCGGACGGTACTCCTGCGCCGTCAAAAGCAACGGCTCCTCCGGGTTCGTTAGCCGCTGACGATCCTGTTGATCAGCTCGACGGTCTTGTCCCGTTTTGCCGGATCGTTGCTGATGGCCGTTGCCACCTTGTTGTATCGGTCCAGCGACCAGCCGTGCCCTTCAATGGTCGCGACGAGCTCCTGTTGCAAACGGAGCTGGGCTTCCTCGGCCTCTACGGGCGCTTCGGCAGCACTCATTTCCTCCGTTAGCTGAACGCGCGTGGTTTCCACATCCACGTAGATTTCCGCAAACTTCTGCATATCTGCGTCAGAGACTTCGGTCGTTTTCTGTTCCGCTGCCTCCGGCGGCGGCGCCGGTTCCTGCGCCTGCGCCAGGCTGATCCCGGCCGTCACGCTGGACGCGCATAGTGCAAGTAGTAGTAATTTCATGATTCCTCCAGGGTCGATTGGGTACCCCGACGGGTGACGGGGCGCGCGTGAGTCGCATGAAAAACCAAGCAACGTACGTGCCAACCCGGGTATCGAACCGAGTCTCCGCGGCCCGTTGTGCCGGGAAAGCGGCGCCGACGTGCATCTTGCATAATCTGCCACGACCCGTTCCGGGAAAAATTTCCCAACTTTCTTCCTGATACGGGATTTGCATCACAGACGCTCGGGCGCAACAAATTTATCGTCGCGTCCAGACTGCCGAGGAACCGTCCGGAACACGGACGGAGCGATCCTCGCGAGTGGGAGGGGGCAGGATCGCCCGACTTCGGGAAGTGGCCAGGAGGTCTCTAGAGGTGATGGATCGCGAACTCCGACGACAAATCAAGGACGCTGCAGAACGTCCCGGCGCAGACCCGCTGGAGTTCATCGCCCTCCTCAAACTGATCGACCAGCATTATGACAAAATGGAAGCGACGCATGCCGGGTCGCTCGCCCGGTCGCTCGCTACCACGACACCGGTCGAAGTCATATTCGACAGCGTCACCGACGCATTGCTGTCTGTGGGATCGAAAGGCGTAATTCGCAACTGCAATAAAGTTTGCGCGCGATACTTCGGCCTTCCCAGGGACCTGCTGATCGGCTCTCCGATCGCCAATATTCTGCCGTCAGCGAAAAAACAGGCGCTGTCGGAATACCTGCAGCCCTTCATGACCAATCTCGACGATACACATGTCGAGTTCTGCGGTGGCGAGGTCGTTGCAGCGAGGGCCGACGGTGAGACGTTTATCGCCGAAATTCACGCGAGCAGCCTTTCTACCGCGGAGGACGAAATCTTCGTCATCAGCCTGCGCGACGTAACCGGACGCAAGGAATCGGAAAAGGCGCTGAAGGAAAACGAAGAACGATACCGCGCACTGGTCGAGAACGCGCCGGAAGCAATCGTTGTCCTCGACGTCGCAACGAACCGATTTTGCGATGCCAACGATAACGCCTGCCAGTTGTTCAATCTCTCGCGAGCGCGGCTGTTGAGTGTCGGTCCGGAGGCTCTGAGCCCGAAAATGCAGCCGGACGGGCAGCCGTCGTTCGGTATTCGTCGTGGCCTTGTCGACCGGGCGCTGAACGGCGGGCATCCGACCTTCGAGTGGCTGCACAAGAACGCGAACGGCAAGGAGTTTCCCTGCGAAGTACGCTTCAGCAGGCTGCCGAGCGGCGACCGAAAGCTGATCCGCGTCAGTATCACCGATATCACTGAACGCAAACGCAATGAAGAGCTTGCGTTCGTGCAGAACAAGATTCTCGAAATGATCGCCTCGAGTACGCCCTCCGATCGCACGCTGCGTTCAATCTGTCGCTGTGTGGAGAAGATCGGGGACGGCATGCGCGCGGCGATCATGCAGCTCGATGCCGACAAACAGACACTGAGGCTGGCGGAAGCACCGAGTCTGCCTGACCAGTTCAGGTTGCGGCTGCAGGCCGTCGAGGTCCGCGAGTCGGGTATTACCTGCGCGGCCGCCGCGCTTGCAGGGCGGGAGAAGACTACGGCGCCGCTTGCGGGTGACGCGGCCTGGGCGGAGTTTCAGGCGGAATGCGCGCAGCACAGGATCGCCGCCGCATGGTCATTCCCGATATTCGGCACCGCGGACCATGTCATCGGGACGCTCGACGTGTACCTGCAGGGTGCACGGCGTCCGACGACGGACGAACTCGACAAGCTCGGCCGAATGGCCGGACTCGCGGGCATCGCCATCAAGCGCCAGCGCGACGAAGACCAGTTGCGCAGCAGCGAATCCCGCTATCGCGGCCTGTTCGAAAACGTCGTCGATGGAGTCTACATCACGTCGCGTGAAGGGGACGTCATCGCCGCGAATCCCGCGCTGGTCGAAATGCTCGGCTACGCAAGTGCCGAAGAAATGACCAAAGCCGGCCGCACCACGATGCTGTACGTCAACCCGATCGACCGCGAACGGGTTTTTGCACGCCTGGAAGCGCAAGGGTATCTGCGCAATTTCGAGTACCGGCTGCGGCGCAAGGACGGGCGCGAGATCGTGGTACTGGAGAACTCCCGCGCAATCTATGACAACAAGGGCAATGTGGTTGCGCACGAAGGGACGATTACAGACATCACGGAGCGAAAGATCGCCGAAACGCGCGTGTTCGAGGAGAAGGAGCGCGCGCAGGTAACTTTGCAGTCCATCGGCGATGGCGTCATTACGACCGACGCAGATGGTCGCGTCGACTACATCAATCCGGTGGCGCAGGAACTCGCCGGACTTGAAATTCGCCACGCGCGCGGCAAGCCCATCGACAAAATCATGACCATTGTCAACGAACATACACGGGCCACCGTCGAGAATCCTGTGCAACGCTGTCTCAAGGAAGGACGCGTGATTGCGCTTGCCGAAAACTCCGTGCTGATCAATCAGCAGGGTATCGAGATTCCGATCCAGGATTCCGCGGCGCCCATCCGCGACCGCATCGGCAACGTCATCGGCGCAGTCATGGTGTTCCACGACGTCAGCAAGGAATCGCGGCTGTTCCGGCAGCTCTCGTACCAGGCGTCGCACGACGCGCTGACGGGACTTATCAATCGCCGCGAGTTCGAGAACCGGCTGGTCGCCGCCCTGGACAATGCTTACGCCAACCACGGCCATTCGTACGCACTGCTTTATTTCGATCTCGACCAGTTCAAGGTTGTGAACGATACTTTCGGGCACACCGCAGGCGACGAGCTGCTGCGCCAGATTTCGGAGCTGGTGCAGTCGAACATCCGCACTACCGACATTCTGGCGCGCCTGGGAGGCGACGAGTTCGGTATCCTGCTCGAGCGTTGCACCGAGGAACGTGCAATCGAAGTCGCCGAAGCGATTCGCGGGGCAGTGGAAGCTTTCCGCTTTACATGGCAGGAGGCATACACGAGCGTGCGATGCTCGATCGGCGTGGTCATGGTCGACAAGGACAGCCAGAGCGTCGCCAGTATCATGAGCTCCGCGGATGTCGCGTGCTACTCGGCGAAGGATATGGGCAGAAACCAGGTTCACCTCTACCAGGACAGCGACGCGTCGGTGCGGCATGAAGAAATGAAATGGGTGTCGCGCATCACGAGCGCGGTCGAAGATAATCGCTTCGAGCTTTTCTATCAGCCCATTATCGGCATCGGCAAGAACAAGGCGGGCGCACGCGGCCATTATGAACTGCTGCTGAGAATGCGCGGCGACAACGGCGAGATCGTCGGTCCCGATCAGTTCATCCCTGCTGCAGAACGTTACAACCTGATGTCGATGCTGGATCGATGGGTGATCCGCGAGGCTCTGTCGCAACTCGCGGACCGCAATCGCGACGGTGCCGAGGCGCGATTCACGCTGGCGATAAACCTGTCGGGAACCTCCTTGAGCGAGGACCGTTTCCTCGAATTCGTCATCGAGGAACTAACCCGGCAACGTCTGCCGCAGGGCGCAATCTGCTTTGAAATTACGGAGACCGCGGCGATTTCGAATCTGTCGCGGGTCATTCATTTCATGCAGACACTGCGTAAACTGGGCTGCAAGTTCTCGCTGGACGATTTCGGCAGCGGCTTGTCGTCGTTCACCTACCTCAAGAACCTGCCGGTCGATTATCTGAAGATCGACGGCCAGTTCATCAGGAACGTCGCCGAGGATTCCGTGGATGAAAGCATGGTGCGCGCAATCAATGAAGTCGGACGCGCCATGGGCATCGAAACGATTGCAGAACGGGTGGAATCGAAGAAGGTGCTGGATAAGCTGAGCGACCTCGGGGTCGAGTTCGCGCAGGGCTATTTCATCGCTCGCCCGACCTCGGTGCAAACGTTCCAACCGTGGGCGACCGACGCAGTCGCCGCATCGCGCCTGGCCTGAACCTGTCGGAGCCCGTGATAACGGGCGATTTACGACAGGTAGTCGCCCGCTGGTGCGGGCTCCAACAGCGTCGATAAGGTACACTGGCGACTTTTCGGGCCCTGCTGCCGTGTACCATGCCGACGAAAGGCACTCTTAGAATAAACACTTCAACCGCACTGCTTGCCGCCGACGAACCCGCCCCGTTTACCGTCCTGAATCCCACCTCCGGGGTGCCGGCGCTGCTGGTGTGCGATCATGCGAGCCGCCGCTTTCCGCGAGCGCTCGGTGACCTGGGACTGGACCCGCTGGCGCGCCGCTGTCACCTGGCGCTCGATATCGGCGCCGAGGCATTGACGCGGCGACTGGCCGGGAGCCTGGGCGTAACCGCAGTACTTGCCGGGTATTCCCGCCTCATTGTCGACTGCAACCGCGAGCTGCTCGATCCCGGCGCCTTTCTCGAGTTCGGCGACGGCATCGTGATCCCCGGCAACCGGAGCCTGACTGCAGAACAGAAAGCAGCCCGTGCCGAGGCGATTTACTGGCCGTATCATCGTGCCATCGACGCTGAGATCAAACGCCTAACTGCGGAGGGCCGCTCGCCGGCGGTCATGGCGATTCACAGCTTCACCCCCGTGCTGGACGGCGTGTCGCGGCCGTGGGAGTTCGGTGTTCTGTGGGATGCGGACAGCCGTCTTGCCGGCATAATGATCCGGGAACTGACCAAAGCGGGGTTCGTCGTCGGTGACAACGAGCCGTACTCGGGACGCTCGCCCCAGGATTTCACGATCGACAACCATGGGGAGGCGGCGGGTTTGCCACACGTCGGCATTGAAGTCCGCCAGGACCTGATCGACAACGATCCCGGGGTCGACAAAGTCGGCGGCATCCTGCACGGGATCATCGAACGCATACCGGCCGCGACCTTCGGACGGTCAGGTGAGTTGGCTCTGGGCGATCTCGATACGACCGGTGCCAGGCATTCCAGGCGGCAGGGATAACGACAATGAAAACAGTGGAACCGGAATTCACGATCGGCGTCGAGGAAGAATATCTGCTCGTCGATCGCGAGACGCGCGCCCTCATCATCGATCCCCCGCAGTCGCTCATCGGCGAGTGCGAAGAGCGCTGCGGTGGACAGGTCACGTCCGAGCTGCTGCGGTCGCAGGTCGAGGTGGGTACCAAAGTGTGTCGCAGCGTGCAGGAAGTACGCGCGGACCTCGCCCGGTTGCGCAGCGGCATTATCGAGGTCGCCGGGCGTCACGGTCTCGCGCCGATTGCCGCATCGACTCATCCGTTCAGCCGCTGGGCCACGCAGAAACAGACGCAAAAGGATCGATACGATTCCCTGACTGCCGAGATGCAGGGCGCCGCGCGGCGCCTGGTGATCTGCGGCATGCACGTCCACGTCGGCATCAGCGACGAGGAATTGCGCATCGACCTGATGAATCAGATGAGCTACTTCCTGCCGCATTTGCTGGCGCTGTCCTGCTCGTCGCCGTTCTGGGAAGGGCGCGACACCGGGCTCAAGAGTTATCGTCTGACGATTTTCGACGCATTGCCCCGTACGGGTATTCCCGAGCGATTCCAGAGTTATGCCGAGTACCAACGGCATGTGGACGTGCTGATCAATGCGGGGCTGATCGAGGATTCCACCCGGATCTGGTGGGACCTGCGGCCGAGCGGCCGGTTTCCGACCATCGAAGTCCGCGTTATGGACGTCTGCACGCGGCTCGACGACTGCGTTGCGATCGTCGCTTTGCTCATTTCGATCGTGCGCATGCTCTATCGCCTGAGGTTGGCGAACCAGCGGTGGCGCATGTACACGACGATGCTCATCCGCGAAAACCGCTGGCGTGCGATGCGTTACAGCTTCGATGAAGGCCTGATCGATCTCGCCAAGGGCACCGTCGTGCCTTTCGCGGACCTGCTTGGTGAATTGCTGAGCCTGACCGCGGAAGATGCCGAGGCGCTGGGTTGCACCGAGGAAGCCGAGTCGCTCAAGGGCATCCTGGGTCGCGGCACCAGCGCTCACCGGCAGTTGAAAACCTTCGCCGAGGCGCAAGCGGGCGGCGCCGGCCAGGAGGACTGTCTGAAAGCGGTGGTCGACAGACTCGTCGCGGAGACGGCGGCGGGGCTTTAGCGTCAGGGCGATCCCCCGGTTCCCCGCGGCGGTTTCCACGGTCCCGAGGGCAACGCCCCGCCACCGGAATGCGGCACAGGTCGCAGCATGTCGGCACCCTTGCCGCTAGCATCGCCGGATGAACAGACTCCCACAGCGAAGCGAACCGGCTCGCGGCGCTCCCTTCGGGTGATCCGATAATGGAATTCCTGGGAGTGATCGTGACAACGGCCTTCAGCCTTGCCGCATTGCTGTACATGTGGCTTGCCGTGCGCGTATTCCGCACGATTTCGCCATCGGAATCGAAATCCGCCAGTTGTTTCCTGTTTCTGCTCGGCACGATGATCGCGGGCAGCGCCCTCGCGTATGCCACGAGCAACCCGAATCTCTACAATGCCGGATTCGTTCTGCGGTTTTTCAGCGACGGTTTCCTGCCTGTGGTGCTGTACCTGATCTATCGGGAGTACACGGTGGGGCGGCCTCCCGGCCTGCTGCTGGCAGCGCTCTGCATCGTCCCCGCGCTAACGACGCTCCTGATTGTCACGAATCCACTGCACCACATGATCTGGAGCGAAGTCGGCGCCGAAGTCGCGGACCGCTTTCTGGAGTCCGACCACGTCTGGTTCAACCGGGTGCATGCGCCGTTCATGTACGTACTGACAGCGTACTCGATTCTGGCACTGGCTGCCCGGCTGCCGACCTTTGCACGCGCGCACCGCCGAAATGTGTCGGTGCTGCTTGTTTGCGCCGCGTTGCCCTACGCCGTCGGCTTCGGCACCATGCTATTCGGCACGGGGCCGCTCGACTTTCCGTTCACGTCACTGTCGTTGACGCTTGCCTTCCCGTTTTACGCCTGGGCCGCACTGACGTTACGCGTATTTCAGCTCAGCCCGCTCGCGTATCAGACATTGTTCGACCATGTGCGAGACCCGATCATTGTGCTGGACAATGCGCAGCGCATCATCAGTGCGAACAGACCGGCGCAGGTCCTGCTCGAAAAGAGCGAGCACGAACTCATCGGATACAAGCTCTGGGACGATCTTCTGCAATCGCAGGTTGTCCTCGACCCCCAGAAGGGCCTCGATACAACGCAGACTCTGCGCATGCAGACGGACCGCTACTTCGAAGTCACCAGCACGCCGCTGAAGGGACCCTTCGGACAGGAACAGGGCAGGGTGGTGGTTTGCCGCGACGTCACGGAGCGCATGCAGGCATTGCGAGCTCTCGCGGACAGCGAGCATCTGATACGTTCGCTCATCGAGCACTCGTCGAACGGCATGCTCCGGTTTGCGCGCGACCAGCGCGATGCGCAGCAGATATTCCGTTGCGTGTTCGCCAACCGTGCGGCGGAAGTCTATCTCGGCAGCGGCAACGGTACGCTTGTGGGGATGCCGCTCGACAAACTCACCCTGCTCGAACCGGAAAGGCTTTCGCGGCAGTTCAGCGGTACGTCGCCGAACTCGGGCGTAAGTTACGAGTGCCCGGTCGAAACCGCGGAGGGCGAAGCATGGCTGCGCATCGTCGCCGAACCGGTCGGCATCGATTTCTCCGTGACGCTGATCGACATCACGCAACGCAAGCGAAATGAAGCCAAGATACTCGCGGACGCATTGCGCGATCCGTTGACCGGCGTACTGAATCGCCGCGGCTTCGAAAACGAGGCGACTGCAAGCATCGCCACCGTCACGCGAGGGGCCGTGCTTTATCTCGATCTCAACCATTTCAAGTCAATTAATGACCGGTTCGGCCACCAGGCCGGCGATGCACTGCTCAAGGCCTTCGGTCACCGGCTGGAATTCTGCTTACGCCCCGAGGACATCCTGGCCAGGCTCGGCGGCGACGAGTTCGCCATCGTATTGCCGGGTGTTTCGGTCGAAGACGCCAAGCACGTCGCGGAGCGGCTCGTCGAAACCGCCTCCGAGGCTTATATCATTCAGGGTCAGGAAATCGAATGCGCAGCCAGCGTCGGTATTGCGCTGATGCCGACCCACGGCGATGAGTTATGGCGCCTCGTCAGCGTTGCGGACCAGGCGATGTACAACGCCAAGTCCATCAGCCAGGAAGACGCCGCGAACGACCGCGCGGCCTACGTCGAAGCTGCCATTGCCTCCTGAAGAGCCTTTGCGCAAGTCTGGCGTGGGGTTTTTTGGACGCCGCAGGAGCACCGTCCGGGGGTATTCCAGTCGCTCAAACACCGCTTCGCGAACTCGCTTTGTGGAACACCCCCGGACGGTACTCCTGCTCGTGCCAGAGACGAACGAATGCGAGTTGTGCAGACCTCCTCAGGAAATTAGGAATGCGCCCGCTTATTCAGTAAATCACGACATTCAGCTGATTCGGGTCCGCCGTGTCGATAATCGCCGTCTCGACGATACCGCCTGACGCAAGGCTGATCGGTACCGGGCCGGCCAACACTGTCTTTTCGCCGACTTCAGTCACCGTAAGCTCGTAGTTGCCGGGATTGAGATGCAGGTAACCGCTGCTGGCGTTGGCTCCAAGCCGCGGGAGGTTCGGGCCGACATCGGCAATGTCAATGTCCGCAGCGACCAGGTAGGCGTCCACGGAATCGAAGCTCGCGGCAACCTGGGTCACGCGAATCTTGGCAAAGCCGGTCACTGGCCGGCGGTCGTCCGCGAAGACCGCGATCTCCAGGTCGCCGGCTTCGCCGGTAACGTAGTTCGTGCCGCGAGTGTTTGCGACGACCGTGTCTTCATCCTCGAGCAGAATGGCGCCGGGATTCCCCACCGCGGTGTAAGTGTAGGTTGATTCGCCCGCCGGTACGGGGACGTCGGCACTCAAGCCGCCGTGCACGAGATTGCTTACGATCGGTGTAACGAAATCGTCATCGACATAGATATCGATGATGCCACTGCCGAATGCCGAGTTGAAAAATCGCCGGGTCGGCGGGAAAGTCGCGTCACCGACTTCGACCGAATTGCTGCTCTGTTCGATGCGCCGCACACTGAGGCCGCTCGTAATCGACGGGTCCGCATCCTGGATGGTGAAGAGAACGCTGGTGCGCTCGGTATAGTCACGCGTTGTCGAGGTGAACAGGACGGCCGCCGGATTGCCCTGTTCCGTCACGATCAATCTGTACTCGCCATTCTCGGCCTCGAAGGCGGGGAGCCTGTCGCCGAACGACAGCGTGCCGCGAGCGCTTCCCAGGACGGGCGCGGTGCCGGGAGGCGCGAAATAAATGTCGACAGCGGCAGTGCCGCTCGCGAGATGACCGGCCGATACCTCCAGCACCGTCTCGGCGCCGTCCCACTGCCGCTCCGCGGTCTCCCACAGGACGATTGACGGCGCGTTGACGGTTCCCGTCAGGACGAAATCGTAATTCGTATCCGGAACGACCGTTACCGTCTCCGTTGCGATCCGCGTCAGCCCCGAATCGCCCGGCAAGCGCGTGTCGAAGTTGAAGTTGTAGGTCAGGTCGTCGAATTCCTGCGCGCTGGTCACGTTCTTGTACGTGACGTTGCCGAGCGCGCGCTCCTCGATCAGGAAGGTCACCTCTGGCGCCGTTGGTACTGCATGGATCCCGCGGATGTTGCCCTTGCCTGTAGCCTCGGGCCGCGTGGACTCCGAGCAGCCGCCGAGCATGAGACTCACGGCAGCCATCAGCACAATGGGGCGTAAAGCAATGGAACTTGAAACAATTGTCATGCGCTTTGTACTCGGATTATTCTGTTGCCGATGCCGATGTTGCGACCTGCCGCAGCTCCGCGGGTTCAATCGGGTTCCATATCACGCGGTTGCGGTTGCAGCGTGACGTTGCGGCAGAGCCTCAAACAACGACCGGTCAGCCTGCTTTCCTGGCTTCGTAACCGTAGATCGACTTCACTTCGAGGAACTCTTCCAGCCCGCGCGCGCCCCACTCGCGGCCATTGCCGGAATACTTGTAGCCGCCGAACGGGGCGAGTGAATCGAGCGGCGCGCCGTTGATGTGCACCATGCCTGTTCGAAGCCTTACCGCGATCTTGCGCGCGCGCTGCAGGTCGCCTGACGTAACGTAGCCCGACAGGCCGTACGGCGTATCGTTTGCGATGCGCACCGCTTCGTCTTCGTCGCCGTATGGAATGATCGACAAAACCGGGCCGAAAATTTCCTCTCGCGCGATCGTCATGTCATTCCTCACGTTGGAGAACACCGTCGGCTTGACGAACCAGCCTTTGGCCAGGCCGGCCGGGCGGCCGATGCCGCCGGCAACGAGTGTTGCGCCTTCGTCGATGCCCTTTTGAATGAGGTCCTGAATCTTTTTCCACTGCGCTTCGGATACGACCGGGCCCATCCGGGTCGATTCATCCTTCGGGTCGCCCGGCGGCGTCGCTTGCGCGCGTTTCGCCGCGATCGCTGCGGCTTCTTCCAGGCGGCCCTTCGGCACCAGCATGCGCGTGGGCGCGTTGCAGGATTGCCCGGCGTTATCGAAACACGCACTTGCGCCGCGTGAGACTGCCTTGTCGAAATCGGCATCGTCGAGGATGATGTTCGCCGATTTGCCGCCCAGTTCCTGCGCAACCCGTTTGACGCCCGGGGCGGCGCTTTGCGCCACGGCGACGCCGGCACGCGTCGAACCGGTAAACGACACCATGGCGATGTCGGGGTGGCTCGACAGCGCTGCGCCCACCGTGGCGCCGTCGCCATTGACCAGGTTGAACACGCCGGCGGGCACGCCGGCTTCGTGCAGAATCTCCGCAAAGATCATCGCATCGAACGGCGCAAGCTCGCTCGGCTTCAATACCATGGTGCAGCCCGCCGCGAGCGCCGGCGCCACCTTGACGGCCACCTGGTTCATCGGCCAGTTCCACGGCGTGATCAACGCGCACGGACCGATGGCTTCCTTCAGCACGCGCGTCGTGCCGAGGGTTTCCCCGAACTCATAGGTCTTCAGGACTTCGATCGCGGCCTCGATATGTTGCGGCCCGCTGGCGGCCTGTGCGTTCCTTGCAAGTTTCCACGGCGCGCCCATTTCTTCCATGATCGCCGTCGCGACCTCGTCGTGACGTGTTGCAAAGACTTCGAGAATTTTTTCCAGCAACGCAATGCGTTGTTCGCGGCTTGTCGCGGAGAAGCTTTCGAAGGCTTTTTTTGCCGCTGCCACAGCCTTGTCGACATCCTCGGGCGAACCGAGGCTTATGCGGCCGGCGACTTCTTCCGTCGCCGGGTTGATGACATTGAACGGCTTCGGGCTGACGGGATCGACCCACCGGCCGTCAATATAGAATTGCAGCATGTCACGCATGAAATTTCCTTCCTGGACCAACCGCGAATCATAACGTATGGGGGCGGCCAAAGGTCCCGGTTTGCCGGCGGCGGCGGGCGCGGTTCACGGGCTGGCGCCGTCCCTGCCCCGGCCCGGGCAGCGTGCTAGCATTGGCGGTCCTTGCAAACCGTCACGGAAAACCTTCAGGAGCGAACGGCGAAGA
The DNA here is from genome assembly GCA_040902105.1 of Woeseia sp. Lineage (GTDB taxonomy): Bacteria > Pseudomonadota > Gammaproteobacteria > Steroidobacterales > Woeseiaceae > IDS-8. The sequence goes on from JBBDXW010000039.1 coordinate 11,863, forward strand.
ATGGCTACGAACAAACAGTTGAGTGCGCGCCGGGAGGCTGCAGTTCCAAGAGGAGTCAGTAACTTACACAAGGTTTTTGCTGCACGTTCGAGGAACGCCGAACTTTGGGACGTCGAGGATAATCGGTATATCGATCTGGCCGCCGGCATCGCCGTGCTGAACGTCGGTCATAACCATCCCAGGGTGCTCGCGGCAGTGCGTGCACAGCTCGAGCAATTCACACATACCTGTTTCCAGGTCACGCCGTATGCCGTGTACGTGGAGCTCGCGGAACGCCTCAACGATCTCGTGCCGGGAGACAGCCCGAAAAAGACGCTGTTCCTGACGACGGGCGCGGAAGCGATCGAAAACGCGATAAAGATCGCGAAGTATCACACTCGCCGCACGGGTGTCGTGTCCTTTTCCGGCGCTTTCCACGGCCGCACGATGATGGGCATGGCATTGACGGGTAAGGTCACGCCGTACAAGGCGGGTTTCGGTCCCTTCCCGGGCGACGTTTATCACATTCCGTATCCTGTCGCCTATCACGGCAAGACGCCGGAGCAGTCATTACGCGCGCTGGACGACCTGTTCCGGTCCGACATCGAGCCGTCGCGCATTGCGGCCCTGATCATCGAGCCGGTGCAGGGCGAAGGCGGCTTTTACGCCGCGCCGGCGGAATTTCTCCGATCTCTCCGCAACATTTGTGATGAGCACGGGATTCTGCTGATTGCCGACGAAGTGCAGACAGGTTTCGGGCGTACAGGGAAGATGTTCGCGATCGAGCATGCCGGCATCGAAGCAGACCTTGTCACTATCGCGAAAAGTCTCGGCGGCGGATTTCCGATTTCAGGGGTCATCGGCAAGGCGAATATCATGGACTCCGTTCCGCCCGGCGGACTCGGCGCGACGTATGGCGGGCCGCCGGTCGGCTGTGCTGCAGGTCTCGCGGTGCTGGACATCATCGAGCAGGAAAATCTCTGCGAGCGGGCGCAGGCAATCGGCAGGCGAATCTCGGCCTGGGGCGATGCGTTGCAGAGAAAGACCAGCTGTATCGGCGAAGTCCGGGCAACTGGCGCAATGTCCGCGATCGAGCTGGTCAAATTCGGTGACGCGGAACAGCCGGATCCGGAGCTGACCAAAGCTGTGGTCGCCGAAGCGCTGCGACAGGGAGTGATCCTGCTGTCCTGTGGCTCGCGCGGGAACGTGATCCGTTTCCTGCCGCCGCTCACGATCGACGACGCACTGCTCGACGAGGCGCTCGGTGTCGTCAGCAACGTCATTCTCAGCCTGGCCGGCGGAGTTCGGAAAGCGAGCTGAGCCTGTCGTTGAAACATCCGGTACGCACAACGACCGCGCCGGGCACATCAGGCAACGGTGAAATAATTACAATGCCTGCAATGTTTACACCCCTTGTGCAGTGCGAGCCCCCTGCACGCCGCTGGCACGGTTGTTGCACCTCCATGGTTCCACACACTGACTATGCGGGTGAACAACAAACCAGGCGCACACGGGTTGCACATCCACGCGATGGGCGACTGCAGTGCGCCGGATGCTTCCTCCGCCGGCGATCACTTCAATCCGCACGACGATCCGCACGGTTCCCCCCGGGACCTCGACGATGCTCATCATGTAGGCGATCTCGGCAACATCACCACCAACGAAGCGGGTGAGGCGGAAGTCAGCATCGAGGATACCGAAATGAAATTGAGCGGCGCGGAATCCGTGATCGGCAAGGCATTGATCGTGCATTCCGGGCAGGACGATTTTGAAACGCAGCCCTCCGGCGACTCCGGATCGCCTGTCGGTTGCGGCGAGATCGAGGAGACGGGGCAACAGCAGGCCGGCGTCAGCAGGTAAAACCGCTACCGAGGCCCCGGTCGGCCGGATGGCCCGGGTGTGACTCACCCTCGAGGGTCGGAGGCGTGGCGCGACCCCGGTGCCCTGGATTATTGATCGTCGTCATCGTCGTCGGACGTGCCGAGTCGATCGAGCACTCCCTCCGTCACGCGATCCGTCGTCTCGCCGATTGTGTCACGAACGGCGTCTTCGACGCCCGCCGCGGCGCCGGATTCAAGCGACTTGCGAATGATCGGTTCGAGAACCTGTCTGGCCACTTCCGCAGCCGTGGCGCCGTTACTGGCGCGGCCAATATCGGTGATCACGATCCGGGGGATAGTCACTTCGCGGCTTTCATTGAGTTGCGGCACCCGAACCTGCACGCGCGATTCGTCAAGCGTGAATCGCTCGATGATGACTTCCGGACCTGCCGTCGCCGTATCGTCCGCAGGCGCGCTTCCCAAAGCCGTCTGCAACGTGCGCAGATTGTTGCCCGCCGTCGTCTGCTCCAGAAGCACCTGAGCACCGTTGACCGCGATTTCGCCGATCACAATCGGATCCGATGTGACCGCCAGCGGATCCATTTGAATGCGGAATTCGCCGAAGGCAATCGCGGCTTCGTCCGAGAACCGGTCCGGGTTGGCGACGCTCAGGTTTGCGATGCGACCCGATCCGCCTCGAATGTCGATATCGACGCCGCCGACACGGACCTGCGTCTGCGTCGCCTGGGAGCCTTTCTCTTCGATCGCCTGCGCGACGATGCTGTCGAGGTTCGCACTCACGTAATACAGTCCGCCGGCAACCGCCAGCAGGACAACCAGTACGAGGCCGAGAAAGATTTTGCCGGTCCGTTTCATCGTAACTAACCTCCTGCGCTGCGGCTATTCGCCCGTTGCCTAGTATGCGCCCACATCGTCGATCTGGGCAGGCGTCAATCCAGCCGCAATCGACGTCATCAACGGTGCACAGGCGCTCTCCCGTTACGCCGATCACGAAGCCGTCGCCCGGCGCGGGTAAATCGTTCGAGGGCGGCCGCTGGCATATACATTGCATAAGGCTCATCGGCACCAGCGGGCGTTGCCGACGATAACAGGTGGCGATTATGGAGAGACAATGGACTTTGTAGATCTGAACTGGCAGCCGCAACTGCAGGCGGTTGGCAGCGTGTTGATCGCGGCAATACTCGGCGGCGTCGTCGGTATGGAGCGGGAGCTTGCGGACCGCCCGGCCGGGTTGCGCACGCATGCGATCCTGGCGGCCGCCGCATGCCTGCTCGTCACCCTGCCGGATGCACTGCTTGAATACTACGCTGCGGTGTCGGCTCCCGAGATACTTCGCGCGGATCCCATTCGAATCGTCGAAGCCGTCGTGACCGGTACCGCGTTCCTCGGCGCCGGCACGATCTTCCGCGATCGCGACAAAGGCGCGACCGAAGGATTGACCACGGCAGCTTCGCTGCTTCTCGTCGGCGCGATCGGCATATCCGTCGCGCTCGGACAATTGGTGACTGCTGTGCTTGTCACCGTGTTGACGCTGTTGCTGTTGCGCGGCGCGCAGCTTTTCAAACCGGCACGGCACTCGCGAGACTGAACCTACGCTACCTGCCGGGCATGCCTGCCTTCGCCGAATTCTTCGACAACTTTGGCGCAAAAGGCATCCAGATCGTCCGGCTTGCGGCTCGTTATCAAGCCGTGGTCGACGCAGACTTCCTTGTCGATCCAGGTGCCGCCCGCGTTCTCGATATCGGTCTTCAAGCTCGGCCACGACGTGAGGGTGCGTTCGTCGATGACGTCGGCTTCGACCAGCATCCAGGGCGCATGGCAGATCGCAGCAACCGGTTTGGATTGCTCGAAGAAATCCCTGACGAACTTGACCGCTTTCTCGTTGACCCGCATGGCGTCCGGATTGGCGACGCCGCCGGGCAGGCACAGCCCGTCGTACTGTGACGCCTTGGCGCTGTCCACCGTGCGATCGACCGAAAACCTCTCGCCCTTGTCGAGATGATTGAACGCCTGTATCTCGCCGGGCTCGAGCGAGATCAGGTGCACTTCGGCACCCGCATCCTTGATGGCTTCCCACGGCTGCGTGAATTCGACCTGTTCGACTCCGTCCGTTGCGAGGAACGCAATGGTCTTCCGTTTGAGCGGCTTGTCCATGATGTCTCCTTGAGGGCTGCGTGAGTTTTGCGCGCCTGGAATATCGCATTGTCAGCGAAGCAAGTCCTGTGCCACTGCGGCCGGGATGATTTATGGCCGGCGCAAAGCCCGATCGCAGACGTGCGTTGTACTCAATCGCCGTCATTCGGCGCGCCCGTGACTCCGCTGACGGTTCGCGCGGAGATTGGATAAACACCGCGGCGTCCTGCGGACAGGTAAGAATTGCCGTTGTGGCTCCGGTTTTACACTGGCGGAGAGGCAGCCGCTGTAGTGACCTCGGCACCGAACCTCGCGGCATGCTCGCCGCAATCCGAGCATTGCCACCCCGGGTCAGGCTGAGCCTGCACGGTTCTGGTACGGCCTTTGCAAGGCAGTTGCCGCGACGCCAACAGGAGGAACCATCATGCCGTATTCGAAAAATTCCGAACTGCCCGACAGCGTGAAAGACAATCTTCCGGCCAAGGCGCAGGAAATATATCGCGAGGCGTACAACAGCGCCTGGGACCAGTACAAGGATCCGGACGAACGTCGCGGCGATTCTTCGCGCGAAGAAACCTCGCATGCAGTTGCCTGGTCGGCCGTCAAGAAAAAGTACGAAAAGAAGAACGGAGACTGGCGCCAGAAACACTGACTGACAGCGCGGAGCGAGCGAGCGCGACCAGGGGGCGCATCGGTCCTGGATGCATTCGCCGTGACCGGGATTACCCGGCCGAAACGGACTCGAGCATTCTCATCGTAACCGACTGCCGCCAGCTCGCTGCTGCTTTCCAGGGGTCGGTGCTCTTGAGTCGCTTCAAAACGTCATCGATACGAAAGCAATTTGCTGCCTCCAGGTCCTTGAGTTCGTCCCAGCTTACCGGCGTGGCGACCGGACCATTCTCCCGTGCTCGCGTGGAATAGGGCGCGATAGCGGTCGAACCGCGCTCGTTTCGCAACCAGTCGACGAAAATCCGCCCGTGCCGCCGGCTTTTCGACATCGTCGCGGTGAATACGTCAGGTTCCTCGGCTGCCAGGTTGGTTGCGAACGCCTGCGCAAACGACTTGACCTGGTGCCACCGGGCCGTGCGGCGGAGCGGGGCAATGACGTGCACACCCTTGCCGCCTGTGACGAGCGGAACCGTCTTGAGGCCCAGTGCTTCGAGGCGCTGGCGGAGCAGGGCGGCGGCCAGGCTGACAACGCCGAATTCGAGCGTTTCATCGGGATCGAGATCGAACACCAGCCGGTCGGGTTTCTCGAGTACATCGACCCTCGAACCCCAGATATGAAATTCCAGCGTGCCCATTTGCACGCCGGCAATGACGCCTTCGATCCCGTCCACGTAGAGATACTCGGCGCGGCCTCCGGACTTTTCCTCGAGGGATACGCGTTTAAGTTCGTCCGGAAGGCCGCTTGATGCATGCTTCTGAAAAAAACACTCGGTACTTTGACCTTTCGGGCAGCGCAGCAGTGAAAGAGGATGGCAAGATATCAGCGGCAGCATTCTCTTTGCGACGGCGTCGTAATAGCGGGCAAGCTCTATCTTGGTGACGCCCTGTCCCGGGTAAACGACGCGATGTGGATGGGAGATGCGCACGCCGCGATACTCCTTTGCGGTTTTCTCCGACGAATCTGGTGCAATTTTCATCGCCACATCTCCCGGCATATTGTCGTCGCACAAACCTTTGAGGAAAAACGGCAATAAATATGCCAGCGGGGGGATTTCCGCGCCACTCGGGCGGCTTGAGCATGCCGGCGATTTGTAATTTTTTCCGGCGGCGCGTCGATTTTGCCTGCACCTGCCAGGCCGATGGGAGGTCGGCTGCTTCGATCGCGGGCGAATGCCTTCATTGATCGCGTGGCACACATTTTGCAGCCTTATCGGCAGCACAATCCGGCAGCCCGCCGGCCCGAGCACCGAGATCATGAACAGACCGGACGTTTCGTTACAGAGCGACATGGAAATTCCGCGGTTACTGCTGGCGAGCAATCGCGAACCATTTCGGGTCATCCGGGAGGCGAATGGAGACGTTCGGAGTTGTGAGCGTTCGATGGGAGGACTTACATCGGCACTTTGCCCGGTCATGGAGCGCTGCGACGGGGTCTGGGTTTCGTGGAATCCGGATGCTCTTGCGAGCGACGACCTTGCCGGCGACGGCAACAATCCGCTGCTGGAGCAGGAAGGCGAGGGCATCCCGTTCCCGGTGATCCAGGTCGGGCTGCGGAGATCCGAGATCAAGGGTTACTACAACGGATTCTGCAATCGGGCGCTCTGGCCGCTGTGCCACAGCGTGTTGCGATGCGTGACGCCGCGGCTCGACTATTGGCAGGACTTTCGCACCGTCAATGAGCGGTTTGCGGACGCGATCGCGAGTCAATCGAAGCGGACAGACGTCATCTGGATTCACGACTACCACCTGATGCTGGTCCCGGCCGCACTGCGTCGCCGGATCGATCCACACCATCGCATCGGCTACTTCCATCACGTGCCGTTTCCGAACGTGCGCGTGCTGAAGGCCTTCCCCTGGCACCGGCAGTTGATCAAGGGTCTTCTCGGTGCCGATTCCCTCGGTTTTCATACGCCGGAGTATGCAAGCAACTTCATCGAGTGCTGCAATGAACTGCTGGGCTGCGACACACGCTCGGAACCAGGCACGATCTTCCATGGCAAGCACCAGACCGTTGTGAGGGTTCGCCCGATCGGCGTCGATGCGAAAAGCTTCGCGGCCCTTGCCGGCGAGCGCGATGCACAGAACGGTGCCGTCGAGATTCGCCGAAAGATACCGTGCGAGCGGCTCGTGCTGAGTGTCGACCGGCTCGATTATACGAAAGGGCTGATCGAGCGCGTTGAGGCCATTCGCTCGCTGTTTGCGCGCCTGCCGCAATGCCGCGGCGTGGTTACGTTCATGCAAGTCGCGGTGCCGACGCGAACGGAAGTGCCGGAATACCAGCAGTATCGATTGCGGCTGGAAGCGGCGATTACCGCACTCAACGCGGAATTCGGACACGGCGACTGGAAGCCGCTTATCTACCGGACTGAACCTATGTCCCGACGCGAGCTGGTCGCGCACTATCTGGCTGCCGACATTGTTTGCGTCACACCGACGGCGGATGGCATGAACCTGGTCGCATCCGAATATTGTGCGTCGCGAACGGAGGGTGACGGCGTGCTCATACTGTCCAGTCAGGCCGGAGCCTCGGCTATGCTGGGAGAATTCGCCGTCAGCGTCGACATCAGAAAGCAGGAATCGCTGGTCACGGGCATTCTTCAGGCGCTGACCATGTCGGAAGCCGAGCGCGACTACCGGATGGGTCGCTTGCGCAAGATCGTCATGCGAAATACCACGGATGTGTGGCTGCGAAACTGCCTCAATGACATCGTACAGCCCGACCCGCTGGACGCCGAACAACTGGCGGTACTCGCGGAGTGCACTCAGCTACGCCGGTCCGGAAACGGCCGGGCGCACGGCGGAAAGAGCAGGCATGCCGGCCAATCGCGTTCATCGGCATCCGGCGCCAAGCAGGCGCCCGCCGGTAACGCCAATCCCCCCGTACACTGAGCGGTAAGTCCCCAGCCTCCCACAGACGGGCGTCGGCTGGTCATTGGCTTTGTTACTGGTCCCGTCTAAAGGCTTTTGGCCCGCCCGGTCCCGTACCGCCAACCCCAACCACGGTCGTCATCGACGGCGCATCGCTCGCCGGAAAACTGTCGCGCGATGCTTCATCCGCGCACGCGTCCTGCCACTCCCAGTCGGCGGTCGCTATCCGGTTCTCGACGTCGTGGACTCCGGCTATGTACCACGCGTTGTTCTCCGCCATTCGTTTCTGCTCCTCCCCCGGGAGCACGCCGGTGAGCGTTACCACACGGTCATGCGTATGGATTCCGAGATGTCCGGCGTCGATCCAGGGATCTTTTTCCAGCACCAGCCGGAGCGCATCCGTGATCTCGCCGTCGTTGTCCTGCTCGGCGGGCGATACATACAGGCGATTGTCCACGTCAACGCAGCCCGGCACCCACCACGCAAGTGCTTCCGCGACGCGGCGGTGGCTCAGACTTTCTACGGTGCCGGACAAGCGAACAGCGCCATCCGTGACCGTCACGCAGACAATTCGCCCGGACACGGAGTCGTGATTGGCAATTTCGCCCGGCCGGATGAGGTAGCCCTCGAAAACGGGCTCCTCCGACAGTATCCGTTCAACGGCGCTGGCAACGTCCGAATCCGTTCGCGGCTCGTCCTGCCTTAGCCGAAGCCTGTCGAGGACGCCCAATCCGCCGGTCGCCTCCACGATAAGGCGCGGGATCAGCCGCCTCGCCGCAATGTCGTGCAGGGTGCCGTCCAGAACGATGGTGTCCTCCTCGACGTTAATCTGCAGATCGTTCGACTGCGAGCGCAGATGCGGGTGACGTTCGAGGGCGGCGTGAATGGTTCGCAGCAGGTCCTTCTCAGGCATGATCAAACCTCATGTACGGCGTTTCGCGGCGATGGTCCGGTTTGTACTGCAAATCCTGTGCCACCGGCGGTCTGAATCAGCCGCCCGCCATCAGGCGCAGGATCTGCCCGACGCCGTAGGCGAACACCGTGCCCGTGGCGTAACCCACCGTACCCAGGAGCACGCCGACCGGCGCGAGCGTCGGATGGAATGCGGCAGCCACAACGGGAGCGGATGCGGCGGCCCCGATGTTGCCCTGGGAGCCGACCGCAAAATAGAACAGCGGTGCGCGCACGAACCTGGCGGCAGCCCACAGCACCAGGATGTGCGTCAGCATCCAGATTACGCCGATGGCGAGCAGTTCCGGCCGGTCGGCGAGCTTCAGGAAGTCCATCTGCATGCCGATGCAGGCGATCAGGAAATACAGGAACACGGAGCCGAGTTTCGAGGCGCCCGCATTCTCCAGGCGGCGCACGCCGGTGAAACTCAGCAGCAGTCCGGCGGCCGTCGACAGCACTACAATCCACACGAAGGGTGCGTCCAGGCTGAACTGGCCGGCCGACGCCATGTTGGCCTTGAACCACGATGCCGTCGGGTTGGCGATGGCATGCGCCAGCCCGACGATGCCGAACGCTACGGCGACGATGACCATCAGGTCGGTCAGCGCCGGAATGCGGGCATTCTGCGCTTCGTATTCGGCAATACGCCGTTGCATCTCGTCCAGGGCACGGGTGTCTGCGCCGGAGCGCCGGTCGATCTGGGCGGCCCGGTTCGCGAGGAACAGCAACGTTCCCATCCACAAGCTGGCGACCGCAACGTCAACTACGGCGAACTGGCCGAACAGCGTGGCGTCCACTTCGTAGATCTCCCGGATCGCCACCATGTTGGCGCCGCCGCCGATCCAGCTGCCCGATAGCGCCGCCATGCCTTTCCAGGTCTCGCCGGCTACCGCGGCCGGATAAAACCATTCTGCGGTCTGGAACGACACGATGGCGCCGAGCACGACGCCCAGGGTGCCTGCGCAGAAAACAAACAGGAGTTTCGGCCCGAGCTTCAGGATTCCCTTGAGGTCGATCGACAAGGTCAGCAGCACGAGCGCCGCCGGCAACAGCACACGGCTCGCGATCGGGTTGTACAGGCTGTTGTTCTGGCCGTCGATCAGTCCAACCGTGTTGTAGATGGCGGGTACGAAATAACACAGCAGCAATGCCGGCACCCAGGCGAAGAATTTTTTCCAGAAAGGGGTCGGTCCGCTCGCGAGCCAGAAAATCAGGCCCAGCGTGCCGGCAATCAGGCCGAACAGGACGACATCGTTGGTGATCAGTGCGGTAGGCGCTGCAATCGATTCGGTCGCCATCGGCGTTTAATTCCTGGTTGCGGAAGACCGGCAGCGAAAGCGGCCGAAGGTCATTTTTGTAGGGGTGTTGTCGGTTGCGCCGATTCGGCAGGCTACCTTAAACGAAAGGCAAGCGTCGAGAAGGCGCTTGAACTCGCAGCGATATGGGTGCGCCGCTTGCGCGCCTTCGGGCGGAACCCGCGTCGCGGTCGTCGGGGCGTGTCGCGAGCGTTTGGCTATATATCGCTATAATCGACGAATTATGATAAAAAATAACTATAATTCGTCTACAAAGACGAGTTATGTGAGAACTTGATTTTTCGTCAAAAAAGGCGAATTATATGGCATTTCTCCGATAAACTCGTCATAAAGGACGACTTATGAAGATCAAAAACGAACTTGGCGACGAGGCCGTGCTCGCGGAACTGGCCGCGCGGATGGCCCATCGGCGCATCGAGGCCGGGCTGACCCAGGCAGATCTCGCCCGCGAGTCCGGCGTTTCCAAGCGCACCGTGGAACGCCTGGAAGCCGGCGCGTCCGTGCAGCTGACCAGTTTTATCCGGTTGCTGCGCACGTTGTCCCTGCTGGACCCGCTCGAGGCCCTCCTGCCGGCGGCTGCGCCGGGTCCCATGGAACTGCTGCAGCGCGGCAAGATTCGCCGGCGGGTGAGACCGGAGTCTGCCGACCGCGGTTCCGCCGGCAAGCCGTGGCGCTGGATGGAGGACCGGTGACACTGGCCGAAGTCCGGCTTTGGGGGCGCACCATCGGTGCGGCGTCCCTGGATGACGGCGAGGTGTATGCCACCTTCCAGTACGACCCCGGGTTTGCAAAAAGCGGCATCGAGGTTTCACCCTTGAAGATGCCCCTGGCGAAGTCACCCTACCGGTTTCCCGATCTTTCGCCGGTTTCGTTTTACGGCCTGCCCGGATTGCTCGCCGAATCGTTGCCCGACAAATTCGGCAACGCGCTCATCGACGCCTGGCTCGCGACGCAGAACCGGACTCCTGAAAGCCTCAATGCCATCGAACGGCTATGCTACGTCGGCACTCGCGGCATAGGCGCACTGGAGTTCCGGCCCACGTTGGGGCCCGCTGCGCGAACTTCAAAAAAAATTCGCGTGGATGCGCTGGTCGACCTCGCGTCCGAAATTCTTACGCAGCGAAACAGCTTTCATGCGACGTTCGCCACCGACGACGAAAGGAAAGGAGCCTTGGGAGATATCCTGCGCGTCGGCACGTCCGCGGGCGGTGCGCGCGCCAAGGCGATCGTCGCCTGGAACCGCGAGACCGATGAAGTCCGCTCGGGCCAGATCGAGGCGGGCAAGGGCTTCGAATACTGGTTGCTGAAATTCGACGGAGTGTCCGGAAACAAGGACCGGGAGCTCGAAGATCCGCGAGGCTATGGCCGGATCGAATTCGCGTATTCGCGCATGGCGCGCGCGGCCGGCATCGCGATGAGCGACTGCCATCTCATGGAAGAAAACGACCGCTGTCACTTCATGACCAGACGATTCGACCGGCACGATGACGGCAGCAAGCGGCATATGCAATCGCTCGCCGGCCTCGCACATTTCGATTTCAACATGGCCGGTGCCTGTTCCTACGAGCAGGCGTTCGCCGTAATCCGGCAGCTCGATCTCTCCATGGACGAAATCGAGCAGCAATACCGGCGCATGGTTTTCAACATCGTCGCCCGCAACCAGGACGATCATGTCAAGAACATTGCGTTCCTGATGGACAAATCCGGGCAATGGGCATTGTCGCCGGCGTTCGATGTCACCTACAGCTACAACCCATCCGGCATCTGGACGTCGAAACACCAGATGACCGTGAACGGCAAACGCGACAACTTCGACCGTGATGACCTGCGAAGCGCAGCGCGCACAGCCATCATGAAACGCGGGCGTGCGGATACCATCATTGACGAAGTCATTGCCGCCGTCGCAGGCTGGCGCGATTACGCGCACGAAGCCGGGGTACCGACATCCTGGGCCGAGCAGATTCAGGCGAATCTGCGGCTGGAATTATGACCCCTCCGCGGAAGGGTGATTGTGCAGGCATTCGCCCGACGCATCGAGCAGGGTGACCCCCGAAGATTAAACCTCGCTTGACAGCCGCGGCCAATCCGCTCAGGTTGCCGCTACCACAGGCCGGATCTGCAGGAGAGGTGCTTGGCGTCGACCCTGTTCGAGGTAGCGATGCTGCCCGAGGACTGGCGATCCGGCAGTTTTGTCGGGCGCATCGAGTCCGAGGCGGGGCCGAGTCCCGTCCTCATACGGGGCGGCATGGTCACCGACATGGCGGCCGTTTTTCCGACCGTGTCCGCCCTGCTCGAGCGGGATGACCTGACCGGCGCCGGCGGCGCTTTGCTGGGACCGTTCGAAGGCCTGGATCTTTGCGCCGCCGGCGAGACGGCCGGCATGGCCTTGCTGGCCCCGGTCGATCTCCAGTGCATCAAGGCGGCCGGCGTCACCTTCGCGGTTTCGGCGATCGAGCGCGTGATCGAAGAGCAGGCCCGCGGCGATCCAAAGGCATCGGCCGCAGTGCGAGGAAAACTCGAGGCACTGGTCGGCGGCAGCATACGTTCGGTGGTGCCGGGCGCGCCCGAGGCCGCCGTACTCAAATCGGCGTTGATCGGGGAAGGACTCTGGTCGCCGTATCTCGAAGTCGCGATCGGTCCGGACGCGGAGATCTTTACCAAGACCCCGGTGCTGTCCTCGGTGGGCTGGGGCGCCGAGATTGGCGTGCGCTCCGATTCCAGCTGGAACAACCCCGAGCCGGAGATCGTGCTGATCGTCAATTCGGTCGGGCAAGCGGTCGGCGCGACGCTCGGTAACGACGTGAATCTGCGCGATTTCGAGGGACGCAGCGCGCTGTTGCTCGGTAAGGCCAAGGACAACAATGCGTCTTGCGCGCTGGGTCCGTTCATCCGGCTTTTTGACCGGGACTTCGACATGGACGATGTGCGGGAGGCGACCGTCGACCTGTTGATCGAGGGGCAGGACGGCTATCGTCTTTCCGGCTCGTCCTCAATGCGCGACATCAGCCGCGACCCTCGGGAACTGGTCGCGCAAGCGCAGAACGAGCATCAATACCCGGACGGATTCGCCCTGTTTCTGGGCACCATGTTCGCGCCGGTGCAGGACCGCAACGAACCGGGGCACGGCTTTACCCATAAAGCGGGGGATATCGTACGCATCTCGACACCGCGGCTCGGCACCCTCGTCAACCGCGTTACGACCTCAAAAGCGGCCGCACCCTGGACTTTCGGCATCGGCGCACTGATGGCGAATCTCGCCAGCCGCAACCTGTTGGCCGCGCCGCGACGCTGAAGGCGGAGGTGCGGGCGCTTACCGTTGCCCCTGTCTCAGTCCGGCAAGGTCACAGTTCAGGAGGCATTGCGAGGTCGCGGGCGTGCATGGGCGGCGGGCGTCGCCGCGGCGCAGCGTCGGACTGTCTCCTTATAAGAGTGAAATCCAGCAGCGTATGCGGATGCCGTGCCTCGTTATTATCGCGGCGATGCCGGATCTCCTCGATCAGCAACCTGACCGCTGCACGCGACATGTCGGTGATCGGCTGATGAATGGTGGTCAATTCCGGCCAGATGGTCGTGGCAAGTGCGGTGTCGTCGAACCCGCAGACGGTCAGATCGGCGGGAACGTCGAGATGGTGACGGTGCGCGACCGCCACCGCCGCCGCGGCCATGTCGTCGTTGCTCGCGAATATCGCCGACGGCACCTCGTCAAGCCGCAGCAACTGCTCGGCGGCATCGAGCCCCGATCGATAGGTAAAAAGGCCCTGCGTGACCAGCTCCTCCACTTCTGCGATTCCGGCCTCGGCGAGCCCGGCGCGATAGCCTTCGAGCCGCCGCCCGCTGGCGCTCTGGTTGGGATGGCCGATGATGAAGCCAATCCTCTGATGGCCGAGCAGGATCAGGTGTCGCGTCATTTCCAGCGCCGCCTTGTAGTCGTCAATGCTGACCGCTGACACCGTGTCCGCAGGCTTGCCGGTCGCGACGGCCACGGCCGGCATTTTCGCCCGCGCGAGTACCTCGATAACCGAAGGCGAGTCGCACAGCGGTGGCGGCAGGACAATGCCGTCGATGCCGCTCGCGATAAGCCGCTCGGCAATCGTGTCCTCGTCCCCGGGCTCGCATTTCTCGACCACGAGTTGTACGTTGCTGCGGCTGCATTGCTCGAGCCCGCCGACCAGGAATTCGCTGAGATAGGCGGCGCTCGGGTTGCTGTAGAGCAATCCGATCCGGATCACGTTGTCGCTGGCCAGGCTGCTCGCCGCAGGGTTGAGCACATAGTTCAGTTCGCGAACCGCGGCCTCGACCCGTTCGCGGGTCGCCGACTTCACATTTTTTTTACCGTTGATGACGCGCGAGACCGTCATCGGCGACACGCCCGCACGGCGCGCGACATCGTGGATGGTCGAGGCGCCGCGCTGACGCCGCCTGGGATTTTCCTGCACGCCGTTCTCCAGCTTATTGGCCGGCATTATAGTGCCCCGGCCGGCAACCGCGTATATCCACCAGACCCTCGCGTCCGCACTCGAAGCCCTCAGTGACCGGGTGCATTGGGAAAGCGCAATGCCTGGTACCACTCGAGTGGATGCTCGGGCGGGGCGAATCCGTCGGGCAAGGGGCGTGTCGAGAAAGTCTGGAAGTATGCGATGCAGGCATCGCGCCACCAGCGCGCCTCGGTCACCTGAATCCGCAGGAATGCGGTCACCTGGCCGTGGCGTTCCGCATCGATAAAAGGGGCGAGGCTCGCCCACTGCCGCTGCATCGCCGCGACCTCGTCGACGCCGCGCGAATAACGTACGACGAGTTCTTCCCACAGCGTGCGGCCCGACGCCAGTCTGTGATCCCAGGCAACGTGGTGGAACCAGAGCAGGTAGCGTTCGGGCACGGTGGTGATGTCACCGAACTGACGAGCGAGCGGCGCCGCGTATTGCGCGACTGCGCCGCTGCCGTCGCGGGTCCGGCCGAAGCCCAGGCCTGAGCCGTCCGCGCGATGGAAATACACCGGGTTCCAGTCTGCCCGCCCCAGGTCGTCGACCCAGGGCGCAGGCCCGTAATGGTGCCCGGATCCCATCAGGTGGTGCAGCCCGAGCGGGGTCATGTAATTCACCACCGTCTCGCGCGAGCCCATCATCAGGTCGACGGCCGGCGTTACAAACTCGTGCGCATTGGAAAAAGTCATGCGCGCCCATTCCCCGGCGATCGACCGCGCCGACCCTTCCGGATTCCAGGCGAAGCGACCGAAGGCATACCAGTTCGCCTGATCGAAATGCGAGCCCGACCAGTTGCGGTCGGTGCCGGTGTTGGCGACTCCGGCCATGCCGCTGAGCCGATGACCGTGGAGACTGCCGTCGATCACTGTTGCGACGGTCGAGCCTTGCCCAAGTGCGTGCGTGTCCGCCGACAGCGTCTCCTCGAACAGCGTGCCGAGGTAGGCCAGGTGCGTCGCGAAACCGAGATATTCCTTGGTGATCTGGAATTCCATCATCAACGGTGTTCCGGGCATCGCGCCGAACAGAGGATGAAAGGGCTCTCGCGGCTGGAAGTCGATCGTGCCGTTCTTGACCTGCACGATTACGTTGTCGGCAAAGCGGCCGTCGAGCGGCGTGAACTGCGAGTACGCCTGGCTGGCGCGGTCCTCCGGCGCTTCATTGCTGTAGACGAAGGCACGCCACATCACGACGCCGCCGTGCGGCGCCACGGCCGCGGCCAGCATGTTGGCGCCGTCGGCATGGTTGCGGCCGTAGTCCTGCGGCCCGGGTTGGCCTTCCGAATTCGCTTTGACCAGGAAACCGCCGAAGTCGGGGATAGCGCGGTATATTTCGTCCGCTTTCGCTTTCCACCACGCGCGCACCGCCGGATCGAGCGGGTCGGCGGTGGCGAGACCGCCGATCTCGATCGGTGCGGAAAAACGCGCGGACAGATACACCCGGACGCCGTAGGGCCGAAACACGTCCGCGAGCGCTGCTGCTTTCCCGATGTAGCGCGCGGTCAGGCTTTCCGCGCTCGCGTTGACGTTGTTGAGGACGCTGCCATTGATCCCGATCGATGCGTTGGCGCGCGCATAGTCGACGTAACGGGGATCCGTGACGTCCGGCAGCTTCCACCAGTCCCAGAGCGACGCGCCGGCGTAACCGCGTTCGACCGTGCGATCGAGATTGTCCCAGTGATTGAGGAGCCGGAGCTGCACTTTGGGTGCGTCGCGGATGTCGAGTCGATCGATCGGCTGCTCTGTCTGCAGCAGGCGCAGGAAATGCCAGGTGCCGTAAAGTGCGCCGATGTCGTCATTGGCGGCAATGACGGTAGCCGGCTCGCCGTCAATCTCTACCGTGCGGATCAGATAGGCTTCGCGCCCGAGCGTGTGGAGCGGCAACTTCAGGGCCGCGATCGCGGGAGCGTTGGCCGGCGTTCCGATCAGGATCGAGCCCCTGCCGGGCACCGCCTCGATCGCGGGTTCGGTCTGCAGCAGTCCGGCCAGCCCGCGCTGCAGTTCGGCGACCGCGATCTGCATCGTCGCCGAATCGCCGGCGGGAACGATGGCGGCCGCGAGCGGGCGATAGCGAGACTGCCAGGTTGCTTCGACGGGAGCGTAGCGCAGCCAGAGATCGTAGCCGTCCTCGGCGCCCGCCGTGGCTGTCGCGAGCAACAGCCACGCCAACAATCCGCGCACGATTCCATGAGGCATACTGGCATCTCCGAGCGCCGGTCATTGGCATCGATCATTGCAGAGCCTATCATGGTAGCGATATCAGCCGGGCGACTGCGAGACGCTCCCTGCAGGCCGGACACCATGCCCGAAATCACCGCCGCCCACGTCATCGTCACCTGCCCCGGGCGCAATTTCGTCACCCTCAAAATCGAGACGGGCGAAGGTGTGTACGGGCTGGGCGACGCCACCTCAACGGCCGCGAGCTGGCGGTGGCGAGTTACCTGACGGACCATGTCATCCCGTGCCTGATCGGGCGCGACGCACACCGCATCGAGGATATCTGGCAGTACCTTTATCGCGGCG
>JBBDXW010000039.1:28629-128286 GCA_040902105.1 Woeseia sp.
CCCCCCCCCCCCCCCCCCGCCCCCCCCCCCCCCCCCCCCGGGCCGGTGACGATGACCGCCATCGCTGCGGTCGACGTGGCGTTGTGGGACGTGCGACGGTGGTACACGCCGGCGGCATTACCCACTTGCGCCGCATTGCGAGCTTCGCCGATATGCACCAGGTGCGCACCGGCTGTCACGGCGCGACCGACCTGTCGCCGGTCTGCATGGCGGCCGCGCTGCATTTCGATCTGAGCGTTCCGAATTTCGGCGTGCAGGAATTCATGCGTCATACGAAAGAGACGGATGCGGTCTTCCCGCATCAGTATTCATTTGCGGATGGAATGATGCACCCGGGCGATGCGCCCGGGCTCGGCGTCGACATCGACGAGAAGCTCGCCGCGCAATACGAATACAAGCGCGCTTTCCTGCCGGTCAACCGTCTCGAGGACGGTTCGATGTGGAATTGGTGAGGGCGCGCTTACGGCATCAGGCGTTCGCAAGCCTGCCAGTCGCCGCGCCGCAGCGGGATCCGCATGCCGTCGGTCTCCTCGAGCCGGTCCCACAATCGCGTCCGCATCGCCGTGACGGTGTCCTGATACCCGGGAATGTCGATCAGGTTGTGTGTTTCATGAGGATCGTTCGACAGGTCGAACAGTTCCTGCGTGTCCCATACGCCGTGGTAGTAGATGTACTTGAAGCGCTCGTCGCGCAACGCGAAGGTTGTCGGCGTGTGCGGGAACGCGTGCTCCCAGTAGTATTCGTACAGGAGTTCGCCCGGTGACTCCATGCGTTCTCCGCGCAGCAAAGGGAGTACGGAGCGGCCGTCAATGGGCCGCGTCGGATTGACGCCTGCGAGCTCGAGAATCGTCGGGGCGATGTCGATGTTGCGCACCATGTCCGTGACCGTCGCGCCTTCGGGCACGAACTCCGGGCCCCAGGCGATCATCGGGATTCGAATGGACTCCTCGTACGCGTGGCGCTTGTCGATGAGGCCGTGTTCGCCCAGTGAAAAGCCGTTGTCGCTCATGTAGAGCACGAGCGTCTCGTCCTTGAGCCCGCTTTCCTCTACGAAATCCAGCACTCGGCCGATACTCTCGTCCAGCGCGAGCGTGGTTTCGGCGTAGCGGCGATAGAAGGTGTCGAAATCGAACTGTCCGTGATAGGCGTAGTCGACGCCGTGCCAGCCGTCGCGCTGTGCGCGCACCCAGCGCGGCTGATTGCGCAGGTTGGACTCCGTCTTCGGCATGGTGACGGGATAGGGGATTGCGACGTCGCGATAGCGGCCGGCGTGCCGCTCCGCGGGTACGAACTCGGCGTGCACGGCTTTGTGCGCCAGGATGAGGAAGAAGGGCTCTTCGTTGTCGTCTTCCCGCTGTCGCCCGAGCCAGTCCAGTGAGAGCTGCGTGAGGATGTCGGTGGTGTAGCCCGGCATTTCGCGAAGCTGTCCGTCGATGTTCAGCACGGGGTTCAGGTAAGTGCCTTGTCCGCGGAAGCTGATCCAGTGGTCGAAACCGGGCCGCGGGTCGTCCTTGTCCTCGCCCATATGCCACTTGCCGATGTACGCCGTCCGCCAGCCGGCTTCCTGCAGCAGTCCGGGGAAGAACACGGTGCCCTCCGGAATCCCGGACGAGTTGTCGACCACACCGTGCCGGTGTGCGTACTGTCCGGTGAGAATGGAAGCGCGGCTCGGCGAGCAGAGCGACGTCGTGACGAAGGCGTTGGCCAAATGTGCGCCGCCCGCGGCCATACGGTCCATCTCAGGCGTTTCCAGCCACGACGGCGCCGATTCCATGAAACCCATGAAATCGTAGCGGTGGTCGTCGCTCAGGATCAGGATGACGTTCGGCGGCGACTGGGCCATTGCAGCCGCGGGAGCGAGTGCGAGCAGGAGCGCGAATAACGGCCGAAGGCGATTCATACAGCGTCACTCTACCTTGATTGCGATTGAGATCAACGTTGCAACAAAGGTTGGAGGTCTCCGGCGGGTCGCCGGATATCGCCGCACCGCCCTGATGCAACCGCTGTAGGCGCCCGCCATTGCGGGCGACCCTCCGACGCGTTTGTCGCCCGCAGTGGCGGCCTCCTACCCCGTCCAGCCCGGGCCGCGCACCACGCGGCCCGGGGTTGCGCCGGTATGCTCGCCGTCGCGCAACACCTGCACGCCGTTGACGAACACCGCGCTCACGCCGGTCGCGTATCGTTGCGGCTCGTCGAAAGTGGCGTGATCGCTGATCGTCGCCGGATCGAATACAACCAGGTCTGCATAGCAGCCCACGCCGAGACAACCGCGGTCCCTGAGTTTCCAGTTCTGTGCCGGTAAACCGGTCAGGCGATGGATCGCTTCTTCAAGCGGCATGAGCTTCGCGTCGCGGGTGTAATGCCCGAGAAACCGGGCGAAGTTGCCGTAAGCGCGCGGGTGCGTGCTGGATTTCAGGAACACGCCTTCGGGCGCTGACGATTCCGCGTCCGAGCCGAGAGCGACCCACGGCTGCTTCAGGCCGAGCGCGACATTGTCCTCGCTCATCAGGAAATACGCGGTGTCGACGCGCGAGTCGTCTTCGATGATCAGGTCGATCATCGTGTCTTCAACCGGGGTTCCGCGCTGCTCGGCCACATCCGCGAGCGTTTTGCCCGTCAACGGCTTGAGTTCGTCGTTTTTGAAACCGATGAACAGTACGCGCTCTGCAGAACCCGCGAGCAACCGAAGGTTCTCCCAGTCGTCGCTCGGCACCTTCATTTCGGCGATGACGCGTGCGCGGGTTGCCGCATCGCTGAGGCGCTCGATCATCGCGTCGTGTCCCCCGTCCTGCACCCACGGCGGCAGACCCGCGGTCAGCCCGGTCGCACCGGCGGTGTAGGCGTACATGTTGGCGCTCATCTCGATGCCTTCGGCGCGTGCCGCCTCGATCCTTGCAATCGCCTGCGCCATTTTCGGCCAGTTCATTTCGCCGGCAGCCTTCAGGTGATACGCCTCGACTCGTTCGCCGGTCGCGCGGCCAATCGCAACGGTCTCGTCAATCGCTTCGAGCAACTTGTTTGCCTCGCTGCGCATGTGCGCAATATAGCCGCCGCCGAATTCTGCCGCGGCGTTCGACAGTGCGATCAGTTCGTCGGTTTCGGCGTAGAACGCCGGCGGATAGATCAATGATGAGCCGACTCCGAGTGCGCCCTCGCGCATTGCCGTACGCACCAGTTCCTGCATGCTCGCGAGTTGCGTGGCGTCGGGTTTGACATCCGCTTCGCCGAGTTCGTGGATGCGGACAGTCGTCGCGCCGACGAACGAGGCCACGTTCGGCGTAATGCCGCGCTGGACGAGATATTCGAGATATTCGTCCAGCGTGGTCCATTCGATCGCGTACTGAATGTCGCCCTGGCGTTCGACCGCAGCGGCTTTCATCGCAGGATTCAGCGGCCCCATCGACCAGCCCTCGCCGAAGATTTCCAGAGTGACGCCCTGTTTGCTGTCCCCGATGCCGCGGCCGTCGGCAATCAGCGATTCCGTCGCCCAGCTCAGCACGTTGATGAAGCCGGGCGCAACGGCCTGGCCTTCGACATCGACGATCAATTCTGCCTCTGCCGGCGAACCGCCCGGCAGCAATGCGACGACGCGATCGTCGCTCACGGCAACGTCCAGCCGTTGCGGAAGCGCGCCGCTGCCGTCGTAGACAAGGCCATTGCGGATCAACAGGTCATAGTCTTCCGCCGGTGCCTCCGGCGCAGAGGCCGGCGTACAACCTGTGAGCAGTGAAGCGACGGCGACAGCGAAAACGCGATGCATGGTTATCTCCCCCGGATGCGCGCAACGCCGGCAAGTATCGCATGTCTGTGATCGAACGATTCGTGCGCCCGTGATATTTCCCCATGGTCGCCGGCCTGATAGGCTTGCGCTCGCGAATGGAACCCGTCATTACTACTACGGTCGCCGTGTCATATTGGCCGATGTTCGTGCTGATCGTCAGCATGGCATTTGTAGTCGTCGGCATCGCAGTCCTAAAGATCCATCCCTTCTTCGTACTGATCCTCGCAGCCGTCCTCGTGGGGATGCTTTCGAGCCAGCTTCCCGACGCCGGTTACGCGAACCACCTGATCCGGGCCGTCGAGCTCTCCATGTCCGAACTCGGGTCTGTGGCGGGAAGCATTGCCTTTGTCATCCTGCTGGCGGCAGTCATCGGGATGTGCATGCTGGAAAGCGGTGCGGCCGACAGAATTGTGCGGCGCGCCATCGCCGTGCTCGGCGAAAGCCGCGCGCCACTGGCGTTGCTTGCCGCTGGTTTTTTTCTCTCGATACCGGTGTTTTTCGATACTGTGTTTTTTCTGTTGCTTCCCATCGCGCGTGCACTGGCTCTGCGAACGGGTCGCAATTACGTGCTTTACATACTTGCCATCTGTGCCGGTGCGGTAGTGACGCACGTTCTGGTTGCGCCGACGCCGGGGCCGCTGTTGGTGGCGGAGATATTGCGACCCGTCGGGGTGGAACTCGGTACTTCCATGCTGGCCGGAATTCTGGCAGGTATTCCTCCGGCGGTGGCAATGTTGTATCTCGCCCGGCGGATCGATGCGAGAAAACCGATAGACCTTCGCGAAACGCCGGGAATCTCGCTGAATGAACTTGAAGATGCGGCAGCCAGGCCCGACAGCGAGCTGCCGCCGTTCCTGCTTTCCGTTCTCCCGGTCGTTGTCCCGGTACTGCTGATCTCCGCTTCGTCCATCGTGGATGCCGGCGCAGCAAACGCCCCGGCAACCGGAGGCCCTTCGGGAACGTTCCCGGCCGAGTTGACCTACTACGTCAATTTCCTGGGGAATAAGAATGTCGCAATGCTCATCGGGACGGCGATCGCTGTGTACATCCTGGCCCGCCAGAAGAAGATGGGATTGCAGAGCGTAACGGAGGCCGTGGGACCCACCATCGCGACCGGAGGCGTCATAGTGCTTACCACCGCCGCGGGCGGGGCGTTCGGTGCAATGATTCGTCATTCGGGTGTCGGCGACGTCATCCGGGTAATTGCCGAAGATTACCGCATAAATTATGTACTTCTGTCATGGCTGGTTGCCGCAGTCATTCGACTTGCGCAGGGTTCTGCGACCGTGGCGATGATTACGAGTGCGGGACTCATGACTGCGATTGTCGCGGACGGATCGGCACTCCCTGTGCATCCAATCTACATTTTTCTCGCGATCGGCTTCGGATCGACGTTCTGCTCGTGGATGAACGACAGTGGTTTCTGGGTCGTCGGGAAATTAGCCGGCTTCACTGAGCGCGAGACGCTCCAGACATGGACGGTTTTGACGATCTTCATTTCGGTGTTCGGCCTGATCCAGTTATTGCTCGTTTCGCGCCTCCTGCCCTTCAGATGATCAATCGAGCGTGCAGTATCCGGAAGCTGCACGTGATGGCGCTGCATGAGAAAATGTCCGTATGAGAACACCGACAGATTGCCGGGGAATTTCGGTTGCCCCGATGATGGACTGGACCGACAGGCATTGCCGTTACTTCATGCGGCTCCTGACCCCTCGCGCCAGGCTGTACACGGAAATGGTGACTGCCGCCGCGGTGATGCACGGGGATGCCGAGTGGCTACTGCGCTTCGATCCGTCCGAACATCCGGTGGCACTGCAACTCGGGGGCAGCGAGCCGACCTTGATGGCCAGGGCTGCACGGATCGGCGGGGAGTTCGGCTACGACGAGATCAACATCAACATCGGCTGCCCGAGCGACAAAGTGCAGAGTGGCCAGTTCGGTGCCTGCCTGATGTCGCAACCCGCCCGGGTAGGCGACTGCGTTCGCGCGATGCAGAGCGAAACCGACGTCCCGGTTACCGTGAAGTGTCGCATCGGTATCGACGATCTCGACAGCTACGAATTTCTGCGCGCGTTCGTCGAGGCGGTGGCCGACGCGGGCTGCGACACGTTCATCGTCCACGCGCGCAAGGCGTTACTGGAAGGCCTCAGTCCAAAGGAGAATCGAAGCGTCCCGGAACTGAACTACGAGCGCGTCTATCGGTTGAAGAACGACTGTCCGCACCTGACCATTGTAGTCAATGGCGGAATCCGGACTGCAAATGAGGCGGCAGAACATCTCACGCACGTCGACGGCGTAATGGTCGGCCGCGAGGCCTATCAGAACCCATGGTTTCTCGTGGAGCTGGACAACACGCTTCACGGCAGTCAGGCGAATGTGCCGGCCGGCCGCCATCAGGTCGTCGAGCAGATGCTGCCGTATATCGAAAAGGAACTGGCGGCCGGCAATCAGTTGAAACACATTACGCGACATTTACTCGGTTTGTATGCCGGGCAGCCGGGCGCGCGAGCGTGGCGCCGGCACTTGAGCGAAAACGCACATCGTTCCGGCGCGGGAGTAGAGGTCGTAGAACGGGCACTCACGGTACTGCCGCGCGCGGCCTAGTTGCACCGGACGCGACCCGTATTTCCCTGTCCTGTCGAAAAACAGTTGACTAATCCGGCCGACTTGGAGTAGCGTAAGTAAGCGCTTACATTTGCGGCAAGCGCAGGGTTAATTCGGCGGCGCCGAGGGGGAATTAACGTGCAAAAACGCGCATTCAATCCGACACCGTTGGCCAGGGGCATAGCCTTGGCGCTGGGCGCCGCGACACTGTCACCGGCCGTCGCCCAGGAGATCGATGACAGCTCCGCGATCGAAGAGATTACCGTCAGAGGCATCCGCGGCAGCCTGACGACCTCGATGAATCGCAAGCGGGATGCGCAAGGCGTGGTCGACGCCATCACCTCCGAGGACATCGGCAAGTTCCCGGATACCAACCTGGCCGAATCGCTGCAGCGCATCAGCGGCGTGTCCATCGACCGGGAAATCGGCGAGGGCGCGAGGGTTACCGTCCGTGGCGTCGGCCCGGACTTCAACCTGGTGACACTGAACGGCCGGCAAATGCCCGCGTCGTCGATCGAAGACACGACAGCGTCCAATTCGCGTGCTTTCGACTTTGCCAACCTGGCATCGGAAAGCATCGCGGCCGTCGAGGTATACAAGACCAGCCGCGCGAGCATCCCGACCGGCGGCATCGGCGCAACGATCAATATCGTCACGGCCCGTCCCCTGGCCAACCCTGGCCGCATCGCGAGCATCGGCGCAAAGGCGCTGATGGATCAGTCGACTGAAGACGGCGATTCGGTGACGCCGGAAGTTTCCGGTATCTACAGCGATACCTTCGCCGATGACCGATTCGGCGTCGCGATCACCGGCAGTTACCAGGACCGCGCGCTCGGCTTTAACCAGGCGGCCGTCCCGAACGGCTGGAAATCCTTCAAGGGCGATACCAACGACTGGGGCACCATTCCGCAGGAGGGTAGCCCCGGCTTTGAAAATATCACCAACCGGCCGGGTCCCGACGATACGTACTCCGTCCCGCAAAATCTCCTGTACAGCTTCAACGAAGTCCAGCGAACGCGAACCAACGGTCAGCTGGCCCTGCAGTTCAGGCCGGTCGACGCAGTGACTGCGACGCTGGACTACACGTACTCCGAGAACGAAGTCGCGACGCAACGCAGCGAACTTTCGGTATGGTTCAACTGGGGAGCTTCGGTGAGCAGCTGGGGCGATGGCCCCATTGCAACGCCGCTGGTTTACTCCGAGACGATCGACCCCGCCGTCAGCGACCTGTCCATGGGCGGTGGGCAGTTCGCAGCGACGAACGAAAACAACTCGCTGGGATTCAATCTCGAATGGCAGGTCAGTGAAAGGCTCGGGCTCGAGCTGGATTACCACGACTCGGACGCCGAATCCGCAGCCGACAGCCCTTACGGGAGCAACTCGGTGATCGGCGTCGCAGGCTTCTATCGAGGTACGACGACAGCCGATTTCACAGGCGAATTTCCTGTCATGAGCGTCGATTTGCCGCCCGGCCAGACCGGCATCGACGCTTCCCAGATGATTACGACCGGCACCAGTTTCAGAAACAGTTACATGAAGTCCGATGTCGAACAACTGCGCCTCGGTGGCGGCTTTGATTTTACGGACGACTTCGGACTCGATTTCGGCATTGTCCTGACGGACGTAAATAACCGCTCGGCGTTCTCGAACGTACAACGGGATACCTGGGGCGGGGCCGGTTCCGTCGATGATTACCCGGATTCCGTCTGGATCCCCGATACTGTAGCGCACCTGTTCGACAATATTTCCGGCAGCGGCAACCCCAATCTGTTCAATGAATTCTTTCGCTGGGATTTCGATACTGTCGCCGATATCGCCGCGCAGTCCGTCGGAGTGCCTCTCAACCCGGACGGGACGCCCGGCGATCCATTCTGGCCCTGCGGCCAGCAGTTTTGTGCGACGGACAACTTTGGCACCGATCGCATAACGGGCGAAGAGTCGAGCAGCGCATACCTGCAGTTGAACCGGTCGTTTGATATCGGCAACAGGGCTGCGAACCTGGCGGTGGGCGTTCGCTACGAAGAGACCGAGGTCACCTCCAGCGCGTTGGTGCCCATTGCCACTGAAATTCGCTGGGCGGCTGCCAATGAGTTTTCCGTTGTCTTCGGCGACCCGGATTTTACGACATTGACCGGCAAGTACGACTATGTCCTGCCGAGCCTGGATTTCAATGTCGAGCTGGTTAATGACGTCATCGTGCGGGCCGCTTACAGTGAGACCATCGGCCGGCCGGGGTGGGGCGACATACAGGGCGGGCAGACGATCAATCAGCTCATCAGAATCGACGGAGGCGATGGCCAGCAGGGAGAGCCCGGTCTGCTGCCGCTCGAGTCGCAGAATTTCGATCTTTCGTTCGAATGGTACTACGGTGAATCGAGCTATCTCGCAGCCGGCTACTTCCGGAAAGACATCGACAACTATATCGGGGTGACCCAGATACAGGAGACTCCGTTCAACCTGGCTCATCCCGGTCAGGGCGCAAGATACGATGAGGCCAATGCCGCAACGGGCGGCAACGACGATCTCGTCGCCATACGCCAGTACATCTTCGACAACTACGGAGATACTCCCGAAGTCGAAATCACGGGCGTCGATTCCAACGGCAATACAACCGGTTTTATCGATGGCATCGCCGGAGAAGATCCGATCGCCGTGTTCGACATCACCGTACCGGCCAACCAGCGGTCGGCTGAGCTCGACGGCTGGGAGTTCGCCGTCCAGCACATGTTCGGCGACAGCGGTTTCGGCACGAGCGCAAACTACACGGTTGTCGATTCCAATCTGGCATACGACAACGTCAGCCTTGGCGAGCAATTTGCGATAGAGGGCCTGAGTGATTCTGCCAATATCATCGGCTTCTATGAGAACGAGCGATGGCAGGCACGGGTCGCCTACAACTGGCGCGATGAATTCCTCTCGGGAAGATTTACAGGACAGGGTCCCAATCCATCGTATACCGAGGCATACGGCCAATGGGACGTCAACGTCAGCTACCAGCCGATGGATGGATTGACGATTTTCGCCGAAGGCATCAACGTGACCGACGAGATTCAGCGAGTTCATGGCCGAACCGAGAACGAATTACTGTTTGCGACCCAGGCGGGCCCAAGGTACACGATTGGCGCTCGCTACAGTTTCGAATAGTCAGGTCCGTGGCGGATAGCCAGAGCCTTACAAAAGTCGTTACGGGAAAGGCCGCTGATATCAGCGGCCTTTTTGTCTGGGGCGCATGGATTCGGACGGCAGCCGATTCGTTCGGCTGACAAGCGAAATCCACTAGAATGCTGCTTCTCTTGCAATTTTGGCGGCGCTAACAGTGAATGACGTTGTGCAGCGCGTGGTTGTCGTCGGCGGCGGTTCGGCGGGCTGGTTGACTGCCGGAGTGCTAGCGGCCGAGCACTGCGCCAAATCCGCAGCGGGTATTCGTGTCACGCTGGTAGAGTCGCCCGACGTCAATCCCATCGGGGTCGGCGAGGGCACCTGGCCTACCATGCGCGATACTTTGCGGAAAATGGGGGTGTCGGAGACTGAATTCATCAGGGAATGCGATGCTTCCTTCAAGCAAGGAACGAAGTTCGTCAGATGGGTGACAGGTGCAACGGAAGATTATTTCTACCACCCATTCGTTTTGCCGCAAGGCTATGGTGAAGTAAACCTGGTCGCGGAATGGCGGGCGCGACACCCGGCGACGCCGTTTGCCGACCTGGTGAGCTATCAACCCCATTTGTGCGAAAGAGGGCGGGCGCCCAAGCAAAATACAACGCCGGAGTATGCCGCGGTCGCCAACTATGCGTACCACCTGGATGCGGGAAAATTCGGACAGTTCCTGCAAAGATACTGCACGGACAAGCTCGGCGTGACCCACGTGCTCGATCATGTCAGAGCCGTCAATTCGGCGGACAACGGCGACCTTGAATCGCTGCAGACCGATGCTCACGGTGTGATCGAAGGCGACCTGTTCATCGACTGCAGCGGATTTTCCTCGTTGCTCCTTGCCCAGCACTACAAGATTCCCTTCGTCAGCAGAAACGATACACTGTTCAATGACAGCGCTTTGGCGATGCGGGTCCCGTATGCCGAGGACGACAGTCCGATTGCATCGCAGACGATTGCCACGGCCCAGGCAGCAGGATGGATCTGGGACATCGGGTTGCCGTCCCGCAGGGGTATAGGACATGTCTATTCAAGCGCGCATACGACCGATGAGGAGGCAGAACTCGCGCTGAGGCGATATGTCGAGCGAGCCACCGGGCAGAGAGCGGACACGTTTGAATCGCCGCGAAAGATATCGTTCAATCCGGGGCACCGGGAAAAGTTCTGGCACCACAACTGTGTGGCGGTGGGTATGTCCGCCGGCTTTATCGAGCCTTTGGAAGCGTCGGCGCTCGCTCTGGTCGAGCTGTCGGCCGCAATGATCAGCGATGAACTGCCGGCAACGCGACAGGTCATGGATATCGTGGCCAGGCGATTTAACGACAGATTTGCGTACCGCTGGGACAGGGTCATCGAGTTTCTGAAATTGCATTACATTCTGAGCAAGCGCATCGATTCGGAGTTCTGGCTGGACAATCGCCGGGTCGAAACGATCCCCGACCGATTGCGCGAATCAATGACCCTTTGGCGCTATCAACCGCCGTCACGCAGTGATTTCTTTCAGATCGAAGAGATATTCCCGTCCGCAAGCTATCAGTATGTGCTGTACGGCATGAATTTTCAGCCGGAAGATCGGGTTACGGAAAGGCGGTCGGACGACGCCGGGATCGCCGACAGGCACTTCCGTGAGTGCGCCGCCTTGACCGCCAGGCTGATTGCCGGACTTCCGACCAATCGGAATTTACTCGAACTTGTCAAGCACCACGGTATGCAAAAAATTTAGGGCATTGCGCCGAATGACGGAAAACCGCATGACCAATCACGTTCTGCTCAACAATGTAGATCATAAAGATCTCAGAATCATCACCGCGAGATCTGCCGCTCTCGGTGACAACGTGATGTGCGCGGCAACGTTCCATCAGGAATTCAGGAATGTGCAGGCTCATTACCCGATTTTTTTTCGTAAAGAGCCGGGCACCAGTGGATTTCGGCCGGTTGCCATGTTCGGCTTCGAGGAACAGGAAAACCTGTTCTTGAAGAGTGATGGATGGGATGCCACTTACATACCCCTGACGATAGAACGACAGCCGTTTCTGATTGGTTTTCAGCAGCTCCGGGGGGATGGTGGAATCAGTCGGCCGGTCATCCATGTGAATATGGACAGCCCGAGAATCAGCCAAACGGAAGGTGAACTGGTCTTCCTGCAGCACGGTGGACTCAGTGAGTATCTGGAACGAATCAACTCGATATTGCACACGATTCACAATGGATTCGAATGCGACCGGGCTTTTGTGCAGGCCCTTCTGGAACTGGATCTGCTGGAGTCGTTTGCGCTGGATGTCGAACTGGACAATGGGGTTCAGCATCGCCTGGTCGGCTTCTACACAATCAACGAAGAAAGGCTGAATGAACTGGGCGGAGACGCCCTGGCGGCACTCAACAGCAAAGGCTTTCTGGCGCCTGTCTATATGGCGATTGCATCTTTATCGAACATCCGGGCGTTGATCGAGAGAAAAACTGCTCGCCTGCAGCTGCAATCCGGACGCACCGACAGGGCAATTTCCGGGCGCTGACAACGAATGCTATCGATCAGGAAATCGGTCAAGGAAGCTTCGGACGGGGCCTCGGTTCGTGTACCGGAGCAGGCCCTGGCATCGACCGAGCCTCTGGTGTTCAGGAATCTCGTTACTGACTGGCCGCTGGTCAAGGAGGCCAGGATCGCGCCGGCCGCCGCCGATCGCTATATTCGACGGTTCTACGAGAAAGCGACGGTAGGCGCATTTGTCGGCGATCCGGCAATCGATGGCCGATTCTTTTATAACGACGACCTCACCGGCTTCAACTACGAGACGGTGCGAGTGAAGCTCGATACCCTATTGGATGCATTACAGAAGCACTGTAACAATACACGCGCGCCGGCGTTTTATGTGGCGTCGACCACGATCGACAACTGCCTGCCGGGGCTGCGGGCCGAGAACGATCTCGACTTCGGCGATGTCAACCCGCTCGCCAGTGTCTGGATCGGCAATCGGTCCCGTATTGCGGCCCATTTCGACGTGCCCGACAATCTGGCCTGTGTCGCGGCAGGGCGACGAAGGTTTACGCTTTTTCCACCGGAAGAACTGGATAATCTTTATGTCGGCCCATTGGACTTTACGCCAGCCGGCCAGCCCATCAGCATGGTTGACTTCAGCAGGCCGGATTTCGAGAGATTCCCGAGGTTTCAAGCCGCATTACAGAACGCTCAGACCGCCGAGCTGGCGCCCGGTGACGCAATCCTCATTCCGAGCATGTGGTGGCACCATGTCGAAAGTCTGGATAGCTTCAACGTACTGATCAATTATTGGTGGAGAAAGTCACCTGCGTACATGGGAACGCCGACGGACGTACTTCGCCACGCGATTATGAGTCTGCGAGCGCTGCCGGAAGAGCAGCGCGATGCCTGGTACGGCATTCTGAAGCACTATGTTTTCGATCCTGGTCAAACGGCCGTTGAGCATATACCCGAAAACAGTCGTGGCATTCTTTCTCCATTGAATGAATCCACGGCACGACAATTGCGCGCGGAGTTACTCAACGGGCTGAACCGCTGACATTGATCGTCGCAGGCCCGGTGACGCCGATAGATATCGCGGCTGAGTAATGCCGCCCGAGACAGAGCGAGGCACAGATTGGACGCCAGAAATGTAAGAAAAGTCGTGATTGCCGGGGGCGGAACTGCCGGGTGGATGGCGGCGGCTGCATTGTCAAAGACGCTGGGCAATTGCCTGGACATAGAACTCATCGAGTCCGACGAGATTGGCACCGTCGGTGTCGGCGAGGCGACCATTCCAACGCTGGTAACGTTTCACCGCTTGCTCGACATCAACGAACAGGAATTCATGGCCGCAGTCCAGGGCACCTTCAAACTCGGTATCGCTTTCGAGAACTGGCGAAACATCAATGAAAATTACATCCATTCGTTTGGCGAAACCGGTCGGGATCATTGGACTGCGGGTTTCCAGCATTTCTGGCTGAAGGGTCTGGAACGTGGAATTGACGAAGACTATGGAGAATATTGCCTCGAATTGAAGGCGGCGCAAGAAAACAAGTTCGCTCATCTGCCCAAAACGCGGCTCAACTACGCTTTTCACCTGGATGCCACGCTGTATGCGAAATACCTCAGGCGATTCAGCGAGGGATTTGGTGTCAGGCGGACCGAGGGCAAGATTGTCGACGTCGGCATCGACTCGAGGTCCGGCTTCATCGATTTCGTCAGGCTGGACTCCGGCGAACAGATCGAGGGCGATTTGTTTATCGACTGTACGGGATTTCGTGGTCTTCTTATCGGACAAACGCTCAACATGGGGTATGAAGACTGGTCCCATTGGCTGCCTTGCGACAGCGCCGTTGCGGTCCAGACTGAATCAACAGGAGAGGCAGTTCCCTATACGCGATCGATCGCGCGGGATGCGGGCTGGCAATGGCGGATTCCATTGCAGCACCGGGTCGGTAACGGCATCGTCTACAGCAGCCGCTACATAAGCGACGAAGATGCGAAAAAGACACTGCTGGAGAACGTCGAAGGCGAATTATTGACTGCCCCAAGGGTGATCCGTTTCCGGCCCGGTCAGCGGGTACAGCATTGGAAAAACAACTGTATTGCAATCGGTCTGGCCAGCGGTTTCATCGAGCCGCTCGAGTCGACCAGTATTCACCTGATCCAAAGGGGAATGATTCGATTGATGCAGATGTTTCCGTCAGTCGGAATCAAACAATCGGATATTGACGAGTTCAATCAACAGACCCGATTCGAGATCGAAAATATCAGGGACTTTATCGTCCTGCACTACCATGTGACCGACAGGCGGGACAGCCCGTTCTGGCGAGATTGCAGTTCGATGGCAATACCCGCCTCGCTGGCCCACAGAATCGCTCTTTTTCGGGAATCGGGCAGGGTATTCAAAGTGCCGAACGAGTTATTCGGCGAGAATTCCTGGACGCAGGTCATGCTTGGCCAGGGGATCATGCCGCAGCAGTATCACCCGATTGTCGACGTAATGAGTGACGAAGACTTGAGCCGGTTCCTGCAAGGAATCCGGTCGTCGGTCGCCAATACGGTCGCGCAGCTGCCCGGACACCAGGCCTACGTCGAGCAATACTGCAAAGCGACGAACCCGGACGAAAAGGCCGTGGAGTCGCGACGGCAAGCGCGTCTTCGGAGCAACTAAGTGTTTGTTGCCATAAAGGAAAAGCACCTTTTCAAAGGCCAGGAATCGGGCTAGACTGTAAGCGCTTACATGTGCACAATGCGGGCGCGACGGCACAACGTCAATAATCCGCCGCTCATCGCAGGGGAAGCTGCTGCGCACAGCGGGGCCAGGCACCCCGCCAATTACTTGGGATAACAATGGCAACGATTTACGAAGTTTCCACATTGGCAGGGGTTTCGCTGGCCACAGTTTCCCGGGTGATGAACAACAGCGCCCACGTTACCGACAAGACGCGACAAAAAGTCCTGTCGGCAATGGCGGAACTGGGCTATCGCCCGAATTCCATTGCCCAGTCCCTGGCATCGAACCGTTCAAACAGCGTTGGAATCCTGGTTCCGGAGTTACACGGTCCTTTCTTCAGCACCATACTGAGCGGCATCGAGGCAGAACTTAGAGGCGCCAGGAAACACGTCATTATAACGGTCGGTCACAGCGATAAAGAAAAAGAGATAGACGGTATCGAGTTCCTGATGAGCCGCAATTGCGATGCACTGATCTTGCACGTGGACGCGGTTTCCGATCCCTGGCTTGTCGAGTTGAGTGCGGGCTCCACGCCGATCGTGCTCATTAACCGTTCGATTCCTGCAATGGCGAGCAACTGCATCAATCTTGACAATGAACATGGCGGCTACGTCGCAACGAAATCACTGCTGGAGCTGGGACATAGAGACATCGCCTATATATCCGGCCCGCAATGGAAGAAGGACGCTAACGAGCGATTGGTCGGACACAAAAAAGCTTTGAGTGAATATGGCGTGCGCTTTAATAAGAACCTGATGTTCGAGGGTGATTTCCACGAATCCGGGGGCAGCAAGGGAATGGCCCAGCTGCTGCAGACGGGTATCAGGTTTTCAGCAGTCATCTGCGGTAACGACGACATGGCTGCGGGAGCAATGGATGTTGCAAGGGAGAATGGATTGGCCATTCCCGACGACGTTTCCGTGGTTGGTTTCGACAATGTCAACTTTGCTCACTTCACGTATCCGAAACTCTCGACGGTTGATTATCCGATGAATGACATGGGCCAAATGGCCGCACGCTGGGTTCTGAAGAACGTCTACGAACAAGGCGGCCTCGAGATTCAGAATACTTTCAGGCCCGAGTTGATAAGCCGCGCCTCGACCGGGCCCCTTGATCGGTGACGGCCGGGAGCAAGTCGTTCGAGCAACGTATCTCCGAACTGCTCGGTGAAATGACGCTCACCGAAAAAATCGGCCAGATGACTCAGGTGGATGCGGCGGACATAACCGATCCTGGCGACCTTCACGAAGCGATCAGGGCGGGCCGGGTTGGTTCCGTGCTGAACGAAGTCGATGTGGAAGCCGTGAACGGGTTGCAACGGATTGCCGTTACGGAAAGTCGTCTCGGCATCCCGCTCCTGATCGGACGCGATGTCATTCACGGTTTCAGGACAGTGTTGCCCATACCGCTTGGCCAGGCAGCGACCTGGAACCCCGAGCTGGTTCGGCAAGGCGCGAGAATAGCGGCACAGGAAGCAGCATCCACGGGCATCAACTGGACCTTCGCTCCAATGATAGACATATCCCGCGACCCGCGCTGGGGACGGATTGCGGAGAGCTTTGGCGAAGATCCTTACCTGACCGGCGTGCTCGGGTCTGCGATGGTCAAGGGTTTTCAGAATGGTGACCTGGCCGGCGCCGGCGCAATAGCCGCCTGCGCCAAACACTTTGCAGGCTATGGCGCCAGTGAAAGCGGTCGTGACTACAACACCACGAATATCCCGGAGAACGAGTTACGCAATGTCTATCTGACGCCGTTCAAGGCAGCCATCGATGCTGGTGTCGCTACGGTGATGGCGTCGTTCAGTGAACTGGACGGCGTGCCGGCATCCGGCAATCGTTTTCTGATGACGCAGGTTTTGCGAGACGAGTGGCAGTTTGACGGTTTTGTTGTGAGCGATTGGGGTTCAATCGAGCAACTGACTGTTCACGGATTTACCGCCAACGAGAAAGAGGCGGCGCACGAGGCTGTGAGTGCCGGCATCAACATGGAGATGGCGACTGCTGCCTATGCCCGTCATCTTGCTGTGTTGCTGGAGGAAGGTCGCGTCAGCATGGAACAGCTGGACTCGATGGTCCGGGACATCCTGCGGGCGAAGTTGCGGCTTGGTTTGTTTGAGGATTCTTTTACCGAACCGTCCCTGTACCCGGCGATCGCAAACCCGGACAGTCTCGAAACGGCAAAGCGGGCAGCGCTGCAAAGCGTCGTGCTCCTGAAGAACCGGGACAACGCGCTGCCGCTGGCAAGAGACACGCTTCGGTCGATTGCCGTGATCGGGCCTTTGGCGGATGCGCCGTACGAGCAGCTGGGCACCTGGATTTTCGACGGCGATCCGGATATCAGTCAGACTCCGTTGCGTGCGATTCGGGAGTTTGTCGGTGACGGTGTTGCCGTCCATTACGTTCGTGCCATGGAAACATCGCGCAGCCGCTCCTCGGATGCTTTCGCCGAAGCGGCGGATGCCGCTGTGAAGTCGGATGCGGTCGTCGTATTCCTCGGGGAAGAATCCATACTGTCCGGCGAGGCGCACTCGCGCGCCAACATCGACCTGCCCGGGAACCAGGCGGAACTCGTGCGTACTCTCCATGAGACCGGAAAACCGCTCATTGCGGTAATTTTAGCCGGTCGACCGTTGACGCTCGGGAATGTGGTCGACGAGCTGGACGCTATTCTTTATGCCTGGCATCCGGGCACCATGGGTGGCCCGGCGATCGCCGAGTTGCTGTTCGGCGTCGAATCTCCGGGCGGCAAGCTTCCGGTGACGTTTCCATGCGTGGTCGGGCAGATTCCGATTTACTATGCGCACAAGAATACCGGCAAACCCGCAACGGCCGAGTCCTTCGTACACATTGACGAGGTACACGCACGGCAATCGTCGTCCGGCATGACATCGTCGCACATGGACGCCGGGTACAGGCCGATGTATGCCTTTGGCCATGGCCTGTCCTATACGCAGTTCTCCTACTCCGGAATCGAAGTCAGCAATACGCGGATCAGGCCGGATGAATCGATAACGGTGCAGGCCGTCCTCAGCAACGACGGCGACGTCGAGGCGGATGAGATCGTACAGCTATACGTCCGGGACCTGGTCGGGAACGTAACGCGCCCGGTGCGGGAGCTCAAGGATTTTGCGCGCCTGAGATTGAAGCCGGGAGAGAGCAGGACTGTGTCGTTTGTTCTAAGCCCTGACGATCTCGCATTCTACGGTCGAACTATGCAGCGGATGACGGAACCCGGTGACTTTCACGTCTGGATCGGTGGCAGCTCGGAAGCCGATCTGCGGGCGGAATTCACGATCGTCGACGACTGAACGATCCGGGAGAGCAACGTGACCCAGAACACTCTCTATACGATCAGGATTGCACTTATCGTTGCGGTCGGCGGGTTCCTGATGGGCTTCGATGCATCGGTAATTTCTGGTGTCGTGACCTTCATCGAAACGGAATTCAGTTTAAGTAAAATTCAACTGGGCTGGGCGGTTGCGTCGCTGACTCTTACTGCAACCGCGGGCATGATGTTTGCGGGGCCACTGAGCGACCGCCTCGGGCGCCGTCCGGTTCTGATGATTGCGGCCGTGATTTTCGCGATTTCGGCGGTCGCGTCGGGGGTCGCGCCCGACTACGCAACGCTGGTCGCAGCTCGCATGCTGGGTGGCCTTGCAGTCGGCGCGGCGCTGATCGTTGCGCCCATGTACATCGCGGAGATTTCTCCGGCGGAGCTGCGAGGCCGCCTGGTCTCTTTCAATCAGCTCAATATCGTCATTGGAATATCGGCGGCATTTTTCAGCAATTATTTGATACTCAAACTGGGTCAGTCCGACCTGGGCTGGGCGCAGTCACTCAGGCTTGGTGGGTGGAACTGGCGCTGGATGCTGGGCATCGAAGCACTACCGGCGGTCATCTATTTTTTCGCTCTCATTGCCGTTCCCGAGAGCCCGCGCTGGCTCGTGATGCAAGGGAACGATGACGATGCACGCGCCGTGCTGGAACGGTTCAGCGGCAGCGCGCGGGCGAAGGCCGAACTTGAAGCGGTTCGGAGCTTGCTGGATGCCGACGCCAGCAAGGTAAGCGCGTCGTTTCGCGAATTGTTCCGACCGGCGATGAAACTTGTCCTGACCGTGGGCGTGTCCGTCGCGATCCTGCAGCAGATTACCGGTATCAACGCGATCTTCTTTTACGCGCCGATGATTTTTGAGCAGTCGGGAATCGGCACGGATGCGTCATTCATGCAGGCCGTATTCGTCGGGCTCGTGAATCTCGCCTTTACAGTGCTGGCAATCGCACTGATTGATCGGGTGGGGCGTCGGCCGCTGTTATGTTTTGGTTTGGCGGGCATCGCCGCCTGTATGCTGTTGTTGTCGTATAGCTTCGGGTCGGCAACTTATACGCTTGCGAGCGCCGATGTTGCGCCGCTTTCGCAGGCTATGGACAAAGAGGCGCTGCAGCCGCTGCTCGATCGAACCTATGGCAGCGATATCGACTTTCGCGAAGCCGTCGTGGCGGCCGTCGGCGGCGACATGTACCAAAGTAACCAGTCCGCTTTCGTGAGTGCAGCGATCGATGTGAATCCCACGGTGATCCTGATCGGAATCCTCGGCTTCGTTGCCTGTTTCGCGATCTCCCTCGGCCCCGTGATGTGGGTGCTGTTTTCGGAACTCTTTCCCAACAGGATCCGCGGGCTCGCGATTTCCTTTGTCGGGGTCATCAATTCTGCGGTGAGTTTCATCGTGCAGCTGATGTTTCCATGGGAACTCGAGCGCATCGGCAATTCGGGTACGTTCCTGATCTACGGCCTATTTGCGATTACCGGGTTGCTGGTCGTCATGCGCGTGCTACCTGAAACGAAGGGCAGGAGCCTGGAGCAACTGGAGACGGAACTGGTGGGTCGTTGAAAGAAACAGGAGGCCAATCCATGCACTACGGCAAAATCGCCGCTGCTGCCTCTATCCTGTTGTTGTGCATTTCTTGCAGCCAGGGGAGTCAGCCGGCGTCCAACCGGCCGTCATCCGCACCGCCGCGAGTGAGCGGAGCAGGAAATAATGCTGCCGTCAGGGTTGAGATCAAGGAAGAAGAGGGACGGTACGTATTGCTCCGCGGCGGGCAGCCGTACGAGATAAAAGGCGCCGGTATCGACTCTGGCGATGCCGGAACGCTTGCGGCGCACGGTGGAAACGCCTTCAGGACCTGGGGTACGGACAATGCCAGGGCGACTGGCCGTCAGGTTCTGGATGAGGCAGCAGCACTGGGCCTTACCGTCGCGATGTGTATCGATATCGGCCGTGAGCGTCACGGCTTCGACTACGACGATGAGCAGGCCGTTGCCGAACAACTCGCATACGCGCGGGGCGAAGTGCTGAAGTACAAGGATCATCCGGCGCTGTTGGCCTGGATCATCGGTAACGAGCCGAATCTGGACTTCAAGAACCCCAAGGTGTTCGACGCAATCAACGACATCTCCGAGATGATCCACGACGTCGACGGTAATCATCCAACCACGACCGCACTTGCCGGGTTCAGCGAAGAGCTTGCAGGCCTGCTCGAACGGCGCGCGCCGGACCTCGATTTGATCAGTATCCAGATGTACGCCGAGCTCGTGAACCTGCCGCGATACATCGACGCGATGAGCTTCGATCAACCGTATTTCGTCACCGAGTGGGGGACCATCGGTCACTGGGAAGTCGCCACGACCCCATGGGGCGCAGCGATCGAACAGAACAGCAGCGAGAAGGCGCGGCACTATCTCACGAGTTATGAGACGGCGATCGCCGCCAACCCGGAGCAGGTCGTCGGCAACTTCGTGTTCTTATGGGGGCAGAAACAGGAGCGTACTCCGACCTGGTACGGCATGTTCCTGGAGGACGGTACGGAGACGGAAACCGTCGATGTCATGCACTACATCTGGAACGGCGCGTGGCCGGACAATCGCTCACCGGGAATCGAAAGCATGCTGCTCGCTTCGAAGCCCGCCAGCAAGAACGTCGTTCTTGCAGCAGGCGAGAAATATGAAGCCAGCGTTAAAGCCGTCGATCCCGATGGCGACGCACTCGACTATCGCTGGGTGATCATGCGGGAAAGCGCCGCCACGCAAACCGGCGGCGATCGCGAAGAAGTGCCGGAGACCTTGCCCGGCCTGATTGAGGGTACGGATCGGCACAGCGTCGTCGTTACAGCGCCA
This sequence comes from Woeseia sp., assembly GCA_040902105.1. GTDB lineage: Bacteria > Pseudomonadota > Gammaproteobacteria > Steroidobacterales > Woeseiaceae > IDS-8. Next base: position 49,555 of record JBBDXW010000039.1, read on the forward strand.
GGTCAGCCCGGCGCTTACCGCCTGTTTGTCTACGTTTATGACGGCAAAGGACATGCGGGCCACGCGAATATTCCGTTTCAGGTGCACCGCGTCGACTTGGCCCTTAATTCAGCAGTTCAAGTCCGAGGCCTTCGGCGGCGCGATTGAGCCCGGCGTCGAATGCCGCAAAGACGAACGGTACGATGCGACCTGCGGCGTCATTCGCCTGTTCGGCTGCGGCGAGGTGCACACTGTCATAACCGCGCAGGCCGAACCGCTCCGCGAGTTCACCTGCCCGCCGGACCAGTCGTTCGTCGACTGAGATGACATGGAGGGTTAACCAGTCCGCTTCGAATCGGGCGACTTGCTGCGCGCAAGTTTCCTCCGATATTCGTCTCATACGCACGGCTTGGGCGAGTGCCGCCCGCAGTTCGGCATAACTGAGTAGAAGAGTGCACGCCGCCGTCGCTTCGCCGAGCATCCGCTGCACGCGATCGGAGCCGCCTTCGTCGAGGTAAAGCTTTAGCAGCGCAGAGGTATCAAGGTAGGCAATCACCCGCCACGGACCCAGCGCAGCAGGTCGTCGGTCGTCCCGGGCGGTACTTTGGCTGGTTTGCCTGTACTGGCGGTCTTCCTGCCATTGCCCGGGCGGACCCACGGCTGGGCGCGCAGCCGCGCGAGCGCGTCGTCTTCGGGGTGCACACTGGGCGGAGTCGGGCCGACCAGCCTGCCGACCGGCTCCCCATGCGAAGTCACGACGATTTCCTCACCGGACTGCACCCGCCGCAGGTATTCGGACAGGCGGTTTTTCAACTCGCGGACAGAGACTTTCATTACGGATCCGTACTGTGGCTACAAATTTGATATTGTAGCCACATTATTCGTGGCAGGCAAGAATCGCGTGTTCCGTTCGCAGCATGCGCGACGCAAGACCGGTATAACCCAATGGGGTATCGCGCGCCACTTGTCGTGGTTGTTCGCCGCCGAACCCGTCCGAGACTTATCTTGTCCTGTTGCCAGGCAACGCGGAGATCCGCATGAAGAATAACAAGCGTGTGAAGACCAGGAAGAACTGGCTGCATTCGGAATGGTTTTCGCTGGCAGTAATTTTAGTTCTCATGACCGCCGGCCGGTCCTCTCTCGCCGATCATTACTTCGTGCCGAGCGGGTCCATGGAGAACTCGCTGCTTCCCGGCGACCGGGTCCTCGTCGACAAGACCGCGTACGGCGTGCGAATCCCGTTGACAAAGGTTGATCTGTTCGCCCCATCGCCACCGCAGCGTGGCGATATCGCCGTGTTCGATTCCCCGCGCGACGGCGTACGGTTAATCAAGCGCATCGTCGCCGTTGGCGGCGACTGCGTATCGTTGCGCGACGGGCGCCTCAGTATCAATGGACGCGAGCTCGCCGACGCGATGCCTCCCGACGAAATCGCCGATTCACCGCTGACCGGAGTGCCGTCAGTTGCACCAACCGGGGCAAGCACGGTCGTCGAGCGCTTCGAGGGCAGGCTTGCATTGCTCAATCTGGTTGACGGCGGCGGTCCCGACATACACGGACTTGTCATTCCCGACGGCATGGTGCTCGCGCTTGGCGATCACCGCGGAGACAGCCTGGACGGGCGGTATTTCGGCCTGGTCGATGAGCGGGAGCTGTTCGGCAGAGCGGTGCGCGTCTACTATCGAAGCGGCCAGGGGTTTGTCTGGCACGCCCTCTGAGTTCTTATTGTGCCAAGGCGATGTAGAACGCGAGAGTCGAGATGACGACCGCAGCGGACGCGATCCTCACGTGACACCACGGTTGCAGATCGACTGCACCGGCACCTCTTTGTACGGGCCTCCATTCGGACGGTCGAACGGCGCTGATAACAAGCATCAACACAACCGTCAGCACAAACACGAACGCCAGAAAATGCAAGAAGTGTATCGGATCCTCTGTGCCGATAAGCGGCATCAGCCAGGATTGTATTTCGTCGAAAAACGCGAAGTTGATCAGGTAGAAGATAACAGGCCCGATCACTAACGCACATTTCGCAGCAGCGGCTGAAATACGCCGCGTAAACAGCGCGGCAAGGATCACGGCGAGCATCGGACCGAAGAACGTGGCGTTGATTTGCTGCAGATAGTTGTAAAGGCTGCCGCTGGTATCGATCGAGGGTGCGGCAAGCATCGCGGCAACGGCAAGAACGATGCTGCAGATTCGTCCCGAGATCACCAACTGGCGGCCGCTCGCATTGCGATTCATCAAGGGCTGGTAGACGCCGAGGCTGAACAACGTCGCGGCGCTGTTCAGCACGCTGTTGAAAGTGCTCAGAACCGCGCCGACCATGACGGCCGCGAACAGGCCGGTCAACGCCGGCGGCAACACCGCCTTCACCAGCGACGGATACGCGAGCAGGTAATCGGATTGGGTCATCGTATCCTTGAACATGTGCCAGGCGATCACACCGGGCAGCACGATGATGAACGGTCCTAGCAGCTTGAAGAATGCCGCGATCAGCATCCCTTTCTGGCCTTCGGCCAGGTTCCTGGCGCCGAGTGCACGCTGCAGTATCGACTGATTGACGCACCAGAAAAAAATCTGGTTGACGATCATGCCGGTGAACAGCACGCCGAAGGGAAGGAAACTGCCGGGCTCGTCGCCGGTGATGTCGAATTTAGCGTGTTCTTCCGTGTAAACCGTCCGCAGTCCACTCCAGGCATTGCCGTCGCCGATCGCCATCAGCGCCAGAACGGGAATGAGCAGCCCCGCCAGAAGGAAGCCGACGCCGTTGGCCGTATCGGAAATCGCGATGGCGCGAAGGCCGCCGAATATCGCATAAAGCGAACCGAGGGTGCCGACGCCCCAGACCAGCAGCCAGCGCGCTTCGGTGATACTGATGCCGAAGTTGCTCGAAACGTCGAAGAGGCTTTCCAGGCCGCTCGCGCCGAACAGAAGCACCACCGGCAAGATCGCTATCGCGTACGAAAGCAGAAACAGCAGCGACATGATGACGCGCGTCGTCTGATCGAAGCGGTTCTGCAGGAATTCGGGTATCGTCGTGATTCCGGCATGCAGATACCGCGGCAGAAAGACCAGGGCCGCCAGTACCATCGCGATGGCCGCGGTCGTTTCCCAGGCCATGACTGCGATCGTGTGCTGGAAGGCGTCGCCGTTCAGGCCGATCAGATGTTCGGTCGACAGATTGGTGAGGAGCAGCGATCCCGCAATGACCCAGGCAGTGAGGCTGCGCCCGCCGAGGAAATAACCGTCCGGCGTGTCGGTGACGCTATGGCGGCGTGTGCCAAGCCACGTGATCAGCGCAACGCAGAATGTGAAACCGACAAAGCCGGCAAGAATCATTACCGGGCGGCTGAACTCATACCCGAGCGCCGTTCGAACGTGTGCTTGTATTCGACTATCGGTTCGCCGCTGCCGGAATTCGGCGTCGAAACAAGGGTAATCGTCGCGGTGTCGGCGTCGAGCTGCATTTCCGCGAAGCCCCAGATCAGGCCCTTCGCGTAGTGGGTGGTGAGCTGTGGGAACTCACGGTCCTGCCAGGCCATGAACGGAGTATGTACGGGGCGTTGTTTTCCCGCGGCACCCGATACTACCTGCACCAGCGGCGGCACATCCGCATACCGATCGCCCGCAGTGCGGCAATCGTCGCTGTGCAGTTCGAGAGTGTGATCGTGGCCAGCCACGTAGGCATCTGCGTAACGGCACAGCGCGGGCAGCAGCAACTTCTGCAGCACCTCGCCTTCTTCGTGCTTGGTGCCCGATGACGACCAGAGGGGATGATGCGCGATGACGATCTTCCAGCGCGCGTCCGACTCCGCCAGCGCCTGTTCGAGCCACGCGAGCATGCGCGTCTCGCCGCCCGCCGGTTCCGCCCAGGGCTCGTCCCTGTCCAGAACGCCGGAGTCGATCGGGCTTCCGTCCGGCCCGAGGGCGTCGTCGTAAACGGTCTCGGCGTTCAGCATCAGGGTCGTATCGATCGCAAATATCTCGACGTCGGGCGCCGCTTCCATGCGATAGAAGAGGCCATCGAGCTTGTACAGCGGCGATTGTTCCAGATACTCGATCTCTGCCATCGCGCCTTCGCGCGAAGTATCCCAGTCGTGATTGCCGAGCACCGGGTAGATAACGAAGTCCGGATCCTGTTCCTGCAGACCCTTGTAGGGCTTCCACAGCAGTTTATCGAAACGTTCGGCATCGTCCCGGCCGTCGGCTCCGGCGGTCGCGCCCGACGGATAAATGTTATCCCCGAGCATCATGCCGAAGTCGCAGCGGTTCGCGGGCGCGCACCAGGATTGCACGGCCTTCGACACGGGCCACATCCCGCTTGCCATGACATAGCCGCTGGTCTGTTCTGAAAGATGCATCGGCGGTATCGCGAATGCTTCGATGGGCTGGTAATCTTCAATCCAGTCGTCCAGCTCGTTGATGATGAACTCGCGTCCCGTAAATGCGTCTTCGTAGTCGTCTTCTTCAAGCCAGTCATAGTCGTAACCGGTGTCGCCGAACATGAGAATACTGACGGGGGCGAACCCGGAGGATGGTTCCCCGCCTGTGGCCGCGCCGGTCGCCGATTCCGGTTGCGCGGCGCAGCCGGACAACAGCAGGAACGCAACAGGCAGAATGCGTTTGTGCATGGTCAATGGCTCCCGGCGCCGGCGTGTTTCCCGGTATTTCCGCCGGCGTACTTCCTGGCAATGAGCGCTTCGACATCGTCCGGCGAGCGGTTCACAGGCCCCTCGCGCTCCAGCTTCAGGCTGGTCACCGCCGCGGCCCAGACAGTCGCCTCGCGGGCCGAGGCATCGAGCCGGCAGGATACGTATGAACCCATGCAGGTATCGCCGCGGCCGCTGCGTCCGCGCAGTTCGTCGGGAAAGAAGCCGGCTTCGAAATAGCTGCCGTCCGACAGCACCAGCAATCCATCGCGATGGGTCAGCACGATATCGGACGGCCCGAACGTCGCCAGCTCGGCCGCCGCTTTGCGGATGTCGGCTTTACCGGTAAGAAACTCCGCTTCGACGGCGTCGGTTTTCAGGATGTCGACCAGTCCAAGGATTTCAGCCTGTTCCGGCCATGGCCGGTATTCCAGTTGCCCGGTGCTGCTGACGACCCGGATGAATCCCTGCAGATCGGCGCACAGGAGGCCGCCTTTTTCTTTCAGCGCCTGCATGACGTCGAGCGACGCTTCGCCGCGTGCCGATCCGTTGACGACAAACGCACGCGCCGCGAAGTCCTGAACGAGCACCGGCGTGAACGGATCGGCAACGGCAGCGACGGTGAGAGTTCGTTCATCGACGTTGTCGGTCGGGTATTCGAGCCGCATCAGCGTCGAGTGCGGCGATTCGAAGATGTGGACGTCAATGCCTTTGGCGCGCAATGCGTCGGTCGAGCGGCGGTCTTCATGCGCGAGCCGCGTCACCGCGGCGATACGCAGTCCCTTCAACTGCGCCGCGTGCGCGGCGTAACTGTAGCCGCCGCCGTCTACGTAGCGGGTTCCGGCCGCCGAGACGATCGTATCCTTGGTGTAGTTACCGATAGTAACCAGGTCGTATGAATTCAACAGGAACTCCTTATCTCATTTATCTCAGTCGCGAAGTTTTACCCGCCACAATGTCGCTGCCAGCAGCATCGATAGTACCGAAGCTCCGAGCCAGAAATAAATCACTTCCGAGAAATCATAAATACGCGTATCGCCGATCATGGTGGTGCCTTTCTGAATGAGGTAGCCGCTGACGTTTTCCTGGATGCCGGCGCCGATGTAGCTGAAAATACCGACAAATCCCATGATTGCGCCGGCGGCACGCTTCGGCGCGATGTCGACGCCGAACAGGCCGCCCAGCGACGTTACCAGGCCGTTCAGGCCGATTCCGTAAAGGATGAACGCGAAGAACAGCATCGGTGTGTTTTGCGGCCCGAAGAAGATCAGGACCAGCGCGATAATTTCGAGGATCGCAAACAGCAGGTTCGCGGGAGGTCGGCGTGCATTGAATGCCTTGTCCGAGATGTAGCCGAAGGCGATACAGCCGACGATGCCGGCGATCGTGTTGACCATCAGCAGGCTGCCGGCCTCCACCAGGGAATAGCCGCGCGCTTCCTGCAGATACAGAATCCCCCAGCTGTTGATCGCGTACCGGACGACGTAGTTAGTGGCGCTCGCCAACGCGAGAATCCAGATCGCCGGCAAGGCGAGAATGGACAACTGCACCTTGAGCAGGCTCTTTTTCGCCTTCGTCTCGTCTTTCTGCCAGTGGTCGTTGTGCCAGTCGTTGACCTCGGGCAGCCGCATTGTTCGCGGCCGGTCCTGCAGGTAGCGGAAGAGGGCGAATGCAACTGCCACGCACAAGACGCCGGGGCCCCAGTAACCGTAACGCCAGCCGAAGTTCGCGACCAGCGCCGCAACCACCACGAATGTGAGGCCTTCGCCGATCGAATGCGCGGTGCTCCAGATGCCGTAATACCGTCCACGCTCGCTGTTGCTGAACCAGTTGGCCAGCGTGACGATGCCCGCCGGTGCGCCGAAACCCTGGAACCAGCCGTTGAAAGCCCACAGAGCGATGCAAAGTGTCAGCGCGGTCGAGAACCCCATGCCGATGTTGGCGATCGCGGACAGCAAGACGCCGAAGGCGAAGAACACTTTCATGTTGGCATGGTCGGCCAGGAAGCCGTTCACCAGTTTTCCGGCGGCATAACCGTAAAAGAGGCCGGCCCCGATCAGGCCCAGTTCGATCGGCGTAAAAATGCCTTCGTCGATCAACGGCTTCTTGACGACGGACAGCGCGAGCCGGCAGGTGTATACGAGTCCGTAGCCGAGCGTTATGGCGATCAGTACGCGCAGACGATGGTGCCGATACAGCCGATCGATTTCGCCCCGGTCTTCCATGGCCGGCCGATCGTCACCCGTTTTGAAGTAGTTCAGTAATCCACGCAAAATCGACGGAGCCCCCATTGCGATTGCGCCGTGCCGCTCGCGGCAACAATCCTCAAACGCCCGGCCCCTGCCGGACATGCAACAATTGAAATTTTCGTTCGATTGTAATAGAAAATAGAATTAGCGTTCCAACTTCATTCCCGGGTCCGGCGGCGGCGGCCGACGGCCTGCTGCTGGGTCGACCAGGAAAACCATGAAAATCATAAGTATAACGAGCATTCTGGCGATTCTGCTTGCAGCCTGCGGCGACCTGCCGGTCGAAGCGGCTGACGGCGCAGCACGTGAGGAGCTTATCGCAAGCGCGACGACGAGCGCGGTGGAACAGGGCAGCATCGTCAACGCAGCCTTCTGGATGGACCCGGAAATGGAAGGCCGGAGCCTCATACTGGGGGCCGCCGGCATCGCAGGATTGGATTTCTACACGCTTGACGGTAAACGCGCCGGAAATTTCTCCGGCGTCGAGGCCGGCCTTGTCGCCGTTCTCGAATCGGTGGAACTCGCCGGCAGTGCGTCGCCGCTGGTCGTCATCTACGACAGCCGCGAGTCCGAAATCAGCGCGCATCGACTGACGTATGCGCCTGGGCGAAGCACCCCGCAGCTGACTGCAGTCATGGACGATCCGATCGGTATCCACGACGAGCTGACCGGCCTGTGCCACTACCGAAGCCCGCTTTCCGGAAGCAATTACCTGTTCGCGGTCACGGATGGCGGATTGGCCTTGCAGTTCGAACTCTTCGAGCGCGGCAACGCCATCGGCGCACATCTCCTGCGCACCATACCGACCGGCAAGGACTCGGGCTTTTGCGTTGTCGACGCCGGGCGCGGCATGTTGTACCTGAGCGAGGAAGGCATGGGCATCTGGCGCCTCGGTGCCGAGCCGGAGAGCGATACGACGCGTGAGCCCGTGGACCTGCGGACGCCATGGGGACGTCTGAGCGACGAGGTCAAAGGCATCGGCATTTACGCCGTCGACCACGACACGTCCTATCTGATCGCGGCGGACGTCGGTGAAAGCCGCCTGGCTTTATACCGCCTTCCCGATCTGGATGCCGTCGGCAGCATTGCGCTAGCCGGATTGGCAGAAGCGGAGGGCGTGACGGCGACCAGCGCGGCATTCGGCGAACAATTTCCGGAAGGTCTGGTGGCCATTGCCGACGAAGATGCGAGCGACGGCGGCACCGATCTCAAACTGGTGGCGTGGCAGTCTATCGCCGCAACATTGGCACTCGAGTCCGCAAGCGGAGCTGCCGCCGCGGTTGAAACACCGAACGCAGTGAAGCCGACGATCGAGACGGAGCCCGCCGAAAGCTTCGGTGATGCGGCCGACGATCCAGCCATCTGGGTTCACCCGACCGATCCGTTGCGCAGCCTGGTGATCGGCACCGATAAGAAGCTCGGCCTGTACGTTTACGATCTCGATGGGCGGAACGTCCAGACAATACCCGAGGGACGCCTGAACAACGTCGACCTGCGCTACGGTTTTCCGCTGGGCGGCGAGCGGGTTGCGCTGGTTGCCGCGAGCAATCGTAGTACCGACGGTATTTCCGTCTTCAAGGTCGATGCGGACGCATTGCGGCTCGTGGAGGCTGCCGACGGGATTCTGCCAACGGGTTTCAGCGACCCTTACGGGTTGTGCCTGTATCGCAGTGCGTCCTCGGGGGAATTCTACGTTTTCATCAATGAAGGCGGCGACGGCAGGGTTCGTCAATGGCGGCTGTTCGACAACGGCCGTGGCAAGGTCGCTGCAGAGCAGGTGCGCGAGTTTCCGGTCGGGTCGCAAGCAGAAGGTTGCGTTGCCGACGATGAACTGGGATTCCTCTACGTGGCCGAGGAGGATCGCGGCCTCTGGAAGTATTCCGCCGAACCTGACAAGGGCGCCAACAGAGTGCTGATCGACAGCACCGACGATGACGGCCGGCTCAATGACGATGTCGAAGGCCTAGGCTTATGGCTTGGCTCTGATGGCCACGGTTACCTCATCGCGTCGAACCAGGGCGCGGACAATTACGCGGTTTATCGACGCGAGGGCGACAACGCCTACGTCGGGCATTTCCACGTCGTCGCAAATCCGGAACTCGGCATCGACGGCGCGTCGGAGACGGACGGGCTGGACGTGACCAGCGCGCCCCTGGGCGATCGCTTCCCCTCCGGCCTGCTGGTTGTACAGGATGGCCGCAATATCGCGCCGGAAGAGCGGCAGAACTTCAAGTTCGTCTCATGGCAGGACGTGGCACGATCATTCGCGTTGGAGTGAGGGTGCGCGGCGCAGAACGGGACGCCGTGCAGGCGAAGAAACGCCGAAAAACACTGGAATTTCAGTTGCTTAATCCACTTTACCTGTATAAAATTACAGGCTCAATTTCCAGCCACACGGACGTGCCGCGATGACCATCGACTCCCTTTCCAATACCGACCGCCATCCCTCCATCGACGAGCTCGACCGCGCCATCGTCAAGCTCGCCGCCCGCATCAACGCCGAAAGCCACGATCTGCTCGTCCTGCTCCGCCGCTTCGACGAACGGGCCGGCTGGCTCCGCTGGGGTTTCCGGAACTGTGCGGACTGGCTGCACTGGCGTTGCGATGCTGCTCTGCACGCAGCACCACGAGCTGGTGCACGAGGGCGGTTTTGGAATCGAGAAAGATTACCGCGACCGCTGGTTTTTCAAGCGGCCCGACGGCCGTGCGGTGCCGGCCTGCGGTTACCGTGCGGAAGACATGCGTGACGACGACGTCGATCTGGCGACGCGAATACCTGCACGGCCACGCCTCCGCGGAGGTCCACCCCTCCGCGGAGGGATTCTTGGCCAGCGTAAAGACGTCAGCTCGCCAATGCATGTAAAGTACGAAAGCCGAGATTAGCGTACGTGACCGGGTCCGCAATCGCCGGGTCCTGCTCCGCCTCGACGACAATCCAGCCTTCGTAGTTCCGCTCGAGCAGAGGCCCGAGTACAGCGGCATAGTCGATGCAGCCGTCCCCGGGAACGGTAAACACGCCCTGCAGGACCGCCTCGAGAAAACTCGTGTCGGCGTTCAAGCACCGCCGCAAAACAGCGGAGCGGATGTCCTTGCAGTGCAGGTGGGCAATGCGAGCAGCGTGGCTTTTCACCGCGCGCGCCGGGTCGCCGCCGGCAAACGTGAGATGGCCCGTGTCCAGCAAAAGCTCGACGGCGGGATGGCAGGCGTTCATGAGGGAATCGACTTCTTCTTCAGTCTGGATCACGGTGCCCATGTGATGGTGATAGGCCATACGCATGCCGTTTTGGCGCATGCGCTCACCAAGTTCCGACAAGCGGTCGGCGAACTGTGTGAAGTCGGAAGAGGACAGCTGCGGGCGGCGCGAGACGCGCACGTTCATGTCCGAGTGAACGGCGCCGGTGACCTCGGCGCAGACCATGACGTCACAGTCCAGAGCCTGCAGCAGTTCGAAGTGCGGGCGCATCGCGGCGAACTCGGCATCTGCATCGCGTTCGAGAAGGCGAAGGCTGTACCAGCCGGACACGAGCGCCAGGTTGTGCCGTGCGAGTACCTTGCCGAGGGCATCGCCCTCGCGGGGAAACTTGCGGCCGAGTTCGACCCCGGCATAGCCGGCAGCTGCTGCTTGCGTCAGGCAGGTTTCGAGGCCGATGTCGTTGCCGAGAGCGGGTAAGTCGTCGTTGGTCCAGGTGAGCGGGTTGATGCCGATGCGAATGCTCATTCTTTTCTCGCCTTCCGGTAGACGTCGAACGCCTGTCGCACAGCCTCGCTTTCCGACACTTCGGAGACAGGAACGTCCCACCAGGCACCGCCGGCCGATGTCGACTTCGCCGGATCGGTCTCTATGACGATCACCGTTGTGCGCGTGGCGGTCGAAGCATCGCAGAGCCCTTGTGCCAGTTCCGCGAGGTTCGCCGCTGCAATTGCCTGAGCTCCCAGGGAACGGGCGTGCGACACGAAGTCGATATTCGGCACTTCTGGAAGAAGGTTGTTGAACGATTCTCCGCCGCAGGACTGCTGCAGCCGGTTGATGCAGCCATAGCCGCGATTGTCGAGGACCACGATCGTGAGTTTCATGCCGAGCATTACCGACGTTGCAATCTCTGAGTTCAGCATCAGGTAACTGCCGTCGCCGACCAGCACGATCACGTCGCGCTCGGGCTTCGCCATTTTTACGCCGAGTCCGCCGGCGATTTCATAACCCATGCAGGAATATCCGTACTCGAGGTGGTAGCTGTCCGGGCCCGTCGCGCGCCATAGCTTGTGCAACTCGCCGGGCAGTCCGCCGGCCGCGCAGACCACGGTCGTATTGCGGTCGCTCGCACGGTTGACGACACCGACAACGTCCGCGTCGCCGGGCTTTTCCCCCTTCCCTCTGATCGTTACGCGTGTTGCGGCGTCGACTTCACGGCACCACGCGGCGATGGATGTCTCGATGAGTTCCGTCCAGGCCCGGTCGGGTTGCAGATCGGGCAACGCATCGTCGAGTTCGCGAAGGGTCGTCGCGGCATCCGCGCGCAACGACAACGCGCCTTTCTTCATGGCGTCGTGTCGATTGACGTTAATGGCGATCCATCGCGGCCGCGCCGCGAAGAGCGAATTCGATGCGGTCGTAAAATCCTGCAGGCGAGTGCCGACGGCGACCACCAGGTCGGCTTCGGCCGCGAGACGGTTCGCCGCGGAGCTGCCGGTGACACCGATCGCGCCGGCGTTCCGGGGATGGTTCCAGGGCAGGGCGCCTTTGCCCGCCTGTGTTTCCGCGATGGGGATCCGGTGACGGCTCACGAATGCGTCGAGTGCCTCGAACGCCTCCGAATAATGGACGCCGCCGCCCACGACAATGAGCGGTCTCTTCGCGGCCTTGAGCCAGTCGCAAGCCTGCGCCAGTGCGTTTCCGTCGGCGCGTGGCCTTGCGATCGCATGCACGACCGTCTCGAACATCGCCTGCGGGTAGTCGAACGCTTCCGCCTGAACGTCCTGCGGCAGGGCCAGCACGACCGGTCCGCAATCCGCCGGATCGATCAGAACGGACAGCGCCTGCGGCAGCGAAGCGATGAGTTGCTCCGGGCGCACAATCCGGTCCCAGAAGCGCGCCACCGGTCGAAAACAATCGTTCGCCGTGACGGAGGGCTCGGCGAAATCCTCGACCTGCTGCAGCACCGGATCGGGGCGTCGACTGGCAAACGTGTCGCCGGGCAGCAGCAGCAACGGCAGGCGGTTGACGTGCGCCAGCGCCGCCGCCGTGACCATGTTGGTGGCGCCCGGCCCGACGGACGTCGTACAGGCCATGAGACGGCGCCGTTTGCTGGCCTTGGCGAAAGCAATGGCGCAGTGCGCCATTGCCTGCTCGTTGTGCGCACGGAAGACGGGCATACGCTCCCGCTCCTGTTGCAGCGCTTCTCCGAGTCCGGCGACATTGCCGTGGCCGAAGATTGCGAACACACCGGCGACGAGCGGCAGTCCTTCTCCGTCGATTGTGGTGTGCTGCGCCGCGAGGTAGCGAACGAGCGCCTGCGCCATGGTCAGTCGAATTGTCGTTTCCGCCATCCTCACATCTCCGGAAAGTTTCAGCCGTCCGCGCGTTTCGCGTTGCGCCAGACGTCGATCATTCTACGGTAACGGTCATCGATGTCCTTCTTTGCCGTGTCGCTGTCGATGTTACCTGCAAACCATTGTTCTGCTGCTGCGGAGAAGATGCTGCGTCCGACCGCGAAGCCTCTGCAAACGTCGAACGACGCGGCGACCGTCAACCCGTTCCCCAGTGTTTCCTCATCGGCGCCGAGCCCTAGCAGAAGCACGCCTTTGCAGTTCGGATCGCAGTCGGCGATCACACTGGCGATTGCTTCCCACCCGGATTGCGATTGCGCCTCGAGTTTCCACCAGTCGGGTCGCACACCGAGGTTGTACAGCCGGCGGAGTGCCCGGGGCAAGGTATCGGCGGTGACGGCATTTACGGCAGCGGGGCATATGACTTCGAGAATGAGGCGCCGGTCGAGCGCAACAACGTCCGCGTAAAGCGCGCGAATGCGTTGTTCCTGTTCGTGCCGGAGACGCGCCTCGTCGTCCGGGTGATAAAAGAACAGGCACTTGACGACCTGTCGCGTCGGCCAGCTGCAAATGTGCTGGCCGGTTGCGAACTGCGGCTCGAATTCGAGCGGGCGCGAACCCGGAATTTCAATCGGGCTTCCCGTCCAGATATCGGTGCCGGCGATCTTCGCGAGCGCTTTTGTGCCGTAGCGGTGATCTATGATCGCGCCATAGCGCACCGAAGCGTCGCCGTTTGCGACGACATCCAGCAAGACATCCGCGATCAGGGATTTGAACTCGCCGATCGCTTCGAACGGATGCCCGTTACGCGCTGCAATCTGTTCGAACTGGCTGCGATGGTCGAACGCGAGCACGCACAACGGCCTCGGATCGTCTCGCCACGTCGTCACCCGGTGCAGGTGATTGAGTTCCGCATCGTTCTGCGGCTGTCGCGGCGTTTCCGCGCGCGACAGCCAGGCGTCGAGTTCGATGCGGCTCGGCATCGCGGGCGTGCAGCCGTGACGCGATACGACCAACGCGCCGCAGGCATTGCCGAGCGCGGCGCTTTCGCCGAGTGTCGAATCGTCCAGTACGCCCGCAAGGAAACCCGCAAGCCAGGCATCGCCGGCGCCGACCGTATTGAATACTTCGACGTCCACTCCGGTAACCGCAATACCGGCATCGAGGGCGTCGATGCGCCCGGATTCGAAAATCGCGCAGCCCATGGCGCCGCGCTTCAGCACGATGGTCGCATCACTCAGCTCGCGGATGGCGTTCAGCGCCTCCAGCGTGTCGGTGCTGCCGCCGCCAATATGGATTTCCTCTTCCGTTCCGACGATCAGGTCGCAGTCGGGAAGGAGGCGCTGCAGCAGCGCCGTAATCGTCTTCGATTCGGCGAAGCGGCTCGCGCCTTCGCCGGCGCTTCCGAGTCCCCACAGGACGGGGCGATAGTCGATGTCGAGCACCACGCGCGTGCCGTTCTTTCTCGCCGCGGCAATCGCCTTTCCGACCGCGGCACGCGTTGTTTCGGTGGATAGATGCGTGCCGGTGATGGCGAGCATTCGGGCGGAGGCGATGAATCCTTCGTCGAAATCGTCTTCGCAAAGGCCCATATCGGCACAGCGCTCGCGGAAGAATATGTGCGGAATGTCGTCCGCGCTGCCGATGCCGAGGATTACCAGGGCGGTCAGGCGGGACGGGTCCGTTTTCACATGGCTCGTGTCTACGCCTTCGCGCGCCAGTTGTTCACGGACAAAGCGGCCCATCGGCTCGTCGCCGACCCGCGTCAGCATGGCGCTCTTCCTGCCGAGGCGCGCCAGCCCCGCCGCAAGATTTCCCGACGAGCCGCCGAGATACTTGGCAAAGCTTTGCATGTCCTCCAGCCGCCCGCCGACCTGCTGGCCGTACAGGTCGACCGCTGCGCGGCCGAGACAAATGACGTCGAGCGTTTTGTCGTTGTTATTTTTTCTGGACATCGGCCGGCCACCAGTAGCCGGCATCCTTGTCCATGGTCCAGGCGTGCTCGGCGGTAAAGTCAGGAATGGTGTAGGGGTCGTTCGGCAGATGCCGGATGACCCACGAGTAATACATGCCGTAACCTGGCGCCGCGCACTGTGCGTGATCGAGCCCGGGCGGGATGCAGACGGTGTCGCGATCGTGCACCTTGAAGACGTCCTGCCCGAGTTCGGCGTGGCCGTATCCCTGCGGTGCCGTGAAACGATAGTGGTAAATCTCCGGCTGGCGGTGATGATGCGGCGGATAGCTGGACCAGCCGCCCGGCAGGGTCACGACTTCGCCCAATACCATTTCTGCGGCTTGCGGAGAGTTCGAGCCGTCGAATATCGTGCGCACGAAGCGCAAGCAACGCTCCGCAACCTGGCCCTTGCCCCGGTGCTCGTTCGGTACGTCTTCCGGCGTGAAGACGCGAGGCGAAAATTCCTTGCGGTTCGGGCACTGGTACACGGTCAACTCGCACGACGTCATTGCCTCGAACACGACGCTCGTGTTTGCCGAGGCATGCACGCAGCTTGCGGATTCGTCAAACAGGGAATGCCGCTCAAGCGCGAATTTCGTGTCACCCGCCCGGCCCTTCAGTTTACCGTCCATCAGCAGCCAGGCGGTCTCGGCATCCGTCTCTTCAATGAAGCTCTCGCCGGCGTCGAGAGCGAGACTTGCGACGCAGAGGCCCGAGAATTCGACGATGGTCTCGCTGCTGCTCGTCTTTCCGTTCGCAATGTTTCCGCCCCGGCCCGGTCCGCCCCGGTGCCGGATGACATGCTGCTCCGCAGTGTTCATTGCCTTACTCCCGTTCGCCGTTCAGTCGAGTTCTACCCACGCGCGGGCGGCGCTCGATTCCTCGATGGCTTCCATGATTTTCTGCACCCGCAGGCCCTCGTCAAAATCCGGCTGAAACGGCTCGTCCTGTTCGATGGCGCGGATGAGGTTGCGGATCTCGATCACTTTCAGGTCGTTGATGCCGAGCCCGTGCCCGGGCGCGGGACAGAACCGGCCGTAGTCCGGATGCGCCGGGCCCGCGAGAAGGGTTTTGAACCCGGCGCGGGCCGCGTTCGGGCCGGCGGTGTACAGGCGCAATTCATTCATGCGTTCCTGGTCGAACGCGATACTGCCGTGCGTGCCGAAGACCTCGAACTGGAGGCCGCATTTGTAGCCGGTCGCCACGCGGCTGATCTCGAGTGTCGCGGGCAGGCCGGATTCGAGTTCAAGCAGCGCCCGGGCGATGTCTTCATTCTCGACGGTCCGATCGGCGCCGCTCGCGGGATCGCGACGCGTCGGGATCACCGTGCGGCAATCGCCGCACAGTCGCTTCGGCCGGCCGAGCAGAAAATGCAGCATATTAATAAGGTGCGAGCCAAGGTCGGCCAGCGCGCCCGCGCCGGCCAGGCTGCGATCGCAACGCCAGCTGAACGGCGTCCCCTTACTCGCCATGTAGTCTTCGAAATAACGGCCGGTAAAGCTCACCGGCTCGCCGATCTCGCCTGCGGCGATGATTTCCCGCGCGGTCTGAACCAGCGGGTTGGTGGTGTAGTTGAGCCCGACGGCGTGTACGACGCCACTCTGATGCGCAAGCGCTGCCAGTTCCGCCGCTTCGGGCACCCCGAGTGCCAGCGGTTTCTCGCAGTACACGTGCTTGCCGGCCTTGAGCGCGGCTTGCGCCATGGGGTAGTGCAGAAAATTCGGGGCGCAAATGTCGACGACGTCGATCGCAGGGTCGTCGAGCAGCTCGGTCCAGTCTGCCGTGCCTTGCTCGAAACGCAGGTCCCGGGCGGCCCGCGTCGCGCCCGGCAGGTCCTGATCCGCGACGCAAACAAGGCGCGGTGCCTGAATGCCGTCGAACACGGTTGCCACCGAATGCAGCGCGATGGCGTGCGTGCGGCCCATGAAGCCGGTGCCGATCAGGCCGAAGCCGAGATTTGGTGCGTTCCCCATTCGAATGCCCTGCCGATTTTGCGAGCCGCCGCTCAGACCTTGCGTTTCAGGGTCCGTACGGGATCCCGGAATGCCGCCGCCGGAGGGCGCAAGATACGCGTTTGAAAGGGATATTTCAATTCATATAAAAATGGAATTACCGTTTCAATAAGTTAACCGAACGGCTTCTCCGGTCTGCCGAGAACGCTCCGCGGCATCGGCGAGGATCAGGGCGCGGAGTCCGTCCGCCCCATCCGCGAGTGTGTTCGCGCCTCCCTGCAACGCGCGGATGAAATCTGCGATTTCGAGCTGGTACGCCTGCCGGTAGCGCTCGAGAAAGAACGACAGTGCCGGTTCGCGCTGAAAGCCCGTACTGCTCGCGTGCTCTACTTGCGTGGCCGTCTGGTTATCGGCACGCAGCATGCCGAGGGCGCCGAACACTTCGATGCGCTGGTCGTAGCCGTAACTGCAGCGGCGGCTGTTGGTAATCTGGCAGAAGCTGCCGCCTGCCGTCTGCAGCACCACCACCGCGGTATCGATGTCGCCAGCGTCCGCGATCGACCGGTCGACCAGGCAGCTGCCGGATGCGAACACGGATTGCGGCAGAACGCCCAGCAGCCAGCATGCCATGTCGAGGTCGTGGATGGTCATGTCGCGAAACAGGCCGCCCGAACGGCGGATATAGTCGGCCGACGGCGGCGAGGGATCGCGACTGGTAATGTTGACCACCTCGACCGCGCCAATTCTCCCCGCGGCGATGTCGTCTTTCAGGCGCCGGAAGGACGGATCGTAGCGACGGTTGAATCCGACGTAGAGTGGAACGGCCGCGTCGCGAGCGAGCGAAATACACCGGCGCGCGTTGTTCTCGTCGAGGTCCAGGGGCTTCTCGCAGAAAATGCCTTTCCCTGCACCGGCCGCCGCTTCGATCAGTGGCAGGTGCGTGTCCGTGGACGTTGCGATCACCACGCCGTGAACGTCGTCGTCCCCAAGAGCCGCCTGCACGTCGACTGCCCGGGCGTCGCTGCGCCTCGCGAGTTTCGCCGCCGCCGCCGGATCGACGTCGACCACGTACTTCAATGTTGCTTCGCGATGCGCCGCGATATTCGCGGCGTGAATCTGCCCGATGCGCCCGGCGCCGAACAGACAGAGATTGATCGTCATTGAGTAATGCTCACGGGTTTAACGTGCGGTTCATCGAGTCGTTTTCTTCCCTTCGATACGATGTGCGTAACTGATCACCAGGGTTTGTGCAACGCACAGCGAGCCGGTCAGGGAACGAAACTGACGGACCTCGGCATCCCGGATGTCGAATGAAATATCGGCGTCGCGGGATACCGGACTCAGCTCGCTGTCGCTTATTGCGATGACGCGGGCTCCGGCTGTCCTGGCCTGCTGCACGATCTCGCCGGTTTCCTTCGCGTACGGACGGAAACTGATGGCAAACAGCAGGTCATCGCCCGTGATCATCGAGCTTTGTTCGACCAGCATGCCGGCCAGGCCGTCGATGAGATGCACCGGTTTCGCGACATGACGCAGCGCGTACGCCATGTAGGCGGCCACGGGAAACGACCGCCGCAGGCCAACGAGATACACGGCGGACGCCTGCTCCATCAGATCCACTGAGCGTTCGAGATCGTGGGCATTGATCGTGTCCTTGATGTGCTCGAGTGCGATGATGTTGCTGGCTGCGAATTCCTGCATGAGTTCGTGCGGCGTGAGTTCCCGTCCGTCACCCGTGCGTTCGTTGAACTGGCGAATGCGCTCCGCGTAACTCGGGCTCGGGGTAGAGTTGATGAGTTCGTCGCGGAACAGCCGCTGCATCTGGCTGGCGCCGTCGTAGCCGAATGCCTTGGCGAAGCGGACAATGGTCGACGCCTGCACTCCGCAGCGCTCCGCGATCACGGCCAGCGTCTGCAGGCCCATGTCGTTCGGATGGTCCAGCACGTAGGCGGCAACCTGCTTCAGCCGCGGGCTCAATTCGTCGTGGCGCGAGACGATTTCCGCACGGAGCTTTTCGAGGTCCTGTGGCCCGTCTGCGGGTCCTGCGCTGGCTTGATCCACGGCTGCGATCCTTAAAGATCCTTGTCGGCACGGCATTTTAGCGGTCGCGCAATGAAAATTCCAACGAACGAATATTTGTTCCAATTCCCGCGCCATTCCGTTTGCGCCCCAGGCGGAAGGCCCCGGAAGGCGAGCATATGAAACAGCTATTTCATATTTGCATATTGCAAAATTTTTATTCTATACTCCTTGTAACGCTGTCGTCATCTTCGGGCCGGACCATGGTGGGGTCGAATGACCCATTCCCGCGCAGCCTTGTCGATGAGGAGTTTTATGAGGGGGACTGCCATGCCTGCCAGACTATCGTTCGCCTGCCGCGCCATCCTGGCCGCCAGCCTGTTCTCCCTCGCTTCATTGGCGAACGCACAGGTTCAGTTGCGCGGCCAGGTAACAGACGGAGCCACGGACCGGCCGCTGCCGTCGGCGGAAGTGCGCCTCGTCGAACTCGGGCGCAGCGAAGTGACGACGGCCTCGGGTGAATACACGATCGCCAATGTTCCACCCGGTCAGTACACGCTGAGAGTCCGTTATGTCGGCTACGTGCCGTTGGAACGCAGCGTGCAGGTGTCGGACGCCGAGGCGCAAACGCAGGATTTCACACTCGCTGCGATCGGCACCACGGAAGAGATCATTGTGACGGGCTACCGCGCGGCGCAGGCCAACGCGCTGCAGGACAAGCGGATGTCGACGATGATCAAGGAGTCGATCACGGCGGACGATGCCGGCAAGCTGCCGGACCAGAACGTCGCCGAAGCCTTGCGGCGAGTGACCGGTGTTACGTCGACGGTCGACCAGGGTGAGGGCCGCTACGTTACGGTGCGCGGCGTCGATCCGAGCTATACCAATATCACACTGGACAACCAGGTCATCGGTTCGCCGGAAGACACGCGCCGCGTCTCACTCGATACCATTCCCTCCGAGGTGCTGTCACGCGTCGAAGTCGTCAAGGCGGTGACGCCGGACATGGACGGACATGCCGTCGGCGGCTCGATCAACATCGTTACGCCGAGCGCATTCGACGATCCGGACGGGAGCTTCTTTTCCGCGACGGCCGACTACGGCTATTACGACATGAACGGCAGGAGCCCCTCCGGCGTTTCGGCGGGGTGGGGACAGACGTTCGGCCCGGACGATCAATGGGGCATCGTCCTTTCCGGCAGCTGGTCCAAGCGGAACTTCGACACCGAGAATCTCCAGGGTGGCGATCCCTGGGAGGAAGAGGGCGGTTTCCTGATTCCGGACTCGCTGGTGCTGCGCGATTACCGCATCGAACGTGTGCGCCGCGGCATTGTGGCGAATCTCGAGTTCCGGCCGAACGACAGCGTCAAGCTGTACCTGCGCAACCTTTTCAATCGCTTCGAGGATCTTGAAATACAGGCGGAGACGGTCTGGTCCTACCGCGAGGGCGACCTCGAAAACCAGACGGAGACCAGCGGCACGTTCACCGAAGGCGAGGGCGAGCGCCTCATTTCGCAGCGCGACGAGTCCCAGTCCATCCAGACGTCGACGCTGGGCGGCGAGTTCGTGATCGGCAACTGGCTGCTGGACGCTTCCGCAACGTACGGCGAGTCGGAACAGGAGACACCGTTCGACCGGGAATGGGCGTTCGAACTCTCCGAAACGATGCCGATGACTTATGACACATCAGACCTCTTCTTCACGGTCGACGCCGGAGCCGATTTTCACGATCCCGCGCTGTACGAGTTCAACGAATACATCACGGGCGGCCAGAACGTCCTGGAGGAAGTTGTCGCGTTCCAGTTCGATCTCGAGCGAGACGTGACCTTCGGCGATCGCTCGGCGTCGATCAAGTTCGGCGCCAAGCACGTCAATCGCGAAAAGACTTCGGACCAGAACCTGGACGTCTTCGACGGTTTTGCGGACGATTTCATCCTGAGCGGTTTCACCGGACCGGGCAAGGGCGACTTCTATGCGAGCGAGCGCCCCTACGAATTCGGCCCACGACTGGATTTCGGCGCGCTCGAAGGCTTCTTCTCGAGCAACGCCAGCGGATTCGAATTGAGTGACGGCGACACGATCGCCGAGTCCTTCGGCGTCGACTTCGAGGTGACCGAGGACGTGACGGCCGGGTACGTCATGAGTGTGGTCGATTTCGGCAATGCGACCGTCACCGGCGGCGTGCGAGTCGAGCGCACCGAGACGGACTTTTCCGCCTTCGACCTGCTGTTCATCGATGGCGATCCGGAGACGCCAAGCCCGGTCACCGGCGATGAAAGCTATACGCACTGGTTGCCCAGCCTGCACCTCCGGTTGGGGCTGCGGGAAGACCTGCTGCTGCGCGCCGCCTGGACCAACACGATCGGGCGCCCGTCCTATGAGGTCAACGTGCCGTTCCGCATCTTCGAGATCGAAGAGGAAGAGGACGAGCCGGGAATTTTCCAGGGTGAGGCCGAAGCGGGGAACCCCGACCTCGAGCCCCTCGAATCGATGAACCTCGATCTCGCTCTCGAGTGGTACTTCGAGTCCGGCGGCATTCTCGCGGCAGGCATTTTCTATAAAGACATCGACAAGCCGATTTTCACGCGTTTCACAGAGCTGGAAGACGAAGATTTCGAAGGGCGATCCTTCAGCGAACTCGTTCTTGTCACTACCGACAATGCCGAGTCCGGGGAAATTTTCGGTGTCGAGTTGAACTTTCAACGACAACTCCTTGGCTTGCCGGCACCGTGGAACGGTCTTGGCGTGGCGCTCAACTACACCTTCACGGACAGCGAGGCCACGGTTTTCGATCGCGACGACAAGGTTCCTTTCTTCCTGCAGTCCGACCATATCGGCAACGCGGCGCTGTTCTACGAGCGTAGCGGCTTCGAAGCGCGGCTTGCGTACACCTACTACAGTACCTACCTCGATACGCTCGGCAACGACGTGACGCAGGATCTTTATTTCGACAAGCGTGGTCAGCTCGATTTCAAATCCAGCTTTGCGATTACGGACCATGTGAACGTGTTCTTCGAAATGCTCAATATCACGGATGAACCGCTGCGGTTCTTCAGCGGAAAAGAAAGCGGCCGCCTGGCCGAAAACGAAATTTATTCGTGGAATGTCGTGGGGGGCGTGCAAGTCAAATTCTGAATGCAGCACGTCGTGAGAAACGCTCGCAGGTTTCGGCCTGCGAGCGGTTTCTATCCGGACCCCGTGAAAACTGGCGCATAGACGACGCCGGGATCGCGCGCTCGCGGACTCCAACCGCTCATTAGACGTGGCGGTGCTGTGGCGCTGTCGTTACAATTCACGGCCACGTTTCACGCCGGAGAAGTTTCAACATCATGAGCGCCAAGCAAGCCGCCGCCGCAAAGTCCCCGCAAACGATGGCCGAAAAGGCCGATATCCACGAGCTTTACGAAAAAGCCGTGCAGGACGTCGAGATGGAAACCGAATTCCTGCAGAAGACATTTACGGAACTGCGCGGGCGGAAGGGCTATTTGTTCCGCGAAGATTTTTGCGGCACGGCGAGCGCCTGTTGTCAGTGGGTACGACAGGGCGCGGAATACCAGGCGATCGGGGTCGACATCGATCCGGCCGTGTTGGCCTGGGGCCGGGCGAACCGCCTTTCGCGCCTGCCGGCCGCAGATCAGGCTCGCGTAAAGCTGCTCGAATCCGACGTGATGTCCGTTGAGGCTCCGCCGGTGGACCTGATTGTGGCACTGAACTTCAGTTATTTCATTTTCAAGACCAGGGATGCGCTCCGTGGTTATTTCAGGCAATGCTTCGAAGGGCTGAAAGACGACGGCGTGCTGTTCCTCGATATGTACGGCGGACCGGAAGCGCAGGAAGAGACGAAGGAGAAGACGAAGCACAAGCACTTTACCTACGTCTGGCACCAGGCGGAGTTTCATCCGGTGACGAATTTCACCCGTTGTCACATCCATTTCAGGTTTCCGGACGGCTCCAGGCTCAAGAGGGCCTTCACGTACGAGTGGCGATTGTGGTCTGCAGCAGAAATTCGTGAACTGATCCTGGAAGCCGGATTCGCGAAAGCCACCGTCTACTGGGAGGGCGAAGACGAGGACGGCGAGGGCAACGGCGAGTTCACCCCCGACGAAAAGGGTGTGGCCGACCTCGCCTGGATCGCATACGTCGTCGCCGAAAAGTAAACGCGGCAGTATCTTTAATGTGGCGCAGGCGAGCAGCTCCGGTCATGGGATTGGCGCTGATTCCGGCCAGACACACACAGCCCCCGGGCTTTTCGGCCATCTTTGGTACTGAATTCACATAATCTCCGTACGATTGTTGTTATCGTAGTCCCGAGCCGCTGTTCAATGACGGAAGGCGGCCACGCTCAGTAAGTTCGAGGTGCGGTCGGGGGCGATCGAAAATCCATGCAAGGGGCGAACAAACTCAAGCGATTTACCGACGCAGCCGGCGATCAGCCGACTGTCGCGACCGCTCGGCTGCCGCAGGACCTCCGCGTTCTCGGTTACCTCAGATGCGATGCGGACGGATTGATTGTTACGGTCAACGCCACGCTCGTCGCCTGGCTCGGTCTGCGGGAGGGCGAGTCGCCGATCGGAAGGAAGCTGACGTCGATCCTGTCCGAGGAGTCGCTCTGGCGGCAATGGATGTCGCAGCGCAAGCCGGTGACCTGCCGCGTGGATCTCACGTGCAAGGACGGCAGTCACCTCCCGGTCAAAGCGGAGGTGCGCTCGGCGGATGCGCCAGCCGGTCTGGAGGTCTGGATGATTGAAGACTTCGCCAGCGAAATGATCGCGCGCGTGGCGCGCCTGGAAGCATCCCGTACCCTCACGGCCGGCACGGTGCACGACGTAAACAACGTGCTGACTGTATTGAGCGGCAATCTGTTTCTGTTGACCGAGAGCGCGCGTGATCAGCCAAAGCTCTATGAGCAGGCGCGTCGGGCAAGAAATGCGGCGTCGCGGGGCAGCACCCTGCTGCGAGAACTGCTGACCTTCAATCGCGAGCCCGACGGCGAGGCGAAGGCGATTCGGCCGGGCAATCATGTTCTGGCGCTGAAGCCTCTGTTGTTGCGAACGGTGCGAGCAAACGGGTGCGACCATGAACTCAAGCTTACGGTCGACAGGACCGCAGGGTCGGTCGTCTCAAGTGCCGCTCAGTTCGAAAGCGCGGTAATCAATCTTGTCCTCAATGCGCGCGATGCCCTTAAGCCGTGCGGCAAGGTGCATATTCGAGTGTGCAACGTAAAACTCGGCGCGGATCCTGCGGAAGAGCTTGGCGTGATTGCGGGCGATTACGTTTGTGTGGCGGTTATCGACAACGGCGCCGGCATACCGAAGAAGTACCTGAGTCGCGTGACGGAGCCGCTGTTCAGCACCAAGCCGAAGGATCGGGGCAGCGGCCTTGGGCTTTCGATGGTCAGGCATTTTGTGGAGAGCGGCCGTGGTGCACTCAGCATTGACAGCGTCGAGGGGCGCGGCACTCGCGTCAGGCTCTGGCTACCGCGCACGGAGACGCTCGCGGAAACGACGGCGAACATGACACTACCTTTGTCGACGCTGCCGGGCGGAGACGCGCTCCTGCTACTGCTGTCGCGCGACTTCGATGTGCGTTCATCCATGCAGCAGATTCTTGAGACGCTCGGGTACACGGTGCTGGTTGCGGAAAGCTTCGAAGATGTCGATCGTGTGCTTGCCGGCCCAGCCGAGCCGGCGCTACTGATCGGCGAACGGTCCGCCGATGCCTTGCGTACGGAACGGCGCTGGATCGATGCCATCAGGGATGCGCATCCGAATGTTCGCCACCTCGCGCTGCTGCAGGCGGGCGTCTCCGTCAACGAGGCCGCCCCCGATGCGGACGGTCACGTATATCGTCCGGTTTCCGTGCCCGAGCTTGCGCAAACAGTGCGAAACGTACTGGAGAAGTCGTGATGCCCAAATCTCAAACATCCGGAGCGCGGCTGCTCGTGCTGGATGACGATGCCGAGCTGGGCGAACTGATCGGCGAACTGGGCGAGCGCGCCGGTTTCTCGGCGACGGTGACCCACGAACCGGGGCGCTTTAACGAAGAACTCGGAAAAGCGACGCCGGACCTGATTGTGCTGGACCTGCAGATGCCGGATACCGACGGAGTTGAAGTGCTGCGCGACCTCGCCGCAGGCGGCGTCACGGCGGGCATCCTGCTCGTGTCGGGAATGGACAAACGGACAATTGCAAGCGCCGAGCATTTCGGCCGTCAGGCAGGCCTCAACCTGGTTGGCACTGTGCAGAAGCCGTTCACGCCAGAATTCATGATCGGCAAATTAACGTCGGCGCACGAAGTCACGCGACGGCTGAGCGGCGAGGAACTCGCAAGGGCAATCGAGAACGGCGAGATGACGCTGCACTACCAACCGGTTATCCGGCGCATTCGCGCCGGCACCTGGCACGCGGAGTCGGTCGAGGCTCTGCTGCGTTGGCAGCATCCGACGCTTGGATCGCTGGTGCCGTCGCAGTTTCTAAGCCTGATCGATTCGGACCGGGGTCAGTTGATGCAGCAGCTCACCGATTTTGTTTTCGAGCGCGGCATCGAACAATTGCGGGTTTGGCAAGGCGACGGGTATCACATCGGTCTGCGTGTCAACGTCGCCGCCGGACTGATCGCTGACGCGCTGTTCCCGGATCGTCTCGAAGCATTGTTGAACGAGCATGAGACCGATCCCGAACTACTGACGCTGGAAATTCGCGAGGAGGCCGCGGCTGGTCAGTCCAGCTTGGGACAATCCAGCAAAGGTTCGGACATTCTGACGCGATTGCGTCTCAAGTCGATCAAACTGTCGCTCGATGACTTTGGCGCCGCGGGCCCCGCGCTTAACGGCCTTTACACGCTGCCATTCGGGGAAATCAAGATTGACCGCTGTTTGATCGCAGACCTGGCGCGCGAATCCGGTGCCGCCGTACTGGTCCGAGGGCTGATAGACATAGCGCACAAACTGGACATGCTGTGCTGCGCGGTTGGCGTCGAAACGGCTGAGCAAATGCAGCTACTGGACGAAGCCGGCTGCGACCTGATTCAGGGGTTTTACATTGGTTCGCCGCTTCCGGCGGCGAAACTGCCGCAGTCGCTCGCGGAGTGGACCGCAAAACTCCATGCAGGTGCATCGCCTGAGGCAAAGGGCTGAAGAACGATTCTTCGGCAGAAACGCACGACACGCAGAATTGGCACGTTCGCAAAGGCCGGAAGGAGCGTGTTCAGTGCACCTGTTTCCGATCTCTCCAATAGCGTATATTCGCTTTGAAAACACCCGAAATTTTAGGGGCTTGCTGCAGCCAGGCAAAGAGCGACTGAGGCGCGTGCATTGAACATAATGTTCGCGAATCCGGGAGATATCCGCTTATACTTATCGCTCCGGTAATTGCCGGTTCAGCGGCGCTCCCGGAAACCGGACCGGCAAAGAGCTGCAGAAGAGCTTTGCAAAAGAGATAAGCCTGAATGGCAAAAGACCTGGAAGTCGCAATTCTTTTCGCTGATGTTGTCGGCAGCACCCAGCTGTACGATGAGTACGGCGACACCAAGGCGAGCGAGACGGTCGCCCACTGCCTGGATGTCATGAAGGATGCTACCCATCAGTACAGCGGTACGGTGATCAAGACCATCGGCGACGAGGTGATGGCGACCTTCGCTACGGTCGACGACGCAATGGCCGCCGCAAGCCAGATGCAGGCACGGATCAGCACCGAAGGGAAAGACGAAAAAGATCACATACCCGTGTCGATTCGTATCGGCTGTCACTATGGTCCGGTCGTTCAGGAACACAACGATATTTTTGGTGCCGCAGTGCATACGGCCAATCGCATGACTTCGCAGGCGAAAGCACGGCAGATTGTCATCTCCGGCACGACTGTCGATCACATGAGTGACGAGTGGCAGGGGCAGACGCGGCAGATCGACGTCGCGACCGTTCGCGGCCGGCTCGACGAAGTCGCATTGTTCGAACTCATCTGGCAGCCCGAGGAAGTGACCAGCATGCTGCCGACCATAGAATGGGAGAACAAAGCCAGAAAGGCCAGCAGGGTTACGTTGAGCTTTCGCGATACCACCGTCGTGGTCGACGATCGAAAGAAGAACATCAACATGGGGCGTGCTGACGACAACGACCTGGTCGTCAAAGGCAATCTTATTTCACGCATCCACGCACGGGTTGAGAAACGTCGCGGCAAGTTCCTGCTGGTCGATCAGAGCACCAACGGCACGTTTCTGCAAAACGCCCGCGGCGAGGAGACCTTCGTACGCCGCGACAGTGCTGAATTGTTCGGCGAAGGCTTTATCGGCCTGGGGCGGGTTGCGAAACCCGGCACGCCGCTCGCGATACACTTTATCTGCGAGGAATAATGGTCGCCCGCGGGGCGGGCTCCAGCAGGTGGCATTCGAAGCCCCTGTAGGAGCCCGCCCCGCGGGCGACCCACGACGACTCACTATCCCGCGCGTTTCAAGGCACTGACAACTTCTTCGTGCTCGCGCAGCAATGCAGGCGGCAGCCGTTCACCAAAGCCCGCCAGGTACTCGCCGATCGATTTCATTTCTGTTTTCCATTGATCGACATTGACCGAGAGTAACGCCTCCATCGTCTGCCCGTTCACGTCCAGACCGCGGACGTCGATGCCTTCCGGCTCCGGCAAAAAGCCCACCGGTGTTTCTCTGGCACCGACTCGATTTTCGCAGCGCTCGATGATCCAGCGCAAGACACGCAGATTGTCGCCGAATCCCGGCCACAGGAATCGGCCCGCGGCATCCTGGCGGAACCAGTTAACATGGAAAATTTTCGGCAGCTGATCCGACTTGTCCGCGAACGACAGCCAGTGTGCCCAGTAATCCGCAAAGTTGTATCCACAGAACGGTTTCATTGCCATTGGGTCCCGACGTACGACACCGACCGCGCCGCTCGCGGCGGCGGTCGTTTCGGACGCAACGCCCGCACCTACGAGCACGCCGTGGCGCCAGCTCTTCGCTTCATAGACGAGGGGCGCCAGTTCTTTGCGGCGTCCGCCGAATACCAGCGCCGAAATCGGCACGCCATCAGGCGCTTCCGCGAGTTCCGAGTAGCTGGGATTCTTTTTCGCCGATACGGTGAAACGTGAATTCGGGTGTGCGGCGGGGCCGTTGCCGGCTTCGTATTTGCGTCCCCGCCAGTCCACGGCCGGCTTGCCGACTTTCTTGTCTTCCCACCACGGCTCTTTCTCGGCCGTCATCGCCACGTTCGTGAATATCGTGTCGCTTCTGATCATGTCGAACGCGTTCTTGTTGGTCTTCGCGTTAGTGCCCGGCACGACGCCGAAATAGCCGGCTTCCGGATTAATGGCACGGAGCCTGCCCTCATGATCGAGGTGCAACCATGCGATGTCGTCGCCAAGCGTCCAGATTTTCCAGCCGGGGTGAGACTCCGGCGGGATAAGCATCGCGAGGTTGGTTTTGCCGCAGGCCGACGGAAATGCGCAGGCGATATAATGTGTTTCGCCGTCGGGATTCTCCACGCCGACGATCAGCATGTGCTCGGCGAGCCATCCCTCCTGGCGAGCCTGCCAGCTGGCAATTCGAAGCGCATGACACTTCTTGCCGAGCAACGCGTTGCCGCCGTATCCCGAGCCGATGCTTTTGATCGACAGCTCTTCCGGGAAATGCATGATGAAGCGTTTCTCCGGGTCGAGCTCTCCGGTGGAGTGCAATCCCTTGACGAACTGGCCTTCCTTCTCGATGCGGGCAAGCGCGGTGGCACCCATGCGGG
This sequence comes from Woeseia sp., assembly GCA_040902105.1. Classification (GTDB taxonomy): domain Bacteria; phylum Pseudomonadota; class Gammaproteobacteria; order Steroidobacterales; family Woeseiaceae; genus IDS-8. Next base: position 77,640 of record JBBDXW010000039.1, read on the forward strand.
TCATCAGTTTCATGTTGACCACGACATAGGGGCTGTCGGTAATTTCAACGCCGAGCCGCGCGTAGGGTGAATCGATCGGGCCCATGCAATACGGAATGACATACATCGTCCTGCCCTGCATGGCACCCTCGAACAAGGCATCGATCTTGCGATGCGCCTCCTCCGGATCGAGCCAGTTGTTGTTCGAGCCGGCATCCGCCTTGTTCTTCGTGCAGACGAACGTCAGGTGCTCGACGCGCGCGACATCGGACGGATCGGAGCGGTGCAGGTAGCAATGCGGGTAGTGTTCCTGATCGAGCTCCAGCAGATCGCCGCTGCGGTTCATCTGGTTGATCAGCCGTTTGAACTCTGCTTCGCTGCCATTGCACCAGTGGATATCCTCCGGTTGCGTCAGCCTGGCAACGGAATCCACCCAATCCTGAAGGGCCGATAGCCTGGTTGTCATATCGCGTACTCTGAAAAGACAGTTCGGAATCCGGGCGAGCTCCGGCGCCCGGCGCAGTGGCCGTCGCAGGCGCCCGGACCTCATTTTGTCCTTATTATAGGATGCGGGCGCGCCAATCACGACGAGCAGGGGAGGGAATTATACAGGCCGAGGCGAGTTCTGCATCCGGCACTGCACCCGGCGACGCCGTACGGTCTCCGGGACTTTGCGCAGCAATGGCTGACCGGGGCATGCGGCCGGCGTAATCCACCGAAAAGTTGAGGAAAAACGGCCTAACGCCGATCTTACATTTCGGCCCGCCCCTGTATATTGTGCGGGTCGTGCAAAGTCTCAGCGATTTTTTCGGAAGTTCGAGTCCGCTCAAGGTTTACCTGCCGGGGTTTCAACCGCGTCCGGGACAGGGCCTCATGGCCGAAGCAGTGGCCGAAACGCTCGCACACCACGGCAAACTCGTCATTGAAGCGGGAACCGGTACCGGCAAAACATTCGCCTACCTGATACCGGCTCTCCTGAGCGGCCGCAAAACGATCATTTCGACCGGCACGAAAGCCCTGCAGGATCAGCTCTATCACCGCGACCTGCCGCTGGTGGGTAAGGCGCTTGGGCGTCCGGTCACAACGGCATTGCTCAAGGGCCGCGCGAATTACCTTTGCCTGCATCGCTCCGAGACGGTGGCGCCCAACGCGGCAGGTCCCCTGCTCGCGGGCGACCTCGACGCAGTACGCCAATGGCGGTATGCGACGACCAGCGGCGACCGCGCCGAGCTTACGGACGTCTCTCCGGATTCGCAGGTCTGGCCGCTCGTGACCTCAACGGCCGACAACTGTCTCGGCAAGGACTGCGCTTTTTACCGGGAGTGCCACGTCGTCAAAGCGCGCCGCGCCGCCCAGGAAGCGGATCTCGTCGTCGTGAACCATCACCTGCTGCTCGCAGACCTTGCATTGAAGGAAGAGGGATTCATCGAATTCCTGCCTGGAGCGGATGCGATCATTCTGGACGAAGCGCATCAGATTCCCGATCTCGCCGCGCAGTTTTTCGGCGTCAGTCTGGGCAGCCGGGAACTCGAACGGCTCATCGACGAGTTGCGCGCTGCGACGCTGGCGGTGACGCAGGCGGAACTCAACAAACGGCTCGATAAGGCGCTTACGGCCTTGCGTCAGCTGCGCGCGGAAGCGCCGCGGGGGGAAAGCCGCTATGAACTCGCCACGGTGATCGAACGGTTGGAAAAGCCGCTGTCCAGGCTCTGCGCTGCCTTGCAGGCACTGGAGGATGCGACTGCCGCCTTGACCGATACTTCGGCAGAGATCGACAAGCTGCACGAACGACTGATCGACGCACGCGAACGCCTCATCCATCTTGCCGGCGACGATGCCTGGGACGGTCTTCGCTGGCTCGAGGTAAATCCGAAGAGTATCCGGCTCTACCTGACGCCGCTCGATGTGTCGGGTACGCTCCGCTCTTTGATAAACGCCGCTCACCAGGCATGGGTGTTTACCTCGGCGACGCTTGCGATCGGCGAAGACTTCAGTCATTTCGCCAATCGCGTGGGACTCGGGGACGCAAGGTCACTGACTTTCCCAAGCCCGTACGCACTGGAGCAGCGCGGACTCATTTACCTGCCGCCGGATATGCCGCCGCCGTCGGACGATGAGCACACCTCCGGCATGCTCAGGAGCATCGTGCCACTGCTCGCAATGACGCCGGGAGGCATGTTCTGTCTGTTTACCAGCCATCGCGCCCTCAAGGCGGCGCACAAATGGTTCCGCGCGCATCGCACCAGGCTGAAGGGCCGGCCGCTCCTGGTGCAGGGAGAGGCGCCCCGCGACGATTTGTTACGGCGTTTCAGGCAGCACGGCAACGCGGTTTTGCTCGGCACCGGGAGTTTCTGGGAGGGCGTGGACGTGCGCGGGACTGCTTTGACCATCGTGGCTATCGACAAGCTTCCGTTCGCCTCGCCCGCGGACCCGCTGATGATGGCGCGACTCGAATTCATCCGGCGCCAGGGCGGCAATGGCTTTACCGAACACCAGTTGCCGCAGGCAGCCCTGGCCCTGAAACAGGGCGCCGGACGATTGCTGCGTGACCACAGCGATTTCGGTGTCATCGTGCTATGCGATCCGCGCATAAAGTCGAAAAGCTACGGCAGCGTCTTTCTGCAAAGTCTCGAACCGATGACCAGCACCGATTCTCTCGACGTAGTCAGGCAATTCCTCATGTCTCATGCGGCGTCGAACGCGGACAATGTAGCGCGGCAAGCCGTGTGAACCTGCTTGCCCTCGAGACGTCGACGATCGCCTGTTCCGTCGCGCTTCTTTATGACGGACGCGTATTCGAGCGCCACGTGGTCAAGCCGAAAGAACACACGCGGCTGCTGATCCCGATGATCCGGGCAGTGCTGGCAGACGGTGGCGCCGGGCTTTCCGATCTCGATGCCATAATTCCCGGTAACGGGCCGGGTTCGTTCATCGGCATGCGCATCGCGGCGTCGGTCGCACAGGGGCTCGCATACGGCGCGAATCTCAAGCTGGTGCCGGTGTCTTCGCTGGCGGCGGTCGCCGCGGAAACGTTTCATCGAACGGCGGCTGACAACGTCATCGTTGCGCAGGATGCGCACATGAATGAGGTCTACGTGGCACGCTTTGAGAAAGGCAAGCAGGGACTTCCGGTCGCGGACGGGGACGCGGTGTTGCAACCGGTTGCTCGAATCGAAGGGCTCGAAGGTGGTGGCGCGCCGCGCTGGCATGCGGCAGGTGCAGGCTGGCAGCGCTACCCGGAATTGTTGCAGCTCAATGCCGACCGGCTTGCAGGCACTGTCGATGTGCTGTTCCCGCAGGCGCGTTTCCTGCTCGCTGCGGGGGAGGCGGCATGGCAGGCCGGCGCGGCGACCGACCCCGGTGGGCTCGTACCGGACTACGTGCGCTCCCGGGTTGCGTCGATGCCCGGCGCACGGCGGCCATAACGCCGCGGCGCGAGCAGGTGCGTCCGTGATGTCTATTCGGCTTCGTCCGCTTGCAGCCTGCATCGTCTGTCTGGCCGCGCCGGTCCAGGCGCTTTGCGCCGAGCCGGCGAACGGCTGGTGGGCAGAGCGTATCTCCATGAGCGGGGACCTGCGGCTGCGTTATGAGTCCATTCGGTGGAATCCCGGCACGGACGTCGAACGGGAACGCTACCGCGGACGACTCGGGGTTACGCTGGCTGCAAGCGACGCTCTCGAAATCGGCGTCCGGCTGGCGACCGGAGAGGGTAGTCCGGTGTCGACGAACCTGGATTTCGGCGAGAGCTTTACGTTCGATGACATTCGGATCGACCGCGCGTACGTCGCCTGGTCGGCGAATGAATCCCTGGAGCTGGTCGGTGGCAAGATGAAGAATCCGCTGTTCCGTTCCGGCGAGAACACCTTGATGTGGGACAACGATCTGAACCCGGAGGGCATCGCGGCCAAGGTCGAGTCGGGTGTTTTCTTCGGTACGGCCGGCGGTTTTATCCTCGATGACCGGAACGATGGCGTCGAATCGTGGCTTTACGCAGCGCAGGCCGGGGCTCGGTTCGGTCAACCGGACTCGTCAATACTTACCGCCGGCATTGGCTGGTTCGACTACAGCGATATCCAAGGCAACTCATCGCTGTTCGGCGACGACGCGCAGGGTAACAGCGTCGATGCGGCAGGCAACTACCTGCACGACTATGACGTGATGCAAGTCTTTGCGCAGTACGAGTCGGCTGTCGCCGGCCGGCCCGTTACGTTTTTCGCGGACTGGGCCCGGAACTCCCGCGTCGCGATTGCAAATACGGCCTGGTCAGTCGGGGTCAATTTCGGAAAGGCAGAGGAGGCAGGAACGATGGAATTCTCCTGGTCGTGGCGGGATACCGAAGCCGACGCACTGATGGGCATTTTCACGGACTCGGATATTGCGGATGGCCATACCGATTCGCGGGGACACCTGCTGCAGGCACTTTATAAAGTGAACGAACATGCAGGCATCGCTGCGACCCTGATCTTTTCGGAATACGGTCAGTTCACGGACGCATCGACGGATTTCGATCGTCTGATGCTTGATATCGAATTCAGTTTTTAAGGTACCCTCGTATGAACATTACCCGCGTGCGCACCATGAACCTGGCGGGATTCGCGGCATGCGCCGGCATGATGGCGTACGCCCTGTATGCAGAGCACAGGTTGTTGCTTGCGCCGTGTCCGCTGTGCGTCTTTCAACGCGTTGCGGTCATTGCACTGGGAATCGTCTTCCTGCTCGCCGCGCTGCAGCAGCCGCGGCGCCCCGGCCGAGTCGTCTATGCCGGCCTGATCGGCCTGGCAGCCGCCGCCGGCGCCGCAATCGCGGGCCGCCACGTGTGGCTGCAAAGCCTGCCGGCCGACCAGGTGCCGGCTTGCGGTCCCGGCCTCAACTACATCATCGACAGTTTTCCCTTGAGCGAGGCGCTCCGGCTGGTTTTTACCGGCTCCGGGGAGTGTGCCGCGGCGGACTGGCATTTTCTCGCCCTGTCGATGCCGGCATGGGTTCTTGTTTCCGTGACGGTCCTCGGGGCGCTGGGGGTCTGGAACAATTTGCGCAGGGCATAGGACACGGGCATGAGCGGTCAGCCATCGAGCAGTAACAGCTCCATGATCCGCCGATACATTGTGGCGAGTCTGCTGACATCCGCGGGCAGCACGTGTTCGTCGATTTTGTGAATGGATGCATTGACCGGACCGAGCTCGACCACCTCCGCCCCGGCGGGGGAAAAAAACCGGCCGTCCGACGTGCCGCCTCCGGTCGAGAGTTCCGGACGCTTGCCCGTGTGCTGGTACACGGCCTGAACAACCGCGTCCGTAAGCCGGCCCGGTGCGGTCAGGAACGGCTCGCCCGACAGGCGCCAGCACAGTTCGTAGTCGATGTCGTGAGCGTCGAAAATCTGTGCCACTTTTTTCTGCAGGTTTTCATGATCCCATTCCGTCGAGTAACGAAGATTGAATCGGGCCTTGAGATCACCGGGCGTGACGTTGGTTGCCTCGGCGCCGCTCTGTAAATTCACGACCTGGAAACTGCTCGGTGGGAAATGCTCGTTGCCCTCGTCCCAGACGGTGCGATGCAGTTCGGCCAGTACCGGCGCAAAGCGTCGAATCGGGTTGTCCACGAGTTCCGGGTACGCGACGTGTCCCTGAACGCCGCGCACCGTCAGGATACCGCTGAGCGAGCCGCGCCTGCCGATGCGAACGGTGTCCCCGAGGGCCGACTGACTGGACGGTTCGCCGAGAATGCACCAGTCGATGCGCTCGTTGCGTTCCGTCAGTGTGTCAACGACCTTTTGCGTGCCGTCCCGGGCACGGCCTTCTTCGTCGCTCGTCAAGAGAATTGCAATGCTGCCCCGGTGGTCCGGGTGTGCCGATACGAAGTCCGCGGCGGCCACGATCATTGCGGCGAGGCCGCTCTTCATATCCGCCGCGCCGCGCCCATAAAGCAGTCCATCGCGCAACGTCGCCTCGAAAGGGTCCGACTGCCAGGCATCAAACGGGCCGGCGGGCACAACGTCGGTGTGACCGGCGAAGCACAACAACGGTGCTTGAATACCCCGCCGCGCCCAGAGGTTGCTGACGTCGCCGAATGGCATAGCTTCGCAGTTGAAGCCTGCCGCACCGAGGTACTCGGCAATCAGGTTCTGGCAACCGGCGTCGTCCGGGGTAATCGACCGTCGGCCGATGAGATCGCACAACAAGGCAATGGCCCGATCGGAATCCGCGAGCCTCTCGAGGTCGGTTCTTTTTAATGACATAGATTCTGGAAAGTACTTTTAACTTATTAATTAGTCAGGTGATAAACCGCTCGAAACCTGCAGGATCCGGCGCCGGTAGCGGTCGGCTTCCTGCGGCTTGTCCCAGTCTTCGTAGAGACTCGCGGTCCATTCCAGCGCGCGCCGCGTGCGTCGATCGTGGGCCCCCGTCGCCTGGCCCAGATGCGGGAAGTTGTCGAGCAGCAATCGCTCGGCTTCGTCGTAACGGCCGAGGCGGGCCACCGTGTGGCCGTACACGATATTGGTCGCGGCGACGAGCGGATTTGTCGCCGGATAATCCTGCGCGCGGATCTCGATAGCGCGGAGCAGAATCGGCTCGGCATCCTGCGGCAGGCCCTTCTCGGTGAGGACAGCGCCCAGTTCGGTGAGTGTCGATGCAACGTACTGGTGATCGGGCCCGACGGAGGCCTCATAAAGTTGCAGGGCGTCGCGCAACAGCGACTCAGCCTCATCCAGACGGCCTTTGTCCTGCAGCAACATCGCGAGACTCGTCATATCGTAGGCGACGAACGGATGCTCCGGGCCCCGGGCCCTGGTGTGCACGGCAAGAGCATCGCGAAACGCCGTCTCAGCAGGATCGAGTTGCCCTTGTTGTGCAACAACGTGCCGAGCCGGACCAACGAACCCCCGAGCAGGCTGTGTTCTTCCCCGAGTACCTTGCGCGTTGCGGCAATGGATTCGTAAAGCATCGCCTCCGCAGCATCGATGTCTCCTTTCGTCTGCAGTACGACTGCCAGGTTTTGCAGGTAGTAGGCCATGAACGGGTGATCTTCTCCGAGATGGGTCTTTACCAGCGCAATGGCCTCTCGCTCGAGCGTTTCCGCTCCATCGAGGTCATTCTTGTCGTGCAGGATTCTGGCCAGGGCATTCTTGGCTTCCGCCAGATCGGCCGCGTAACGGTCGCCTCCTTGGGCATATATTGCGATGCTGCTGCCGGCGAATCGCTCGGCCTCGTCCAGTTCGCCGGTCGCCTGATGCAGTGCGGCAAGATTGTAGAGGTTGGCGGCCGCCTCCGTACTCGATTCGCCATACTCCCGGCGGTTCTGTGCCAGCGCTTCCTCGAGCAATTGCCTGGCGCGCTCGAAGTCTGCGGTTCGAATCAGCGAAACGGCCAGCTCGTTCTTGCCGGCGGCAACGTCCGGGTGCTGCTCGCCGAGAGCCTGCCGTCGAATTCTCAGGGATTCCTCGAGCATGGCGATGGATGGCTCGTACTCGCCCAGGTTGAAGTAAACCCGGCCGATCGTCCCCATCAAGGTTGCCTGGATTACGGGGCGGTCCCCCAGCTGGTCGCTTATCCTGTCGGCGCCCTTCGCCAGAATTTCCTTGGCCGTAATGTCCAGGCCGCGGGCGTTGCCGGGATCCGGCGCCATGAAGATTTCTTCGAGGAATGTGGACACTTCCTTCGCCGTATCCCGCTCCTGCACGATTCGTTTGTTCTGGACCACCATAGCCACACCGAATGCGGCGAGCAACGCAACCAGCATGGACGACATTGCGACACCGGCGACGTGACGTCGCACGAATTTACCACTGCGGTAATGCCAGCTGTCCGGGCGCGCAAGAACGGGCAGCGAAGCCAGGTGCATGCGAATGTCTTCCGAGAATTCGTTCACCGACCGGTAGCGCCGGGCCGGCTCTTTGCGCAATGCGACCTGTACGATGTTGTCCAGGTCGCCCTTCAGGCGGCGCACGAGCTTCTCGAGGGTGGTGCTGCGATATCGGCTGATGAGTTCAGGCGTCATGGGCGCATCGCCGCTCGCCTGCGAATCGGACGTGTCGGTCCGGCGCGTGACCACGGCGCTGGCGCGCTCGGGAATCTGCTCGCAAATAGCCAGCGCCATTTCGCGGGGATTGCTGCCGACCTGGCAAGGGCGATGCCCGGTGAGCAGGCGGTACAGCAGGATACCGAGCGCGTAGGTATCGGTCGCGGTCGTAATGCGCCCGTTCAGAACCTGTTCGGGGGCTGCGTTCTCCGGCGTCAACATAACCGCCCCGTCGCGGGTCAGGCCATCAGTGGCTGCGCCGCCGGCGTCGAGCAATTTGGCGATGCCGAAGTCGAGCAGCTTCGGCGTGCCGTCTTCGGTCACGAGGATGTTTGTTGGCTTTATGTCCCGGTGCACCACCAGATTCTGGTGCGCGTAATGCACGGCGGAACAGATTGTACGAAACAGCGCCAGGCGCTCGTGGATACTGAGACGGCGGCCGTCGCAGTAATCGTCGATCGGCAGGCCGTCGATATACTCCATAACAAGGTAAGGCGTGCCGTCCGTGGTTGTGCCACCGTCGAACAGACGCGCAATATTGGGATGATCCAGGTTCGCCAGGATCTGTCGCTCGCTGACCAGGCGCTGTTCGATCTCCGGGTCGATCAGGCGCTGCCGCACAAGCTTGATGGCAACCTGTTGCCGGAATTGTTCGTCTGCTCTTTCTGCAAGGTAGACGACGCCCATGCCGCCGCTGCCGATGGCCCGAACGACGCGATACGGGCCAATTCTTTCGCCGATAACGTCACTGTTGGAGCGCAAGTCCGGCACCGCGAGTTCCAGCAGCCCGCGTATCGAATCCTCGATAATGGTGTTCTTTGCAATGTCCGATCTGGCCAGCGATTCGATGTATTCGCGCAACTCAAGGTCGTTGCCGCAGGCGCTCGCGAGGTACGCTGCCCGCCCGGTCGGAGACATCTCAGCGACCTCATCGAACAGGTGCTCGACGCGCGCCCAGCGTTCCCGGTTGAGCTCAGGCGAGTTCATTGAGCAACCAGGCTCTGCCGAGACGAAGGTCCCGGTGCACGGTGGCGGTCGAGACGCCAAGCGCCTCCGCGGTTTCGTCGTAAGTCATTCCGCCGAAGAAATGCAGCACGAGAACGTCGCTTTTGCGAGGGTCGATTTCAGCCAGGCGCGCCAGCGCCTCATCGATCGCCAGTAAATCGTCAGCTGCGGCCAGTTGGCCGGCCACGCCGGCTTCGTGCAACGTCGCGGGTCTCACTCCGCCGCCGCGTTTGTCACGGCGCCAGGCTTTGGCGTGGTCAATCAGAATACGCCGCATCGAGCGCGCCGCCACCGCGTAGAAATGTGCGCGGTCAGCCCATTGTACGTCCATGCCCGCCAGGCGGATGAAGGCCTCGTTGACCAGGCCGGTTGCCTGCAGCGTATGCCCGGCTCGTTCCGAGCGCATGTATCGCCGTGCAAGGCGTCGGAGTTCCTCGTAGACCAGCGGCGTCAGTTCATCCAGCGCGCCTTTGTCGCCCGAGCGCCAATTTTCCAGCAGTTCCGTAACGGCGCGAGCAGCGGCCATGAAGCCCCCCGAATAACTGTGCCCGGCATGAACAGCCTGGAAAGAATTAGACAAAAACGATCGAACGCCCGGGTAACGATGATAGTTAAATTTGCGCATCACATAAATAAGAAAGAGCACCGACAATCGACAGGACTGCGGACTCTGGCTCTGTCAACCCGGGTTCGAATCCTGATGCGGTTGCACGCGTTACAGCGGCTGGTAACCGTGCGAAAAGTCGTTACACTCGGAAGTTGTCAGACACACGAAGCCCGGATCGTATCAACGTGGACCTTTAAAAGGGGGAATGACCATGGCCGATGAACACTTGCCTCCGCAGACTCGCAGAATGGCGCTCTATGCCGCCGGCGGCGGTTTCGGCGGCGCGCTGCTCGCCATCGTGATCGCGAAAATTCTGGCCGGGCCCTGCTGTTGCCCGAACGGAGCGCCGGACCGGGTGAGGGATGCGCCAGCGAAGGTTTCCATGGTAACCGACGGCGAGTTCCAATCCCGGGCCGCTCTCAGCTCCTGATTTTTCGTCGGCTCTCGCTGCTCCGCCGCTCTCGCACGGGCGACGACGGCTTGTGTGCGCTGTTTCCGTTCGCCCCGAGAAAAATTCCTCTGCGGTGAGGGGATTTCCCGAAGAAAGCCGCTTTCATGCGTAGACACTTTTTTTGTCGGCGAGGAGCGATCGAATGGGCAGCGACAAAGGCAAGAAGTATTGCATCGTGGATCATGCCAACAAGCGGAAAGAACTGGCGCGCTGGACTCCCTACGAGTTCTGGCTCAACCAGGTCAAGCGAGGGCGTACCGAAGATTCGAGAACCGGCAACCGCGTCAAGGCCGGCAGGGAATAGCAGGCCACGGGCCGGAGGCCTTACCGGACCTTGAAAATTCCTTCATATTGCCGCGCCGAAAAGCCGACGGCGACGGCATTTTCGCGTTCGAGGACGGGGCGCTTGACCAGGGTTGGATGCTCGATCATCGCGGCGAGCGCCCGGTTCCGATTCATGCCGGCCCGGTCCACCTCAGGCAATTTGCGCCAGGTCAGGCTGGATTTGTTCAACAGTGTTTCCCACTCAATCCTGTCGGTCCAGCGTTCCAGCGTCTGGATATCGAGTCCCTCCTCGCGCAAGTCGTGAAACTTGTACGCGATCTGTTTCGCGTCGAGCCACTTCCTGGCTTCACGGCAGGAGCCGCAGCTCGGGATTCCGTAGATCGTCAGCACGGTTCTTACTCCGGTCAGTGAGGTTGGCCCGCATTGTTCATGAACAATGCGTGCCGCGTACCTCTTACGCACGTCGTTCTCCTTAGTCCGCGTATCGTAGCAGGTCGTTCAGGCTCGTTCGGCTTCGGGTCCTTGCATCGACCTGTTTCACGATCACCGCGCAGTACAGGGAATACTTTCCGTCGCCGGACGGCAGGTTGCCGGCGACCACGACGGATCCCGCGGGTATGCGGCCGAAGCTGATCTCTCCCGTGCCGCGATTGTAGATCTTCGTGCTTTGGCCGATGTAGACGCCCATCGAGATGACCGAACCGGCTTCTACGATCACGCCCTCGACGATTTCGGAGCGGGCGCCGATGAAGCAGCCGTCCTCGATGATGGTTGGAGCGGACTGCACGGGCTCGAGCACGCCTCCGATGCCGACGCCGCCGGAGAGATGCACGTTACGGCCGATCTGCGCGCAACTGCCGACGGTGGTCCAGGTGTCGACCAGGGTACCGCTGCCGACGTGCGCCCCGATGTTGACGTAGCTCGGCATCAGTACGACGTCCTTTGCCACGTGCGCGCCATAGCGCACGATTGCGTCCGGCACGACGCGGACACGATCGTGCTCGAAGTCCGTGGCCGTATAGTCCCGGTATTTCAAACCGACCTTGTCGTAGAAATTGCTGTGGGCGCCGGCAATGAGGCGGTTTTCGTGCAGGCGAAAGCTCAACAACACCGCTTTCTTGAGCCATTCGTTCACCCGCCAGGCACCATCGATCTTCTCGGCAACGCGAGCCTCGCCGGAATCGAGCAACGACAGCGCCTCGTTGACGGCCGCAAGCAATTTCGCTTTCGTCTCGCCATCCAGCGCCTCTGCGCGCGCATCGTATCCCGCTTCTATGGTTTCGATCATTGCCCGCATTTTCAGTCCTGTCGGTCGAGATTCGCCGTCAACCGTTCCCTTAAAGCATCGCGCAGTTCCGCCGTCAACGGCTCGCCGTCGTTGTCGACGATGTAAAAAACGTCCTCGGCTCGCTCGCCGATCGTCATGACCTTGGCGGTGTTGATCTCGATGCCGAGCTCGGTGAATACCTGGCCGACCTTGCTCAGGAGACCCGGCCGGTCGCCTGCGACGAGTTCCATGATCGTGCGGCGGTTGGCGAGGTCCTCGTCGAACTCGACCGTCGTCCTCGTCGGAAACATGCGTACCTGCCGCGGTGCGCGGCGGGTCACTTTTGCGAAGCCGTCGTCAGGCGCAGCCAGGATCCGAGTCAATGCCTGCCGGATTTTATGCAGACGCAGGTCATCCGCCTCGATGCGGCGATCGAGTTCCATAAATATGAAAGTATCGAGGCTGTAACCGTTCTTGATCGGCACCACCCGCGCGTCGACGATGGTCATGCCGAGTTCGTCGATCGCCGCCGTCGCCTGCGCAAACGTGCGGCGGGTCCGCAATGTGTAGAGCACGGCCTCCATGCCGTCGCCGCCGACCTGTTTGCGCAGGTCGAGCAATCCATCCGTGGCGCCGTTCCCGGCGCCGGCCAGGATCCTGCTGTGCCAGGCGATTTCCTCACTTCTGTAACGCAGGAAATAATCTTCGGTGAACGCGCCCCAGATCTCGAGACGCTGCGATTCCGGCATTCCGGATTGCCGCAACAATTCACGCGCCGCCGTCTGCGTTTCGGAGACCAGGTATTCCCGGTCGATCGGATTTTCCAGCCCGCGCCGCAAAGCCCGCGTCGTTGCTTCATACAGGTCGCGAAAGAGCGTTGCTTTCCAGGAGTTCCACAATTTGGGATTGGTGCCCCTGACATCGGCCACCGTCAGGACATAGAGGTAATCGAGGTGGGTCTTGTCGCCGACGGTTGCAGCAAATTCATTGATGACAGCGGGATCGCCGATGTCTTTTTTCTGCGCGGTTGTCGACAAGAGCAAATGATTCCTGACCAGCCACGCGACGGTACGTGCCTCGTAACGGCTCATGCCGTGTTCCAGGCAGAAGGCTTCGGCATCGACGGCTCCGAGTTCGGAGTGATCGCCGCCGCGGCCCTTCGCGATATCGTGAAAGAGCCCGGCCAGGTACACGATCTCCGGCTTGTCGAACGACTGCATCAGCGGGCTGCAGTGCGGATACTCGTGGTCGAAGCGGGTCAGGGCGAAACGGCGCAGGTTGGCTACGACAAACAGCGTGTGCTCGTCGACGGTATAGGCGTGGAACAGGTCGTATTGCATTCGGCCGACGATGCGGCCGAACGACGGAATATACAGCCCGAGAACGCCGTACAGGTTCATCCGCCGCAATTGACGACTGACACCGACCGGCGCCCTCAGAATGCCAAGGAACAGCCGGTGGTTGCGCGGGTTCTGGCGAAACTCCTCGTCGATCAGGTAGAGGCGCCGGCGTATTTCGCCGACCGTGTGTGCACTGACGCCACGGATGTGTTCGTGCTGCTGCAATAACAGGAACAACTCGAGCAATGCGGACGGCTCCTGCGCGAAGACATCGTCGTTGACCGTCTGCAGATAGCCGTTCTTCACCTCGAAGCGCTCGTTCAGGGGCTCAGGCTCCGCATCCGGATCCATGAGAATCGCCTGTTCGAAAAGCTGCAACAGCATTTCGTTCAGGCGGCTCAGTTCCATGACCGTGCGGTAATAGCGCTGCATGAGCTGTTCCACCGCAAGCGTGTAACTCGCATCCTCGTAACCGAGCATTTCGGCAAGACGCGTCTGGTGATCGAACAGCAGGCGGTCTTCCCGACGACCGGTCAGCACGTGCAGGCCGAAGCGGACCCGCCACAGAAACGACTGCCCGTCGTAGAGTGCCCGTAGCTGCCCCGGCGAAAGAAAATCATGATCCACCAGCTCGTCGAGCGTACGCGCGCCGAAATGGCGCTTCGCCACCCAGCCTATCATCTGGATGTCGCGCAGCCCGCCGGGGCTGCCCTTGACGTTTGGTTCGAGCTTGTAGGCCGTATCGTCGTAGCGAAGATGGCGAGCGCGTTGTTCCTTGAGCTTCGCAGCAAAGAATTCCGCCGACGGCCAGATCCGGTCCGGACCGACGGCGTCTTCCAGCGCGGCGAACAACGGCTGTGGTCCCGCCAGCAATCGCGCTTCCATCAATGTTGTCGTGACGGTTATGTCGGCTTCCGCCTCGTGCCGGCACTCCTCGACGGTGCGAACGCTATGGCCGATTTCGAGGCCGGCATCCCACAGCGCCGTGACGAATGCCGAGATTGCGGCTTCGCCATCGGCCGGGAGCGACTCACTGCGTAACAGCATGATGTCGACGTCGGACGACGGATGCAGTTCGCCCCGGCCATAGCCGCCGACGGCCACCAGTGCGACGTTCAGTTCAATCGCGGCCGTATGTTGCCGCCACAGATAAACGAGCAGTCGATCGACGATGGCGGCTCTGAGAGCGACCAGGCCCGGCACCGGTTCGCCCTTGCGAAAACGCTCCTCCAGGTTCCGGTCGGCTTTTTCGAGCGCCTTACGGCATTCGTTGGCGCCGCCATAGACGGCCGGCAGCGATTGCAGCAGCAATACGACAGCCGGATCGGTGCCCGAGTGTTTGTCGAGGCCGGCGGCGGGAATGGGATGCATGTAAACGGGGTCGCTAACGTTCCGCAGCGCCGAGCGTCAGTACCTCGTAGCCCTTGTCGGTGATCAGCACGGTGTGCTCCCACTGCGCCGACAGCGAGTGATCCCGGGTAACCACCGTCCAGCCGTCCGGCAGCAGTCGCACGTGGCGCTTGCCGGCGTTGACCATCGGCTCGACGGTCAGCGCCATGCCGGCCTTGAGCTCGAGCCCGCTGCCCGCCTTGCCGTAGTGCAGTACCTGCGGGTCCTCATGAAACACGCGTCCGATGCCGTGGCCGCAATATTCCCTCACGACCGAAAAACGACTCTGCTCGACGTGTTGCTGAATAGCCTCGCCGATATCTCCCAGGTGTCTTCCCGGGCCCAGCTGCTCGATACCGAGCCACATGGCCTCGCGTGCGACCGCCGACAGTCGTTCCGCCTGAACTCCGGGTTTCCCGACGAAAAACATCCGGCTGGTGTCGCCGTGAAAGCCGTCCTTGATCACGGTGACGTCGATGTTGACGACGTCGCCCGCCTTGAGCTTCCTGTCGCCGGGAATTCCATGGCAGACCACGTGATTGACCGACGTACAGATCGATTTCGGAAACCCTTTGTAGTTCAAGGGCGCCGGAACGGCCTGCTGTGTTTCGACGATGTACTGATGACAGATGCTGTCGAGCTCGCCCGTGGTGATCCCGGGAGTGACGTGGCCGCCGATCATGTCCAGCACTTCGGCGGCCAGACGCCCGGCAACCCGCATCCTGTCCTGCTCTTCCGGAGTTTTGATCGTTACGTTCATAATGGGTAGAGCACATTATTCACCGTTCTCGGCCTGGCCGCGTTCGGGACGGAAAATGCGGCATGCTCATCGCAGCAAGGCTCCGTTGCCGCATTATTCATGAACGGTTGAGGTGGGTGGTTGGCGAAGCCTCGCTCGGGGGGAGGGCTTTCCAGGAACGCCGTGAACCCATCCATGGGGGCTTCGCACAAACATCCCTGTTTGTGACGATCCTGGAAAGCCCTCCCCCCAAGCGAGACTCCGCCGAGACGTTGTGTCGTTCATGAATAATGCTGCGTGGTCGCACGGATTTCGTCCAGATCCGCGTTGTTGAGCCAAACCGGGTATGGTATAAAGCGCGCGCCCTAGAGGCAATTAATCCCACACGTACACCGTCACATACCGCTGGGTGCCCCACCTGAAAAGGGGTTGCGGGATGGGGTGTACGGAGGCTGAACCCTGAAGGAGTCAACATGGCAGACGTAACCATGCGCCAGATGCTTGAGGCTGGCGTGCATTTTGGTCATCAGACCCGTTACTGGAACCCGAAGATGGCACCCTACATCTTCGGCGAACGTAACAAAATCCACATTATCAATCTCGAAAAGAGCCTGCCGCTGGCGCGCGAAGCGTACGCCTTCGTGAAAGCGGTCGTCTCCGATCACGGCACGGTGCTGTTTGTCGGCACCAAACGCTCCGCGCGCGACTCGATGCGCGCCCAGGCCGAGCGCTCCAGCATGCCCTACGTCAGCTATCGCTGGCTCGGCGGCATGCTGACCAATTACAAGACGATCCGGCAGTC
The DNA here is from genome assembly GCA_040902105.1 of Woeseia sp. GTDB lineage: Bacteria > Pseudomonadota > Gammaproteobacteria > Steroidobacterales > Woeseiaceae > IDS-8. Next base: position 93,520 of record JBBDXW010000039.1, read on the forward strand.
GGTCAAGCGCCTTCGCGAACTCGAGCAAATGGGCGACGAGGGCGGCTTCGAACGGTTGACGAAAAAAGAAGCGCTGGGGCTCGCGCGCGAACAGGAAAAACTGGAGCGATCCCTGGGCGGCATCAAAAGCATGTCGGCCCTTCCGGACGTGCTGTTCGTGGTCGATGTCGATCACGAAGACATAGCCGTTCGCGAGGCACGGAAGCTCGGCATTCCGGTCGTTGCGGTCGTCGACACGAATTGTTCGCCGGAGGGGGTGGACTACGTCATTCCCGGGAACGACGACGCGATGCGCGCCATCGAACTTTATGCCACGCTGATTGCGGATGCGGTGCTCGACGGTAAGGCGTCACTGCCGCAGGTTGCATTGGGCGAGGACGAATTCGTCGAACTGGATGAAGAAGGCAGGCCGAGGAAAGTCGCGGGCAGGAAGAAAAAGCCCGCGAAAAAGCCGGTCGGCCGAACCGGCAAGAAAACACCTGCCAGGAAGAAAGTACCGGTGACTCTGAAGGAATCGTCGAGCAAGGAATCACCGAGCACGGAATCGGGCGATGCACCTGCGGGTGAGGCCGCCCCGATCGACCGGCACGGCCCGTCCGCGGACGCCGCTGCGGAAGCGGACGCGGCCCCCGCGGCAGCGGAAGACAAGGCTCCGGCCGGCAAAAAGACAGCCAGAAAGACTGCGGCCAGGGAGACTGCCGCCGGAAACGCACCCGCAGCCCCGCCGGCCGATGACTCGCCGGCAGACGACCGTAGCGGCTCGGCGGCGTCGGAGACGGAGCCCACCTGAACCCGTCACACCTGTGGCGTGCCACCCGCGGGGGCGGTCCGACTCGATTGCGCGCCGATGAACTGAAGCAATGAGAGGAATCCACAATGGGCATTAGCGCATCCATGGTCAAGGAGCTCCGCGAGCGCACCGGCGCCGGCATGATGGAGTGCAAGAAAGCTCTGGTCGAGACCGATGGCGACATGGATGCGGCCGTCGAAACCTTGAGGAAATCCGGTCAGGCGAAGGCTGACAAGAAGTCGAGCCGCGTCGCTGCCGATGGCCGCATCGTCATTGCTGCCGACGGAAAGCGTGCCGCGATGGTGGAAATCAACTCGGAAACGGATTTCGTGGCGAAAGACGACAACTTTGTCACTTTTGCCGAGGCTGTGGCCCGTGCTGCATTGCGGAGTGGAGCCGCGGAGGTGAGCGCATTGCTGTCCGAGACGCTGCAAGGCGGGGCAACGGTCGAAGCAGCGCGCACGGAGCTTGTCGCCAAGGTCGGCGAGAACATTTCCGTGCGGCGTGTTGCAGTGATCGCCGCCGCGGATCATCTCGGGACCTACACGCACTCGCACGGGGCCAGGATCGGCGTGCTCGTGGCCCTTCGCCGCGGCAGCGAGGAACTGGCGCGGGACATCGCCATGCACATTGCCGCCATCAACCCGGCGTATCTCGACGCGGCCGCCGTGCCCGACGAGGCCCTCGAGCGGGAACGACGGATTTTTGCCGAGCAGGCACGCGAATCGGGCAAGCCTGCCGATATCGTCGAGAAAATGGTGACCGGGCGCGTTGCCAGGTACCTGAAGGAAATTACCCTGTTGGGTCAGCCGTTTGCCAAGGACCCGGACCTGACCGTCGGCCAGTTGCTCAATGATGCGGGCGCGGAGGTCACCGGATTCCTGCGCTTCGAGGTCGGCGAGGGCATTGCAAAGAAACAGGAGAACTTTGCGGAAGAGGTCATGGCCCAGCTCGGTCGAAGCGTCTAAGCGATTGAATAAAGGAATTAAATCGGGCCCGGGGCGATGGGATGCGCTAGAATCGCCCGGCGCTCCGGCGGTCGCCGCCAAGCGCGCAGTTCGAAGGCCTCGACAAACAGTGCTGAACGAAAAAGGCAGGAACTATGAGTGACGCCCCGGTACTTTACCGCCGCGTGCTGCTGAAGCTCTCCGGTGAGGCGCTGATGGGTGAGGCCGACTACGGTATTGACCCGGTCCTGATCAAGCGCATCGCGGCGGAAGTGGCGGAGGTCGGCAAGCTCGGGGTTGAGATCGCCATTGTCATCGGCGGCGGCAACATTTTCCGTGGCGCCGGTCTGGCCGGTGCGGGTATGGATCGCGTGACCGGCGATTACATGGGCATGCTCGCCACGGTCATGAACGCGCTGGCGCTTCAGGACGCTCTCGAATCGATGCAAGTGTACGCCCGTGTCATGTCTGCAATTCAGATTCATGAAGTCTGTGAAGATTACATCCGGCGCCGTGCCGTGCGACATCTGGAAAAAGGGCGTGTCGTCGTCCTTGCGGCCGGCACCGGCAATCCGTTTTTCACGACCGACACTGCGGCGAGCCTGCGCGCCATCGAGATCGGTGCGGACGTATTGCTCAAGGCGACCAAGGTCAGCGGCGTTTACGACTCGGACCCCAGGGAGAATTCGGAAGCATCCTTGTATGACACGGTGTCGTTCGACCAGGTGTTAATCGACAAGCTCAACGTCATGGATGCCACCGCGGTTGTGATGTGCCGCGACAACCACTTGCCGTTGCGGGTTTTCAATATGACGGAAGAACGTGCGCTGGTGCGGGCTATGACCGACGAGAACGTCGGCACCCTGGTGACGGCGTAGATACGCTGCACGACCTTTTTGGAACGATGGTCTGTTGAAGAATGGAAGAAGGAGCGAGGACGTGCTTGACGACATAAAAAAAGACGCTGCAAAGCGCATGGACAAGAGCGTCGAATCGCTGCGTCAGGAAATGACCAAACTGAGAACCGGGCGCGCGCATACGAGCCTGCTCGACCACATCACGGTCGCGTATTACGGCACCGAGGTTCCGCTCAGCCAGGTATCGAACATCAACGTCGAAGATTCACGGACGCTGACGGTCTCGCCCTGGGAAAAGGGCATGGTGCAGGCCATCGAGAAAGCCATCCTGCATTCGGATCTGGGACTTAACCCCGTCTCGGCCGGCACGGTAATACGGGTACCCTTGCCGCCGCTGACCGAGGAACGGCGCAAGGACATGATCCGGCTGGTGCGCCAGGAAGCCGAGGGCGGCCGCGTCGCCATACGCAACATTCGGCGCGATGCCCTGAGCGACCTGAAAGACCTGTTGAAGGAAAAGTTGATCGGCACAGACGACGAGCGGCGCGGACATGACGAGATTCAGGCCATTACCGACAAGCACATCGCCGAAATAGACCGCGTGCTCGCGGAAAAAGAACGCGATTTGATGGAAGTCTAGGCCACCGGTTTCCGATGGTGCGAGAGGCGACTGAAACAGGCAGCGACCCGGCGGACATGCGCGTTCCCCATCACGTTGCCGTGATCATGGACGGCAACGGCCGCTGGGCGAAGATGCGTTCGCAGCCACGGCACGCGGGCCACCGCGCCGGTGCCAAGGCAGTGCGCAATACCGTCGAAGTGGCGGCGAGGCGCGGTGTGTCGTTCCTGACCCTGTTTGCGTTCAGCAGCGAAAACTGGCGCCGGCCGAAGGACGAAGTCAGCAGCCTGATGAACCTTTTTCTCGAAGCGCTGCAACGGGAAATCGACGACCTGCATCGTAATAATGTGAGGCTCAGATTTGTCGGCGAGCGCGAGCAGCTGCAATCGAGGCTGGTGCGGAAAATCGAAGCAGCCGAGAAGCGCACCGCAGGCAACGGCGGGCTGGCGCTGACGGTTGCCGTCGCCTACGGCGGCCGCTGGGACATTGTCCAGGCCGCGAAGGGACTGGCCTCTCAGGTCGAACGTGCGGAAATCTGCGCATCGGACATCGACGAGGAGCGTTTTTCCGGGCAGCTCGCACTCGGCGGCTTGCCGGATCCGGATCTTTTGATCCGAACCGGCGGTGAGCAACGGATCAGCAACTTTCTGCTGTGGAACCTGGCCTATGCCGAGCTTTATTTTTGCGAATGCCTGTGGCCGGATTTCAGCGAGCAGGAGTTCGACAAGGCATTGCTCACCTACGCCAACCGGCACCGGCGCTACGGTCATACCGGCGAGCAGGTTGGGGCGGCCTGAGATGTTGCGCGAACGCATACTGACTGCGATCGTCGCCGCGGCATTGATCCTGCTGGTGTTGTTCGTATTTCCGGCACCGGCCGCCAGGGCGGTCATTGCGGCGATCATCCTGGCGGCCGCATGGGAATGGGCGAAATTCCTCTCTCTGACCGGCGTCGCGGCCCGGCTCTGCTACGTGGCGGCAATCGGCGCGCTTCTGGCAGCCGCTACCTGGCTTACGCCGTCGCCCGCTGCGACCGAAATCATTTTGAAGGTCGGCCTCGCATGGTGGTTTGCAGCGCTGATCTGGGTGTTTTTCTACCCGACGCCGATCGCGCGGCCGATAGGCTGGATCTGCGGTGCCCTGGTGCTGGTGCCGGCCTACATCGCGCTGGTGTCTCTTTATTCGCTCAAACCCGAGGCGCTGCTGTTCGCCCTGATCATTATCTGGGCCGCGGACAGCGGCGCGTATTTCGCCGGCAAGCGCTTCGGCCGCGTCAAGCTGGCGCCGAATATCAGCCCGGGAAAGACCTGGGAGGGCGTTATCGGCGGGCTGGTGGCGGTGGTGCTGGTGCTGGTGGCTGCGCGGTTTTACTGGGTCAATCTTGATATCGCGGTGATTGTGCCGTTCTGCCTCGCGGTTGCCACCCTGTCCGTCGTCGGAGACCTCACCGTCAGCATGTTCAAACGCAATGCCGGACTCAAGGACAGCGGCCGGGTGTTTCCGGGACACGGCGGCGTCCTGGACCGCATCGACAGCGTGACGGCGGCGGCGCCGCTGTTTGCGCTCGGCATCGGCTGGGCGGGGCTGGTCTGATGCTTCAGTTGCGACCATGCCCGGCGGGAACTGCGCATGCCCCCGCCAGTCAGAACTACAGAGCGGCCGCCCGCCGAGGCCCGCGTCCGGCCGCATGCACTGCCGGTAGCACAGGAATTCCGGAGAAAGTGCTTCGCCCATGAGCGCCGTACTGATCAATCTGCTGTCCTTCATGGTGGCCATCAGCGTGCTGGTCGCCGTACACGAGTTCGGCCATTATCTTGTCGGCCGGCTGTGCGGCATGAAGGTGCTGCGTTTTTCGATCGGCTTCGGCAAGCCCATCTGGACCTGGATCGGCGGCAGGGACCGTACGGAATATTGCGTGTCCGCGATACCGCTCGGGGGCTACGTCAAGTTCCTCGACGAGCGCGAGGGTCCGGTGCAGCCCGCCGACCAGGGACGCGCCTTCAACCATCGCCCGGTGCCGGCGCGCATCGCGGTGCTTCTGGCCGGGCCGGTGTTCAATTTCCTGTTTGCCGTGCTGGCGTACTGGGTGCTCTTTATAAACGGCGTTCCGACCGTCAGGCCGGCTGTCGGCGAGGTCACTCCGGGCTCGTACGCGGACGTCGCGGGGCTCGAGTACGGAGACCGCATCATCGCGGTCGGCGAACGTGAAGCGTCCGACTGGGAGACGGCCCTGGTCGCCATGCTTGGGGAGATGGTCGATAACGGCAAGGTAACGCTCGAACTGGAAGGCGAAGACGGCTGGCAACGCTCTGCCGTCCTGGATGTCGGCAACGACCGGGCACGACTGACTGTACCCGGCGTGCTGTTCGAGGGCCTGGGCTTCGTGCCCTGGCAGCCGCCTGCCGTTGTCGGACGGGTCGAGGAGCAGGGCGCGGCCAGCGCCGCGGGGATCCTTGAGGGCGACCGGATCACCGGGATCGCTGGCAATCCAATCGTGAATTTTTCCGATCTGCAGGACGTTGTCGCGGCGCGTCCGGGAGAGGCCGTCTCCGTGCGGCTGATACGAGACGGCGAAGAACGGTTGCTCGACTTGCGCCTCGGTTCGCGTGAAGTCGATGGCGAAGTGGTCGGCTTCATGGGGGTCGGTATCGCCCCGACCGCCGGCGACCACTGGTACGTACGAAAGTTCGGGCCCGTCAGCGCCATAGGCGAATCGGTCGAACGCACCTGGAATTCGACCGGCTTCACAGTGCGTATGCTGGCGAGAATGGTGACGGGCGATGTTTCCATCAAGAACATCAGCGGCCCGATCAACATCGCGCAATACGCCGGCGATTCCGCCGCGGCGGGGTTGAATGCTTTTTTGAGCTTTCTCGCGCTCGTGAGCATCAGCCTCGGCGTGCTGAATCTGCTGCCCGTGCCGATCCTGGACGGCGGACAGATCGTCTATCAGGCCGTTGAGCTCATAAAAGGCAGCCCGTTGTCGGACCGTTCACAGCTGGTCGGACAGCAGGTCGGCATTCTCGCGTTGTTACTTCTGATGAGTTTTGCATTTTATAACGACATCGCAAGAATACTGAATCAGTGACCTCACGCGGCCACACATCGGCGACGAGCCGTTTCAATACAAACCGGTTCTGGCACAGGTTCATTGTTCTGCTGGCCTGCGCGGGCTTCCTGCCCGCTGCTCCGGCGTACGCCGACGAATTTATCGTGCGCGATATGCGCGTCGAGGGATTGCAGAGGATTTCGGAGGGTACGGTATTCAACTACCTGCCCATCAACGTCGGCGATACGGTTGACAACCTGCGTATCCAGGAGGCGATTCGCTCGCTGTATGCGCAGGGACTGTTCGATGACATTGAAATGCGCCGCGACGGGAATGCGCTGGTTATCGCGGTGAAAGAGCGCCCTTCGATCGAGGATTTTACGATCGAGGGCAACAAGGATATCAAAACCGAAGACCTGATGGATTCGCTGCGAAATGTCGGCCTCGCGCGCGGCCGCACCTTCGATCGATCGGTACTGGACAACGTACAACAGTTCCTGCGAGAGCAATATTACGATCGCGGCAAATATGCGGTAGTCGTCGATGCAAATGTGGAGGAGCGGCCGAACAATACGGTGCGTATCGGCATCAACGTCAAGGAAGGCGACAGGGCGAAGATCCGTCAGGTCAATATTGTCGGCAATCACAGTTTCGGCGAAGACGAAATCCGCGAGGGGTTTACGCTCGACACGGCCAACTGGCTGTCCTGGATTCGCCAGGACGATCGCTACGCGAAGGAAGCATTAAGCGGCGATCTGGAAACCTTGCGCTCCTTTTACATGGATCGCGGTTACGCAGATTTTCGCGTCGAGTCAACCCAGGTCGCCATCTCGCCGAACAAGAAGGACATTTACGTCACAATCAACATTCACGAAGGCGAGCAGTACACGATCTCCGAGGTCAAGCTCGTTGGAGAAATGAAGGTACCGGAACAGCAGCTTCGCGGGCTGGTGCTGGCGCAACCGGGCTCGACCTTCAATCTTCGCCTCCTCACGCAGTCGAGCGAGCTCATGTCGTTTCGCCTCGGCGAAGAGGGTTACGCGAACGCAGAAATCGAGCCCGTCCCTGAACTCGACTACGAGAACAAGGAAGCTGCCGTCACCTTTTTTGTCGACGCGGGCAGCCGGGTTTATGTGCGCCGTATCAACTTCACGGGTATCGACGAAGTCGATGACGAGGTATTACGGCGGGAAATGCGCCAGGCCGAAGGCGCGTACCTGTCAAACCGACTGGTCGATCGTTCCAAAATTCTCCTGCAGCGACTGCCGTTCGTCGAAAGCGTGGAAGTGGAAAATACCCCGGTCCCGGGAAGTCCCGATCTCGTCGATGTCAATTTCGCGATCGAGTACCGCATGCCGGGACAGTTCAGCGGCGGAGTCGGATACTCGGAGTCGCAGAAAATCATCCTGAACGGCAGTATCGTGCACACGAACTTCCTCGGATCCGGAAACCGCGTAGCACTCAGCCTGAATTCGGGCCGTTACTCGAAACTCTACAGCTTGTCGCATACCGATCCGTACGTGACCATGAACGGTGTCAGGCGAACGGTGACGGTCAATCACCGGGACATCACGCAGTTCACGTCCGGGTCGTCCGATTTTTCAACGACAAGTACGGGCGCATCGCTGGAGTATGGTTATCCAATCACCGAATACCAGAGCCTGAGCTTCGGGGTTTCCTATCAGCATGCGGAACTGCTGTCGTCCTCGTCGAGCACCCAGCAGGCACAGGACTGGGTCTTGAACAACGGCAATCCTTTTATAGAAGACGTGGGAGGCGGGCTGACCTTTTTCGGCAGTGAATTCGACACCTTCGAACTTCTCGCCGGCTGGACCTACGACAGTCGCAATCGGAGTCTGTTTGCCGACCGGGGCATGCGCCAGCAATTTTTCCTCAGTATGGCGGTGCCGGGCAGCGACGTTGAATATTTTACCGCGCGCTACAATTTCACCAAGTATTTCCCGCTCTTTGGCCCATGGTCATTGAGGCTCAACACGGATCTCGCCTATGGTGAGGCACTCGAAGCCACTACGGCGTTGCCGCCTTACAAACAGTTTTACGGCGGCGGCCCGGAATCCGTCAGGGGCTATAAGGAGTCGTACCTCGGACCCAGGGACAGTTTCGGCAACCCTTACGGCGGCAACGTGTTGGTCGCGAGTCAACTAGAGCTTATACTTCCGATTCCGGAGAAATTCAGAAGCCAGGCACGCGCAAGCGTTTTTTACGATATCGGCAACATTTTCAATACGGGCGAGGTCCAATTTACCGACAAGCTGGGAAGCCCCGTCACCTATGAGCCGGAATTCGACGAACTGCGGTCCTCGGTGGGCGTTGCAGTTGAGTGGTTGGCGCCGCTCGGTTTCTTTCGTTTCAGCTATGCTTACCCTCTCAACGAATATAAGGGTAACGACCGGTTCTATGGCGACGAGGTCGAAAGATTTCAGTTCTCGATTGGGCAAGCCTTCTAACGATTGGACGCATATATGACTTTTGGAAAGCAACACCTGTTTAAAGCTTTGACGGTAATCGCGCTGATGCCTCTGACGAGCCTGCCGCTCGCGGCACAGGAAGTCAAAATCGGCGTCGTCAACGTGACGGCGCTGATGGAGCAGGCGCCGCAGGCCAAAGTGGCCATGGATGCTTTGCAGCAGGAGTTTGCGCCGCGGCAACGAACCATTCTCGCGAAGCAGAAGGAATTTGAAGACCTGACGGAGAAAGTGAACCGGGACCTCGCGGTGATGGGTGAAACCGAGCGCCGCAATGCAGAAAAAGACCTGCGGGACATGCAACGGGAAGTTACGCGTATGCAGGACGAATTTCGCGAAGATCTCAATCTGCGGCGCAACGAGGAACTCGGCAATTTGCAGCGCTCCTTGCTGAAGGAAGTCCAGGACTACGCGGAAGCGTCGGGCTTCGATCTCGTCGTAGGGGACGGGGTCCTGTACGCCAGTTCCGCCGTGAACATTACCGAGATGGTATTGCGCGCCATGGAAGCGAATTTTCAAGCGGCAGGGAACTAACGAGCAGGAATCCTGCGATCGCGGAACCCGGCACACATTATTCAAGAACGTCCGAGGTTGGTGGTTGGCGGAGTCTCGACCCGGGAGGAGGGCTTTTCAGGAACGCCGTGAACCCATCCATGGGGGCTTCGCACAAACATCCCTGTTTGTGACGATCCTGAAAAGCCCTCCTCCCGGGTCGAGACTCCGCTGAAACGCTGTGCCGTTCTTGAATAATGCGTGCCGGGTTCCTTGAAGGCTGCGCAGGCGTTCCGGCATGGGGGAGATTCCTGCCGTTTTTGACTTGGGGTACTTATGCAGGCAAGCCTTGGGGACCTGGCGACTCGATTCGGCTGTGAGCTCGTCGGTGATCCTCAATCCGCCGTCACCCACGTCGCCACACTGGCCAATGCCGGCCCGCAGTCCTTGAGCTTTCTCGCCAATCCGGCCTATCGCGCCGAACTCGCGAAAACCCGCGCGGCTGCAGTCGTTTTGCGTGCCCAGGATGCTGAATCCTGCCCGGTGCCGGCGCTGATATGCGTCGACCCTTACGAAACGTACGCGCGTATTGCCGGCGTGCTGCATCCGCCGGCGTCGTTTGCCGGCGGTGTTCACGAAACGGCGGTCGTTTCGGCTTCCGCGCGGGTGTCGGACAGCGCGCACATTGCCGCACACGTGGTGGTCGGCGATGACGCGGTCGTCTCGGACAGAGCGTGCATCGGACCCGGTTCGGTCCTGGGGCCGCGATGCCGGGTTGGCGAGGGGACATGCCTGCATGCCAACGTGACGTTGGTCGAAGACGTGCGCATCGGCAAGCGGTGCATTGTACATCCGGGAGCGGTCATCGGTTGCGACGGGTTTGGCAATGCCCGCAGTGATACCGGCTGGATCAAAATCCCGCAGATCGGCGGCGTCCGGATCGGTGACGACGTCGAGATTGGCGCCAACACCACCATCGATCGCGGCGCTATAGACGATACGATCATTGAAAACGGCGTCAGGCTGGATAACCTGATTCAGATTGCGCATAACGTACGCATCGGCGAGCATACCGCGATGGCGGCATTGACCGGTGTTTCCGGAAGTACGGTGATCGGCAAGCGCTGCATGTTTGCGGGTCAGTCCGGTATCGTCGGTCACATCAGCATTTGCGACGACGTCGTGATCGGCGGCGCAACGATGGTTTCCAAGGACATTCGCGAGCCGGGCTTTTATACCGCGAGTTTTCCTGCGGAAAAGGACAAGGACTGGAAACGCAAGGTGGCGCGGTTTCGACGCCTTGACGATCTGGTGCGACGAGTCGCCAGGCTGGAAAAAGGTGACGAACACGAATGAGCGACACGACCGGCCCGATGACAACCGCGGAGGTCATGCAGTGGCTGCCGCACCGCTATCCGTTTCTGCTCATCGACGGGGTCAGTGACGTCAGGCCGGGTCAATCGATTTCTGCCTGGAAAAACGTCACGATCAATGAACCGTTCTTCCAGGGGCATTTTCCGGGGCGGCCGGTCATGCCGGGGGTGTTGATTGTCGAAGCGATGGCGCAGGCCGGCGGTATTCTTTCTTATATGACCAGCCGGGAACAGGACCCGGATGCAATTTATTATCTGGCCGGAGTGGACGAGGCGCGCTTCCGCCGTCCGGTCGTTCCAGGTGACCGGCTTGCGATCGACGTTTCGGTCCAGGCGATCAGGCGTGCCATCTGGTTTTACGACTGTGTAGCCAGCGTCGAAGGGGACCGGGCAGTCAGCGCGAAGATCATGTGCGCTCCGGGGAGCGCACGGTGACGGTGCACAGCACGGCAATCGTCTCTCCTTCAGCCGTGCTTGCGGACGACGTTGAAGTCGGTCCCTACACGGTGATTGGCGACGAGGTGGAAATCGGCGGCGGCAGCAGAATTGCGGCGCACGTCGTCATCAGCGGACCTACGCGGATCGGCCGGGACAACCGGATCTATCAGTTCGCGTCAGTCGGCGACGATCCCCAGGACAAGAAGTATGCAGGGGAAAAAACGCGTCTTGAAATCGGCGATCGGAATACGATTCGTGAGTACTGCACGATTAGCCGCGGCACGGTTCAGGACGAAGGCGTCACTACTCTCGGCAACGACAACTGGATCATGGCATACGTGCACATCGCGCACGATTGCCGCATCGGCAACCATACGATTTTTGCGAATAACGCGACGCTCGCGGGCCACGTGCACGTCGACGACTGGGTAATCTTCGCCGGCTTTTCCGGCGCCCATCAGTTTTGCCGCATTGGCGCACACAGCTTTCTCGGCATGTATTGCGGCACGAACCGCGACGTACCTGCGTACACGATGATGGCGGGCCAGCCGGCTGCGCCGCACGGCATCAACAGCGAAGGCCTGAAGCGGCGCGGGTTCGGCAGCGAACAGATTCGCAACATCAAGAACGCCTACCGGATCGTATATCGGCAGGGCAGGAAACTCGCCGAGGCGATCGAACAGATCGAGCAGCTTGCCGCGGAACAACCGGAACTCAGGATTTTTCTCGACTCGTTGCGGACTTCCGAACGCGGCCTGGTACGGTAAGCGGTTTTCGGCCAGAAGATGCGTATCGGTCTTGTCGCCGGCGAGGCATCAGGCGATCAACTGGGCGCCGGGCTCATCAATGCACTCAAGGTGGCGCTTCCGGACGCCAGCTTCGAAGGCGTAGCCGGCAGCGCGATGAAACAGGCGGGCGCAGTCGCCTGGGAGGACGCGGACGCGCTTGCGATAATGGGCCTGATCGAACCGCTCAGGGAAATTCCGCGTCTTATCCGGCTGCGCCGCGCTCTCATCGAGCGCTGGACTGCCAGTCCGCCGGCGGTTTTTGTCGGCATCGACGCGCCGGATTTCAATCTCGGGCTCGAAATCGCGCTGAAAAAAGCGGCGATACCCACCATTCATTACGTAAGCCCGTCGGTCTGGGCGTGGCGCACGGGGCGCATTCACAAGATCGCCAGGGCGGCGGACCGGGTACTTTGCCTGCTGCCCTTTGAAAAAGAATTCTATGACCGGCACGGCATCCCCGCGGATTTTGTGGGACATCCGCTGGCTGACAACATTCCGCTCGGGCTGAGCCGCGAGCCCATGCGACAACAATTCGGTATCGATTCGCCTCAGGTCGTCGCCGTCCTCCCCGGCAGCCGCAAAAGTGAAGTGGCGCGCCTGGGTCCGGTGTTCGCGGCGGCGAGTCGCCTGCTCCTCGAGCGCTTGCCCGATTTGTCTTTCATCGCACCGATGGCGAACGACAACCTGCGCCGCCTGTTCGCGAACCATCTGGAGGAGGCGGGCGTTGCAGCGAATTATCTGCTCCTGGAGCGCAATGCGCAGACCGCGATGGCGGCATCCGACGTCGTTTTGCTGGCATCAGGCACGGCGGCGCTGGAGGCTGCGCTGCTCGGCCGGCCGATCGTCGCCGCTTACCGGCTCGCACCGCTGACGTACGCCCTCGTGCGCTCGTTCAACCTGGTGAAGCTGCGCCATTTCACCTTGCCGAACCTGCTCACTGCCGAACCCCTCGTGCCGGAATTCCTCCAGGGAGCCGCAACGCCGACAGCGCTGAGCGATGCCGTGTTCGAATTGTTGCACGACCCCGAGAGACGCGCCGCGATCGAACGTGAATTTGCTAAACTCCGGGAGCAGCTGGCGAGGGGCGCGGATCAGCGGGCCGCAAAGGCAGTCCTCGAACTGGCAGGCGTTTAGCCCGCAGTATTCATGAACGCCGCAACGCTCGCGAGGTGCCTTGCCGGGGGAGGGGCTTTCAGGATCGTCAAAAACATGGATGTTTTTGCGAAGCCCCCATGGATGGGTTCACGGCGGTCCTGAAAGCCCCTCCCCCGGCAAGGCACCGGTCACCACCGACCTCAAGCGTTCATGAATACTGCGGGCTAAAGGCCGGAGAAAAATCCACGGGGGTTAAGTGCAACAGGTAGTTCTATTTCAATCGGAAGGGCCGGTTGCCGGTATCGACGAGGCGGGGCGGGGACCGCTCGCGGGGCCGGTCGTTGCTGCCGCAGTGATCCTCGACGAACGCCGGCCCATCGACGGCCTGGCCGACTCGAAAAAACTGGCGCCCGAGTACCGCGAGGAGCTGGCGGTGGAAATCGAAGCACGGGCACTGGCCTGTGCCGTCGCCTGGGCGGATGCGCGGGAAATCGACCGCTTGAATATTCTGCAGGCGACCTTGCTGGCGATGCGGCGGGCCATTCTCGGTTTGCGCATTTGCCCGGCGTCCATCGAAGTAGATGGAAATCAACTGCCGAACCTCGGTTTTTACGGCAGTCAATTGAACGGCAGCGCCATCGTGGGCGGAGACGACAAAGTCGCCGCCATCAGTGCGGCCTCGATCCTGGCCAAGGTACATCGGGACAGGATCATGCGGGATCTGGATCGGATCTATCCCGACTACGGCTTCTGCCGCCACAAGGGCTACGCGACCGTGGAGCACCGTGAACGAATCGTCCGCTTCGGTCCCTGCCAGCAACATCGCAGAAGCTTCAGGCCGTTCTGCATTGTGTAACGTCAGTGTATGGTTCAATGTCGGACACCTGCCGGATCACCTGACTGAAGCAACCGGGCGCGGCGAGACATGACACAAGACTCCTGATGCAAGCTCCATTTGTTCATCTGCATCTGCACACGGAATACTCGATCGTCGACGGTATCGTTCGAATTCCGGCGCTGATGGAAAAGTGCCGCTCGCTCGGCATGCCTGCGGTAGCCTTGACGGATCGCTGCAATCTGTTCGGGCTCGTAAAGTTTTATCGAAAAGCGATTGCGTCCGGGATCAAGCCGATCATTGGCGTCGACCTGCAGATTGCAGATGGCGCGGAAAGCGGAAGATCGGACGGACTCGTGTTGCTTTGTCAGAATCTTGCGGGCTACCGGAATCTCACGCAGCTCGTGACGCGCTCGTATCTCGAAGGGCAGCACCGGGGCGTGCCGATGGTGCGGCGTGATTGGTTCAGCCCGGCGGCTTGCGATGGATTGATCGCGTTATCCGGAGGGGCCAACGGCGATCTCGGCCGCGCCCTGGTGAGCGGGCACGCGGGAGCGGCCTCCCGCTGCCTGGCATTCTGGCAGGAGCTGTTCGGGGATCGTTATTACCTGGAACTGACCCGCAGCAGCCGTGCCGGCGAGACGGAGTATCTGCAACAGGCGCTGTCGTTCGCGAACGAGCGAAGCCTGCCGGTCGTTGCGACCAACGACGTGCGGTTTCTCGCCGCGGATGAGTTCGACGTCCACGAAGCGCGGGTATGCATACAGCAGGGGCGCGGTCTGGGGGACACCGACCGGCCGCGACACTACAGCCGCGAGCAATACCTGAAGAGCGCCGAGGAGATGGCAGCGCTTTTCCACGACGTTCCCGAGGCGCTCGAGAACGCGGCGGAAATCGCGAAGCGCTGTAACCTCGACCTGAAGCTCGGACAGAGTTACCTGCCGGCATTTCCGGTGCCGAAGGGCAGCACGACGGAGCAATTCCTGCGTTCGGAGTCGGATGCCGGGCTCGCCCGGTTGCTCGTGCGCAAAGCGGCCAGAGAGCAGTTGACGGACAGTCAGGCCAACGTGGTCGGCGCGCCCTACCACAAGCGGCTGGCGGATGAACTTTCCGTGATCTGCGACATGGGGTTTGCCGGCTATTTCCTGATCGTTGCGGATTTCATTCGCTGGGCCAAGCTGCAGAAAATCCCGGTGGGGCCGGGCCGCGGCTCCGGCGCGGGGTCGCTGGTCGCATTCGTGCTGGGTATCACCGACGTCGATCCGTTGCAGCACGAATTGCTGTTCGAGCGATTCCTCAATCCCGAGCGTGTGTCGATGCCCGATTTCGACATTGACTTCTGCATGGAAGGGCGCGACCGGGTGATCGAATACGTGGCGGAGCGTTACGGCAGGGATCGCGTGTCGCAAATCATTACCTACGGGACGATGGCCGCGAAAGCAGTCATCCGCGACGCGGGCCGCGTGCTCGGGCAGCCCTACGGCTTTGTGGATCGTATTGCGAAGCAAGTTCCCTTTGAAATCGGCATGACGCTCGAAAAAGCGCTGGAGCAGGAGCCTGAGCTCGCGACGATGTATCGCGACGACGAAGAGGTGCGTAGCATCATCGATCTCGCGAGATCGCTTGAAGGCCTGGTGAGAAACGCAGGCAAGCACGCTGGCGGCGTGGTCATCGCGCCGGAGCGATTGACCGATTTCACGCCGCTCTATTGCGAGGAAAGCGGCGCGCACGTAGTGACGCAGCTCGACAAGGACGATGTTGAGGCGGCAGGCCTGGTCAAGTTCGACTTCCTCGGCCTCAAGACACTCACCATTATCGACTGGGCGGTGCGCATCATCAATGCGGGAAGAGCGGGGGACCCGCTCGATATCACGGCAATTCCGATGCAGGACGAGACGACCTTCGCTCTCTTGCGGGACTGCAATACCACGGCTGTATTTCAGCTTGAATCGCGCGGCATGCGCGATCTGATCAAGCGCCTGCGGCCCGACCACTTCGGCGACCTGGTCGCCCTGGTCGCCCTGTTCCGGCCCGGGCCGTTGCAGTCCGGGATGGTTGACGATTTCATTGCGCGTAAGCACGACCTCAACAAAACCGATATCGACTATCTGCATCCGGATTTACGGCCGGTGCTCGAGCCGACCTACGGTGTCATCCTGTACCAGGAACAGGTGATGCAGATTGCGCAGGTCCTGGCCGGCTATACGCTGGGCGGCGCCGACTTGCTGCGACGCGCAATGGGCAAGAAAAAACCCGAGGAGATGGCAAAGCAACGGGAGGTCTTTGTCGGCGGCGCGTGCGAACGAGGGGTTACCGCGAAAACGGCGACGCGCATTTTCGACCTGATGGAAAAGTTTGCGGGCTACGGATTCAACAAATCGCACTCTGTTGCGTACGCGTTGTTGTCCTACCAGACGGCCTATCTCAAGGCACATTATCCGGCAGCGTTCACGGCGGCCGTCATGAGCGCCGATCTCGACAATACCGACCGTCTCGTCATGCTGAAGGACGACTGCCGGCGCCTCAGGTTGCAGCTGAAGCCGCCCTGCGTCAATCGCTCCGGTTACTCATTCAGTGCGGCCGGCGACGATACCATTCTGTACGGTCTGGGTGCGATCAAGGGCGTGGGCCGCGGCGCTTGCGAAGCGCTGTTGGCCGAACGGGAGAGAAACGGCGAGTTTCGGAGCCTCGCGGAATTCTGCCGCCGCATCGATCTGGAGAAGGTCAACCGGCGTGCGCTCGAAGCGATGGTCAAAGCCGGCGCCATGGACGCCTTCGGCAACAGCCGGCGCAGTCTCATGCAGCAATTGCCCGAGGCATTGAAGAGTGCGGAGCAGCAGGCGCGTGCCGCCGCCGCCGGACAGAACGACATGTTCGGCCTTGCCGCCGCCGTCGACGCTGCGACGGCGCCGGTCACTCCTCCGACGCCCATGCTGGAGCTTGCGGAATGGAGCGACAGGGAATTGCTCGCCCACGAGAAAGAAACGCTGGGTTTGTACCTTACCGGCCATCCCTTCGACGCGGTGCGTAACGATGCTCACTATTTCGTCGACGCAAAGCTCGCCGACCTCTGTTCCGAACCGGCCCCACAAAGCAACGTCGAGAGAGGCTTTACGCAGGCGCGACGCGAGGTCACGATCGCAGGTCTCGTCATGGACATACGCAAGCGCGGCAATCGCGTCGCGGTGACGCTCGACGACGACAGCGGCCGCCTCGAGGTCAGCCTTTTCAACGAGGCGTTTCAGGAATTTCGCCATCTGCTGTCGAAGGACGAAATCGTCGTCGTCGGCGGCAGTCTTCGTTACGACGAGTTCATGGGCGCGTGGCAACTCAATGCACGGAAAGTGCTGCCGATCGACCGGGTCATCGAAACGCGGGCACGAAGCATGATTCTCCGCCTCGCACCGAATGGTCAGGGACGGCTCCTGCTGGCACGGCTGCACGACCTCCTGCTGCCGTATCGCGAAGGGACCTGCGACGTCGCGGTACAATACACCGGCACCGATGCCGCGGCCCGGCTGACTCTCGGTCCCGAATGGGCAGTCCGCCCCAGCCGCGAACTGCGCGATAAACTGGCGGAGTTACTGGGCCACGACAGCGTCCGCCTGCTGTACGCCCCGCATCGGGAAATGATGTAGAGTGCCGCGGCATGAGGCATCCGGTGCCCATCCGGTGCCCATCCGTGCCGGACTTGGATTATTGGACATTTGCAGTTAGTTGATTCGGCACCGGATGACGTCGACCAAGGAATTCGATGGATCTGAAATTTCTGGATTTCGAACAGCCGATCGCCGAACTCGAGGCCAAGATCGATGAGCTGCGATTCGTCGCCGACGATTCGGAAATCAACATCAACGAGGAGATCCGCAAACTCAAAGGCAAGCGCGACGCGCTCATAAAAAGCATCTTCTCCAAACTGAGCGCCTGGCAGATTGCACAGGTCGCGCGCCATCCGATGCGCCCCTACACGTCGGACTACCTCGAGATTCTCGCGCCGGATTTTCAGGAGCTGCACGGCGATCGCATGTATGCGGACGACCCGGCCATCATCGGCGGCGTCGGCCGGCTCGACGGCCGCGCGATCATGTTCATCGGCCATCAGAAAGGCCGCGACACCAAGGAACGCGTCAGGCGCAATTACGGAATGCCGAAGCCCGAAGGCTATCGCAAGGCACAGCGTCTGATGAAACTCGCCGAGAAATATTCCTTGCCGATCGTGACGTTTATCGACACACCTGGCGCCTATCCCGGCGTCGGGGCCGAAGAGCGCGGTCAAAGCGAGGCGATCGCGTACAGCCTGTACTTGATGGCGGGTCTGCGCACGCCGATCATCAGTGTCGTGATCGGAGAAGGCGGTTCCGGTGGCGCATTGGCGATCGGCGTCGGCGACCGGCTGCTGATGCTCCAGTACAGTGTCTACTCGGTAATTTCGCCGGAGGGTTGCGCTTCGATCTTGTGGAAGAGCGCCGACAAGGCGGAAGAGGCGGCCGAAGCGATGCGCATTACCGCGCCGAGCCTGAGCGAGTTCGGTCTGGTCGACGAAGTGCTGCCCGAACCCCTGGGGGCGGCGCACCGCGATCCGAAGGCCAGCGCGGAAGTCATTCGCAACGCACTGCTGAAGCACTTGCAGGACCTTGACGAAAGGGATACCGACACACTCCTGGAGCAACGCCAGACGCGCCTCGCGGGCTTCGGCCAGTTCAAGGAGACTTAGGAGCATTGGCCTGCGGCGCAGATCCCGATCCCGCATTATTCGTGAACGGTTGGGGTTGGTGGTAAGCGAGATTCCGCCGGGACGCCGTGCCGTTCATGAATAATACGGAATCAGGATCGCCGACCAACAGCGTCCGCACCAAGCCGAAAATCATGACATTCGACGCGAATAAATTGCGACGACGACTGGCTGACCTGCAGTGTGACGATATAGCGGCACGATACCTGGTCGCTTTCAGCGGCGGACTCGACTCGACGGTGCTGTTGCACGCGCTCAATGAAACGCGTGCGGAGCACGGCATCCCGATCGTCGCGATCCATGTAAACCACGCATTGCAGCCGGATGCGGCTGGCTGGGAGCGGCATTGCCGCCGCGTGGCCGACAAGCTGGGCGTCGCTTACATCGGCCGCGAAGTGAGGGTTGTCGACGAGCGCGGCATCGGTCTGGAAGCGGCCGCCAGGGCCGCGCGCTACGCTTTGATCGAGGCCCTGATGCAGGACGGGGATGTCCTGCTGAGCGCCCACCATGAGGAGGACCAGGCCGAGACCCTGCTGCTGAACCTGATGCGTGGAAGCGGGCTGGCAGGACTTGCAGGCATCGGCGCGAGCCAGCGATTCGGCCCCGGCAGGCTGATCCGCCCGATGCTCGGTGTTCCGCGGCAGGCGATCGAACGCTATGCGCGCGACCTCGATCTGGAGTGGATCGAGGATCCCAGCAATCTCGATCTCCGCTTCGATCGCAACTTCCTGCGACAGGAAATTCTTCCCTCTTTGAGGCGGCGCTGGCCCGCCGTGTCGGCGCGACTGCGTCACAGCGCCGAACTGGCCGCCGAGTCGGCCCGCTTGCAGGACGACCTGGCGCGACTCGACCTCGCGTCCCTTGTGGTGCCGCCGGGTGCGATGGCCGCACCCGATCGACTCGATATTTCAGGTTTGAAGCGCCTGGGCGCCGCGCGGCAGCGGAACGTCCTGCGTTATGCCATCAGAACTTGCGGCTTGCCGCAGGTACCGGCGTCCCGGCTCCGCCAGGCACAGGACGAACTGCTGCCGGCGCGCGCCGATGCACAGCCGCTGGTGCGCTGGCAGGGCGCCGAGCTGCGGCGTTACCGGGACACGCTGTATGTTCTTCCGCCGACGGCAGCCGCGGCTGATCGCCGCCCGATGCCGTCGCCGCCGGCGATGCTGTTCGGGGACGGGCGCGAGATCGCACCGGGCCGATCGCCCGGTGTGCTACGGCTCGAACGCCCCGGTAGCGCCCAGGGCATGGGTATCGATCCGGAACTGGTTGCGAGCGGACTGCAGCTGCGATTCCGTCAAGGCGGCGAGAAGATCAGGCCGCTTGGCCGCAATGTCACGAGACCGGTCAAAAAGCTCCTGCAGGAGCATGGCGTGGTTCCGTGGATGCGGCATTGCCTGCCGCTGTTGTATGCCGGTGAGACCCTGGTCGCAGTCGCCGATTTGTGGATTGCCGCGGAATTCGCGCGTGAAGGCGGATTCAGCGTGCACTGGAGCAGGCATCCATCGATTTATTAGGCGGAAAATCGCGACGCGTGCGCACGCTGATTGTCTGCCCGCCAGCGATCTGATAACTTGTAACACCGTCTTTCATTCAAACGACGGGAACTGAAACCTTCCGCACCGGCGCCGACGGCGCCACGGGTGAAGGTATGCAGACAGAAGGTCTGCATACTGAAGGTTTGCGAGGGGTCGGAAGAAAGGCACGATTGGTCTCGTTAATCGTGTTTTTTGTCTGACCCCTTATTGTTTCCCGCCACCTGTTCGCACAGGGGCTACATGACATCGTATGTATTCATCACCGGCGGCGTAGTGTCCTCACTGGGCAAGGGCATAACGTCGGCCTGTCTCGGCGCGATTCTCGAATCCCGGGGATTGTCGATCAGCATGATCAAGCTGGATCCGTACATCAATGTCGATCCAGGCACGATGAGCCCATTTCAGCATGGCGAGGTGTTTGTCACCGAGGACGGCAGCGAAACAGACCTTGACCTCGGCCACTACGAACGCTTCGTTCGAACGACGACCGGGCGCAACAGCAATTTCACGACAGGCCGGATATACGAAACCGTTATCGCCCGGGAGCGACGTGGCGACTATCTCGGCGCGACAGTGCAGGTGATTCCGCACATCACCGACGAAATCAAGGACAGCGTCAGGCTCGGGGCCGGCAATGCGGACATCTGCCTCGTCGAAATCGGCGGTACGGTCGGTGACATCGAGTCACTGCCTTTTCTCGAAGCCATTCGCCAGATGGGCGTCGAGCTCGGACGCGACAGGGTTGTCTACGTGCATCTGACCCTGGTGCCCTATATCAGGACCTCCAACGAGATCAAGACGAAACCGACCCAGCACTCGGTGAAGGAACTGCGCTCCATCGGCATCCAGCCCGACATCCTGGTGTGCCGTTCCGAGCAGCAACTCCCGCAGGAACAGCGCCGCAAGATCGCACTTTTCACGAACGTGCCGGAAAAGGCCGTCATTTCGGCGACCGACGTCGACGACCTCTACAAGATACCGGCCATGATGCGACGAGAGGGACTGGACGAAATCGTTGCGTCGCAGCTCAAACTGGAACTGCCGCCGGCAGATCTCAGCGAATGGAATGCGGTTGTCGCCGCGAAACAGAATCCCGACGGCGAGGTGAATGTCGCGATAGTCGGCAAGTACGTCGACTTTCGCGATTCTTATATATCGCTCAGTGAGGCCCTCCTGCACGGCGGCATCCATACGCGCACCCGCGTCAATATTCATTACATCGAATCGCAGGACATTGAAGTCAAGGGCCCCGACTGCCTGCGCGGCATGGACGGCATCGTCGTCCCGGGCGGCTTCGGCGACCGGGGCATCGAAGGCAAGATCCTGGCGGTGCGATTCGCGCGGGAAAACAACGTTCCGTATCTGGGAATATGCCTCGGGATGCAGGTCGCGGTGATCGAATACGCGCGTAACGTTGCGGGGCTCGAAGGTGCGCAGAGTACTGAGTTCAATAAGGCTACCGCGCATCCGGTCATCGCATTGATCACGGAATGGCAGACGAGTGATGGCGCAGTCGAAGAGCGCGATGAAGGCTCCAACCTTGGCGGCACGATGCGACTCGGGGCGCAGCGCGTCGATCTCGCAAAGGGGTCGCTCGCCCGTGCGATGTATGGCAAACAGGAGATCTGGGAGCGCCACCGGCATCGCTACGAGGTAAACAACCATTATCGCGAGCGGCTGGAAAAAGCCGGAATGCGGTTTTCCGGATTGTCCGTCGACGATCTGGTCGAGGTCATAGAACTGCCGGCTCACCCATGGTTCGTGGCCAGCCAGTTCCATCCGGAATTCACCTCAAATCCCCGTGACGGCCATCCGTTGTTTACCGGTTTTGTGATCGCGGCGCGGAAAAGCAGGAGCGGCGAGCTGCCCCGGGCGGCGGAAGCATGAATCTTTGCGGCTTCGAGGTCGGGGCGGACAAGCCCTTCTTCCTGATTGCGGGCACCTGCGTCGTCGAAAGCGAAGCGATGACGCTCGATACGGCGGGCGCGCTCAGGGAAATGACGGACGCGCTTGGCGTGCCATTCATTTACAAGTCGTCGTTCGACAAGGCGAATCGCAGTTCACGCTCCGGATTCCGCGGTCCGGGCATCGAGGAAGGGCTGCGCATCTTAAGCGAAGTGAAAAAACAGGTCGGGGTGCCGGTGCTGACCGACGTGCACGAAGATACGCCGATGGCGGAGGTTGCGGCCGTGGTAGACGTACTGCAAACACCCGCATTCCTGTGCCGCCAGACCAATTTCATCCTGAAAGTCGCCGAGCAGGGCAAACCGGTAAACATCAAGAAAGGCCAGTTCCTGTCGCCCTGGGAAATGCAGAACGTCGTCGATAAGGCGCGCTCGACCGGCAACCGGCAGATCATGGTATGCGAACGCGGTTTTTCCTTCGGTTACAACAACCTGGTGTCCGATATGCGCAGCCTGGCGATACTCCGCGGCACCGGCTGTCCGGTGGTATTCGATGCAACCCATTCCGTGCAGCTCCCGGGCGGCAAGGGGACGGCGTCCGGCGGGCAGCGAGAGTTCATTCCGGTGCTGGCGCGCGCCGCGACGGCGGCGGGCGTCGCCGGATTGTTCATGGAAACTCACCCCGATCCCGCCAAAGCGCTGAGCGACGGCCCGAACGCCTGGCCGCTGGACAAAATGCGGGCCCTCCTCGAGGTCTTGCAGGCCATCGATTCAAGCGTTAAGAAAAACGACTTCCTCGAAGCGGAGTACGGCCTTGCCTGAGATCAGAATCGAAAATGTCCACGGTCGCGAGATACTGGATTCGCGCGGTAACCCAACCGTCGAAGCGGAGGTATGGTTGCAAGGCGGAGGACATGGGCGGGCCGCGGTACCCTCCGGCGCTTCCACCGGGACGCGCGAAGCGGTCGAGCTGCGCGACGGGGATCCGGCGCGCTATCTCGGCAAGGGCGTGCTGAAGGCGGTTGCCAACGTCAATGGAATCTTGCGCAAGACGCTCTGCGCGGAGTCTTTCGCCGACCAGCGCGCTGTCGATCGGCGCATGTGCGAACTCGACGGCAGCGACAACAAGGCTACTCTTGGAGCGAATGCGCTGCTCGCGGTGTCGCTCGCCGTCGCCAAGGCCGACGCAGCGGCGCGCGGCCGTTCGCTTTTCCGTCACGTTGGCACGGACACGACAATGCCGGTGCCAATGATGAACATCATCAACGGCGGTGCCCACGCTGACAACAACGTCGACATTCAGGAATTCATGATCCTGCCGGTTGGTGCTCCGACTTTTACCGAAGCGCTGCGCTACGGTGCGGAGATTTTTCATTCGCTGAAAGGCGTTTTGCGAAGCCGCGGACTCAACACCGCGGTCGGGGACGAGGGCGGTTTCGCGCCCGATCTGCCATCAAACCGGGCAGCGCTCGACACGATTGTGGAGGCGATCGAGAAAGCGGGTTACTCACCCGGCAGCGACATCCTGTTGGGGCTCGACGTTGCGAGTTCGGAGTTTTATGAGAACGGCGCCTATCGGCTTGCGTCGGAGAAGCGTGAATTTGACGCAGCCGGTTTTTGCGACTTCCTGGCGGAGCTGACCGAGGCTTACCCGATCATCACCATCGAAGACGGTATGGACGAGGATGACTGGGACGGCTGGCGGGCGCTGACGGAGCGCCTGGGCAAACGGGTGCAGCTCGTGGGGGACGATCTGTTCGTCACCAATACGGCCATACTCTCACGCGGAATCGAACAAAACATTGCAAATTCGATCTTGATAAAACCTAACCAAATCGGTACCTTATCGGAAACTCTTGATGCAATTACTATGGCGGCGGGGGCAGGCTACTCGGCCGTGGTGTCGCACCGCTCGGGTGAGACCTCGGACAGCACGATCGCCGATCTTGCGGTCGGCACGAAAGCGACGCAGATAAAAACCGGTTCGTTGTCGCGCTCCGACCGCATTGCCAAGTACAACCGGTTGTTGCGCATCGAGGAGGAACTCGGCGACGCGGCGACGTATGCGGGCCGGGACGCGTTTTCGGTCGCAGCCCGCTAGCCCATGATGCGGACCAGGGCAGGACGACCCGGGGGATAGAGTTGCTCAACATGCGCTGGATCATTGTCGTTTTGGCCATTGCCGTGCTCGCGATGCAGGGGCAGCTGTGGTTTTCCAAGGACGGTTACCGGAAGACCCGCGACCTGCGCGAGGCGGTCGCCGAGCAGCGGCTGCAGAATGAAACACTGAAAGCGCGCAATGAAGCGCTCGAAGCGGAGGTCGTCAACCTCAAACAAGGACGCGAAGCGGCCGAGGAGCGCGCCCGTACGGACCTTGGCATGATCGGCAAAACCGAGACTTTCTATCAGGTCGTCCCGGACCGCCCGCGCGCGCCTCGCGACCCATCGTGACCGGCGACAAAGAAGCGACTCTCCGGCGCGTCACGGACCCTTTTTCAGCAGTACGTAAACGGCGCCCGTGCCGCCGTCCGACTGGCGTGCGGACACAAACGCGAGCACCGGGTCCCAGCGTCGCAGCCACTGGTCGACCCTTTGCTTCAGTACCGGGCCGTTGTGACCGGAGCGAAGTCCCTTGCCATGGATAATGCGTATGCAGGTGTAACCCGAGCGCATGGCGTGCTCGATAAAATCCGTCAGTACCTCTTTTGCCTGGGCTGCCGTCAGTCCATGCAGATCGACTTCGTCCTGCACACTTACCCCGCCGCGCGCCAGCCTGCGCATGGCCTTCGGATTGACCGAAGGATGGCGATACGAAAGCGCTGTACCGTTTTCGGTCTCGATGACGTGCGGCGGTGTCTCGAGGCTTTCGCGCAGTACTTGCCGTTCGTCCTGCCGGGAAAACCGCGCGACAGCCCGGGTCCGTCGCCGCGGCGGCTCGACGGTATCCGCTTGCAGCGGCGTGGCATCCGCCATGGCGCGTCGAAACAGCAACCGCTCATCGTCGCCGGCGGCAGTGTCGGACTTGTTGTTTTTCCGTTGATTTTTCCTGGGGGCCATCGCCGACTCCGCTCACTCGTACTGAATGACGTGAGGACGTTGAGTATAGTGTGCGCCGCAGAATCGACCAAAAACGGAGCCACGTTCCGGACCGGTCGCCAGCGACGTATGTGACGAATTACCGACTCGGGGCACAAGTGCACCCCGTCGCAAACAGTCGGCCATTCTCGCGGCACCTTTTCGCGTCTGGCGGCGTTGCGACTCCTCGCAATAGCGGTGCTATCACTCGTCGCGGCGCCATGCCCGCCACGAAAAGCCGCTCGCGGTCTATGGCCGACTATTTGCGACGGGGTACACTAGTGTCGTGTCCCACAAATAACTCACTTAATTCGGCGCGTCTTTTCGCGCCTGGCGGCGTTGCGGCTCCTCGCAATAGCTTGCTATTACTCGTCGCCGCGCCTTGCCAGTCACGAAAATCCGCAGCCGGCTTAAGCAAGTTATTTGTGGGACACGACACCAGAATGAGCACAGAACGCCGCGTCTACAGGGAAGGCACTTGAAAATACTAGTCAGCAATGACGACGGATACCTCGCTACCGGAATCAACGCATTGGCCAACGCACTGTCCAGAATTGCAGACATCGTTGTCGTGGCCCCCGAGCGCAACCACAGCGGAGCCAGCAACTCACTGACCTTGCACACCCCGCTGCGCATTCACAAAGTCGGCAAGGACCATTACTTTGTCGATGGCACGCCCTCAGATTGCGTGCATCTCGCGCTCTCGGGGTTTCTCGACTTCGATCCGGATATCGTCGTCTCCGGCATCAACCACGGCGCGAATCTCGGCGACGATGTCATCTATTCCGGCACGGTCGCCGCCGCCATGGAAGGCCGGTACCTCGGACTTCCGGCCATAGCCGTCTCGCTGGTCGGTCATCGGGCGGTGCATTTCGATACCGCGGCGCGGGTCGCCTGCGACCTCATTGCCCGCCTGCAACGCAACCCATTGCCGAGCGACGTTATCCTCAACGTGAACGTGCCGGACAGACCTTACGACGAATTGACGGGAATGACCGCGGCGCGGCTCGGCTTCAGGCACCGTTCGGAGCCGTTGATCGAGTCTGCCGATCCCCAGGGCAGCAAGATTTACTGGATTGGTCCGGCGGGGCCAGGGCAGGACGCGGGGCCCGGTACGGATTTCGAAGCGCTGGACAAGGGCGCAGTTTCGGTAACGCCCCTGAAAGTCGACCTTACACGGCACGAAGCGCTGGCCAACGTTGCTGAATGGCTGCAGAGCTGATGGACAGGAATGCCGGCGCGCGCGGCATCGGCATGACCTCCGCACGCACACGGGACCGTCTTGCAAATCGACTGGCCGAACAAGGGATTCGATCCCGCGCAGTCCTGGAGCAAATTCGCAACGTGCCTCGCCATCTTTTTGTCGACGAAGCTCTGGCCAGCCGCGCCTACGAAGACACTGCGCTGCCGATCGGCCAGGGCCAGACGATCAGTCAGCCATTCGTCGTCGCGCGCATGACCGAATCCCTGCTCGAGGATTTTGCGGTTGAACGCGTGTTGGAGATCGGCACCGGGTGCGGTTACCAGACCGCCGTGCTGGCGCCGCTGGTGAAGGAAGTGTTCACCGTCGAGAGAATTCCCGAGCTCTTGAAAAAGACCCGGCAGCGCCTGCGCGATCTCGATCTGTACAATGTCCGCTTTCGCCTGGGCGACGGATGGGAAGGTTGGCGCAAGTATGGGCCCTACGACGGCATCATCGTCGCCGCAGCCGCGCCCGAATTGCCACCGAAATTGCTGGAGCAACTGGCGCCGGGCGGTCGCCTGATCATCCCGGTCGGGCCGCCAGGCCGCCAGGAACTCTGCCGCATCACGCGCGAAGACCATCAGTACGAGCGGACCTCGCTCGGCGCCGTGAGCTTCGTGCCCCTTGTACAAGGAAGATAGTTTTCAATGTTGCAGGAATGAGCACATTCCCGGGCTCCGCTTCTTCCCATGCAGCGTGCCGCGGCAGGTCCCGGGTCCGGCCCCGTATTGCTGCAACTGTTGCCGTGCTGCTGGCAGCCGTGCTGTCGGCAGCTTGCGGTCCGTCGACGCGCCGGGACACTCCGGCCGTCGACTATCACATCGTGCGTTCCGGCGAGACCCTGTTCACGATCGCCTGGAGATACGGCAAGGACCACCGCGATCTGGCTCGCTGGAATCGCCTGGGCGACGGCTCGCTCATCTTTCCGGGACAGATAATCAACCTGAATCCGCCGAAAGGCAGTGCTGCGGCGGCATTGCCGCAGAGAGAGACGGTTGCGGGCGGCAGTCCTCCGGCTCGAAACGCTGAGCCGTTACCCTCAATCCCCTCTGAGCCCCCGCCGCCGTGGGACTGGCCGACTGCAGGTCCGGTGGCGGTCGAGTTCGGCGGCCGTCCGGGCAGCGGCACCGGCGTACTGATCGGTGGCAGAGCAGGCCAGCCGGTTCGCGCAGCGGCCGCCGGCCGTGTCGTCTATTCAGGCGGTGGACTAATCGGTTACGGTCAGCTTATTATCGTGAAGCACAACGACACCTACCTCAGTGCATACGGGCACAACGCGTCGCTGCTGGTCCGTGAAGGCGAGACCATCGCAAAGGGCCAAAGCATCGCGACCATGGGTGAGGGGCCGGGACGTGAGCCGAGACTGCATTTTGAGATCAGGCGCAACGGTAAGCCGGTTGACCCGCGACAATATCTGCCTGCGAGATGAATCGACTGTAAAGTAGCGCCTTTTTCGCACCGCTGCTGTGCGGAGCGGTCTATCCGACCGCATGTGATCGACCCTCGAAGCCACGGTACCCTGTGACCGACTCACAATGGACCGCCTGGCGCGCGCCTTGAAGAGGGCTTCGACAGTGGCTGTTGCAGATTTTTACCACGACGCCCCCAGGGCCAATTCGGACGCGGTATTTGCGTTCGATGCAACCCGCCTGTACCTGAATGACGTCGGCTCCTCGACGTTGCTGACGGCCGACGAGGAAGTCACGATCGCGCGACAAGTCCGTCAGGGCGATGAGGCGGCCCGCCAGCGCATGATCGAAAGTAACCTTCGTCTCGTGGTCAAACTCGCGCGCCATTACATCGATCGCGGCCTGCCCCTTCTCGATCTCATCGAAGAGGGCAATCTCGGGCTCATCCACGCCGTGCGGAAATTCGACCCGGAACGCGGCTTTCGCTTTTCGACCTATGCGACCTGGTGGATTCGCCAGACCATCGAACGTGCCATCATGAACCAGTCGCGTACGGTGCGGCTGCCGATCCACGTTATCAAGGACATCAATTGCTGCCTGCGAGCCGCACGCGTCCTGCGGCAGGCGAACGGGGCGCTGCCCACGGCCGCTGACATTGCCGCGTTCATGCAACGGGAACCGCAGGAGGTCGAACGCCTGATCGCCTTACACGAGCGCGTGACCGTCGGTTCCGCTGCCGGCGACGACGAGCAGGGGCCGCTCGAAATGCTGACAGAGTGCCCCGAGGCCGAACCGGCATATTGCGTCCAGCAGCAACGCGTGACGGCCATTGTCGACGCCTGGCTCATGAAGCTGGACGACAAGCAGCGCGCCGTCGTCGAACAGCGCTTCGGCCTGCACGGGTGCCGGCGATTGACGCTCGAGGAAATCGGGCAGGAATTCGGCGTCACACGCGAGCGTGTGCGGCAGATTCAACTCGACGCGCTGCACAACCTGAAACGCATGATGGAGAGTGACGGTATTTACGGGAAGGCGCTGCTCGACTGAGCGTGCCGTTAGGCACCTAACGGCGCGACCTGGACGCCGCGATGCTTCGGACGGTTACTCGCCCCGCGCCATGTCGTTGACGATGAGGGCTGCTGCGGCGCGGCGGCCTTCGTTGACCAGGATGTTGAAGGTGCGGCAGGCGGCGGGGGTGTCCATCGTTTCGAAGCCGATGCCGCGTCTCGCGAGCGCAAAGAGGACTTCGCGCGGCGGAAAAACCGCCTTCCATCCGGTTCCAACGACGATCATCTCGGGCGCTGCCTGGATCAAGGCGTCAAGATCGCTTTCAGCGAGATGCCCGATATCCTCGATCGTCCAGGTTCGAATCTCCCGATCGGCCGTTAACAGGACGTTATGGCGAACGATCTCGTTGCCGATGCGGAGCTGTCCCGGCTCGACGTGACGCACGGTAACGGCGGAATTCTGTTCGCGGGTGAATTTCAACGAGGGACTCTTGCATTTCGCGCTGGGAAAGCGCTGCCATTGCCTGCATCATCATACAAAGTTCGGGTTGCAGTTCAACCTCGAACGTGAAAAATAGCCGCGGAAGGGAAGTCCGCCATTCCGGCCGGAGCGAATTTGACGCGCAGAGACAAGAAGTCGCACGCATTGCTGGTTTTGCCCGGGGCATCGGGAGGGGAGGCAGTTGGCGCGATCTCGCCGCGCCGCCGCCGCTGGCTCGCGAGATCGAATTTCACGCGTGCAGCTGCAGAAACCGAGTTGTTGCAACAGGCATTGTCAGCGATGGGACTTCGTGCGCCTGAGGGAGGGCTTGCTGCGATGCGCCTATGGGGTCAGACAGCCGAGAGGCCGCCGGGCTGGGTAGCCGCGGCTGATCCGGTTTATCTCGAAGCGCGACTCGATCATCTCGTCTTGCATACGCTCTCCGGGCCGGAGTTGCCGGAGGCCGACGTCAGGGAGATTTTCGACTACCTGCAACGCAGGCTCTCCGTCGAAGGCCACTGCGGATTTGCCGGCATCGGAACGTTCGGTTACCTGCACTGCGATCGGGGCATGACGACGGCCGGCGCGTCGCCCGCGCTTGCGGCGGGTGATTCGCCCGGAAGGTTCCTGCCGGAAGGTGCGCGGGCCGCGACGTACCACCGGCTGCAAGGCGAGGTGCAAATGTGCCTGCACGAGTGGGACGTCAATGAGCGCCGTGCGCGCGCCGGCTTGCGGCCGGTCAATGCGCTCTGGTTCTGGGGCGGCGGCGTGGCGCCGCAGCGAGCGACCCTGCCGTTGCCACCTCTCTATGCCGACGACCCCCTGTTCAGGGGCTATTGGCACAGCGTGTCCGCCAAGGTGGCCGACTGGCCCGCGGATCCGGAAGCCTGTCTCGAGGCGTCGCCCGGCGGTTTCGTCGCCATAACCCCGGAGACCGGCTGTGCGGCCGAGGGCGCCCGGCTCGACGACTATCTTCGCGTTTTGCACAGAATGCTGAGGCGAGGGAGGCTGCGCACGCTGACTCTCCTGTTCCGCGATGGCTTGCGCGCCGATCTGCGCCGTTCCGACAGGCTGCGGCTGTGGCGTCGCGGCCCTGAATTTCCGGGACCAGCCCTGTGAGGGCTATAAAAGAGAGACCGTTGAAGATACGGCCGCTCGCAGACTCCTCGACGCTCGCGGCCCTCGATAGTCTGGACCCGCTTCTCGCACGCCTCTATGCCACACGCGGAATCACGGCAGCGGCGCAACTCGAATTGTCGCTGCAATCTCTCGCTCCCGTCGGTTCACTCCACGGCATCGAGCGCGCGGTCGAGGTACTGCTTGCCTGCCGGGGGCGAAGAATTGTCGTGGTCGGCGACTTCGACGTTGACGGCGCGACCAGCACGGCGCTCGTCGTACGTTGCCTGCGCGACTTCGGTTTCGCAGACGTCGACTACCTGGTGCCGAATCGATTCGAGTACGGGTACGGCCTGACACCGGAAATCGTTCGGGTTGCCGCGCAGTCGTCACCCTCACTGTTGCTCACCGTCGACAATGGCATCTCGAGCATCGACGGTGTGGCCGAATCGCGCCGCCTGGGGATCGATGTATTGATCACGGACCATCATCTGCCCGGCAGGGAATTGCCGGCGGCAACGGCCATTGTCAATCCCCACGTCAAACCCGATCGCGAGGAAGCGACATTCACAAGCCCGCATCTAGCCGGCGTCGGCGTTGCTTTTTACCTGATGGCCGCACTGGGCAACGCCTTGCAACAGGATGGCGCGGCAGGCGCTGCAAAGATCCCCGCTCGCTATCTCGATCTGGTTGCGCTCGGCACGGTCGCCGACGTCGTCCGGCTGGATCAGAACAATCGCATCCTCGTGATGCAGGGACTGAGGAGGATCCGGGCCGGAAAATGTGTCGCGGGCATCGAGGCGCTTCTGACCGCGTCCGGGCGGCATCCGGAGTGCGCGAGCAGCGCGGATCTCGGCTTCGTCGTGGGCCCGCGCCTGAACGCCGCGGGCCGGCTCGAAGACATGTCGGTCGGGATCGAATGCCTGCTCACCGACGATCCGGCCGAAGCCCTGCGCGGCGCAGGCATTCTCGACGGTATCAATCGCGAGCGGAGAGAGATCGAAGCATCGATGCGCGACCAGGCGTTCTCGTTCGTCGACCGGATGGATGACGCCGGCCTGCCGGCCTGCGTGTGTGTTTACGAGGAGTCGTGGCACCAGGGCGTTGTCGGTCTCATCGCGTCACGAGTCAGGGAGCGCTGCCATCGTCCTGCGATCGCCTTCGCCCGCGAGCAGGACGGCCAACTCAAGGGCTCGGCACGTTCAGTTCCGGGTATTCACATCCGCGACCTGCTTGAGGCCGTTGCGACCGCTCGGCCCGGCCTGGTGGCGAAGTTCGGCGGTCACGCGATGGCGGCGGGCCTTTCCATTGCCGCCCACGACCTGCGGGAATTCTCGAAACTCGCTTGCGAGCAATTGTCGCGCCTGTATCCGCAAGCCGACTTCAGCGGAGCGCTCGTGACGGATGGCGATCTTCCCCCGGCGGCAATGAATCTCAATTTCGCCAGGATCCTGCGCGACGCAGGACCGTGGGGCGCCGGCTTTCCGGAACCCTTGTGGAGCGGCGAGTTCGAGCTGGTCGAACAACGGACGGTCGGAGAGAACCATCTGAAACTCAAAGTGCGGCCGTTAAGGGGAAGCGGATACCTCGACGCGATCGCGTTCAACCAGGCCGGTTCGGCACACCGGGGCACCGTGCGACTGGCGTATCGCCTGGACGTCAATGAATGGCGCGGGGTTGAATCGCCGCAACTGGTCGTCGAGCAAATTAGCAATCTGACGCATCAGGTGGCGTGATAACATGCCGCGTTTTTCGCCGCGGGCGAAGTCGAACCGAAAAAGCCTGGAAAGAGAATAGACATCGATGGAACCGAGCCAGATCAAGCAACAGATCGCCGACCTGACCGAGCGCACGAACGCGTTGAGGGGGTACCTTTGACTATGAAGCCAAGGCCGAGCGCCTGACGGAGGTCAGACGCGAGCTCGAACAGCCCGACGTCTGGAATGAGCCGGACCGGGCACAGGCGCTGGGACAGGAACGGGCCGGGCTGGAGAAGATCGTCGTCAACCTCGACAAACTGTCGCGCGGCCTTGCAGACGCGGGCGAGTTGCTCGAAATGGCGCAGGAAGAGAACGACAAGGGCACGCTCGAAGAACTGGTGGCGGAGGTCGCGGGCTTTGAGCAGGGCATCGAGGAACTGGAATTTCGCCGCATGTTCAGCGGCGAAATGGATAAGGCCAACGCCTTTGTCGACATTCAGTCGGGGGCTGGCGGCACCGAAGCGCAGGACTGGGCGGAGATGTTGCTGCGAATGTATCTCCGCTGGGCCGAGGCGCACGAGTTCGATGCCGAAGTGATCGAAATGTCGGCCGGCGAAGTCGCCGGTATAAAAAGCGCCACCGTACGGCTTACAGGCGAGTTTGCCTACGGATGGCTGCGTACGGAAACCGGCGTCCACCGGCTGGTGCGCAAATCGCCGTTCGATTCCGGTAACCGGCGTCATACTTCGTTTGCATCCGTGTTCGTGTCTCCGGAAGTCGACGACGACATCGACATCGAGATCAATCCTTCCGATCTCAGGATCGACGTCTACCGCGCCAGTGGGGCCGGCGGCCAGCATGTCAATCGGACGGAATCGGCGGTGCGCATCACGCATCTTCCGACCAACATCGTCGTGCAATGCCAGAACGATCGCTCGCAACACAAAAACAAAGCTACCGCGATGAAACAGCTGAAGGCGAAGCTCTACGAGTACGAGCTGCAGATTCGTCGCGCCAAGGCAGCAGAGGTCGAAGACAGCAAGGCGGACGTCGGCTGGGGAAGTCAGATAAGATCGTACGTGCTCGACCAGAGCCGGATCAAGGACCTCCGTACCGGTGTCGAAACAGGGAATACCCAGGCGGTGCTCGACGGCGACGTCGACCGCTTTATCGAGGCAAGTCTGAAGCAGGGATTGTAAGTGAGGAACATCGACGAGAAGCAGCAGGACGAAAGCGCACTGATCGCCGAGCGCCGCCGCAAACTGGCCGAGCGGCGAAACGCAGGTGAAGCATATCCCAACGACTTTCGCCGTAACGCGCTGGCGGAAGAGCTGCATTGCACCTACGGTCGGCACGACGGCGACAAGCTTCGCGAAGAACAGCTGCATGTGCGCGTCGCCGGCCGCATGATGGCAAAGCGCGTCATGGGCAAAGTCAGTTTCATCAAGCTGCAGGACCGGACCGGACAAATACAGGTATTCCTCGAGCGCGATCAGCTGCCGGAAAGCGTGTATCAGGAGTTCCGGAAATGGGACGTCGGCGACATCGTCGGCGCAGAGGGCTCATTGTTCAAGACAAGGACCGGTGAGCTGACGGTGAAAGCGGAGAGCGTCAGGCTGTTAACCAAATCACTGCGGCCGTTGCCCGAGAAGTTTCACGGGCTCTCCGATATGGAAACTCGCTACCGGCAACGCTATGTCGACCTGATCGTGAACGAAAAAAGCCGCGAGGTGTTTCGCACCCGTGCGCGCATCGCGGCTTACATCCGGGCGTTCATGGAATCGCAGGATTTCATGGAAGTTGAAACGCCCATGATGCAGACGATTCCCGGCGGCGCGCTCGCGCGGCCGTTCGCCACCCATCACAACGCGCTCGATATGCCGCTTTATCTGCGGGTTGCGCCAGAACTGTTTTTGAAACGCCTCATTGTCGGCGGCCTGGAACGCGTGTACGAGATCAATCGCAATTTCCGGAATGAAGGCGTCTCCACCCAGCACAATCCGGAATTTACGATGCTCGAACTGTATCGGGCCTACGCCGACTACCGCGACCTGATGGAAATGGTTGAAGTATTGCTCACCGGGATGTCCCAGGCGGTGCTGGGCGATACCCGGATCCGTTACCAGGGAGAGGAATTCGATTTCGCTGAGCCGTTCAGGCGTATCACGGTGGAGGAAGCGATTCTCGAGTTCAACCCTGATTTCGATGCAGTGCGGATTCGTGACACGGAGTATCTGCGAACGTTTGCGGATCAGCACGGCGTCAGGATCCAGGGCAATTTCGGCAGTGGCAAACTGCAAACCGAAATATTCGATAAAACCAGTGAGTCCGGACTTCGGACTCCAACGTTCGTGACTGCCTATCCCACGGAAGTGTCGCCGCTGTCACGGCGTAACGACGGCGATCCCTTCGTTACCGACCGCTTCGAGCTGTTCATAGCCGGCCGGGAACTGGCCAACGGATTTTCCGAACTGAACGATCCCGAGGACCAGGCGGAGCGCTTCACGGCACAGGTTGCCAGCCGGGACGCCGGTGATGACGAGGCAATGGCTTTCGACGCGGACTACATTCGCGCGCTGGAATATGGCATGCCGCCAACCGCGGGCTTAGGGCTCGGAATCGACCGGCTGGTCATGTTATTTACCGATTCGCCGTCGATCCGCGACGTCCTGCTGTTTCCGCACATGCGCCCGGAAGTATTCGACTGACAGGGAGCCTCTGCAAGGTCGAATTCGTTCGTCTCTGGCACGAGCAGGAGTACCGTCCGGGGGTGTTCCACGAGCGAGTTTCCCGTGT
>JBBDXW010000040.1:0-27135 GCA_040902105.1 Woeseia sp.
CCATCCGCTTCGCCAGTCGCCGCGCAGGTCGCCCGCAATGGCGGGCTCCTACAGTGACTTGTGCAGAGTTTCCCGCTGACGTGAATCGGGCCGCGGTTTCGAAGCGGCCCGTTCGCCTGCATTTGCATTTTCTGGAGGGTTCTATGGGCCGATTCGCCGTCACGCTGCTGACACTCTTTTCCTGCGCCGTCGCGTTCGCCGCGGACGGGCCGGATCTCGAGCTGATCATGTCCGACCCCGACTGGATCGGCAACGAACCCACCGGGCCCTACTGGTCCGACTCGGGCGACAACGTTTACTACGATCAGAAGAGAGCCGGCGAAGACTTCAGCGATCTGCACGTGGTGCCTGCCGCCGGTGGCGAGTCGCAACAGGTAGCGCCGTCCGACGAGTCGAAAAGCTCGAATGCATCGCGTGTCTATAACGCCGCGCGCACGATGGTGGCGTGGATTCATAACGGCGACGTGATGGTGAAAAACCTGGCCAGCGGCGATGTGCGGCAAATCACCCGCACCACGACGGAAGAACTCTTGCCGATGTTCATGGCGGACGGCAGGTCCGTTGCCTTCGTGCGCGACAAAGTGCATTTCGTGCATGATACTTCCAGCGGAACGACCTCCGAAGCAGCCGATATCCGTTTCGAAGATCACCCGGATGAGGAACCGTTCGACACGCTTCGCGAACAGCAGATGCGTAACCTGGAAACGCTGCGTGAAGACAAGCGGCGCAAAGATGCGCAGGAAGCGGATAAGGAATCGCGCCAGCACGAGGACCCGGCCGGGGGGCCGTTGCCGGTATACCTCGGCAAGGACTACACGGAGGTCGACCGCTCGTTGTCGCCGTCCGGCCGATACCTGTTGCTGACCGTCACGGACCCCGAGGCCGAGGAAGGCCAGCTCGACATGATGCCGAGCTACGTGACCGAAAGCGGCTACACCAGCATCGACGAAACCCGCATTCGTGTCGGCCGGAACGTTCCTGCCGCCGAGGAGCTGCTGCTGGTCGATCTTGCGGGCGGCACGTTTGCCACGGTCGATTACGCATCGTTGCCGGGCATCGATGAGGATCCTCTCGAGGAACTGCGTGACAGCGCGATCGACTGGTACACCGAACGCGGCGCCGACCAAGAGGAAGTCGAGAAGGCAGTTGAAGCGCCGGAGCTACGAGCCGTCAGCGTCGAACAGATTATCTGGAACAGCAGCGGAGCCCTGGCCGCGGTGCAGCTTCGCGCGATCGATAACAAGGATCGGTGGCTGGCGACAATCGACCCGCGCGAGCCCGTCGTCGAAGTGCAGCACCGGTTGACCGACGACGCCTGGATCAACTGGGATTACAACGAGTTCGGCTGGATGCCGGACGGCCGCACCCTTTGGTACCTGTCCGAAGAATCGGGATATTCGCATCTCTATACCAAGCGCGCCGATTCGAGGAGAACCCGACAGCTGACCAGCGGCAAGTTCGTTGTCGGAGAAACCGAAGTCGACGCAGAGGGCAGCTATTTCTACGTGGTTGCCAATCGCACTCATCCCGGAAATTACGAGGTCCATCGCGTCGCGGCGGGCGGCGGCGATCTGGAACAACTGACGGCATTGGGCGGCGTGGTCGAATTCACTCTGTCGCCAAAGGGTGACCGGCTGCTGCTCAGCCGTTCTTATATCGACCGGCACGCCGACCTTTACGTGCAACCCGCCGCTGCCGGTGCGGATGCGATGAGGCTTACCGACACCGTCAGTGAGCAGTTCAAAAGCATCGACTGGATTGTCCCCGAGATTGTCGAAGTGCCGTCGTCAAACGTCAGTGAGCCCATTTACACGAAGTTATATTTGCCGAGAGAGTACCGGCAAGGCGAGACGTATCCGGCGGTCATGTTCGTGCACGGCGCCGGTTACGCGCAGAACTCGCACATGGGTTGGCCATACTATTTTCGGGAGTTCATGTTCCATACAGTGCTCGCGAACGAAGGCTACGTCGTAATCGATATGGATTACCGCGCCTCGAAAGGCTACGGCCGCGACTGGCGCACGGCAATCTACCGCAACATGGGACGCCCCGAACTCGAGGACTTCAGGGACGGCATCGACTGGCTGGTCGAGAACTACGGCGTCGACCGCAATCGGGTGGGCGTCTACGGCGGTTCGTACGGCGGATTTATGACGTTTATGGCGCTCTTTCTGGAGCCGGACCTGTTTGCCGCGGGGGCAGCGCTGCGACCGGTGGCGGACTGGATGCACTACAACCACGAATACACAGCCAACATCCTGAACACGCCGGTGATCGATCCTGAATCGTATCAGCGCAGTTCGCCGATCAACTACGTGCAGAACCTCACGAAACCGCTCTTGATTGCCAGCGGCATGCAGGACGATAACGTGTTTTTTCAGGATTCCGTGCTGGTCGTGCAGCGCCTGATCGAACTTAAAAAGGAAAACTTCGAGTTCGCCGTGTATCCGCTCGACCCGCACGGCTTCGTGCACCCGAATTCGTGGCTGGACGAGTACCGGCGCATCCACAAACTCATGAACGAGCATCTCAGATAAGGCTTTTGTTGGAGCCCGCGAGAGCGGGCGATCCCACGTCGATCATTCGCCCGTTTTCACGGGCTCCAACGGAGTATTGATCACCGTTGCAGGAGCCCGGGAGAGCGGGCGATCCCGCGTCGGTTATTCGCCCGTTTTCACGGGCTCGAACGGACTATCAACCACCGTTGCGGTAGCCCGACCCGACGCCGCCTGACCTGTCAATCTGAAGTCGGCCCAGAGCGGCAGGTGGTCGGAGGCGCGGCGGGCATCGCGAGGCGTGTCGCTCCGGATCAGGGAGAGGCTTGGTTCGAACCAGATCCGGTCGAGCGGGAACAGCGGCCAGCGGGAGGGAAAAGTCGCCTGCCGCCCCACGGAACGGAATACCTGTCCCAGCATTCGTCCGGCCGTGCCGCGACCGGTCGGCTCGTTGAAGTCGCCCATCACGACCGTCGGCAACCGGTCTGCTTCGGCGAGCGCGGCAACGGTGATCGCCTGCTGGCGCCGCTCGCCGCGGTTGAGCCCCAGGTGGGTGGCGAGCACGCTGATCGGTCCGGCGCCAGTTTCGATACGTGCTTCAATCAGCGAGCGTGGCTCGCGCCGGCGAAAACTGATGTCGTGGTGCGTCCACGCGGTGATTTCCCAGCGGCTCAGCAACATGTGCCCGTAGTCGCCATCGGGAGTGCGAATCGTGCGAACTTCGGCGCGGTGATTGCCGAGCGCATTCCCGAGCAGATCGAAGCCGTCGCGCAGATCGCGCCGGCTGTCGACTTCCTGCAACGCGGCAATATCGGGTTCGAGGGCGTGAATGGTGTCTTTCACCCGCTCCGGATCGAAACGGCGGTCGGTGCCGATGCAGCTGTGAACGTTCCAGGTCAGGACGCGGATCGTTCCATCGTCCACCTTCCCCGCCACCGTTCAGCGCCCGCGTTTCTGCAGCTGCGAGACCAGCCGTTGCAGCACGATTGCCAGGCCGAGCCACAGCACCATGACCAGGGCGAACAGCACGACATTGCCCGCCGCGGGATCGTGCCACGCCGCCCGCAATCGATCCCCGATCATGGTCAGGACAAAGGTACCCGGCAGGAGTCCGAGCAGCGTGCCCGTGAGATAAATCCGCGAGCCGACGCCGGCTGCGCCCATGGTCAGGTTGATCACCGTAAAGGGCGCGACCGGCACCATGCGCAAGGCAGCGACAGCGACGACGCCCCGCTTCCTGAGCGCCCGGGAGACCGCGCCGAAGGCGCGCCCTGACAGGTGCCGGATCGAACTGCCGCCTAACCAGAGGCCGGCAGCGTATCCCACCCAGGCGCTCGCCATCGAGCCGGCGATCGCGCAGAGCCACCCCGACCACGGACCGAGGAGCATGCCGGTAACGGCAATCAGCACGGTGACGGGAAAGAGGAGCATGCCGCCGAGTACGTAGGCGGCGAGAATGGCCGGGTAGATCCACCACTCCTCGCGCACGCTCATCAGTGCGGACGCAAGTGCTTCCGGATCCGCCAGTTCCGCAAGCGGCGTATACGACCACACAAGCAGCAGCGCAAGAAGCGCGGCGGCGACCGCCGCGAGGCGCAGTACCCGGCTGAATGCGAACCGGTGGGTGCGATCGGCACCAAACATGTCGCCCATGAATTCCGCCGGGCGCAGTGGCTCTTCGGGATCGGCGACCAGGTTCAGGGTTTCCACCAGCCCCTGGTACTGCGTGTCCTTCTTCAGCGGCGCGAGACCCCTGTCGCTGCTGCTCTGCGATTCGGTCAGTTCGATGATCGAACCGGTATCCTGCAATCTTTCCGCGATCGCTTCCGCGTCAACTCCGAGATGCTCGCCCAGCAGGCGATGCAACACGCCGCGAATTCCCTGACGGTGCGCATCCGACGAAGCCAGCACCATCAGGTCGCATTCGGTGTCGACACCCATCGAGCGATTGTTGAGATTCGAAGATCCCACGCGCAGGAGCGAGTCGTCGATGATCATCAACTTCGCGTGCACCATCACGGCGACCGCCTTGCCGGAGCCAACCCACGGATAAAGAAACCTGACCCGGCCGTTGAAACTCTCGCGTGAGAGCTTTTGCATTACGCGTTGTTGCCCGGCGCCCA
Source organism: Woeseia sp. (assembly GCA_040902105.1). GTDB lineage: Bacteria > Pseudomonadota > Gammaproteobacteria > Steroidobacterales > Woeseiaceae > IDS-8. Next base: position 4,619 of record JBBDXW010000040.1, read on the forward strand.
TCGTCCTTTTTTCCAGCCAGCCTTCCGGGGCGTTCGGCGTAATCACCAACAGTTCGAGCTCCGGCACTTCCTGCATGCGGCCGACCAGCGCCTCCGCTATTTCGTCGGACGTCAGGTACTGGTTTTCGATGTAAATGTAGCGGCGCGCCGCGCGAATGGATGCGCGGTAGAGTTCCACCACTTCGCCGACGCCGGCGCGATCGCCGGTTTCGGGCAACGTTCGTGCGATGCCTACGTCGACGTCCTCGCAATCGGGGACGACATCTTCCGGCCAGGCAAGCGCGTTCCCGGCGACTGCAGCTTCTTCTCCGGTGGCCTCCTTCCACCGTTGCATGCTGATTTCGGCAAGGCGCTTCGCCGCATCGCCGTCGACGAGAATCTGTATGTCGTGAAACGGCGGGTACGGCTTGTCATCAGGGTCAACCCGCGCGGGATGCTCCGGACGGTGTTCCGCGGTATCCCATCGCCGGATGGTCAGGTCGAGGCCTCCGCAGAATGCCAGCGTGCCGTCAATGACGACGAGCTTCTGATGATGGCAGGCGCCGAGGGGCAGGCAGTTGTCCAGGCACACGCTGACCTGCGGCGGGGTCCGCCATTTCAGATTAATCGAAGGCAGCGGCTCGCGATCCAGCGCATACAGCAAGGTGTAGTCCCATAACAGGAGGCGCACGTCCAGCTGTGGGCGCTTCGCCACCAGCGCCTCCAGGAACGGCATGAAAGCCGCCGGAGCGCCGTCCTCGGCCTTGCCGGAGCGGCCAACCAGCGGCGTCCGGCTGTCGATGTCCCATCCCAGCACGACGATGGATTTTCGTGCCGCGGCCATCACAGAACGTAACGCAGCAAAGTAATCCGCCGCATCGATCAGTACCGCTACCCGGTCTGCGTGCGCGATTCTCCAGACGGAACGGCCTTCCTCGAGCACGCCGTCCGCAGCGTCACGCGGTGGTGCATTCATGGCTGCAGCTGGGTGAAGAAAAGCGGGAAGAATCCCGCCAGCACCGAGGTTGCAAATGCCGGGTAGCCGCAGTCGTACAACACCGACGCGATGACGGGTTGACGCAGAACCCGCTGGCGCCATCCTGGAACGGGTATTAATGGACGAGCGTCAACCACTTGGCTCTCCCCTGTGCGCCCCATCAAAGCGCCGCGACCCGTCGCGGTGCTGCTACGGGTGGACGAACCTGCTTCTCGCGGACGAGGCAAAAGCCGTATTGTCACTGCATCCGGCAGCCGTCGTCCAATCACGCGACCGGGATGTGATGGCATCTCGCGGGGTTCGACGAAGACGCTGGTCGTTGCCGGGCAGTTTTTCAATGCGCGCTGCAATTCCTACAGGTCGAGACATTACGCGCCCCCTGAATCAGGGCGCTCAAAGGCGTGCGGAGATGGCAAGGGATTTGCATGGAATAAACTCACAAGGGCGCCGGCCGCATCGGCGCCCTGAACCACATCGGGAGCTTTCATGAGACAGGCAGACGTAAAGAAGCAGTTTGACGCAGTGATCCACAACGTGGAGTCTGCTTTGCGCGATCTATCCGACCGCCTGGAAGGGCTGCCGGACACGGGGAAATATCCAAACCCGGTGCGCCGGGCCGGGCGAACGCTCAAACGCACCGCCGACAACGTCGCGGAACGGATCCCGTTCGAGCGTGCCTCGACACTCGCGGTCGACACCGGCCGGGCGGTCAGGCAACATCCGGTGACAACGGCATTGACCGCCGCATTTGCCGGCTATTGCATATGGTCGCTGATCCGCTACTCCAACGGCCGGGCGGCTGCGCTGAAAGCGAGCCGGGCCGGCAACCGGATCGGCGAACTCGATCCGGGAAGCGACGCCGCGGAGCAGTTGCGCCCTGCAGCAGAAGATCCCGACGGGCCGGATCGCCACGCGCGGCATTGAGTTCGCAGCTTGCGCAGTTGCGCTGCTTGTACCCGGGCAGCGGCACAAATTCCCTGCTTTTGCAGATTCTACATCGACGCACTGCAATGCTGTCTCTGTTTAACGACGCTCGCGGTCGCGGCAATTCCTGTTGCACATTGCCGATGTAATGCATTGTTCGCCAACGGTATGTGGCCGCCGCAACGGGTTGAAAATGCATTGCGGCGTACGCACGACGGCAGCCAGCGACCGCTGGCATGGCAATTGCACTAACCCCACCGAGCGGCCGTAAAGGCCGACGTCGCGAGAGTTTCGTTAACTGTAAGGAGAATGAGCATGAAGAAGATTGTAGCAATCGTAGGCGCCATGGCGCTGGCGAGCGGAATCGCCTTCGCCGGCGAGGGCGAGAAAGAGAAGACGGCTTTCAATGACCTCGACCAGAACCAGGACGGCGTTATCACCCAGTCCGAAGCGTCTGCCGACGCGGAACTGGTAGCAGCGTTCGCCACGGCTGACGCGAACCAGGACGGCTATCTGACCCCGTCCGAGTTCGATGCCCTCGAGGGTGAAATGGAAGAAGCCGAGTAAACCGAAGAGTTAAGCGACAGGAAAAGGGCCCCAGGGACGGGGCCCTTTTCTGTTGGGGCGCCCGAAATGAGGACATCCACCAAAGCCTTTGAGAGCCTTTGAGGACATCCATCGAGTGCTTTTGATGGGTGTCCCCGATTGAGCCTTCGGCTTGATAAAACAATGGCTTACGCCGATCGCTCTCAGCCTGCTGGCATGGGACTTGCATTCTCAGACAGGGAGTCCTACTGGAGTGAAGATCATGATGAGTGAGCGATTTTGTAGAACGTTCAATGGGCCGCTGGGTGTGCTGGCGGCCGCCGTACTGGCCTGCGGTTGCGCAGACCAGCGTGACAGCATCGACAAGTCGGACGCCGGACAGATCCTGGGCGGCGTGGCCGGAGCGGCCGCCGGCAGTCAGATCGGTGAAGGCAGCGGGCAGACGGTTGCGATGATCGCCGGCGCCCTGATCGGCAGCATGGTCGGAGAGCGTATCGGTGCGCGGATGGAAGATGACGATCTGCAGCAGGCCGGATTCGCACTTGAAAACAACCGCACCGGCGAAACCGCCGCCTGGGAAAACCCGGATACCGGCAACGAATTCCACGTCACCCCCACCGACACCTACGAGAGTGACGGACGGCCGTGCCGCGAGTTTGATTTTCAGGTCGAAACGGAACGTGGTTCGGACGTACAGGAACGTACGGCCTGCCGGGATTCGGACGGTACCTGGGAAGTCATCAGCTGGGTTGAACCGACGCGGCCCGCCCTGGACATGAACGTGGCGTAAGGATCGAACGGCGCTTATTCGCCGGCGGTACCGCGTGTTCGCACCGCATCGTGGCGGGCTTTGGCCAGTTCATATTGGGCACGCGCCAGCGCCAGGTGCTTTACGTTCAGCGCTTTCGCCGCATCGATATACGTCTGCGCCTCGTCGAGGGTGCCGTTCGATATGGCAAACATTGACTGAAATAACAGCGCAGTCGCAATCCGGTCTGCGGCAAGCCCTATCTGCCGATCATCAGGCGCAAGTTCCCGGGCCCGGTCCAGCAGGTCGAGCGCGCTATCGCCCTGTGGAACAATGAGTCGCTCCGCCAGGATTCGCTCGTCCATCCCCTGCAGCAGCGACTCGACCTGTTCGTCGATTCTGTACCGTGCGAGTTCGTCGCGAACATTCGCAAGCGTCGGATCTTCAGCCGGTACAAACGTCGCTGCCCGCGCCAACAGTACCTCCGCGTGGCCGAGATCACGTCCGGCCGTCTGCCGGGCGTCGGCCAGCAGGTCCTTCCCGTACCTGGCGATCAGGTCTTCGGTAACTGCGATGCCGTAATGCTCGGGTCCGACCTGTTTTGCAACGGCCAGGTGAGCCGCGGCGGCGTCGAGATCGTCTGCTGCAAGCGCGTCCCTCGCCCGCGTCAGGTATTCCTCCGTTATGCGTTTCAGTCCGTCGAGCGCCTCGTCATTCTCTGGCGCCGCCGCCAGGACGGCCGAGTAATATGCAAACGCACTTTCGTCACCCGGTTCGACCAGCCGCCCGGCGGCCATCGCGCTTTCCGCATTGTCGAGTGCGATCTGTTCGGCAGCCGGAGGCCCGCCCCCGACAGACCCTACCGTCCATGCGACGAGCGCGATCAGCAAGGCGACGGCTACCGCACCGTATGCAATGTGCTCGAGCTGGGTCCGCCCCTGAGGATTGGCGCGGTCGATTTCGAGGGGAGGGTCGGTAAAGTCCAGCAGGAACTCATGCGCGTTTGCCGGTCGTTCCGCTGCATCGAAGGTCAGGGCGCGCTGCACTGCAGCCCAGCTCTCCTGCGCGTCTAACGGCAACGGGCTCGGCGTAATGCCCTGCTCTTTCGCCTCGGCTGCGTCGAGATCTCCAAATGGACGCCCGCCGGACAACAAGCAATAGGCCGTTACGCCAAGCGCGAACACGTCGTCGTTCGGCCGCGGCGCGTCTCCCCGCAGCACCTCACAACTTGCGTACGCTCGAGTCGCCCAGTTGGGTTCGATCCCGCCGTCCGCAGTGGCCTGGCCCGATGACCCGAAATCAAGCAGTTTTACGGTGCGATTATCGGTGAGAAAAATATTCGACGGTTTTACGTCACCATGTACGATTCCAACACCGTGAGCATGTGCGAGGGCATTGCCGACGCTGCGAACAATGTCGCCCGCTTTGTCGAGCGCAATGCGTTTGCTGGTAATCTGCATCAGCAAACTGGCCAGCGTCTCGCCTTCCAGCCATTCCATCACGATGAAGTCCAGGCCACCGTCGCTATCAAAGTCGAACACGCTTACGACATTTGGATGGTTGAGTTGTGACAGCTTGAGGAATTCCTGGCGCAAGTAAGACGATGTTGCCGACAAGTCTCCGCCGGCCGGCCTGGGAAATTTCAGTGCAACCCAGGGGATCGTGGATCCGGCCTTCTCGCGGCGCCGGTCGAGCGCCTTGTAAACCAGGCCCATTCCACAATGGCTGACTTTTTCGACGACAACGTAGCGACCGGCGAGGATTTCGCCGGACGATACTGACGTACGTTGCGGCTCCGGCTGCGCGACCAGCTCGACAAGCTCCGCGGAATTCTCATCAGTGTCGGCCAGTTGAAAGTGCACTTCCGGTTCGCCGCGCCGGGTTGATCGATTCAGCGTGATCGGGTGCGTTATTTCAGACATCGCCGCGTGCCCGTTCGCGCCCGGTGCACCGTCACCATTAGTGCCGGTAATGCGCTCCGCAGGCGACGCTTGGCCGGATACCCCGTTGGACGCCCGGGTGGACTTGCTGGCGGCTTCCGTCGAAGCACCGTTGGCGGCCAGTATCTCCTCCGTCGACTCTGGATCCGGCCTGCGCTTTTTTGCGAGCTCGGCCCGGGATTCGGTCTGTTCGTTGAAATTCCGGAAGGCTGCCGCCTGCGAAAGGCCCCCGCCGGAAAGATTGACCGTGCTTTCCGCGGGTTCGACCGAATGTGTTCGCCATTGATGGGCGAGCCGGGGGTAATCCACTACCTGACTCCAATCTATCGCATCGTACTTTTGAGCGTCTCCGTTCACTGACTCGAGGTGCCATCAACAAAATGTTGCGCGGACGGTGCTTTCTGCAAGATTGTACCTCGACGCATCGCCCGGAATGAAATGTAAGTTTTAACAACTCCTTGTTTTCAGAGCCATTATGTTCAATCGATACTCGATTTGTGCCTTCGTGCACCCGCCGCAGAGTTTTCCCTAAGCAGCCTTCCTTGTGCAGCTTGTTCTGCGCGGCTTCCTCGCTGACTCGCTCAAATTCAACGCGCAGGCTTCAATGCCGCGCGCCTGAATACGGCAAACCAGAAGCGCTTTTCCCGTCGTCCGTGCCCGCTTGAGCGGAGCCAGACGTAGCTGCGCCGTTTTCGCCGCATCCTCGACCTGCCGTGTCGTCCCCGGTCTCATCGACGCCTTCCCTGTCGCGCGACGCTTTTGCAAAGTAAGAAAGCCCGAGCCCCACGGCAACGCTGCCCAACAGGAACAGAGCAGGATTGCGTTGCGCGATTCTTCGTACATCGACTGCAAGCTCGTCGACGTTTGTCTCGCGTAACTTTCCGGACATGTCACTCAGGTACGACGCCAGTTGATGCGTATAGTCGGCGAGGCCCTGATGTTCAAGTTGACTCAATCGGCAGGCCGCGGTATCGACCGCATCGGCAAGGTCGTCGACCCCCGCGGCCGCACGTTCGCTCCCGGCTGCCGGTTCGTCCTTGCCGGCGTCGGTCGCATCGCGCGCCGCTTCGTGCTTCCGCTCCGTCCGGCTTTCGAGGTCCGGTTGCGCTCGTTCCTGCGGCCCGGTCGTTGCTCGCACATCGGTCATGAGAATGTTCCCCTTGCCATTATTGCCGCGGCACAGTGTGTCCGGATGCTCTCGCAATGAATTTTCTTGCAATGATCGTGCCAGCGAACCTCGCGGGCCGCAGACTGCTCGGCGGAGGAGGCCCTCGGCCGGAGGAATCGCACCTGAACTCCGCAGGGTGGGCGTCAAGGCCCCAAAGGCCCCACCCGGGCAAAAAAAACCCTGCAGCTCGCGCTTTCGTGACGAGCTGCAGGGTCGGGGCCGGCCCGCTGTTCCGGGCCGCCCTGGGGGATTTCGCTTATTCGTCGATGGTGAAGCCTGCTTCGTCGAATGCCTCCTGCGCTTCGATCGACTCCCTCGTCAGCGACGTCTGCACAGTGTCATCGTCGCCCATGGAGAGCTCGGACAACGGTATGGCAATGCGCTTCTCTCCGACGCCAAGGAATCCGCCTACCTCAACGGTAGCGACCCGTTCCTGATGCGTAGAGCTGTAGCCGGTTTCGTCAATCGCGCCGATTTCGTCACCCTCCGTCGTTATCACTGATTTGCCGTTGAGCTCCTCCGAGGTCATCGCGGACAAATCCGTGCCCATTTCCTCGCCGTGGGTCGACGCGGTCTGGGGATCGGTCTCCTCCATAGGATCGGTTTCGCTTTCCGTGCCATAAGCATCCTCGGCGGTGTCACTCTGCGACTGGGTCTCCTGCGTGCCATACGGGTCCGTACCCGTATCGCTCTCTGGCGTCGTCTCGGGCTCGGTACCGTACTCGCTCTGGACCGCCGCAGACTCCTCGGTGGGCACTTCCGTGCTGGTGCCGTGATCGCGCTCGGTTTCAGTCGCTATGTCCCGGTCGGGATCGTATTCCTGCGTTTCCTGTTCCTGCGCGGCGAACGCCGGGCTGCCGGTCAGGGCCAGTCCTGCCATGATTGCCGTTATCTTTTTCATCGTTCCTCCAATTTGGGTGGGTGCGACGCACCTGTAACGGGTTCGATTGCAAGGGTCGTGCCAATGACGTGTTAGGCAGCCCGCGCGGGGCCCTGGCCCCGGTCGGATTGCGGACCCAGCGGCCGAATGCGCGCTCGGCAGTATCCGGAGTGGCGTGCGGCAACTATTGCCGGGCGAGGCGTGTAGATTTTGCAGCGAATGCCATTTCGCCAACGGTGCTTTCGTGTTTTCGCTCGTCCGGGCACAGCAGGAGTGCCGTTCGGGGGTGTTCCACGAGCGAGTTTCCCGTGTCTGAGCACGTGGAACACCCCCGGACGGCGCTCCGGCGTCGTCAAAGTTAATATCCGCCCGAAGTTGCGCGGCGGGTGTACTAGTGCACCCCGTCGCAAATAATCGACCATTCTCGTCGATTATTTACGACGGGGTACACTAGTTGAGGATACTCGCGCCGGTCAGTGTTACCAGCCGCTCGGCGCCGTTGCCGCCCGCTGACGCTCCCCGCAAACCGGGTCCGGATGTCCGGTCACCCTGGATCAGCTGGATCGCCGGTCCAAGCGCCGCGATCAATTCACCGGCCAACGCATCATCGACTGCGAGTTCGCCGCTGGCATGCGCTGCTATCAGTCGCGCGGTCACGGCCTCGAGCGGCAGCAGCGCGTTGCCGTATGCACTATGCACCCCCAGCGCCTCGCGTACCGCGCCTCTGGCAAGCCGAACCGAAGCGGTGATCCTGTCCATTTGCCGATGTGCCGCATCGACGCCGATACGTTCGTACTCGTGCAACAGTCCGGGTATCGGCGTGTACGGGTTCTCTCTCTCCAGGAGAAACATCGCAAGAAGCCTTCCGGCAAACAGTACGTCCGCCTCGTCAGCGCCGCGATAGTCGCCTGTTGACGAGCGAAACACGGTGGTTGCCTCGAAATCTCCGAGCGCTTCAAGAACTGTGCGTATCTCGCTTTGACTGAGCCCGCGCGGGACCACCGTCGGATTCGCAAGTTCTCGCGCAATGAACCCGCAATGCGAGGCTTCCGTCAGCGCAAACAGGCGGTCGAAATTCTCCGCGCTGCCTGCTACGTCCTCGAAGTACACATCCGGGAGGCTGACGGCCGTGCTCAGCAGCCGCGGCACACTCGCATTCGCACGGCTGAGAAAAACCGGGCATATCTGCTGCGGATACACCTCTTCGCCATAGCGCAGCAGGTAGCGTGCGCGATCCGCCTGGGCCAGGGCTACAAGCGGGGTTTTCTGGATGTAGGCCGCGACAAAATACGAAGGCTCATCGACAGCCGTAACGGCTTTCACAAACGACAGCGAGGCGACCGTGTCGTCGACGAGAGCTGCCGGAAGTGGCCGATTGTTGGTCATGGGCACTTCCGAGAGGAATGTCCGGAAGTGCTGCGATACGTCGGCCGCCTGCAGATCGAAGACGTGGATCGGCACGCCGGCGACCGCGGCCAGGTAGGCGGTACGATCGGTTGCACCGCCCGACGGCAGCCAGGCCAGCGCCAACAGCAGGCCGATGATAAACCGCATTCTTGTCCCCCCATCGCATTTTCAGCTGTTCCAATCGTTCCAGAACGGCCATGCTTTATAAGTGTTGCGGATCACAGTTTGGCATGTGACCGAAACATCCGGGATTTGTCCCCGTTGCCGGGCGCCGCCGCCCTGCTGCGACGTGCCGAAAACCGCCCAGGCGGGCACGCGCATCGGGATGAGTTCCGGGGTCTTGCTGTCGCACAGGAACTCCGTACGGCGAGTTCTTTTATATGAGTCGACCTCTTCTCACCGGACTCTGCCGGGCGAGAACCTGTTTGAATGGAAACCAGTTTGAAGATCGCGCCGATCCCGCGCAGTCCGCTTTGAGTTCGTTCGCTCGAGAAAGAGACGCGCTGCGCCCCCGCATCTGTCCGATCGCCGGTAAATATGACAGCGCCGAAGTAAAACTTGCATCGCACGCAAGGTCAACCCCTGAATTGCAATTCGTAAGTAATGCGTTATCGATGCCGACGGAGGGGTCCCGCCGAAGCGAGGACGGTGCGTGGAGGTTTCGCGACAGCACTGGTCGTGTCGACGGACATCGCGGCGGAGAGCAAGCGCGACGAGAGCTGAAGTCCGGCGCGTTCGGCGGCCGGCAGGGATATCTCGAAGCGGACCCGCCGGTCCACGACCTGAAAGTTGATCATCGCACCGTCCCTCAGCGCACCCGGCGCATCGGTGACGACGAGCATGGGACGACCGCCTACGGTCCCGATCAATTGCGGCAGATCGGAATTCAGTGCACCGCCGATAAACAGAACGGAAGCATCGTCCCGTTCCTCGTCCAGCTCCTCGATAGAACGCAATCTCCGCACGTCCATCGGGCGCCCCTGTATGGCGCGCCCCGGCAAAAATTCTTCCAGTTCCGCGGCGATTTCGTCGGCGCCGAGAACTGCAATCGTAAAGACTTCGCCCGCTTGCGTGGTTTCGGGCCATTGCACGAAGGTCGCAAAGTGGTAAAGGAACGCAGCCTTGACCTCCTCGTCGTGGTACACGGCTTCCTGCGCACAGAGCTGCGCCGCAGGCCAGCAGAGCATCAGCACGACCAGCACATTGCGGATGCAGTTGTTCACACCCGTGCTCCGGGCGCCACTGGCCGCTGATGCGGCGGCTGCGATTCGAGTATCGAGCGGATGCTGCCAAGGTCGACCGGCTTCACCAGGTACCAGTCGAATCCCGCTTCCCTGGCGAGTCGGCGATCCTCCTGCTGGCCCCAGCCGCTGATCGCGACCAGACGGAGGGCACTGGTCGACCGGTTGAGCAATCTGCGCGCAAGCTCATATCCATCCATGGTCGGCAAGCCGATGTCGAGGAATGCAAAGTCTGGCTGAAAGCCGGACGCCGCCGCAAGCGCCTCGGGAGCATCGTGCGTGACCCTGACGTTGTGCCCGAGTTTCTCCAGCAGCACGCAGAGACTCGTTGCGAAATCGACGTTGTCGTCGACCAGCAGGATGCGGTAACGCCGGCAGTCGCCCGAATTCGCCTTTGCGGATTCTCTCTGAGGGGCTACGGCCGGCGCCGTCTCGACCTGCATTCGTACCGTAAAGGTGCTGCCCTGGCCGGGTCCGCCGCTTTCCGCATCGATTGATCCACCGTGAAGTTCGATGAGGCGTTTCGCAAGCGCGAGACCCACGCCGAGTCCCGGCTGGCCCCGCAGGTCCGCGCTTTCGTCCTGCACGAACATGTCGAAAATTCCCGGCAGCGCGCCGGGCGAAATGCCTTTGCCGCTGTCGGAGATCGTGACCCGGGCGGCGTCGTCGTCGATCTCTGCCGTCAGGGAAATCCGTCCACCCGGCGCCGTATACTTCGACGCATTGTTCAGCAGGTTCGAGAACACCTGTGACAGCCTGACCGAGTCGGCCTGCAGGTAAACCGGTTGCGGCGGAAGGCTGACGGCGAGTGACTGGTCTTTTGTTGCCAGCATAGGTCGAACGGTATCCACTGCGCTCTTCATGACGCTGGCAAACTCGATCGGTTCCTTGCGTACGGCGAGTTTGCCGCGCGAGATCCGCGACACGTCCAGCAGGTCTTCTACCAGGCGGATCATGTGGCTCAGTTGCCGCTCGATGATCGCCTGCGCGCTCCGGATGGTGCCGGGCGGCGTATCCCGCAACTGCATCAGGGCCAGCGCGTTCACCATCGGAGCGAGCGGATTTCTCAGTTCGTGAGCCAGCGTGGCCAGGAATTCATCCTTGCGTCTGTCCGCCAGGCGCAAAGCGGTCTCGGCATTTCTTCGCTCATCCGTTTCCAGTTGCAGTTTCTGGTTGGATTCTTCGAGGTCCTGCTGGCGCTGGCTTACTTCCGCGAGCATGGCGTTGAATGCATCAACCAGCGTACCGATTTCATCGTTGGTCGTTCGCGGCGCACGCAACATGAAATCGCGATCCCGGACGATCTTTTGCGCCACGTTCGTCACCGCGAGAATCGGGCCGGTAACGCTTCCCTGCAGCCAGAGGGAGAGCAGCGCCGCCACGAGCAGACTGATCGCCATGATGCCGCCCAGAATCAGCAGGTAATCGCGAATTCGACCGGCAAGCTCGTAGTTCGCCTGCAGGTAAACCGTCCCGAGCAACTCGTTGTTCTGCACGACCGGATGGAAAACAGTCAGTTCGTCTCCGGCGATCCGCGGGCCGCGAGGCCGCACACTCGAGGGAAACCGCACCTCGCTGCCGGTCCGCCGGTAGGTCGAGAATAATTTTCCATCCAGAGTATAGATTGCGCCCGCGACGATTCCGGACCGGTTCGCAAGCAATGCCAGGTTTGCCTCGGCGGCATCAGGATCCTTAAAGGCGAGGGCCGGCGCGGAATTGACCGCCAGTATGTCGGCCTGGGTCGTCAGGTCGTTAACGAGAAAGTCGCGATACGCACGCACCTCGTAGCTCAATAACGCGAGGACGGATACCAGCAGCGCGGCGAACGTGGCGATCAGAATAATCACCATCACCTTGCGTCGAACGGAGCCGGTTATCCCTTTTCTCATTTTATTCGGGCTGTACTTTACGTCGCGTTTCGCGATACTAATGTAACCTGGCCGCCGGCCCAACCTTAAACGTTTCGCATTTTGTACTAACCTTCCTGGACACCGGATTCTCTTTTGTCAACGCCGCTCATTGCTGTGGAATCGCGCCGATGTGTGGCTGAAAATATCGAATCAGGGGGAAACCCGCGTCGCCGCCGGCGGGCCGCGAAAGTCGTCGCATCGTGCTTGAGCCTGCTGGTTCCAATCTATCCGTCCGGAGTCTACGCTGCTCTGGATCTTTTCGAGCGAAGCATTGAAGAGCTGGGTGAATTACGCGTCACCTCGGTGTCCCGGAAGAGCGAACCTGTCTGGACGGCATCAAGTTCGATCTTCGTTATAACGGCGGAAGACATCCGTCGCTCGGGATTCACCAGTATTCCGGAAATACTGCGGCTGGCGCCGGGTGTGGAGGTCGCCCGAAACGGCGCGCATTCCTGGACGATCTCGATCCGCGGCTTCAACAGTGATCTGTCCAACAAGCTGCTCGTATTGATCGACGGTCGCAGCACCTACTCCCCGCTTTTCGCGGGCGTTTTCTGGGATGCCCAGGACACCTTGCTGCAGGATATCGAGCGAATCGAGGTTATATCCGGTCCCGGCGGCACGCTTTGGGGCGCGAATGCCGTAAACGGCGTCATCAACATAATTACCCGCACTGCCTGGCAGACGCAGGGGTCGCTGGCCGAGCTCGGCGCCGGAAACGAGCATCAGGGCGCCGTCGGCCTGCGACACGGCTGGCAGGTCACGGAAAACATCGCCGCAAGAGCCTATTTGAAGCACTCGGACCACGATGCCTCGGAGTCGCCGACGGGAGGGGACGGCTTCGACGCCTGGCGGAGGACGCAAGGCGGCTTTCGCATGGACTGGGAACGCGCCCGGGACGAGCGCATTACGCTGCAGGGCGATGTTTACGATGCAGAACTCTCCGACCTGTTGCGCGGCGACTTCACGCTCGGAACCCTGCCCGGTCCGGACATGCCCGGGCAGGTCGACATTTCCGGTCTTAATCTGCTCGCGCGCTGGGAGCGGCAACTGACGGACGAATCGAACATCCAGCTGCAGGCATTTTTCGACCATACGACCCGGGATATCCCTGGTTCCTTCAATGAAAAGCGCGACACCCTGGACATCGACTTCCAGCATCAGATGACTGCCGGTACTCGCCACAACATTGTGTGGGGCGCCGGCTTTCGCTCTACCAGCGATCACCTCGACAATACCTTGTTCGCGACCTTCACACCTGACGAGCGGACCGATCAGACCTTCAGCCTGTTTTTTCAGGATGAAATCAGCCTCTGGGCCAACAGCGCGTTCCTGACCCTTGGAGTAAAGCTCGAACATAACGATTATACGGACTATGAATTCCAGCCCAACGTCCGTCTGACCTGGCCGGTCGACGATCGTCAAACGCTCTGGGCGGCTGTCTCACGCGCGGTGCGCATTCCGGCGCGCCTCAATACGGATCTGCGCCTGACGGCGCCGGTCAGCGTCCCGGCCCTGGGCGTTCCACTGTACGTGAACGTATTCGGTCGCGAGGACTACCAGTCGGAGGAAGTGATCGCCGCCGAACTTGGGTACAGGGTCCAGTTCGACGATAATCTGTCGCTGGACCTGGCGCTCTACCACAATGATTACAACAACCTTCAGACCCAGGAACAGCAAAGCTTCGCCCCTGTCGGGGACCCGCTCGAATACTTCCTCCTCTCCGCGACTCTCGACAACCTCATGGAAGGCGAGTCATACGGCGGCACCCTGGTCGCAAACTGGCAACCGACCGCAATCTGGCGCCTGCAGTTCCAGTACGCTTATATCGATTTCGACCTTCAGCTTAAACCGGGCAGCCAGAACGACGACGCTTTGAGCATCGCCGGCAACAGCCCGCACAACCAGTTCGCCGTGCACTCCTATCTCGAACTTCCTCACGACCTCGATTTTTACACCGGCATACGCTATGTAGACCGGCTGCCGTCCATGGGCGTGCCCAGCCGCACGGCGGTCGACTTGAGTCTGGGCTGGCGACCGCGCGAGCGCCTCCGGACCTCATTGACCGTACGGAATCTCAATGACGATACGCATCTGGAGTTCGGCGGCGGCAACCTCATTGAACGCAGCGTGTACTTCATGGCGACCTGGACTTTTTGAGTCTCGAAGATCTCTGCGGACGCCTTCCCCTGATCACGGCCCCGGTTTTTGACCGCGTAATCCTGTTGCATGCGTGAAAAGACGCTGACCTTCCTCAAGCGCACCGCGATGCTCACGTTTCTGGCGTTGATGACGGTGCTCATTGTCGGCAAGGTCCGTGAGATGAACTGGCCGGAGGTCCTCGCTGCGCTCCGCGCCTTCGATCTGACCGGTGTCGCGACGGCGTTCGCGCTGGCGATTCCGGCTTTTCTTGCTTGCGCGAGCTTCGATCTGATCGGCCGGCATGCCACCGGCCACAAGCTCACGATCCCACGCACGATGCTCATTTCCTATACCGGATATTTTTTCTCGCTGAATCTCGGCGCGCTGGTCGGTGGGCTTGCCTTTCGCTATCGCCTGTACATGCCTTACAAGCTTTCGGCCATGACGATCGGCCAGGTCATCGGGCTTTCGGTCGTGACCAACTGGTCCGGTTATGTCCTCATTGCCGGCGGCGTTCTGCTATACGAGCCGCCCGAGCTGCCCGCGGGCTGGGGCGTCGCCCCATCGCTGATACGTGGTACGGGCGCAGCGCTCCTGTTGCTTGCCGCAGCTTACATCGCCTGGTGCGCGATCAAAGGTGGAGAGTCTGTGCGCCTGAAGGGCAGTAAGTTTCAACTTCCAACGCTCGGCGTCGTAGCCATTCAGGTTGCGCTCTCGATCGTCAGCTGGGGCAGCATCGGCGCGGTCATTACCTGGTTGCTGGGCGATGAGTTCAGCTGGTTCGCAGTCATGCCCGTACTCATGATCAGTGCACTCGCGGGCATCTGGAGCCATATCCCGAGCGGCCTCGGCGTTACCGAACTGGTATTCCTCTCTCTGCTCGGACACCAGGCACCGGACAGCCGGCTGCTCGCTGCGATACTGGTGTTCCGTATCGTCTATTACCTTGCGCCGTTCGCGCTGGCGGTTCTCGGCTACGCATACCTCGAAGCCACGGCCGGACGCGCCGCCGAGGAACAGCGCGATTCTTTTTCCTAGCGAACCTGTGCCGAAATCGAATTCGTCCATCTCTGGCACGAGCAGGAGTGCCGTCCGGGGGTGTTCCACAAAGCGAGTTCGCGAAGCGGTGTCTGAGCGACTGGAATACCCCCGGGCGGCGCTCCTGTGTCGTCAAAAATAACCGGCACCCGAGCTTGCGCGAGAGCTTGCAGGGCGTCCGCGCGGTGGACTGGCATAACATGAAACGCCGGGTGCGGCGCCGAATCGATGCAGATACAATCGCCGCGCCATGACTAATCATACCGACCATCGTGTCCTGCCCACTTTCCTGTTCGCATTCTTCTTCGTCACTATTGCGAGCGCCCAGCAACCGGCACCCCCTGCAAATCCGTATGCGCCTGACACCGCGGAGCCCGGCTCCGTCGAGGCCATTGCGGAATTTACGACCGAAGAGCAATTCCTGAGCCCATGGGTCGCGTACGTTCCCGAATCGGATACGGTGCCGTCGCCTACGGAATATCTCGGACACATCGTCGGCGCCGCGGGCGAACTGTCGCGGACCAGCCAGGTTTACGGATACCTGCGCGAACTCGACGAAGCGTCGGACCGCGTGCAAGTGTCCGTGATCGGCGAGACCGAAGAGGGCCGTGAGATTCTCCTCGTTGCGATCGCCGACGAGCAGGGTCTCCGCGACTTGCCGGAGTACCAAGCCGCGACCGCGGCGCTGGCCGATCCGCGCAAGACCAGCCCGGAACAGGCGGAGCGCATCATCCAGACGGCGCGCCCCATCTATTACTTCAATGCGGGGCTGCACTCGACCGAAACCGGCAGCCCGGAAATGGTGATGGAGATGGCATACCGGCTCGCCGTCTCCGAACAACCGATGATTCAGCGCATCAGGGAAAACCTTGTCGTGCTGATCAACCCGGTCTCCGAGCCCGACGGACGCGACAAGGCGGTCGACTGGTTCTACCGCTACCTGAAAGGCAAGACCGACATTGACGCTCTGCCGCCGCGTTCGCCGCCGTACTGGGGCCACTACGTATTTCACGACAACAATCGCGATACGCACCAGAAAGCGCTGGCTATCACGCGCGCGGTTCATCGGATGTTCTACGACTTCCACCCGACCGTCGTCCACGACCTGCACGAGTCGATTCCGCTGTTGCATACCTGGAACGGCACCGGCCCTTTCAATACCAATATCGATCCGATTCTCATCGATGAATGGTTCGAGATGGCGTTTGCGGAAATCCGCGCCATGACGACCTTCGGCATGCCGGGGGTCTGGACCTGGGGCTTCGGGGAAGCGTGGGGACACCATTACCTCGATTCGGTCGCGGTAAATCACAACGCGATCGGCCGCGGCTACGAGACCTTCGGCAACGCGACTGCGGAGACCCTTGATCGCGTGCTGCGTTTCAGTGAGGAGAAAGATGCCGCCGACACTGCGGTGACCACGCAACAGTGGTACCGGCCGCTGCCTCCGGAGCGTAACGTTCGCTGGTCTCTCAGGAACAATACCAACTACATGCAGACGGGCTCCCTCGCGATTCTCGATCACAGCGCGAAGAACGCCGCCGAGATGCTGCGTGGTTTCTATCGCAAGGGTTACAACTCCTGGCAGAAGGGGCTGAACGAGGAGCCGTATGCGTTCGTCATCCCGGCCGATCAGGGCGATCCGCGCCGCGTTGCCGAAATGGTTCGCGTCGTGTCGGAGCATCGCATCGAAGTGGGACGCGCGCAATCCGGATTCTCCGTCGAGGAAGGCAGGTTTCCTGCAGGCACGTACATCGTCAAGCTCGATCAGCCGTATCGGAATTACGCCGTCGATCTCCTGACGCCGCAGGAATTTCCATCCGAAACCGAGTTCACCCCTTACGACGACGTGTCCTGGGCGCTTCCGGTGCACTACGGGGTTGAAGCGCTCGCGGTCGCCGACGAGGACATTCGCGACGTGGCGACCGAAGCGGTAGCCGGCGACTATCTGCCATCCGCAGAAGTATCCGGTTCGGGTCCGGTCTTTCTGCTGAAAGACAGCGGCCAGGAAGCATTGCTCGCGGCACGCGCGCGGCTGGGCGCCTTCGACCTCGAGATCGCGGAGCAGGAATTCTCGGCGGGCGGCGAGGACTACCCTGCGGGTTCATGGATTCTGCCGGCGCAGGACGGACTGCGCGAGGAGCTGGAGAAAGTGGCGTCGGAGCTGGCGCTCGCGTTCGAGGGCGTGCGCAGGGTACCGGACGTGCCGCGCCACGAGGCGCCGTTGCCTCGCGTTGCTGTCTGGCATACCTGGGACGATACCGAATCGACAGGCTGGATCCGCTACACGCTGGACCAGCAGAACATTCCTTATGACTATATCCGCGACGACGACATCCGTGGCGGCGATCTCGAACAGTACGACATCATTCTGTTCGGCAACAATGGCTCGAGTTTGCAGGGACAGATTCACGGTATCGACAAGCGCTTCGGGCCGATGCCGTATACGCGGACAACGGAGTTTCCCAGTCATGGCGTGCCCGACGCATCGGAAGACATCACCGGCGGCATCGGCTGGGGCGGCATGGCGAATCTCGAGCGCTATCTCGACGAAGGCGGCATGCTGATCACGCTCGGCAACGGCTCGGCACTGCCGCTCGAAGGCGGCCTGGTCCGCGGCGTCTCGCCCGCCGGCGGTAAAGCGGTTACGCCGGGTTCAGAGCTGCAGACGAGGTTCCTGAAGCCCGAACACCCTGTTGCCTACGGCTATCCGGACCTGACCTCGGCATTCCGCAGCAGCTACACGGTGTACGACATCCGGCGCTCCGATCGCGACCGCATCGTGCTGCAATGGGGCACGAAGCCCGTCAAGGACGATCGTGACGAGGACGAGGAAGAGGAATCCGCCGACGCGGAAAACGATGCGGA
Source organism: Woeseia sp. (assembly GCA_040902105.1). GTDB lineage: Bacteria > Pseudomonadota > Gammaproteobacteria > Steroidobacterales > Woeseiaceae > IDS-8. Next base: position 22,407 of record JBBDXW010000040.1, read on the forward strand.
AGACGAACCCGAAATTCTGGTCAGCGGCGGCATCAAGGAACCCGATGACCTTGAAGGCCACGCAGCCATCCTCGATCTGCCGGCCGGCGACGGCAGGGTGATCGCGTACAACTTCAACCCGATGCATCGCGATCTGAATCACTCCGACTATCGCTTCCTGTGGAACGCCATTCTGAACTGGCAGCATCTCCTGGAGCGGCAATAACGCTTGGCTGCAGGAGCCCGCCATTGCGGGCGACCTCCGTTCACACCTGGCCGCACAGGTCGCCCGCCAGAAGGGGACAGTGACCTTTTCCTCGGAATAAGGTCACTGTCCCCTTGACGTGTTCCCTTGACGTATCAAGGAAAAGGTCACTGTCCCCTTCTGGAGGTCGCCCGCAATGGCGGGCTCCTACAGGGTCCACGTTGCGGGGTCGACGCAGTAGAACCGCCGCAGTTGTTCGTAGAGGTCCGGAAGCTCCGCTTTCATCTGTGCGGACTTCTCGAAAAAGGTTTCGGTCGCGACGGCAAAGAACTCCTCCGGCGCGCTGAAAGCGTACTCGTCCAGCACGCCGCTACGGCGCGGATTGCTGCTGCCTGCAGGCGCTTCGTAGGCGCGCCTGAGAACGTCCGCCCACTCTTTATAATGTGAGCTGTCGGCGAGCGCGGGAACGCCGTCGACGTCGCCGTTTTCTTCATCGAGTTTGTGAGCGAACTCGTGCATGACGACGTTATAGCCGTCACTGTCTTCCGCCAGGCTTGCCAGAACGTCCTGCCAGGAAAGCACGACGGGCCCGCGGTGCCACGATTCGCCGGACCTCGCGTCCTGCCCCTCGACTTCAACGTCGCCGTCGTACGTGACCTCATCGACGAGGTAAGTGTCGGGATAGACGAGGATGGTCGAGAAACCCGGAAAGTAAGCGGTGCTGCGATTCAGGATCAGAATGCAGGCGTGGCCGGCGATGGTAACCCTGATCTCGTCCGTGATTTCGAGTCCGCCGCAGGCGACAAAGACCTTTTCGTTCAGGAATACGTTGATGCGCCCACGAAGTTCGGCCTGCAGGTCTTCCGGCATCTTTCGATACAGCGGAACGTTGCGCTTCAGGATCTCCAGGTAAACGTTCGGCAACGAGCTCGCCAGTAGATCCGCCCTGCGCGCGCGGCGCAGCCTTGGCGGCACCGTGCAGATCAGGACGAGAGCCAGAAGCAGCACGACCAGCATCAGGGCCCCGTACGAAATGCGCATCTCCCGGGAAATGCGGGTTAAACCGCAAACACCGTATGCATCAGCAGGTAGACGCTGCCGACAATCACCACGACACCGCACAGATCGAGCCAGATGCCGGCGCGAAGCATCTGCTGCACAGTGACGAAGCCGCTGCCGAATACGATCGCATTCGGCGGCGTCGCGACCGGCAGCATGAAGCCGAAGCTCGCCGCCAGCGCTGCGGGCACCGCCAATCGCAGCGGATCCTCGCCGATGCTCACGGCCAGTGCGGCGGCAACAGGCAAAAACGTCGCCGCCGTCGCCGTGTTGCTGGCCAGTTCGGAAAACAGCAGCACCAGCACCGTCACCACAAGAACGAGCATGATGATCGGCCAGGCACCGAGTGCGGTCAGCTGCATGCCGATCCAGTCGGCCAGGCCGGAGCCGGCGATCGCAGCCGCGAGAGTCAGCCCCCCGCCGAAGAGTAACAGCACTCCCCAGGGAAGCCGCTCGGCATATTCCCAGTTCAGCAGGAACTCACCTTTCATCCGGCCCGATGGAATTACGAACAACGACAGCGCGCCGGCAATGGCAATGCTCGTATCGGACAAGTGCAACGCCGGAAACTGATTCGACAGCAACGGCCGCGATATCCACAACGCCGCGGTAGCGGCGAACACGCCGGCGATGCGTTTCTCGGCGCTCGACAATGCGCCCATTTCGCGCAGTGCTTCACGAATGGACGCGCGTGCGCCGGTCAGTTCCTGGCGGCGTATCGTATAGAGGACACGGGTCAGCAACAGCCAACTGAAGGCCAGCATCACGACGGCCACCGGTACTCCGATCAGCATCCACTGGCCGAAGCCGATCTCGACATCGTAAGTCTCGAGCATGAAACCTGCGAAGAACGCATTGGGCGGCGTGCCGACCAGTGTCGCAACGCCGCCGATGCTTGCTCCGTAGGCTACGGACAAGAGTAACGCGGATGCAAACTCGCGCTTAGCCGGATCGATCGCGCCGTCCGCATCACGCGAAATAATCGACAACGCGACCGGCAACATCATGATCGTCGTTGCGGTATTGCTGACCCACATGCTGATCGCGGCAGTCGCGAGCATGACACCGCCGATCTGGAAATCCTCGCGGGCGCCGACGCGGTAGACGACCGTCAACGCGATCCTGCGATGCAGGTTCCAGCGCTCGATCGACAGCGCAATCAGGAAGCCCCCGAGGAACAGAAAGACCAGCGGGTTGGCGTACGGCGCCGCAACCTCGTCGATCGGCGCAACTCCGAGTGTCGGGAAAAGCGCGAGGGGCAGAAGTGCCGTCGCCGCCAGAGGTACGGCTTCGGTCATCCACAGAATCGCCATCGTCATTGCAACCGCCGCAACGCGCCAGGCGGCCACGTCGAGTCCGGCGGGCGCAGGCAAGAACAACATCAGGACGAAGGTCAAAACGCCAAGCACGACGCCGACTGTCCTGCGGCGTCGCTGCCGGTCTCGAATTACGGATGCTTTCACTAACTCTTCAGTTTTTATGAAGCCGGGACGGAGGTTCGTACGTTTGCTGCCGTCAATCAAGGGCTATCGGACAATATTCTGACACGGGCAGGCAGTCACAATAGTACGAACCACGGTCCCGCCGCCTCGTTCGCGTATACTTGGCGTGGAAGGTGGGGAGTTCTGCACGGTCTGGAGAAACGCGATGTGCAAGAGGTCTTCACTTTTACTCGCACTTTTACTCGCAGGCTTCATGTTGCTGTCGCTCAACGCCTGCGGCGAGACGGCGACTCTGCCGATCGAGGCCGGCATGGGTCCGGACCCCGCGTTACCCGAACCGAACCCGAGTCTCATACCCACCGTCAATATTGCAACGGCAAGTGGCTGGCCGGAGGGCATTACGCCGACGGCTGCGCCGGGACTCGCGGTAAGGTCCTTCGCGACGTCGCTCGATCATCCGCGCTGGCTCTACGTACTGCCGAACGGCGATGTGCTGGTTGCCGAAACGAACGCCCCGGCCCGGCCTGAAGACGCTACCGGTATCATGGGCTGGTTCATGAAGCGCACGATGAAACGTGCGGGCGCCGGCGTGCCAAGCGCGAACCGTATCACGCTGTTGCGCGATGCCGATGGCGACGGCAAAGCGGAAACGCGTTCAGTTTTTCTCGAGAATCTCAATTCGCCGTTCGGCATGGTTCTCGTCGAGAACGATTTTTACGTCGCCAATACCGACGCGCTCGTCCGTTTTTCCTACAGCGAGGGCGATACCCGGATCAGCGGCCCCGGTGTCACGATCGTCGATTTGCCGGCCGGACCGATCAACCACCACTGGACCAAGAACGTCATCGCAAGCCGCGACGGCTCGCTGCTTTACGTGACCGTCGGCTCGAACAGCAATATCGCCGAGAACGGCATGGAAAACGAGGTCAATCGTGCTGCGATTCTCGAAGTGGATCCCGCAGCCGGAAGCTTGCGGCTTTTCGCTTCAGGCCTGCGGAACCCGAACGGACTCGCATGGAACGCAGAAAGCGGCACGCTGTGGACGACCGTGAACGAGCGCGACGGCATCGGCAGCGACCTCGTACCGGACTACATGACATCGGTCACGGACGGCGGCTTCTACGGCTGGCCCTACAGTTACTACGGGCAGCACGTTGATGAGCGGATCGAGCCGCAGGAACCCGACCTGGTGACGCAGGCAATCGTTCCGGATTACGCACTGGGCGCGCACACGGCCTCGCTCGGCCTGGCCTTCTATGCAGCAGATTTGTTGCCCGCGCGATACGAGGGCGGCGCGTTCGTCGGCCAGCATGGTTCATGGAATCGCAAACCGTGGAGCGGTTACCGGGTCGTTTTAGTGCCGTTCGACGGCACCCGCCCCAGCGGCGAGAAGCCGGAGGACGTGCTCACCGGCTTCGTCAACGATGACGGCGAAGCTCTCGGCCGCCCGGTCGGGGTTGCGGTCGACGGCGCAGGCGCGCTTCTGGTCGCCGACGATGTCGGCAACGTGATCTGGCGCGTTACGTCAGCAGAGTAGCGACGCTTCGTTTCTTCAATTTCAAGGAGTGGCGCGATGTCAAAGGATATGTTTCCGCATGCAACGCCGGAGCTGGCCGCGATGCGCAAGAAGCTTGCACCGGACGTTCACGAGGCTTTTACGAACTTCAGCAAGGCGGTATTCGCCGACGGTGCACTGCCGGCGAAGACGAAAGAACTGATCGCAGTTGCCGTGGCGCATGTTACCCAATGCCCCTACTGCATCCGCGGCCATACGAAAGCAGCGCTGCGCCGCAAGGCGACCGCCGAGGAAATCATGGAAGCGATCTGGGTCGCGGCCGAGATGCGCGCGGGCGGCGCCTACGCCCACTCGGCTCTTGCTCTCGATACGATCGACGAGGTGCAGAGCCGGCAAGCAGACTGACATCATGAGTCATTCGCATCCGCATGCGCCGGGGCCTGCGCGCACGGCGCAAACGGAAACTCCCAACGCGTTAGGTGCCGGACTTGGATCTTTGGACATTTCGCAGTGGGTTGATTCAGATCG
>JBBDXW010000041.1:0-54428 GCA_040902105.1 Woeseia sp.
ACAAAGCGGCATAAACGGAAGGACGAAAACTGTCCATGCAAGGGGGTTAAGTCCAGTTGTGCTGCGGTTTCGCCCGCGAGCCTTGACCATTGCCGACTCGCTACACCGTCGCTGATTTGGCCGGCAAACCACGCCTGCCAAACTGAAGGAGCCGAGATGCAATCAAGATAATGTGCGCTGGGCCTACGGTGTTGATTGTTGCTTCGATATCCTGCGTCTTAACGCATCCCGGCGGTCTCGAGACCGCCGGGATAAATCGGAAACGCTTGCCGATCGCTTACTCCCTTACGGGTTGACTCCGATCGGGAAATCGGTGGCGAGCGCGGGGATGATGATGTCCTCGTCGAAGCCACAGATCGGGTGCTCGAAGGTATTCGGCGTGACGGGATCCGTCAGGATCAGATTATCGGTCGTGCCGCCATCACCGACGCCGCCGGGAATGTTGTCCAGCTCCAGCGCGTCCCGCACTTTCCAGGCGATGATGTGATCGGTGCAGGAGGTGTCGCCGCTGACGCCTAGTGCCCCAACCAGTTGGCCGCTCGCATCGTACAGCGCGAGCCCACCGCCGAATACGTTGACGCCGCCGACAAAATCGCCCACCAGCGGATCGTTCGGCTGGCCGTATCGCCCGGGATTGCCGCCGGAGTGGCTTTGGTTACCGTAAGCGACCACTGTATCCACGGGATTGCTGTGCTGCAATCCATAGAGGCTGCCGCCGGGGAGCACCAGTCCGTACAGATTGCCGGTCGCGAGCGCACGACCGAGTCCTACGTTCGGGTAAAGGCCTGGCAGGCTGAAGGCGTTGGCGGTATTGGCCTTTTGTGCCGCGATCACGCGGCTGCCTGGCCACTGGCTGGCCCGGTCATCGCCGGAGAAGGCGACGGCGCAGACCTGACCGTCGCGATTGACCACGGTGGCCCACATGTCGTTGCCGAAACCGCCGTTGCCCCCGCCGGTCACGATACTATCCAGTGTGCTTTGCAGCGTACTGTGCGGGGGCAGACTATCGCAGTCGGGCTGGGCAAGGGCGTCGGTCGGTGCAAACACCGCCGCCAGCGAGATACTCCCCAGCAGGAGAGCGCCGAAAGAGCAAGCATGGAGTGGATTATTGAGCGTTTTCATAGTTATTTACCCAATTTGTTGGAGATGGAGACGACGGGCGATGCCACAATCACGAGAATAGGAAGCCCGCGACAGGAGCCCCGAGAGGCTTGATAAGAGTGTAGACCATCCCGCAGGAAACGTAGTGTCGCCGGACATAGGAAACTGAGCGTTTTCGGACAAAATTAAATGAGGAAAACCGCGTCAATGGTTGGCAAAAGCAAATCCTGCGAGAACCGGAATATGTATTTTAGCCTGTATCTGGCAGCCCTGATTCTCGGATGCTCCAACGCACGTGCTGAGCTCGAAACATTTTGTGAACGTCTCCCTCGCTCTGCCTACAAGAACTTCGAGAAAAGCAGCGTCAGTACGGAGTGGTTCGAGGTGTATGAAGTAGAACCGGATGTTTGGGCCATTTACGAACCCTTTCAATGGCAGGAAGTCATTTCCTACCTGATCATTGGCAGCGATTCAGCCTTGCTGTTCGACACAGGCAACGGTATTGGCGATATCAGAGCGCTTGTCGATCAGTTAACCGATAAGCGCGTCCAGGTATTGAATTCCCACAGCCATTTCGATCATATCGGAGGCAATTACCAGTTCAACGACATATTGTCTCCTTCTACAGAATTCTCCGTTGCAAACAGCAAAGGCAATGACAGTGAACAAATTAAGCTGGAGGCCTCAGCCGAAGCGCTGTGCACAGCTTTACCTGCGGGAGTTACGCAGGAAGGTCACCACATCAAACCCTATTCGATTACAGCCCGGGTCAGCGACGGTGACGTTATCGATCTCGGGAGCAGGCATCTTGAAGTGCTTAATATACCCGGCCACACTGACGATTCCATCGCTTTGATTGATGTAACAGCCGGCCTGATGTGGACTGGGGATACCTTCTACGAGGGTCCGATCTGGCTGTTTTTTCCGGAAACTGACCTGGCTGCCTATGAAACTTCCCTGGCCCGGTTGGCGGCCCTTGCTCCCCAGCTGAAAGCGCTTTTACCGGCCCATAACACACCGAAAAGCGACCCTTCCATGCTCGCGCAAGCCGAAAAGGGCTTGGCGTCGGTACTTCGAGGCAGTGCCACACCGGTACCGGCCTGGGAGGGTGTCGTAGAGTTCGAGTTTGACGGTTTCAGTTTTCTGATGCGGGAAGACTATACAACGATCGGTGGCGACTAATTCCTGGGGACGCCAGTAGTTCAGTTTTTGCCACGTGCCAGAGCGGCAGACGCATACCATGCCCCAGCGAACCGCGATATATGCATTGGCGCTCACGGATGTCAGCCAATCGGAAACTGATGACCCACGAACTGGCCGAGGATGTGATCGCCCACATCCGGGATGCGCTGAATATTGGGCTGGTGCTGGGAAAATGAGCGTTTGAAGTCAAGCACCTGACCGGCCAGCGCCAGCACCTTCTCAAACGCGGCCCCAATACAAAAAACCAACTGCACGCCCGAGAAGAGCTTTTACTCTGACCCCAAATATCTCAGGTATCCAGGGGCAGCGGTTCGAAGCGCGGCTGGCGTGATGCCTGCTTCTGATATTCTGAGAGCACGTTGCGATAATCCTTGCCACCATAGCGAGCAAAGAATTCCGCGAGGAAGTTCGCGCCCTTGCGATAGGGATTCAAACCCAGGTCTTTCAGCAGGATGTCGTTATACTGCTGGTAACGGGTATTGATTGCGAGCCCACGCGAAGGTTCGAAGTGAATGTGTTCGCGTTTCCATCGCCGCACCTGCTCGATGCTGGCCTCCATGGCCTCGACAGGGGGCAATTGCAGGTAGCCATCCAGATAGGCACAAAGCCAGATCGCCCCGAGTTCAACCGAGGGGATGTGCATGAAACCGTGATTGAATCCGGCGAAGCCCAGATTGGGGATGCGCGGGTGAAGCAGGTGGCGGTAAAGCTGCACGCCGTCGGCTTCCGCTTCGAGCAGCTCACAGTAAGGAGGGGGCACGAACGGGAAAGTGGGGGTCTTTGAGCCCAGCGACAACACCACGATATCACCGGCCAGGCTTTGATCGCCGGAAAGGCGCAAGCCCCGCTCGTCAAAGCCCAGCACCTCGCGGTGATGCGGGGTGATCCTGCCCTCGGCCACGTAGCGGTAATACGCAGCGGGCGCCAGGGCCGTTGCCGAACGGAAGTCCAGCTGGAGCGGGTGCGTGGGTATGACTGTTTCGAGGCGCTGGCGGACTTCTGGCCCCTTGCCGTAACCTTCGGCGAGGATTTGCAGGCGGAACACTGCCTGAAGCATCCGCCAGAAACGTTCGACCACGAACTTCAACTGTTTGTGAAGAAAACGCTCCACGCCGGTGGGATGCGCCCAGCTCGTCATCATGACCGAGCCGAAACGGGCAAACATCGGATAAGTGTAGTGCAGCCCGAGGATCCTCGGAGGGAGGGTCCAGCGCGGCGTGCGGAAGACGTGCTGCACATTTGCGCCCTGATCGACTGCGAGCACCGCCATGTCGAGAGCGCTTTTGCCGAATCCAACGACGAGTGCGCGATGGCCTTTAAAGATCGAGAGGTCTTTCACGTCGCGTTCAGTAATCACCTGCCCTTGAAATTGCGAGCGCTCGGGAAAATCGGGAAAGTATTTGCCCTCGGTGTACTGACCCACCGCGATCACCACGTAATCGAAGAGCTGATGGTCCAGGCCACCGACTTGACGAATGTCCAGTTCCCAGCCATCGGCCGTCTCGTGCATCGCGGCGACCTCGTGGCTCACGCGTAGGTCGAGTTCGAAGGCTGCTATGGCGTCCTGCATGTAGCGCAAAATCTGCGCCGCGGTGGGATGCAAATCCGGCCGGAAGGGCCAGGGAAAATCGGAAAGCGCATACTGGTGCCAGGTGTTTTGCAGGCGGACTTCTGGATAGGACACGGCCCACACCCCGCCGATGCGATCGTTCTTTTCGAAGATCGTCACTGTGTGGCCATTTCTTTGCAGTACGTTCGAGGCGGCGATGCCTGAAATCCCACCGCCAATAACAGCGACGCGCTTGCCCATAAAGGGATCAACCTTTGTTGGATTGCATGAACGAGGGGATCGACCAGACAGACGAGGCGCTGACCGCCCCTCCGTGCCACCTGACGCGGCGGACAGGAAGGATTAAGCACCTTTTGACTGATTCGGGCAAGTACCCCTCTCATCAAATCGGCCTTGAGTCGCCGGTGTCAATGCAAAATGCTTCAGTTGCAAAGTTAGTTATGCTAGCTTTCAGCGGAAAGCCACGCAGACAACAAGAAAGCGCTACGAGCCGAAGAAAACAAGAGAAAGATCCAGCAGCAGCGCAACTTTCGGCAAGCATTCAATACGGGCAATCGGAGGAGGAGATATGTCCTTTCTGCTTCGAATATCTGCATCGGTCATCATCGTTTCCGGGATCATCGCCATCAGCGTCGCTGGAATCCCCGCCCACGCCCAGCAGGCGACCCCCGAATCCTCGGCGCTGGAAGAGATCGTCGTGACGGCGAGGCGGCGCGAGGAAAGCCTACAAGACACTCCGGTTTCGATCACCGCGTTTACCGGCGACGCGCTGGAAAGCCAGCACATCGATCGGCTGAGCGGCATTGGTTCGTCGACCCCGAACCTGATCTTCGATACCGGTGCGACGTTTTCCGGCGCCAACTCGTCGGCATCCGTGTTCATTCGTGGCATCGGCCAGGTTGACTTCACGCTGACTACCGAGCCCGGCGTGGGCATTTACCTGGACGGCGTGTACATGTCTCAGACCATCGGCAGCGTGCTGGACCTGGTGGACATCGAGACCGTCGAGGTGCTGCGCGGACCCCAGGGCACCCTGTTTGGGAGGAACACGATCGGCGGCGCAATCAATGTGACGTCCCGCAAGCCGGACGAGACGCTGCACGGCGATGCCGAGATCACTGTCGGCACCGACGACCAATTCGATTTGCGTGGCACGGTCAACGTGCCCTTCACCGACACATTGTTCATGCGCGCGTCGGCCGCGACCTACAACCGCGACGGTTTCGTCGACGCGCCGAACACGCCGAGCGGCGACGAGCTCGGCAACATCAACCAGGACGCGGCCCGCCTCGCATTCCGCTTCGTGCCGAACGACAGGTTCACCGCGGACCTCGCGCTCGACGTGTCGTCGGCCGACGAGAGCGGCGTGCCGAGCGTGCTGACCGCCACTTACGAGGGCGCGAGTCTGGCGTTTATCGGCAACCTCGCCGATCCGACCAGCCCGAATCATGTGCCGCCGCCGGCCCCGCTGCCGGCGCCGAGCTTCGTCGACCTGTACAACATCCTCGCGACGGTCCCGTTCGGCGAACAAGGCTGCCTGCCGCCGAGCCCGATGACGCCACCGTTTTGCCCGCCCACCGTCGTGCCGAACCCGCTGTTCGGCGGACCCACCTTCGGCCAGGGTGACGTGATCGACATCCACAACGACAACCTGGCGAACTACAGCACGCTGGGGCTGACATCGGAGACCGACACCTGGGGCGCAAACCTGACCCTCGAGTACGATTTCGACGTGGCGACCGTCAAGTCGATCACCAGCTTGCGCCACGTCGAAGCGTTCACTGCCTTCGATATCGACGGCAGCGCAGTGCTCATCGGCGAGCTGGTCGACGATTTCGACGTCGATCAGTTTACCCAGGAACTGCAGCTCTCGGGCGTCGCGATCGACGATCGACTGAACTGGTTGGTAGGCCTGTATTACTTCACCGAGGACGGCCTCAACCTCGACGACGTGGAGTTCACGCCGGTGCACATCCTGTCCGGCGCCGAGATCGACAACAACAGCACCGCGGGCTTCATGCAGTTTACCTTCGATGCGACCGACCGCCTGGCCCTGACCGCGGGCGTCCGCTACACCGATGAGACCAAGCGGTTCATCGTCCCCGACGATTGCTTCGACCTGCCCAAGGGGCCGGAAACCCTGTCTGACGGTACCGTCGTTACCTGTGCCCAGTTGCAGACGGTGATCGACCCGAAATACCTGAACGAGGGCTTCCTGAGCTTCGTCAACGCGCCGGTATTCCCCGACCAGCCGGCGCCTGGCGCCCGCGTCTGCTGCCTGCCGATCTCCGATGCCGACGGCAACGTCGTGGGGCTGATCCGCGGCCTCACTCCCGGTTACCCGACGGTGCCACGCGGCACCGTGAAGCGGTCGTTCGATGACTGGACGCCCCATCTGAACGTCGCATATAGCTGGAACGAAGAGCTGATGACGTATGTATCGTATTCCGAAGGTTTCAAATCGGGCGGTTTCGTGCAGCGCGTGTTTCCTCCGAAGAGCGAAGTGCCCTCGTTCGAACCGGAAACGGCCACCGTCTATGAACTGGGCTTCAAATGGCTGGGCTTAGGCGACCGGCTGCGGCTCAATGGCGCGGTCTTCCATACGGATTACGAGGATCTGCAGATCGAGGTCAATGACGGCATCGCGCCGGTCACGCGCAACGCGGCCGAAGCCGATATCGAAGGTTTCGAACTGGAAATGACCGTGATTCCCGCAGACCGGTGGCTGATCGAGGCTGGCGTTGGTTATCTCGACGCCGATTACACCCGCCTCGACCCCAGCGAGAACTTCACCACCGACCTGCGGTCCCTGACCCTGGATTCGAAGCTGGTGAATACACCGGAATGGTCCACCAACCTCGGCGTGCAGTACGCGATGAACTTCAGCGCCGGGGAGCTGATCGCCCGCGTTGATTGGTCGTACACCGACGATCATTACAAGGACGCGTTGAACTTCCCGGAGCTGCGGCAGGACGCCTTCAGCCTGTTCGATGCGTTCCTGACGTACGTCAGTACGCAGGGCAACTGGGAAGCAAGTGTGTTCGGCAAGAACATCACCGATGAGATCTACATCGTGTCGGGCTTTGCGAACGGCCTGACCCAGGGAAGGACGACGGCGAACCTGGGCCGGCCGCGGGTATGGGGCCTGAGCTTTAAATACCGCTTCGGCGAATAAGACTCCGCGGCGGCCAAGAATTGTCATGACGACGCAGCATCCCCGCTTTCGCGCCGCCGCAGTGCAGGCGGCGCCCGTTTACCTTGACCTCGATGCGTCGATCGACAAAGCCGTCGCGCTGATCGGGCAAGCTGCTGGGGAAGGCGCGCAACTGATCGGCTTTCCGGAAACCTGGCTGCCCGGCTACCCCTTTTTCATCTGGCTCGACTCGCCCGCCTGGGGCATGCAATTCATCCAGCGCTACCACGACAATTCGCTGGTCTACGGCACGCCGCAGGCAGCGCGCATCGCCAACGCCGCGAAGGACCACCGGATTATGGTGGTCATGGGTCACAGCGAGAGGGACCACGGCAGCCTGTATATCGGCCAGTGGATCATCGGCGCCGACGGTGAAACGATCGCGACGCGCCGTAAGCTCAAACCGACGCACGTCGAGCGCACGGTGTTCGGCGAAGGCGATGGCAGCGACCTGAGCGTGTTCGACACGCCGCTCGGCCTGGTCGGCGCGTTGAGCTGCTGGGAGCACCTCCAGCCGCTGTCGAAATACGCGATGTATGCGCAGAACGAACAAGTCCATGTCGCCTCATGGCCGAGTTTCGCGCTGTACCGCGGAGCAGCTTATGCATTAGGTCCCGAAGTCAACAATGCGGCCAGCCAGATCTACGCCGTCGAAGGCCAGTGTTTCGTGGTCGCGCCCTGCGCTGTGATCACGAAGGACGTGGTGCAGATGCTGTGCACCGACGACATCAAGAAACAGCTCCTGGTGGAAGGCGGGGGCTTTGCGCGGATTTATGCGCCCGACGGACGGTTGCTGCATGAGCCTCTGGCCGAGACGGCCGAGGGCATCGTGTATGGCGATCTCGATCTCAGCATGATCACGCTGGCAAAGGCCGCTGCCGACCCGGCCGGACACTACGCGCGGCCCGACGTCACGCGCTTGCTGCTGGATAAGACACCGGGTGATCGCGTGGTGCTGACACGCCGCCAGGATAAGGAGATCCAACGCGCTGGCGCCGAGGAATCGCCCCTGCCGACCGTGTCTGCCGGCGCACCGGCTGCTGCGGAGACGGCTTCGCGGAAACCCCGGTGAAGGGTACCCGTTCCGTCGAATCGGCGATTCCCCGGCAGCTGCGCATCGAGCGCACACGTCCGCGCCGCATCGCGGATGACTACGTGCCGCCTTATCCCGGCTTCGTGGCGCGCCATGACCCTGCCGTCACGCGCGTCGTCATGGCATATTTCGGCTTGCAGTACCCCGGCGAGGCGACTCCCGAAGTGCACCACGACGCGGCCGCGGCCCTGCAGCGCATCGAAGCGGCGTTTGCCGCTGCCGATTCACCCGGCCACTGGGATCGCGCATCGTATGTTGATGAGGCCGGTTTCACCAATATCATCTCGATAGCGTATTGGGATGCACCGGTCCGTTTCGATGCCTGGTTTGCGGTTCATGGCCGTGACTGGACCGCCGATTCGCGCGCGGGTGAGCGCGTCGGTTATTTCAGCGAAGTGCTCCGGCCTGCGGTCGACCGCTACGAGACGCTGTTTTCCAGCGTCGACCGGCCCGAAGGCGTTGCCGTGCTGGCCGGCTGCATGAGCGATACGGTGCAGGAGCACGCGTATTGGGGCGCTGCCCGGGACCGCATCCCGCTGTCCCAGACCGACGCATTGGCATCCGCGGGAGCGCCGCGGGTCGTGGCCGAGGGCGCGCGCCGCCGAGTACTGCCGCAGGCCAACCTGTGCCTGATTCGTTCCGGCCAGGACTGGGGCGATACGGAGGCGGACGAGCGCCGCATGTACGAGCAGGATGTCGAGCCGGTGCTGCGCGCGGGCATGGACTTCCTGCGCGACGAAGGGCTGGCGATCGGCTGCTATGCGAACCGCTATATGCGCGTGCTGGGCGCCGGCGGTGCGCCGCTGGACAAGAGCTTCGGCATGAGTTGGTGGACCAGCCTGCGGGCGCTCGAGCGCTGGTCCGAGTCGCACCCAACGCACGTGGCCATTTTCGGTGCGGCGATGAAGTACCTGCAGGCGCTCGGCCCGGCGGCCCGCCTCAAGCTCTACCACGAAGTGACGGTGGCGGCAGCGGACGAGCAGTTCTTTGAATACCTCAATTGCCACGACCGCAGCGGGATGTTGCGCGCGGGGCGGTAAGGCCCGATCAGGCGGGCTTCGCAACCCCTTCGATAGCCGATTCCAGCTGTTCCCTGGACAGCTCGTGGCGTTCCGCCGATCGCTCCAGTTCGTCGCCAGAAATACTCTCCAAGGCATAAGCCGCGCGTTCGGCCAGCGAGGCCTCGCCCGATTTCAGGTACTGCAGGCGAACGATGTCCGGACGGGCGTAATGCCCGACCGTGTCGATGATTGCCTTCCACACCTTGATCATGTCTGCCGGGCAATCGGCATAGATGATGGTGTCTCCCGATGTCGGTGGAACCAGCGGAATCCCCAGCGGCGCGACGATCTGGCTGCCGCCGTGTGCATAGTCCAGGTTGACGCGATCGCGCAGCGGGAAATCCGTCGGGAGATCGTCGCGTGTAATGAAGCCGCAGGCGGACAGGACGAAGGCTCCGGCTTCCATCGCATGCGCCCGTGTCATCGTGTGGCCCCAGAAGAAATGGCCTTCCAGGTCCGGCTCCTCCAGCTTGGGCCCGGTGTGCAGCGCGAAAGCGCCGGGAAAGACCGAGATGTGAAAATCCTCTCCCTGCTCGATCATCCGCGCGCGGATCAGGGGCATCAGGTGTTCCCCGCAGATCAATCCGCCGATCCGGCCAATATCGGTTTCGTAAGTGATCAGATCGCTGCCATCGCCGCAGCCCCAGACGGCCCGTTCCACAAACGTGGGAACCGTCTTCCGGTGCCGTCCGAGGATCCGGCCGCTGCGATCGATGAACAGCAGCGTGTTGTAGATGGTGTGAACGCCGCGCCGCGCATCCAGCTCATTGCACCCGATCACCACGTGCATATTGGCTTTGGCTGCCGCTTCGCAAAGGGCGAGCGTGTCCTCGCTGGGAATGATGAGCGCGCCGTCGTAGAACTGGATGCGCGTCGCCATCCAGGCCTCGAGGTCCGATCCCCAGCCTTCATCCCAATAGGGGTAACCCGACACCCAGGCCTCAGTGAATGCCACCAGTTCCGCGCCCCGTGACGCCGCCTCGGCGATCTTCACACACGCCCGCTCCACGCTCTTTTCCCGATCGAGATACACGGGCGAAGTCTGCACCACCGCAACCCTGACGCTGCTGCGGCCGCCCAGAACTTTGTGGCTTGGCTTCATAACAATAAACCTATCTCGAAATTGCCTGGGCATTGCCCCGGTTCGGCGCAATCATCTCAATACCTTCTTTCTTCAACTCCTTGTCCAGCTGGTCATTGTCGTAGGCTTTATCGCCAATCAGATTCTCAGACTTTGCTTCAATCATGTAGAAGTCGAAGCTCAATGCACCAAGGTCGCCTCATGGTGATTCGCCGCATGCGTGCTGACCGCCGGTGACAAACCATGACCGTCCACAATCACCATGATTTTCACGTCCTTACCGCGTCCCGTCGGCCCTCTCGGCACCGGCGCCCTTCGCCGAGGAGAAAGCGGCGTCGATAAAGCATTCCTCTTCATCGATCTGCCCTTGTTCCCCCAGTGTGTTCGCCGGATCGGTCAGCACACGGCGCGACAGCTCCTTGCGACACCACTGTTGAAAACGACGATGCACCGTTCGGTAGTTCGTGTAGGACGGCGGTGGCATGTGCTACTGCGTCCCGGTGTTCAGAATCTACAGCACTGCTTCGAGCACCTTGCGCGTGACAGTCGGCTTGCGACCTGGGCGACCTTCGGCAATGTGCTCCTCCGGAAAGTGCTCCCGGATCCGTTCCACGCATATCATACACCGTCATGACTCACTTGTTGGTTTTGGGAGAAGTTCTAGACTAGCGCTCTGCTTTTCCACGGATCGAACACCGTTCCGTCTTCTCGCGCTGCACGTGTCCACGCTCCTGCGGGGGTCCCGTCTTTCATTGGGTGTAACGTCCTCCCATTTCGACAGCAGTTTAAAACTGGACTCCGACGTTACCGAGGTCGGATAGCCTTGCGACCCTCTTTCCTACTTGATGCGAATACGGTGCGCGATCCTCGGTACAGCACAAAACCTGACCCGGCTACCAAATTTGCAGGGACGGCGCCGATCGACAGGTGGGCGTCAGCTTTCTCTTGCGGTCAACCCGGGCTATTCGAGCGCCGAGCACCTCAGAATTAGTGGGACTGCCACGGCTTGAGCCCGGATGCGAAGTCCCGGAAGCTCGAAACGAGCCGTTTTGCCATGGTGGCGGAGCGTTGCTCCGGATCCAGAAGCTCGTTCTCCGCAAGCGCAGTTTCGTCGTCGGCGACATCGGCCTCTTCGAACGGTTTCAACGACCGGCCTGTTCCGAGCAGCTTCCCTATTGCGGCCAGCACCGACCCTGAAAGGTCGTCCAGGACCTTTTGGAAGACGTCGCGTTCCACTCCGAGATGTTCACACAGAAGGTCGTTCTGGACGGCCACAATGGCCTCTCGCACGTGGTCGTTAGCGGGTGAATCATTCCGAGCTTCAAACGCAAGATCGCATTCGGTATCGAAGCACATCGAGCGGTTATTGAGATTCGAGGAGCCTACGCGTAGCAACGTGTCGTCAATCACCATGATTTTTGCGTGAACGTAAATCGGCTCGCTACGCTCCGTTACCGGGTAGAAGGCGCCGAAGCGCTTGTTTGCATCCGCTCCCCACAACATCCGGAAGAGTGACACACGGGCGCCGTCCATCGCCTGCTGCTCGAGCCAGCCCTCGGCGCTTTGCGGAAGAACCAGGACGATTTCCGGTCCGTCGGGTTCCCGCAGTCTGTCTGCAAGGGCTGTTGCAATCTTCCGCGATGCAAAATACTGGCTCTCCAGATAGACGGTTCGCCGGGCATTGCCGATCGCTTTCAGGTAGAGCGCCTCGATCTCAAGCACCCCTTTCCCGTCGTCCAGCTCGGGCAGCGTGCGTGCAATGCCAAGGTTGACGTTACGGATCGTCGGGGCAAGCCCATCCGGCCACGGATCGTTCCCCGCCGGCACGGGTTCTATTTTCTCTCCGGTTGCCTGCCGCCATCGTTCGCGGGCGAGATCCCCCACGGCGAGCGCAGCCTCGCCGTCTATTGCGGTCGTCGCATCGTGCCAGGGTCCATGAGGGTCGCCATTCGGCTTGACGCGGCAGGGATGATCGTCCAGGTGCTCGCGCGTGTCCCAACGATCGACCGTCATATCGATGCCGCCGCAAAACGCCATGGCGTCGTCGATGACGACGATCTTCTGGTGATGGGCGGCGCCGGCCGGATGCATGCTGTCGAGCTTGAAACGGAGCCGTCCGCTCGTCATCCAGTTGTGGATGAAGATCGGCATCATGCCGCGTCCCAGCGACTGGAGCACGCCCAGGTCCCATTTGAGCAGGTAGATCCGCAAGCTGGGCCTGTTCTTCGGCAACCAGGAGAGAAAGGCTCCCAGGCGGTTCGGACCTTCCAGCGTTTGTTCTTTTGGCTCGAACTGGATCCTGACGTCGAAGTCCCACCCGATGAGCATGATCCGGTATCTGGCCTTCAGCATTGCGGCCTTGGCCTGGCGGAAATATTCGGACGCATCGATGATAAGGGCGAAGCGATCGGCAGGCTCGATGCGCCAGCAGGTCCGACCGGGGACCAGGACGCTTTCGCCGGTGTCCTGCATCACCGGATCCATGCGCGACGACTCAGGCGGTACGTCCGGACAGCTCCCGCGTATACAGCCTGCGCACGGAGCGGGCGCCGAGCCAGCCGCCGACGATGGCCACAATGAGGCCGAGAGCGCCGGCGATGAATGCGGTCCACGATACCGCCTGCGCGTAGGTCGACGCCGTTTCCACCGTGCGATTGAGCTGCTGCTCTGCCTCGTCGATCTGTTGGGTCATCTCGCGTGACACGCCGTCGACGATAGTGTCGATTTCACGTTCGTTGAGACTCGTGTTCACCGCCAGCACATCCTTCGCGCGCTCCGGCTCTCCCGCAATGATCGGCTGGGCTGCCGCAACCAGCGTGTTTGCGTCGATCTCGTCGAGCGCTCGACGGATTTCCTGTTGTGACGCTGTCGGCGTGCCGGCCGTGGAGCGGGCTTGCCCGGTCGACGGGCTTTTCTCAGCCGCTGCAGGCTGCACGCGATCGGAGCGCTGTGCCTCGGCCAGAGCGCCGGCGATCTCGCGCTTGATTCGCGCCTGAATGCTCAGCATAACGGGTGAGTCGGCCAGAGCCTCGGCGGCGCCGTCGCCTGCTTCGGCACCCGCGGCTCCGACGCGCGTGCCCGCCGACACGGCCGTGCTCACCGCGGCGGTGCCGGTCTGAATCAGCCCCTGGATCCCCCAGGCGCCGAGCACCAGCATGAGCGTCGTTCCGACGCTCCAGAGCGTTACGCCGTGGAGCATGCCGATCGCGTGCTCCGATTTGCCGGACAGTCGGGCTGTCAAAAGCGAACCGAGAAAATAGGCGAGGAACGCTGTCACCAGCATCCAGATCGTCGCACCGATACCGAGGCCCTTGCCGATCGCCTCCGTGTCCGATGCATCGGCAATGCTGAGGCCGATCGCAGAGCCGAGCAGGAACAAGAGCCAGGTCGCGGCCACAACGAAAACCAGGCCCGCCAGGACAGCGCCCCAACTGATCGACGGCCTGCGATCAGTCTGGACTATCAATGCCTCTTCGTGGATCGTTTCCATTACACTCTCCTAAAATATATGGGCAGCTGCCATGCAAGCGGCATGCCAAGGAAATGCGCTGGGAGAATGCGGTGTGAGGGCGCCCCCAAATCCGCAGTTTGGAGCGGCACCGGTAATCCTTACATGCGGGCAAATCAAAGGGGCCATGACGCCGATGGACCATGGACCCCAAGCCGAGGGATTCGGATCAATCGTGGCCGATGTCAGACGCCATCGGGACGCTGCACCAGTCACTTCACTCGGATCCGGTGCGAAACGCCAGGGACAGCGCAAAGCAGGCCCGGGACGTGAACCTGCCGTTCGGCTGATCGCCGATCGCTCGGAGCGCCGACGGAGGGAATATAGCGCGGCGCCGTCCCGGTTTCGGGACCGCTGCACGCGAGATTGAATCGGCATTCGCCGGAAGAAGATCCAGCGTTGGTCATTGGCCGGCCGGCGACAGGGTATTGCGCGAGTGTAGCAATGGTCGGCCTCGTGCTTAAGTCGCACCTCGCCGCCAAAGGATTATTCTCGGGGCTCGAGCCTCGGACTGTCGTGACAAATCTGCTCGCTGGTGGAATGATTGCCTGAGCATGGTCATTGGCAACATCTCGGATCGCGGCGGCACGGGCACGCTCCCGAAACTTGCGATCCTTGCGCTTTTAGAGCTGGTGCTGACCGCCTGCGGCACGACCAGCCATTACAACAGCTTGGACCTTGCGCTCCTGCCCTGCGAACAGGGCGACGCGCCGCTTTTCTTCCACGCAGTCGAGTTCGACGGGGACGGCCGGTATCTCTTCCCGCGCCAGGTCGATGAGCTGCACGCGCGTTTTCGCGATCCGCAACGTCCCGATGCGCGTGTCTCCGACGTCGTGTTCTTTCTCCACGGCTGGAACAAGAACCCGTCGTCCGCCGAGGCCGACTATCAGAACTTCCTGTGCCGGCTGCATGGACAACTGCGCAAGGTCATCGGTAGCGAGAAAGGTGAAGGCAAGTTGGTGATCGTGGGTATCTTCTGGCCTTCGACGATCACCAACGCCGAACGCGATCCCGTGCTGCTGAAGCCGCTGTCCTATTATCGGATGCGGGAGCGGGCCGACGTGATCGCGCAAGCGGGTCTCGCCAGGCTGCTGCGGGACCTGTCGCCCGTCCTCGAAGCGCAAGTGCAGGCCGAGCCGGTGCGTGCCCAGTTCATCGGACACAGCTTCGGCGGACGCATGCTGAACGGCGCGCTGAGGGAGCTCAACGACAAGGGCGCTCTCACACGTCTCCTGCTCGCGACCTCACAGACGAATGTCGTAATGATCAATGCGGCGCTCGCTCCCCAAAGCATCGATTGGTTGAGGCTCGCGGTCGACGAAGCAATCCGGCTGAAACTGCCCGCCCGGGCGACAGACCAGACCAATTCCCATATCTTCAACATGCACTCCTTCAATGACGACGCCAACCGCACGTTGTTCCGCATCGCGTCGCTGTTCAACGACGACCCGTCGACCTGCGCAGCCGGTGCCTGTGGCATACCGGGCTACGCGACGATTTGCGTCGATGCCGAGGGCGAGGTCCGGCTCGGGCCCGACGATGCCAGTGCCAGATCGGGGGTTCGGCTCAATGCCTGGAACGTCGACGCGAGCCGCATCGTCTTCGAGCACTCGGACATCTACAAGGGACGCATCGCCGCGCTGGTGACCGAGCTTCTGTACGACCCGGCGGGGAAGAAGCCAGGGTATCCGTGGGCGGACGCCACGATGCCTCCGGCGGAAACGCGTTGCGATTGGCTGGATGCCGATCGAAAAGCGCAGGGCTGAACGCGGCCCGGACAGGCGCCCCTCCGCGCGGAAATTCAGGCGGCGATCGATGGCGAGCAGCACCGCATTGACACCAGCAGCGAAGACGACGAGCAGGAACGTTCCCGACATGATCACGTCGACGTTGTAGAGTCCGATCGCTTTCATCAGAATGAGACCACCGATAATTTGTCGCGCCCGCCGGCCGCCTGGGGGTCATGTTGTGCTGAGGTTAGCGGAGGCAGGACTCGGCACTTTGCAGGTAGCCTGCTGAATAGGCTAAGTCCCCCAGGTTTTGGCCTACGGCCATAACGGTCGCTACGACGCACTGAACCAGGCGCGCTTCGCCTTCGATGCGATCGTGGTGCGGCTGGAGATGGTTTGGCACACGCTGATCCCCGCGCTCATCAACATGGGGCCGCGCGCGCTGCAAAATCCGGGTCTGACGGACTGGCGGCTGTCGCCCGCCTCGTTTGCGGCTAGCCCTAAGACGCTCGTAGGGGCCGACGGCTGCGAGGAGCTGGTGCCCGCGAACCTGGCGCTTCAGGAGTTCGTTCTCCGTCAGGTTGTTCGGTTGACCAATCAGCCGGCCGAGTTTGTTGTGCACAACGACGCCAAGGCTGCCTATGTCGACGACTATAAGGTGACCTGGTACTCGCTCGGACATTCGCTCGGCGAGATCCTTTACAGTCTGCCGCTCGCGCCCGGCGAGACCGTGAAGTTGGCCGTGATCGACTGGTCCTGGGACAGTCTGACCAAACGGGATGAAATCACGGCGCTGACCGAGGAGTTGCTGCATCGGACGCACCGAGATGGGACGATTACGGAGACGGTGAAGGCCGGACTGCAGGAATTGCAGCACGGCTCCTCGTTCATGGGCGGAATGGCGAGCGCGTCGGGTGCGACCGGAAGCGCGAAGTTCGGCATCGTTGGCGTGGGCGGCGCTTATTGGTCGCCGTTTCCTGCTCGAGCCGAACCTGCTCGATCCGAATCTGAAGCCGGCTTTCGACCTGCTTGAGCGCCAAGAAACCGTACGCGAGCACCAGGCCTTGTTCGGTATCGCGCCCAGCGACACGCCGATCGGCCAGTGGTGGGAAGGCGAAATCGAGTTCTCGCTGTTCGAGATTGGGCTGCGCACGGCGGGCGGCGGCAACGAAAAAGCAGATTGTGCATATCGCTGGGGAAGAGAATTCTTACACCTTCGATCTCCCGACCCAAGTCTACGAATTAACTGTCACAAGCAAGTAAAGGGAGAGAGCAGGGCGGGGAAACATTATTTGTGACGGGGGCAGCGGAATCCTTAACTCGATGTCCGGAAATGTGGGGGAAGATCAAAGCGCGTCGCGAACCTCGCCGATCTTGGCTCCGGTAGCCCTCGTCAGACCGCCCACCACATGCCGCTACCTGATCATCCCCGGAGCGGCCGCTCCGTTCCGGCTCGCCGCCGCACAATGCCTCGAAATGTCGCTGAAGACGTTTTTGATGAAGAAAGTCGGGATGACGGAACGCCAGCTTAAAACAAAGATCGGCCACGATCTTCGGAAGGCGTGGACCCGATGCGTGCAGAACGGCCTCGGTCTTGATGCCACGATGCCGCGGTGGGCGGCGTACCTCGACGCCGGGCACGACCAGCCGTACCTGTTCCCCCACGCGCGGACGAACACCGGCGTCGTGCTCGCATCGAAAGCGCAGGTGCTGGACGGGCTGTGGGGCGTGATGGCCCTCGTCCTGGCGGCCACCGGGGTAACGTGAGATCTTTTTAAGTCATTCTTTGCTTTGCATCGTGCAGGCACATCTCTAACAATGCGACGCCTGCCAAGCCATAGCTGGGGTCTTTACCTTCAGCTTTCAGAGTCTGTGTTACTCGATGCAGTTGCTCATCGAACTCTTGTGGCGTTTCGATGAACTTACGCATCCACTCGTCTAGGGCTAACACCAGTTCTGCTCTGTTCATTCAATTTCCCGCCAGCCTCTCAGGCATCGCACACTGGGAGTCTCGCAATTCACAATGGGCAGAATACGGCTTGAGCAATCTGCAGTCCGTGATGCGAGTCGAAGTTCCTTCGGCGCAACGGGAGGAGCTGTGTCAAACTCTCGGCATGCTCTAACGTGGCGAAACTGTAGAAGTGAATTATCGTGCTGAATTCATGGCGGGTCGTACAACCTCGTCAGCGCGCCGCCAGCCGCTCTGAATATGGCCAATATCCCTGACCTGGCAGCTGTTTCATATTCGGGGCTCAACGGTCCGATTCGCGCAATCGGGTGGCTTGAGTCACCGCACCCCTTCAATCGCGGATCGGTCGACCCAGATTTCTGCGAGCGTCTCATGGCGCTAATCGAGTGGCCAGTTTTTGGTCTCTGGGAATTAGGCATGCATTGGTGCAGCCTTTGCGCAGCAGAAGGCAGAATTGGCCCGGATAATCGCAGTTCGCAAGCCGTCCTCTTGGTTCCAGCATCTAAGTGCGTGTATGAGGCTCCAATATGGATCGGTCACTACGTTCTTGGGCACTCTTACCAGCCACCTGATGAGTTCTGCCGCGCCGTGCAGTCGTCCCCCGAACCTGGGTCAAACGAGTTCCGCAGGGCCTTGCTGGCGCACGTTCCGGAACTTGCCAACGATGTCGCAGACGCATTTCCTTTTTTCGAAGAATGGGATGCCCAGCGAACGCTCGAACCTGATCCAGACCGCGGCTCCGAGGCGGCCTTTATGGAACGAGTTCGGCTCAACAGCGAGCCGCACGAGCCGCCACCGAGCCGCGACCAACTGATAGAAGAGCACGGCGGTTTTTCAAACGCAAAATGTATCTGGGCAGGCTGCGAGAATCGAACCCTAGCCAACATGGCCATTTGCTTCCAACACGCCTATCCCAAAGGGGACAAGTAGCGCCGCAACGATGCTGAGATCCTTAGTGCGTCTGCCTCCTGAGTACACTGGCGGCAACAAGTAAGACACGCGGCATATGAGTTTTTGGTTCAGTGAGAGACGGGTCACAGAATGAAAGTCGGAAGGTCGCGAGAAACTCGCTGGAGAGCTAAAAGAGGGCTGGCCATTGTTTTCAAGGGTCGCGAACAGTGTCACTCGCCAAGCGCCTTCTTGCCATCCTGGTTCTTGCAGGGGTTTGTGCTGAGGTCTTTGCCGGCCACGAACTGACAGGAGATACGATTCAAGCGCCTTTTGAACCGTGCTCCAGGGCCAACCTTGAAACTGCTCATCTGGAAATCAAATTTCACAGCGACACCGATTATCATTTGCTTAAAAAGCACGAAGGCGACCTCAAGGAGCTACTCGCCTTTATCAATTGCCTTGTTGGCGCTGATGTTCGAAGCATAAATGTTTACGTCGTTCCCTTTCTTCAAGAGGCGTCAGAGAATTATCCTGAGCTTCTTGCATTGCAATTGAAGGAAGAGTGGGGCGTTGCCAAGTACGGTGCAGCCTATAAGAGCTACTATGGGTATACCTACACCGATTCAAACGTCATCCAGCTCAGGCCAAGCGTCCTGGAAACCTACTATACGATCGATCCGACAAGCGGATACAAGTCGCTTCCGACTGGTGGATTTTTCGGGCAGTTGGGCCATGAGATCCTTCACGTCGTTCTAATGTCCCTGGGTTATCCGGAAGCCCATCAGCACTGTTTTCTCTATACCTCCAGGGCAGAGGAACAGATGCTTATGCATCTTGGGGCAAAGCACCTTTTCCCACCGAGCATGATCCACAGCTCAAATTTATCCTCAGAGCGAGGCTGTCACGCCACGGATCCACGAAGAATAAAGCGAGTCAAAAGGGAATTCTGAAAGGGAATCTGATGCGCACAGCCGCAGCCGCTTCAGCGCCGGCATGAGCTGGTAATTGCGTTCGAACTTGTGTGCAGTCTTGCCGGGTTCAACTAGAGCAGCTGGGTCGCCCGCAATGGCGGGCTCCTACAGCGCCCGATCAACTACGAGAGAAAAATGATGTCAGCAGCCGCTTAGGTGCCAAGCCCACAACCGTCTACGGAACGGGGCAAGACCACTCGAACCGGGCTTCCTGTTTCGATTAGCGTTGGGAGGGTGGAATCCTCGGCTGGTCCCTAAAGTTCACTGTGTATAATCGAGGGAATGGAGAACGCTGCAGCAGGTGGGTTACGAGCCATGCAACATTCAAGTGAAAACCTCGTCTCGCTAAGGACCGGCGATGCACAGGAATTGCAGTCGGTCATCAGCGCCAACCTGCGGCCGGCTTTCATCAAGGCGCGTCCGCAGGAGAGACAGAGTTTTCACTTCCGACAGGCCAGGCTGCAAAACAGCTTCATCAGCGTCCTCAGCGGCGAGGGCGGGATCGACATCCGTCTTGGGGTCGACCCACACGAGGCCCATTCCTTCATCTTCTGGGTCCAGCTCAAAGGGACGAGCTGGATGAGTCCGAACGACAAGGACTACTTTGCCATTCCGGAATCCCACGGCTGCATTGCGAGCAATAATTCCGCAGGCTTCATTCGCCAGAGCCCGCACAGCCGGCAGTTTTTCATCCGCTTCGAACGTGCGCTGGCCGAAGACAATTGCGCTGAAAGCGAATTACCGCTCACCCTGCTGGATGAGGGCGTGCCGGTGCAGCTTCCATCCTTGCTCGGTTCCTCCTTGCAGCGCTACATCTACTATGTCCTCACGGAGTTCAAGGAATGGCAGTCGCCGATCTATGAGGCGAAAACAGCACAGCGCACTGAGCAGTTGCTGATGGCATTGTTAATGAGCCGGTTGCGTGAGCGCGCATCCGATGGGTCGCGGCGCAACCCCGAGCCGGAGTTCGTGATGCGCGCGGAACGGTTCATCCTCGACAAACTCGGTGAGGAGATAAGCGTGGACGACCTGGTCAAAGCGGCTGGCGTCAGCATGCGCACGCTTTACCGGGGGTTCAAGAACTGCAAAGGCGTGGGACCCATGGCGTTCCTGCGTGACCGGCAACTGGAAAAGGCCCATGCCGAATTATTGGATGGTGACCCGGCTTGCACCAGCGTTACCGACGTCGCATTCGGGCTGGGCTTCCATCACCTCAGCAATTTCGCCGCGTTGTACCGGAACAAGTTCGGCTGCCTTCCTTCCGACACCCTGTTCAAGAAAATGTGAAAGGGGGATCAGAGCCCTTTTTCTTTGAGCACCGATTCGGCCTGCTTGAGACGTTGCATGAGCATGTTACCCCTCGTGCACCTGGCATACCGTCCACTGCAGGTCGCAGTTGGTGTACCTGATTACGTCCTCTTTCAGAGGGTCGGCATGCGGGCTCGTCAGGAATTGGCGGAAGCTCTCGAGGTCTTCCTTCTCCGGCAGGTAGACACAGAATACGCACGGCGTGGATGGTTCATCCGGGCCGAGCAGCGGCGCCGTGTGGGTCTCCACTTCCACTTTCTGGATCCTGAGCCGTCCCGCGGTCTGCTGCTGCGCCAGCGGCACATGGACCCTGAAGTAGTAGTCAAGATCGAAATGCATGCCGGGCTTCGGGAGATAGGTTCCGCGTATCTTGAACATGTTCTCAGCGCTCCCCTGGCTCTGCACCGGCGGCGGCACGATTCTCTTCCCGGCTCATCTTCTCGATGACCATCCGGCAGCGTGAAGCACCGAGATCCTGTCGTAGGGAAGCGGCGCGCACGGAGCGAATGTCATGGTGGCCAAGCACCCGCTGCTGCGATTCCAGCATTCGTTTGTCCTCGTCGAAGGCCCCTCGCAACTGGATATACAGGTTGTCGTCGAGACCTTCGACATCCAGCAGCTTGTTCCGCCCCACCTGCCAGAAATAGTGCGTCGTGGTTTCCGTTTCCGGCGTCAGGAAGTGCGTGCTGCAGAGTGCAACGCCTTCCTGGCGCGGCGCGCCGACCTCCCCGACCCCGGTTTCCAGGAACATGCAGGCGGGCGCTCGCCATAGCATCTCGGTCCAGAAATCCATTTTCTTGCCTGACGTTCCCGACAGGGACTGGAACAGCGGTGCCGGGACCTGGTCGGCCATGAACATCGTGGAGCGCACCGCATCGCCTTCCGTGCTGATTTCAGCGCGGGAGGTATCGATCCCCTCGTGTCCCAGCGTGGAGGCGTGGACGAATTTCACGTGGGTCAGATCGAGAAGATTGTCGGTGAGCAATTCGTAGTACGCGGCGATGTTGTGACAGCCATAGACGTGGCCCCAGCCATCCACAAACGTGTGATCGGCAATGTCCGGGAGCAGGGTCATGTCTGCCAGCGCCGGATCGCCCGGCCACACCCAGGCGTACCCGTACTTCTCGGCCACCGGATAGGCGCGGACCCGGGCGGTGGGTGGAATCTTGTCCTGGCTCGGCACGAACCGGCATTTCCCGTCGGTGCCGTAAATCATCCCGTGGTAACCGCATTGCAGTCCGTCACGGACAACCTTGCCTTTTGACAAGGGTGCCCTTCGATGCGAGCACGCATCTTCGAGGGCACCCAGGGCGCCGTCCCGTTGGCGGTATACCACAATGCCCTCCGACAGAATCCTGCGGCCCACCGGGCTCGCATCGAGTTCGCTGAGCTGCGCAGCCACGTACCAGTGGTTTCTCAGGAACAACATGGCTCAATTCTCCGGAGTTGGATCGAACACGGTGGCGGACGGATCAGAAGTTGCACTGCACCGACACCAGCCACTCGCGGTCGCGATTTGGGATGACGCTGATGGTGCCGATGCTGGAATTGAATATTCCGGAAAGGATCACGTCCTCATCGAAAATATTCCTCACCCCGAACAACACACTCCACTTCTCGTCCGGGGTGAGGAATCGGAGGCTGCCATGGACGAGGTGGTAGCCTTCCTGGTGCAACTGCTCCGTGTTGCGCGTGTCGAGATACGTGTCACCGCGATAGGTCCAGTCGAGGCGCGTCGTCAGTGAACCCATGGTGTCGAGCCCAAACCCCTTGGCGATGGAGAGGTTCAGCATCCAGTCGGGCACGTTCTCAAATTCGCTGTTCGGGCTGATGTCGATGATGTTCGCGCCCAGTTCATCGTATTCGGCATCGACGTACGATCCTCCGCCCTCGATGGTCCAGCCCTCTGCAGGCACGGCAGAGAACTCCGCTTCGAAACCGTCGATCGTGGCGCTTGCGGCATTCTGGATCACCGGAGCGATGCCGTTGTAAACCTGCACTTGCAGATCCTCGTAATCGGTGTGAAATACCGCGGCGTTCAGGCGCAGGCGATGATCGAATCCATCCCACTTGAAGCCGCCTTCGTACACCTTGACCGTTTCGGGTTCAAAGACCGGCACCTCGGGCAACGGAGGAAATACGCGCTGGCTGAACCCACCGCTTTTGAATCCCTCTGAATACGTGACATAGGTCATGACGTCCGGGGTCCACTGGTAGGCCAGGCTGAGCATGGGTGTGGTTTCGCTGAAGTCGACCTTTTCCGCAATCATCGGCAGAATCCGCGTCCCCGGCGCGAACTGCGGCGCGCCCGTGCGGTTCTCAGTGATGTACTGATCCGGGATGAATTCCTTCTCGTCCCGCGTGTAACGCAGACCCGCGGTGAGGCTCAGTTGTTCGGTGAAGTCGTGGGTCGCCTGCGCAAAAGCTGCATAGCTTTCGTTGTCGACGTCGCCGCCGGTGATCAGGCTGACGGGGGTGAACTCCACGAACTCTGCACTGTCCGCGCTTTCGGTCAGGTAATAAGCGCCTACGA
This sequence comes from Woeseia sp., assembly GCA_040902105.1. Lineage (GTDB taxonomy): Bacteria > Pseudomonadota > Gammaproteobacteria > Steroidobacterales > Woeseiaceae > IDS-8. The sequence continues at coordinate 23,213 of JBBDXW010000041.1, forward strand.
TCCAGTTCATCCGCTCCTCGAATCCCGTGCCGAGCAACTGCAATTCTTGGGACAACTGGTCCTGTACCAGGAAGCCGTTGAACTGTGCGATCTTCAGCGGCGAATGGTCTTCATCGCGTGAGTAGGTGCTGTCCACTTCGCGGTAGGCCGAGATGGAGCGCAGGGTCAGGTCACCGATATCCCATTCGACGTTTAGACCGATGCCCCAGATGTCGTCCTTCGAATAAGACGGAAACGTGCCCGCGGTGCGCTTGGCATCCTCCTGCACATACGCCTTCGTGTAACAGGCGGGGTTGGCCGGATTGCCCTGGGGATCGAAAGGCCCGAAGAGAGCCGACAAGCAGTCCTGCCCGCCGAGCAAGGTCGCCATGTAATTGTTGAGCAACGCGAAGTTGTCCACCGGCACGTCACCGCCTGGGCTCGCGGGATCCAGGCTCGGAGGCGTGATCCGGTAGAGAGGCAATCCGGGGAAGATCGGCGAGGTGCCAGCAAAACCGCCGCCCGAAGGATTGCCACCAAACGGCGAAGGGCTGGCCGACGGCTCCAGCGGGAACGTGGGTGGCGCGAGTGCCAGGCCGGAAAGATTGAACAGCGCGGAGCGGTAATCGATATCCCGGAGGACGAAGGCGGCGCCGTCGTTATCCGCATGGGTGGTATCGAACGAGAGCTCGAACGTGAGCGTTTCGACGGGTGTCCACGCGACAGCCGCCTTGCCAACCAGGGTTTCCGCATCGCCCAGGTCCGGGCCGTCCGCTCGTTGGACATAGCCTTCGCGATTGATGGACCCGATCGCAACCTTGCTCTTCAGCGATTCACTGAGCGGGATGTCGATGCTGCCCTTGAAATCCAGGCGGCTGTCGTCCCCCACTGTGAAATCGGCCCAGCCACCGAACTCGTCAGCGGGTTTCTGGCTCGTGATGCTGATGGCGCCGCCGATGGTGTTGCGCCCGAACAGGGTTCCCTGCGGGCCGCGCAGTACTTCAATTCGCTCCACGTCGATGAGGTCCAGCACTGCGCCGACGGACCGGGCGATATAGACGCCATCGATGTAGAGTCCCACGCCCGGTTCCACCGTGGGCAGGTATTCCTTCTGACCGACACCCCGGATGTAGACCGCCGCGGCAGAAGTCGAACCGTTGAAGCCCGGCATGGGCTCGTAAATCAGATTGGGCGTGTACGCCGCGATTTCGTCAATGCGCGTGACGCCCCGTTCCTCCAGTGCTTTCTTGCTGTAAGCCGAAATCGAAATGGGCGTCGTTTGCAAATTCTCTTCGCGTTTACGCGCCGTGACGACCACCACCTCCAGTCCCGCAGCGGTCTCAGGCTCCTGTGCCGCCAAGTGCACCGGCAACGAGATGCTGACTGTGAACCCAATCGCGAAGAGGGTCGCATAGGCGATCGAAGGGTTGCGGCGGCATGCCCGACGCGTGATCGCAGCTGGTTTCATTTTTCACGCCCTGGAATGGATTCAGACGAATACCTGTTTCAGGCATTCTGGGTGGCATGTGTGAGGCTGTCTAACCGCGCTGCGCCGTAATTAGCAGAAAACTGCCATGCGCCATGCGGGGGCTTTACGTCCGTGCATCGACGCGGCGCGGTCACACAAAGAGCCGGGTTGAGTCTGTGCAGCGCCCGGTACGAAAAGACTTTGCAGGCGTGCTGTTGGGACAAGTCGAGCAGGTAGTGCGCGACCTGAGACTCACGTTGGCGGCGCATCTCCTCGGCGACTCTCTCTATCAACACCTCGAAACGCGGATGGTTACGAAACCCACTGAAAATCTCGTTGTGCAGCAGGAACAGGTGCCAGCTGTGGTAGATGGTGCGGTCCCGCTCTGCCTGTTCCAAGGCAGGAAAACCTGCAGGCCGAGCTCACGGGCTTCAGAAACCTCATCCCTTGCGAGATGGCGATACGCTGTCGATGCCTGATTCCGCGCAGATGAATATGTGGCTGCACAAGACGGTACTGCAGAAACTTGCCGAGAACGGCGGCAACATTCCGAAAGAGCTTCTGAACTAGTTCAGAAGTACTGGCAATGATCCGCTTTGGTCGCCTTCTCTGTGAGGAACCAGCCCGGATCGACGATACCTTCCGCTTCAGGAATGAGATCGGAAGTTTTCACGTCGAATGTGGCAGCCGCGTAGCGGCAACCGAACAGGCTCACGTTGCCGGTGCTCGCCAGGAGCTTGAGGAAACTTTCGATGTCCGTTGGTTCGCCGTCGGCCGCCATGCGCTCGCGCAGCCAGGCCGCGTCCGCAGCATGTCGGCCTTCGATATCGAGCGCGCCGGCACCTTCGCTCGTCAGCACCCGGACGGCCCACAGCACGAACAGCATATCCACCTTCACGCCTTGCTTTGCCTGCGTGTACGCAAACGTCAGCGGCGTCAGCATCTTGTCATAGGCGTCGTCGCGAACGACGATTGCGAGATGTTTCATGTCTGATCCTCCTCAGGCTGCCTGCCGGCTCGCCACCAGATCGTTACCGGCACGCGCCAGGAAATCCCGGTTGACCGGACTGTGCGGCTTCAGCGCGAGGCGCTCGTTGGCGAGCGCTTCGGCGAGATCGCCGAACCCGCCCCGGAGCGCCGCCTCGGTCAGCGTCCAGTCGATCACATCGCGCTGGGCGTGGCTGCCGCCGAAAGCGTTCGCGATATGGCGGGCGCCGTAGAGACGATCGACGGCTGTTTCGTAGTCGCTCCTCCAGAAAGCAGCGAACCCTTCGACCAGCGGCAAGCCGATGTCGCGTGACCACCTCCCTGCTTCCGCGCCTTCGGAACCGCTGCGACAGGCGGCCAGGATTCGCTCCACATCGCGCGCCTTTCCGGCGCCGAGATACGACATCACGGCGTGCCAGTCATTGAAGGAGTACGTTATGCCGTCGGCGTGCCCGTCCCACGTGTCAGCGAGTTCGCGCCAGCGGTCACCGACATCCTGACCCAGCAAATGCAGGCGCCAAAGGAGGGCCGAGGCATCCACGAGGTCGACCGCGACTGTGCTGCGGTCCTCGCGAACGGACCCGTCATAGATCGCCAGTGCTTCTTCGAACTGCCCCAACTCCAGGTGACAGAGCGCGCGGTGCCACCAGTTGTGCACCTTGAAGAAATTGTCGTTTCCGGACCAGTACGGCTCGCGCGCGATCATCCAGCCAAGGCCGTCCTCAGCCCGGCCCTGCATCTCCATGACATGGGCGACGGCATGGTGCGCCCAGCAATCGAGCGGTTGCATGGCAACCGCACGGCGCCCCTCATCCTCGGCGCGAGCGTAGTTGCCGCATTCCTCCAGACCGAACGCATACATGCCAAGCAGGATCGAGTAGCCCGGCATCTCCGGCGACCACATCGGCAGGGCGCGCGCAATGCGGTCGCGCAAGCTCCGCGAGTTCGCGCGAAAGAAGTCCATGAGATGTCCGGACTGCAAGGCGAGGAGGTCGCGCGGGTAGCGGGCGTTGTGCCGCTCGAGCACCTGTGCCGCCATCGTCCAGTTGCCGTCAAGTACGGGACCGAGAGCCGCGAGATGCGAGAGCTCTCGCTCGCTCTGCGGCATGGTCTTCACCTTCCCGATGATAGCCCTGGCTTCAGTGGCGGCCTTCGGCTCCGTCGCAAGCGCATGAATGTGTGCTTTGAAAACGTACGCCATCGTGAACTCCGGTGCCGTGTCGATGGCCTTTTCCAGGAGTCCCAGTGGATCGCCCCGGTAGACGTTGAACGCATCGTTCGCTCGATCAAAATAGTGCACGGCCTCGGCGGTTGCACCTGAGAGCGTATTGCCATGTTGGTCGGTCAGCATGTGTGGCGGCTCCTGCGGCTGAATGGGTTGTCTTGCCGACCTGCAATCTGCGCAGTCGGCCTCCTTTGCGCGGGTGTTAATCTATGCGTGAGCGACCTTGTGGAGAATAGGCGAGACGCCGGATCTCTTGCCCGATCCGCCGAATTGACGCGAAACGTAACCATGGACGCCATCCTGGACATCCTTCATGCCACGCGGCTTACCGGAGGCATCTTTCTCGATGCCGAGTTCACCGCACCGTGGTGCGTGACCGCCCGGATCGGGCCGGAGGATTGCGCGGCGTTCGGTCCGCAACCGGTCAACATCATCGCGTATCACTACGTGAGTGAGGGAAGGCTTTTGCTGACGGTCGACGATGAGCCGCCCGTCACCGTTGAAGTTGGCGAAATCGTCATCCTGCCGCGTAACGATCCGCATCGCCTGGGGAGCGACCTGAAGCTACGCGCCGTCGGCGCGGATCAGCTGATCCAGCCTGCGGCGGGCGGCCCGCTCGCAAAAATCGTCCATGGCGGCGGCGGCGAGCGAACTCGCATATTTTGCGGATTCCTCGGCAACGACACACCGAACGATCCGGTCGTCCGCATCCTGCCGAGAGTGTTGAAAGTCCATGTAGCCGACAGCCCGTCGGGGGCGTGGATCGAAAGCTCGATGAGGTTCGGCGTCGAGGAGCAGGCCGCCGGGGCGGTCAAGTCGCCGGCCGTGCTCGCCAGGCTCACCGAGCTCCTGTTCATGGAGGCGGTGCACCGCTACCTGGTATCGCTGCCGGCCGGCCAATCCGGGTGGCGCGAGGGTGTGCGCGATCCGATGGTAGGGCGCGCGCTGGGCCTCCTGCATAGCAGGCTAAACCAGCGCTGGACCACACAAGACCTCGCAGGAGCGGTAGGCATGTCACGTTCGGCTTTCGCGGAACGGTTCACCCGCATCATGGGCGAGCCGCCCATGCGCTACCTTGCGCAACAACGCCTGCAGGCCGCCGCCGAGCGGCTCAGGAATTCGAGCGAGTCCATCGCGCGCATCGCCTTCAAGGTCGGTTATGAATCCGAAGCCGCGTTCAATCGCGCGTTCAAACGCGAGTTCGGCATACCGCCGTCCAGTTGGCGCAAGCAGAGCCAATAGCACACGGACACAAGGTCACACGCTCGTGTTCCCTGCGCCTGCATTCCCTGCGGAACGGTCTCGGTTTATGCTTCGCGGCTGTCGCGATCGGTCGCGTCCGCCAGCAAAATCTCGACCGTGATCGTATCCGAATCCTCATCCGGCGCTTGCGTTGTGAACCCGAGGTCGCGCGCCATCCGCAGCATGGGATCGTTCTCCCGCAATACGTCGCCGAACACCCGGCCGATCCCGTTCTCACGGGCGTACTCGAGTATCCGGCACATCAGGCTGTAACCCAGGCCGCTTCCCGTCACATCACTACGAACCATCACGGCATACTCCGCCGCTAACTTGTCGGGATCGGCGCTCAAGCGGACGACTCCGAGAATTTCGGCGAAACCCGGCCGCAGGGCAACGAAAGCCATTTCCCGGTCATAGTCGATCTGCGTCAGCCGGGCCGCAAAGGGGTGATCGAAATCCTTGAGCGCACCGAAGAAACGCATCCGCACGTCTTCCCGGGACGACCGGCGCAGCATGTCGACCACGGCGGCTTCATCTTCCGGGCGGATCGGCCGCAATACGAAGCGCTGACCGCTGCGTGTGTCGATCTCCCGTTCGAGCTGTTGCGGATAAGGCCGGATGGCGAGTGACTGACTGTCGCGGCCACGTGATCTCACGACAATACGGGCATCCAGAGCGACCACACCGGACGCGTCGGCCAGCAGCGGATTGATGTCGAGTTCGACCACGCGTTCGAGCGTAATGACGAGCTGCGACAGCTTGACAAGCGTCAGCGCAATCGCCTCGAGATCCGCCGCGGGCCGGTCACGGTAGCCGCGCAACAATCGGGAGATGCGTGTTTGCCCGATCATTTCCTTCGCGAGCAGGGGATTCAGCGGCGGCAGGCCGACCGCGCGATCTCCGATCACCTCGACCGCCGTCCCGCCCTGTCCGAACAGAATGACGGGACCGAATACGCTGTCCTCGGCGACGCCTGCGATCAGTTCATGGGCGCCGGGGCGGCGGATCATCGGTTGCACGCTGAAACCGTCGATTCGCGCATCGCCGGCGATGCGACGGACACTGGCGAGCATGTCGTCGGCTGCTTGCAAGACCGCGCCGGGCGACGACAGGTTCAACATCACTCCGCCCACGTCGGACTTGTGCGAAATGTCGCGCGACAGAATCTTCAACACGACCGGAAAACCCAGTTCCTCGGCCGCTCGGCCTGCTTCCGCGGAATCTCGCGCCGCGATCGAAGGAATTGTCGGTATGCCGTACGCTGCCAGAACTGCCGTGGCCTCAGGTTCGGTCAGGACGCTGCGGCCGTCTTCAAGTGCGCCGTCAATGATCGCGTCGGCTCTGGCTCGATCGATGGAAATGAGGTTCGAGACATCGGGCGGCGTCTCCATCAGGAGTTGCTGATTGCGCTGGTAGCGGCACAGGTGGCTGAACGCCTGGATCGCCTGTTCGGGCGTCTCGTAGGACGGAATCTTCCTGTCGGCAAAGAGACGGCGCGCTGCGCCCGCCGCGCCGTCTCCGAGCCAGCAGGTCAAGACCGGAACACGCGGCCGGGTGCCGAGCATGGTCACGATTGCTTGCGCTGCCTCGAGGCTGTCCGCGACCGCCGTGGGGCAGTTCATGACGAAAATCGCGTCTGTATTGGGATCGGCGAGAAGCGCCTCGAGTGCGCCTGCATAGCGCGCACCTTTGGCGTCTCCGAGAATGTCGACCGGATTGCCGCGCGACCAGGGTCCCGGGAGCAGCGCGTCCAGGCGCGCGAGCGTCGCCTCCGACAGTTCCGCGAGCCGGCCGTTCTCGTCCGCCAACTGGTCGACCGCCAGGACGCCGAGTGCGCCGCCATTGGTGAGAATGGCGAGACGGTTGCCTTTGGCGCGCATTCCCGTCGCGAGCGTGCCCACGGCGTGAAACAGTTCATCCAGGCTGTGGACCCGCAGCATTCCTGCGCGGCGGAATGCCGCATCGTAAACGGCGTCTGAGCCGGCCAGTGCGCCCGTATGCGAAAGCGCGGCCGTGGCGCCGGTGTCGCTTCGGCCGGCTTTGATGACAATGACGGGCTTGGTTCGCGATGCCATCCTCGCGGCGCTCAGAAATTTCCGCGCTGAGGTCGCCGCCTCGACGCAAAGCAGGATCGAGCGGGTCTTGAAATCGAGCGCCAGGTAATCGAGCATGTCGTCGAAGTCGACATCGCACATCGATCCCAGCGATACGACTTTGGAAAATCCTATGCCGCGCGCGCACGCCCAGTCGAGCACGGACGTTGCCACGGCGCCCGACTGGGTTACGAAAGCGATGTCGCCCTTCAGGGGCGCGACGTGCGCGAAACCGGCGTTGACCCCCGCATGCGGCGCCATGACCCCTAAGCAATTCGGGCCGACGATGCGCAGCAGATGCGGCTTCGCCGCATCGAGCATTGCCTGCATCAGCGACTGGCCTTCGGCGCGATCGCGCTCGCCGAATCCCGCCGGGATCACGATGGCGGCGCGACAACCCCGCTCGCCGAGTTCGGCAATGAGTCCCGGTACAGGCGCGGGCGGAGTTGCGATCACCGCCAGGTCGGGATCGAGCGGCAGTTCGCTGACGGAGCGATAGTTGAGGGTCGAGCGGATTGCCCGCTCGTTCGGGTTCACCATCAGGATCGGCCCCGCAAAGCCGCCCTCGAACAGGTTGCGAGCGAGCACGGAACCGACCGACCCGGCCTGGTTGCTCGCGCCGATCAGCGCGATGGAGGATGGCGCGAACAGCGCGTCGAGATTACGGATAGACAACGCGGTCTCCAGGCGGTGCAGGTAAACCCGGTCCTATAAACAAACGGCTTGAGGGTGCGGCTGTCAAGTATTTGCATGCGGCGGCGATCGCGTTTTGTCGGTACGACACCACAGTTTGCAAACTTCGGTCGCGGAAGAGTATTCGCCGCCTTTTTTCCATAATGCATGCGGGAATCTGCGGGAGTTGCGCAAAAAGAGAGACTGGAATTGTCAGCCGGTATTTCAGGGGTCCGCGATGCGATCCGTTGTCCGGTTCATCCGTTCTTTAACGTCGTTTCTCATATCCAGACCTAAACGACGAAAAGAGTTAAGAAATGGTGCCTGTTGTTTTTCCTGAATCGAGCAATCCACGACGCGTATCGGAGTGCCACGAAAGCGGCAAACCCGAGGTCACAAAAACTTCATTTGAACGACGGTGCATACTCGCAGTACCTTATGTAACAAGAACAAAGGTCCATCGGACCGTTACATCCCTGAGAAGGACACGATGCTGCGATACATGTCGCGCCGGCACAAAACTCTCATGGACGAGTCCGAACAGGCGCTGTGGACAGCGGCGCAGAAAGAGTCGGGCACTGACGCACGGATTGCGAAACAAATTATCGGCGATGCGAAAACCCATGGCTTGTGGGAGGCACTCCACGCGGAACTCGTGCGTCCGGTTGCCGAACACAATGGCAGGGCGCCCCAGGTAATCGCGCTCCGGGATCTGGAGGTCCGGCTCGTGCACCGGCGGGCGCTGATCGACCACATTCGCGAACACCAGCTCCGCGGCAAGGATCGGGAACGTCTGTTCCAGGTATTTTACGGGCCGCGCGAGTTCGAGGGCGCCGTGCTGGCCGAGCACCGCCAATACATGCTTGCCGTGTCGAGCCGCGTATCGGCCGATCATTTGATCAACGTCATGAGCGATCCGCTCAGCAAGAAGTTGCTGGAAGAGTACGAAGCGCTTTATACCCGGTACTTCGAACTGTATTGCTACGTCGTCGGTAGCGAAGACCGGGATTCCGCCGAGGCCACAAAGCACCTGATGACCGAGGCGCGTCAACAGACGGAGCGAGTGCGGCGCCGGATCAACACCGAACGTCCGGACAACCGTGCCGCGGACTTCGAGCGGCAGGCGGTTCTCGCGAGAAGCGGCCGCTATCCGATTCTCGATTACATGGTCGGGTAGGTTCGTCACGCCACTGCTCGCGGCGAACGGCCGGGGCATTGCACCGCAGAAGCCCATTCCCTATAATCCCGCGATTGCGAGCAGGGGTTCAGGCCAGTTTTCCGCGTAATTCACGCGAAAATCCTGCCCCGCTACCAGACCCTTGGTAGACATTGAAACCCCGCTATGGGGTTTTTTGTTGTCCGGAGTGCGTTCCGGAGGCGGAAATCGCAGCGAACTGGAATGGGCCGACGGCCCATTTTTTGTTTAAGTTATATAGCGTTAGGTGGGATATTTAAATGCGTGGTGAGGAATTGACCAGGCTGCTCGAACCCACCGTTGAACGGCTGGGTTACGAGCTGGCCGACCTCGAGCTCAAGATTGCGGGCCGGGACAGCGTCATCCGGGTGTTTATCGACAAGCCCGAAGGCAGTGGCGAGGCAGTCGGACTCGGCGATTGTGAAACCGTGAGCCGTCAGGTCAGCGCAGTGCTGGATGTCGAGGATCCGTTGCCGGGACATTACGTGCTCGAAGTGTCGTCGCCCGGGCTGGACCGGAAACTGACCAAGCCGGCGCATTTTCGACGTTACGTCGGGGCAGACATTCGCGTGCAGTTGCGCTTTCCGCTCGAAGGACGCAGGAAATTCCGCGGCAAACTGACGGCCGCGAGTGAACAAACGATTGAGCTTGAAGTGGACGGACGGTCGCACGAGCTGCCAATCGCGACAATTGAAACCGCCCGTCTGGTGCCGTCGCTTTAACGGCCGGCGGCGCATGACTTAGCGGAGTATAAAGGCTAATGAGTAAAGAGATTTTGATGGTCGTCGATGCCGTCTCGAACGAGAAGGGCGTCGACAAGGAAATTATCTTCGAGGCTATCGAAGCCGCGCTTGCGTCCGCAACACGCAGGCGCCACGGAGAAGACATCGAGGTACGGGTTGCCATCGACCGTCACTCGGGCGATTACGATACCTTTCGTCGCTGGCTGGTGTTCGCGGACGATTCGACCGAACTCGAGTTTCCGGACCGCGAGCTGCGCATGATCGATGCGCTGGAAGTCGACGAAAACACAACACCGGGCGCGTACGTCGAAGTGCCGATGGAGTCGGTGGAATTCGGGCGCATTGCTGCGCAGACGGCCAAGCAGGTGATCGTGCAGAAGGTCAGGGAGGCGGAACGCGACCAGGTCGTCGAGGAGTACAAGGAACGGCAAGGGGAATTGCTGTCAGGCCTCGTAAAACGGGTCGATCGCAACGGCGTGTTCATCGACCTGGGCGGCAACGCGGAAGGCTTCGTGCCGCGCGACCAGATGGTGCCGCGCGAGCCCGCCCGGCCGCAGGACCGCATGAAAGCACTTCTGACCGAGGTTCGGTCGGAGCCGCGCGGACCGCAGCTTTTCATGACCCGGACGTCGCCGAAGTTTCTCGTTGAACTGTTCAAGATCGAGGTTCCGGAAGTAGGCCAGGGGCTTATCGAGATTCTCGGCGCGGCCCGCGACCCGGGTTTGCGCGCCAAAATCGCGGTCAAGAGCAATGACCCGCGCATCGATCCGGTCGGCGCCTGCGTCGGCATGCGCGGCTCCCGCGTGCAGGCGGTGTCCAATGAACTGGCGGGCGAGCGGGTCGACATCATCCTCTGGGACGAGAATCCGGCGCAGTTCGTGGTCAACGCAATGTCGCCGGCGGAAGTCCTGTCCATCGTTGTCGACGAAGACGCACACAGCATGGACATCGCGGTCGACGAAGACAAGTTGTCGCAGGCGATCGGCCGTGGAGGACAGAATATCCGGCTGGCCAGTGAACTCTCCGGCTGGGAACTGAACGTCATGACCGAAACAGATGCGGAACAGAAGAGCGAATCCGAAATGCGTGAGCTGCTCGAGCTGTTCACCAAACAACTGGACGTGGACGAAGAGGTTGCGCTCATCCTGGTCCAGGAAGGCTTCTCGACCATTGAGGAAGTGGCCTACGTACCGACCTCCGAACTCGTTGAGATCGAAGAATTCGACGAGGACATTGTCAACGAACTCAGAAACCGTGCTCGTGACGTATTGCTGACCCAGGCGATCGTGCAGGAAGAGAAGATCGACGAGGCGGAGCCCGCCGCAGATCTCCTCAACCTCGAGGGCATGGACAAGGGATTGGCGTTCAAACTCGCCAGCGAAGGCGTGGTTACGCGCGAGGATCTCGCCGAACTGGCAGTCGATGACCTGCTCGATATCAACGACATGGACCAGGGCGCCGCTGCTGCCCTGATCATGAAAGCCAGGGCCCATTGGTTCGAAGCGGAGCAGCAAGCCTGATCGATGAATAATGTGGAGTTAAAGAATGGCTGACGTTACCGTCGAACAGTTCGCACACGTATTGAAGGTGCCGGTCGAACGGCTGCTGTCGCAGCTGGATGAGGCAGGCATCAAGGTGAACGGCTCAGGCGACACGATAAGCGAGGATGCAAAGCTCGAGTTGTTGACGCATCTGCGTCGCAGCCACGGGCAGCAGGATACGACAGCCAGCGCAGGCGCGCCGCGCCGCATTACCCTGAAGCGAAAGTCGCAATCGGAACTCCGGCTGGCCGGCGCGCAGGGACGTTCCCGGACGGTGAATGTCGAGGTTCGACGCCAGCGAACCTACATCAAACGCGACGTGCTCGAGCAACAGGCGCAAAAAGAGCAGGAAGAGCTCGACCGTCAGCGCCAGGACGAGCAGGACCGAATTGATGCCGAGAAGCGCGAACAGGAACGCCTGAAGGCCGAGAAGGAAGAACAGGCGCGTATTGTCGAAGAGGACAAGCGCAAGCAGGACGAAGCAAAACTACAGGCGCAGCACGAAGCACGCGAGGCCGCCGAGAAGGCGGTCGCGGCCGCAGCGGATGAGAAGGCCCGGGTCGAAAAAGCGGAACAGGACGCGCGTGAGCGGCGCCAGAAAGAGAAAACCAAGGGTAAGCAGCCGGAAACGCGATACGGCCGCAAGGAATTGCACGTTGCGGGCGACAAGAGCGGACGCAGAAAACGCAAGCAACCAGCGAGGCGCCGCCCGGTATCGATCACTTCCGATGGACAGCACGGCTTCGAGAAGCCGACCGCGCCGGTCGTTCGCGAAGTCGACGTGCCGGAGAGTATTGCAGTATCGGAGCTGGCTCAGCGCATGGCTGTCAAGGCCAGCGAAGTCATCAAGGTCCTGTTCAACATGGGCGCCATGGTGACGATCAACCAGGTGATCGACCAGGATACGGCGATCCTTGTCGTCGAGGAACTCGGGCACACCGCCAAGCTCGTGAGTCGCGCGGAAATGGACGAAAACCTGCTTGCCGACGAGCAGCAGACGGAGGGCGAGAAAACACCGCGCGCGCCGGTTGTGACCATCATGGGTCACGTGGATCACGGCAAGACTTCACTGCTCGACTACATCCGCCGGACCAAGGTCGCGGCGAGCGAAGCGGGCGGCATCACGCAGCACATCGGTGCGTACCACGTCGAAACGGACAAAGGTGGCGTCACCTTCCTCGATACGCCAGGCCACGCCGCGTTTACTGCGATGCGCGCCCGCGGAGCGCAGGCCACGGACATCGTGATCCTCGTGGTAGCCGCCGACGATGGCGTCAAACCGCAGACCGTCGAAGCGATCGCGCACGCGCGGGCGGCCGAGGTCCCGATCGTTGTTGCTATCAACAAGATCGACAAGGAAGGCGCGGACGTGGACCGGGTGAAGAACGAATTGTCGCAGCGTGAGGTGATTTCGGAGGACTGGGGCGGCGATACCCTTTTCGTCAACGTCTCCGCGCACACGGGGGAAGGCGTCGAAGCGTTGCTCGACGCAATTTTGCTGCAAGCCGAAGTGATGGCCCTCGAAGCCGCAGCGGACGGTCCCGCCCAAGGAATCGTTATTGAATCGAGCCTGGAGAAAGGACGCGGTGCGGTCGCAACACTCCTGGTGCAGTCCGGCACACTGAAGCAGGGCGACATGATTATCGCGGGCGAGGAATACGGACGCGTACGCAACATGTTCGACGAAACGCAGAAGTCGATTGATGCAGCCGGGCCGTCGACGCCCGTTGTAGTACTTGGCCTGTCGAAAACGCCCGGTGCCGGCGATGATTTCCTGGTGGTGAAGAACGAGCGTAAAGCGCGCGAGGTTGCCGAGTTCCGTCAGAGCAAGTCCAGGGAGACCAAGCTTGCGCAACAGCAGGCGTCGCGTCTCGAGGATATGTTCAGCCAGATGACCGAAGCCGAAGGCGCCGTCGTTCCGCTCCTGATCAAGTCCGACGTACACGGCAGTGCAGAGGCTTTGCGCGATGCGCTCACCAACCTGTCGAACGACGAGGTCAAGGTTAAGGTCATCAGTTCAGGCGTCGGCGGCATCACCGAGTCGGACGCCACGCTTGCGGCGGCCTCGAACGCGGTCATCATCGGTTTCAATGTCCGTGCGGACAGTGCCGCGAGAGCCGCAATCAAGGAATCCGGAATCGACATTCGCTACTACAGCATTATTTATGAAGCAATCGATGACGTTAAGTCCGCGATAAACGGGCTGCTGAAGCCTGAAATTCGCGAGACCATCGTCGGGCTGGCCGAAGTGAAGGAAGTGTTCGCGTCGCCCAAGCTCGGCAGTATCGCGGGCTGCATCGTACTCGAGGGCTATGTGAAACGCGCCAATCCGATCCGGGTGCTGCGCGATAATGTCGTCATTTACGAAGGCGAACTCGAATCGCTGCGACGCTTCAAGGACGATGTCAATGAAGTGCGTGCCGGTACGGAGTGCGGAATCGGCGTCAGGAACTATAATGACGTCAAGGTCGGCGATCAGATCGAATGTTACGAGCGTGTCGAAGTTGCCCGCACGATCGACTAGTTGCTTCGCCTCTTTGCCTGTCACGGATTAGCAGTCATGCCACGCGAGTTTTCACGCAGCCAGAGGCTGGGGGCGCAGGTATTGCGCACCTTGAGCGAGTTGCTGCGATTTGAAACCAAGGATCCAAGCCTGGTGTCCGTGTCATTGACAGCGGTGGACCTTTCTCGCGATCTGGGTGTGGCGAAGGTCTATTTCAGCCTGCTCAATCCGGACGACGATCCGCAACCGGTGCAGGAAGGCTTGCGGAGAGCAACCGGGTTTCTGCGGGGCAGGCTCGGCAAGTCACTTGAGATCAGACACGTACCTGAGCTGCGTTTTGTGCACGATGACAGCATCGCGCACGGTGTGGAAATGGGCAAACTGATCGACAGTGCCGGCAATTCCGGCGGCGAGCAATAGAGTGAACAGGTTTTGATGAACACAGCACCGCCGAACCGCCCACCAGCCGGTGCCGTTAACGGTCTGCTCCTGTTGAACAAGCCGCACGGGCTCACGTCGAATCAGGCGCTGCAAAGAGTGAAGCGACTGCTGAATGCGAAAAAGGCTGGCCATACGGGAAGCCTCGATCCGGCTGCGACCGGAATGTTGCCGTTGTGTTTCGGTGAAGCGACGAAAGTTTGCGCATATCTCCTCGACGCCGACAAATCGTACCGTGTGACGGCGCGGCTCGGCGAGGCAACGGATACCGGCGATGCAGACGGCAGGATTACCGAAACCGCGGCGGTACCCGAGCTTACGCATGAAGACTGGGAACAGATATTTGCGCAATTCACGGGCGCGATCGAGCAAGTGCCGCCGATGTATTCGGCCTTGAAGAAGGACGGCAAGCGCCTCTATGAACTCGCAAGGCAGGGACAGGTCGTCGACCGCGACGCGCGCAAGATCCGGATCCACGAGCTGCAACTGCTCGAGGCTCACGGGATCAGGCTGGTATTCCGGGTGCGCTGTTCCAAGGGTACGTATGTAAGAACGCTGGTCGAGGATATAGCGAAGGCAGCCGGCACGGTTGCGCATACGGCCGCCCTGCACCGCGAGACTGTCGGAGACTTCCGGGCGCAGGACATGCTGGAATTACCCGTCGCTGAAGAGATTGCCGCCGAGGGGCCGGAGGCGCTGCGGCAGCATTTGATGCCGGCGGACCGGGCGCTGCAGCAATGGCCGGAGCGGCGCATCGGGACGGATGAAGCCCGTCGATTTACCGGCGGACAGGCCGTCTCCGTCGGCGCGACCCCGGTCGAGGCGGCAATCGGCCCCGTCAGGGTGTACGAGGGCGGAAACGGATTTCTGGGCGTAGGCGAACTGACCGGTGACGGCATGCTCGTGCCGCGCAGAATCTTCAGGACAGGGAGATGACCGGGCCCTCCTGACGTGTATGGCTCAGCCAGACCCCTGATTTTTACATTCATTTACCTGTTACCGGACCTCCTCAGACGCTACAATAGCGGGCTGCCGATGAGGGCCGGATGTTAGAAAGAACGATTGGAGTATTTGAAAGATGTCACTGTCAAGTGAAACGAAGAGCAGCATCATTGAGGAATATTCTCGAGGAGAGGCTGATACCGGCTCGCCCGAAGTACAGGTAGCGTTGCTGTCTGCGCGTATTTCCGAGCTCACCGGGCATTTTGGCCAGCACGTAAAAGATCATCATTCCCGGCAAGGGTTGTTGAAGATGGTAAACAAGCGACGCAAGTTGCTGGATTACCTGAAGGCAAAAGATCCGGACCGGTATCGCGAGCTGATTGAACGGCTCGGTCTCCGCCGTTAGCCCATAAGCGGCGCCAATGGCTACGGTTGCACCGGCGAATCGGCCCTGACATGGGCTTGCGAATGTCGCGTGGCCGTACATTTCCGGGGTCTGGCTTCGGTGGCTCTCGCGCCGAACTGACGCCAACTAATCAACATTTGAGTATCTAAGTGAAAGCATTCAAAAAGACGTTCCAATACGGTGAACACGCGGTAACTATCGAAACTGGCGTTGTGGCGCGTCAGGCAGACGGGGCGGTTCTCGTCGAAATGGCTGACACGGTCGTTCTCGTTACAGCCGTCGGCAGAAAAACGGCGGAACCCGGTCGCGACTTCTTTCCGCTGACGGTCAATTATCAGGAACGGACATACTCGGCGGGCAAGATTCCCGGCGGTTTTTTCAAGCGGGAGGGCAGGCCAAGCGAGAAGGAAACACTGACGTCGCGGCTGATCGACCGCCCATTGCGTCCGCTGTTTCCGAAAGGCTTCACCAACGAAGTTCAGGTCATCGCGACCGTTATCTCGCTGAATCCCGATGTCGACCCCGACATCCCGGCACTCCTTGGGGCGTCGGCTGCGCTGGCGATTTCGGGCATGCCGTTTGCCGGTCCGATCGGCGCCGCGAAAGTCGGCTATAAGGACGGTAACTACCTGTTGAATCCGGGATTCGAAGCGCTGGCCGAATCCAAACTCGAACTCGTCGTCGCCGGCACTGCGGACGCCGTGTTGATGGTCGAGTCCCAGGCTAAAGGGCTGCCGGAAGACGTAATGCTCGGCGCCGTCATGTTCGGCCACGAGCAGATGCAACAGGCGATCAACGTGATCAACGAACTGGCGTCCGAGGTTGGCAAGCCGGCCTGGGACTGGCGGGCCGCGG
Source organism: Woeseia sp. (assembly GCA_040902105.1). Lineage (GTDB taxonomy): Bacteria > Pseudomonadota > Gammaproteobacteria > Steroidobacterales > Woeseiaceae > IDS-8. The sequence goes on from JBBDXW010000041.1 coordinate 39,502, forward strand.
CCACGGACCCGGCACTGGATTCAGCCGTTGCGGACGCCGCGGAAAACGGACTCGCCGCTGCGTATCGAATAACCGACAAGATGGAACGCCAGGCGAGCGTGTCGGACGCGAAAATAGCGGCACTCGCGTCTCTCGCGGCGGCTGAGGCTTCCCGCTGGTCGGAGGAAGACATCAAAGGCGCGCTGTCCCGACTCGAGAAGCGCATTGTCCGCAAGCGCGTCATTGCCGGCGAGCCGCGCATAGACGGCCGCGACCACAAGACCGTGCGTCCGATTACTATTGAGGTAGGGGTATTGCCCCGGGCTCACGGTTCAGCGTTGTTCACGCGGGGTGAGACACAGGCACTCGTGGTAACGACACTCGGCACCGGACGGGATGCACAGATCATCGATGCGATCGAGGGCGAGCGCAAAGACCCGTTCATGCTGCACTACAATTTCCCGCCGTACTGCGTCGGTGAGACCGGCTTTGTCGGCTCTCCGAAACGCCGCGAGATCGGCCATGGAAAGCTTGCACGGCGCGGCATTCAGGCTGTCATGCCGACGACGGAAGAATTTCCGTACGTCATTCGGGTTGTTTCGGAAATCACGGAATCGAACGGTTCGAGTTCGATGGCATCCGTTTGCGGCACGAGCCTCGCGCTGATGGACGCCGGTGTACCAACGAAGGCGCCGGTCGCCGGCGTTGCCATGGGCCTGGTAAAGGAAGCCGAGAAGTTTGCTGTATTGACCGATATTCTCGGCGACGAAGATCATCTCGGCGACATGGATTTCAAGGTTGCCGGCACGGCGGACGGCGTGACTGCGCTGCAGATGGACATCAAGATCCAGGGAATAACCCGGGAGATCATGGGCAGGGCACTCGACCAGGCCAAAGACGCGCGACTGCACATACTCGCGGAGATGAATGCCGTGATCAAGGCACCTCGCGAGAAGATGTCGGAGTGGGCTCCGACGATCATGACGTTCAAGATCGATCCGGAAAAAATTCGCGACGTCATCGGCAAGGGCGGATCGGTCATTCGTGCGATGACCGAGGAGACCGGCGCTACGATCGACATCGAGAACGACGGCACGGTGCGAATCGCCTCGGTCGACGGCGCATCGGGCAAAGAAGCGCGTCGCCGGATCGAGCTGATCACCGCCGATGTCGAAGTCGGTCGAATCTATGAAGGCAAGGTTGCGCGCCTGATGGATTTCGGAGCGTTTGTCACGATTCTGCCCGGCAAGGACGGCCTCGTACACATTTCGCAGATTTCGAACGAACGGGTTGAGAAAGTCAGCGACAAGCTTGCCGAAGGCGATGTCGTCAAAGTCAAGGTACTCGAAGTGGACCGGCAGGGGCGGGTACGCCTGTCGATGAAGGAAGTCGAAGCCGCTTAGCGGCCAGGCGACGCCGGACATTTGTCATCGGATTGTGGGACAGGCTCAGACCGGTCCCGCTTTCAGGTCAGGTCACAGTCCCGGAATCGCGTACGCCCCGGACTGCCCGGCAAGCTCTGATTCCAGAAACCGGATGATTCGTTTCGGCAGATAATACTGCGGCCGCCACGGTGTGCCGCCACCGATGAATCCCACATGGCCGCCTCGCTCACTGACTTCGAGCATGACCGAATCCGAAAGGCAGCTTTCGGCAGGAATGATGTCCGGTGTCAGGAAGGGGTCGTCACGGGCGTTAATAATAAGGGTGGGCCGTTCGATCGATTTCAGGAAACCCACCGAGCTGCAGCGATCGTAATAGTCGTCCTTGTTTGCGAAGCCGTGTAACGGTGCCGTCACCGCGTCGTCGAATTCGGCGAATGTCGTGGCCCTCATGGCCCGGTCCCAGTCGAATGCGGCTGTGTGCCGATTGAACTTGCGGCCGACCGCTCGCTTCATGCGCCGTAGTAAGTATTGCTGGTAAAATATTGATAAACCTTGGCTTAGTGCTTCGGACGATGCGTGCAAATTAAGCGGCACGCTGACCGCGGCGGCCGCCAGTAACGGTGTATCGGCGCCGCTCTCCCCAAGATATTTGAGCAGCACGTTGCCGCCCAGGGAATAGCCGGCCGCGAGCAACGGTCCCTCGTGTCCATCCGTGCGCAGCTTGTGAAGAAAGTAGCGAATGTCGCCGGTCTCACCGGCATGGTAGCGGCGCGGAAGCCGGTTGCGATAATCGCCGCAGTCGCGGAAATGCAGCACCGCCGCGCGCCATCCATGCTCGGAGGCAGCCTGCAGCAATTGCCGCGCATAGGTCGACTTGCCGGAGCTTTCGAGCCCATGCAGTACGACCAGGAGAGGCGACGTTTCCGTCGTTTTCGGCGCTTCCGTCAGCCAGTCGACGGCGGTCGCGTCGCCGTCGGGCAGCTCCAGCATCTCCCGGTAGACGACGGGCCGCGGCAGCCCGGGCAGGCGCAGGGACGGAAACACCGTTTGCAGGTGACGATTCCGCAGCCACGTAGCCGGCTGAAAGTCGCTGGGCCGGATCCGGCCCCCGGACGAACGTTCAGTAATCACGGGTGGCGATTCGTGCATTCTTTGTTGTGCGGTTCTTTGTTTTGGCAGCATAGCATCCGGGTGAAGTCGAGACTGCAGAGTCGATCGCGACATCACGATGCGCAGACGTCGGCCTTCAATGGATCGGAAGTTCCGGATGCGCAAAGTGTCTGCGCAAAAAAAACGGCCCCCCGCTTTCGCGGAGGGCCGGCCATGGAGTGTTAACTCCTTCAGGCATCTGCAACAGGGGGCGGGGGAGCGTATCCCTGCTGCAACGCACAAAGTAGGACATCCGCCACCCGCGTGTCAAGGGCCTTTCGCTGGTGGCTGTCCGTATTCGCCCCAGGGTCTGCCAAAGCTCGGGCAGATCCCTTTGACGACGCCGGAGTTCCGTCCGGAGGGTTTCCAAGTCGCTCAAACACCGCTTCGCAAACTCGCCGGGTGGAACACCCCCGGACGGCACGGCTGCTTGTGCCAGAGGCTCACAAATTCGCCTTGCGCCGCGGCTCGCTGGCCTGACCCGCCTGGCTTGCCTTCTTTTGCGCTGGAGCAAGCTGTTGTTGCGGCTCCATTGTGTCCGGTGCGTGCGCCCCGCTCAACGGGGGCCTGTTCGGTTCATGCTGCAGTGGTTTCCAGGGGGTCAAGTTTGTCTTTGCGGCAACAACAGTCGCTGCGCCTGGCTCTGCCCCGGCCTTATTGGCCGGTGCGCGGGTCTGTTGATGGTTCACAACCAGCGAAAGACTTTGATCCAGGTAGTCACTGAGCAATCCTGACATTGCGCTATCGTAAGAACGAATGACCTGGGACAGAAATGCCCGGCTCATAATTGCGTCGTCCTGCTGCTCCTGCTCACTGATCACCTGCAGCAGTGTCGCGCGGGTTATGTCCTCGCCGCTCTTCTTATCGATCACTGCAAATTCAACCTGTCCGAGAACCAGGTTCCTGACATCCGAGAGCGTGATGTAGCGGCTGTCCTCGGTGTCGTACAGACGGCGGTTTGGATACTTTCTGATGACGCGAGCGGTACTCATTCACTGTCCCTCGCCATGGCCAAGCGTCTACCGGGTCTAAGATAGCCGATTTTCCAGCCCCGCCATAGGGTTGTCCCGGCTTGAAACGCTTCGTTGGCCGACGAGCGCAGCCAGCGACCAGTGTTCGGTGGCCCACCCCCAGATTGACTCCAGGTTGGCGTCGGCGAGTTCGACCGGCGGAGTCTGCCGCAGGGCACGAAGCGCCGCGATCAGCGTCGGGCGGACGGCATCAAGCGGTATGGCGCGGGCTCCGGTCGTTTTGCTGAGCTTCTGGCCGGACGGATTCACTGCAACGGGTATATGCGCGTATTCCGGTGTCGGGTATGCGAGCAAGGTCTGCAGATAAATCTGGCGCGGTGTCGAGTCGAGCAGGTCAACGCCGCGCACAATCTGACTGATGCCTGCATCGAAATCGTCTATGACCACAGCAAGGTGATAGGCGATGAGCCGATCGCGCCGCTGGATCACGAAGTCGCCGGATTCCGCTTCCAGTCGTTGCGATTGCGGGCCCTGCAGCAAATCGTCGAAACCGATAGGGGAATTGTCCGTCCTCACCCGGACGGATGCGTACCTCGAACTGCTGCCGTCTCGGCAGGTGCCCGGGTAAATCGCCCCGAGGGGCCCCTGCGGTGCGGCGGAAAGATCTGCCCGTGAACACCCGCAGCGATAGGCTTGCCCCGCCTTGATGAGCCGGGCGACGACTTCCCGGTGCTTTTGAATGTTACGGCTTTGGAAGAGTACGGGACCGTGCCATTCGAAGCCGTAAGACTCCAGCGCCCGAATTATGGCGGAGCCGGCGCCTCGCTGTTCGCGAGGCGGATCGATGTCTTCCATGCGGAGCAGCCAGCGCCCGCGTTGAGACCTGGCCTGCAGGTAACTGGCCAGTGCTGCCAGCAGGGAGCCAAAATGGAGCGGTCCGGTTGGCGATGGGGCAAATCGGCCGGTGTATTCCACTGGCGGCAACGGGGGCATCCCTGATGTGTTTAAGCCGGTTCTGCGAAGCCTGCGCTGCGCGACACCGCTAGTGCACCCCGTCGCAAATAATCGACCCTTCTCGCGGCCCCTTTTCGCGCCTGGCGGCGTTGCGACTCCTCGCAATAGCGGTGCTATTACTCGTCGCCGCGCCTTGCCAGTCACGAAAAGTCGCTCGCGAGAAGGGTCGATTATTCACGACGGGGTACACTAGATCAGCAATGTCCCCTTTCCGTTATCGGTAACGATCGTCGCGATCGCGGAACTGTCGTTCCGCCATCTCGCGGCGCTCCTGTGCTTCGAGGCACAGCGTCGCGACCGGGCGGGCTTCGAGGCGCTTCAGGCCGATTTCCTCACCGGTTTCGTCGCAATAGCCGTAAGTTCCCTCGTCGATCCTCGCCAGCGCCGCGTCGATCTTACGCAGCAGCTTGCGCTCGCGGTCCCGGGTGCGCAGTTCGAGCCCGAATTCCGATTCCTGGGTCGCCCGATCGTTAGGATCGGGAAAATTGGCAGCCTCATCCTGCATATGATGCACGGTGCGGTCGACTTCATTCATCAACTCGCGTTTCCAGGCGCTCAAAATCGCTTCGAAATGGGCCAGTTGCTCCGGACTCATGTATTCCTCGCCGCGGCGAATCGCGTACGGCTCGATGCCATGGATGGGTCCGGACAGGAGATCCTGTCGCGACGGTCTTTTTGCGGCGCCATTGATCCGGTTTGCTGGCCGGCTGACGCTCGCCGTAGCCGCGCTCGGTCCGGGGCGAGACGCCTGCGCCGCAGCCTCCTTGCTGCCCGCAGTCTTTTTCGCCGGCCTCTTGTCGGATTTCTTCTTGCCCCCGACGGATTTTTTCGCAGAGGGCTTTGCGGCTGCCTTTTTGCGAGGCGCCGCTCTGCCGGACTTTTTCGCGGGCTTCTTGCTGACTTTTCTGGTCGATTTTTGTCCGGCTGCCTTTTTCCCGGTCGACTTTTTTGCGGCCGATTTCTTTGGCGTTGCCGGTTTTTTTCGGACGACGGACTTTTTCCTGGACGCCTTTTTTGGCGACGATTTTTTAGTGCTCAATTTATGCTTGTTACCTGATGTTTTCGTTCTGGCAGCCGGCTTGCGGGATGCAGCCTTCTTCCTGCCGGTACCAGCATGCTTCTGTTTCTTGCTCGCGGCCTTTTTTGCGGGCATTTTCCACTCCTGCCGGTCCGGGAAAAACGCGGAATTATACATCGGTTGCTCAAACATGGAAGCCCAATTTCAGGGGTTTTTCCGGCTTCTTCCCGCGATTTTCCAGAGTCTGGCGCGGTGTAAAACGTTGCGCGCGTCGGCACCGAGGTGCGCAGAATTCCACTTCGGCGAGCAAAGCGGTGGCATGTGGCAAGTTCCGGAATCGAACTCGGGGTTGTGCTTTTTGCACACACTGTGATCGTTCTGAAATGCACGTTGCCAGTGTTGGCTCGGGCCAATGTCTGATTGCTGCGACAATCGTTTTATCCGCAAAATTACTTTACACTACGCGCATTTCACAGGCGCCTGGCACAAGATTTCCTGATGCGACTAAGCAAGATCAAACTCGCCGGCTTTAAATCCTTTGTAGACCCTACCATCATTCCCTTCCCCAGCAACCTTGTCGGTGTTGTCGGGCCCAATGGCTGTGGTAAATCCAACGTCATCGACGCGGTACGCTGGGTGATGGGCGAGAGTTCCGCAAGCCGGCTGCGCGGTGATTCCATTACCGACGTGATATTCAACGGTTCAAGCTCACGCAAGCCGGTGGGTGCTTCGTCGGTAGAACTGCTGTTCGACAATTCCGATTCGACCCTCGAGGGGCAATACGCGAAATACACCGAAATCGCCATTCGCCGTGAAGTTTCCCGGGACGGCATCTCGGGCTATTTCCTGAACGGCACGCGATGCCGTCGCAAGGACATCACGGGTGTTTTCCTCGGTACCGGGCTCGGCCCGAGGAGCTACTCGATCATCGAGCAGGGCATGATCTCGCGCCTGATCGAGGCGAAACCCGAAGAAATGCGAGTCTTTCTCGAGGAGGCTGCCGGGATTTCGAAGTACAAGGAGAGGCGGCGCGAAACCTCGAATCGCATCAGGCATACCAGGGAAAATCTCGATCGCCTGATGGATGTCCTCGATGAGGTCGAGAAACAGATCAAGCACCTGGACAGGCAGGCGAAAACGGCAGAACGGTACGGCAAGCTGAAGGACTCGGAGAGGCGTACTTCGGCCGAACTTCTGGCGCTGCGTTTACGTGAACTCGATGCCAGGGCAGGGGAAGCAAACGCTGCGTTGTCCGGGCGTGAAACCGCGTTGCAGGCGATCGTGGCGGCGCAACGCAAGATTGAGGCTGAGATCGAGCGTACCCGGCTCGCCCAGACCGAACATTCGGATGCCTGCAATGCCGTGCAGGCACGCTTTTATAAGGCCGGATCGGAGATTGCCCGGCTGGAGCAGGCAATCGAACACGCTCAGGAACTGCGCGAACGTCAACGCAAGGACCTCGAGCAAGCGAAAGAAGGTGCAAAGGAGGTTGCATCACACATCAACAAGGATCAGAGCGAAATCGCGCAACTCGAGCTGTCCTTGAGTGAACTGGTCCCTGGTCTCGAGCGGGCACAGCAAAACGAACGGAAGTCCCTCGAGTCCCTCGAACGCGCCGAAAAAGCCTTGGCGGACTGGCAGGCACGTTGGGACGACTATTCGCTGAAGTCGAACGAGGCCCACCAGGTTCGCAACGTAGAAAACACCAGGACGGAACAACTCGATTCCAGGCTGAAGAGCCTGACCGAACGCCGCAAGAAGCTTGATGAGTCGCAAGTATCGGCGAGCCCGGATGAATTGAAGCGGCGATTCGAGAAGCTCGCGGAACAGGAACTCCGTAAACGGCAAGCTCGCGACGAGTTCGAACGGGCGCTGACGGACAGTACGGACAAGATCCGCAAATTGAGAGACCAGGACCAGAGGTTGACCAAACTGGTCGATGAGCGTCGTGCATCGCTACAGGCGGCGGAATCGAAATATGCTTCGCTGGAAGCTGTGCAAAAGGCGGCTCTCGGCGAAAGTAACGAGGCGGTTCAGAACTGGCTGCAGTCAGCCGGGCTGCAGGACAACGCCCGCGTCGCAAAGATGCTGGACGTCGACGACGGCTGGGATCGTGCCGTCGAAACGGTACTTGGCCTGTACCTGCAGGCTGTCTGCGTGTCCGACGTTGCTGATGCGGCGGCGAGCATCGCGCGCCTGCGGGCCGGCAATGTCACGCTGCTTCAGGATCACCCTCCCGAGCGGTTGACGGACACCGGGACGCTGTCCGGAAAAGTTCGTAAGGCACCGGCAGCCATCAATCGGATGCTCCGGACTGTACGGATCGCCGATACACTCGATGCGGCTTTGGCGATGCGGCCGCAACTGGCTGCGGACGAATCGGTTATCACGCCCGAGGGAGTGTGGCTGAGCAAATCGTGGCTGCGCGTTTCTCGCGATACTGATCCGAAATCGGGAATTCTCGGTCGTGAACATGAAATGCGGCGCCTGAAAAACGACTTGCGCGAGCATCAGACGCGGTGTGACAGCGCGAAAAAGCTGGTGCACGACGGCCGTACGCGGCTCAATCAGCTCGAGGAACGCCGCGAGTCACTGCAACAGGACGCCGCCTCGCTGTTGAAGGAATATTCGGAAATCAAAGCTAACCTTGATTCTGCACGGTTCCAGCTGGACCAGGCGAATGCACGCAAGGCAGCGATCGCAGAAGAAACCAGCGAGATCGAAAAAGAGTACTTCGCTGCCGAAGAGCAGATTAAGCAGTCCCGCCGCCGTTTTTCGCAGGCGATCGATGCGCTCGCAGAACTCGAAGTGCAGCGCGAAAGTCTCGAAGCGCACCGCGAAGAACTGCGCGAGGAGTCGAAGCGAGTGCGCGAGCAGGCGGATCAGGATCGGCGAACCGCACACGACATCGCCATTCAATTCGAGAGCCGGCGCTCGAGCAAGGCGTCGGCCGCGCAAAGTCTCGACCGCATGCAATCTCAGCTCAGGCATTTCGGAACGCGTGAAAGAGACATCCGCAAACAACTCGAGGACAGCGAAGCACCGTTAGCGGCCAGCAAGCAGAAGCTGGAACAGCAGCTCGCCGTCCGCGTCGAGGTTGAAGCTGAATTGAGCGCGGCGCGCAGGAGAGTCGAACAGGCCGAAGACGAACTACGGGAGCTCGACCAGAGCCGTATGCAGGCTGACCGCACGGCCGACGAAGCACGGAGCGCGGTTGGTGAAGCCAAAATGGCAATGCAGGAAATCCGTGTGCGCCGTGAAGGGCTGGCCGAACAGCTCGGGCAAACCGATTTCGCATACGACGCGCTGCTTCAGGAACTGGACCAAAACGCCGATATTCCCGTCTGGGAAGAAAGGCTCGACAGAATCCGGCTTCGGATCGAGCGGCTGGGACCGATCAACCTCGCGGCAATCGACGAGTTCAAGGAACAGTCACAGCGTAAGGAATATCTCGACTCGCAGATGAACGACCTGAACAGCGCATTGAGCACGCTGGAGGGCGCGATTCGAAAAATCGACCGTGAAACGCGTACGCGCTTCCGTGAGACGTTCAACAATGTCGACGCAGGCTTCAAACGGCTGTTTCCGAAATTGTTCGGCGGCGGTCACGCCTATCTGGAGATGACCGGCGACGATCTGCTGGCTGCCGGCGTCACGGTAATGGCCCGGCCACCGGGGAAGAGAAACAGCACCATTCACTTGCTGTCCGGCGGAGAGAAGGCGCTGACGGCGGTGGCGCTGGTGTTCGCGATTTTCGAACTCAATCCTGCGCCGTTTTGCCTTTTGGACGAGGTCGATGCGCCGTTGGACGACGCCAACGTGACCCGATTCTGCGATATTGTGAAAGAGATGTCCGAAAAGGTGCAGTTCGTCTTTATCACGCATAACAAAGTGACGATGGAACTGGCACGACAGTTGACGGGGGTGACAATGCAGGAGCCCGGGGTATCTCGTTTGGTTTCCGTGGATCTTGACGAGGCGGTCAAAATGGCGGCAAGCTGAATTGAGCCCATCAGAGAATTCTTATGGACGGTCTGCGTTGGTTGCTGTTGTTGTTCGGGCTACTGGTGGTTGTCGGCGTCTATGTCTACAGCCGCCGGGAGCGTGATCGAAAGCAGTCGTCGATACGCGCACCGCGGCCGGAACGCGTAGAGCCGTCGCTGGATGCCAGCGATGCGCCAGCAGACGCCGAACTGCAAGAAGAGTATTACAGCGGGCAGAGCAACGAAGGGTTCAACGAGGACGCTGAGTCCCGTGCGGATCGCGGCGAAAAAACGCCGCATTCCAGGCAGAAGATCGTTACGATGCGGCTGGTTGCGAAAAAGCACGGCTCCTTTGCCGGCGACGATCTCGTACTGAACTTGCGCGGTGTCGGCATGCGCCACGGCAAGTTCGGCATTTTTCATCGCTACGACGGCGACGACGAGAGAAAGACCATATTCAGCGCCGCGAGTCTGGTGGAACCGGGCAGTTTCGACCTGGATAATGTCAAGAATCAGAAAATCCCCGGAATCAGTCTTTTTATGGTCTTGCCAGGTCCTCTGGACGGGTCTCAGGCCTTCGACTTGATGATGGAGTCTGCTCGTTCGCTGACAAAATCATTGCATGCGGAGCTGCTTGACGAATCCGGCAGCACTCTTAGTATTCAGAGAGAGCGCTACCTGCGTGAAGAAATCATTCAGTATCAACACGGTATCAAGGTAGCCTGATCCCGGCACCCGTCGCGACCTCCTATGAACGCATCGGCTGCGATCAGAAAGAAAGTAGAATCGCTGCGCCGTCAGATTCACCATCACAATTACCTGTATCACGCTCTCGACGCACCCGAGATCCCGGATGCCGAGTACGATCGTAAGCTGCGTGAATTGCAGTCGCTGGAGCGCGATCACCCGGAGCTGGTTACGGACGATTCGCCGACGCAGCGCGTTGGAGCGGAGCCGATAAAAAGCTTCAACACCGTCAAGCATAAGCTCCCTATGCTGTCGCTTGACAATGCCTTCAACGAAGAGGCGCTCAGGAATTTTCATCGGCGTATAACAGAGCGGCTCGAGCTCGATATCGATGCTGACATTTCCTATTCGGCTGAACCGAAGCTTGATGGCGCCGCGGTCAGCCTTCTTTACGAGGGTGGCAGATTTATCCGGGGCGCGACGCGAGGCGATGGTACGACCGGAGAAGACATCAGCCACAATCTGCGCACGATCGACGCCGTTCCCCTGCGGCTGCACGGCAAAAAGATTCCGGACTCGCTGGAGGTCCGGGGAGAGGTATTTATGCCTCGTGCCCGTTTCATGCAGTTCAATGAGCAGGCGCGGCAGAAGGGCGAAAAAACATTTGTGAACCCGCGTAACGCCGCAGCCGGCAGTCTAAGGCAACTCGATCCACGACTGACCGCTGAGCGGCCGTTGGATATTTATATGTACGCTGTAGGGCTTTTTGAAAACGGATCGCTGCCGGCCCGTCACAGCGAGACCTTGAAGCAGTTGCAGCAGTGGGGTTTCAAGGTTTGTCCCGAGCGGGAGGTCGTGCAGGGCATCGAAGGCTGTCTCGCTTATTACAATAAGATTGGAAATCGTCGGGACTCGCTCAGTTACGATATTGACGGCGTAGTCTATAAGGTGGACAGGCTCGATTATCAGCGCGAACTCGGCTTTGTTTCCCGGGCGCCGCGCTGGGCGGTTGCACATAAGTTCCCTGCCCAGGAAGAGCTGACCGTTGTGCGGGGCGTCGAATTCCAGGTTGGCCGGACCGGTGCGGTAACGCCGGTTGCCCGTCTCGAGCCGGTTTTTGTCGGCGGTGTGACCGTCAGCAACGCCACCTTGCACAATATGGACGAACTGCACCGAAAGGATGTTCGGGTCGGCGATACCGTTATCGTGCGGCGCGCCGGCGACGTAATACCGGAAGTGGTGCAGGTCGTAAAGAAACGGCGGCCAAAAAAAACACAGCCTGTCGCGATACCCGAGACTTGCCCGGTGTGCGGCTCCCGTGTAGCCAGAATCGGCGACGAGGCGGTGCTACGTTGCACTGGGGGCCTTTTCTGCCCGGCCCAGCGCACCGAGGCCCTGAAGCATTTCGTATCAAGACGGGCCCTCGATATCGACGGCATGGGCACGAAGCTGATTGAACAACTCGTGGCGATCGACCGGCTGCACACGCCGGCCGACATTTATAGATTGGGTAAAGATGAGCTCATCGCGCTGGACCGCATGGGCACGAAATCCGCGGAGAACCTTTTGACGGCCACTGAGAAAAGCAAGGAGACTACGCTTGCCAGATTTCTTTACGGGCTTGGAATACGCGAGGTGGGGGAGGCCACTGCCTCGGCATTAGCGGTGCACTACGGGAAGCTCGATACGATCCTGGAGGCGACTGAGGACGATCTGCAAGGCGTCCCTGATGTAGGTCCGGTTGTTGCCTCGAGGATAAGGGCGTTTTTCGACGAAGAGCACAATCGGGAGATCATTGACGAATTGATCGCGCTGGGGATCAGGTGGGAGGAGACGCCGCCAGTCGCCAGGCCGACGGAAGGACCGTGCGTCGGTAAAACATTCGTGCTCACCGGCACGCTATCCAGGATGACTCGGGACCAGGCGAAAGCACGAATTCAAGCGCTCGGCGGAAAAGTAACCGGAAGCGTTTCCAAGAAAACCGACTATCTTGTATTCGGCGAGAATGCTGGTTCAAAACTAGCAAAAGCGCAAAACCTTGGAATTGATGTTCTAGATGAGGCTGCTTTTGAGGAACTCATAGCTGATTGAGTGAAACCAGCGTTTGGGAAAATCGGGGCAAGAATTTCCAATAAAATCAATTTGTAAAATTACGTAAAAGGTCGAGAAATACCATTGGTTCCGGTCGCTAAAATGTGTCAAGACTTGGGCCATTTTTCCCAACTGCCTCATTTCGTTGACCGCCAACAGTTGAGGCTCATATATTTCGGGTCCATGCAAGACACAATCCAAGGCCGAATACTAGACGCATTATTGCTCGCACTTCGGCCAATTGCTCGCGCACTATTGCGCGCCGGTATCGGTTATCGGGAATTTGACGAAATAGCGAAAACTGCGTTCGTCGACATTGCAACCCGTGACTATGGTCTGCGAGGACGTCCTACAAACATATCGCGCGTAGCGGTGATGACTGGCCTCACTCGCAAGGAAGTACGTCGTCTTCGTGACAAGACAGAGGCCGGTCAGGGTGCGACGGTGATCCGTGCGACACCGATGGCGACGATTCTGCATAAGTGGTACACCGAGAACGAATTCTTAGACAACTCCGGGGCTCCAGCGGATCTGAAATTTGACGGTCCGGGCGTGACGTTCTCGGGTTTAGTGAAGAAGTATGGCGGCGACATCCCACCTGGCGCGATGAGGACAGAACTCAAGCGAATTAACGCAGTCGAGGAGACGGAGTCCGGCAACCTCAAAGTGTTAAAACGAAATGTCTCAGGCTTGGACGTTCATGAAAAACTAATTGCCGGCTTGGCCCACGTCCTCTATCCTGCTGCCGTTACTATTGCACACAATACTAGTCAAAAGTCTGATACGTGGATACAACGCATCGTCTTCACCGAAAGTGTAAGAGAGGCCGATCTAACGCGCTTGAAACGAATTAGTTCGGATCGCTTGGTAGAATTTACCGAGTCAATCGATGACCTCTTCGTGGCCTATGAGGCACTCCATGAAAGCGATATATCCGCTGACTCAGGTCGTTCTGTTGGTATTGGCGTATTTTACTTTGAACAGGACATAGTAAACGTCGAACAGGCGAGCGTGGCCTAACGCTCTCACCCCTTCCGCGCGGGCACCCTAACTTAGTTGGCTGGGTTGGTGGCGCACGTGAGCCGTCTCTCGGCGCGCACCCCTGCGCGTCAACTCGTTAGTTCTTCTCCGGACAGCCAGAATTCTGCGGATAGCGCTGGAATCATCCCAAGATGCTTTTTGCGGGCGCATCGGTCGGTTAGCCTCATTCCTACGAGGTGATATCAGTTCGAGAAACTGAAGATAAAACACTGATTATAAATATAATATAGCATTTAGCACAGCGCGGCCTCTTCGCATTTCTCCCAGTTTTGAACAGATTTTCCGGCTTTATGTCCAGCGTTGGGGTGCGTTCGCATCAAATCGGGGAATACCGGGATGGTTCCGAATTAAACCTAATGTTGACTGTTAACAACTTCGGGAATAAATTCCCATCAAAGGCAATTATGTATAAATGTCAAATTCGGTCAAGCCAGGGCTACTTTCAGCCTTCAAAGTGTTGTTACGTCCATTGGTCCGGATCCTGTTACGGCATGGAGTTTCGTTTCCAGAATTTGCAGACATTGCTAAGGCAGTCTATGTCGAGATAGCGGTAACTGAATTTAAGGTGGATGGAAAGCGCGGCACAAAATCACGAATTGCGGTTATTAGTGGATTGACGCGAAAGGAAGTTAGCAGAGTTATCGAAGTTGCTGGGGCCGAAAATCAGGGAGCCAAAAGTAACTTAAACAGAGTTGCCCGGGTACTTGCAGGGTGGCACACAGATCCAGATTTTATCGGCCCATACGGGATGCCTTTAGAAGTCCGTTACGAAGATAGTGGAATTAGCGCGGTAACATTTTCTACTTTGGTTCGCAGATACAGCGGAGACATGTCACCCAGGTCGATGCTCGACGAGTTGATGCGAGTGGGTGCTGTGGTTGAGACGGAACCAGGTTGGCTCAAAGTGTTGCGAAGGGTTTATGAGCCACAAACTTTGGCTCAGGACAATTTTGAGAGAGTTGGAGAAGTAGTCAAGAATTTTGTCGATACCGTTGATTTTAACCTGCAAAAAGAAAGGCTCGGTGCTGGACGTTTTGAGCGAATTGTCTATTCACCGGAGGGGATTAGAAACGAGGATATGCCGAAATTTGATCGGTATATCAAAGAGCGGTGTCAGGCGCTTCTCGAAGAAATTGACAACTGGATAGCGCAGCTAGCCGTACCCGACAAGGGGAATAAAAACGTTACACATACAGGTGTTGGGATCTACCACTACATCGAGCCACGGGACGAAAAGAAGACTTTTAAGGAGAAGTTGGCGGCAGAAGGACTGTTAAAGGAATAGCTCAAGTACTGCCGACGCCTTAGATAGAGAGTAGGGAGAAATTCAGCAACGTAGCACGCATCGAAAAAACCGACTCCAATAATAATTTCTTTCACTTTAGAGAGTTGAGCGAAGAAAAATGAGCGATGAGCGAGGTCGAAACCTAGTTAAAGTATGCATTCGACTCGGTATGGTGTGTTGTCTTGTTCCGATCAGCACACTCGCCGCAGGTAATGCCGATAGCGGTGCCCAGGCGATCACTGCCGGTGGCGCACGGGCGATCACTGCGGGCGGTGCCCAGGCGATCACTGCCGGTGGCGCACGGGCGATCACTGCGGGCGGTGC
>JBBDXW010000041.1:54528-126302 GCA_040902105.1 Woeseia sp.
CGAGCTATTGGTCGTCGCACAGGTAGAGACGGTAGCTGACGACTTTATAAGTGTGCTAGGACAGTCGGTGTTCGGCGTTTCAGACCTTAGTGCCGTTGACGTTGGCACACCGGTCGCCGTTTACGGCACAATCGACAGAGACACAGGGGGCATCGTTAACGCAACTGTAGTCCCTGTCTCGGGAGGCGACCTGTCATATCTTCGCGGGATCGTCGATGACGTCAATCGTGCCACGGGCCGTGCAGTGGTTAGCGGGATTACCGTCGATTACAACGCCTTGCTGTCGAACGGACGGGCACCGAGCGTAGGTGATGAGGTGGCGGTGACTGGACGGGTGTATCGCGAGTTCGGGCTGATGGTAGCGCAACCCTGATTTATTCGGCGGAACACCGAGGTAAAACGTAAGACGTAGACAAAAAAAAGTCGGCGTCCCTGCCGACTTAGAACTCGTATCAACATTAAGGAGATGCGAGAGTTGGAGGAGCCACCCCTGAGCGATTAGGTGCGACTCGGACGTAACTATAAGGAGGCCGGCTCACTTTTGCTGTGAACGGACTCACAAAACACATTTCACTGTATTAAAGGGCGCCACTCTGGCGCCTTTTTTTCGCTGTATCCCGACATTAAGTAAAACTAGTCTTTTCCTTCCGCGCCGGCCCGCAATGTTGCCATATGTTCCTGGAACTTCTTTTGCTGAACGCTTTGGGTGATCGCTTCACGGACGCTGTCCAAGGGTGGTGCCTCAGTTTCACGCGAATCTTCACGCAGGATTACATGCCAGCCAAACTCGGTTTGCACCGGCGCTTTCGTATAGGCGCCGTCGTCAAGTGTCGCGACTGAATCCGAGAAAGCAGAGACCATCTGGTTCGGCGAAAACCATCCGAGGTCGCCACCGTTGCTGGCCGATGAGTCTGTCGATTTCTCTTTCGCAAGTTCTTCGAATTTGGCGCCTTCATCAAGCCGCTTGATGACGTCGGTCGCGACCCCCTGTGTCGGCACCAGGATGTGACGTGCTTTGTACTGGAGTGGCGGCGCCAGCTTCACCTGCTCCGAATACTCGGCAAGGACCTCTTCCTCGCTTACCTTATTCTCGGCGAAAAACTGCGTCGCAACGGCCTGAGCCAGAACGCCGCGCCTTTGCAATTCTATCTGTGCGACAACCTTCGGATCTTCCTCCAGATCGTCGACCGAGTCCTGCGTCGACAGAACGTAGATATCTGTGAGTTCGGACATCAAGGCCTCTCGTTCTTCGGCCGTGACCTGCTCAAGAGGCTTATTGATGCGGTTCTGCACGTATACGTCGAGAACCATGCTGTCGATCGGCGTACCGTTCACCGTCTTGACCGGCTCGGCATTGCTTTGCACGCCGACCAAAAGGCCGAAGGTGCCTAGTGTTGCCGTCAGCAATCGGGTCCCGGCGCGGGCCGGGCTGTTCGTTGAGATCATGGTCGAATGTCCGTGGTAGTTAGAAAAAAAACGGCAACAGCCGCGAGCTATCGCTCTGATGGAGCGTAAGCGTTGATTCGAAGTGCGTGAATATCAGACTCAAGCAGGTCGCGGAGCGCATCATAAACCATCCGGTGCCGCTGCACCCGGTTCACCCCGGCGAAAGCCTGCGAGACTACTGTAACGTCAAAATGGCCTTTTCCGTCCCTGGCGCCCTCGTGGCCGATATGCAATTGACTCTGATCCTTGATCGTTAGTTCCAGCGGGTGGAAGGACTGAGCAAGCTGCTGCCGGATCTTCTCCTCTCGTGTCGACGTGCTCACGGCAGCACCCGCTTGAACGGTTTCACGACGACGCGCGCGTAGACGCCACCCTCGATGTATGGATCTTCCGCCGCCCAGGCTTCCGCGTCTTCGAGCGACGGGAAATCGACAATCACCAGGCTCCCGGTGAAACCGGCGGAGCCCGGGTCTTCGGCATCGATGGCCGGATGAGGCCCCGCGACCAGTAAGCGGCCTTCATCCACCAATGCCGACAGCCGCGCGAGATGCGCTGCGCGCGCTTTGCTTCGGCGATCGAGGCTGTTTTCCGTATCCTCGCTCATCACGGCGTACCACATCAGTCCGTCTCCCCGTCGTCGTGCGCAATCGCGTTTTTCTTTGTTGCTGCCATGAGCCATATACTCTGAATGATGACAAACAGTATCGTCACGCCGAGCATGCCGAACAATTTGAACTTCACCCAGAATTCTTCACTGAAGTTATATGCTACATAGAGGTTGATAGCACCGACAACAGTAAAGAATGCAACCCAGAATTGATTGAGTCGGATCCATTGTGCACGCGACAGTTCGGCTGCGCTGCCAAGCATGCGCTGGACGATGGTTGTATCGCCAATCCATTGGCTGCCCAGGAAGACGACCGCAATGGCCCAGTTCAACACCGTTGGCTTCCAGTAAAGAAAGGTGGCATTTCGATAAAAGAGAGTTGCGCTGCCCAGCACCAGCACCAGCAGCGTAGACGCGAGGTAGAACTTGTTCAGCTTCCGCGTCGTTAGCCATTGCAGCAGCAAAACGACTGGCATTACGACCATCAGTACGCCGGTTGCGAAAAAGATGTCCCTGTAGAAGTAGGCGGCGATGAAAATGACTATGGGTATATAGTCAATGAATAAGTGCATTTTTGTCCCTTGGTAAGCGCTGCTGAAGGGGCGCGAATAATAGCCTAAGTGTGTGCGGTCCCGAAACCGATGGCAATCTTGCCGGCCCGTAGCGATACAATCCGCGCATGGCCTTTATTGTTGAAATACATCCCGTTGATCCTCAACCCCGCCTTATTGCGCAGGTTGTAACGACCATCCGCAATGGTGGCCTGGTTGCATACCCCACAGATTCCAGCTACGCGCTCGGCTGCCATATCGGTGATAAGAAAGCGATGGACCGGATTCATCGGATACGGCGAACGGACAAGAACCATAACTTCACTCTGGTTGGTCGCGATCTCTCGGAGATCAGTTTATACGCCCGGGTGGATAACTGGGTTTACCGTTTGCTGAAGTCGCTGACACCCGGGCCTTATACGTTCATCCTGCCGGCCACCCGTGAGGTGCCCAAGCGGCTGCAGAATCCAAAGCGTCGCACCATCGGCTTGCGGGTGCCGGATCATCCGATTGTCGATGCGATACTCGAATCGCTCGGCGAACCGATCATGAGTTCGACCTTGATGCTTCCCGGCGATGACGTGCCGCTGACCGACCCGCACGAGATCGACCGGCGCATTGGGCACGAGATCGAGCTGATCGTTGACGCGGGGCCGACCGGCATCGAACCAACGACCGTCATTGACCTTTCCGGGGGCTCGATAGAGGTTCTTCGCAAAGGCCGCGGTGACGTCAGCTCGCTGGGCTGACGCGTGCAATGCGCCTCGCCGCGGCGGCAGTTGCGGTGACTCGATCAAAACAGGTTAAAATGCGCCCACCGCCCGGGGCACCCATGAAACCTGAACTAGTAGTGCTGACAAGCAAAGATGCGCCGAAGCCCCCCTCCAGCGGCGACGGGCCGTCACAGGGGGAAATGCCATTCGCGGTTGTCGATGGCGAGCCGGTTACGCAGCTCCCTCAGGATCTGTACATACCGCCGTACGCATTGCAGGTCTTTCTCGAGGCCTTCGAGGGACCGCTCGATCTGCTGCTGTACCTGATACGCCGGCAGAACCTCGATATCCTCGATATTCCGATTGCCGAGATCACGCGACAATACGTCGAATACATCGAGCTGATGAAGGAAATGCAGCTCGAACTCGCGGGCGAGTATCTGCTCATGGCTGCGATGCTGGCGGAAATCAAGTCGCGTATGCTGCTCCCCCGTCCGCCAGTAGAAGAGGAAGACGAACAGGATCCGCGTGCCGAACTCGTGCGCCGCCTTCAGGAATACGAACGCTTCAAGAAGGCCGCGGAAGATATCAGTTCGTTGCCACGAATGGAGCGGGACATCTTTGTTGCCTCCGTCGATGCGCCGGAGCGCACGGTGGTCTCCAGGTTGCCGGATGTGACCCTGAAGGAGCTGCTGCTGGCATTTCACGATGTCTTGAAGCGCGCGGAAATGTTCTCAAACCTGCACCTGCAACGGGAACTGCTTTCCGTGCGGCAACGCATGTCTGAAATTCTTTCGAGGGTAAAGGCGAACGTATTTTTGAGCTTCTCGGATTTGTTCGATCCCGAGGAGGGACGAATGGGCGTAGCTGTGACCTTTATCGCCATTCTTGAACTGCTGCGCGAATCGACAATAGAGGTCGCGCAGGCCGGAGCTTTCGCGCCCCTGTATGTGCGGGCGGCATCGTCAGTGCGGCTGGTTTCAGACGACAGTGTCGTTTAGCGGTTCCGCATCCTTACCCACTCCTTACGAGATGATAGTCAAGAGGCGATAGTGGACGAAAACGAGATCAAGTATTTTATTGAAGCAGCGTTGCTGGCTGCCGGCCGGCCGTTGAGCATCGAGCAGTTGTACAATCTTTTCGACCAGGCTTCTGCGCCGGAAAAGTCGCATATCCGCAAGGCAATAAGCGGCCTCCAGGAAGACTACGAGAATCGCGGTTTGACGATATCGGAGGTCGCATCCGGGTTTCGCACGCAAATAAAGGCCTCCATGGCTGACAGGCTGCAGAAGCTCTGGGAAGAGCGTCCGCCGCGCTACTCGAGGGCATTGTTTGAAACGCTCGCGCTGATCGCGTATCGGCAGCCCATGACGCGTGGCGAGATAGAAGAAATTCGCGGGGTCGCGGTCAGCGCGAACATCATGCGCTCCCTTCTCGAGCGGGAATGGATCCGGGTAGTTGGTCATCGCGACGTGCCCGGCCGTCCGGCGATGTTCGGCACGACGCGCGAGTTCCTGGACTATTTTGGCTTGAAGAAGCTGGATGACCTGCCGCCGCTTGCCGACCTGTCCGATTGGGAGAGCCTGCGTGTTCAGCTCAGCCTTCCGGAAGTCAGCGAACAAGAGCCCGAGCCGGAGTCGGCGGAGATAATGGACCTCCCCGTCCTGCATGCAGAGCATGACAATGACGGGTTCGAGGAGATCCCTCCAACAAGGTGGCCGGAGCCGGTTGAAATCTCACGCGCGGTATCCGGCGCACCGGACGACGTGGATGACGAAGACGACAGCGCGGATCGTCACGACAGGGACGCATCGATTTCCGGGCGATAGGGAGCGGGGCGTGTCTGAACGTATCCAGAAAGTACTCGCCGCCGCCGGCCACGGATCGCGTCGTCAGATTGAGGACTGGATTCGCGAAAGCCGGCTCCGCGTAAACGGACGCGTTGCCACGCTCGGCGAAGCAATTTCCGGTAACGAAGCCATTACCCTCGATGGTCGCAACCTCGGCGTGCGCCAGCAGAACGGCGCGCATCGCCACATCATTTACAACAAGCCCGGCGATGAAATCACGTCCCGCTCCGACCCTGAAGGGCGGCGCGTCGTGTTCAGTTCGTTGCCAAAACTGACGGGCTCGCGCTGGGTCGCCGTCGGACGCCTCGACATGGCAACCACAGGATTGATGATTTTCACGACCGACGGCGAGCTCGCCAACGCGTTGATGCATCCGTCATCAGGGCTGTTGCGACGATACGCCGTGCGCGTGCACGGTTCGCCGTCGGCGGCAGATCTCGCGCTGCTGCACGAAGGAATCGAATTGGAGGAGGGCAAAGCAGCGTTCGAGACGATCGAGAGTTCCGGCGGCGAAGGCGCCAATCGCTGGTTTACGGTCACGTTGCGCGAAGGAAGAAATCGTGAGGTACGAAGAATGTGGTCGGAGGCCGGTTACGAGGTCAGCAGACTGATTCGAACCGGCTACGGGCCGCTTGAATTGCCGCGAAGTCTGCGTCGTGGAAAGTATGAGGCATTGACACCGGCGCAGGTCAGGACCCTGTACTGCGCGGCCGGGCTCGAGGCGCCCAGGCCGGCGGGCACCGCCAGGGCGCCTCGCTCGCAGCGCCCGAGGCGTGGCCGCGGCGTCAGAAAATAGCAGAAAAAACAGCTATATAAGTTCTGCACTTAATGTTAGTCGTTATTGAGCGTCAAGGCTGAGACCGGTGACATTCCGGCTGTCCGGCCCGAGCAGAAAGATGTAGGACGACAGGACGTCCTCAGGTTTTTTCGAGGCGCCCAGGTCTTCCGCCGGATACGCCTGGCGACGCAGGTCGGTGCGCGTGGGGCCGGGGTTGATGCAATTGACGCGTATCGGGATGTGCTTGTTCTCCGCGGCGAGAATCTGCGACAGGGCTTCTATGCCGAATTTCGACACCGAGTATGCGCCCCAGTAAGCGCGTCCTTCACGCCCCACACCGCTGGTCGTAAAAATCACAGAAGGGTCTTGCGCGCGCTTCAGCAACGGCAGGAGCAGCTGTGCAAGCACAAATGGTGCAGTCAGATTGACGTGCAGGACGCGTTGCCACTCGGCGGGATCGTACTGTTCTATCGAAAGTCGCTGTCCGAGTATTGCTGCATTCTGGACCAGGCCGTCGATGCGACCGAATTCCCCTTCGATGCTCCCGACAAGCGAAGCATAGGCGTCACTGTCGGCGGTCGCGAGATCCATGACCGCGATGGACGGTCTGTGCACTCCATCCGTCTGCAGAATCTCGTCGTATACGGCCTCGAGCTTCTTCGCGTTGCGACCGTGCAGAATGACTTGCGCGCCGAGTTTCGCAGCGCAGACAGCGAGCGCCCTGCCGATGCCGTCGCTGGCGCCCGTGATCAGGATTACGCGGTCCAGCAGGATACCAGGGCGGTATTTGTAGCTTTTCGGATCGACGTTCAATGTAACTTACCTGCTTTTCTTCGCCGGCGCCGGTTTACGACTGCAAATCCTCATCCGCTGCGGGCGGCGCATCGTCCTCGCCCAGCTGACTGTCCTCCAGCTGACTGTCCTCAATCATCGTCCGCGGCAGGGATTCGAGCGGCTCCACCGCTTCAATTTCTCTCTTCGGATGGATGCCGAGCTCAGTAAACTTCCTCGCGCCCGGCAATACCTTGCGCTCCAGTGACCCGACCGCGCGGTTGTAGCTTTCGATACTGCTGCCGAGCTGCCGGCCCACCTTGTTGAGGTGCCCGACAAATACCGACAGGCGTCCGTACAGGTCTTCGGCCAGGCGCCGGATCTCCTCGGCATTTTCCGCCAGTGCGAGCTGACGCCAGCCGTAGGCGACTGCCTTCAGCAATGCCACAAAGCTGGTCGGGGTTGCCAGAATGATTCGTTGCGACAGCGCCGACTCGATCAAATCGGGATCTTCGTCAAGCGCTGCGCTTAAGAATTGATCGCCCGGTATGAACAGAATGACGAAATCGGGACTGCTCGAGAACTGCTCCCAATACGACTTGCTGGCCAGTTTCCTTATGTGCTCGCGAACGTTTCGCGCGTGCCGTTCCATGCCGCGTTTGTGTAGCGCATCGTCCTTGGCTTCGATCGCTTCGAGGTAGGCGTCCAGCGGCGTCTTGACGTCCACTACCAGCTCGCGTCGGTCCGGCATTCGCACGATCATATCGGGCCGGATTATTTTTTCGTCGCCGACGCCGTGCACCTGCTCCTGAAAATCGCAGTGCTCGACCATTCCGGCAAGCTCAACCAGCCTGCGCAGCGTAATTTCGCCCCATCGGCCCCGCACCTGCGGGCGCCGTAGCGCATTGACCAGGTTCTGCGTTTCCTGGGCGAGGAATTTCTGATCGTGCTGCATGGTTTCCAGCTGCGATTTGATGCCGCCATAGGCCTCGCTTCGCGCCTTTTCGAGTTCTGCAATCTGCTGCTGCGACTGACTGAGCGCGTCGCGAATGGGCTTGACGAGTCCCTCCACGGCGCGCTCGCGCTCGCTCAGTTCGTGTTTTGCCTTTTCCTGATGCGCACTCAGATTCTGCTCGGCCAGCCTGAGGAAATTTTCGCTGTTCGACCTCAGGGACTGATGCGCAAGTTCCGAAAACGCCGTTGCCAACCGGGTTGTTGCAACTTCGAACGCCGAATCGCGCTCGCGCTCCAGTGCATCCTGGTCCTTTAGTTGCGTTTCCATGATGTGCAGCGAATGCTGCAGGCGAAGACTCCGGCCGCGGGCAATGAGCCAGGTGACCAGTATGCCGAGCAGCAGGCCGCACAGCAGGGCAGGGCCGCCAATCGCGAGATACGGTGAGTCGAGTGCGAGTGAAAGTGTGGGCATCAGGCGTCCAGACTAACCGCTTTCAGAACGAGTTGGGCAAGTTCGCGGGTGTCCGCGGCAATGTGGTCGGCCTGCCAGAGCGCCGGGTTGTCGCCGGCAACGATATAGCCGTAGGCTGCCGCAATCGTGGTCATTCCTGCCGCGCGGCCGGCCACGATGTCCCTGGCATCGTCACCGATGTAAATACTCTGCGACGGGTTGACCCCGGTCCGTTCACAGGCCAGCAACAGAGGCGCAGGATGCGGTTTGCGCTGCGGCAGCGTATCGCCACTGATGGCACAGGACATCCTGCCGCTCAGCCCGAGTTTCTCGAGCAAGGGCCCCGTCATGCGTTGCGGTTTGTTGGTTACGATGCCCCATGGCGTTCCGTGGCCGTCCAGCCGGTCCAGCAATTCTGTCAATCCCGGGAACAGCGTTGAGGCGATGCAAACCGAATGTTCGTAGCGCTCCAGGTAGTCCCGATGCAAGCGGCTGCGTTCCTTTTCGTCGACGGCAGGAAAGGCAAGATCGATCAGCCCGAAAGCGCCGTGCGAGACACTTGCCCTCGCCAGCTCGTAGGGCAGCGGTACGCTGCCGTTGTCCTTTTGCAATGCAGCCAGCACCGCGACCATGTCCGGCGCTGTGTCGACCAGGGTGCCGTCGAGATCGAAGAATATGGCGCCGTTCGCGGCAGCGAAAACGTCGTCGCCCGTCATTCCGGCCGCTGAAAATGCATCAGGTAGTTCACATCGACGTTCGGCCCGAGCGAGTAGTGACGCAGGACAGGGTTGTATTGCATCCCGATGCAGCCCTTGAGTTCCAGGCCGGCGTGCCGCCCCCACGATTCCAGCTCGGACGGCCGGATGAATTTTCGATACTCGTGCGTTCCGGCAGGCAGCAGGCGCAACAGGTACTCCGCCCCGACAATCGCAAACATGAATGCTTTCGGGTTGCGGTTTATGGTGGAAAAGAAGATGTCGCCTCCGGGTCGCACCAGCGCGGCGCAGGCTGAAACAACGGTGCCCGGCCGAGGCACATGTTCCAGCATCTCGAGGCAGGTCACGACGTCGTAGTGCTGCGCGCGTTCCGCCGCGTGCGATTCGGCTGTGGCTTGCAGATATTCGATGTCGCGGCCCGATTCGGCCTGATGCAGCCGGGCTACGGTGAGCGGGCCTTCAGCCATGTCGATCCCGGTAGCGCGGGCGCCGGCCGCGGCCATCGACTCGGCGAGGATGCCGCCGCCGCAGCCAATGTCGACCACGCGTTTATCCCGCAATCCGGCCTGTTGCAGGATGTAGTCGAGCCGCAATGGGTTGATCTCGTGCAAGGGTCGAAAGTCGCCGGTGGGATCCCACCACCGCGAAGCCAGGGAATTGAATTTGGCGATCTCGGCGGCATCGACGTTGTCGAATGTCGCTCCTTTCGCGCGGTCGGTTTTATGGGGGGCCGGCTGTTCCACTGCGGGGCTGTTCAATTCTCAATTTTCGTCGAAATGCGTTGCTGCCATTCCGAGCTTCGCTGCAAAAGTTCCGTTTCATTGATCTGTGTCAGATGCCCGTTATCGACATGATGCCGTCCGGCGACCCACACGTCGCTGACCTGACCCGGGTGGCTAGTGTATACGAGTTGCGAGACCGGGTCGTAGACGGGCTGACTGTTGATCGCTTGCAAAGTGACGCAGGTAAGGTCCGCCCATTTTCCGGCTTCGATCGAACCGATGCTTTCAGCAAGTCCGAGCGCACGGGCGCCGTCAATCGTCGCCATACGAAGTGCTTCGCTCGCGGTCAATGCCGCGGCGTTGGCGGCTACGACCTTGGCCAGCAACGCTGCCGTCCGCATCTCACCCAGCATGTCGAGCACGTTGTTGCTCGCGGCGCCGTCCGTGCCGAGGGCCACGATGACGCCGGCAGCCTGCAGCGCGGGCACGTTGGCGATGCCGCTGGCGAGCTTCAGGTTGGATCTCGGGCAGTGCGCGACGCAAACGCCGGCATCGGCAAGCTGCTGCATCTCGTTGTCGGTCATGTGCACCGCGTGTACGGCCATCAGTGACGAATTCACAAGGCCGAGATCCGTAAGCCGTTGCAACGGCCGTTTTCCGGTCGCCCGCACCGCATCCTCCACCTCGCGAACGGTTTCATGCAGGTGTATCTGTATGCGTGTGTCGAGCTGATCGGCAAGCACACGCAGTTCGAGAAACGCCTGATCCGGCACAGCGTAAGTCGAATGCGGCGCGAAACAGCTCGTGATCAGCGGGTCGTCGGCGTACCGGTCATGCACCAGCTCGGTACCCTTGCTGATGCACTCCGACGCGTTCTCCGCCCAGGCGGTCGCAAAGTCGATCACCGGCGTACCGACGACGGCGCGCATGTGCAGGTCGGAGGCGGTCTCAGCAACGATCTCGGGGAAAAAGTACTGATCGCTGAAGCAGGTCACCCCGGACCGCAGCATCTCGGCGATCGCATGTCGCGTGCCGTCGCGAACCATCTCGGCGCTTGCCCAGCGTCTTTCGCTCGGCCAGATACCGTCCGCCAGCCAGCGTTCCAGCGGCATGTCGTCGGCAATGCCGCGAAACAAGGTCATTGCAGCGTGCGTATGCGCATTCACGAGGCCCGGGATCAGTACGTGATTGGGGCGGTCGATGATCTCGCGCGGGCGATACTTCTTCCTGGCCTCTGCGGACGGGAGCAATTCAACGATACGTCCTTCGCTGACCGCCACGGCGTGTTCGGTCAGCGTAATATCGGCAGGCTCGATGGGGACGCACCACCGGGCGAGAATCAGAGTATCGCAGTGCATTGCAAGGATATTACGGTGACCGTCAGCGTCCGGCAATCGTTGTTATTCCTGCAGTTTCGGCGCGCTCTGTGGTATCATTCCGCACCGGATTTGGCGATGCAAATCGTGCGGGCCGCGCCCGTTGAAACAAAAAATTTTCCTGAATAGAACCCGGTCTTGTCGTTCGTCGGGATTCCGTTCAAAGAACGGGGTCGCTGCGACTTTGTGAGTATTTATGGCTGAAATTGCGCAAGAGATATTGTCTGTAAGTCTCGAAGACGAGATGCAGCAGTCCTATCTCGACTACGCGATGAGCGTCATTGTCGGTCGCGCGCTTCCCGATGTCCGGGACGGGCTGAAGCCGGTCCACCGCCGCGTACTGCACGCCATGCGCGAGCTCGGCAACGACTACAACAAGCCATACAAGAAATCGGCGCGCGTGGTCGGCGACGTGATCGGCAAGTACCATCCGCACGGCGACACAGCCGTTTACGACACGATCGTGCGCATGGCGCAGCCGTTCTCGATGCGTTACATGCTGGTGGACGGGCAGGGCAACTTCGGCTCCGTGGACGGTGACATGCCGGCAGCCATGCGCTACACGGAAGTCCGCATGGCGCGGATTGCGCACGAAATCCTTGCCGATCTGGACAAGGAAACGGTCGATTTCACCGAGAACTACGACGGGACCGAGTCGGAACCGTCGGTCATGCCGACCCGTATTCCGAACCTGCTCGTCAACGGCTCGTCCGGCATCGCGGTCGGCATGGCGACCAACATTCCGCCGCACAATCTCAATGAGATCGTGAGCGCCACGCTGGCGCTGATCGACAATCCGGCAATCGAAACAGCCGAGTTGATGGAACACGTGCCGGGGCCGGACTTCCCGACGGCCGGCATCATCAACGGCGCGCAGGGGATATTCGCGGCCTATCGCACCGGCCGCGGCCGGGTACACATCCGTGCCCGAACGGGTATCGAGACGATCGACAAGCGCGGCAAGGAAGCGATCATCGTCACCGAACTGCCGTACCAGGTGAACAAGGCACGGCTGATCGAGAAAATTGCCGACCTGGTGCGCGAGAAACGCATCGAGGGCATCAGCGAACTGCGTGACGAATCCGACAAGGACGGCATGCGTATCGTCATCGAACTGCGGCGCGGCGAGAACAGCGACGTCGTGCTGAATAACCTCTACAAGCAAACGCCGCTACAGAGCGTCTTCGGCATCAACATGGTGGCCCTGCTCGAAGGCCAGCCGAAGCTGCTCAACCTGAAGCAGATCCTCGAGGCCTTCCTGTCGCACCGCCGCGAGGTCGTCACGCGGCGCACCCTTTTCGAATTGCGCAAGGCGCGCGACCGCGCGCATGTTCTCGAAGGCCAGTCGGTGGCGTTGGCCAACATCGACGAAGTGATCGCGCTGATCAAGGCCTCACCAACTCCGGCCGAGGCGAAACAGAGTCTGATGCAGCGCAACTGGGAGCCTGGCGCCGTCACGGGAATGCTCGAAAACGCCGGCGCGACCGATACGCGGCCGGACGGACTGGAGCCGGGGTTCGGGCTGGTAGACGGCCGCTACCGTTTGTCCGAGGTGCAGGCACAAGCCATTCTGGATCTCCGCCTGCACCGCTTGACAGGACTTGAACAGGAGAAAATATTTAAAGAATACAAAGAGATATTGGACACAATTCAAGAGTTATCGAATATCCTTGCGAACCCCGACGAGCTGCTCCGCGTGATCCGCACGGAACTGGCCGAGGTCCGCGACAACTACGGCGACGCGCGCCGCACCGAAATCATCAAGGATCACACCGATCTCAGCGTCGAAGACCTGATCCTGCCGGAAGAAGTGGTCGTAACGCTGTCGCACGGCGGTTATGCAAAGGCACAGCCGACCGATGTCTATCAGGCGCAGCGCCGCGGCGGGCGAGGCCGCTCGGCCGCGCGGGTCAAAGACGAAGACTTCATTGACAAGCTGTTCGTTGCGAATACGCACGATACGCTGCTGTGCTTCTCCAGCCGCGGCAAGATGTACTGGCTCAAGGTTTACCAGGTCCCTCAGGCGAGCCGCGGCTCGCGCGGCAAGCCTATCGTTAACCTGCTGCCGCTCGATGCAGGCGAGAGAATAAACGCGGTGTTACCGATACGGCAGTTCAACGCCGACAATTTTGTATTCATGGCGACGAGCACCGGCAGAGTGAAGAAAACGCCGCTGAGCCTGTTCTCCAGGCCGCGTTCGAGCGGCATCATCGCGATCGATTTGCGCAATGACGACCGGCTCGTGGACGTCGCCATTACCGACGGCAAGCAGGAAATCATGCTTTTTGCGAGTAACGGCAAGGCGATTCGTTTCGCTGAGGACGATGTCAGGGCCATGGGACGCGGTGCTGCGGGCGTTCGCGGCATCAAGCTTGAAGCCGGCCACGACCTCATCGCGTTGTCGATCGTCGGTGACGGCATGGTCCTTTCGGCCACAGAAAACGGGTACGGCAAGCGGACTGCCATCGAGGAATTCCCGGTGCAGGGTCGCGGAGGCCGGGGTGTCATTGCGATCCAGACCACCGAACGGAACGGCAGGACGGTCGGTGCGCTGCAGGTCAACGAAGACGACGAGATCATGCTGATCAGCTCGAGCGGAACCCTGGTGCGCACGCCAGTGAGCGAAATCTCCATCATCGGCCGGAATACCCAGGGCGTCAGGTTGATTCGAGTCGAATCCGGACAGCGCCTCGTCGGACTGGCGCGCATCGAGGCCATGGTGGACGACGAGGCCATGGTGGAAGAAGAGTAGTCATTGCGTCATTATTCGGCCCGCCCCGTTCGCTTGCCACCTCAGGAACACCGCAGCATGCCCCGCGTCTTTAATTTCAGTGCCGGACCGGCGGTCCTGCCACAGCCGGTTTTAGAGCAGATTCGATCGGATATTCCGGACTGGCACGGCGGTATGTCGGTCATGGAGGTGAGTCACCGCAGCAAGGAATTCATCGCCGTTGCTGAAAGTGCGGAACGGGACTTGCGCGATTTGCTGTCCGTCTCCGACGACTACGCGGTGCTGTTTCTGCAGGGTGGTGCGACCTTGCAGTTCGCAATGGTGCCGCTCAATCTCGCCGCGCCCGGGCAGACTGTCGACTATATCCGAACGGGCGCATGGTCGGACAAAGCCATCGCCGAAGCCCGACGTTTCTGCAATGTAAACATAGCCGCAGACAGCCACGGCACTAACTTTTCACACATTCCCGACCCGCACGGCTGGCAGGTTAGCGCCGGCGCGGCTTACCTGCACTACACGCCGAACGAGACGATCGGTGGCGTCGAATTTCACTTCGTGCCCGAGTGCGGACCCGTGCCGCTGGTCGCGGACATGTCCAGCACGATTCTGTCGCGCCCGATTGACGTTTCCCGGTTCGGCGTCCTTTATGCCGGTGCGCAGAAGAATATCGGGCCCGCCGGCATAACGCTGGTCATCGTGAGAAAGGATTTACTGGCCCGGACACGCGAAAACATACCGAGCTTGCTGACCTACGGCGTTTACGCAGAGTCCGGGTCTATGGTCAATACACCGCCGACGTTTGCCTGGTACGTATCCGGACTTGTGTTCAGGAACCTCAGGAACGAAGGCGGGTTGACTGCAATGGCCGAACGGAATGAACGCAAGGCTGCCAAACTCTATGCGGCAATCGATTCGTCGGAGTTTTACAGCAACCCGGTCAATATCGATTGCCGCTCCTGGATGAACGTGCCGTTTGTGCTCCGGGAGGCGGCGCTGGATGGAAAATTTCTGGGCGAGGCAGACGCGGCCGGCCTGAAGAATCTCAAGGGCCACCGGTCGGTCGGCGGCATGCGTGCCTCGATCTACAATGCGATGCCCGAAGAAGGCATCGACAGGCTGATTGAGTTCATGCATGACTTCGAACGCGCCAATGCCTGAATTCTGGTGGGACTAACGATAGATCGGACCAATGTACAAAGTTCTCACGCTTAACAATATTGCCGTAGCCGGATTGAGGCGTCTGCCGAGGGAGCATTACGAAGTTGCTTCCGATATCCCCAGGCCGGACGCAATCATCGTTCGTTCGTTCGACATGCACAGCATGGACATACCGGATTCGGTCGCCGCGGTGGGCCGTGCCGGGGCGGGAGTGAACAACATACCGATCCAGGCGATGAGCCAGCGCGGCGTGCCCGTATTCAACGCACCGGGAGCGAATGCCAACGCAGTCAAGGAGCTGGTCGCGGCATCGCTGTTACTGGCGGCCAGGAATATCTGCAATGCCTGGGACTACGTGCGCAAGCTGGAAGGGACAGGCGATGCCCTGGGCAAGGCCGTCGAATCCGGCAAAAAGCAATTCGTTGGCTTTGAACTGCCCGGCCGTACGCTCGGCGTGATCGGTCTCGGCGCAATCGGTGTGGAAGTCGCCAATGTCGCGTTGGCGCTCGGCATGAAAGTGGTCGGTTTCGATCCCAAGATCACCGTGCGGCGCGCCTGGCAATTGTCGTCCGCCGTGCAGCAGGTCGATACCCTCGATCGCCTGTTCAAAAAATCCAACGCCGTCACGTTGCACGTGCCGCTGGTGGAGACGACCCGACATCTTGTAAATCGCGACCGGCTCGCGTTGCTGCAGCCGGACAGCGTTCTGATCAACTTCGCGCGCGGCGGCGTGGTTGACGATGGTGCCGTGATCGCCGCACTGACCAGCGGGCGGCTGCACGCCTATGTCTGCGACTTTCCCACTCCGGAACTGATCGCCCATCCCAAAGTGGTGGCGCTGCCGCATCTCGGTGCCTCGACAACGGAAGCGGAGGAGAATTGCGCAATCATGGTTGCCGAAAACATCAAGGACTACCTGGAAAACGGCAACGTCAGGAGTTCGGTCAATTTTCCGGAGGCAGTGATGCCGAGGGCCGATGCATACCGGATCACGATCGCCAATGCGAACGTGCCGAACATGGTAGGACAGATAACGACCTGCCTGGCGCGCGCCGGGCTCAACATCGAAGACTTGTTGAACAAGTCGCTCGGGGATCTCGCCTATACGATTGTCGATCTCGGCGGACCGGTACCGGATGAAACCATCGTTGCGCTGCGAAATATCGAAGGCGTACTGGCTTTGCGCAGCCTCGGCAAGCCGATATCCTGAGCAGCACGGAATCGTCCGCGACAGAACCGCAGGAAAAAGACAGGATGGCCAAGGCTCCCGGCAAAGACGACAAACTGCGACTCGAGGCAATGCGCAAGCGGATCGATGAAGTCGACCTGCAGATTCAGGCTTTGCTCAACGAGCGCGCGACGTATGCGCAACAGGTTGGCGTCACCAAGGGCGAACTGGCGACGGCTGTCGATTACTACCGTCCCGAGCGTGAGGCCGCGGTATTGCGGGGGGTTCTCGACCGCAACAAGGGCCCGCTGCGTGACGAGGAGATGCTGCGGCTTTTCCGGGAAATCATGTCTGCATGCCTCGCGCAACAGGAGCCTCTGAAAGTCGGCTTTCTCGGTCCGGAAGGCACCTTCACGCAAGCCGCTGTCTACAAACACTTCGGCCATTCGGTGCGCGTGCTGCCGTTCGCGACGATCGATGAGGTGTTCCGCGAGGTCGAAAGCGGTGACGCCGACTTCGGCGTCGTGCCGATCGAGAATTCCACCGAGGGCACCGTGAACAATACGCTCGACATGTTCCTCACCTCTCCACTCAAGATCGGCGGCGAAATAGAGTTGGGTATCGAACAGCATTTGCTGGGCCGCATGAGCTCGCTCGACAAGATCGAACGAGTCTGCGCACACGAGCAGGCGCTGGCGCAATGTCGCGGCTGGTTGCGGGAATACCTTCCGCAGATCGATCTCATCGGCGTCAGCAGCAATGCGGTCGGTGCGCGGCGGGCGCGCGACGAGCAGGGAACGGCTGCCATCGGCGGTGATGCTGCCGCGGAAGTGTATGACCTCGGATATCTCGTTCGTAACATCGAGGACCAGGCCGACAATGCGACGCGCTTTCTCGTCATCGGCAGAGAACTTCTTGCGGCCAGCGGCGACGACAAGACCACCGTACTTGTTTCAACGGCCGGCACCGCCGGCGGCGCCGGCGTATTGCATGCGCTGTTGCAGCCTTTTGCCACCAACGGCATCAACATGACCCGGATCGAATCGCGGCCATCGCGACGAAAAAACTGGGACTACGTGTTTTTCTTCGATCTCGACGGCCACGCCGAGGAGGCGCCGTTGTCGGACGCGCTGCGCGAACTGAAGGAAATCAGCTCTCTGTTCCGGGTACTCGGGGCGTACCCGAAAGCCGTCGGCTGACCGCGGCCGGCACGCGGTGCATTACCTCGTCAATCCGGCTCCTCTGACAGGCGGCGCCGTTGCGGTGCCGGGTGACAAGTCGATATCGCATCGGGCATTGATGCTTGGCGCAATCGCGGATGGCGAAACAACGGTCAGTGGTTTTTTGCAGGGCGAGGACTGCCTGGCAACGCTCGCAGCGCTGCGCGCCATGGGAGTGAACATCGACGCGCGGGATGCGACGACCCTCAGGATCCGCGGCGCCGGCATGCGCGGCCTGCGTAAGCCGCCGACAGCGCTGGATCTTGGGAATTCGGGAACCGGCATGCGGCTTTTCACCGGCTTTCTGTGCGGTCAGGATTTCTCGAGCACATTGACGGGCGATGAGTCGCTGACGCGCAGACCGATGGCGCGGGTCATCGACCCGCTGACCCGGATGGGTGCCGACATCGGCAGCAACAACGGCTTGCCCCCTTTGACGATTCGCGGCAGCCGCCGGCTGACCGGAATTCAGTACTCGTTGCCCATGGCAAGCGCACAGGTCAAATCCGCCATTCTGCTCGCCGCGCTTTATGCGGATGGCGAGACGAACGTGATCGAACCTGCGCCGACGCGCGACCACACGGAGCGCATGTTACAGGCGGTGGGAGTTGTTCTGCATGCCGAAGGCGGGCGCATCAGGATGAGCGGCAAGCAGACGGTGAAGCCGGCAAATGTCGAGGTTCCGGGCGACCTGTCATCAGCCGCGTTTATCATTCTCGCCGCGCTCATGGCGCCGGACTGCGAGGTGCTGCTGAAACGTGTTGGCATGAATCCGACGCGCAGTGGCGTCATCGACATTCTGCGAGAGATGGGCGCAGCCATCGCCGTGGAAAATTGCGCTTCGCTCGGCTTTGAACCGGTGGCCGACATCCGGGTCCGATCGTCCGCTCTCAAGGCGATTGACGTGGATCCGTCGCTGGTATCGCTTGCGATCGATGAGTTTCCTGTCTTGTTCGTTGCTGCGGCCGCGGCAAAGGGGTGCACTCGATTTACCGGCATCGGAGAACTGCGGGTCAAGGAAAGCGATCGCATAAGCGCAATGGCGGAAGGGCTTCGGCAGCTCGGAATCACGGTGGAAGAATTCAATGATGGAGCCAACGTCCACGGCGGCAAGCTGACTGGTGGCATTGTCGAAAGTCACGGCGACCATCGCGTCGCGATGTCGTTTGCGGCGGCCGGTACAATTGCCGCGACTCCGGTCAGGATTCTGCACACGGACGCTGTCGATACGTCATTTCCGGGGTTCGTCGAATGCATGCGCTCTGTGGGCGCGGACATTTCAACAGGGCGCGAGCGGCCGATGTCATGACCGCATCGTCCAGGCTGAAGGAAGCGCCGGTAATCGCGATCGACGGTCCGAGCGGTTCGGGCAAGGGCACGATTACGAGACGCGTGGCGAGAGCCCTCCGCTGGCACTTTTTGGACAGCGGTGCGCTGTACCGCCTGACCGGGCTGGCGGCCTACCGCAGCGGCATGAGCGATGCGCCGGAAGCGGAACTGGCGCGACTGGCGTACAACCTCGACGTCCGCTTCAGCGTCAACCCTGCGGGAGAGGAGCAGGTGTGGCTGTCCGGTGATGACGTCACGACCGACATCCGCACGGAGGAATGCGGCCGCCTGGCATCGCACGTGGCCGCGCTGCCCGCGGTCCGTGAGGCGCTGCTCGGCCTGCAGCGCGGCTTCCGGCAGCCGCCAGGCCTGGTCGCCGATGGCCGCGACATGGGCACCAGGATTTTCCCGGACGCAGTGCTGAAGGTGTTCCTTACGGCCAGCGCCGGGGAGCGCGCACAGAGGCGTTATAAGCAGTTGAAAGACAAGGGTATTGATGTTAGCCTTCCCGCCCTTTCGCGGCACATAGAGGATCGCGACAAGCGGGACGCCGAACGATCGGTTGCCCCCTTGCGCGCTGCGGAAGACGCCCGATTGCTGGATTCCAGCAACCTGACGATCGATGAAGTCACCCGAACAGTGCTCGTCTGGGTGAAGGAAGTGCGGCCCGAGAGCTAAGAATTTGTTTGCGGATCCGGACAAGGTAGTCCGGGTTTTTCTTGTGATAACCGTCCGCCGATGGAAGCGGTGGGACGAATGGGTTGAGGATCAAAACAAGGTCCTCGGGTTTATTCTAATGTCTGAAAGTTTTGCTGAATTATTTGAAGAAAGTTTTGCCAGTCGACAAATAAAGCCCGGATCGATCATTACCGGTAGAGTTGTCGCTGTAAATGCTGATGTGGTGATCGTCAGCGCCGGCCTCAAATCCGAGGCGGTAATCCCCATAGAACAATTTCAAAACGAGAAAGGCCAGTCCGATGTATCTGTCGGAGACGAAATCGAGGTCGCCCTCGATGCGGTCGAAGATGGCTTCGGTGAGACTCGCCTGTCGCGCGAGAAGGCCATTCGCGCGAGGACGTGGACCGAACTCGAACGAGCCTATGAGAAAGGCGAAGTTGTGCAGGGCATTATCAACGGCCGGGTCAAAGGTGGCTTCACGGTCGAAATCGACAATGTCCGGGCGTTCCTGCCGGGATCGCTGGTCGATGTACGGCCGGTGCGCGATCCCGCGTACCTTGAGGGCAAGAGCCTCGAGTTCAAAGTCATCAAGCTGGATCAGCGACGTAACAATGTCGTTGTTTCGAGGCGTGCTGTCGTTGAACAGGAATACAGCGCCGAGCGCGAGGAATTGCTCGAAAGCCTTCAGGAAGGGAACGTCGTCAAGGGTATCGTAAAAAACCTGACCGATTACGGCGCATTCGTCGACCTCGGCGGCATTGACGGCCTGCTGCATATAACCGATATGGCCTGGAAACGGGTCAAGCATCCGTCGGAAGTCGTGAACGTGGGCGACGAGATCGAGGTGAAGATTCTCAAATTCGATCGCGAACGCCAGCGCGTTTCGCTGGGAATAAAGCAGCTTGGCGACGATCCGTGGCACGATCTGGCGCGTCGCTATCCGCCGCATTCCCGCATTTTCGGCAAGATAACCAATATTGCTGACTACGGTTGTTTTGTTGAGATCGAAGAAGGCGTCGAAGGACTGGTGCACGTGTCCGAAATGGACTGGACCAACAAGAACGTGAATCCCGCCAAGGTTGTCCAGGTGGGCCAGGAAGTGGAAGTGATGGTTCTCGAAATCGACGAAGAGCGCCGCAGAATTTCACTTGGCATCAAGCAATGCCAGGCGAATCCGTGGGCGGAATTCTCGGCGACGGTGAATCGCGGGGACAAGGTCAGTGGTCAGATCAAATCGATTACCGACTTCGGTATCTTCATCGGTCTCGACGGCGGTATCGACGGCCTGGTTCATTTGTCGGATATCTCATGGGACCAGCCCGGCGAAGAAGCCGTTCACAACTACAGGAAAGGCCAGGAAATCGAAGCAGCCGTTCTGGCAATCGATTCCGATCGCGAACGAATTTCGCTCGGTATCAAGCAACTCGACAAGGATCCGTTTTCGGGCTGGCTCGCCGAGCATCCGAAGAATTCGGTTGTGAAAGGCGTGGTCACCGAAGTGGATGCGCGTGGGGCTGTGCTGGACCTGGGCGACGGTGTCACCGGTACCTTGCGGGCATCCGAACTTGCCCGCGGTCGAGTTGACGATGCGCGTACCGTGATCAAGATCGGTGACGAAATCGAAGCCCGGTTCACGAACGTCGACCGCAAGAATCGCAGTGTTGCGCTGTCAGTCAAGGCCAAGGAAGTTCACGAAGAAGCGGAAGCACTCAGCACCTATAAATCGGATGCAGGCGCCGCTCCGTCGGGAACGACACTCGGAGAATTGCTGAAAGAAAAGATGTCGGGCGGGGCCGATCAGTAAAAAAAGACTGGCCCGGACCACCCGGTCCGGGCTATATTTCTTTTATAATCGCCGGGTTACACGGAAAAGTATCAGATACAACAAGCGAAGCGTGTTATGACAAAATCTGAACTCATCGAAATGATCTCAAGGAAGCAAAAGCATCTCCCGGCCAAAGACGTCGAACTCGCAGTCAAGCATCTGCTCGATCTGATGAGCGACGCGTTGGCGCGGGGAGAGCGCATTGAAATCCGTGGGTTCGGCAGCTTTTCCCTGCATTTTCGCCCGCCGCGCATCGGCCGCAATCCGAAAACCGGAGAGGCCGTCGCACTGTCCGGCAAATACGTGCCGCATTTCAAGCCAGGCAAAGACCTGCGTGAACGCGTTAACTCCAGCCGCGAATTTCCCATCAAAAGCTGAATGTCCTGCGCGCCCGCACCCGTCCCGGCGCCGGTCGGAGTTGGGCCTTAGCATAAGCCCGGTTAACATATTCACGTGACTGCATTCGCTGGATGTGCAGGTCGCGGAACTGATCGCAACGGAGCGGGCGAATGTTCAAACGAATCGGCGTAGTCCTCCTGGTCCTGCTCATCCTCGGGCTGATGCTGGTGTTCACCAGGCTCAATCCGGGCACAATCGACATAGACCTTGCGGTTGGCACAGTCCAGTCGTCAATCCCGCTGGCGTTTACGGTGGCGTTCGCGGCCGGCTGGGTGTTCGGGCTCCTGTGCGTGGCGCTCGTTGTGGCGAGGCTGGTCAACGAAAGGCGCCACCTGCGCAAGTCGCTGCGGAATACCGAAGTCGAGATCAGCAGCCTGCGCAATTTGCCGCTGTCCGATGCCGACTGAATCGACATTTCTTCTCGCGGGCCTCTTTCTCCTGCTCGCGGCGGCTGGCTGGGCGCTGGGTCGCTTCGGCGAACGGGAAGAAAGGGAAGGCGCTCCTCCGCCGCTCAACATCGATTACCTGAAGGGCCTCAATTTCCTGCTGAATGAGCAAACCGATCAGGCGCTGGAGCACTTTCTGAAGATGGTCCGCGTCGACGACAAGACGATCGAGACGCACTTCGCGCTGGGCAGCCTGTTCCGCCGTCGCGGTGAAGTGGACCGTGCGATCCGGATTCACCAGAATATTATCGCGCGGCCGGATCTTGCCTCCGAACAACGCGATCAGGCCCTGTTCTCGCTCGCAAAAGACTATTTGCGCGCGGGACTGCTCGATCGCGCCGAGAAACTCTTTGTCAGGTTGTCGCAGGGGTCGCGATACCAGGTCGAGGCGTTCGAGCAACTGTGTCGCATCTACGAGCAGGAGCGCGAGTGGCAACGGGCGATCGACGCCGGCCAGAAGCTCGAGGTGCTCAGCGGCAAATCGCTGGCGCTGGAAATTGCGCACTACTATTGCGAACTGGCGGAACAGGCGGCCGCGAAAAAAGACTATTCGGCCGCCCGGGCGTTCGTGAAGAAAGCGCAAAGCGGCCGTCCCAGGACCCTGCGAGGCGCGTTGACGCGCGCGGAAATAGCGCAGGCGACGCAAGACACCAGAACGGCGTTGCGTCTCTATCACCGGATTATCGACGAGAACACTTACCTCGTTACCGAGGCGCTGCCGAAACTGGTCGAAATTCACAACCGCGAAGGTTCAATCGACGAACTGGAACGGGACCTTCGCGCGATGCTGGCCAAGAATCCCGAGATGACTACGGATGTTGCGTACGCGGCAATTGTGAACAATATCGGCGGCGTCGGCGTGATCGATGAATGCGTGGAGCATTACATGCTCAACGAACCAACTCTGACCGAGTTCATCGACCTGCAGCGTATTGACGAAGCGGACGAAAGTGAACGAGAGGCGGCGTTGGCCAAAGTCCGCTCGGCACTCAGCCGGCTCGCTGCATCAACGCCGCGTTACAAGTGTACGGAATGCGGCTTCTCCAGCCAGCGTCTCCTGTGGCAGTGCCCGAGTTGCAAAAACTGGGAATCACAGCGCCCGTTCTCGCGCGTTCAGTTCGACTCGCTGCTGCAACGCAGCGCCGCCGTTCGGTAAAGGGGACCCGTAAAAGGGGGACACCCGTAAAAGGGGGACAGTGACCTTTTCTCGGAGAAAAGGTCACTGTCCCCCTTTTACGGGTCCCCTTTACCGCCCCCTACGTCATTTCCTGCGAAATTCCTGATTTTTGTTGACAGCACCTGCGACATCTCCGGACTAACCTCCGCAATCGAACTCACCGTCGGTCACGCCTTGAATACGATTTACCGGGCGGCGGTGCAGACCGGTCGATTCAACCGATCGATCCAGTTATTCGATCCAATTAATCAGGAGCTGAGTATGAGAAAGTTTAATGGTTGCTTGTCGCTGATCGCGTGCTTGCTGGCTGGTCCGGTCCTTGCGGGCCCGGTCGACGTCAATACGGCAGACGCCGCGACGATTTCAGCCGAGCTGCAGGGCATCGGTATGGCCAAGGCAGTGGCGATCGTCGAATACCGGGAGGCGAACGGACCTTTCACAAGCCCCGATGATCTCATTCTGGTCAAGGGAATAGGCGAACGAACCGTCGAAATCAACCGCGACAACATCCTGGTGCAGCCGATGGGAGGGAAGTCCGATTAGCACGGTCTGAATGTGGGCGATGTTCTGTGCCGGTTTTCGCCGGCACAGTACTTTTTGCACTTGCCTCCCCGGACGGATTGTCGAGGTTCTCCGTCCCCACCCTCCCGCGACCGCACCAGATTGTTTATCATCCCGAGCTGTTCAAGCACTCGTGGAGATTCCTGTTGACCAAGCCCATTCGATCCGCAGTTTTTCCTGTTGCAGGACGGGGTACGCGTTTTCTGCCTGCGACCAAGGCAAGTCCCAAGGAAATGTTGCCGGTTGTGGACAAGCCGCTCATTCAATATGCAGTCGAGGAAGCGATAGCCGCGGGTGCGACGAAACTGGTGTTCGTAACCGGCAGTTCGAAACGGGCGATTGAAGATCACTTCGATTCGGATCCGGAACTCGAAAAAGCGCTGTCCGGGGCGGGCAAGGAGGATTTGTTACAATCCATCCAGGGAATCGTGCCCGCGGGGGTTTCCTGCATATACATTCGCCAGGGAGAGCCGCTCGGACTGGGCCATGCCGTTCTCTGCGCGCGTCCTGCAATCGGTGACGAGCCGTTTTTCGTGCACCTGGCGGACGACCTGATCGCGGGCCAGCCGTCCTGCCTCGTCCAGATGTCCGATGAATACAGACGCCACGGCGGAAGCGTCATTGCTGTCGAAACCATACCGAAGCAGGACACATCGAGTTACGGCATTGTCGCCGTGGAATCCGACGCGACCGGCTCGCAAAGAATCACGCGAATCGTCGAAAAGCCGAAACCGGCCGATGCACCCTCCAATCTCGGCGTCGTCGGCCGCTATCTACTCGCCCCGCAGATCTTCGACAAGCTGGAAAAGACCACGCGCGGCGCGGGCGGTGAGATCCAGTTGACCGACGCCATTGCCGACATGCTTGCAGACTCGCCGTGCTATGCCTATGCATTCAGCGGCCAACGCTTTGATTGCGGCAACAAGCTCGGCTATCTGAAAGCATCCGTCGCCTATGGGTTGACGCACCCGGAAATCGGCGCGGCATTTCGCAAGCACTTGCGCGGAATTCTTGAAAGCTGATCCCCAATTTTGCGAGAATGTGGATTGCTCAGAGCGACGGCAGCGCCGGACTGAGCAGCGCCGGACTGAGCAGCGCCGGACTGAATGGACAGGTGGCTCCCCGGGCCGGACTCGAACCAGCGACCAATTGATTAACAGTCAATCGCTCTACCAACTGAGCTACCGGGGAATACGATTCAGGCACCTTAGCAGGGGTGGCATTCTCGTCCAGCCCGGAAATCAAGTCAAGGGAACGGCAGCGCAGCGAAAATCACCGATTCATGCGTGATTTTCGCCCATTACTACGACATTGCCTTGTGGATTCTCTGCACCGCGGTGCGCAATGTTTCGAGCGAACAGGCGAAGGAAATCCTGACATAGCCGGGCGCCCCGAATGCACTGCCGGGAACCATGGCCACGTCCGCTTCACTCAGCAGCCAGGCAACGAACTCCGAATCGCCGGAGAGACCCTGTCGCTGCAGAGCGCCGGTGACGCGCGGAAATGCGTAGAAAGCGCCGTCGCTTTTTCGGCACTCGAAGCCGGGTAATTCATTCAGTGCGTCGACGATATAGTCGTGCCGCTCACGGTAGGCGGAGGTCATCTTGCGGACGCTTGCCTGGTCGCCGTTGAGCGCCGCGGTCGTCGCAGCCTGGGAAATACTGCAGGGGTTGGAGGTGCTCTGGCTCTGGATCGTTTTCATCGCGGAAATAACGGCCTGGGGACCGCCGGCATAGCCGATACGCCAACCGGTCATGGCATAGCATTTCGACACGCCATTGATCGTGATGGTGCGGTCGTACAGTTCCGGGCAGGCTTCCGCGAAACTGCAAAACGGCGTGTCCGCCCAATGGATGTGTTCGTAGATCTCGTCTGCAGCGATAACGATGGACGGATGATCCTTCAGCACGTCTCCAAGTGCGGCGAGTTGCTGCTGCGAGTAGCAGGCGCCGGTCGGGTTTGACGGACTGTTCAGGAACAGGAAGCGCGTCTTTGGCGTGATTGCCGCTTCGAGCTGTTCGGGAGAAATGCGGAACCCGCTCTCGATAACGGTGTCGATAATCACCGGTTCGGCATCCGCCAGCCTGATTATGTCGGGATAGGACACCCAGTAGGGGGCCGGTACGATGGCTTCGTCACCGGGCCCGAGAATTGCCTGACATGCATTGAAGCAGGTTTGCTTCGCACCGCTGGATACCAGGATCTGTGCGGGTTCGTAGTGCAGTGAATTGTCGCGTGCGAACTTTTTCTGAATCGCGAGCTTCAGTTCCATAGTTCCGTCAACCGGCGTGTAGCGAGTCTGGCCCGCGTCCATAGCTTTTTTGCCGGCTTCGCAAATGTGTCCCGGCGTTGGGAAATCGGGTTCGCCTGCACCCAGGCTGATGATGTTGCGACCGGCGGCGCGCAACTCGGCGGCGAGTGCGACGACCGCACTGGTCGGCGACGGCCTGATCCGCGCCATACGTTTTGAAACTGATAGACTCACGAGCTTGCCTCCATGAAACCGTCGCGAATGTTACGTCAATCAACGAATCTGCCCAAGAAGACCGTGGCCGATGCACGGGACCGGCTGACGCTGATCTCGAAATACAATCCTGCCGGCGATCAGGGCGCCGCTATTGCGGGTCTCGTCGAGGGTTTGAATGACGGACTGGCACGGCAGACGCTGCTGGGCGTAACCGGCTCCGGCAAGACCTTCACAATGGCCAGTGTCATTCAGGAGGTGCAACGCCCGGCAATCATTCTCGCGCCCAACAAAACGTTGGCCGCCCAGCTATACGGTGAGATGCGCGAGTATTTTCCGCGTAACGCCGTCGAGTACTTTGTCTCCTATTACGACTACTACCAGCCGGAAGCCTACGTTCCCAGTTCGGACACGTATATCGAAAAGGATGCCTCGATCAACCAGCACATTGAACAGATGCGGCTGTCGGCGACCAAGGCGCTGATCGAACGGGGCGACGCGATCATCGTTGCAACGGTGTCCGCGATTTACGGGCTCGGTGACCCGGAAGCCTATTTCAGCATGGTGCTGCACCTGGACCGCGGCGAGCCTATCGATCAGCGACACATCCTGCGCCGCCTGGCCGAAATGCAGTACAAGAGAAACGAGCTGGATCTTTCGCAGGGCAATTACCGAGTCCGCGGCGACGTCATCGACGTCTTTCCCGCGGAATCCGAGCGTGACGCGGTGCGAATCGAACTGTTTGACGATGAAGTGGAGTCCTTGTCCTACTTCGATCCTTTGACCGGCGAGGTTCTGCATCGGGTACCGCGCCTCACCATCTTCCCGAAAACCCACTATGTGACGCCGCGCGAACGCCTGCTGGCCGCGGTCGACGAGATCAAAGCGGAGCTGCACGACCGCCTGGAGTACCTGAGGCTCGCTAATAAACTTCTGGAAGCTCAAAGACTTGAGCAGAGAACTTTATTTGATATGGAGATGATCCGCGAGCTCGGATACTGCCAGGGCATCGAGAATTATTCGCGCTATCTCTCCGGCCGCGGCGAGGGCGAGCCTCCGCCGTGCCTGTTCGACTACGTCCCCGACAACGCGTTGCTGATCATCGACGAAAGCCACGTGACGGTGCCGCAGCTCGGCGGGATGTATCGCGGCGACCGTTCGCGCAAGGAAACGCTGGTCGAGTACGGGTTCCGTCTGCCCTCGGCGCTCGACAATCGCCCG
This sequence comes from Woeseia sp., assembly GCA_040902105.1. GTDB lineage: Bacteria > Pseudomonadota > Gammaproteobacteria > Steroidobacterales > Woeseiaceae > IDS-8. The sequence goes on from JBBDXW010000041.1 coordinate 81,841, forward strand.
CTCCGTTTTGACGAGTTCGAGCGGATGGCGCCGCAAACCATCTTCGTGTCGGCCACGCCCGGCGATTACGAAGCCAAACACGCGGATAAGGTGGTCGAGCAGCTGGTGCGTCCCACTGGCCTGGTGGACCCGGAAATCGAAGTCCGGCCTGCGCGGACACAAGTCGATGACGTGCTGTCGGAAATCCGGCTGCGGACGGCCGTCGACCAGCGGGTGCTGATTACGACATTGACCAAGCGCATGGCGGAAGACCTCACGGACTATCTGCAGGAGCACGGCATCAGGGTGCGTTACCTGCACTCGGACATCGGTACTGTCGAGAGGATGGAGATCATTCGCGATCTGCGACTCGGAGCGTTCGATGTGCTCGTTGGCATAAATTTGCTTCGTGAAGGGCTGGATATGCCTGAGGTATCGCTGGTGGCGATACTTGACGCCGACAAGGAAGGTTTCCTGCGCTCGGACCGGTCGCTCATTCAGACCATCGGCCGCGCCGCCAGGCACCTGAACGGCAAGGCCCTGCTGTATGCGGATAGCATAACCGGGTCGATGCGACGGGCCATCGACGAAACGAACCGCAGGCGCGAGCGGCAAGTCGCGCACAACAGGCGGCTTGGCATTACGCCCGCGACCATTATCAAACAGGTGGCCGACATCATGGAGGGCGCATATCCCGTACCCGGACGCGGCCGGCGCCGTATTGCGGAAGACGCAGCGCGTTACGAATCGCTGCCGCCGGAACAGTTATTGCGCAAAGCGCAGCAACTCGAAAAGAAAATGCTGCAACACGCCCGCGACCTGGAATTCGAGGAGGCCGCGAGGTTGCGTGACGAGATCCAACGACTTCGCAAGACCGGTCTCGGCCTGACGGACCGGCTGGCGGGCTAGCTGCCTAGGGAAGGCTCCGCATAAGTCCTGACAGAGCCGCTGTAGGAGCCCGCCATTGCGGGCGACCTGCGCAGGTGCCGATCGAAGGCGGTGGTCGCCCGCAATGGCGGGCTCCTACAGGTTTCTACTGCGACTTGTGGGGCGGCATGGGTAGTTGCACGGGCCGGACGGCTTCAAGTATCTTGTGCGCCGTCCGACGAGTCCGATCGCGACGGATAAATCTGCAGAATCCGCAGGGCGATTAGCTCAGGGGTAGAGCGCCACGTTGACATCGTGGAGGTCGGTGGTTCGAAACCACCATCGCCCACCAACCGAAAAAAACATCAAGACCGCGAACCTGCTTGCAAATCAGTCATTTCCGGGCTTGTGTCTGGGCCGATGCGGCTTTAAAATTCGCGTCCCGCACAGGCTGCGGCCGAGTCGGCGACCGGTCGTCTGACGCTTACGCTTTGAAAACTCTTGGATTTTTCAAGCGGGCCAGCAACAACCGAGTGGTTGCTGCGCCGTTCGGGATATTGTTTTTTTGACAGGAGGATCCAAATATCGCAGCCACGAAGCGCGTCAGGCGCAATGAAGAGATTGAAGCAACCAAGGTTCGGGTGATCGATTCCGCTGGCAGTCAGGCGGGAGTAATGTCTCTGACAGAAGCGCTTGAGATTGCAACGGCGGAGGGACTCGATCTCGTGGAAGTCTCGCCGACCGCCGATCCGCCGGTTTGCCGAGTGATGGACTTCGGCAAATATTTGTTCGAATTGAACAAGAAAGCACAAACGGCGAAACGCAAGCAAAAGCAGGTCCACGTAAAAGAGATCAAATTTCGCCCGGGAACGGACGAGGGCGATTACAAGATCAAGCTGCGAAAGCTGATTGAATTCCTGCAAAGCGGTGACAAAACCAAGGTCACCCTGAGATTCAGAGGCCGTGAGATGGCGCATCAGGAACTGGGCGCCAAACTCCTGGCAAGGGTCAGGAACGACCTGGATGAAATTGGCGTTGTCGAGCAGATGCCGCAACTGGAAGGGCGGCAAATGGTCATGGTGATGGCGCCAAAGAAAAAGTGAGTAACGGTACGGTTGTCAACAACAGCCGCAACTAATACCCGCCTGCAGCGGCGACGGCAAGACCGTTCGTTCGTTGGCAGGCCATAAAATTCGGAGACAGCAATGTCGAAAATGAAAACCAACCGGGGCGCCGCAAAGCGCTTCCGCCGGACGGGCAAGGGCGGCTTCAAGCGAGCCCAGTCCCATCTGAATCACATTCTCACGAAAAAAAGATCGAAACGTAAGCGACAGCTCGGTGCAACCGCACAGGTTGCCGATTGCGATGTGAAGAGTGTGCGCCGCATGCTCCCCTACAGTTAAGAGGAGTACCAGGCAATGGCAAGAGTGAAACGCGGCGTAACCGCAAAAGCGCGCCATAAAAAGGTCCTCGGCAAGGCCAAGGGTTATTACGGTGCGCGCAGTAAAATCTACAGGGTCGCAAAGCAGGCCGTCATTAAAGCGGGGCAGTACGCCTATCGCGACCGGCGTCAGCGCAAGCGCGAGTTCCGGGCTCTCTGGATCACCCGCATCAACGCGGCAGCGCGTTTGCACGGCATCTCCTATAGCCAGTTGATTAACGGCCTGCACAAGGCAGGGATCGACATCGATCGAAAAGTGCTGGCTGATATCGCAGTACATGACCCCGACGCTTTTGGCGCAATCGTCGCTCAGGCAAGCGCAGCTCAAACAAACACAGCCCAGGCGGAAGCCGGTCTGGCCGGCAGCTGACCCGATCGTACCTCGGCGCAGACCGCGCGCCGCTTCTGTTGGGGACACCGATGCAGGCACTGGACGAACTGGTTCAGCGGGCGAAGGGCGAAATTGACTCCGCTGCGACCCTGACGGCACTGGACGCCGTCAGGGTTGCCTGGCTGGGCAAGAAAGGGACTCTTACGCTCGGGCTCAAGCAACTCAGCAGCCTGCCGGCGGAACAGCGTCCGGCCGCGGGCGAGGAAATCAACCGGGCGAAGAATGCGATCCAGACCGGTCTGGACGAGAGGCGCCAACGCCTCGAACAGGCTGCGCTGACGCAAAAGCTGAGCCAGGATCGGATCGATGTCACGCTGCCCGGGCGCGGCATGTCGCTCGGAGGGCGTCATCCCGTCGCGCACACGATGGCACGCATCGAAAAGATTTTCCGCGATGCGGGGTTCGGCGTGCGTACCGGCCCGGAAATCGAAGACGATCATCACAACTTCACCGCATTGAATATTCCGGAGAACCATCCGGCGCGGGCACTGCACGACACGTTCTATTTTCCGGGCGGCACGCTGCTGCGCACGCATACGTCGCCGGTGCAGATCCGCTCGATGGTTGAAGAAGGGGCGCCCATCCGCATCATCGCGCCGGGCCGGGTCTATCGTTGCGACTCGGATCAAACGCATACCCCGATGTTTCACCAGGTTGAAGGGCTGGTCGTCGATCGCGGCATCAGCTTTGCCAACCTGAAGGCCGTGCTGCACCAGTTCGTTGCAAGTTTCTTCGAGCGCGATGCCACGCTGCGATTTCGCGCGTCCTATTTCCCGTTCACCGAACCGTCGGCCGAAGTCGACGTCCTGTGGGGCGAGGGCAGGTGGCTCGAGATACTCGGATGCGGGATGGTGCATCCGGATGTGTTGCGAAGCGCCGGCGTCGATCCGGAGGAATTCACCGGTTACGCTTTCGGCATGGGTGTCGAGCGCCTGGCGATGCTGCGCTATGACGTTCACGATCTTCGCACTTTTTTCGAAAACGACCTGCGCTTCCTGCGCCAGTTTCACTGACGGACACTCGATGAAATTCCCGGAAAGCTGGCTGCGTGAGTGGGTCGATCCCAGCGAAGGCACTGATGAACTCGCCGAACGGCTGACGATGGCCGGCCACGAAGTGGATGGCATCGAGCTTCACGGCGGCGGCCTGGAAGGCGTGGTCGTCGCGGAAGTGCTGGAGGTCGCGCCGCATCCGGGCGCCGACCGGCTCAGCATCTGCCGAGTGGCGGACGGCAGCGGCAACACGCACAGCATCGTCTGCGGCGCGCCGAACGTCAGTGCGGGCATGAAAAGCGCGCTGGCGTTGCCAGGGCTTAAGCTCCCCGGCACCGGCACACTTCGCCGTACGAAAATCCGCGGCGTCGAGTCTGCCGGAATGCTGTGTTCCGCGGTGGAACTGGGCATCGGTGACGATTCCGATGGCATCCTGATGCTGCCCGACGACGCGCCGGTCGGCACGCAGCTCGATGCATACCTGAACCTTCCGGACCGGATTTACGATCTCAAGCTGACGCCGAATCGCGGCGATTGCTTCAGTATCCTCGGCATGGCGCGCGACATCGCGGCGCTCACCGGAGCCCGGTTGAAAACGGCCGATGTGGGTCCGGTCGCGGCGTCGACCGATGCCGAGCATCCCGTTGTGCTCGAAGACAGCAAAGCGTGTCCGCGATTCGCCGGTCGCGTTGTTCTCGACATCGATGCGGCAGCGCGTACGCCGATCTGGCTCACGGAACGCCTGCGGAGGAGCGGAATCCGGTCTATCCACCCGGTCGTGGACATCACCAACTACGTCATGCTCGAGCTGGGGCAGCCGATGCATGCCTACGACCTCGATCGATTGTCGGGCGCCATACGTCCGCGGTTCGCAAATGTGGGCGAGCGTGTACTGTTGCTCGACGAACGGGAAGTCGAACTGTCGCCGGACACCGTGGTGATCAGCGACGACTCGGGCGTCATCGGACTTGCCGGGATCATGGGCGGGCGGAAGACCGCGGTTTCCGACAGCACGACGAACGTTTTTTTTGAGGCCGCATTCTGGCCGCAGGGGGTCATCGCCGGCCGCGGTCGCAACTATGCCTTGCATACGGATGCATCGCTGCGCTTCGAGCGAGGTGTCGATCCTGCCGGGCAGGCGAGGGCGATCGAGCGGGCTACGGCGCTCGTGCAGGAAATTGCGGGCGGAGCCGCCGGGCCGGTGACCGATGTGCACCACGCGGACGCGATGCCCGAACGACGCGCGATGACGTTGAGGCAGTCGCGCCTGCATTCCCTGCTCGGAATGGAACTGGACAAGGGCGAAGTCACCGGCATTCTGCAGAGCCTCCGCCTCGCCGTGGAAGAAACCGCGGACGGATGGATCGCGCAGGCTCCCGGTTTCCGCTTTGACCTCGCTATCGAAGACGATCTGATCGAAGAAGTTGCCCGGGTATTCGGCTACGACCGCATACCCGAAGTGACCGTCACGGCGGCCCTGCCGCTTGGGCCGGTCACGGAGCGACAGATCGATCCGGTTCGTGTTGCGGACACTCTGGTTGCCCGCGGTTATCAGGAAGTCGTCAGCTACAGTTTCATCGACGTCGAGAGCGATCACCGCTTCACAGGGAACGCGTCCGAGCTTGTGCTGAGCAATCCGATTTCGTCGGAGATGTCCGTGATGCGGGGTTCCCTGTGGCCGGGGATGCTCAAGATTGCGGCCTCCAATCTCGCGCGCCAGCAGGACAGGGTTCGCCTGTTCGAATTCGGCACGACGTTTCACGGCACGCTCGCGAAACCCGCCGAAGTGATGAGACTTGCCGGTCTGGCGCTCGGGCCTGTCGTCCCGGAACAATGGGGCAGCCGTTCGCGGGAAGTCGATTTTTTTGACATAAAGGCAGATGTCGAGGCGCTTCTCGATCTGGGGGCCGAGGAGGCGCGAACCGAATTTGCCGAAACAGAACACGCGGCCTTACAACCCGGCCAGGCTGCGCAAATCGTGCGCGACGGCAAGGTGATCGGGGTGCTCGGCAAGCTGCACCCGACGGCGGGGCAATCATTGGACATAAGCCGGTCCGTGCTTTTGTTCGAGCTGGATGCGGCGGCGGCATTCGCCGCGCGCGTTCCGGTCGCCACAGCGATCTCGCGGTTTCCGTCCATCCGGCGCGATATTGCGCTCGTGGTGGCCGAACAAGTATCGGCCGCGCAACTGATTCAGGTGGTGTTATCGGCGGCTCCGGATATAATCCGCCGGGCCGTCGTTTTCGACGTCTATCGCGGGCCGGGCATAGAAGCTGGGCTAAAAAGCATAGCTTTAGGCTTGATTTTGCAGGAAACTTCCCGCACGCTTACCGACGAAGATGCGGATTCTGCAATGGCCGCGGCGGTGCAAAAATTGCAGCAAACATTCGCCGCGGTACTGAGAGAATAAGACGCAAATAGATCGAGAATGAAACGAATGGCACTGACGAAAGCAGACATGGCAGAATCCCTGTTCGACGAACTGGGACTTAACAAGCGTGAAGCGCGCGAACTCGTCGATTTGTATTTTGAAGAGTTGCGCCAGTCACTTGCGGTAGGTGAGCAGATCAAACTTTCAGGGTTTGGAAATTTTGATCTTCGGGATAAAAACCAACGTCCGGGTAGAAACCCAAAGACTGGAGAGGAAATTCCAATCACGGCTCGCCGTGTTGTTACCTTCCGACCCGGACAAAAACTAAAAGCCCGAGTAGAGGCCTATGCTGGAACCGGGGAATAACGACGAACTGCCTCCTATTCCTGGTAAACGATATTTCACGATCGGTGAAGTCAGCGACTTGTGCGCTGTCAAGCCGCACGTGTTACGTTACTGGGAGCAGGAATTTCCACAGCTGAAACCTGTCAAGCGACGAGGCAATCGTCGCTACTATCAGCGACAGGACGTTCTGATCATCCGTCAGATCCGCAGTCTGCTGTACGACGACGGCTTCACCATCGGCGGTGCGCGCCAGCGCCTGACCGGCGACGAGGCGAAAACGGATGTCAGCCAAAGTCAGCAAATTATCAAGCAGTTACGATTGGAACTTGAACAAGTTCTGAAGATACTGCGGCGATAAGGCACTCCTTTGCAGGTACCGGCGCGGCCAGTATCATGGCCGCCCGGAATTCTTTTGTCCCTCGGTCGGGGCGTAGCGCAGCCTGGTAGCGCACCACAATGGGGTTGTGGGGGTCGGGAGTTCGAATCTCCCCGCCCCGACCAATTACGATCAGCCTTCCTTCTAAGGGTCGGATCGGGTGAATTTGAGCCGGTGGTTGGAGCGCTGCGGGGGTCCTTTTTCAGTCGCTCCACGAAATTCGCTTGGTGAAAAAGGACCCCCGCAGCACTCCAACCCGTACTTTTGACGTTGGCCCGCATGTCCTGGGCGTTGTTGTAATCCGGGGCATTTGTCGGGACGACGATTCAGGGCTTTAGGCGGGTGCCAGGATTTGCCCGAGTTTCTTGTCTTCTATTCCGAGCAGGATCGGCTGGGCCAGTACGCGGTAGATATTCACCTTGGCGTTGTATGCGGTGCGGGAAAGCCCGTGCTTGTCCCTGATCTGCAGCTTGCGGATATTGAATTCGCCGCTCTCCAGGCGTTCGCCGGTCAGGTAACACTTGATTGCCGATACTTTTTCTCCGGACAACTCGAGGCCGCTCAGTTTCGACAGGTTTCCCTGAGCGCGTTGCAGGAAAGCAACCGCATCGAGAATGACCTGCGAATGGTCGTGACCCGGCGTGCCGGTGGACAGCTTCGCCAGAAAGTCGCCGACCAGGATCTGCCCCGGCAGAGCCGCTTCGATCATCCGGGCAAGCTCGATGGTCACATCGCCGACGATATAATCGTGAATGGTGGGGTTCAGGCCTTCGGCCTGATGAAATTCGTAACAGCTTCCAACGTGAAAACAGGCGCGTAACCTCGGCACCGCGTTTGACGTCGTCTTGCTCCGCGCGATGGCGTTATCGGCAAGCACGATGTGCATGAAATGATACAGATTGACGTTCGCCTCGAGGCCGTGATCGCGGTTCCAGATGTAGAAACCATCGCCGCTCGACGAGCGCGCAAAGTTGATCCCGACTTCTTTCTCGAGCATCTTCGAGTGCGCAGAATTAAGCGAATAGGAGAGGCTGTTCAGCTGCGTCATCTGCTCGAACGGCGTCAGCAGTCCGAAGCCGACAATATCGAACATCGTCACGGCCCGGCTGGCGACATAATTGATGCCGTACCGGCGAATCATCTTTTCGATGATCTGTGTCTCGACGGCGCGTCCACTCAAAGGCTGGCGCAACGGAATGAAATGCGGCTCGACATCGAGCAGTCGCGCGACCTTTTGCATCTGCAGCAAGGTCAACTGCCGGTCGCCGGAGATGAGATCGGTTATGAAGCTGGCCGAAACGCGTTGTGGCAGCCTCGGATCGACACCCGGAGCCGACGTGTATTCGGCGATTGCATAGTGAGGCACGACCAGGACCAGGATGCCGTCGTCGAGCGGCGACCAGCTCAGGATGCTGTTCTGTCCGAGCGACCATTCCTCGTTCAGGCAACGCTCGAGATGCACGAGGTTGCTGCGTTGGCGAAGACCCATCTCGCTGGCGAGGCCGGCGAGCTGATCGAGATACGGCGAATAATTGGCTATTCGCCGTATGCCCGACTGTGATAGTTCGTCATATTCCATTTTTTAATCGCTCAAGGCCGGGCGCAGACTCGATGCGCAGCCGTCCCCGATTACCTGTGCGGTCTGTCCCGTAAGGGTCCACCAGCAACCTGGCCATGCCGCGGCGAGCATACAATAGGTTTTGTCCCCGGGCGGTAGTTGCTATTGGCAATATTATGTGTACCGTCCGGCCCAAAGTAATCAACTCCGCGGCAGTGCGCAAGTTTTATACAGGAATCCGTCCTATGTCACTCAAATCTTTGTCATTGGGCAGGCGCCGAAAACCTTTGTTTTTACATAATTGGAAACCCTTGATGCGTGGCTGCAAATGGCCGGAGCGCCGCTTGTGCGTAAGTCCGCCGGGTGGTGGACGCCGCTGAATGACCGCGACGGCCCCGGACATTGCCGCGGTGAGGCGGCTGCGCCAGCGGCTGCAGCCATGGTTGATCCCGACGCCGGTCGTCCGCTGCGTGAACCTCGAGCCGCGCCTTGGCGGCGGCACGACGATCGTCGCCAAGCTCGAATTTCTGCAGCGTACGGGGACGTTCAAGCCGCGTGGTGCGCTGTCGGTGATGCTTGGCCTCGGCCGCGAACAGCTGTTGGCCGGTGTCACCGCGGTGAGCGCCGGCAATCACGCCATTGCCACCGCGTTTGCAGCACAGGCTGTCGGCACCAGCGCAAAGGTCGTGATGATTGCCAGTGCGAATCCGCTCCGCGTCGAGCGCTGCCGACATTTCGGCGCTGAGGTCGTTCTGGCCGCGGACGCCCACAGCGCCTTTGCACTTGCTGAGCAGATCCGCATCGCGGAAGACCGTTACTTTGTGCATCCGTTCGAGGGGCCGGACGTCATACTCGGCACGGCGACGGTGGGACTCGAAATCTGCGAGCAGGTGCCGCAGTTCGACGCAGTGGTCGTGCCGATCGGCGGCGGCGGTCTCTGTGCGGGCGTCGCAAGCGTTGTCAAGCAATTGCATCCCGAGTGCGAGGTATACGGCGTGGAACCGGAAGGCGCCGATTCGATGCACCGGAGCTTCGCCGCCGGACAGCCGCAATCGATCGACAAGGTCCGGACGATCGCCGACAGCCTCGGCGCGCCGTTCGCGTTGCCGCTCTCGTATGCGTTGTGCCGGGCGAACGTGGACAGCCTGGTTCTTGTCAGTGACGACGAACTCAGAGCGGCCATGGGCGTTCTGTTTACCGATCTGAAGGTCGCCGTCGAGCCGGCATGCGCTGCCAGCACCGCGGCCCTCATGGGCCCGTTGTCGCGAACGCTGACGGGGAAACGCGTAGTGCTGGTGCTGTGCGGCAGCAACATCGATTGGCCGAGCTACGAGAGGGAGGCCAGACTTGGACTGTCCCGCGCTGCTTGACGCGCTCAAGTCGATCGTCGGCCCGTCGGGATGGACGAGCGATGCGGCAACTCTGCAGCCGCACCTGACCGAGTGGCGCGACCGCTATCACGGCAAGACCCCGCTCATGGTTTTGCCGAACAGCAGCGATCAGGTTGCCGCCGTAGTGAAAGCCTGTGCGGAAGCAGGAGCGGCGATCGTCCCGCAGGGCGGCAATACGGGCCTTTGCGGTGGCGCGATTCCGCACGAGTCGGGCCGCGAGATTCTCGTTTCGCTGAGCCGCCTGAATAAGATCCGCTCGGTCTCGCCGCTCGACTATTCGCTGGTTGCGGAAGCCGGCTGCGTGCTGGCGAATGTCCAATCCGCGGCGGCCGGGGCGGGCCGGTTGTTCCCGTTGAGCCTGGCGGCGGAAGGCAGTTGCCAGATCGGCGGCAATCTGTCTACCAACGCCGGCGGCATCAACGTCCTGCGCTACGGCAACGCGCGCGACCAGGTGCTCGGCCTCGAAGTCGTGCTGCCTGACGGCAGGATCTGGAACGGACTCAGGGCGCTGCGCAAGGACACCGCCGGCTACGACCTGAAACAGCTTTTTATCGGCGCCGAAGGTACGCTGGGCATCATCACCGCAGCGACTTTGCGTCTTTATCCTCAGGTCACCAACGCGCAAACGGCGTTCATCGGCGTGGCGAGCGTACGAGACGCGATCGAACTGCTGTCCTGGCTGCGCGAAGCGGTTGCCGACAGCTTGCAGGCCTTCGAACTGATCCAGCATCGCGCGCTGCAATTCGTCATCGACCACATTCCTTCTGCGAGGAACCCACTGGAGCCGGGTCATCCCTGGTACGTGCTGCTGGAAACGTCGCATGCGACAAACGCAGAGGCCATTGAGACCATGCTTTCGGAGGTGATGGAAAAGTCTCTGGCGGGGGATGCCATCGTCGCAAAAAATGAAACCGAGGCGAACGACCTGTGGCGGCTCCGGCATTCCATATCAGAGGCGCAAAAGTACGAAGGAGCCAGTCTCAAACACGATATTTCGGTGCCGATCGGAAAGATAGGCGAGTTCATCCAGAAAGCCGAAGCCGCGGTGCTCGAGCGTATACCGGATGCCCGCGTCGTCGCGTTCGGTCACGTCGGCGACGGCAACGTGCATTTCAACATCAGCCAGCCGGAATCCTGGCCTGCAGAACGCTTCCTGCAGCAGCGGACGGCCATTGCCGAGATCGTGTACGACGTGACCGCGGGCTTCAACGGCAGCATCAGCGCGGAACACGGTATCGGCCGGGCGAAGCGCGAGCACTTGCGCCGATATCGCAGCGAGACCGAGCTGTCACTCATGCGCACCGTAAAAAAGGCACTGGACCCGTGCAATATCATGAATCCCGGGAAGGTTCTGTAGGGAAGCCCTGCCCAAAGTGCGGAGCTTCCCTGCGGGGCATGGATGCCCCGCCGCGCCAATCGCGCTAGCGATTGATAACGCGGGAGAAAGGGCGAAGCTTCGCTTTGCCCTTTCGACTTTGCACAAGTCCAGGACGGACTTGTGCAGAGATTCACAAGTGGCCTGTAACGGACAGCGTACAGGCCCGACGTAATGAGGCACAATATGGGCCCGGAACCTGCAAAGAGGAGCCATACGGCCAGAATACGGCTGCTAAGCAACGAAATGAGCGCCAATCTCGACAGCATAGAACAGTCATTTTCGGAACGGCTTACCGAATTCGACGGCAAGATAAAAGCACAGGACGACAACGCGTCGCTGCTGAACGAGATTCATGCGTCGTTAACGGGGTTGCTGGCGCAGTCGGGGGACCACGACGACAAAATTCGCGAAGTTCTGCAAAAGCGCTATAACGCCGGCAAACTGCGGCTGGAGACGTACCAGCTCGTACGAAACGTTCTGGACCGGGTCGTTATCGAAAGCATGGCGACCATGCCGGACGCGGTTGACGACCCGGAGGGCGGCGAGGATTCGTTCCGCAAAACGACCGTCATCGCCGGCTCGTCCGACGATGAGGAGGCGCGGCAGGATCACCTGCAGATCGGCTCGGTGCTGCGCGACCGCTTCCTGTTACAGGAACGCGTCGCCGGCGGCAGCATGGGGGTCGTTTACAAGGCACACGACAGGCGCCTGGCCGAAGCCGACGGGTTCGATCCATGGGTTGCGATCAAGGTCCTGTCGCCAAAACTGTCGCGCAATGCTCATGCATTGCGGGCGCTGCAGCAGGAGGCCTCGAAAGGCCGCTGCCTGTCGCACCCGAATATCGTGCGCTTCATCGATCTCGATCGTGACGATGACGTTTATTTCATCGTCATGGAATGGCTCGAGGGACGCTCGCTTGCGGCTATCCTCGACGAAAACAAGAACAGGAAGATCGATCTGAAGACGTCTCTCGATATCGTGAGACAGGTCGGCCTGGCACTCGACTATGCGCATCGCTGCGGCGTGGTTCATGCGGACGTCAAACCGGCCAATATCATGTTGACCGCAACGGGCCAGGTGAAGCTGTTCGACTTCGGCATCGCACGCATCCGGCAGAAGCAGCACGACGCCCGCAACAATTTCGATCCGGGCGTGCTGGGTGCGGTTACGCCGGCCTACTCCAGTATGCAGGTGCTGACCGGCGAGGATCCGGCTCCCGCGGATGACGTATTCTCGCTGGGTTGCCTGATGTACCGGCTGGTCGCCGGTCACCGCGTATTCGGTCCCCGGAATGCGGCGGAAGCCGCGGAACAGGGCATGGAGCCCCAGCGCCCGCAGGGACTCACGGACCCGCAATGGCGCGCGCTCAAAAAGTCTCTTGCTTACGCTCGCGTCGCGCGATTCGCCACGCCGGCCGAGTTCCTGCAGGCGCTCGAGGCTGAAGACCGCCCGGCGCAAGCGCCGCAGCCGGCCTTCGAGCCGGATTTTGACGGGCCGATCCTGGTCGAGCCGAAGCCGAGGCCGCCGGAGTACCGCCAGTACTGGCCGACGGCGATTATTTTCCTGCTGGTGGTCGCGACAGCGCTCGCGCTGGTCAGCCAGCCGGAACTGCTCGTGAAGCTCAAGGACGCCGGAAAATCCCTGTTCGACGGTGCAAGCCCCACCAGCGTGCCTGAGGACGTCCAGGACGAGCCGGCGGGGGTCGCGGGTACTGTTGATGAGCCCGAGGCAAGCGACAGCAGCCAGTCCGGCGCCGCGGGCGATGTTGCGCCGCTGGATCAGGCGCCCGACAGCGCTGCCGGCGAGCTGCCGTCAGGGCAGGACAGCGTCGTCGACGATCCGTTCGTCCCCGAACCCGGAGAAAGTCCTGTCGACGATCGCCTGGACGATCGCCCGGAAGAAACCATCGAACTGGACGAGCAGCCGGCCGCCGATACTGCACAGCAGGAGTCCGCGCCCGTCGACTTCTCCAGCTTGCCTCCGCCCACCGCAGTCGTACCGCTGGCGAGCCCGGGGTCGTTCCGCGCCGAACTCGACCTGACGCTGCGGGAAGGCGCGGAAGACCTCGTCGTCGACCTGGTTCGGGAAGCGGATGTCGGTGAACCCCTGTCGGTGCGGCTCGAAGAGATCGGCTACAGCGGCAACCGTTCTCCATGGGAGTCCGGTCGCTATCAACTCCCGGATAACGGCGTAGTGATGTTTGCCGCGGGTCAGCCGAGAGCGCGCATCACCATTTCAATACGTTCGGATACCGTGCGCGAGTCAGACGGGCAGGCAAGGCTGCTGGTCCGGAATGTGGCGGATGCGGGATCGGAACTCGCAATCGTCAATCTCAGTCTCGAAGACGACGACCAGCGTTCGTTTGAATCCAGCTTGCCACAAAATTCCGTCGGCTTTGCGATCAGCCGCATGTATGTCAACGAACGGGATCCTGCCGTCCAGATCGATGTGCTTCGGTATAACCCGGATGCCGGGGAACTCGACGTGCGGTATTTCATCGGCGGCGGAAGCGCAACGGAAAGTGAGGACTACTTCGTTCCGGGTGCAAGCGGACTGGTATTCGGTCCGGGACAGCGCTCGGCGCGCCTGCTTATCCCGATGGTGCAGGATTCCATCGTTGAATCTGACGAGTCGTTTACGCTCGAACTGAGAACCGATACCGAAGCGCCGCAGGCCAACATTTTCCGCACTATCGAAGTTATCATCCGCGACGATGATGGCTGACGGGAAAATGACAATAACACCGGCAATTCCAGCCAGTCCGGCAGAGCGGTAAAGCATGGCAGAAAAAGAGCTGCGACGATATTCGCGTGTCGTCGTCGACGGGCTCGAGCAGGCGCCCAGTCGCGCCATGTTGCGGGCGGTCGGTTTCGAGGAAGCCGATTTTGCGCGCCCGCAGATCGGCATAGCGTCGACCTGGAGCATGATCACGCCCTGCAACATGCACATCGACCAGCTTGCGCGGCAGGCTGCCGCGGGCGCCAACGAGGCGGGCGGCAAGGGCGTAATCTTCAACACGATCACCGTGTCGGACGGCATCTCGATGGGCACGCCGGGCATGCGTTACTCGCTTGTATCGAGAGAAATAATTGCGGATTCGATCGAAGCGGTTGCCGGCGCACAGGGATTCGACGGTCTGGTCGCGATCGGCGGTTGCGACAAGAATATGCCCGGATGCGTGATGGCGATGGCGCGACTGAACCGGCCTGCGGTGTTTGTGTACGGCGGTACGATCAAGCCGGGCACGAACCGGCGCGACATCGTAGCGGTTTTCGAGGCAGTCGGCGCCGCGGCCGCTGGCAGGATCAGTCCGCAAGAATTGCTGGAAGTCGAGCAAACCGCCATCCCCGGTCCCGGTGCCTGCGGCGGCATGTATACGGCGAATACAATGGCATCCGCGATTGAAGCACTTGGCTTGAGTCTGCCCGACAGTTCGGCACAGGAAGCGGTGTCATCGCACAAGATCGACGATTGTCATCGCGCCGGCGCGGCGGTCGTCGAACTCATCAAAAAGGGCATCAAGCCGCGCGACATACTCACCCGTGCAGCATTCGAGAATGCGATTACGGTTGTTATAAGCCTCGGCGGATCGACGAATGCCGTGTTGCACCTGCTGGCGATGGCGCGCGAGGCGGCGGTGCATTTGGAGCTCGACGACTTTTCGCGCATCGGCGCGCGAGTGCCGGTTCTTGCCGACGTCAAACCAAGCGGGCGTTACCTGATGTCAGAACTCATTGCGATCGGCGGAATCCGGCCGCTCATGAAAGGCCTGCTCGAGCGGGGCCTGCTGCATGGCGACTGCCTTACCGTGACCGGCAAAAGTATCGCGGAGAATCTTGCTGATGTGCCCAACTACCCCGACGGCCAGGACATTGTCCGATCGTTCGACAACCCGATAAAAGCCGACAGCCACCTCGTCATTCTGTACGGCAATCTTGCTCCCGAAGGGGCCGTCGCAAAAATTACCGGCAAGGAAGGATTGCGTTTCGAGGGGCGTGCGCGGGTTTTTCATTCCGAGGAACTTGCGCTCAGGGCGATACTCGACGATGTCGTCAGGGCCGGCGACGTCGTGGTGATCCGTTACGAAGGGCCGAAAGGGGGCCCGGGAATGCGGGAGATGCTGAGTCCGACCGGTGCAATCATCGGCAAAGGGCTGGGTGCCGAGGTTGCGCTCATTACCGACGGCCGCTTCTCCGGGGGAAGTCACGGCTTCGTCGTTGGCCACGTGTCGCCGGAGGCGGCCATCGGCGGTCCGCTGGCCCTCGTCGAAGACGGCGACCGCATAACGATCGATGCCGCCGGCAAGCGTCTCGATGTCGATCTCGACGAAACCGAGCTCGGGGAACGCCGTAAGCGATGGCAGCGACCGCCGTCTGCGGTGACTGGAGGCATACTCGCGAAGTATCGTGCGGAGGTTTTGTCCGCATCCGAGGGTGCGGTGACGGTTGCGCCGCCGTGGCACGACAACGGCGGCGGACAGACGGGGTGATCGGCAAAGTTTCCCGGCGTTGCGGTCGTCGCGGTAACCAGACCTGAGCTCGATGCGTATCGAACCCGCAGGGATAATCCGAGCGGGCTTTTTTGTGCGAACCGGCCAACAAGGTAATGGCGAATGCCGCATAGTGAAGTAACAGAAGCAGAATTCACCGACGTCGCGTTACTCGGCGCGAGCAACGAAATCCGGGACTCCGCCTGGGTTGTCATGAAATTCGGCGGCACCAGCGTATCGACGGCGGCGAACTGGCAGACCATTGCGGCCCTGATACGAAATCGGCTCTCCGCGGGGCTTTATCCGCTCATTGTGCATTCTGCATTGCGCGGAGTATCCAATGCATTGGGTTCGGCCCTGGCCGCGGCGGTCGCCGGAGACCCGGCCCGGAACCTTGCTGCAATACACGAACAGCATTACCAGCTCGCGGACGATCTCGGTCTGGACGGGCACGAGTTGCTGGATCCCACATTGCAGGAGCTGGAGCAGATGCTCGCGGGAGTCAGGCTCATACGCGAGATCAGCGTACGTGTGAGAGCGCGTGTGCTGGCTCTGGGCGAGCTCATGGCGACGAGGCTCGGCGCTGCGTATCTCGAAAGCGCAGGCATCGACTGCGAATGGCGAGACGCAAGAGAGTTGCTGGCCAGCGAGGACCAGGCGAATCGCTCGGATGCGCAGAATTATCTCTCGGCCACCTGCGGTTTTTCCGCCGACGCCGACTTGCGCGCATCGCTGGCTCGTTCCGGCAAGGTCGTCCTGACGCAGGGATTCATAGCGAGCAACGCGCGCGGGGAAACCGTTCTGCTGGGAAGGGAAGGCTCAGATACGTCCGCGGCCTATTTCGCAGCGAAGTTGCAGTCGCGGCGGCTCGAGATCTGGACCGACGTCCCGGGGATGTACACGGCCGATCCGAAGCTGGTGCCGTCCGCGCGGCTGCTCGTCGAGCTGCATTTCGACGAGGCGCAGGAACTGGCGTCCATGGGCAGCAAGGTATTGCATCCACGCTGCCTGTCGCCGCTGCGAGCGCACGGCATCCCGCTGTTCATTCGCTGCACCACGGCGCCGCAAATCCAGGGCACGGTCGTCTCAGCCGTCACCCGGGAGGTGGAACCACAAGTCAAGGGGATTTCGACGCGATCGGGGACAGTCCTGATATCGATGGAAGGCGCCGCGATGTGGCACGAGGTGGGCTTTCTGGCGGAAGCCTTCGCAGCGTTCCGCAAGCACGGCGTCTCGGTGGACCTCGTGTCGACGTCGCAAACAAACGTGACAGTCTCGATCGATACCGCGGACGAGATGTTCTCGGAGGAAGTACGGCGCTCGCTGCTCAAGGACCTGGAAACTCTGTGCCGTGTGCGCCTCATCCCCGACTGCGCGGTCGTGAGCCTTGTCGGTCGCAAGATTCGCACCATCCTGCCGCGGCTGGCGCCTGCTTTGTCCGCGTTCGAGGAAGAAAAGATCCACCTCGTGTCGCAAGCGTCGAACGACCTGAACTTCAGTTTCGTCATCGACCAGACGCAGGTTACGCGACTCGTGTCGAAGATTCATTCCTCGATGATAAGCCCAGCGGGCGGCAGCTCCGCGTTTGGCCCGACCTGGGAGGAGCTCTTTCGTGAACGCCCCGCGCCGCTGCCGCGCGAGGATACCTGGTGGCAAAGAAAGCGCGAGCGGCTGCTGGAGATAGCGACGCATGAGGCGAACGCGTACGTCTACGACATCGAGACCGTCAGGAGCGCAGCAAACAATCTCCTGAGCATGAAATCCCTGGACCGGGTTCTCTATGCGGTAAAAGCAAACTCGAATGCGCAGATCCTGCAAGAACTTGCAGCGCTGGGCGTCGACTTCGACTGCGTGTCGCCCGGAGAGGTCAGGCATCTCCGGGAAGCTGTTCCAGGCATCGACATCGAACGAATTCTTCTTACCCTCAATTTTGCGCCGCGAGAGGAGTACGAGTGGGCGCTGCAAAACCGCTTGCAAGTTACGCTGGACAACCTGCATCCGTTGCGTGAGTGGCCGGAGATTTTCAAGGGACGAGAGGTCTTCATTCGTCTCGACCCGGGACACGGCCGCGGACATCATGAGCACGTCAAGACCGCCGGCGTGCATTCAAAATTCGGCATACCGCGATTTGAACTCGACGAACTGGTCAGGTTGGTCGAACGCGCGCATACCGAGGTCGTCGGGATTCATGCGCACAGCGGCAGCGGCATACTGGATCCCGAAAACTGGCGCACGGTCGCGGGAGAGTTGATTAAAGTGGCGCGGCGCTTTCCAAAGGTCAGGGTACTCGACCTCGGCGGCGGTCTCGGGGTTCCGGAACGCTCGGGCGACAAGCACTTCGACCTGGCTCAATTGGACGCGACGCTCGTGGAAATAAGGAAAGCCTGCCCCGAGTACGAGCTCTGGCTGGAGCCCGGCCGCTACCTCGTGGCGCGAGCCGGCGTGTTGTTGAGTCACGTGACGCAAATAAAGGGTAAAGGGGAAATGCACTACATCGGCATTGGCACCGGCATGAACTCGCTGATCCGCCCCGCGCTGTATGGCGCCTACCACGAGATTGTGAATCTGTCGCGCTTGCACGAACCGGCAACGGATACGGTGACCGTCGTCGGTCCGATCTGCGAAACCGGCGATCGCCTTGGCATAGATCGATTGTTGCCGCCGTCGAAGGAGAACGACGTGATCCTGGTGTTGAACGCGGGCGCGTACGGTTACGTGATGGGTTCCAACTACAATATGCGGGGGATTGCGGGAGAGATCGTGATTTGACCGGTTCGCAGAAATGCTCACCGGGGAGCTTCGGGGGTCCTTTTTCAGTCGCTCCACGAAATTCGCTTGGTGAAAAAGGACCCCCAAAGCTCCCCGGTGAGCATTTCCCAACAACCTGTGGAAGGCACCCTTTAGCGCTTGCTGGATGCGTGTCGCTGCTGCAGGATTGCCGTGACGTCCGCGAGGCGCATGCCTTTTGCGTTCAGCAGCACCAACAGGTGAAACAGCAGGTCCGCTGCTTCCTCGAGCTGCTCTGCGGTATCGCCCGCCGTGACCGCCAGCGCCAGTTCCACGGCTTCCTCTCCCAGTTTCTGCGCAAGCCGCTTGTCCCCGGCCGCGGCGAGTGATGCGACGTAGCTGTCCGGCGGTTGCTCGTTTATCCGTTGCCGGATGACGCCTTCGAGGATGGTGAGGAACGCCGTGCCCGCGGTGGCTGGTGCGTTGTCTTTGTCCATAGCCGTTGTTTCCTACAGCCGCATGTCGACGGCGTGCGCCGCAAGGAAATGCTTCAGTTCGCCAATCACGATGTCGCCGCTGTGAAAGACACTGGCAGCGAGTGCGCCGTCGACGCGGGCTTCGTTGAATACCTCCAGGAAATGTTCATTGCTTCCCGCGCCGCCGGACGCAATCAATGGCACGTTGCTGTGCTGCCGTGCTGCGGCAAGCTGACGGCAGTCGTAGCCTTGCCGCACGCCGTCCTGGTTCATGCAATTGAGCACGATTTCGCCGGCGCCGCGATCCTGTACCTCGCGAATCCATTGCATCGTTTGCCGCTGCGCCGGAGCGGCTCTATCCGGGTCACCGGTCATGCCGTACACCTGATAACAACCCGCTTCCTCGCGGCTGTCTACGCCAACGACCACGCACTGCGCGCCGAATCGTTTTGCCAGCTCCGAGATCAGCGCCGGATTCTCCAGGGCCGGCGAGTTGACGGACACTTTGTCCGCGCCTTTGTTCAACACGTCTTCAGCGTCGGCGATGCTGCGAATACCGCCGGCAACGCAGAAAGGAATATCGAGCACGGCAGTGACGCGGCCTACCCAGTCGCGGTCGACGGAACGACCGTCCGGACTCGCAGTAATATCGTAAAACACCAGTTCGTCCGCGCCTTCGCGGCAATAGCGCTCCGCGAGTTCCACGATTTCCCCGACCACGCGGTGGTTGCGGAAGCGGACGCCTTTGACAACCCGGCCGTCGCGTACGTCGAGGCAGGGAATTATTCGTTTCGCGGGAATGATGAAATCTCCTCGTCCCTGATTCGTCCATCGAGCAGCGCGCGCCCGGTGATCGCCGCCGAACAACCGAGCCCGCGCAGTGTCCGGAGATCGCCGATATGCCGTACTCCGCCGGATGCCTGCAGTTCGAGGTCCGGATAGCGACGCAGGATGTCGCGATAGAGCGCAGCGTTCGGTCCGGCGCAGGTGCCGTCAACGCCGATATCCGTGCACAGCACGTGACTCAAGCCATTGCCACAGTAGCCGTCGAGGCATTCCCAGAGCGTGATTTCCGTGGATCGGGTCCAGCCGTGGGTGGCGAGCAAGGGAGTTCCATGGTCGTCTGCACGCACATCCAGCGCGAGCACGATGCGGTCGGATCCGAACTCCTCCAGCCAGCCCAGAACGGCCCACGGTTCTGTAACCGCAAGGCTTCCGATCACGCAGCGCGATACGCCCGCGTCGAGCCAGTTCGCAATGGTCTCGCGGCTGCGAATTCCGCCGCCGAGTTGCACCGTCAGTTCGGCTGCGTCCGTGATACTCGACACGATCTCGTGATGCCGTTGCACGCCTGTCAATGCCCCGTCCAGGTCGACCAGGTGCAAATGGTCAAAGCCGAGCTCCCGGTAACGATGCGCAACCTCGACCGGCGCATCGCCGTAGTCCGTCTGCCTGCCGAAATCGCCCTGAACGAGCCGCACGCATCTGCCATCTTTCAGATCGAGAGCCGGAATCACCACCATCATTGCATCGCCATGAAATTGGCGAGCAGTCTCGCGCCGGCACCTGCCGAGCGTTCGGGGTGGAACTGCGTTGCGCAGAAGTTCCGCTCCGAGGCTATTGCCGTCAGGGGTCCTTTGTGCGTGGCCGTCGCCACGGTAAATTCAGCAACCGCGAGCGCGTAGCTGTGCACGAAATAGAAGTGACTGCCATTCGCGATGCCCTCGAACAGTGCATGTTCCCTGACGGGCGTAACCGGACACCAGCCCATGTTCGGAACGGGTGAGAGGGGCGATGCCTCGAGTTTACGTGCGGTGCCGGGAATGACTCCAAGGCATTCGGCGTCATCCTCTTCCGATCGTTCCGCCAGCAGCTGCAGGCCGAGGCAGATTCCGAGTACGGGCTGCGTCAGTCCGCGCAGTACCGTCGTGAGGTGATTTTCATGCAGGGTTTGCATCGCGTCTGCGGCGGCGCCGACGCCCGGCAGGATAACGTGACTCGAGGATTCGATCGTCGCGGCGTCGGCGGTCAGAACGCAGCGAACACGCAGTCGCTCGAGCGCGCAGGTCAGCGACGCAATGTTGGCGCCGCCGCTGTCGACGATCGCAACGCAAGGTTTCAGCTCAATACTCCCTTGGTCGACGGCATGGCCTCGCCCTCGCGCCGGATTGCCTGCCGCAAAGCGCGCCCCACGGCTTTGAAGCAGGCTTCGACCATGTGGTGCGTATTCTCGCCGTGGACCTCGACGTGCAATGCGGCCCCCAGCGACTCCGCGAATGAACGAAAGAAGTGCGGCACCAGTTCGGTCGGCAGCGCGCCGACGTGGTCGCGCGGGAAGCGGCCGTCGAAGGCGAACCATGCGCGGCCGGAAAGGTCGAGCGTTACTTTGGCTTCGCTCTCATCCATCGGCAGGACGAAACCGTATCGGCCAACGCCGCGCTTGTCGCCCAATGCGGTGCGCATGGCGTTGCCGAGGCAAATCGCCGTGTCCTCGACCGTATGGTGCTCGTCGACGTCGAGGTCTCCGCCACATTCGAGCCGCAGGCTGAAGCCGCCGTGCTTCGCGATCTGCTCCAGCATGTGATCGTAAAAACCGATCCCGGTGTCGGCCACGATGGGAGCGTCGGCATCCAGGTTGACTGTGGCGCGAATGCGCGTTTCGCGCGTCTCGCGCACAACCGAGGCAAGGCGGGCGCCGGACGTCAGTGCTTCCACGATGCCTGGCCAGCTCTGTTCGTAGCCGTCGGCGGGGCGTACCAGCAATCCCCGGACCCCGATGTTCGAAGCAAGCTCAAGATCCGTCTCGCGGTCCCCGATGACCGCACAATGCGCCAGGTCGAGGGTCATTTCGGCGAGATAGCGCGTCAGCAGGCCGGCAGCCGGCTTGCGGCAGCCGCAGCCGTCTTCGGCACGATGGGGGCAGATGAAAATGCGGTCGAACGTGATCCCCTGCGACCGGAACAGCGCCAGGATGTGATTGTGACAGCGATCGAACGAGTCTTTTGGAAACGTGTCGGAGCCAAGCCCATCCTGATTGGTGACCATCACAAAACGAAAGCCGTTGTTCTTCAAGCGAGTCAACGCAGGCATCACATGTTCAACGAGCCGAATTTTTTCGAGCGCGTCGACCTGATTGTCCGGCGGCTCCTCAATCAACGTGCCGTCCCGGTCGATAAAAAGGACTTTTTCCATGTCAGTACTGCTCCACGACCGTTCCGAGAGCCGCGAGCAGCAGGTCGTTCTCACCCGGTTTACCGACCGTGATGCGCGCGCAGTTTCGAAGCGCGGCCTCGTGCGCGAACTCGCGGATGAGAATGTGCTTGTCGCACAGCCGGGCCGAGACAGAGGACAGGTTGCGGAATTTCACGAGCAGAAAGTTGCTTCGGCTCGGCCAGATTTTCACGACCTCGGGACATAAGAGCAGGGCGTCCCGCATCCGGGTCCGTTCCCGGAGAATGCGCTGCATGATGTCACGCGAGGCTTGCAGGTTTTCCGGCGACAGAGTGCGGAGCACGCAGTCGACGACCGGCGTTGCCAGCGCGTAGGGGGCAAGTATTCCGTCCAATATCCGGATCACCGGCTCAGGCGCCAGTACCGCACCGCAGCGTGCGCCCGCAAGCGACAGCGCTTTCGACAGTGTGCGCAGGACGACGAGATTCTCGTGGCTGCCCAGCAATGCCGTAACCGAGGGCGCCTCGCTGAATTCTGCATAGGCTTCATCTACAACGATCAGCGAGCGGTTCTTGCGAGCTTCGGCGAGTTCGCGAATGAATGACTGCGGCACGACCCCGCCGGTTGGATTGTTCGGCGAACAGACGAAGATCAGCTTTGTTGTCGCTGTGCATTTGTCGAGGACGCCAGCGACGTCGAGGGCGAAGTCTCGTTCAGCAAGCAACGGCGCCTCAACGGTCTGCGCGCCCTGAATGTCGGCGTAGACGCGATACATCCCAAAGGTCGGCGGCGAAATGACGACGTTGTCGGCACCGGCGCGACAGAATGCGCGGATCAGGAGATCGATCGCTTCGCTGCTGCCGCGTGTCGCGAGCACCATACCCGCCGCAACGCCGTAATGCGCGGCGAGTTGCAGGTGCAACCGAATCGGGCGGATTTCCGGATATCGATTGAGTTCTCCATTGCCGCCGTCGTTGCCTGGCGGCCAGGGCGCCTCGTTTGCGTTAAGCCGCACGTTCCCGAGTACCTGCGTCGCCGTTTCATATGGGCGCAGATTGCGAATTTCGGCACGCGCGAGCAGTGCGGCGGTCATCGGCGGCTCGCCACGCTCGCAGGCGCCGTTACGCGGCGGCTGATTGCCGCGGCATGCGCATCGAGCCCTTCCAGGTTCGCCAGCTCGATGATTGCCGCGGAAATCGAAGTAAGCCCGTCTTCGGTGAGCTCCTGGACGGTCATCTGACGCATGAACTGATCGACGCTCAGGCCGCTGGAGCTCCGGGCCTGCCCACTGGTCGGCAATACATGGTTTGTGCCGCTGCAATAATCGCCGGCGGATTCGGGCGACCAGGGCCCGAGAAACACCGAGCCGGCGTTGCGGATCATCGGCAGCAGGCCGCGCGGGTCCGACGTATGAAGAATAAGGTGTTCCGGCGCATAGGTGTTGCTTATCTCCGCGGCTTCGGCAATGTCGTCCGCAACGATGAAACGGCTTTTCTCGAGCGCCGCCAACGCAATCGATCGGCGCCGGAGCAGGGGCAGCTGGGCCGCGACCTGGTCGGCCACCCGGCGTGCCAGCCTGGCGTCGGTGGCGACGAGTAAAACCTGGGAATCGTCGCCGTGCTCCGCCTGTGACAGGAGATCTGCGGCAATAAACCCGGCATTGGCCTGCGCATCCGCGATTACCAGGACTTCGGACGGGCCGGCGAGCATATCGATCGCGGGTCCGTCCGCGTCGGCGGCGGCCATGGACTTTGCAGCCGTCACCCAGGCGTTCCCGGGTCCGAATATCTTGTCGACTTTCGGCACCGTGTCCGTGCCAAATGCCATCGCGGCAATAGCCTGTGCACCGCCGATTTTGTAAATCTCGGTCACGCCGCCGCGTCGCGCCGCCGCGAGCACTGCTGCGTCGGCGCGTCCATCGGGGCGCGGCGGCGTGCACAGGACCCGTCGCCGGCAACCGGCGATGGCGGCCGGAACGGCAAGCATAACCGCGGTCGAAGGCAATGGCGCCGAACCCGCCGGGACATAAAGGCCGACGCAGTCGACAGGCCGGGGGACGCGTTCGCAACGGATGCCGGGCATTGTCTCGATCGAGTAAGCGGCCGGCCGCTGTGGTTCATGAAAACGTCGAACATTGTCGATTGCCAGCTCGATGGCCGCGATTGCGGAAGCGGAGAGTGCTCCTTCGGCTTCGGCAAATTCCGCATCGCTGACACGAAAGCGATCGGGAACGGCACCGTCAAAGCGACGCGTCAGCTCGACCAGGGCGGTGTCACCGTGCTCCCGGACCTGGCGGAGGATATCCCGGACAGCACTTTGCAGCGCAGTATCGGCAAGGATCGCTGAACGTTCGAGGATGCGTTCGCGAGCTGCAACCGAGAGCGCACTCCACCTATGGATTTCGACAGTCAACGGACGCATACCGGTCAAGCAAAACGCTCCAGCTAAAGTTTTTCAGGACAGCATTTTTTCAACCGGCAACACGAGCAGTGAACTTGCGCCGGCATCTTTAAGATTCTCGAGCGTTTCCCAGAAGACATTCTCGCGACACACTGCGTGCACCGCGACCTTGTCGCCTTGTCCGTCGAGGGGAATTACCGTGGGATACTCGGAGCCCGGCAGGAGCGCCGCGATCCGAGCGAGCGCCGAACGCGGAGCGTGCAACATGATGTACTTGCTTTCGCGAACCTGCAGCACGCCATTGAGCCGCTGCAGGATGCGGGTCACCCAATCCTGCTTTGACGCATCGAGCGCAGCGCGTGTCTGGATGACGATCGCTTCGCTCTCCAGAACTGTCTGTACTTCCCGCAGCTGGTTCGCGGCCAGTGTGGCGCCGGTCGATACCAGGTCGCAGATGAAATCCGCTTTGCCGAGCTTCGGTGCGATCTCCACTGCGCCAGAGAAAAAAACGATCTCTGCATCGATGGAATGCTGCCGCAGAAAATCCGTCAGGATCGCGACATAACTCGTGGCGATGCGCTTGTTCTGCAGGCTTGCGGGGCCGTCGAACGGCATCCCTTCCGGTGCGGCAACAGACAGACGGCAATGACCGAAGTCGAGTTCGTAAACCTGATCGAACATCGCGTTCTGGCCGTCGTCGCGCATGCGTAAGCGTTTTTCCTGCACCGTGTTCAGGCCGACAATGCCGAGATCGCAGACGTCGTCGCCGACAAGACCGGGGATGTCGTCGTCACGAACGAGCAGCAGATCGACCGGCATGTTTTCGCCAAAGCAGAACAGCTGGTCTTTGCTTTGGGTAAATTTCAGGCCGCAACGCCTGAGCAGGTCCAGCGAGTGTTCGGTCAGTCGGCCGGACTTCTGCAGCGCAATCTTGATGCGCGGCTCTGCGATGCTCATCGGAATTCCTTAATGGGATAGTCTTGCCTTGCGCGGCCGCTGCTTTTTCACAGTCCGTTCGACAGCCGTTTCGTACCCACCGAACCCGCTGCTGAGAAACCGGGCGACTCGCCCGATCGTGGTAACGCTGACGCCGGTCAGGTCGTGGATCCGCCGATAGGGCAGGTCCTGCTGCAGCAATTGCACGACCTGCCAGCGATCTACCAGCGCCTGCAGTTCCGCCGGGGTACACAGGTCCATGAAAAAGTTGCGGCATTCCGCGATGTCCTTGAGGCAAATGACAGCCCGAAAAAGCGCGTCCTCGCTGCGTTTGCGGATGCTCTCGGATTCCTGGCGATTGGGTTTCATCTTGGGCTTATACAGGTCAATGTATGTATTAATGCGCTAGTACATTAGTACATTAGCGCAGGGATTACAAGGATTGTGGTTTGTCTGGCCGGCACTGTTCATGATCGGTTGAAGTGGGAGGTTGGCGGAGCCGTTGTGCCGATGATGAATAATGCCTCCGCCGCGGTTGCGGGCCGCGCGAGCGAGGCTTCGCCAACCATGAAAAACTTGACCGGCAGAACGCAATGCCTCTAGACTTCTCGGGACTCATCGAGACCGGCTGAGGGAAAGGCCCAGTGAAGCCGGGGCAACCTTCAGGACTAACCATCCTGAGACGGTGCCAACTCCTGCGGTGCAATCGGTTTGAACCGGGTGCATCCGAGAGATGAGTGTCGTAGTAGCGCAAGTTTCAGTTGAATCGAATTTGCGGTGGGCGCGACACCTCTCCTGGCGTTTTCGCGGGAATCCGATGAGAAGTACGGCGACGCAGGTCGTCAAACATTGGACAGGACGCGGAGACGCAAAATATGAGTTCCTCACCCGATTTGGCAACACTCGCCGTGCGCGCCGCGCTGGAATCCGACTCGCAGCACGGTGCGGTTGTGCCGCCGCTCCATTTGTCGTCGAACTACACGTTCGCGGGTTATGGCAACAAGCGTCGTTACGACTACTGCCGTAGCGGCAATCCTACCCGGGATGCGCTCGCGGACGCCTTGACGGTCCTTGAAGGAGGGGCCGGTTGCACCGTCACGTCGTCCGGTATGGCCGCGCTGACACTCGTGGCTCACCTGCTCGAGCCCGGCGACCTTCTTGTTGCTCCGCACGATTGCTACGGCGGCACGTACCGGCTGTTCAAGCATCTCGCGGCAAAGGGCCACTTCGAAGTCCAGTTCGTCGACCAAACCAACATTGCGGCACTGCGCGCGGTTTGTGCGCAGAAGCCGCGGCTGATTCTGGCCGAGACGCCGTCGAATCCGCTTCTGCGGATCGTCGACATCGAACAGCTTTCGGGTCTCGCGCGCAATTGCGGGGCAACACTCGCGGTCGACAACACGTTCCTGTCACCGGTTCTGCAGCAGCCGATCGCGCTCGGCGCCGACATCGTCATCCATTCCACCACCAAATACCTCAATGGGCACAGTGACGTCGTTGGCGGCGCGGTTGTTGCCGCGAACAGCGAGCTCGCCGGCACCTTGAGCTGGTGGGCCAACTGCCTTGGCATCACCGGTGCGCCGTTCGACAGCTACCTGACGTTGCGTGGGGTACGGACGTTGCATGCGAGAATCCGCCAGCACGAGGAAAACGCAAATCTCATGGCGCAGGTCCTGAACGAGCACGCTGCGGTCGATCGCGTGTACTACCCCGGGCTGCCGGACCATCCCGGGCACGCGCTTGCGCGAAGGCAGCAAAAGGGCTTCGGCGGCATGGTGAGCTTCGAGATCCGGGGCGGCGAGGGCGCGGTTCGAACCTTTGTCGAGGAACTCAGGTTCTTTTCGCTTGCCGAATCCCTGGGCGGCGTCGAGAGCCTGGTCTGTCATCCACCGTCGATGACGCATGCGCCGGTCAGCGAAGAAGCCCTGAAAGCCGCGGGCATAAAGCAGAACCTGATTCGCCTGTCCGTCGGAGTCGAGAGCGGCGAGGACCTCGTCGCAGACGTGCTCGCGGCTCTCGAAGCGTCGACGGCAGCGGTGTCGCGCCCGCTTGCGGCAGCGAGTTGCTGAAGAGCATGGGGCCGTCCAGTTCGACAACGAGTCGCGAGGCGCTGCCGCCTTACCTGAGTCGGCACATTTCGCCGGCCACGCAATATTACGAACTGGCGGAAACGTTGCGGCTCGAATCGGGCCAGACGCTCGAGCGGGTGACGGTGGCGTATCGTACCTGGGGCGATCCTGCGAATGCGGCGCGAAATGCCATCCTCATCTGCCATGCCCTGACCGGCTCGGCCGATGTGGATGCGTGGTGGCCCGGCATTATCGCCCGACACGGCGCTTTCGATCCGGACACCGATTTCATCATCTGCAGTAATATTCTCGGCAGCTGCTACGGGACGACCGGGCCGGTGTCGCTGCAGCCGCGCACCGGCGCCCGTTATCGCGCCGACTTTCCGCGCATCACGGTACGCGACATGGTCAGGGTGCAGAGGGCGCTTATTGACCATCTCGGCGTTGACCGCCTGGCGCTGGTCACCGGGCCCTCGCTGGGGGGCATGCAGGCCCTCGAATGGGCCCTGATGTATCCGGACAAAGTCGAGAGTATTGCGCCGATTGGCGTGGGTGGCAGGCATTCAGCCTGGTGCATAGCCATGAGCGAGGCACAGCGTCACGCGATTTACGCCGATCCCGACTGGCAGGACGGAAACTACGCCGACGAACGCGGCCCCGAGAAAGGCCTTGCCGCAGCGCGCATGATGGCGATCTGCAGTTACCGCAGCTGGCAGAGCTTCGACGAGCGATTCGGCAGGGACGAGCGCGATAACGGCGAATTCGAAGTTCAATCGTATCTGCGTTACCAGGGGGAGAAAATCAACGGGCGCTTCGATGCCAACACGTACGTGCGGCTGACTCAGGCGATGAACGCTCACGACATCGCTCGCGGACGCGGTGACTATCACAACATAATCAGGAGTATCCACCAACCGGCGCTGGTTATTTCGGTCAGTTCCGACCTGCTGTATCCGCCGCACGAACAGCAACTGCTGGCTCAGCACTTGCCGCACGCGCGGCACGAGTTATTGCAATCGACGGACGGACACGACGGTTTCCTGATCCAGTGCGACAGGCTCGCCGGCATCATTGCGGAATTCAGGCGGGTCCGGCGACCAGGTCGCGCCCGACCAACGACGCGCCTTTCGCATCTCAGTGCAGTTGCCGAATGACCGCGTCCATCATCTGACGGGTCGACAGGACCGGCTCCCCGGCAATTGCGATGTCGGCCGTTCTTGCGCCGCGCGCAATGACTTTTCGAATCGCATTCTCGATCGTTGCCGCTTCTTCGGTCAGGTCGAGGCTGTGCCGGAGGAGCATGGCAATGCTCGCAATCATGCCGCAGGGGTTCGCGATTCCCCTTCCGGCAATGTCGGGCGCCGAGCCGTGAATCGGCTCGTACAGGCCGAGACGCGATTCGCCGAGCGACGCCGACGGTAACATTCCCATTGAGCCCGCAAGCATCGACGCTTCGTCGGTCAGAATGTCGCCGAACATGTTCTCCGTGACTATGACATCGAACTCGGAGGGCCTGTTGATGAGATGCATCGCGGCGGCGTCGACCAGCATATGTTCCAGCCGCACATCGGGGAACTCATCCGCCATGATGCGGCTGGTCACGTCGCGCCACAGCCGGGACGTCTCCAGCACGTTGGCCTTGTCTACAGAGCACAGTTTTCTGCTGCGCCGAGAGGCGAGGGTGGCGGCTATCCGGACGATGCGTTCGATCTCCGATACCTGGTAGCAGCACAAATCGCTTGCAGAAAGATCGTTGCGTGTTTTTGCGCCGAAATAGATGCCGCCCGTAAGTTCGCGGACGACAACAAGATCGACGTTGCGCAGGCGCTCTGCCTTGATGGGCGAGGCTGCGGACAGTTCGTCGAAAATCTGCACCGGGCGCAGATTGGCGAATACGCTAAGCTTGGCACGGAGGCCAAGCAGCCCCTGTTCGGGGCGTATCGTCGCGTTCGGATCGGCCCACTTCGGCCCGCCGACCGCGCCGAGTACGACCGCGTCGCTTTCCAGGCAGGCGGCGACCGTTGCCTCCGGCAAAGGCTCGCCAACCCCGTCGATCGCCGCGCCACCAATAAGGCGCTCGCGGATTACGAATCGATGACCGAATCGCGACGCGATTTCCTGCAGGACGCGCACTCCGGCCTCGGCAACTTCCGGACCGATACCATCGCCCGGCAGTACGGTGATTACGGCGTCCAGGGTCGGTTTTCCTCGAATTTGCGGATCGCATCGTCATGCTTTCGCAGGAACCCCAGTTGATCGAGACCCTCGAGGAGGCAGTAGCGGGCGAACGCGTCCATCGGATATTCGGCGGTTACGCCGGTCGGCAGCGCAAGTGACGACGACCGGACGTCGATGCTGACCTCGGCGCACGGATTCTCAAGAAGCCATGCGTGTACCGTGTTGTCGACGACGATCGGCAGCAGACCGTTCTTCAGCGCGTTGCTGCAAAAAATATCCGCAATCGCACTGCTGATGATCGCGCGGAAGCCATAGTCGAGCAGAGCCCAGGCTGCGTGTTCCCTGGACGAGCCGCAGCCGAAGTTACGCCCTGCAACCAGTATCTGGCAACCGTACGCCGCTGGCGAATTGAGAATGAAATCGTCTCGCGGCGATCCGTCCTCACGGTTGCGCCAGTCGTGGAATAAATGCCGGCCGAGCCCATCCCGACTCGTGGTCGTCAGGAACCGTGCGGGAATGATCTGGTCGGTGTCGATATCGCTCATTGCGAGCACCACGGTCCGTGATTCGACCTTCGTGACGGGTTGCATGATGCCGTTACAGGAATTCGCGCGGATCGGCGATGCGCCCGCGGATGGCTGACGCGGCTGCCGTCATGGGGCTTGCAAGGACCGTCCGGGCGCCGATGCCCTGGCGTCCTTCAAAGTTGCGGTTGCTGGTACTGACACTGAGCTTGCCGCGCGGCACCGTATCGCCGTTCATGCCCAGGCACATCGAGCAGCCGGACTCACGCCATTCGGCGCCGGCGGCTTTGAACACTTCATGCAGGCCCAGCGACTCTGCCTCGTATTTCACCTGTTGCGAACCGGGCACAACGAGCATTGTGACACCGGGCGCGATTCTCCGGCCGCGCAATATGTCGGCAGCCTGTTTGAGATCCGACAGGCGGGAATTGGTGCAACTGCCGACAAACACGATGTCGACGGCTGTCTCCGTCAGAGGCTTGCCGGACTGGATTTGCATGTAGTCCAGCGCCTTGCGGAATCCCGGGTCGCCGTTGTCTGCGGGGACCGGATCGTTGATTGCGATGGCCATGCCCGGGTTCGTGCCGAACGTGACCATCGGCTGCACCTTGTCGCCGCGTACGCTGACGGACCTGTCGAAACGGGCGTCCGGGTCGCTCTGCAGATCGCGCCAGCGCGCGACTGCATCGTCCCAATCCCGTCCCTTGGGCGACCGCGGTCGTCCCTGCAGCCAGGTGAAGGTGGTGGCATCCGGCGCGATCATTCCCGCCCGCGCTCCGGCTTCTATGGACATATTGCAAATCGTCATGCGTGCTTCCATGTCCATGGCAGCGATCGCGTCGCCGCGATACTCGATAACGTGCCCGGTGCCTCCGTCAACGCCGATCTGCGCGATTGTAGCGAGAATTACGTCTTTTGCGCTTGCACCCGGCCCGAGCGGGCCGCTGATGTCGATCGCCAGTGTTTTCGGCTTGCGTTGCAGCAGGCATTGCGTCGCGAGAACGTGGGCGACCTCGGTCGTGCCGATGCCGAATGCGAGTGCGCCGAAGGCCCCGTGAGTACTGGTGTGACTGTCGCCGCACACGATCGTTTTCCCCGGCTGGGTCGCGCCGAGTTCCGGGCCGATGACGTGCACGATGCCGCGATGCCGGCTGTCGAAGGCAAACAGTTCGAGACCGAACTCGCGACAGTTGTCCTGCATCCTGACGACCTGTTTCGCCGCGCCTTCGCCGACGATCGCCAGGTCGTGGAAGGTCCGTACGGGCGTGGTCGGTGTGGAATGATCCAGGGTGCCGAGCGTCAGGTCCGGTCGCCGGACCGGGAGGCCCAGGTCGCGCAATTGGGCGAACGCCTGCGGTGTCGTAACTTCGTGAATGAGGTGCAGATCGATATAGAGCACTGCCGGTGCAGCAGCCGTTTCGTCCGTCACGATGTGCTCGGACCAGACTTTTTCGAAGAGTGTTCTCGGCCCGACGCTCCTCATGTCCGCATGTCAGCCCTTCACGATCCGGCGGCAGCCGCTTTGGTTACGGCGGCGGCTCCGCTGTCGTCGCGCGATTTTTCCACGCTGTCCAGCCAGCCCCTGGCGTCCTGCGTCTCGCCGCTGAACAGTCCGAAAAAAGCGGCCTGCAACTTCGCTGTCACCGGGCCGCGCCGGCCTTCCCCGACCTGAATGCCGTCGACAGAACGGACCGGCGTGATCTCGACCGCGGTGCCGGTAAAGAACAACTCGTCCGTCAGATAGAGCAGCTCACGCGGAATCGACTGCTCGGACACGGGGATCCCGAGCATACTGGCCAGTTGCATGACGGTATCGCGCGTGATGCCTGTCAGAATCGAACTCGTGGCCGGCGGTGTGAGCAGGCGGCCGTCACGAACGAGGAACAGATTCTCTCCGGCGCCCTCGCTGACGGTCCCGTCGGTCGCCAACGCGATGCCTTCCGCGAATCCCAGACGCCTTGCTTCGGTGCTGATCAGCTGGCTCGAAAGGTAGTTGCCGCCGGCTTTCGCCAGCGCCGGCACGGTGTTAGGCGCCACCCGCTGCCAGCTCGACACGCACACATCGACGCCCTGATTGAGAGCGTCTGCGCCCAGGTACGCTCCCCATTCCCAGGCTGCAATCGCAACATCCACCGGATGGTCCGGTTTTGGCGCGAGGCCGACGTCGCCGTACCCGCGCATTGCGATCGGCCGAATATAGGCCCCGTTCATCAAATTATTGGCGAGCACGACTTCCTTACACACGTCGATCAGCTCGTCGAGGCCGTAAGGAATCGGCATCCGATACACCTTGGCCGAGTCGTAAAGCCGTCTTATGTGGTCGGTCAGCCTGAACGCCTTCGGCCCGTCCGGCGTCTTGTAGACGCGTATGCCCTCGAACACGGACGATCCGTAATGCAATGCATGCGCCATCACATGCACCGTAGCCTGTTCCCAGGGAACCATCCGGCCGTTCATCCAGATCAATTTGCTGCCTCTAAAAGTCATTGCTCAACTCCGTGTCGCCGTATCCACGTAGCTTAACAAGTGCCTGCGGCTTGCGCATCCGTCCATTTGCGACCCGGTACGGAACCGGATCTTCAAATTGATGCGCGATTGATGTCGCCCGCTGTGGAATTCGTCGCGACTCCGCGACCACGGCGCCTGAGAATCCGGTTGATGACTTCGAGGTAGGCGCGTCCGCCGGCTTCCACGATGTCGGTGCTGGTACCGTGACCCCTGAAGGTCTGGCCGTCATAGTCTACGACGACAATCGCCTCGGCCTGCGCATCTTCACCGCTCGTGGCGCTGTGTAAATCGAAGCTCTTCAGGACGGGATCGATGTCCGTTGCGAGTTCCAGTGCGCGGAACACGGCTTCTGCCGGGCCATCGGCGCTCGCCGATACGTTCACGGACTTGCCGCGATCGTCGATCAATGTGATCTCGGCGGCGGCTTTCCGTTCAGTGCCCGAGCTCACCTGCAGAGATTGCAGTATCCAGGGTCCGCCGGACGCGCTGTCGACATTGAGGACAATCGCTTCGATGTCTCCGTCGTACATGTCCTTCTTCCGGTCGGCGAGTCTCTTGAATTCATGGAAGGCGCGATTGGTTTCGAATTCGTCGAGATCGAATCCCAGTTCGCGTACCCGCACGCGAAACGCGTGCCTGCCGCTGTGCTTGCCCAGTACGAGATTGGACCTGCTGAAGCCCACGTCTTCGGGACGCATGATCTCGTAGGTTGAACGATGCTGCAGCATGCCGTGCTGATGGATACCGGCTTCGTGCGCGAATGCGTTCTCGCCGACGACCGCCTTGTTGCGCGGCACTTGCATTCCCGTGATCCCTGAGACGAGCCTGGACGTCGGATAAAGTCGCGTTGTGTCGACATCCGTGCGCAGGCCAAAGATTTCCGCCCGCGTCTTCAGGGCCATCACGACTTCTTCGAGCGAGCAGTTGCCCGCGCGTTCGCCGATGCCGTTTATCGTGCACTCTATCTGCCGCGCACCCGCCGCAACCGCAGCGAGGCTGTTTGCCACCGCCATGCCGAGATCGTTGTGACAATGAACGCTAAGCGTTACATCGTCGATTCCGGCCACATGTTCCTTCAGATACCGGAACAGCAGGTCGAATTCCGACGGCACCGTGTAGCCGACGGTGTCCGGGATATTGATGGTCGTTGCACCGGCCTCGATCGCCGCTCCGACCACCTCGGCCAGATAGGCAAGTTCGGTTCGCGATGCATCTTCCGGAGAGAATTCGACGTCGTCGCACAACTCGCGCGCCAAAGTAATTGCGCCGACGGCGCTGCGGATGATTTCCTCCTTGGCCATCCTGAGCTTATGCTCGCGATGAATTGCGCTGGTCGCAACGAATACGTGAATCCTGTGCTTCGCGGCGCCCTTGAGTGCGGCGTGCACTTTCTCGATATCCTCGGGATTGCAGCGGGCAAGGCCGCAGATGGTCGGCTCGAAGCCCTGGTCTGCGATTGCCTTGACGGCCTCGAAGTCGCCTTCCGATGCAGCGGGAAAGCCGGCCTCGATTACATCCACCCGCAAATCGGACAGTGCCTTCGCGATGCGCAGCTTTTCCCTCATCGTCATGCTGCAGCCTGGCGCCTGCTCCCCGTCGCGCAAGGTCGTATCGAATATCCGGATTCGGTCAGTCACAAGTTCGCTCTCCGATGTTGTTGGACGAAGGTCATCTGTCGCCGTAGTCGATGCTGGCCAACGGGAAATCGGGCACCGCAAGCGGGGCGTGCAACGCTGCATCCGTCCGCATCGCCTGCATCAGGGTCGCGCGGTCGATGTTGCTGCCGGTCAGAATGAGCCCGACTGTTTGCCCCTCGAGCTGGTCACGCATCTTGAGGGCAGCGGCGAGTGCGGCTGCGCCGCCGCCTTCTGCCAGGTGGTGAATCGTCTCTGCATAACAGCGTATCGCGGCACAGATTTCCTCCTCGCTGACCAGCACGAAGTCATCGAGGTCCTGCATCATGCTGAGTGTGTAGCGCACCGGAACACGGGTTGCGAGCCCATCGGCGATGGTCTGCGCGGCGGCCATCGGGGCATACTTTTTTGTGTGCCATGCGTGATGAAACGCCGGTGCATTCTCTGCCTGCACGGCAATCACCCTGGTTTGAGGCGATAGCGACTTGATTACCGTCGTCGTGCCCGCGGCCAGACTGCCGCCGCCGACCGGTACAAAGACGACGTCGAGTTTCCCGTCGCTCTGTTCGAGCATCTCGAGTGCAACGGTGCCCTGGCCGGCAACAAGCTCGGCACGTTTGGCGGGGTGAATGGACAGCGCGCGCTTCTTCCGCGCGTAGCGCACCGACGCATCCCACGCCGCATCGAAATCGTGTCCCTGCACGATGACCTCCGCCCCGAGCGATTTCACGCCGGCGTTCTTGTCCGGGCTGTTTCCTTCCGGTACGAAAACGGTGCAACGCACTCCGTACATTCCGCATGCCCGCGCAAGCGCAGCGCCATAGTTGCCGCGCGTCGCCGTGACGATGCCCATTGCGCGCTCGGCGTCATCCAGGTTCGCGAGCAGATTGATCGCGCCGCGCACCTTGAAAGCGCCGATGTCCTGCATGTTTTCCAGCTTGACGTACGTTTTCGTGCCGACCCGCTCGGACAGGAGGGCATGATGCTGGAGCGGGGTAGGGGCCAGATACGGTTTGATGGTGTCCCTGGCCTGCAAAACGTCGTCGAGGGTAACCGGCGACGGCGGCGTGCCCGAGTCGGAACCCCAGTCGGTTGCATCCAGGTAGCTGTATATTGCGGGTGTCATCTTGTCTATTCCTCGAAGAATCGTGTGTCAGGCCGCGTCATCCAGGTGCCGGACTTGGATTATTGGACATTTCACTCGGACACTCGATCCGGATCGACCCACGGCGAAATGTCCAATAATCCAAGTCCGGCACCTGGTGACGCCTGATGACGCAGGCTGTTGGACTAGTTTTCCAGCCAGTCCATGCGGCTTCGCAGGCCGGCGCCCACCTTTTCTATCGGGTGGTCGAGGTCGCCCTGCATCAGCCGGCGGTATTCGGCCTGGCCGGACCGGCTTTCCTCGATCCACTGCCGCGCAAACGTGCCGTCGCGAATCTCATCGAGCACCTCCTGCATTCTTTGCCGCACGTGCTTGTCGACGATGCGCGGCCCACGTGTAAGGTCGCCGTAGGCGGCGGTATCGCTTATGAACTCATGCATCTTGCGCAAGCCGCCTTCGTGCAGCAGGTCGACAATCAGCTTGAGTTCGTGCATGCATTCGTAATAGGCAACTTCGGGTTGGTAGCCCGCCTTGACCAGGGTCTCGAATCCGGCAACGACCAGTTCCGTCGCGCCGCCGCATAAAACAGCCTGCTCGCCGAACAGGTCGGTTTCCGTTTCTTCGGCGAAGGTTGTTTCGATGACGCCGGCGCGCGTGCCGCCAATACCTTGCGCGTAAGCAAGTGCCAGCGTCAGTGCATCGCCGGTTGCATTCCGGGCAACGGCTACCAGGCAGGGAACGCCGTGACCTTCTTCGTACTGGCGGCGAACGAGGTCGCCCGGTCCCTTGGGGGCGATGAGCACTACGTCCAGGTCGGTTCGCGGCTCGATCTGCTTGAAGTGAATGTTGAAGCCGTGTGCAAAAAGAATCGCGCATCCCTCTGGCAGCTGCGCTTCGACGGACTTGTACAGCGACGCCTGGGCCATGTCGGGCGTCAGGAAAGCGACGATGGCCGCTTCCTTGACGGCGTCGGCAGGCTCCTTCACATCAAGCCCGTCGGCTTTGGCGCGTTTCCAGCTCGCGCCATCGCGGCGCAGTCCGACGATGACATTGTGGCCGCTGTCTTTCAGGTTCAGCGCATGCGCGCGTCCCTGGCTGCCGTAGCCGAGAACCGCGATACGTTTGCCCGTGAGGCCGCTCGAATCGACGTCTGCTTCTGAATACATCTGCATTTCTTCTTTCCCCGGGGGTGATGAGTGCCTTAAGTGCTCGTGGCTACAGTTCTTCCGCTTGTCATTCGCGTGCAATATCAAAAAAAAACCCCACGTTCCTGTTGGAATGCGGGGTTTGGCGTTTGTGTTCCTGTGGCTGTCCGCTACCCGCTGTTTCTCCCGCCAAGGAGTACCAGCTCCACAAGAAGCACGCCGCTTGTACGGATCGGGCGAAGCAGGGCCGGGGACGCCTTTGAACTCATAGCGGTCGATCATGTTTCATGAAAAGAACGATGTCAACCTGCGTCATTTCAGTTACTTGTGTTACCAAATTTGATAGTTTCACTGGCAGGCAGTTGCTTAATGTAAGTTTTAAGCTGCAGCGATACGCAACAGCCTTTATTGTCCGCGCAGGGGAGCGTCAATGGATTTCGATTATTCGCCCAGGGTTGCCGCGCTTCGGGAACGGCTGACGGCCTTCATGGAAGAGTGCGTTTTGCCGAACGAGCAGCGGTATTTCATGGCGCTTGATGAGAGCGAATCGCGCTGGATCGTTCCGCACGTTATCGAGACGTTGAAATCGAAGGCGAAGGATGTCGGGCTGTGGAATCTGTTTCTTCCGGACAGCGCATACGGACCCGGCCTGACCAATCTCGAGTATGCTCCGCTCGCCGAAATTATGGGCGGCTCGCGCATCGCTGCCGAAGTTTTCAATTGTTCCGCCCCGGACACCGGCAACATGGAAGTGCTGGTGCGTTACGGCAGCGACGAACAGAAAAAACGCTGGCTCGAACCGCTGCTGCGCGGGGAGATTCGTTCGGCATTCGCCATGACGGAACCTGGCGTGGCATCGTCGGATGCAACCAACATCCAGTCCTCGATCACCCGTGAGGGAGACGAGTACGTTTTGAATGGACGCAAGTGGTGGATCTCAGGCGCCATGGATCCCCGCTGCAAGATCATCATCTTTATGGGCAAGAGCGCGCCGCAAGCGAGCACGCACAGCCAACAATCGATGATCCTTGTGCCAATCGATACGCCGGGCGTCAAAATCGTCCGGTCGTTAACGGTCTACGGGTACGACGATGCGCCGCACGGACATGCGGAGATGGTTTTCGAGGACGTGCGGGTGCCGGCAGGCAATCTGTTACTTGGCGAGGGCCGCGGATTCGAAATTGCGCAGGGCAGACTGGGTCCCGGACGTATTCATCACTGCATGCGGCTGATCGGTGTTGCCGAGCGAGCGCTTGCACGTCTTTGCACGCGCGCGGGCGAGCGCATCGCGTTCGGTAAACGGCTGGCCGAACAGGGAGTGGTGCGCGAAGCGATCGCGGATTCCCGCATCGAGATAGATCAGGCACGACTCTTGACACTCCGGGCGGCCGACATGATGGACAAGGTCGGCCACAAGGCGGCCAGGGCGGAAATCGCAATGATCAAGGTCGTGGCGCCATCCATGGCGTTGCGCGTCATCGACCGGGCCGTCCAGGTACACGGTGCCGCAGGCATTTCGGCGGATTTCGGCCTCGCCGCAGCCTGGGCCGCTGCGAGAACGCTGCGGCTCGCTGACGGCCCGGACGAAGTGCATCGCATCGCGGTTGCGAAACTGGAGCTTGCGAAAACGCGGGCTCATTGACCGTGCTCGCCGGACATCCTTACAATGGCGCGCCTTTTTGAGCGGCTGCATTTTATTCAATGCCGAAAGTCATTTACATCACGCCGGGCGGCGAGCGCCACGAGGTTATTGTTGAAAACGGCTATTCCGTGATGGAAGGCGCGATCAACAACAATATCGACGGGATCGTCGCCGAATGCGGCGGCGCCTGCGCCTGCGCCACCTGTCACAGCTACATCGACGAGGCCTGGCTGGACAGGCTGCCGCGAATGGACGACATGGAAGACAGCATGCTCGAAGCGGCGTACGAGCGGAAATCCAACAGCCGACTGACCTGCCAAATCGAAATGAACGATGGCCTCGACGGCCTCATCGTGCACGTAGCCGAAAACGAAGCGTAGCCCGCATTATTCAGGAACGGCACAACGTTTCAGCGGTGCGCTCACTGTCGGTCGTTCATGAATTATGCAGGCCAAGGGTTTCTTTTGACGACGCAGGAGTACCGTCCGGGGGTATTCCACGTGCTCAGACACGGGAAACTCGCTCGTGGAACACCCCCGGATGGTACTCCTGCTTGTGCCAGAGACCGAGGATTCCACGCGCTCAGACACGGGAAACTCGCTCGTGGAACACTCCCGGACGGTACTCCTGCTTGTGCCAGAGACCGAGGATTCCACGGGCTCAGACACGGGAAGCTCGCTCGTGGAACACCCCCGGACGGTACTCCTGCTGGTGCCAGCGACGAGCGGATTCGCCTTGCGCAGCGGAAGTTCCGTGGGGCACTGCAGCGGATTTCACCGCAGTCCTGTCTCCAGGCGTCCGATGACCATCCGTTGTATCTCGCTGGTGCCTTCGTATATCTCGGTAATCTTGGCGTCGCGAAAATAGCGCTCCAGCGGCAGTTCCTTGCTGTAGCCCATGCCGCCGTGAATCTGCAACGCCTGGTGCGCGACGAACATCGCGGTTTCGGAGGCGAACAGCTTCGCCAGGCTGCCATACAAGGTGTTCTTGGTGCCGGTCCTCTTCGCTTCCATTTTGTTCCATGCCGCTTTGTAGATAAGCAGGCGCGAGGCCTCGATGCGCATTTTCATGTCGGCGATCTTCGCTTGAATTGCCTGAAAGCTGCCGATCTCGGAGCCGAACGCCTTGCGCTCCCGCGAATACTGCAACGCGGCGTCGTAAGCGGCTTCCGCGATTCCGAGAGCCTGAGCCGCGATGCCGATACGACCGGCATCGAGCGCCGCCATCGCAATGCGGAATCCGGCGCCGTCGTCACCGATGCGGTTGGTGACGGGGCATTGGTAATCGCTGAGCTCTATTTCGCAGGTTGCGGAGGCGCGGATACCCAGTTTCGGTTCCGTTTTGCCGCGTTGAAAACCGGGTTCATCCGCATCGATGATAAATGCGCTGATGCCGGGCGATTGGGCATCACCGCTTTCGGTGCGTGCGAACAGAACGATGTACTTGGCTACCGGGCCGGAGGTAATCCACGATTTCCTTGCATTTATCGTGTAACTGGAGCCGTCGGCGGACAGCACTGCCCGCGAACGCATCGAGGCGGCGTCTGAACCCGACTGCGGCTCCGTAAGCGCGTAAGCGCCATTGACCCGTCCGGATGCCACCGGCTCGAGAAAAGCGTGTTTCTGCGCCTCGGTACCGAATTCGAGCAAGGCCGTGCCATAAAGGGAGTTGTTTACCGAGACGATTGTTCCGTGCGCGGCGTCCGCCGCGGAAATCTCTGCGATGACCAACGCGTATGCGATCGCGTCGAATCCCGCGCCGCCGTACTGTTCCGGGACCTCGATCCCCATGAAGCCGAGTTCACCGGCTTTGCGGATCGTTTCCGACGGGAACTCTCCACTCAAATCGAACTTCGCCGCGATTGGCGCGATCTCGTTGCGGGCGAATTCGCGCGCCGCAGCCTGAATCATTCGTTGTTCTTCGCTTAGCTCAAGGTTCATGTCGTCTCCCGCAGAACCACGCATTATAGGTTGGCAGGGATTGCCATGGCCGGCAACCGCGCGCGCGAGGCCGTTTGACGATCAACGCCGGATGTCATGCCCCGCTCAGCGGTTTCTGGATTTAAAAAACAAACGTATTAACCAAAGGTTACAGTATATAGTTAAAGTTAAAACAACCTCTGTACCGGGCGCCGGCAACGCAGTTCGGTCAGCGCGTTTGCGCATCACCGCTCAAAGTATTTGCAATGAGTCACGACATGACTCGCGTGCGCAATAGGCTTAAGATGCGTGGCGGCGCCTGCTCCGGTTCACGGAGACAAGCAGCGCAAATTCCCGGTTTCAGTTGCAGGAGAGTTCAATGACGATCAAGGTGGGCGACAAGATGCCTTCAGGCGTGTTCGGCGTAATGACGGACAAAGGTCCCGGAAAAATTTCGAGCGAAGAGCTGTTTGCCGGCAAGAAAGTCGTACTCGTGTCCGTTCCCGGTGCATTCACGCCGACCTGTTCCTTGAACCATCTTCCGGGTTTCGTCAGGCACGCCGATGAAATCATGACCAAGGGCGTCGACACCATCGCCTGCATGGCGGTCAACGATGTTTTTGTCATGAACGCCTGGGGCAAGGACCGCAAGGTGGAAGACAAGGTAAAGATGCTGGCCGACGGAAATGGCGAATACACGCGAGCGCTCGGTCTCGAGATGGACGGCAGCGGCTTCGGGCTCGGGGTGCGTGGTCAGCGTTTCGCCATGGTTGTGGATGACGGAATCGTAGAGCATCTCGCCGTCGAGGCACCGGGCAAATTCGAAATCAGCAAGGCGGAGGCAATCCTCGCAAGCCTCTGACGTTTCGGAAACCGGCGAGTGGGTGCCCGCCGCAGCAGCCACTTGGCGCACCGCGGGCAAGCTGCTTTATCTCGCGAGCGCTTTCGCGAGTTCCGGCACGATCGTGAACAGATCGCCGACCAGGCCGATATCGGCGATCTCGAAAATCGGTGCATCCGCGTCCTTATTGATTGCGACGATCGTGCCGGCATCCCTGATGCCGGTCAGATGCTGTATGGCGCCCGAGATGCCGACCGCGATGTACAGCTCCGGCGCGATGATCTTGCCGGTCTGGCCCACCTGCATCTCGTTCGGGACATAGCCTGCATCCACCGCCGCGCGCGATGCACCTACTGCGGCGTTGAGCGCATCGGCGAGCTCGTAGATGATCTCGAAGTTCTCGGAACTGCCCAGAGCGCGCCCACCCGACACCACGGTCGCTGCTGTCTGCAGGTCCGGCCGGTCCGACTTGCCGGCCTTGAGTCCGCCAAAGCGCGTATGCTGCGGCAACTCGGCCTCGACCGTCACTTTCTCGATCGCTGCGTCACCCTCGCTGCCGACTGCCTGATAGGATGCCGTGCGCACGGTAGCAACGACCGGCTGATCGGACGGGGCTTCGACCGTCAGTATGGCGTTGCCGGCATAAACGGGTCTTTTGAAGCGATGGCTGCCTTCGACGCTCATCACGTCACTGATCTGGTTGACGTTCAGCAGTCCGGCTACCCTGGCCATGAGGTCCTTGCCGAACGTGGTTGACGGCCCGAATACATACGAATATCCGCCGGCCAGCGCCGCGATTTGTGGCGCGATGACAGCAGCCAGCGCCTGCCTGTTTGCGGCATGGTCGACTTGCAGCACTTTATTGACCGAGGACAGCCTGGCTGCCTCGGCAGCGAGGTTTACGCCGTCATCGGAAAACACGGTGACATGTATTTCGGCATCCGGCAATTCGGCCGCGCACGCAACGCATCTGGCTGTGCTCTGGTTGATGGAGGTGCCGTCATGTTCGGCGATTAGCAGGACTTTTGGCATCAGACGAGTCCTTTGGTCTTCAGCGCGGCAACCAGGCCGGCAACGTCATCGACGATCGTTCCCTTCGATCGCCGCGGCGGCGCCTCATAGGAAATTTCCCTGAGTCCGCGTGACGATTCTACCCCCAACTCGGCCACGGTTACCTGGTCGAGCGGCTTCTTCTTGGCTTTCATGATGTCCGGAAGCTTGACGTAGCGCGGTTCGTTCAGCCGCAAATCGGTCGTCACCACAGCCGGCAAGTCGACTTCGATCGTTTCGAGCCCGGCGTCGACCTCGCGAGTTACCGTTGCCGTCGATCCGGAAAGTTCGATTTTCGACGCAAAGGTCGCCTGAGGCCGCTGCCACAGCGCGGCGAGCATCTGCCCGGTCTGATTGTTGTCATTATCGATTGCCTGCTTGCCGAGCAAGACGAGATCCGGCTTTTCCTTTTCCACCAATGCAAGAAAGATGCGCGCGATCGACAACTGGTCTACCGGTGATTCCGCCAACACCAGAATAGCCCGGTCCGCACCCATCGCCAGTCCGGTACGGAGCTGCTGCTGCGCCTCACTGCCGCCGATGGACACCACGATGATCTCACTGGCTTCTCCGCGCTCCTTGATCCGCAGGGCTTCTTCGAGCGCGATTTCGTCGAAGGGGTTGATGCTCATTTTGACGCCGTCGGTTTCCACGCCGCTGCCGTCGGACTTGACGCGCACGCGGACGTTGAAATCGACGACGCGTTTCAAACCGACAAGTATTTTTTCCACCAATGACTCTCCCGATTCCTTCGCGGCGCGAGTTGCAAGCCGCGTATTGTCTCCGAGAGAATTGGTGTGTACAAGGCAAAGGAAGATCGGGCAATCGGGGCAGAACCGTGGCGTATGCAGATTTTCTTATCGGGATTCACGAGCTGAACGAACATCTGCAGGATGCGGAATGGCGCATCGTCGACTGTCGTTTCGAGCTGTCTCAACCGGACAAGGGTTTCTCCGACTACCTCGACGGGCACATCCCGGGCGCCGTCTATGCACATCTGGATCGCGACCTTGCTGCGCCGCCCGCAAGCGCGGGCAACGGCAGCGGACGTCATCCGCTACCGGCCCCGGAAGTGTTTGCACGCACGCTCGGTCACTGGGGCATCAGCGAGCTCACGCCGGTCACCGTTTACGATCAGGCGGGCGGTGCCATCGCTGCGCGACTCTGGTGGATGCTTCGCTGGAT
Organism: Woeseia sp.; assembly: GCA_040902105.1. GTDB lineage: Bacteria > Pseudomonadota > Gammaproteobacteria > Steroidobacterales > Woeseiaceae > IDS-8. The sequence continues at coordinate 124,929 of JBBDXW010000041.1, forward strand.
GGGTCATCGATCGGTTCGCTTGCTGGACGGCGGCATTGATGCCTGGCGGCGTGCGGGGTTGCCGCTGACGACGGACGTACGGGATGCTCCGACGGCGATCTACGCAGGCGAGCCTGACGACAGCCTGATCGTGACCACCGGCGAAGTCCTGCACGGGATCACCTCCGGATCACGGCTGATCCTCGTCGATGCGCGCGATGCTGCGCGCTTTGAAGGAAAAACTGAGCCGATCGACCCGGTGGCCGGACACATCCCGGCGGCGCGGAATTTTCCCTTCAGTACCAGCCTCACTGCGGACGGCTGCTGGCGCTCCGGCGACGAACTCAGACGCGCCTGGTCGAACGCGTTTGGCCGGGAAGTCGCCGGTTCCACCGGCCACGGCCGGCCGGGGGGCGCCCCGCCGGACGACTGGGCGGTGATGTGCGGTTCGGGGGTTACGGCCTGCCACCTTGCCCTATCGGCCGGACTTGCCGGGCTCCCCCAGCCGCGGCTCTACGTCGGTTCGTGGAGCGAATGGATTCGCAATCCCGCCCGCCCGGTGGCGACCGGACCCGCGGATGCGGAGCGGGGCTGAACTTAATCCGGCGCGGCTCAGTCCAATTGGCTCATTCCGCGTGAATCCTGGCATTTTGATCTGACGGAATCACAACGTTATGACCAAATTTAAACACCACATAAAACAAGTAATTATAGTTGCTTTCTCATGTGTCATTGCAGGATGTGCGGTGTCCGATCAGGGCACGAATGGCCGCCAGCCGGACCTCAGCGACCGAGGCAGCGATTGCATCCTGATCCCGACTATCCGAGACTATACCCCGCTGGACGATACCAACCTGTTGATCTGGGGACCCGCCAAGCGGGGCTACTATGTCACCTTGTTTCGGCCGGCATTTGAACTGAGATCCTCCTTTCGCATGGGCTTTTCGTCACGGGACGATCAGCTTTGTCCTTTTGGCGGAGACGGGATCGTCGTCGGCTCGCTGGCCCGCGAAGAGATCGGCATACGCGCGATCAGCCGGGTGAGCGAGGAACAGGCAGATCAGTTACTGATTCGGTATGGTCGCAAAGAACCTGCTGAACAACAGGCTCCGGCACCCAGGGACGTGAAGGGTGCCGAGGTCGAGGAGCTTGGCTGAGTCGGATTGTTTCAGGGTCGTTGATCCGGTTTCAGGCGATTTAGCCGCGCAATCCGCAATCTCCGTGCGGACCCACCCGGCCAGCCCTCAGGGGTTGGCCGGGTTTTTATTTTGGCGCGGTGATCCGGCGCATGCGCGCATTATTCATGAACGGTCAGGCTCGGTGGTTGGCGGAGTCTCGCTTGGGGGGAGGGCTTTTCAGGAACGCCGTAAACCCATCCATGGGGGCTTCGCACAA
>JBBDXW010000042.1:0-25232 GCA_040902105.1 Woeseia sp.
AAACAGGGATGTTTTTGCGAAGCCCACATGGATGTGTTCACGGCGGTCCTGAAAGGCCCTCCCCCCAACCGGGACTCCGCTTGCCACCGACCCTGATCGTTCATGAACGATGCGCGCCGGAAGCCTGCGCGAAGGCGTTTTACAAGTCCTGCCCGTGACCGGCGCGGCGGTCCTGGTCGCGATGGTCGCGACGCTTCAGCCAGACGACAAGGCCTGCCACCAGGCAGAACAAGCCTACGCCGAAACAGACCTCGGGCCAGACCCAGTGATTGAGGTACATCGAAGCTGCAAGGCTGATAGCGCCGACCAGCAGGTAAAAGTACGGCAGACTCTCGTAGATTGGTTTGGAGACCCACATTTCGCGCGCCTTCGGCTTCCTTTTGGAAATTGTCCGTCGTGGCTCGAAATTAGTCCAGTCGGGACTGCCGGCGCCGGAAATCCAGGCGTCACGAATAAGTAACAGATTGAATTCAGGAAAGTTTTTGACGGGCCAGTTACGCACTTGCGGTATTGTCCTCAGGCGGAACACCGCAAGCGCAAGAGGCGGATGAGCCGGGACACGATGGATTCCGAAAGTCCGTCAACGCTCAGATCAGGTTCGGGTTCGCCTGAGTCCTGGTTGAAACCCTGCAGAAACTGCCTGGTCGTGGCTTCCATGTCCTGCTCTGTTATCGTGCTTTCCACGCATCACCTCCTGGCAACGCTCGGCAGTTTATTTGAGCGGCCGACGGCTTGCAGTGAAGCGAATCACAAAGGGGAGTCAAATCCGCAAGGGATTGCCGGTATCGATGGTCGTGAAGCGCGGCGATAAACGGACCGCGGGCGGACTCCCGGAACAGCGATTTTCGTGACTCGCTGCGGGCGGCAACGATTGGCGCTTACGCGGTACCGCCTACCGTCAGCTCGTCAATCTTGAGCGTCGGCTGACCGACGCCGACGGGCACCGACTGTCCATCCTTGCCGCAGGTCCCCACGCCCTGGTCCAGTTTCAGATCGTTGCCGACCATCGAAATCCTGCCGAGGACGTCAGGTCCGTCGCCGATCAGCATCGCACCTTTCACCGGTGTCGTTATCTTGCCTTTCTCGATCAGGTAGGCCTCGCTGGCGGAAAAGACGAATTTGCCGGACGTGATGTCCACCTGCCCGCCACCGAAATTCGGCGCGTACAGACCGCGCTCGACCGACTGAATGATCTCTTCCGGGTCGTGCGGTCCGGCCAGCATGTAAGTGTTGGTCATGCGCGGCATCGGTATGTGCGCAAACGATTCCCGCCGGCCGTTGCCGGTCGGCGCGACCCCGGACAGGCGCGCGTTCAGCCTGTCCTGCATGTAACCGCGCAGAATGCCGTTTTCGACCAGGACGTTGTATTGCCCCGGGGTCCCTTCATCGTCGACCGCGAGCGATCCGCGCCGATTCGGCAACGTGCCGTCGTCGACGATCGTGCAAAGAGCCGACGCCACTCGCTGCCCGATGCGGCCGGAAAAAGCCGAAACTCCCTTGCGATTGAAATCGCCTTCGAGACCGTGGCCCACAGCTTCGTGCAGCAGAATCCCGGGCCAGCCCGCGCCGAGCACAACCGGCATCGCACCGGCGGGCGCCGGCTGCGCCTCGAGTTGCACGACAGCCTGGCGGACGGCTTCGCGCGCGTACTCCATCGGCAGTTCGCTGTCGAGAAAATAGCTCAGGCCGGCGCGCGCCCCGCCGCCCGAATAACCCTGCTCCCTGCGGCCGTTCGAATGCAGGATCACACTGACGTTCAACCTGACGAGTGGCCTTACGTCGGCAGCCAGAGTTCCGTCGGCGGCAGCGATCAATATCAGGTCCTGGCTGCTCACGAGACTGACGAAGACCTGTTCGATGCGCGGGTCGAGTTTGCGCGTCGCCTTGTCAATTTCACCGATCAGCGCCGTTTTTTCTTCGTCACGTATGCTGGTGGTCGGATCGATGGCCGGGTAAAGATTCTGTGACGGCATGCGCTTTGCAACCTGCACCGATTTGGAGCCGCCTTGCCTGGAAATCGCGCGTGCGGCGCTCGCGGCCTGCTGCAATGCAGGCAGCATCAGTTCGTCCGAATAGGCGAATCCGGTTTTCTCGCCGCTTACGGCGCGGACACCGACTCCGCGGTCGACGTTAAAGCTTCCTTCCCGGATGATGCCGTCTTCAACGGACCAGCTCTCCTGCCGGCTGATCTGAAAGTACAGATCCGCAGCATCGACATCCTGCCGGTTGATCGATCCCAGCGCCGTCATGAGATGCCGCTCCTCGAGACCGGCCGGAGCCAGGACCCGGGACATCACGGATTCCACGCTTTCACTACTCATTGCTCATTACCCGACACCCGTTCCCAGGCGCCCATGTCCCATCGTTCGTTACTGTTGTCAATTGCATGTTCCCGCTGTCTTTCCCGTTTCTGTCTGATCAAAGTTTGCGGTGCTGCAACACCGGAAATTCCGCGCGTAGCTTCTGCGGCAGCCCCGGGTCCAGTTCCGCGACGACAACGCCGTCACCCGTTTCCTGTTCGGCAAGAACCCGGCCCCAGGGATCGACGATCAAGGAATGCCCGAAGGTCATTCGGCCGTTCGGATGCGTGCCGTGCTGCCCGGCGGCGATCGCATAGGCCAGGTTCTCGATCGCCCGCGCACGCAACAGGGTATGCCAGTGCGCCGTGCCGGTAGCAAACGTAAATGCCGCCGGTACGCTGAACAATTCCGCCCCCTGATCCACCAGCCTGCGGTACAACTCGGGGAATCGCAAGTCGTAGCAGATCGACAGGCCCAGGACTCCAAGGGGGGTGTTGACAGTCATGGGCTCGTCGCCCGGATCCATGCTCGCCGATTCACGATAACTTTCATCGCGATCCGGCAGGTCGACGTCGAACAGGTGAATCTTTCGATAGCAGCTCACGGCGCGGCCTTGTGCATCAAAGACATACGATGCGCCAAAGCAAAGGGGGCCGTGCGCCGTCTTCAACGGCAGGCTGCCGGCCACGATCCACATGGAGTGTCGCGCGGCCGCGCGGGCCAGGAATTCCTGGATCGGCCCGGAGCCGTCGCTTTCGGCAAGCTCGAGCTTGTCCCGGTCGTGAACACCGACGTACGCAAAGTTCTCCGGAAGTACCGCAAGAACGCAATTCTTCGCCCGCGCTTCGTCCAGCAAGCGGCCGGCGGTGCGCAGATTGTCCTCCAGATTGTCTCCGCTCGACATCTGGATGGCCGCGACCCGCCGGCTCTGTGCATTGCGGAGTTTGTCCGACACGACCCCTATGCCGGCTCCTCGCTGAGGCAGCCGGCAAGCGCGCTGGTGCCGGCAAACCGCTGCGCGTCCGCGCCGTCAATGGCCGGGTTGTCCCAGCCGCCCTCAATACCGTAGTAAATCTGGCCCATTTCCTGCAGCGGTTTCTTGAAGATCTGGGAAAAAATCAGCAGGGCGGCGGCCACCTGCGGCCCTGCCACGACGGCGCCTACCACCGGCAGCGTGTTGCCGACGTTCGCGCTTACAACCGCGGTCTGATCGTAGTCCTTTGCGACCAGTCCGGTCCGACCCACGATGCCGACGTCCGCCGCCGGGCCTTTCAATGACAAGTCGCAGGTGTACGCTTCTCCGTCGTCGAGACGAAACGTACCGGTGATTTCATCGAAGCCGAATCCCTTGTCGAAGACGTCTCGAAAATCGAGCGACAGCCGCCTCGGCAATGCAACGATACTCATCAGTCCGAACACGCGCCCCGCGCCCGGTTCGACCTCGTCGAGCTGCCCGGTGCCGAATCGTACACCCACGGTACCGTCCAGGCTGTCGAGGAAATCCTCCCTCGGACCACCGGACCAGCTAAGGTCGAATTGCGCGTCGAGAGACTCGCTTTCAATGCCGACGTCGTAATCGAGGTCGCGCAGCGTCTCCTCGACGTTACTGCTGGTCAAACGGGCCGCCACGTAGCTTCTCTGCCCGGTCGAGTCGGATTCATCGACGATCCAGCCGGCGCGCCCGCGAATCTCGAACGTATCGTTACTGGTGACGACGGCATCGGCGCGGAGACCGGCTTCGGTTTGCACAAAGTCCGCCTGCAGACGGCCCAGGTGTCGGTCGCCGAGCGAGAAATCCTCGGCGGTGACGGTGATTTGCGGCAGCGCGCGGGGATCCGGCCGCCGTTCGCGCACGGCCGCACCTTCGTCTCCTCCGGGCAAGGTCAGTTTTTGCATTTCCAGAATCAGGGGCCTGTCGCCGCCAAAGTCATACGGAATGGTGAGTGAGCCGACCGCCTGATCGCCGTCCAGCTGCACCGCCCAGTCCAGCGCGCTGCGGTTGACGATGACCCTGTGTTGCGACAAGTGCTGGCCGATCACGTACAGATCGTCCACCATGAGATCGATGGAGCGAATGCGCTCGGCAAACCCGGGCCTGCCGTCCCGGGCATCATCCCGCCGCGACAGCGCGAGCCAGTCGTCGAGATCGAGTATCGGCGTCCGCCCTTCAATATGCAGACCGCGGATTTCCGGCTCGCCCGGTTCCGCACCGCCGGCCGCAAGCACACCGCGATCGAAATCCCATCCCTTGTCGTTGCGCGCAAAATCGAGCGTCCAGCGCACCTCGTCCGCGAGATTACCCGTCGTTTCGATACGGCCCTCGCCTGGAAGCTCGATCGCGAACGACACCGGCCGTTCACTGTCGGGTGTCTTGCCGATGGGCGGCGGCATGTTTACCGCCATGCCATCGAGACCGGACTGAACCGAGATGGTGAGCGGCTGTGGCACCTCCAGCCCCGCCCGCGGGAAACTGACCGTGGCATGGTAGCGGGTCGAGCCGTCCAGCAGGTCCGAAAGTGCGGCACCGAAATGCTGCGCCAGTTCCTCCGCGCCCACGTTGCCGCCGGCGGTTGCGATCACGCTGTACGACGGCTGTGTTTCGCCCGCGCGTGCCAGTTCGATCGTAACGGGTCCGTCCAGGAAACGGCCGGAGAGGGATTCGGCGCTGATGCGGTCGCGAGTTACCGTGACGATGCCGTTCAGTTCACTGATCGGCGACGGCAATCCCTCGATACGCACCGTTCCGTTCTCGCTTCGTATGTGCGTCGTGAAAGCATAATTCTGTCGGTCAAGAATCGGGTAAGTCAAAAGCAGATCGAAGGATGCCTCGCCCTCTGTGGTGACCCGGTCAAGCTGCCCGCCGAACACGCCGGCGATCGGGCTCTCACGGGAAAACCTGCGAATCGTTTCCAGCGTTCCTGCCGCATGTCCGTCAATGCTCAGTACCGGGTTGCGCAGGTCCGGAATTTCGATGCGGGCATCGATGACGGTGTTGCCCGCGTTCGTCGCGGTATTCTCGAATGAGTAAAGCCGGGTATTCTCGACCACCAGTCCGAGATTCATACGTTCGGCGGCCGGCCACTGATCCGAATAACGCAACGTGCCATTTTCGAGTCTCGCTTCAATGCGAAACGTACCTTCGCCGTTGTCGAATGGAAACTTGTCCAGCGGGCCGACAAAACGCGTCGTCCCTTCAGGCACGTTACCCGCAACCAAGGCGTCGCTGAGCCAGCGATACAACGCAGGCTTGACTGCGTTGACCGGGAGGTAGCGCTCGACGTTGCCTATGTCGCGCACACTCCAACTACTTTGCAGATCGACGATCGGCGATGTGCCGGCTGCCGGAGCTATGACCTGCAGGCTGCTCGTGCTGTCAAAGTCGGCGTTGCGAATGCGGATGCTGTCGGACAACAGGGTCGTGCCGCTGTCATTCTGGCGCCAGATAATCGTGCCGTCGGCTTCGATGAGTTCGACCGGCTCCACGAGATGACCGGCCAGATCGAGTTGCATGTCGCCCGCATGGATTTCGAGCCGGCCGCCGGACCGGTCGGCACGGATGGCGCCGCTGAAGCCCCGGATGCCCGGCCAGTCTTCATACGCAGCGACACCGACCCGGTCCATTGTCGCCGACAGTTCGAATTGCGCGACGGCCGAATCCGCTCCGGTGACGCTGATGTCGAAATCGCGCACGACGCCGGAGGGAGCGAGTGCTTCGAGCAGCTCGCGCTGGTCTTCCGGCAACCAGGGAAGCACGTAATGCAGATCGTCGAGGTTGAACCAGGAAGCGCTGCCAGCCACGGTTTCGGCACTGCCCGCCCGTGCCGACAACACGCGCATCTGCAGTGACGATTCCCGCCAGGCGCCTTCTGCCGTCCGCAGGATGAAATCGTCCGCTGAAAGCAACCAGCCGTCGACATCTCTCGAATACTCAACACGGCCCTCGGCGCCGAACGGAGCAATTTCGGCACCGCTGCCGGCAACGACGTCAGTCGCGGTGAAATTCGCCGTCGCGCTGCGTATGTCCCCGCCGGACAGGTCAAGCCACAAACTGACGTCAGCCATGCCGGAACCGACATCGGGCGAACCCGCCGGTCCCAGCTCCGACAAGCCGGCAATGTTCAGCGCCTGTCCTTCGACGAATACCTGCCAGGGCGCCCTGGGAGAGGCGGCTTCAAGACGCTGGCTCGCGGCGATCGCAACGCGATTGCCCAGAGACTCCGGCAGCGCGAGCGACGCTTCGAATCCGTGCTGCAACTCGTCGCGGCGGAATTCGACGGTGTCGACAACGACGGCAACCGGGTGGGCGCGGTCCGGAAGTCGGAAATTGATGCGGATGTCTTCGCCGACCACGGTCAGCGGTCCCGCGTCATCGGTGGATACCATACGCGAGTCAGCGAGTGCGTCGAGCGCGATACCTTGTACCCGCCACATGCCCTTGGCGTCGCGAGCGACGTCAATGGTGGCGTCGCGAATCAGAATGCGGTCGGCTACCAGCTGGCGATCGAGCAGCAGGCGCATGAGGCCCACGCCCACTCGTACTTCTTCGGCGTTCAGCACGGTAAGCGCATTGTCGCGGGACACCAGTTCCGTGTCGTAGAAGTTCAGCTCGGGTCCGCGCAGCCGCCACCTCGCATCCATGTCGGAAAACTCGACCTGCATTCCGATCGCCGCGTTGGCCCAGTCCTTGATTTCTTCCTGGTACTCGGGAAGTCTGGGCAGAAACAGGCGAAAGAGACCGACCGCGACCGCCAGCAGGATGACCAGCGCCGTCCCGAGATACACCAGGTACTTGACCAGCTTTCGCAGCAGTTTCTTCATGTATACAGCATATGTGCGTCGCGTCGTCCGGCGGTCATATGAGGACCACGTCAAACTGGTCTCTCAGATAAAGTGATTCCGGCTGCAGACGGATTGCCTTTCCCGTCTGTGCCTCGATCTCGGAAAGGCCGTTTGATTCCTCCGCCAGCAGCAGTTCGATGATGTCCTGGTGCGCGAGCACGAGAATCTCATCGAACTTGAACTGTCGATGTTGCCGGATGATTTCGCGAAAAATCTCAAAACAGACAGTCGCCGGCGCCATGATGAATCCGCGCCCGCTACAGTTTGGACAGTCTTCGCACAGAATATGCTGCAGGCTTTCACGAGTACGTTTGCGCGTCATTTCGACCAAACCCAGAGGAGAGACGGGAGTGATCTGGTGACGGGCGTGATCGCGCAGCATGGATTGTTCGAGCACCTGCATCACGCGGCGACGATGCTCTTCCTCTTCCATGTCGATGAAATCGATAATGATGATGCCACCCAGGTTTCGCAGCCTGAGTTGCCGCGAAATGGTGACGGCAGCCTCGAGGTTGGTGCGGAAGATGGTTTCCTCGAGGTTCCGGTGCCCGACATAGCCGCCGGTATTCACGTCCACCGTTGTCATTGCCTCGGTCTGGTCGAAGATAATGTATCCACCTGATTTTAATGGGATATTTCGATCAAGTGCTTTCTTGAGTTCGTCTTCGATGCCGTGCAGATCGAATATCGGGCGCTGCCGGGTATAGAGCTCCAGCATGGGTTCGATTTCCGGCAGGAAGGTCGCGGTAAATGACTTCATTTGGTGAAAATCGGCTTCGGAATCAACCAGTATCCTTTCGACATCGCTTGTCACAAGGTCGCGCAGCACCCGCACGGGCAGCGGCAAATCCTCGTGTATCAGGGTTTTTACGGGAGCGTTCCTGCACTGATCCTGAACGGCCTGCATGAGTTTGTGCAGGAATTCGAGATCCGCGCGCAGCGACTCCTCGCTCGACCCTTCCGCTGCGGTCCTGACGATGACACCACCGGAACGGCCGTCGGCGGCCAGAATGCCTTCAAGTATCTGGCGCAAACGCTCTCGCTCGACTGCGTCATCGATGCGCGCCGACACACCGACGCCTGCACCGTTCGGCAACAGCACCAGGTAGCGGGACGGCAGTGTGATGAAAGTCGTGAGGCGCGCACCCTTGTTACCCAGAGGATCCTTGACTACCTGCACCAGAACTTCGGCGCCTTCCTGGACCAGTTCGCGGATATCCGGAAGCTCACCGGCGTCCGGCGATTGTTCGGCAACGTTTTGCCTGACGATGTCCGATACATGCAGGAAGCCGGTGCGTTCGAGACCGATGTCGACAAACGCCGCCTGCATGCCGGGCAGTACCCGCGACACCCGCCCTTTGTATATATTGCTGTTCAGACCGCGGCGTGCGGCACGTTCTATATATACTTCCTGGAGGACACCGTTCTCCAGCAAGGCCGCGCGCACTTCGCGCGGCGTCACGTTGACCAGAATTTCTTCCTTCGGCAGCTGCTCGCTCAAGGTCCACGCCTGCCAGTGTCGGTGATGCAGAGCAGGTCGATGCCGGCGTGTTTCAGCAAACCGGCCGTCTCGTACACGGGCAAGCCGACCACGCCGGAATAGCTGCCTGACACTGCCGCGACAAAAACCCCGCCAAGACCCTGGATGGCGTAGGCGCCGGCCTTGCCTGCCGGTTCGCCGCTCCGCCAGTACGCGAGCGCCTCGTTCGGTTCGATCTGCCGCATTTGAACGTCGCTGTGCGACACGGCCGTGAACTCACGCCCGGACACGTTCAACGCCACCGCGGTGACCACCCTGTGAGTGCGTCCCGACAGTTGTGACAGCATGAACAGCGCTTCATCCTCCGTGGCCGACTTGCCGAAGATGCGTCCATCGAGCGTCACGACGGTATCGGCCCCCAGGATAACAGGCTCGTCCGCCCGCATTTCGCGGCACGCGCCCGCTTTGCCGAGCGCCAGCCGCAAAGCCAGTTCGTCGGCCGCCTCGCCCGGCAAGGGCGTTTCGTCAATGTCGACTCCTCCCCAGGTGTGGCGGACACCGAGCGCCGCCAGTATCTCGCGACGGCGGGGCGACGCGGAAGCCAGGTGGAGAACTGCCTCAGCCACGATGGTAAGGATGACCTTGCAGCAGGGTCCAGGCACGGTAGAGCTGCTCCACAAGCAGCACGCGCGCAAGTCCGTGGGGCAGCGTCAGGCGGGACAAGGACCAGCGCACGTCGGCACGCTGTACGCAATCGGCAGACACGCCATCGGCTCCGCCAATGACGAATGCAAGATCCCTTCCTGCCGTCTGCCAGTGGGTCAACTGTGCCGCAAGTCCGGCGCTCGTGAACTCCGTGCCGGTTTCGTCGAGGAGCACGACCTGTTCGGACGCCTTCAGCTGACGCAACACTTTCAAGCCTTCGGCCTCGACCGCTTTGCCGGCGCCACTGTTGCCCGCGCGGTGGGCCGTCGCCACGGTATCGAGCCGAAACCGCCACTGGCCCGGCAGGCGCTTCGCGTATTCGTCAAATGCGTCTCCGACCCAGTCAGGCTGCCGGTCACTGACCGCGATCAGCCGTATGTGCATGAATGTCCTGTCCTGCTTGGGGCTGGGAGTCTGCGCGGTAAAAAGTATCCTGAGCTGCATTCGCAGTAGGAATATTTCTGCCGCGCAGACTCCTATCGGTCTCTGACCGCGAGATCGCCCAGCGGCGCGAGCGACCACAGTTTTTCCAGGTTGTAGAACTCCCGGACCCGCGGCAGCATCACGTGTACGAGCGTATCCTGAAGGTCGAGCAGTATCCATTCGCTGCCTTCGGCCCCTTCGACGCCCGTTGGCTTATGCCCCGCCGCGCGCGCCTTTTCGGCGACCGCGTCTGCAAGCGCCTTGACGTGACGGTTGGACGTGCCGCTCGCCACGATCATGAAGTCGGTGACGGTCGTGAGGTTCCGTACATCCAGTTTGACGATATCTTTTGCCTTTACCTCTTCCAGTGCGCCTACGGCCAGGTCGCTCAGTTGCTCGCTATTCATTCACGGGTCCGGTCATTTGGTATCAAGTCCTATTCCTCATTTTGTGTGCTGTCCTGCAGCCTTACGGCCATTGTCAGTACCCGCGTCCACATTGTGCGCGGGTTTTTCGAGCTCGTCAGCGGATGACGCGTAGCAACCGCTTTGTTCGATGACGTCGCGGACGGTGTCCGGCATCAGAAATCGCGGGTCGCGGCCCGCCGCGATGAGCTCGCGAATTTCGGTCGACGAAATTTCCAGCTGGGTCACGTCGTGAATGAATATGTGTCCTGACCGGGCCTGGTGCAGATCGCCAATGCGATGCGTGCCGCGGTCCGCCAGCAATTCTCCGAGGGGCCCCATGTCGGGCGCACGCCAGCCGGGACGATGCGCAACCACGATGTGCGAAAGTTGCAGAATCTCGCGCCAGTGGTACCACTTCGGCAGGCCCAGAAACGCGTCCATGCCGATGATGAGCGCGAGCGGCGTGAGCGGAAATTCCGCACGCAGCGCGCTCAGTGTGTCGACCGAATAGGACGGACCTTCTCGCTGTAATTCGCGATCATCGACGACGAACCCTTGTTGTCCCTCCGTTGCGACCCGCACCATCCTGAGGCGCAGGCCGGCATCGGCGATCGGCGAGCCGCGATGCGGTGGACTGCCGCAGGGCATGAACCGCACTTCGCCGAAGCGCAGTGCCTGCAGCATTTCAAAAGCCGTTCGCAGATGTCCGAAATGAACAGGATCGAACGTTCCGCCAAAAATTCCCATCGGACCCACTTTCAGGTCTCCCGAATCACGTTGAAGGCCACGTGCTTAAGCTGCCTTTGCCCTGGCCGTCGCCAGTCCGAACACGATTTCCGTCATCAATTGCCACGGATCGAGCGCCATCTGGCCTTTCGCGGCAGCGTCTGCGCGGCGGGCGATCTGCAACAGCCGATAGAATTCACCCGCTGTGTGCCGCGCGACGCAGCTTCTGACAATGGCCTGCCGACTTGGCCACACCGCTGCTTTCTGCAACGCAGCGCCGAGGTCCATCCCGGACCGGATGTGGTGCGCCGCTTTCGTCAGCGTGCGCAGTTCCCGGGTGAGCGTCCACACGATGAGTACCGGCTCGACGCCTTCGGCCCTGAGCCTGCCGAGCATGCGTATCGCGCGTGCTCCCTGCCCTTCAATGGCGGCGTCGGCCAGCTTGTAGACGTCGTATCGGCTGCTGTCGGCGACTGCGTTTTCGATGTCGGCTCCGCTGACCGGTCCCTCTCCCAGCAGCAGCCGGAGTTTTTCAATTTCCTGATTCGCGGCCAGCAAATTGCCTTCGACGCGGTCGACGAGCAAACGCACGGCATCCCGGTCCGGCTGCAGGCCCAGCCTGCGCAGTCTGCCGCCGATCCATGCCGGCAGTTCGCGTGCGCTGACGGGCCATACCTGCACATGGGCACCGGCCGCCTCGATCGCCTTGACCCACTTCGACGCGCCCGCAGTTTTGTCGAGTTTCGGCGCTTCGAGCAGGAACAGCAGGTCATCGCCGGTCCGTTGCATCAGTTCGACAATTGCAGCAGAACCGTCGCGGCCCGGTTTGCCTGTCGGCAGCCTGAGTTCGAGGATGCGCTTTTCCGCGAAGAGCGACAGGCTGCCGGCCGCCGCCGCGACCTCGTTCCAGTCAAACGTGGCGGTAACGACATGGACTTCGCGTGCGCCGAAGCCTCGCCGGCGCGCTTCCATGCGGATCGCATCCAGCGCTTCCTGGGCGAGCAGGGGCTCGTCGCCGGTGACCAGATAACAGGGTAACAGGGATTTTTTGAGCTCTGACTGGAGCTTGCCGACCGGAATTTTCACGCAGGAATGAAAGTCTCAAATTGCAACAGATGATACATCCCGCACGGAGCGCCAACCAGCTCGCATGATGCGCGAGCGGCGCAACGGTTCTGCGGAGTCTCGCCTGGGGGAGGGCTTTTCAGGATCGTATCATGCGGGCTGCGCCCGGCCATTCATTCGGCATCCAGTTGTTCGAGGCCGATCGCCTCTGCCTCGAGCAACACCGGGATCCCGTCCCTGACCGGGTAAAGCAGCTTGCCGTCGTCCGTCACCAGGGCTTCCTTCAGCGCTGCATCCAGCTGCGAGCCCTCCCGATTCGCGACCTTGCCGCTACCAATGGCCGCATTGACCTTTTTCAGCAGCGGCGGACGCGCGAGCGACAAGCCTTTGTGCGTTACCGGGCAACAGAGAATGGCGAGAAGGCGTTTATCCATAGCATTGCGATTGGGCAAGGTGTTGTTTTAAAAGCAGTTGCGTGTCATTTTGTTATGTTATACCATTTTGTTTCCGGGTGGCGTGTCCACCGCGCCCAGTTCCGAGCATAACGGCTACCGACGATGGTTAACAGCGCCCTCAAACCCGCGGCAACGCTCGACCGGATTGCAGCAATGCTCTCGGGACTCTGTCTGCTGCATTGTCTGGCTCTGCCGCTCGTCATCGCGAGCCTGCCGGCCGTGAGCGAGTTCTCGAGCGGACATATTCACGCGCAAATGTTGATCGTCGCGATTCCCGTCAGCGCGGTTGCCTTGGCGTTCGGCTTCCGCCGTCATGGAAATGCATACGTGATTCTTTTCGGCGTGCTCGGCATGCTGCTGCTCATCGTCGGCGGCACGGTCGTCCACAGCTACTACGGTCTCGCCGCCGACAGGACCTTCACCATTGCCGGCGCCCTGGTCCTGGCGGTAACGCACTACTTCAACAGCCGCCAGGCGCGCCACTGCCGCGCCGGAGCGTCGCCCGACGTTCGCGCGTGATCGGCAAGACAACAGCACGCTACGGTGTGTTAGCCGGCCGGGGCTCGCAACCGGCGGTGGGCGGTGGTACCCGCGATGGTCTGTCGGGCCTCCGCGGAGGCCTAGTCGCCGTCGTGCGGCTGCGGGACGGGATCGTATCCCGAGCCGCCCCAGGGATGACAGCGGCCGATTCGCCTGACCGCGAGCCAGCCGCCCCTCAGGCCGCCGTGTCGGCGTAGCGCCTCGCTCGCATACTCGGAACAGGTCGGCTGGAAACGGCAATGGATGCCGAGAAGCGGCGACAGGGTACGCCGATACAGCCAGACGATCCCGAGCAGCGGCCAAGCCAGCATTCTGCTAACGATGTGCCGCTTCATGCATCGCTCAACCTGTCCGGCGCCAGCGCGTCCCGGAAGGACTGTCCTCGATCGAAATTCCTGTTGACGCCAGCTTGTCGCGGATCGCATCGGCGGCGGAGAAGTCGCGACTTGCGCGCGCCTGCTCGCGCTGCCGGAGCAGGTCCTCGATCTCGTCCGCTGTCAGGCGGCTGTCCCCGTTGCCTGCAAACCAGTCCTCCGCGTCGCTCTGCATGAGGCCGAGCAGGTCGGATGCGGCGTAGATTTGCAGCGCAAGCGCACGGCGCTCTGCAGGGTCCGTCGACTTGTTGAGTTGCCGTGCGAGGTTGAATGTTTCCGCCAGCGCTTTTGGCGTATTCAGGTCGTCTTCCAGCGCCGCCACCACGCCGGGAGGCGGTTCGACCTGCGATCTCTCCGAAACGCTTACGCCGATGCCTCGCACCGCGCCGTAAAGCCGGTCGAGCATTTTTCGTGCCGCGTCGACCGACTCATCGGACCAGTCGAGAGGCTGCCTGTAATGCGCACTCATCAACGCGAGGCGAATCACTTCGCCCGGGATGACCTTGACCAGATCATGCACGAGCAGAACGTTGCCGAGCGATTTGGACATCTTGGAATTGTCGAGGCTCAGGAACCCGTTGTGCAGCCAATAGCGTGCGAAAATCGCGCCGCCATGTGCGCAGGTGCTCTGTGCCAGCTCATTTTCGTGATGTGGAAAGACCAGGTCCTGGCCGCCGCCGTGAATGTCGATGGTGCGGCCCAGGTGCTTCGCCGCCATCGCGGAACATTCGATGTGCCAGCCGGGGCGTCCGCGGCTCCAGGGGGAATCCCAGCCCGGTTGCTCCGGTGTCGACGGTTTCCACAGCACGAAGTCGTGCGGGGCCTTTTTGTAGGGGGCCACTTCGACCCGCGAGCCCGCGATCATCTCCCGCAACTCACGCTTCGACAACTTGCCGTAGTCCCCGAAGGCCGAGACATCGAACAACACATGTTGCTGCGCTTCGTACGCAAAGCCCTTATCGAGCAGCGTCGCAATCATCTCGACCATTTCCGCGATATGCCGGGTCGCCCGCGGTTCGATATCCGGCCGCGATACGCCAAGTGCCGCCATGTCATCGTTGTATGCGTCGCTGAAACGGGCGGTAATTTGCTCAATCGACTCGCCGGACTCTTTCGACGCTGCGATTATTTTGTCGTCGACATCGGTAATGTTGCGGGCGAAGGTCAGTTTGTAGGTGCGCCGGAGGAGTGTCGCAAGGACGTCAAATACCACGGCCGGGCGCGCGTTGCCGATGTGAGCGTAGTTGTAGACGGTCGGACCGCACAGGTACATGGTCACGTGGCCTGGCGTCAGAGGCTCAAAGGCGATCTTTTTGCCCGTCAGGGTATCGTGCAAGTAGATTGGCATAGCAGCCTGGTCGCGGAAACGGTATGTGCAGGTCAACACACAATGATAACAACATCGCCACTCCGGGTAGCCGCTTCTTACGGATTTTCGGGCTGCTCCGGCACGGTGACTTATAATGTCGTCCCGGCCTCGGCCGGCAAGGCAGACCGCAGGAGCGAACGATGTCCGACGAGTCGATTCAGTTTCATGCCCGCGAATCCATCGAGCAGGTGGAGGAAGGCTCCGAACTCGCGCCTAAATTCGACCATCGGGGATTGATCGCGGCCGTTACGACCGACGCAAGCTCCGGCGAATTGCTGATGCAGGGATACATGAACGCCGATGCGCTCAGGCTGACGATCACGACCGGCGAAGCGCATTATTTCAGCCGCAGCAGGCATTGCATCTGGCGCAAAGGGGCTACCAGCGGCTTCGTGCAGAAGGTGCGGGAACTGCTGATCGACGACGACCAGGATTGCGTATGGCTCAAGGTATCGGTGGAAGGCGGCGCAAGCTGCCACGTCGGTTACCGGTCCTGTTTCTACCGCCGCATAGCGGTTGGCGGGGAACAACGGACGCCGGGCAGGCTCGAGTTCGTCGATACTGACAAAGCGTTCGACCCCGATGAGGTCTACGGCGACGCCGCAAATCCGACGATTCTTTAGGTCGATTTGGGTGGCACTTGCTTAAGCTCCGCACGAAAAGGCCGCCGACAGATCAGAACCGTCCTTCCGATTTCGGTTGACGCCCGGCGCGGCGCCTTGCCACTGCGGGCTGCGGCTCGCGCGTCGCGATTGCGCGTACCTGGAACACGTATTCGATCGTGCCGACGAGCCATAAAAAATAGCCCAGAAGTTCGATGAATTCTTCTAACGCGAGTTTGATGATCCGCAGATAGTCGTCGCCGAGAATTGCCATCCACAGGGGCTCGTGGCCTATCAGTCGCACGAATGCAAACTGAACGATCGCGCCGGCAAACAGGAGCGTAAGCCCCGGCGACGGCCACAGGCGCAGCCAGGCGATGCGAAATCGTCGCCGGTGCCGGTAGGTATAGGTGATGATCAGCGCCGCGACGATCGCCATCACGACCTGCCAGAAGTTATCCGCCACGTATCGGTCGAGAAAGTAATCCTGTTCGCGGATCAGGAATGCAAGAGCCAGTCCGCCGAACGTAAACGCGATCGGTCGCTGCGACGGGTAATACTTTGCGACCCAGGCATAGAGCAATCCGCAGGCAATCAGCATCACCGGCTGAACAAATTCCAGGGGTGAATACTCGCTGGTTCCCAGCGTATCGCCCGGATGCGTGAAGACCTGCAGCTTCAGGCTCCCGGGTGAATTGATTTCAATCTTCGTTAACAGCCACGTGGCGACCGCAATGCCAACGAAGTAAATGATATAGCGAGCGAGTGCCATGCGCCGCCCTCGACAACCGGGACCGAGTACTATAACGGGATTCCTGCGCGAGTTCGCCCGGTTTGCCAGCCGGGAGAGTCGACCAGACATCGAACCGGCGGTCGTGTGCCTGCCGGTTTACTCCGGTTTTTGTGGAAGGCCGCCCTCGTCGAGGAGGTAGCCGGCATTCGGCACGGTGCGCAGGATCGTCGGATTTTTCGGATCGGTTTCGATTTTCTGTCGCAAGCGATGCACTAACTGTTTCAGAAGCTGCCGGTTGCCACCGGCGCGATTGCCCCAGACGTAGCCCAGGATACGCTCGGTCGGGACTGTGCGTCCGCCATGAGTAAAAAGCAGTTGCAAGAATCGTGCTTCGAGCGGCGTCAGGCGTACCGTCCCCAGCGGAAGGCCTTCGAGACTCAGATCCTCGGCGCGAAGCGTCAGGTTGCCGAAGTTCAAGTCTCCTTCCGCTTCAATGCCGACGCGACGCAACAACGCCCGAATGCGCGCAACCAGAATCCGCGGACTGAAAGGCTTCGTCAGGTAATCATCTGCTCCGAGCTCCAGTGCACGTACGATGTCTTCGTCCTCCTGGCGCACCGTCAACATCATCAGGGGAATGTCACTGCGCTGGCGCAACACCCTGGCGAGCTCGAATCCGTTCATTCGCGGCATATTGATGTCACACACGGCGAGATCCGGTTGCTCGGACTCGAAGGCATCGAGCGCTTCGATTCCGTTGCTTGCCTTGACGACGAGGAATCCTGCTTGCTGCAACGCGAATCCGGTTATCGCCAGCAGGTCGAGGTCGTCATCAACCAGCAGAATCTTCATGAGTGACTGTCCGCCGGGAGTTCCACACGGGCGCGCGTGCCTGATTCTGGCCCGCGGCCGAGCGAAACTTCGCCGCCGTGCCGCTCGACGATTGAACGAACGATGTAAAGCCCGAGCCCGAGGCCGCTCTCCTCCGGATCTTCTCCGCCGGACCGCCTGAACTGTTCGAACAGGGCATCATTATCCGGATCGGCAGGACCCGGCCCGGCGTCGTCGATCCAGAATTCGACGCCTCCGTTTGTCGAAGCTTTGGCGCCGATCCGAATCGCGCTGTCCGGCGGGCCGAACTTGCTTGCATTTGCCAGCAAGTTTACGACGACCTGAACGAGCCGTTGCTCGTCACCCCAGAGGACCGGCAGTCCATCGGGTATCCCTACCTCCAGTACCTGACCGCGCTGATCCAGAAGCGGCTCGATCAGCTCGCGTGCGGCCTGCACAACTTCAGCGAGTTCGACATCCTGATGTCGAATGCCCAGCTGTCCCGATTCGATTCGCACACTTTCGAGCAGATTGTCGATGAGCCAGGTAAGCCGCTGCGCGCCCCGTTCAAGGGAAAATACCAGTTGCTGCTGAGCGGCGGGAGACATTTCGCCGAGTCCGTCGCGCAGCAATTCGATCGAAGCAAGTTGAGCCGCAAGCGGAGTCCGGAATTCGTGCGATATGTTCGCAAGCACGGTATCCCTGGTGCGACGGACCGCTTCGAGCTCCGTTTCGTCGCGCAATACCTGTACCTGCAAACCGTCACCCGCGGCCGAGCTTGCGATCACGACACGGTGCTGCCGTCCCCGCGCCGGTTCTATCTGCTCAACAGCGTTGGCGGACCCGATTCGCCGCGCCTCCAGAATGGGACATGCATGATCGCAGGGACGTCGTCCCTCGGCATCCCGCACCGGGTTCAGCAAATCGCCGCAAAATTGTCCAATAGCATCTGTCGCCGAGGTCTTGAGCAGGCGTTCGGCCTGGGGGTTCATAAAACGGACGCGGCGCTCTGCGTCGACCGCGTACACACCCTCGACGATACCGCTGAGAACGGCCTGCGCTTCTGCTTCCCTCGTTCTGAGTTCACTCGTCAGGTCGACCAGGTTACGCCGCATATCTTCCATCGTGTTTGCAAGGATGCTGAGCTCCTTGCCGCCAGCCGGCGGGATAGAGGCGGCGAGATCGCCGGAGCCCAGACGTCGAGCGGCTTTCGTGAGGCGTTGCACGTCGCCAATCCAGTGCCGGCCGATGAGAATGCCGCTGATCGTAGCGAGGAGGGCGACGGCGATCGCCACCCGCAGCATCCTGCGCTTCATTTTTTCTATCGGGCGCATGACTGAACTGGCCGGAAGAACGGCCTGCAACAGCGCCACCGTCTCTCCGGTCGATGCCGCGACCGGCAGGCTCGCCGCATAGGCATCGAGACCGTCGAGAAATCCCGTAACCGGCTCGCCGCGCGCGAGCGCGTCGGAGTTCAGGACGGAGAACTCGCCCTCTCCGGCGCTGAACGACGCATAATCGACAATACGGATCTCGAGTCCTGCGCGCTCACCGAGCCGTTGTGCGTACACTTCATCCATCTTGCGTATGGTGTAGACGATTACCTCCTCGTCGTGCAGCACCGGCGCCTGGGCCCCGCCCAGCGCTACCCCGGTGAGTGCACCGGTAACCATGAAAAGTTCGCCCTGTTCTTTGGCGGCGGCGAGAATATGTTGCCAGTCGACTTCCAGTCCGGTGGCGGCGACGAGGGTCCCGTTTCGCGCCACCGCACAGCCGTGCAACCCGGCACCCTCGCAATAACGCGATAAATAGGGACCCAATCCATCAACATCGTCGGCGTGCAGCAAGCGGCGTAACGTGGGCCGTTCTCCAAGTACCTGCGCGGCTGTCAGCAGGTCTTCCGTGTTCTGGCGCAACGATTCTCGTGTATCCGCGACAGCCAACGCGACGCGCGTACGCCCGTCGGCCTCCGCCAGATCCTGCAGGATCCGAATGCCCACTATGGAAACGGCGGCAACGGCCAGGGTTACCATCACCACCGTTGCGATCGCGAGCCAGCCAGCCAATCCGGGGGCGTGTATTTTCATAAGGATTCAGGCACCGGTTCAGCCCGGCCGCCGCCTTCGCGATCCCAGCGCCTCGACCACTGCCTTGACCAGCAGCGTAAATACCGCCAGTAGCATCAGCAATGAAGCAACCGCGAATGCACCAACAAGATCGTACTCGTTATACAGAATTTCCACGTGCAGCGGCATGGTTGTCGTCAGACCGCGAATATGGCCCGACACGACTGCGACCGCACCGAATTCTCCCATGGCGCGGGCGTTGCAGAGAATGATTCCATACAACAGGGCCCATTTCACGCCGGGCAGCGTGACCCGGAAGAACGTGGTCCAGCCGTTCGCCCCGAGAGTCACGGCGGCCTCCTCGGCCTCGCGGCCCTGCATCTGCATTACCGGAATCAGTTCCCGCGCCACGTACGGAAACGTGACGAACATTGTGGCCAGTACGATACCGGGGAGCGCAAACACGATCGAGACGTCGTTTTCCTGGAGCCACGGACCGAACCACCCTTGCGAACCGAACAAGAGGATGAAAACCAGTCCTGCGACCACCGGCGACACGGAGAACGGCAGATCGATCAACGTGAGAAAGAATTGCTTGCCACGAAAGTCGAACTTTGCAATTGACCAGGCGGCGGCCAATCCGAAAACCGTATTGAGCGGGACTACAATCGCAGCGGTCGTCAGCGTAAGGCGAATCGCAGCCATCGTATCCGGGGTCATGAGTGCTTCGAGATAAACGTCGAGGCCTTTCGAAAATGCATAAGTGAGCACGGATCCTACGGGCACGATCAGAATCACGGTCAGGAAAGCAAGCGAAACAACGATCAGCGCCGGGCCGATCAGACGACCGGGTAACGTCGATCCCGCCGCGTGTGCCAGATGTCGAGCCGCGACTGCCATCAGCGTCCTCCCACCCGGCGATGCAAACGCCAGCCGTTGACCGCGTTGATCGTCAACAGCATGACGAATGAAAAGCAGAGCATCACCAGGCCGAGGGCGGTGGCACCAAGATAATCGAACTGCTCCAGCTTGATGACGATCAGCAGCGGCGTGATCTCCGTGCGCATCGGAATATTGCCCGCAACAAAGATTACCGAACCGTACTCTCCGATCGCCCTGGCAAGCGCCAGTGCGAAGCCGGTGGCTAGCGCGGGAAGGATGATCGGCAGGATGACACGCCGGAACACCATCCAGCGGCCGGCGCCCAGGGATTCGGCCGCTTCCTCGAGGCTGGCCTCGACTTCTTCCAGGGCCGGCTGCACGGACCGCACCACGAACGGCAGGCCGATCAGGGTCAGCGCGACCACAACACCAATCCAGGTATAGGCCACCTGTATGCCAAACGAGCCAAGCCACTGGCCGATCCACGTCTGCGGGCCGAACACGGTCGCAAGCGCAATGCCGGAGACGGCCGTCGGCAACGCAAACGGCAGGTCGATGATTGCATCGATGAGACGCCGGCCGGGAAAGCGATAACGCACCAGCGTCCAGGCAATGATGAGGCCGAATACGGCATTCAGGCTTGCCGCAAGTAATGACGCTCCGAAGCTCAGTCGATAACTCGCAAGGGCCCTCGGCTCGGTGGCGATGCGCCACAGTTCAGACAACGGCAGGCTGGCCGCCTTGAATACAAGCGCGGCGATCGGAATCAGCACGATCAATCCGAGAAACGCTCCGGCAAGGCCGACGGTCAGTCCGAACCCCGGCAGCACGCTCGGCTGCACCCATGTCCTGCTGGTTGACATCACAATGCGCTCCGGCCAGAGCTATCCGAAACTGGCCACGGCACCTTCGCGCACGTGCCGTACAGACAGACTTTCCGTGTCGCTGCGTGCGCATGTCACGAGAACGGCCGCGAACCGGCACTGCTTCGTCAAAGCGGCCAATGCCTCGATGAGTGCGCTGCCGCTCGTACTCGACGTCATGCCGATCAACAGCATCGTCGACGGTGCCGATCGAAGCCGGACTCGCAGTTCATCGGCAATTCCTTCGCGAAATGACTCCGTGCGAACATCGACGCCGTGCAATTGCAACGCGGCATTGCGGATATCGAGCAGGTCCCGATACCGCGCACCATACAGTGAGCGTTCGTCGGCGGGCACCAGCAAGGTCGAATCGACGCTCATGTGGCGCAACAAGCTGCCGGCGGTGCTCAGCACACTGTCGCGCGCGGGTCGCGACGGCTGTGCATAAATCAACAGGCGCTCTGCCGGCCGATTGTCGGAACCCACTATCAGGACCTGGCTGGCCCCGTCCTGCAACAGCCTCGCAGCAATCTGCAGGCCATGCCCCTCGTCGAGCTCGACCACCGGCAGTCCGGCCAACGGCGCCTTGCCGGCATCGTACGCAGGATGCAGTGTCGGCGTGATATGCATCCGCATCGCCAGATCGCTGACCAGCTTCGATTTCTTCAGGCGCAGTTCCGCCTCGTCACGGGTTCCGAGCAATCGCAGGCTGCTGATTCGCGTCGAGAGCACATGGATGCGCTTTACTCCGATGCAGAGCTTCTGCCCGATGATCAACGGCGCTGTTTCCGACTCGCGCGCACTGCGCGATGCCTCCATGCTGAAGACAGGCGCATCCGGCTTGAGTGCGCTTTGCAACAACGGATTGGCCTCGACCGACAGTCGGATGCGTTCCAGCGAACCGACAAACTCCATCTCGACCACCTCGGCCGAGCCGATCGGATGCGCCGCCGCCCGCACATCGCTGCGGGCAACCACGATGTCCTCCGGACGAATGACGACCGTCGCTTCCGTACCGCACGACGGCGGCGGGAGTGCGATACGGTCAAGGCGAAATAACGACTCGCCGATCCGCATGCCGTTGCGTTCGCGATGTCCCAGCAACAGGTTCGCCGCGCCCAGGAACGTGGCGACGAAGCGGGTTTTGGGGCGTGCATAGAGGACCCGGGGCTCACCGACTTCCTGCAGCCGTCCACGGTCCATGACGCCGATGCGGTCAGCCATCGTAAAGGCTTCCTCCTGGTCGTGCGTCACGAGAATCGTGGTGATGCCGACGGCACGTTGAATGTCGCGTATGCCACGGCGCAAATCATCCCGAATCCTGGCGTCCAGCGCACCGAACGGTTCATCCAGCAGCAATACCCGGGGTTCATGTGCCAGCGCGCGGGCCACTGCCACCCGTTGTTGCTGCCCGCCGGACAGTTCCGACGGCAGGCGGCGATCGAATCCCTCGAGTGACACGAGCTTCAGCAACTCGGCCCTCCGTTGGCGCCGCAGCTTCGCCGGTACGCGCCGTGCGCGTAACGCAAACTCGATGTTGTCGGCAATCGTCATGTGGCGGAAAAGGGCGTAGTTCTGGAAGACGAAGCCCACCTCTCGCTCCCGCGGGCTTACGTTCGATACGTCCCGGCCATTCAGCACGATACGGCCATGGTCAATGGTTGTCAGGCCGGCGATCGCGCGCAACAAAGTGCTTTTGCCGCTCCCCGACGGACCGAGCAGTACGAAAAACTCCCCGTCCGTGATGCTGACGGAAACGTCGTTGACGGCGGCTGCTCCGTCGTAGTGTTTCGAAACCTGTTCCAGTGCAATCGACATGATGTCCCCTGCCGCGTGTCCTTCCCTTGAGCTGGTTCGGGCAATGCTAGAGCCGGCGGGTTACCGCGTCGGTATCCCGCCGGTTACAGGCAAGTGACATTCGTCCTGCGCGGCGTTCAGAAGCCGTGCTGCAAACGAAGGAACAGGGCCTTTTCGTCAGGCCGGTCGCCTGTGCCGAAGCCGCCGTCGAACGACGTTTGCTGGTAGATCAGCGAACTTTTCAATCCTTCAACAGGGAACCAGTTGACGCCGACCGCCCAGGTATCGGCAGCGCGGACGGCAACGGCCGGGTTGGCAAACGAGCTTTCCGCGCCCGTAAAAGCGTCGTCATCGATCGTGAGCTGGCTGAGCCTCGCGACCAGCTGTACGCCGCCGACGGCCGATTTCGGATCACGGTAACCGGCTTTTTCGCCCGTCAGGAACCACTCTCCGGTAACTTGCCACGCCTGGTGATCGAGAGTGCCCGTTCGATCGAAGCCGGTACCGACCCGTCGCACGTCCTGGCTGACCTGAACCCATTCACCGAGCAGTCCAAAGGGCCCGCTGTACCCATAGAATTGCGGAGATACTCTCAGGCGCTCGCCGTCGGCGAACGTGCCGTCGGTGCCGATCCGGTAAAGGAATACCGTGTTCTGTCCCGGCGAGCGGTAACCCGACAGGAGCGGTGCAATGACGTTTCCGTCGGTGCTGCCGTAACTGGCTCCGACACCGAAACCCAGCACCGAATCGGTCGATTTGAACGGTTCCGAAAAAAGGCGCAGAGCGACTTCCTGGTTACCGTCATTGTCCTGATCGCCGGATCGCCCGTCATCGACTCCATTGAAGATGCCGGCTGCCCAGTTGAACCGTTCACCGCCTCCCGAAAGCTGCACACCGATATCGCGGTTCGGCACCAGTTCCGTCACGATCGATCGCTCGACCATGCGCAGGCTGTTGGCAGACTGCAGGCGCTCGAGACCGACCGGGGGCTTGAATTTGCCGGCGCGCAAAGTGACGCCGCCGCCGAGCCTGGTGTCCACCCAGGCATCGATGAGCTGCTCATCGCCGCCGCCGAAGTCCGGCATCAGCCGAAACTCGATTCGTTCGCCAAAACTTCCCTCGAACGTCAGGCGCACCCGCCGGAGAAGCCATTCATTGTCGTCGTCGGGTGCCGAATCCTCCGCGAAGTAACGTCCGTCCACATGCAGAAGTCCACGCAGCCGTAGCGTCCAGTCATCATCGGCGGAACTCAATGCAAAACCTCCCGGACCGGCGCCGACGCTGCCATTGTCCTCTGCCATTGCCGAAAACGAAGTAACGAGCAGCGCCGCCAGACCGGCGCGAGCTGCAATTTTTACGTTCATTCTGGTTGCCTGTGATGTAGGTTGATGGTTGAACCGCGCCCTGTTATTGCAGGTAAATCCGGTCGAATACGCCGCCATCGTCGAAATGTTCGGCCTGCGCCCTGGACCAACCGCCGAAAACGTCATCAATCGTGAACAGGCGAATGTCGGGATACTGTTCGCGATAGCGGGCACTGACTTCCGGGTCGCGAGGACGGAAGTAATGACGTGCAACGATGTCCTGGCCTTCCGGGGTATAGAGATATTCGAGATAGGCCCGGGCGACAGCCCGCGTACCCTTGCGATCGACGACCGTGTCCACAACCGCAACGGTCGGTTCGGCCAGGATACTCACCGACGGCATAACGATATCCAGCGTGTCTTCCCCCACTTCATCGAGTGCGAGCAATGCTTCGTTTTCCCAGGCCAGCAGAACATCGCCGAGCCCGCGTTGCACAAAGGTGTTCGTGGAGCCGCGAGCTCCGCGATCGAGTACCGGCACGTGCTTGTACAGCTCACCGACGAAGTCCGCTGCGTGTTTCTGTGCCTGTGCCACCTTTTCCTTGGGCGCCGAATCGAGCAGATTGAGGTCTCCCAGCTCGCGTTCGAGCACATAGCCCCACGCCGCCAGGTAGTTCCAGCGGGCGCCGCCCGAAGTTTTCGGGTTGGGCGTAATAACCTGCACGTCCTCTTTCAACAGGTCCGGCCAGTCGCGTATGTTCTTGGGGTTGCCTTCGCGCACGAGAAAAACGATGGTCGACGTGTATGGCGCGTTGTTTTGCGGTAAACGCGACTGCCAGTCAGGATTCAGGCGCTTGCTGTGCAGCCTGATGGCCTCGACATCGTATGCGAGTGCCAGGGTGACCACGTCCGCATCGAGTCCGTCGATGACCGAACGAGCCTGGCTGCCGGAACCGCCGTGCGACATCTGCACGACCAGCTCATCGCCCGTCTGCTGCTTCCAGTGTGCAGCAAACTTCGCGTTGAAATCGCGATACAGCTCGCGCGTCGGGTCGTACGAGACGTTGAGGAGCTCAACCCGCTCCGCGGCCGCCAAACCGGCAAGCAAAAGCGAGGCGACTATGACCGGTATACGGACGGACGATCGAATGTTCATGCAGTTCTCCTCTAGCCACACATCGGGTGGCGCACTGTGGGCGGGACGTAGCAGCGGTATTTACCGATACATCACGGCCAGGGGAATTGCATGCTAATGACGCGCGGTGACAGTGTCGGTATTCGTCCAGTGACACCGAAATAACATTTTTTGATCGGAGGCCAGCCGTCAGAACCTTCGGACTACAGGCATTTCGTTAGAGCATCGGCATGAACGTTCGAGGTGGGTGGTTGGCGGAGCCTCGCTTGGGGGGAGGGCTGTTCAGGAACGCCGTGAACCCATCCATGGGGGCTTCGCAAAAACATCCATGTTTTT
>JBBDXW010000043.1:0-24481 GCA_040902105.1 Woeseia sp.
CACCGCTATTGCGAGGAGTCGCAACGCCGCCAGACGCGAAAAGGCGCCGCGAGAATGGTCGATTATTTGCGGCGGGGTGCACTAGTTAACCCAGAGCAGCCAGCCGAGGAACAGGGTCAGTCCGATGATCATTGCGAACGCATAGTCGTAAAGATATCCGGTCTGCACGCGCCGCAGAGCGCCGGAGAGCCGCCGGATCGATTGCGCCGTGCCATTGACCATGACCCCGTCGATCGCCAGTTCATCTCCCACCTTCCACAGGAACCGTCCGAGCGACCTGCCGCCGGCGGCAAAACCCTTGATGTAAAGATCGTCAAAGTAGTATTTGCGATCCAGGAGGTTATAAAGGCCCGGGAACCGGTTGCGGACCCTGCCCGGCAGGTCGGGACGCTGGATATACGCGTACCAGGCCGTGACCAGTCCCGCGGCAGCCAGCCACACGGTCGGACCCTGCAGCGCGTGCAGGACGAACCCGGCGCTGCCGTCGAATGCTTCGCCGAGATGCGCCAGCACGTCGTGGTCCTCCGTCGCAAAGATCGCGCCGCCGAAAAAGCCGCCGAACAGGATCGGCTCGATCGTCATCCAGCCGATGATTGCCGACGGAATGGCCAGCAGAATCAGCGGTATGGTCACGACCGCCGGCGTCTCGTGAAGATGTGCCCGGGTCTTCTTGTCCGTGCGTTCCTCACCGTGGAACACAAGAAAGAACATGCGGAACGTATAGAGCGCGGTGACGAAAACGCCAAGGAGCACACTGAGGTATGCAATCCAGTAAATGGCGCCCTGCCCCTGCCAGTGCGAATCCCTGACCGCCTCGATCAGCGCATCCTTGGAGAAAAAGCCGGCGCTGCCCGGGAAACCAATCAGTGCCAGCGACCCGACCAGCGCGGTCCAGTAGGTGACGGGCATGTACTTGCGCAGGCCGCCCATCTTGCGAATGTCCTGCTCGTGATGCATCGCGATAATGACTGAGCCCGCAGCCAGGAACAGCAGCGCCTTGAAAAAGGCGTGGGTCATGAGGTGGAAGATCGCCGCGCTGTAGGCCGAAACACCGAGCGCGACGGTCATGTAACCGAGTTGCGACAAGGTCGAATAGGCAACGACACGCTTGATGTCGTTCTGCACGATGCCGAGAAGGCCCATGAAGAACGCCGTCATGGCGCCGATCACCAGCACGACCGCAAGCGCAGTTTCTGACAGCTCGAAAAGAGGTGACATTCGCGCCACCATGAAGATGCCGGCGGTCACCATGGTCGCAGCATGGATCAGCGCCGAGATGGGTGTCGGGCCTTCCATCGAGTCCGGCAGCCACACGTGCAACGGGGCTTGAGCCGACTTTCCCATGGCGCCGATGAACAGCAGGATGCAGATGAGGGTCATCGCATTCCAGCTCGTGCCGGCCGTTATCTGCACGTTCTGCGCGGCGATGGATTCGGCGCTGGCGAACACGTCAGCATAGTCGAGCGAATTCGTGAACATTGCGATCCCGGCGATGCCGAGGATAAAGCCGAAGTCGCCGAGACGATTCACCAGGAACGCCTTCAGACTGGCGAAGATTGCCGATTGACGCTTCAACCAGAAGCCGATCAGCAGGTAGGACACCAGGCCGACCGCCTCCCAGCCGAAGAAAAGCTGCAGGAAGTTGTTCGACATGACCAGCATCAGCATCGAGAACGTGAACAGCGAGATATAGCTGAAGAAACGCTGGTAGCCGGGATCGTCGTGCATGTAGCCGATAGTGTAGATATGCACCATGAGGGAGACGAAGGTGACAACCACCATCATCAGTGTGGAGAGACGATCTATGAGGAAACCCACCTCCATGCGCAGGCCGTCGCTGACTGCCCACGTGTAGACGCTGTAGTTGTCCGGCGTCCCGCCGTCCCAATACAGGTGCTTCAGTACCAGCACCGACAGCACGAACGACAGGCCGACTGCCAGGATCGTGATCCAGTGAGCGCCCGCACGCCCGATCTGCCGGCCAAAGAGACCGGCAACGAGTGCTGCGAGAAGCGGCGCTAGAACTATCGCTAAATGAATACTGTGCATCTAAGGGCTGACCGTTTTTTCTTCTTAGCCTTTCATCGAATCCAGCTCCTGCACGTTTATGGAGCGCCGGTTGCGGAAAAGAACAACGAGAATTGCAAGGCCGATGGCCGCTTCTGCTGCTGCGACCGTCAGGATAAAGAATACGAACACCTGCCCGGTGTCATCGCCGAGATAGCGCGAGAATGCAATGAAATTGAAGTTGACCGCCAGCAGCATCAGTTCGATGCACATCAGCAGCAGGATCAGGTTGCGGCGGTTGATGAATATCCCCGCAACGCTTATGGCAAACAGTATTGCGGCTATCGACAGGTAATGCTGCAGGCCGATCATCGCCGTTTCTCCGAATCCATTTTTACAATGCGAATGCGGTCCTCGGCCCTGACGGAAACCTGCTTGCCAATGTCCTGCGTCTTGAGCCCCGGACGTTTGCGCATGGTGAGCGAAATAGCGGCAACGATCGCCAGCAGCAGCACCACGGCCGCGAGTTCGAACGCGTACGCGTGTTCGGTATAAAGCACCGAACCCAGCGCTTCGGTATTACTGTGACCCTCCGGGGTCGGCTGAAAGCCGGCGATGGTCGTCCCGACGCTGCTGCGCAGCCAGATGACCTGCACCAGTTCGATGACCATCAAGGTCGTAATTGCGATGCCGAGTGGTGCATAACGCGTGAATCCGCCCCGCACCTTCTCTACGCTGATATCCAGCATCATGACCACGAACAGGAACAACACCATCACGGCGCCCACGTACACGAGCACCAGCACGATCGCCAGGAACTCTGCTTCCGCGAGCAGCCACAACACGGCGCTCTGAAAAAATGCCAGCACCAGGAACAGCACGGCATACACCGGGTTGCGTGAGAATATGACGCCCAGCGCGGACGCGACGAGCACCGCCGAGAAAAAGTAGAAGATAAGTCCCTGAAACAACGCCGGTTGCCTTATTTGTATTTGGCGTCAGCCGCTTTATCGGCAGAGATCATCGCTTCGAACCGATCGCCTACCGCCAGCAACTTGTCCTTGGTCATGATGTTTTCGCCGGGTTTTTCCATGTGATATTCGTGGATCCGCGTTTCGACTATCGCGTCGACCGGGCAGGCTTCCTCGCAGAAGCCGCAGTAAATACACTTGAACAGGTCGATGTCGTAGCGGGTCGTGCGGCGCGTTCCGTCCTCGCCCACATCGGATTCGATGGTGATTGCAAGAGCCGGGCAAACCGCCTCGCACAGTTTGCAAGCAATGCATCGCTCTTCCCCGTTCGGATAGCGCCGCAACGCGTGCAGTCCGCGGAATCGATAGGACTGCGGCGTCTTTTCCTCCGGGTACTGAACGGTGACCTCGTCCCGGAAAAAATTACGCAGCGTGACCGACAGCCCTTCCCACAACTCCCAAAGGACGAGTGTTTTGAAGATGCTTTTTAGTTTCTCCATGCCGCTACCCAGCCATCCTCGCCCACGGACCCCACTGCATCCAGGACATCAGGCCTTCCACGGCGATCCAGATAATCGTCACGGGAATAAAGACTTTCCAGCCCAAACGCATGATCTGGTCGTAGCGATAACGCGGGAACGTCGCGCGCAGCCAGAAGAAGACGAATATGAAGAAGGAGATTTTGACGGCTAGCCAGAAAAAGCCCGGTTCCCTGAGGAAGTGACCTTCGCCGAGGAACGTCCAGCCTTCGAAAAAGGACGCCCAGCCGCCAAAAAAGAAAATTGCCGTCAGTGCCGAGATCAGAATCATGTTCGCGTATTCGGCGAGAAAAAAGATTGCAAACGCGACGCCCGAATATTCGACATGAAACCCCGCCACGATCTCGGATTCGCCTTCCGCGACGTCGAACGGCGCCCGGTTCGTCTCCGCCACGCCGGACACGAAGTAGACGAGAAACAACGGCAGCAGCGGGAACAGGAACCAGTGACTCACGCCGCCCGATTGCGCCCGCACGATTTCCCCCAGGTTGAGGCTGCCGCCGGCCATCAGTACACCGACGAGCGCGAAACCCATGGCGATCTCGTAGGCAACGATCTGCGCCGCGGAGCGCATCGCGCCCAGAAACGCGTACTTCGAGTTGGTCGCCCAGCCTGCGAGAATGACGCCATACACGCCGACGGACGTCAGTGCCAGGACGTATAACAGCCCGGCATCGATATCGGCTATCACGAAGGAGTCGGTGAGCGGTATGACGGCCCAGGTCGCAAGCGCCGGAATGATGGCGAACAGCGGCGCCACGACAAACAGGAACTTGTTGGATTCGCGCGGAATGACAACTTCCTTGATCAGGAGCTTGATCACGTCCGCGAACGGCTGGCCGAGCCCCAGCGGTCCGACGCGGTTCGGGCCGACTCGCCCCTGCATGAAACCGATCACCTTGCGTTCGAAATAGGTCGAGAACGCAACCGCGAGGATGATGCAGATACTTATCGCGACGATCTGCGTCGTGATCACCGTGACCTGTTGCAGCGTGGGCGGCACGATGTTCCACCAGTCGACGACAAACTGCGGAATCAGCGCACTCACGCGGCCGATTCCTGTTCTACATCGTCGCGCCTGGTTCGCATCGCTTCGGGCGTAAGCTGCAGTGCGACCGCGCGCCGCACAATCGCATCGACCTCGTACATGGGCACGTCCGCGTCGTCAGTCATGCCCTGTCGAACGCCCGATCGACCCACTGCATTCGTGCCGGTATAGCGGTTGTCGTACGTAAGGTCGCTGACCATTGCCTGCAGTTCGTCGCGCACCGCTTCACTTGTGACGTAATCGAAGCCATCGAGGTCGAGGAGGTTTCCCAGAACCCGCAGCACCTTCCAGCCGGGCCGCGCCTCCCCGAGCGGCCTCGCGGCACCGCCGAAGCTCTGCCAGCGGCCCTCGCAGTTGACAAAAGTACCCGCGGTTTCGGCGAAGGTGCCGATCGGCAGCAGCAGGTCTGCGCACTCGGCCAGGTCGGCCGAGGCATAGGGTGTCAATGCCGCGACGAATGGCTGCCCCGCGAGCGCTGCCACGGCGTTTCGTTCGGCCGGAAGGTCCCGCGCGGGTTCAACGCCGAACAGGAGCACCGCATCGAGTGTCTCATCGAGGAGATGGGCCGCATCCCTGCCCGTACGCTCGCGTGCGGCGCCGGCGACCTTGCGGTGCGGCAATACGCCGGCCAGGTGAGCCCCCGCGGAGTTTGCGCCCTCGGACAGAAAGCCCAGGCGCGCGCCGGTCAGTTCCGCAATTGCAGCTGTCAATGCGCGAATCGCTGCGAAATGGGCATCACGCGCTGCAATAAGACCAATCAGGATCAGCGTTTCGCCGGCATCCGCCAGCAACCCGGCCACGTCTTTCTGACCGTCACTCGGCGTTGCGCCTTTGCACAGGCTTGCAACGTAAGCGGGTAACTTGCCGCCCTTGTCCACACCCTTGTCCGCACGCTGGGCCGCAGCCGCCGCGATTCCGGCAAGTTCGTCGACCCACGCCTTGCCGGACAGGTACGGGGCGACGTCGAAGTAATAATGGTTCAGGTCCGGATTGACCACGGCGACCCTGGCGCCTTGCAGCGCGGCCTTGCGAACCCGGTGAGCAAGGATGGGTGCCTCGCGGCGGATGTGGGAACCTACAATTACGATCGCCTTTTGCTTTTCGATATCGGCGATGCTGCAGCCGAGCCAGGGAATGAGAGGGTCGTGTTCCTGGTCGGAGAAGTCGCCGCGCCTCAGCCGATGGTCGATGTTGCTGCTGCCCAAGCCCTCCGCCAGTCGCGCAAGCAAATACGCTTCTTCGACGGTGGCGCCGGGGGATGCAAGGATCCCGATCTTATCGCCGCGCGACACCCGCAATTTGTCCGCAAGCATCTGCAACGCCTCTTCCCACCCGATATCGCGCCACGTGTCGCTTTCCCTGACGCGCGGTGTCAGCAGGCGGTCCTCACTGTAGATACCCTCGTAGCTGAAGCGATCGCGGTCGGACAGCCAGGTTTCGTTGATCGACTCATTTTCTTTCGGCACGACCCGCTTGATGGTTCCGCGCAGCGCATGCACATACATGTTCGAGCCGACACAATCGTGCGGTGAAACGGTCGCATGCTGCATCATCTCCCAGGCGCGCGCGCTGTACCGGTAAGGCTTGTTGTTCAGCGCGCCCACTGGACACAGGTCGATGATGTTTGCCGACAATTCGTGATCGATGCTTTTCTCGATGTAGGTGCTGATCTTCATCCATTCGCCGCGGCCGATCGTGCCAAGTTCCTGGATACCGCAAATTTCTTCGCCGAACCTTACGCAGCGGGTGCAATGAATGCAGCGCGTCATGTCGGTCGAAATCAGCGGCCCTATGTCCTGGTCCTTCACCGAGCGTTTGCCGTCGTAGTACCGCGATATATCCCGGCCGAAGCCCATCGCCAGGTCCTGCAGCTCGCATTCACCGCCCTGGTCGCAGATCGGGCAGTCCAGCGGATGATTGATCAACAGGAATTCCATGGTGGCGCGCTGTGCCGCAATGGCTTTCGGAGACTTCGTGAAGACTTTCATGCCTTCACCGATCGGTGTGGCACAGGCCGGCATGGGCTTCGGCGCTTTCTCGACCTCGACGAGACACATGCGGCAATTCGCCGCGATGCTCAGGTTCTTGTGGTAGCAGAAGCGCGGGATGTACGGGCCGTTCCGGTCCGTGACCTCCATGATCATCTGGCCCTTTTTCCCCTGGGCCGGCTTGCCGTCCAGTTCGAAATTGACGATATCGTCGCTCATGGCATGCTCATGCCGCCGCGGCAACGTCGTCGACGATGCTGCGGCCGTTGTGACGCACCATGAACTCGAATTCGTGATGGAAGTGACGGAGGAAGCTTTGCACCGGCCATGCGGCGGCGTCGCCGAGAGCGCAGATCGTGTGCCCTTCGATCTTGTCCGCGACCTGTACGAGTTTCGCCAGGTCTTCTTCCTGGCCGCGACCTTCCACGATCCTGTCGAGCATGCGGTAAAGCCAGCCGGTTCCCTCGCGGCACGGCGTGCACTGACCGCAGGACTCGGCCATGAAGAAACGCGAAATCCTCCGCAGGACCCGTACCATGCAGGTGGTCTCATCCATCACCATCACGGCGCCTGTACCGAACGCCGAGCCGGCGGCCTTGAGTGCGTTGTAGTCCATGGTGCAGTTCATGATCTTGTCGGCGGGCAGGACCGGTACCGATGCGCCGCCGGGAATGACCGCCTTCAGTTTGCGCCCGCCAAGCATGCCGCCGCACAGGTCGAGCAGATCCTTGAACGGGATGCCCATAGGCAGCTCGAAATTGCCCGGCTTTTCGACGTGTCCGGACACCGAGAATTGCGCAGTGCCGCCAGACCCTTCCGGTCCAAGTGCCGCAAACCACGCGGCGCCGTTGCGGATGATCGCCGGCACGCTCGCGAGACTTTGCGTGTTGTTGATCGTCGTCGGCCTGCCGTACAGGCCATAGTTGGCCGGGAACGGCGGTTTGAAGCGCGGCATGCCGACCTTGCCTTCGAGAGATTCGAGCAAAGCCGTTTCCTCGCCACAGATATACGCGCCCGCGCCGATGAACGTATGCAGATCGAAATCGATGCCCGAGCCCTGGATGTTCTTGCCTAGCAACCCGGCGTCGTACGCTTCCTGCAACGCGCCCTCGAATCGAGGTACCGGCTCGTCGATGAACTCGCCGCGGATGTAGTTGTAGGCGACGGTGGCGCCCATTGCATACGATGCGATTGCCATGCCTTCGATCAGCGAATGCGGGTTGTATCGAAGAATCTCGCGGTCATGGCAGGTGCCCGGTTCGCTCTCGTCCGAATTGCAGACGAGGTATTTCTGCCCCGGGGCGGTGCGCGGCATGAAACTCCATTTGAGCCCGGTCGGGAAAGCGGCGCCCCCGCGGCCACGCAGTCCGGATGCCTTGACTTCCCCGATCACCGCCTCGGGCGTCATTTCACCGGCAAGGATCGTGCGCCATGCCTTATATCCGCCGTGCTTTTCGTACGTCGCCATCGTCCATGATCGATCGGAGCCGAACGTATTGAAGCAAACGAGATTCTGCCGTAATTCCATCAATCCAGCCCGTCCAGGATCTCGTCCACTTTCTCAGTCGTGAGATTCTCGTGGTATTTGTGATCGACCATCATCATCGGCGCGCCGCAACAGGCGGCCAGGCATTCCTCTTCCTTTTTCAGGTAGATGCGCCCGTCGGCGCTGCTCTCGCCGAGCTTGATGCCGAGTTTCGCTTCGACATGGTCGACGATATCGTCCGCGCCTCGCAACATGCATGACACGTTGGTGCAGATGGAAACGTTGTGACGCCCGACCGGCCTGGTCTGGAACATCGAGTAAAAGGTGGCCACTTCGTAAACGTAAATCGTCGGCAGGTCCAGGTAGTCGGCAACACCGTTCATCAGCTCCGCGGTCAAAAAGCCCTTGTTCTCGTGTTGTGCCGCATGCAGCGCGCCGATAACCGCCGAACGCTGACGGCCTTCCGGAAAGCGCGCGCGCCAGCGATCGATTTCTTCGCGCACGTGATCTGACAGAATCTGCTGCGCGTTCACCGGTCGATCTCGCCAAAAACAATGTCCTGCGTGCCAATGACCGCGACGACGTCGGCAAGCATATGCCCCTCGACCATCTCGGACATCGCGGAGAGATGCGCAAACCCCGGCGCCCGGACTTTGACCCGGTATGGCTTGTTCGCCCCGTCCGAAATCATATAGACCCCGAACTCGCCTTTGGGCGCTTCGACTGCGGCGTAAGACTCGCCTTCCGGCACGAAATAGCCTTCAGTAAACAGCTTGAAGTGATGAATGAGCGATTCCATGTCGTCCTTCATCTCCACGCGGCTCGGAGGAACGATCTTATGGTCGTCGAGCATTACCGGGCCAGGGTTCTTGCGGAGCCAGTCGACGCATTGCCGGATAATCCTGTTTGACTGGCGCATCTCCTCGACGCGCACCAGGTAACGGTCGTAGCAATCGCCGTTGACGCCGACCGGAATATCGAAATCCATTTGTTCATACACTGCGTACGGCTGTTTCTTGCGCAAGTCCCATTCGATGCCGGATCCGCGCAGCATCGGTCCGGTGAAACCGAGCTGCAACGCGCGCTCCGGCGGGACGACCGCAATATTGACCGTGCGCTGTTTCCAGATTCTGTTCTCGGTCAGGAGCGCCTCGTATTGGTCGACGCAGGCAGGAAATTTCCTGGTGAATGCCTCGATAAAGTCGAGCAGCGAGCCTTCGCGAATTTCATTCAGCCGGTCGATTTCCTTCTGCTTGCGCCATTTGGAAGGCTGGTACTTGGGCATCGAATCGGGAAGATCGCGATAAACGCCGCCGGGTCGATAATAGGTCGCATGCATGCGCGTTCCCGACACGGCTTCGTAGCAATCCATCAGGTCTTCGCGTTCACGGAAGGTATAGAGGAACACCGTCATCGCGCCGATGTCGAGGCCGTGCGACCCGAGCCACATGAGATGGTTCAGGATGCGCGTTATCTCGTCGAACATCACGCGTATGTACTGCGCGCGAACGGGTGACTCGATGCCCAGCAACTTCTCAATCGCTAGCACGTAACCGTGTTCGTTGCACATCATCGACACGTAATCGAGCCGGTCCATGTAGCCGATCGTCTGGTTGTAGGGTTTCGATTCGGCGAGTTTCTCGGTCGCGCGGTGCAGCAAGCCGATGTGCGGATCCGCTTTCAGCACGACCTCGCCTTCCATTTCCAGCACGAGCCTCAGGACTCCGTGCGCGGCCGGATGCTGCGGACCGAAGTTCATGGTGAAACTCTGTATTTCAGCCATTCGGCCTGTCCTTGAGTTCCGGGCGATAGCGGTTGTCGTCGCGGATTACTTTCGGCACGAGCGTTCTCGGCTCGATGCTGACGGGCTGGTATGCCACGCGACCCTTTTCCGGGTCGTATCGAACCTCGACCGTTCCTATCAACGGAAAGTCCTTGCGAAACGGGTGTCCGATAAACCCGTAGTCCGTCAGGATGCGCCGCAGGTCCGGGTGACCGTCGAACAGGATTCCGAACAGATCGAACGCTTCGCGCTCGAACCAGTTTGCGGAATTCCAGACATTCACCACGGAATCGACAATGGGAGGGTTGCTGCCGCCGGTGTAAACGCGCAGCCGCAGCCGCGAATTGTGCCGCAAGGAAAGCAGGTGATAGACGACCGCAAATCGACGCGGGTCGAACGTGTCGGACTCATCGAGTATGACAGGCTCGCGCTGTACCCCGCGGCTGAAGCCTTTTTCCGTCGCTATCTCCGTTGTCCACTCGCTCACGCCGTAATAAAGGTAATCGACGCCGCAGACATCGATCAACTGCGCGAAAGCGAACTCCGGCTCATCACGCAAAGCGGTGGCCACCTCGATGAGGTTTTCTTTTCGTACCTCATAGGTCAATTCCCCGCAGCGGGATTCGATCCGATCAACCCGCGCGTCAAAGCGCGCATCGATCCGAGCGGCGAGTGTCTCGTAAAAATCAGTCATTCGCTTTTTTGCTTAGCGGGATATTGTGCTCGTACGCCTGATTTTCTTCTGCAGTTGAATCAGTCCGTACACCAATGCTTCCGCGGTAGGAGGACAACCTGGAACATACACGTCGACCGGCACTACGCGGTCGCAGCCGCGGGTCACCGCATAGGAATAATGGTAGTAGCCGCCGCCGTTGGCGCAGGAGCCCATCGACACCACCCAGCGCGGTTCCGGCATCTGGTCGTAGACTTTGCGCAGCGCGGGCGCCATTTTGTTGACCAGCGTGCCGGCAACTATCATGACGTCCGACTGACGCGGGCTGGGGCGAAAAATGATGCCGAATCGATCCAGGTCATAGCGCGCAGCGCCGGCGTGCATCATTTCCACCGCACAGCAGGCCAGCCCGAAGGTCACGGGCCACAGGGAACCGGTACGTGCCCAGTTGGCCACGTTATCGACGCTGGACACGATAAAGCCGCGCCTCTGCAGGCTGACGCCATCGCTCGTGCCTGCCGTGCCGCCAGCGGCACCCGCGGGCATCGCATCCCTGCGCGCTTCGGCTGTGCCGGTCAATCCCACTCGAGTGCCCCTTTCTTCCATTCGTAAATGAATCCGACCACCAGTATCGCCAGAAAAATCCCCATGGCGACCAGTCCGAACCCGCCAACCGCATCGAGCGACACGGCCCACGGAAAAAGGAACGCGATCTCGAGGTCAAAAATGATGAACAGGATCGCGACGAGGTAATAGCGCACGTCGAACTTCATGCGCGAGTCTTCGAATGCTTCGAATCCGCATTCGTAGGGCGACAGTTTTTCGTCGTCCTTCTGGCCGCTGCCAAACAGGAAACCCAGTGCGAGGAGCGCCACTCCGATGCCGCCGGCGACACCGAGAAAAATCAGGACTGGCAGATATTCTTGCAGCATATCGAGGCGCCGGAATCGATTCGCGTGAATGTGGATGAATGGCCTGAACTCAGCCCGTAATTGTATCAGCCATTTAAAGACAAAGGGCCGGTCGCGCGTTGACCGCCTTTTGTTTTTGCTGCGTTATCTGGTGCCGATGGCCGGACTCGAACCGGCACAGCTTTCGCCACTGCCCCCTCAAGACAGCGTGTCTACCAATTCCACCACATCGGCGTTGGCTCAATCCTGCGGATTTTCCTCGTCGTCAGGTTTCCCCGGTTCCTCTAGCGCCGGCAGTTCCACCGCGTCCGGTTCAGGCTCGACGGCGTCGTCCAGTGTCGGCATATCCGTCGCCGGATCTGCGCCGCTGTCCGGCGTCGTCTCTGCGGGCTGCTCCCCGGCTTCAACCGCCGGTGCCTGCTCGATCAGGCTGGACGGGCCGCGATTTGCCCGCTGGCTGCTCATGTAGGCAAGGGTCAGGCTGCTGGCGAAAAACACGGTCGCGAGGATTGCCGTAGCTCGCGAGAAGAAATTCGACGAGCCGCGCGCGCCGAAAACGGTTCCCGATGCGCCGGAACCGAACGCCGCGCCTGCATCCGCGCCCTTGCCTCTCTGGAAAAGGACCAGCACGATAATCATTATCGCAACGAATGTGTGCGCTATCAGCACCACTTTCTGCATTGTGTCCATCAATTCCTCAGTTCTGTGACGATGCCGCGTCGGCAATCGCCAGAAATTGCGCCGCCTCCAGGGAAGCGCCGCCGATAAGGCCACCGTCGATGTCCGGCATCGCGAACAACCCGGAAGCATTGTCGCCTTTCACGCTGCCGCCATACAGAATCTGTATGGCATCGCCAATGTCGACACTCAATTCGGCCAGGATGTTCCGGATATATCGATGCACTTCCTGTGCCTGTTCCGGCGACGCCGTCCTTCCCGTCCCTATCGCCCAGACCGGCTCGTACGCGATGACAGCGGATTCGAAGGCGTCGACGCCCAGCTCGTCGAGAACCGCGTTGACCTGCGCGCCGATCACCTGCTCCGTCTGGCCGGATTCCCGCTCTCCAAGCGTCTCTCCGACGCACAGGATCGGCTTGAGTTGCTCGCGCAATGCCGCCGCAAATTTGGCGGCTACGATCTCGCTGGACTCGTACATCATGGCCCGCCGTTCGGAGTGGCCGACTATGACATATTCGCAGCCCAGGTCCCGCAGCATGCCTGCCGAAACTTCGCCCGTATACGCACCCGACGGGTAAGGCGACACGTTCTGCGCCCCCAGGCTCACCGCTGCACCCGAAAGCCTGCTTCCCACCGAGTCCAGGTACGGAAAAGGGGGACAGACCAGCACGGTCACGGAATCTGCAGGAGTCAGGCCGGCGACGATCTGCTCGCACAATTTGTTGTTGACGGCGGCGCCGCCATTCATTTTCCAATTGCCGGCAACGAGATACTTGCGCATGAGCCGCTTGATTTACCATCAGAACAAAAGGCGCAGAAGGATACCGGGACGGGGGGCCGTTGACAATGCTGCGGCTGATCAGCTCCAAGGTGTTTGTCAGTTCTACAGCAGCTTGAGTTTCACTTCGCTCTGGGTGGCCTGATCATGCGTGGAGAGAATTCAGCGGCTGGACCACGCAGAGGCGCCGCAGGGTGCCGGGTTTTTCGGGAGCGCAACTCCAGGCGCTGGCGATCCTAGGTCGCCGCCTCTGCGACGACGGCGGCGAGCCGTTCCGCGAGGGTCAGGACCTGGTGTTCGTTCTTGCCCTCGACCATGACCCGGATCATGGGTTCGGTTCCCGAGGCGCGGAGCACCACCCGGCCCGTCTCGGCCAGTTCGTTTTCGACTTCACTGACGGCGCTGCGGATCGCGGGCGACGCATCGAGGTCGAGTCGGCGTTCGGTTCGGACGTTGACCATTTTCTGTGGATACTTCGGCATTCCGGACGCCAGTTCGGAGAGCGATTTGCCGCAGCCTTTCATTACGGCGAGCACCTGCAGCGCGGCGATCAGGCCGTCGCCGGTCGTCGTCTGGTCCAGGCAGATCATGTGGCCGGATGTTTCACCGCCAATGATACCGCCGGTTTCGCGCAAGGTTTCGAGCACGTAACGGTCGCCCACCTTCGCCCGCAGGAACTCGATGCCCTGAGCGCGCAGCGCATGCTCCAGGCCGAGATTGCTCATGACCGTGCCGACGACGGGGCCCCGCAGGCGACCCTCCTTCTTGCGCGCACTGGCGAGGATGAACAGTAGCTGGTCGCCGTCCACGATGCGGCCGGTCTCGTCGACCATGACGACGCGGTCGCCGTCGCCGTCGAGGGCGATGCCGACGTGCGCCTGGACAGCAGGTACCGTCTGTTGCAGCAAGCCGGGATTGGTCGAGCCGCAACCTGCATTGATATTTCTGCCGTTCGGCGAACAGCCGATCGGTATGACTTCCGCGCCGAGTTCCCCCAGCGTGCGCGGGCCAACCTTGTAGCCGGCTCCATTGGCGCCATCAAAGACGATCTTGACACCGTCCAGGCTGTATTCCTTCGGAAAGGTGGAGGCGCAGAACTCCTGGTAACGAATGCGCGCGGAATCGATGCGTTTCGCGCGCCCCAGTTTGTGCGATTCCAGCGTAATCGCCGGCCGGGCAAGGAACGTTTCGATCTCCGCCTCCTGCCGGTCGGTCAACTTCGCGCCGGAGCCGTCAAAGAACTTGATCCCGTTGTCCTGATACAGGTTGTGCGACGCGCTGATCACGACGCCGAGGTCCGCCTTGAACTGCTGGGTGAGATAGGCGATTCCGGGCGTCGGTAGTGGGCCAAGCAGCAGCACGTTCGCGCCCGCCGCGACGAATCCGGCTTCCAGAGCGGATTCGAACATGTAACCTGACAGGCGCGTGTCCTTGCCTATCAGCACGGTGCCGCCCTCGGGCACGAGCACCTGTGCCGCCGCGCTGGCAAGACGCAGCGCAAAATCGGCACTCATCGGGTCATTACCGACCGGCCCGCGGACGCCATCCGTTCCGAAATGCTGTTTGGTCATAGAATTACTTCAGTGCGCATGACCGCGATGGCCACTTTTAATGCGTCGACCGTCGCGCCGACCTCGTGGGTCCGCACTATATGCGCGCCACGTTCCACTGCCAACACCGCAGCCGCGATTCCCGCCGGCAGCCGGTCGTCAACGGACCGTCCGGTGAGCTTTCCCAGCGTGGTTTTGCGCGACAAGCCTACCAGCAGCGGCAGGCCGAGACCCCGAATGCGGCTCAAATTCGCCAGCAGTTCGATGTTGTGGGCATCGGTTTTGCCGAAGCCGAAGCCCGGATCCACGGCAATACGCTCGCGGGCTATTCCGGCATCGACGCAAGCCAGGACCCGTTCGGACAGGAATGCCGCGACTTCTCCGGCAACGTCCGTGTAGCGGGGATTTTCCTGCATGGTGCGGGGCTCACCCAGCATGTGCATCAGGCACACGGCCACCTCCAGGCGCGCCGCCTCCTCCAGCGCACCGTCGCCCCGCAAGGCGTAGACGTCGTTCAACATCGTGGCGCCGGCAGCCACCGCCGCCCGCATAACCGCAGGTTTGCTGGTGTCGACCGAAACAGCGATGCCGAGCCGGCCGGCAATGGCTTCGATTACCGGCACCACCCGGTCGATTTCCGTCTGTTCGGACACCGCAGCGGCGGCTCCGGGACGGGTGGATTCGCCGCCGACGTCGATAATGGCCGCGCCCTCCCTGGCCATTCTCTCCGCCTGACGGATCGCAGCATCGGGATCGGCATACCTTCCGCCGTCCGAAAAGGAGTCCGGCGTGACGTTGAGAATCCCCATGACGACCGGCCTGGACAGATCGAGCGATGCGGAACCGATGCGTAACTGCATTTTGCGCCTTGCACAGCAAAACGGCAGCGCTTTGGCTGCCGTTTGCAATAAGTCGAACCGAAAAAAAACGTCAGACCTTTGTCAGTGTTCCCGTGCCGGGCCGCCTACGATGGTACCCGTCGTACCTGCGGCCTTGCTCTTGCGTTTCTTCCTACCGCCCTTCGGTTTGGTGGGCGAATCGGGGTCCTCCCAGTCCTCCGGCGGACGCGGCTCGCGCCCTTCCATGATGTCGCGGATCTGCGGGCCGTCAATCGTCTCGTATTTCATCAGCGCCTTCGCCATCACGTGCAACTTGGGTTCGTGCTCTTCCAGGATCGTTTTCGCACGCGCATAGTTTCTGTCGATGATCTTGCGCACCTCTTCGTCGATCGAGTGCACGGTAACGTCGGACACCTGCTTGTGCTGGGTGACGGAGCGGCCGAGGAATACTTCTCCGTCGTCCTCGCTGTAAGTCAGCGGGCCGAGGCGCTCGGACAGACCCCATTTCGTTACCATGTTGCGGGCGATTTCAGTCGCTCGCTCGATATCGTTTGACGCGCCGGTCGTGACCCGGTCGGGGCCGAGAGTCATCTCTTCCGCGAGACGCCCGCCGAACAGCGTCGAGATCGTGCTCTCGAGTCTTTGCTTCGAAATGCTGTAGCGATCCTCTTCCGGCAAATACATCGTAACGCCGAGCGCACGCCCGCGCGGAATGATCGTTACCTTGTAAACCGGATCGTGGTCCGGCACGGAGAAGCCGACGATCGCGTGCCCGGCTTCGTGATACGCCGTGTTGAGCTTTTCCTGTTCGCTCATGACCATCGAGCGGCGCTCGGCGCCCATCATGATCTTGTCTTTCGCCTTCTCGAACTCGTCCATGCTCACGACGCGCTTGTTGGCACGCGCAGCGAAAAGAGCGGCTTCGTTGACCAGGTTCGCCAGGTCAGCGCCGGAGAATCCCGGCGTACCGCGGGCGATGACGCTGGGATTCACGTCGTCGTCGAGCGGGACCTTGCGCATGTGCACTTTCAGTATCAGTTCCCGGCCGCGGATATCGGGCAACGGCACCACGACCTGGCGATCGAAACGTCCAGGCCGCAGCAAAGCGGGGTCCAGAACGTCCGGCCGGTTGGTTGCCGCGATGACGATGACGCCCTCGGTGCCCTCGAAGCCGTCCATTTCGACCAGCATCTGGTTCAGCGTCTGCTCGCGTTCGTCGTGACCGCCGCCAAGGCCTGCGCCGCGATGCCGGCCGACCGCATCCAGCTCGTCGATGAAGATGATGCACGGAGCCTGCTTCTTGGCCTGATCGAACATGTCGCGGACCCGCGATGCACCGACACCGACGAACATCTCGACGAAATCGGAACCGGAGATGGTAAAGAACGGGACCTTGGCTTCGCCGGCGATCGCCTTGGCAAGCAGGGTCTTGCCGGTGCCCGGCGGGCCCACCATCAGCACGCCCTTTGGAATCTTGCCGCCGAGGCGCTGGAACTTGCTGGGATCTTTAAGAAAGTCGACGATCTCCGAAACTTCGGCCTTGGCCTCGTCAATGCCCGCGACATCGGCGAAGGTAATGCCGACCTGGTCTTCGCCCAGCAGTCTCGCCTTGCTCTTGCCGAACGACATCGCGCCACGGCCGCCGCCGCCGCCCTGCATCTGGCGCATGAAATAGATCCACACGCCGATCAGCAACAGGATCGGGAAGGAGCTGATGAGCAACTGGCCGATCAGGCTCTGCGATTCGGGTTCCTGGGCGGTAAA
The DNA here is from genome assembly GCA_040902105.1 of Woeseia sp. GTDB lineage: Bacteria > Pseudomonadota > Gammaproteobacteria > Steroidobacterales > Woeseiaceae > IDS-8. The sequence goes on from JBBDXW010000043.1 coordinate 17,016, forward strand.
GCGCACGCTGTTCTCTTCAAGGATACCGATGAGCGTGTTGTTGTCGGTTTCCGGACTGATCGTGTAGTAGCCGAGCGGCGTCCGGTTGCCGTAGTTGATTCGCTTGCCGTCAAATTCGGCGCGTTGAACGTTCCCTGATTTGACCTGCTTCAGGAATTCGGAGTAGTCGGTCTTCTCCGGAGCGGGTCCACTGACACCACTCAGGCCCTGCACAACCGACAGGAGCACGACGATGATGACAATGAAAACAAGGATGTTCTTGGTTAAGTCATTCACAATTTTCTTACCCTTCCGGAGACTGTTGGGTAACTGCCTCGCTCGCCTGTTATATCGACCATTATCTTGCTTGCCGTGCGCTTTGCACAGGCTTCTCAGGCAGGCTCCTTAGACTGCGTCTAAGGTTTAGACAGTACTATAGTTGATAGTTTCTCGCTACCAGGTAGACCTCACTGCTGGCCGGCCGCGATGCTTTCGGCTTCATGAGTCGAACCTTCCCGAAGACCTCTCTGGCGTCGGCGACAAACGCATCCGATCCCTCGCCCTGAAACAGCTTACAAACAAAGTCGCCATCGTGCCGGAGTACCTTTCGTGCCGTGTCGAGCGCAAGTTCGGCGAGATGCATGGATTTCGGCTGGTCAATTGCCTTGGCACCGCTGATATTGGGCGCCATGTCGTTCATTACAAGGTCGGCGGGGGCGCCCGCGAGCTGCTCGAGCAGCCTGCGAAGGCCGCTCTCCTCGCTGCAGTCTGCCTGAATGAAGTCGACACAAGGCAATGAATCCATGGGTAAAATGTCGACCGCGACAATCCGCACATTATGTTTAAGGCGGGTCGCCACGTACTGGCTCCAGCCGCCCGGCGCGGCCCCCAGATCGACACAGGTCATACCCGGGTAAAGGATGGGCTCCTTGTCGGCGATCTGTTCCAGCTTGTAGACGGCCCGCGACCGCCAGCCCTCCTGGCGCGCTTTGCGCACGTACGGGTCCCGTTCCTGCCGCTCGCGCCAGGAACCGCTGCTGCGCCGCGGTCCGCTCATTGCAGGGTGCCGTTGCTACAATGGATCACCATGACGCTGACAGAATCACAGAAAAAATTTCTGCGCGGGCTCGGCCACACGTTAAAACCCGTCATCATGGTCGGTGGCGGCGGCATCTCGGGTTCGCTGTTAAAGGAGTTCGAATCGACAATCGGGCACCATGAACTGATTAAAGTACGGTTTCGGCTTTCGGATCGGCAACGACGTGACGAAATGATCGATGAACTGTGCAAGCGGGGCGCTGCCGCGCTGGTCACCCGAATCGGGAATACCGCGCTGCTGTATCGACGCAACCCGGAAGCACCGGGAATTCATTTACCCGCGGCGTGACTTCCATCTACTCGTAGCGAACGCTGATGACCTCATAGCGCTTCTCACCGCCCGGCGCGGAAAAGCTGACGTCATCGCCTTCGTTCTTGCCGATCAGCGCGCGTGCGATGGGTGATGTATACGATATCAATCCGATTTTGATATCCGCCTCGTCCTCGCCAACGATCCTGTAAGCGATTTCCTTGCCGGTTTCGTCCAGCAGTTCGACCGTTGCGCCGAACACGACCTTGCCCTTGGGATCGACAGTGGTAACGTCGATCACCTGGATATTCGACAGCTTTGCCTCGATCTCATTGATGCGGGCTTCGACGAAGCCCTGCTGGTCCTTCGCCGCGTGGTACTCCGCATTTTCCTTCAGGTCGCCATGAGCACGCGCCTCGGCAATCGCCTGAATGATTCGCGGGCGATCCTCCGACTTCAGTTTCCGCAGTTCTTCACGAAGCAGTTCGGCACCGCGCACGGTCATCGGCACCTTGTTCACGCCGCCACTTCCTTGTGCAGATCCTGCAGGCGGTTGACGTCACTGTCGTCGAGGTGTTCCAGCGCTTTGCAGGTCGCGATCGCCGCGCCTATGGTCGTGTAGTAGGTCACATTCTTGCGCACGGCCTCGGCCCGGATCGAGCGTGACTCATAGATAGCCTGTTTGCCTTCAGTCGTATTCACAATCAACGATATCTCACCGTTCTTGATCATGTCGACAATGTGCGGCCGACCTTCTCTGACCTTGTTCGCCCGGCGGCAGGACACGCCCGCCGTTGCCAGTTCATTTGCCGTGCCGTGCGTCGCGACAATATCGAAGCCCCGCGCCGCCAGAATCTGCGCCAGCTCGACCGCACTGCGTTTGTCCCGGTCCCTGACGCTCAAGAGCGCCACGCCCTGCCTCGGCAATACGACGCCGGATGCGAGCTGTGCCTTCGCATACGCTTCGCCGAAGGTACGCCCCACTCCCATCACCTCGCCGGTCGATTTCATTTCCGGGCCGAGAATCGGGTCGGCGCCGGCGAAGCGGATGAACGGAAAAACGGACTCCTTGACGGAATAATACGGCGGTATCCGCTGATTCACGAATCCCTGCTTTTCCAGGCTCTCGCCCACCATAACACGGGCGGCTATGCTTGCCAGCGGAATTCCGATTGCCTTGGAGACAAACGGCACCGTGCGTGATGCGCGCGGATTGACCTCCAGCAAATAGACGACGTCGTTTTGAATCGCAAACTGTGTGTTCATCAGGCCCACGACGTTGAGCCCATTGGCGAGACGCGTCACCTGTTCAATCAGCGTCGCCTGCAGCTCCGGCTTCAGGCTGAACGGCGGTAACGAACACCCCGAATCTCCCGAGTGCACGCCTGCCTGTTCGATGTGCTCCATGATGCCGCCGATCAGCACCCTCTCACCATCGCAGATGGCGTCGACATCGACCTCGATGGCGACGTCGAGGAAGCGATCCAGAAGGACCGGGCTGTCGTTGGACACGTTGATCGCGGCTGCCATGTACGCCGCCAGTTCCTCTTCGCCGTGCACGACCTCCATCGCCCTGCCGCCAAGAACGTAGGAAGGCCGCACGACCAGCGGATAACCCACCTCCGCAGCCATCAACAGCGCCTGCTCGGGACTCCTCGCCGAACAGTTCGGCGGTTGCTTCAGGCCCAGCCGATCGACGAGCTTCTGGAATCTCTCGCGGTCTTCGGCGAGGTCAATCGAGTCGGGCGACGTGCCGATGATCGGCGCCCCGGCAGCCTCGAGATCGCGTGCCAGTTTCAGAGGCGTCTGGCCGCCGTATTGCACGATGACGCCTTTCGGCTTCTCCTTGTCGATGATCTCCATGACGTCTTCGAAGGTAAGCGGTTCGAAGTAAAGGCGGTCGGAGGTATCGTAATCCGTCGAGACTGTCTCAGGGTTGCAGTTCACCATGATCGTCTCGTAGCCGGCCTCTTTCAGTGCAAAGGACGCGTGTACGCAGCAATAGTCGAATTCGATGCCCTGCCCGATTCGATTGGGACCGCCGCCGAGGATGACGATCTTCGGCCGCGATCCCGGGTCGGCCTCGCATTCCTCCTCATAGGTGGAATACAAGTAGGCTGTCGACGTCGCAAACTCGGCGGCGCAGGTATCGACGCGTTTATAGACCGGCCGCAGTCCAAGCTTGTGGCGTCGCGCTCGAATGATCTTTTCCTTCTGTTTCAGCACGCGGGCAAGGCGCGCATCGGAGAAGCCCTTCCGTTTCAGCCGCCGCATCCGTGCGTAGTCGAGGCTGCCGATCCCGTCCTTCGCGAGACCTTGCTCTTCCGCGACGAGGTCCGCGATCTGCACGAGGAACCAGGGGTCGATCCCGGACAGCGCATTGACCTCCGCCACGGACAGGCCGCTGCGCAGCGCATCCGCAACGTACAGTATTCTTTCGGGGCCCGGCTGGCGCAACTCCTGACTGAGACTGTCGCGGTCCGTTTTGCGCTGCATCGCCCCGCTTCTCTCATCGAGGCCGTCGATGCCCGTTTCGAGTCCGCGCAACGCCTTCTGCAAGGACTCCTGAAAGTTCCGGCCGATCGCCATGACTTCGCCGACAGACTTCATCTCTGTCGTGAGCCTTGTACTGGCACCGGGAAACTTCTCGAAGGTAAACCGCGGTATCTTGGTGACAACGTAGTCCATCGAGGGTTCGAATGAGGCAGGCGTAGCGCCGCCCGTGATGTCGTTTTTCAATTCATCGAGCGTGTAACCGATCGCAAGTTTTGCGGCGACTTTTGCAATCGGGAATCCGGTTGCCTTGGAAGCAAGCGCCGAGGATCTCGACACTCGCGGATTCATCTCGATCACCAGCATCCGGCCATCCTCGGGGTTGACCGCGAACTGCACGTTCGATCCGCCTGTCTCTATGCCGATTTTGCGCAGTACCTCGATCGATGCGTCGCGCATGCGCTGGTATTCCTTGTCCGTCAGCGTCTGCGCCGGCGCGACGGTAATCGAATCGCCGGTATGCACCCCCATCGGGTCGACGTTCTCGATGGAACAGACGATGATGCAATTGTCGTTCTTGTCCCGCACGACCTCCATCTCGAATTCCTTCCATCCGATGACGGATTCTTCGAGCAGGACCTCGGTCGTCGGCGACATTTCCAGGCCGTGCGCGACGATCTCTTCGAATTCTTCGCGGTTGTACGCAATGCCGCCGCCGGTACCGCCGAGCGTAAATGACGGACGCACGATCAGTGGGAAACCGATCGCTCCCTGTTTTTCGATCGCGTCGTCCAGTGAGTGCGCTATTTCCCCCTTGGCGACCTCGAGGCCGATCTCGATCATCGCCTCCTTGAATTGCTCGCGATCCTCGGCCATATCGATCGCCGCACGCGACGCCGCGATCAGCTCGACGTCGTAACGCTCGAGTACGCCTTCACGCGCCAGATCCAGTGCACAGTTGAGCGCCGTCTGGCCACCCATCGTCGGCAGCAGGGCGTCGGGACGCTCCTTCGCGATAATGCGCTCGACGGCGGACCACTGGACCGGTTCGATATAGACGGCGTCCGCGATCTCCGGGTCCGTCATGATGGTCGCCGGATTCGAATTGACGAGGATGACGCGATAGCCTTCTTCACGCAGCGCCTTGCAGGCCTGGGCCCCGGAGTAATCGAACTCGCAGGCCTGCCCGATGACGATCGGCCCGGCGCCAATGATCAGAACACTTTCAATATCAGTACGTTTCGGCATGGCGTGGCTGCCCGGACCCTGGAATCGAGCCCGGCGGTGAGAAAAAAAATAGTTTAACTGTGCATCTTAAATAGATGTTTATATTAATAATTACCATGCGGCCGCGGCGACGGCCGGGGCACTTCGCTTGGCCCGGTCCATATCGGCAATGAAGCGCTCGAACAGCGGCCGCAGGTCGTGCGGTCCCGGGCTCGCTTCCGGATGGCCCTGGAAGCTGAACGCGGGGCTGCTCTTGAGCGCAATGCCCTGCAGCGTTCCATCGAACAACGAGCGGTGCGTTGGCAGCACGTTATCCGGCAGCGTGGTTTCGTCAACGGCAAAGCCGTGATTCTGGCAGGTAATGACGACCTGCCCGGTCTGCAGATCCTTGACCGGGTGATTCGCGCCGTGATGGCCGAATTTCATTTTCACGGTCCGCGCACCGGCCGCCAGTGCCAGCAACTGGTGTCCGAGACAGATGCCGAACACGGGCATGGACGCTTTCAGGAATTCACGGATTGCGGCAATTGCGTAAGCGCACGGCTCAGGGTCGCCCGGTCCGTTCGAGAGAAATACGCCGTCAGGGCGCATCGCCATGACAACGTCCGCGGTCGTGGTTGCCGGAACCACGGTCATGCGGCAGTCGAGGTCGGACAGGATGCGCAGAATGTTGCGCTTGATGCCGAAGTCATACGCGACCACATGATAGGGAGCGATGCGCCGGCTCATTATGCGGCTGCGCCTGCCGAATTCCGTGCCATGGCACCACTGGTACGTTCGGTCCGTGGTGACGAATTTTGCGAGATCCATTCCTGCAAGCCCGGGAAACTTCCGGGAATGCTTGATAGCCACATCCGGATCGACATCGCCGGTCATGATGCAGCCCGACTGAGCGCCCTTCTCCCGCAGCAACCGCGTCAGCTGGCGGGTATCGATGTCGGCAATCGCAACCGTCTTGCCCTGGCGCAGAAATTCGCTGAACGTGCGTTCCGATCTCCAGCTGCTGGCAAGCATGGAGCTGTCGCGAATGATGAGTCCGGATGCATGGATCTTTGACGATTCCATGTCTTCGGCGTTGGTGCCGGTGTTGCCGATGTGCGGGTACGTCAGCGTGACGATCTGGCGGCAATACGAGGGATCCGTGAGAATCTCCTGGTAACCGGTCATCGCCGTATTGAACACCACCTCGCCAATGGTCTTGCCGTCGTCACCAACGGAAACACCTTGGAATACCGTCCCGTCCTGTAATGCCAGAACCGCGGGCGTGCTCAACGGCGATCCTCGATAATCAACAGGTTCCTCGTTTCCTCATTGGCCGCGCCCGGTGGGCGCCAGATGCACAAAAGCGGAAGGCGGTGCCTTCCGCTTGAGATCTCACCGCTTCCGCAACGAATGGCGGCATTTTACTGAAGGCGGAGCGCTGCTTCCACCGTCAGGCGGAAATATTTGTCAGGACCCAGCTGCGCCTCTGCACGAGGCGGTTCGTTCTTCTCTGGCCCTCCTGCGTCGTCAAAGGCAACCTGCGCCCGAGCCTGCTAGCTGTCATTCATCAGGTCATGCATGCAATACAGGCCGGGCTCCCGTCCTGCGAGCCACCGCGCCGCCTCGAGCGCCCCGTGCGCAAACACCCGCCGCCCGGACACTTTGTGCGTCAGTTCCAGGCATTCCACGTCGGAGCGAAATACGACGCTGTGCTCGCCGGCGACGTCACCCCGGCGGGTGACTGAAAAAACAATGTCCTCCGGCGCCTGGCGCCGGGCATCGCCGTTGGGTTCATAGCGAAATACATCGGCGAAACTCTGCTGGCGGCTCTGCGCCAGCGCCTCTCCGAGCGCCATCGCCGTTCCGGACGGCGCATCTTTCTTGTGCACATGATGCGTCTCGTGGATCTCTGCGACGAACGCCGGCCCGAGCCGGGACGCCGCACGAGCAAGCAGATCTTTCAGGACGGCGATGCCGAGGCTCATGTTGCTATCGTAAAAGAGCGGAATCGCACCCGAGACTCTTTGCATGCGGCGGATTTCCGCGTCGCCGAGACCGGTGACGCCGCAAACCAGCGGCTTGCCTGCTTTCATCGCCGCATCAAGGACCTGCAGCGTCGCTCCAGGCAGACTGAAGTCCACCGCAACGTCTGCGGCCTTGAGCACCTCGCCCAGATCCTCGCTGACGGTGACGGCCGTGCCTGGAGGAAGCGCGTTCGAATCGACCTGGCCTTCGCGACGAATCCACACGCCGCCAAGCTCTACGTCATCGAACGTCATCATCGCGCGTATGACTTCCCGGCCCATCCGGCCAACTCCGAGTACCGATATCTTAAGCATACGGATGGCATCCCCGTAAATTCCGCGCCAACGAAGCACGCGGGCATTATTCATGAACGGCACAACGTCTCAGCGGAGTCTCGCTTGGGGGGAGGGCT
>JBBDXW010000044.1:0-24079 GCA_040902105.1 Woeseia sp.
GGGGGGGGGGGGGCGCCCCCCCCGCCGCGGGTCCGGCAAGGGTAGTGGTCCTGGCAAACGCTTCGGCGCGACCGGCACAGATGTTGCGCGTACGCTACAAATCGGCCGGCGCGGCTGCAGGCCGGGCCGCCGACACATCGCTTATGCCAAACTGAAATAAGATTATGCGCATAACCTCCGCTGCATTTGATGTATTATGGCAGCGACACGGACCGAACGACCCATAAGAAGAGCGTTCGCGGCAGAATGGAGCCGCAGAACTCCCGGTAAGCACCGAATGTTTGTATTCGGCAACAACAACAATTGAACCATAAGTCATAAGGGTACGGTCATGTATACAAAGACCCCACTGGCGAGCGCCATCAGCCTCGTTCTCGCTGCTGGCGCGCTCGGAATCGGTAATCAGGTTCTCGCCCAGGAAGCCGAGGAAGAGGTGCAAGAACTCGCGCCTGAGGAAATCGTGGTCACGGGGTCGCGCATTCGCAAAGACGTGTTCACCAGTTCGGCGCCGATGGACGTCATCGACATCGGCGAGGCGTCGGTCGCCGGAATCGCCTCGGTCGGCGAGCTGCTGCAGACCAATACCGTTGCTTCCGGCTCGCCGCAGGTCACTGCGGCAACGTCCTTCGAATTTGTGCAAAACGGCGGGCTCGGCGCGTCGACCCTGTCGCTGCGGGGTCTTGGCGCAAACCGCACCCTGGTTCTCCTGAACGGGCGCCGGGCCGGGCCGGCCGGCGTGCGCGGCGGGGTCTCGTCGTTCGACCTCAATGTCTTGCCGCTGTCAACAATTCAACGAGTCGAAGTCCTGAAAGACGGCGCGTCGTCGATCTATGGATCGGACGCGGTGGCGGGCGTCGTCAACATCATCACGCGCAAGGACGACGGTGCTTCGGTCGACGCATTCCTGTCCATGCCGAATGAGAGCGGCGGCGAGGAAAGCCGTATCAGTGCGTCCTGGGGCAAGACCTTTTCCCGCGGTAATTTCCGTCTGACCGCCGACTACATGCGCGAGGAAGAACTCGCGCGCGGCGATCGCGATTACTTCGAGTGCGGCAATCAGTACATCTTCGACCAGGCTACGGGAGAACGGGCCGATATCATCGACCCGCGCAGCGGACGCCGCCATTGCGAGGACCTCACCTGGGGGCATGTCTGGCTCTATGATTACGCGGCCGGGAGCAACGTACCGGATTCGGCGTCGTTGCTGGCACAGTTCGATTACGACAACGATCTCGGCCAGCACATCCCGGGATACGCGGTGGACCCGAACAACCCGGAGTGGCTGTCGACGCCGCCCGGCTTTTTCCCGGTCGGATACGACCCGGCCTCGGATGCGGTGACCAACGACGATCATCCGTTCCAGGATCAGGAATCGCTCATTCCGAAAAACGAGTTGATGACGTTCTATGCCGAAGCCGAATACGAACTGACGGAAGAGCTCACCGCCTATTCGGAAGTGCTGCTGAACCGGCGCGAGACCACCGCCAACGGCTACAGGCAATACTGGTCGTACATTTACAGTTCGAACTTCGATTTCGTCTGTGGACTGGGAGCCGGCTGCGGCAATCCGCAAAGCGCCGGATGGTCCGGGGCGCAGTGGTATAGCCCGACCGCCATCACCGACCACAACGACTCCAAAGTCGAGGTGGATTACTATCGGGCACTCGCCGGCCTGCGCGGCGAGCTGACCGAAACCTGGAGCTGGGATTTCTCCTTCAACTACAGCCGCTCGGACGGCGACTACACGAACGACGTGATCTTTGACGACGCCATCTCGGATCAGAACTTTCTTGTTAGTTCCTGCGAAGGCACGACCACGTCGATTCGCGGCATCCCCTGTGTCGACATTCCATGGCTGGATCCGGAACTGTTGCGGGGCAACGTCTCGCCCGAAGTTCGCGACTTCCTGTTCGGCACGGAGACGGGCAACACCAAGTACACGCAGTGGTCCGTGGACGGCTTTATGACCGGCGAGGCCATGGATCTCCCGGCGGGGCCGCTCGGCGTCGCCGTGGGTTTCCAGTATCGCGAGGATGAAATCCGCGACGTGCCCGGAGAAATCACTCACGACGCCGCCACCGGACTGAGCAACGCTTGGCTGGATTCCGCCGGCATCACGGAGGGTGACGACAAAACCTACGCGTTGTTCGCCGAGCTGAACGTACCTGTGCTCACCGACCTGCCGGTGATACGGAACCTGACGTTCAACGCATCGGGCCGTTACACCGATGTCGATTCCTACGGCGACGATACGACCTGGAAAATCGGTATGAACTGGCAGATCATCGATACAGTCCGGCTGAGAGCCAATCGCGGGACGTCCTTCCGCGCGCCCGCCCTTTTCGAGCTGTACATTGCCAATCAGACCGGCAGCATCAGCCAGCGCGCCGATCCCTGTATCGACTATGCGCAACGGCTGGCGGACGGCGACATCTCGCAGACGCTCGCGGCGAACTGTGCCGCTGATCCGGCCGGACTGCCGCCGGACTATACCGGCGGCACCGTTACACCGACGGTCATCACCGGCGGGGGCCTCGGCGTGCTCGAGGCCGAGACCTCGGAATCGAACACCATCGGACTCATCTGGCAGCCCGAATTCGCCGATTTGAGCATGTCGATCGACTATTTCGACATCGAGGTCAAGGACGAGGTCGATCAGCTCGGCGGCGAACGCATCATCCTCGAATGCTACGAATCCGAGTTCGGTTTCGCCTTCGGCGATACGGAGCCGCTTTGCGACCTGTTTGACCGGAGCGGCATCAATCTGGGCCTGGACAATGTTCGGGACAGCTTCCTGAACATTGCACGTCAGACCAACCGCGGCTTCGATTATGCGATTCGTTACATTACCGAAGTGCCATGGGTGGCGGGGTCTCTGACCGTGGACCTTCGCGCGACACGGCAGATCGAGGATACTCGTGCGTTTTTCGAAGACACCGCCGAGGATCTGAACGGTCTGGTCGGCGACCCGGTCTGGGTCGGCAACTCCGATGTCACTCTCGACCGAGGCCCGTGGACGTTCTTCTGGGGCATGGACTACGTCGGCACGTCGTCGAACGAAGAACACTTCGGCGGCAATCTCGTCACGTATCGCGATGTCGACTACAGAGGCGTCCTGTTCACGGAAGCGGTTCGTTACCACGCGTTCTCGGTATCGCGAGAGTTCGAGGAATCCGGCTGGACCGCGCTGGTGGGCGTCGCCAATGCCTTCGATCAGGAGCCGCCGCAGCTCACATCGGTCCAGACCAGCGCCGAATACACCATGGTCGGCAATTCGCTTCTGGTGTCGCAATACGACTGGCTCGGACGCCGCTTTTTCCTGAACGTGAACAAAACATTCGAATAGTCAACCGAGCTTATTCGATAATATGTGCCGGCAGTCGCCGGCACATTTTTTTTGGGGTAAGCCAATGCCGAGAACTCTCGCCAAGGGTGACAATTTAAATGACCTGAACCCGAATTTCGCGCAACAGCCGTTGCTGGTCTCAGGGCGATCCTCGGCTACACCTAACCGACTTCCAGCAGAGCGGCGCCCGATCTGTCGCCAAGGGGTACGGCAAATGGCAGTTCCTCATCGGCAATCCTCATCAGATCTTCGATGATTTGACTTTGGCCGGGTGCGACGTGCCCACCGTCGGTCCAGCGCAGTATTTTCGGTTCGCGCGCTGCGTCGAACAGCACTTCCGTCTGACCGTCGGGCATCCGTCCGTCATTGCGGGCCCCGACGATCAATACGGGCCTCGGGGAAACGGCCGCTACGTGCTCTTTCGTTTCGAACAGTGGACCGTACGCCAGCCAGTGAAGCAGGGTCGCCGTCAGCGGTTGCAGGAACTCAAAGCCGATTCGGCGCGCAACGTTTTTCTCGAGCCACAGGCGGTTGTCGGCGGCGCCGTGCACCAGGAGCAGGCCTGAAATACGTTCATCGCGCGCCGCCGCGGTGGCGGCAAACGGCACGCCGAGGCTGGCGCCGACCATCACGATCTGCGACCGGTCGGCCCAGGGCTGATCGCGCAGCCAGTCCAGCGCCAGCGAAATGGCAGGCGGCGTGTCCAGAAAAGCCTGGCGAATGAGTGGAATCGCCTGCGCGGATTCCATCAGTCCTTTGGTGCTCTGCGGGCCGACATAGGGGTAATCGAGCGCGACGACCGCGCGTTCGCCGACGTCGCCGAACAGTTCGACGGCTGCACTGCCGGTACGATGTCCGCCGAGCACGAGCAGCACGGGCAAAGGGTCGCCGGCGGTGGCATCGCGAATGACGCGCAGAGAGACTTCCAGACCCGAATCGGATTTCAGGCGCACGGATTGAGCCACCTGCCTTTTCCCGATGTCGAGCACATCGACTACCGCCGACTGAATCTCTCCGTGCCGCTCGGCAAACCAGAGATCCCGCGATTGCCCCGCGTCCCAGCGCAACCATGAAATCGACACGATCATTGTCAAAACGACCATGAGTACGCCACGAAATAATGCGGCCAGCGCGCTGCTCGAGCGAATCATCGGGCATAGCCCTGGACCGATGTCATGATGTTCGCGCCCCCCATCAACTCAATATTTCATTCGATTCCGAAAACAGCATCGCCGTATTATTGCCCCTTGGACAGCTTTTTGAAATGAGCCCGAGGTAGACGTGGTTTCGACCGTGCAACCAACGCGCTGGATGCGCGATGCCCTGAGGCAGGGATTCGCCTTGCTGGCGGCGAACAGGCTCAACGAGGCGTCGGACTGTTGCCGGCAACTTCTGACGGCAAAGCCGGATCTGGTCGAGGCACATTTTCTTGTCGGCCTGATTGCGCTCGAGTTGAAGCAGACCTGGGCTGCGGTCAGCGCGTTCGGCTCGGTGACGAAACTCGAGCCGGAGCACGGCGCCGCCTGGGCGCACATGGCGCGTTTGTTCATGTCGGCAGGGCAGCCGGGTCGGGCCGACAGCGCGCTGGAAAACGCCATCCGATTCGAAGACGGCAACCCGGTGGTTCACGATCTCATCGGTACCGTCTATTCGATGCTCGGCGAGCAACAGGATGCCTTGCATTGGTATGGCAAGGCCGTGGAGCGGCAGCCATCGCAGGTTGCGTTCCTCGTGAATCACGCAAACGCGCAAATGTATCTCGGCAACCTGGCCCAGGCCGAAGCCGAGCTTCGCCATGTGTTGAGGCTACAACCGGGCAACCCCAACGCGCACTGGATTCTCTCCGGAGTGTGCAAGGTAACGAGCAGCGACCATGTGACGGAACTTGAAACGCTGGCCGCGAAAGACGGTTTGAATCCCCAGGCGGCCGCCTTCCTGAATTATGCGATGGGCAAGGAACTCGAAGATCTCGAAGAGTGGGATGAAGCTTTCGAGGCCTTTGCGCGGGGCGCGGCCGCCCGCCGCCTGACAGTCGAGTTCGACGAGGCTTCCGAAGTCGAGATGTACGAGGCGCTCGCGCGCATCTACACGGCCGACTGGCTGAGCCGGCAGCAGCCTGGGCATGCGGACGGCTCGGCGATTTTCGTCGTCGGGCAGCCGCGAACCGGCACGACGCTGGTCGAAAGAATCATCAGCAGCCATTCGCAGGTGCATTCGGCGGGGGAACTCAGGCAATTCGGCATGAGCATTCGCCGGCTCTGCGATTACCGCGAACCGAAACGCGTTTCTGCCCGCCTGGTAGAGCAAGCGGCCCGGATCGATGGCGAAAAACTCGGCAACGCCTACCTGTTGACGACCCGCAAGGTACGAGGCGATCGGCCGCGCTTCGTCGACAAGTTACCGTCGAACTTTCTGCATATCCCGCTGATACTCAAGGCGCTGCCCAATGCAAAAATCGTCCATTTGCAGCGCAATCCGATGGATGCCTCGTTCGCCAGTTTCAAGCAACTGTTTGCCGATGCCTATCCGCATTCCTACGACCAGCGGGAAATGGCGCGCCATCATGCGCGCTACCATCGCCTGATGGCCTTGTGGCGAGAACGGTTTCCCGGCCGCTTCTTCGACATCCCTTACGAGGACGTCGCCCGCGACCTGGAACCGAATGCGAGGGAGCTGATTCGCTACCTCGGACTTCCGTGGGAGGATGCCTGCCTGCAGTTTCACGAGTCCGGCGGAGCGGTGACGACCGCCAGCGCGGTGCAGGTGCGACAGCCGGCTCACACCCGTTCGATCGGGCGCTGGCGGCGTTACGAGAAACAACTTCAGCCGATGCGCGACGAGCTTGAAGCCTGTGGTATCGACACGGGTCTCGACACAGGCACCGACACGAACAGCGCCTGAATTCGCGGGCGAACCGGATAAATTCCTGGCTGGACGATGCATGAATTGCACGATGTGCAGGCGCTATTGCAGAAACACGGGGCCTGCCGTACCCTTTCCGCAGCGCAAGCCTGCCCGCGCTGGCAATGACGCAAGTTTCTGTTTTTCGGGGGAATAATGATAACCAGCACCGCGGAAAATCGCCCGGCGGCGAACCATCCGAGTAACGTTTCAGGCGCAACAATCCGGGCTGCTATTCGACCTCAGCGCACTCTTCTTGCCAATGCGGTTTCGGCCGCGATCATCGCGGGCACCGCAACCGCGCCATTGCACGCCCAGGAACTGGACGAAATTATTGTTACCGCGACGAAGCGCGCCGAGTCGGTGATGGACGTTCCGCTCGCGATCACGGCCATGTCCGGCGACTTCCTGCGCGACGTCAACCTGGACGACGTAAAGGATCTGGTTGCATTTACTCCGGGAGTCACCGGCAATACCAAAGACAGTTTTCTCGACAATATAAGCGTCCGCGGCATTCGCACGATCGACTACGGCAACGGCGGCGATCCGTCGGTCAGCGTGTACAAGAACGGTGTATACCAGGGCCGTAACGGCTCGGCGGTCGTGAGCCTCTACGACCTGGAGCGCGCGGAAGTGCTGCGCGGACCGCAGGGCTTCCTGTTCGGCCGTAATTCCGTCAGCGGCGCGATGAATCTCATCACGGTCAAGGCAAATACCCAGGAGTTCGAGGGTTACGCCGAAGTCGACCTCGCCGAGCGCGACCATGTCGTCTTCGAAGGCGCGGTCAATTTCCCCATGAGCGATCAGTTCGCCGTGCGGCTCGCCGGCTACAGCTCGGAGGAGGATGGCTACGTCAAGAACCTCGCCGGCGGACCCGATCTGATTGCGCACGAAAAACAGGCGTTCCGGATTTCCAGCCGGCTCGCGACCGACAGGCTGACCGCCGATCTTATTTTCGAGTACGAAGACCGCGACCAGACGGGCTCGGTGTACCGGCAGACCGGAGAGGGCGATTCATTCACGATCGTGCAGACGCGCATCAACGGCGGCGTGCCGATCGAAGTATCTCCGGACGGCCTGACGGTCAACAACGACAACTCGCTCGGCAGCATCGACAACGGCAAGATTTTTGCATCCAGCCTGCTGATCGACTACGACCTGGACGGGGCGACACTGACCTCGATCACGGGCTACAAGGATCACAAATACGACTATATCGAGGACTTCGACGGCTCACCGATCGTGCTGTTCAATTACGGGCAGGACCAGGAAGGCGACTACTTCGAGCAGGAATTCCGCGTTACGTCCACCACCGAGGGCCCGCTCAGCTGGTACGCCGGCGCCTCCTATTACCAGGAAGACATCGACACCGTGTTCCTCGGGCAACAGGCTGAGGATGCCTATTGCCTGGCCTACTGGTCGTACAGCTGCCAGGATCTGTTCGACACGTATAACGCCCTGGGCGGCGATTATGCCTACTACCTTTACTATTACTTCGGCACGTATACCTGGACACCGAGTTCGCAGGGCGGAATGATCAACGACAGGAACCGCGTCGTCGGCAAGTACAGCGGATATGCGACCTACGTTGACCTGAGTTACGAGTTCACCGATTCGTTCGACGTCAGCGTCGGCCTTCGCTACACCTATGACCAGAAGGAATTTTCGCAGGAAACACTGCCGGATCCCGGCAATTCACTGCTCGCCTATCGTGTCCAGTCCGGCTTCCAGACGCTCGACGGTCCGCTGATCGACAAGCAGGACTGGAACGATACCACCTGGCGCGTGGTGGCGAACTGGCGGCCGGACGACGACTCACTGTTCTTCGGCAGTATCACGACCGGTTACAAGCCGGGCGGTTTCGGCAGCTTCAACATCGAACCCGGCTTTCCGGGCGGCCTGTACGGACGCTACGTCGCAGACCCGGCAGTCGACAGGCCGGCCGACTTCGGTCCCGAGACCGTGACTTCCTACGAGCTCGGGTACAAAGGCACGTTACTCGGCGGGCGCACGCAGTTGTCGGCCAATGCGTTCTGGTACGACTATGAAGACCTGCAGGCGATTTTCGGCCTCGGTCCGATCACCATCGTGGACAACATCGGGCAGGTCGACGGCATGGGCGCCGAGTTCGATACCAACACGGCGCTCACCGACATCTTCAATTTCAGGCTGGGACTCGCCTGGTTCGACAGCGAAGCACACAACGTGCAGGCGTTCTGCAGTGACGGCGAACGCATCACCGGCGACCCGGACGCCTGTGAAGGCAATTCGATTCCGTGGGCGCCGGAATGGTCCGCGTATGCGATCCTGAATGCGGTGTTCCCGTCCGGGAACGGCGAGTACTTCGGCAACCTGGCCTGGACCTGGGAAGACGACCGCCGCGTCGACTGGGCGGCCCCGGAAATCCTCTACCAGCAAGTCGACGGCATAAACCAGACCGACCTGACGCTCGGTTACCGGACGGATGTCTGGAGCGCGAGTCTTTACGTCGAGAACCTGTTCGACGACTTGTGGTACGACGGGGCCGGCGACGGTGGCAGTCCGACCAATCCGTACACGCAATTCGAATTCGGCCCGGCGCGCCCGCAGACCTTCGGCGTTCGTTTCGGCTACCAGTTCTAGCCGGGGTCAGGGTGTCGCCCGCACGGCGGGGCTCCTACAGGGTCCTGGTCCGTCGCCTTGCCAGATCGGTTGAATTGCGCCCTGTAGGAGCCCGCCGTGCGGGCGACCGGCGATCGGATATTACTGACATGTGCCGTTACCGATTCAGACTTGCCGCGCTTGCCGCGTTCCTGCTCGCTTCCTGCGGTGGCGACCGCGCGCCTTCGTACGAACTGACCGGCAGCACGATGGGAACGCAGTTCAGCATCCAGGTGGCTGAGCCCATGTCCGGCACAAAGCGTACGGAGCTGCAACAGGAAATCGAAGCCGTGCTCGACACGGTCGAGCACGCGATGTCCACCTACCTCGTGCAATCCGATATTTCAAAGTTCAATGCGAGTTCTTCGACCGGCTGGGTTGCGGTATCGGAGAGCACTTGCCGCGCGGTTGAAGCCGCCGAAGGCGTGAGCCGCCTGAGCGACGGCGCGTTCGATGTGACCGTAGGCCCGCTCGTTAACTTATGGGGTTTCGGGCCAGATCCCGTAAGACTGCAGCCGCCTCCGGACACCGCGGTTCGCGCTGCGCTCGAGCGAGTCGGTTACCGGCGCCTGCATGCCGATTGCAAGCAGCCAGCGCTGAAGAAAGACAGCGCGGACGTTTACGTCGACCTCTCTGCCTATGCCAAGGGGTATGGTGTCGATCGGGTGGCGGAGCTCCTGGATGCCAACGGCATTCGCCAATACCTGGTTGAGGTCGGCGGCGAGCTGCGCCTGCGCGGCCTCGACTCGGACGGCGAACTCTGGTCGGTGGCGATAGAAACTCCGGCGGACACCGGGCGCGGGATTGGACGCATCGTCAGGCTCAAGGACAAGGCGATGGCGACGTCCGGAGATTACCGGAACTTCTTCGAGTACGAAGGCCGCCGCTATTCTCATTTGATCGACCCGCGAACCGGGTGGCCGACGATGCATGACCTTGCGGCCGTCACGGTCATCTGCGACACGGCCGCGCTGGCCGATGCGCTGGCGACTGCCTTGCTGGTCCTGGGGCCCGATGACGGCTTTGATCTGGCCGTTCGGGAACAAATAGCGGCGTACTTTCAACTGCGCACGGACAATGGCTTTGTCGAGCGCTTGACGCCGGCTTTTCGTGCAATCGACGAGCCCGGGTAAAGCGCGTAGATTACAGTTTTGGACCAGCGCACCCAGGGGCATCGGCGGAGCTCGATTCGTTTGTCCCTGGCACAAGCAGGAGTGCCGTCCGGGGGTGTTCCACAAAGCGAGTTCGCGAAGCGGTGTTTGAGCGACTGGAATACCCCCGGGCGGTACTCCTGCGTCGTCAAAAGTACCTGCGCCCGGTTTTCGGAGCGGTATCAATGCAATTCGTATCGGCGGGAACAGCAGGGCAAACGGAACGGTCGCATCAGTTGACGCTGATACACAACCGTCGAACGATTCTTTTTTTCATGCTCGTCAGCATGATCCTGCTGGCAACTGCGTGCACGACCGTGACCTATGAAAGCTATCGGCCGGTACAGAACCCGAATGTCGATATCGTGTACGTCGGAAGCGGTGCCGACTTCAGCAAATACCGCCGCCTGATGAACGAGGAGATGGGTATATATTTTCCAACCGATGCGCCTCCCGGCGAGGCGGACCTCGAGAGGGTTCGAAGCGCTTTTCGTGAAGCGTTCCTGGAGCAGGTTTCCGCCTATGAGATCGTCACTCGCCCGGCTCCGGACGTCATGAAAGTCCGGGCTTCGCTGGTCGACCTGCGCCGGGCGGTGTCAACCGACCTGCCTGAGCTGGGGGCGGACGTGAACAAGATTCTGGAGCCGGGAAAACTGACGTTCATGATCGAAATGCGGGATTCGGCGACCAACCGCCTGCTGCTGCGCGCGGCCGATACCGAAAAATCTCCGAAAATCGACTTGCCCGAGGACGGAACCGGGAATACGGACGCCGTCTACGCGGCCGCGAAACACTGGGCTGTGCTTTTTCGCAATTTCCTGGACCAGAATCTCGACCATGCCCCGTGAAGCCGGAAGCGCGGAAGGAACAGCAGGAACTTCATGATCAAGCATCTCCTGGCATGTTTCGCGATGCTCACCGCGGTGGCGGCGTGCTCCGTCAATCCGGTAACCGGCAAGTCGGAAATAACGATTGTCGGGGAAGCGACCGAGATCCAGATGGGCGAGCAGAATTATGTGCCGATGCAGCAATCGCAGGGTGGAGAATACGACATCGACCCGGTACTGACCGAATATGTGCAGGGCGTCGGCAAGAAGCTGGCGGCCGTCAGCAACAGGCTGGCCGCCAGGGAACGCGATCTGCCGTATGAATTCGTGGTGCTGAACAACTCGGTGCCGAACGCCTGGGCGCTGCCCGGCGGCAAGATTGCCATCAACCGGGGCTTACTGACGGAACTGGAGTCGGAAGCGGAGCTTGCGGCTGTGCTCGGCCACGAGATCGTACACGCCGCCGCACGCCACTCGGCCAGGCAGATGGAACGCGGCATGCTGATGCAGGGCCTGGTCCTTGCCACGGCCGTTGCAACCAGCGACAGCGACTACGGACGGGTCGCCGTCGGCGGCGCGAACTTTGCCGGGCAGCTTCTCACCTTGAAGTACAGTCGCGGCGCCGAACTCGAGGCAGACCGGTACGGCATGCAGTACATGACCGAGGCCGGTTACGACCCGCAGGGCGCAGTCTCCTTGCAAAAGACGTTTGTGCGCCTGAGCGATGGACAAAGGAGCGACTGGCTCAGCGGTCTCTTTGCCAGCCATCCTCCGTCACAGGAGCGTGTCGACGCCAATATCGCGACGGCCGCAACGTTAGCGCCGGGCGGCGAACTGGGCTTCGAGCCGTACGAGCAGGCGATGGAAAGGACGACCGAGGTCGTACCGGCCTACGAAGCATACGACGAGGGGCGCAAAGCGCTTGCAGAGAAGAATAGCAAGCTGGCTATGGCGAAAGCCGAGGAGGCGATTGAGATACTGCCGCAGGAAGCACATTTTTATGCGTTACGCGGCGATGCGCGCATAGTCGACGAACAGTACGACAAGGCCGTCACCAACTTCGACAGCGCCATCGAGCGCCGTGACGATTTCTTCTACTACTACCTGCAGCGCGGCAGGGCGAATGAAAAACTCGGCAACGACGACAAGGCCGTACAGGACCTCCAGAAAAGCCTCGAGTACTTGCCAACGGCGCCGGCTCACTTCACCCTGGGCAACATCGCCGCAAAGCGCGGCAACAGGGCCGCGGCAATCGAACACTACCAGGTTGTCGCAGGCGGGCAGGGTGAAATAGCCGAAGCGGCGCAGGCGTCGCTGGTGCGGCTCGACATCGGGCAGAACCCGGGCAACTACCTGCTGCGGCGCTGCGATCCCGACGCCAACGGCGAGTTGGTGGTGTCCATCAAGAACAATACCTCGGTGGCGGTTACCGACGTGCGGCTGTCGGTGCAAGTGCGCGACAGCTCCGGCGCGCCGCGGCGCATCGATCGACGCCTGGCGGGGCGCCTTGACGGCGGGGAAGTTGTCAGCGTGCCGACCGGCCTGGGACCGTATACGGCCGGCAGCGCCTGCCCTGTGGAAATTACCTCTGCGAGGCTTGCGCAGTAATCAGGAGGTCGCCCGTGAGACGGGCTCCTACAGGGTTCTTGTCTGTCGTCTCGCCAAGCGAGCTGAATCGCGCACTGTAGGAGCCCGCCATTGCGGGCGACCTGCGACGACGAAACGCCTCCTGCGCCCGGAGCAGCCGTTAACGCTCGCGCTCTGCCAGCAGCTTCTCCATCTCGTCCATGATCGCGTTCATCTTGCGCACCGCGGCGCGGTAAGGCTCGGGCTTCGCCAGGTCGACGCCGGCGGCGGTCAAGAGCTTGTAGGGGTAATCCGAGCCGCCTGCGCGTAACAGGTTCTTGTAGTTCTCGACGCCTGCCGCGCCTTCATTCTTGATCTTTTCGTACAGCGCCGTGCCCGCCGTCTGCGAAGTCGCATACTGGAACACGTACATGTTGAAGTAGAAGTGCGGTATGAACATCCACTCGTTCGTGTACAGGTCGTCGATCAGCACGACGCCTTTGTCGTGCCCGTGATAACGCTTCAGAATCTCGCCGTAAATTTCGGATATCCGTTCGCCGGACAAGGCCTCACCCCGTTCCGCGGCTTCGTACAGTGCAAGTTCGAACTCCGCAAACATCGTCTGGCGGAAGAACGTGCCGCGCATTCCCTCGAGGCCGAAACCCAGGTAGAACAGCTTCTCGTCGACCGATTCGGCGTTCTCCGACATGTAGTCCTGCAGAACGAGTTCGAGCGAGGTCGAAGGGATCTCGGCTATAAACGTGGAATAGCTCGCCGTGTCGAACGGCTGCTCCTGCTGCGCATAAAGCGTATGCATGGCATGTCCCCACTCGTGCGCGAACGTCGACAGCGATTCGTAGTCATCGTTGTGATTCAAGAGCACGTACGGGTGCACGTCGAAAGCGATCGGATTCATATATGCGCCGGATTGCTTGCCGCGCTGCGGATAAACGTGCATCCAGCGTTTGTTGATGGCGTCACGTTGCATGCTGACCCAGTCTTTGCCGAGTACCGACATGGCCTCGAGCGTGATGCGTTTGGTCGTTTCGATATCGAAGGTTTTGTCCAGCGCAACCAACGGCGGGTAGATGTCGTAATAGTGCATCTGGTCCAGACCGAGGATCTTTCCACGCAGCTTGAAATAGCGATGCAGGGTGGGCAGTGCCCGGTTCACTTCGGCAACCAGCGTGCGATAGACCTCGGGTGGCAGATTGTCCTGGAACAGCTCACGATCCAGTACGCTGTCGTAATTTCGCGCTTTCGCGAGCGACACCTGGGCCTGGACGTGCGAATTCAGAATCGAGCCCACGCTATTGCGATACTCCAGCCATTTGTTCCAGAAGGCGTCGAACACTTGCTTGCGGTCGCCGCGGTCCCCGCTCGCGCGCCAGCGGCTGTAGCCCTGCGAATCGATAATATGTTCTTCTCCGTTCGACAGGGTCACCGTCGGCCAGGGAATGTCGGAATTGGCGACGACGCTGTAGATATTGTTCGCCGCGCCAAAAGTCTGGGTGAAAAAGGCCAGTGTCTCTTCGGCTTCGTCGCCCAGCGTGTGCGGCGCGTTGCGCAGGCCGTTGTCCAGTTGGAACGCGAAACGTTCCAGCCGCTCGTCTTCGTTGATGTACGCTTCGACAACCTCACGCCCCGTGTCCAGTAGTTCGGGCTGAATCCAGGCAGTCGCTTCGGTAAAACGCGCGAACATGATGTCACCAAGTTGTTTCCTCTCCTGAGTCTCGGCTACGCGCATGTCCTCGTCACTTGCGAGGCTGGCATACGCGTAAACGCGGAGTGCATCACGCGTCGTTTCCGATACGAGGTCCATCGTGCGGTAAAGCGAATCGGCGCTCTCGCCGAGCGTGCCGCGACGCGCATCGATCTTTTGCAGATCTTCGAGCACTTGCTCGCGCGCCGCATTCCAGTCCTCGGCCGTTGCAAAGAGTTCCGTCAGGTCCCAGGTATACGCAGGGTCCGGCTTTGCCGTTGCCTCTTCGGCGGAAGATACCGTGCCGATGAGCAATGACGCCGCGGCGGCGAGTGAAGCGATGGTGCGATGCATGGAGTGGCTTTCCTTCGTAAGGTTGACAGTCGGCGTCGTGACTGCCGCGCGCGCTGACCGGCTTAGACACGATCCGGCGTCCGGGTTCGCGTAAAGGCCAATTTTTCATTTGGATCGCCGCGGGCGCGGACTCCAACAGGATTTCTATTGTCGCTGTTGGAGCCGCGAGTGCGGGCGATCGGCGTATCGGCCCGGCGGGCGACCTGCCCGGTCAGCTCCCCATGCGCCAGATTTCCCCCTGGTCGAGCGAGCGGTCCCGGTGCATGAGTATCCATTGTGCGTGCTCGTCCAGCGCCGAGCCCCCAAGCGCCCGCAAAATCTGGCGCTGTTCGGCCGCGTCTTCAGCGTTCTCGAGCCGCCGCCTCGCGTTGTGAAAAATACGCAGCATGAATTCGTACTGTTTGATCAGTTCCCTTTCGGCCGTGCTGTGTGCAAAGCCCTGACGGATGCCGAACAGCAGAAGAATCGCTCCCATCGTAATCATCAGCACATCGCGAATATTCTCAGTCATGGTCGACCCCGCGACCACCATGATCGAAATCGCGGTGATGCTTGCCAACATGCTGATCATCGCGAGGCGTTCCGTCATGCGGCTTTTCCCAACCCGTTCAAGGGCTTTCTTTCGGAAATACCCGAGTTGGCCGGTGTCCTGGTCACCGATCCACTCGCGAAGGGCGAACTCCAGGCCTTCGGGACGCATGGCGGGCGCTGCGTCGCAGCGTGTCCCCGCGACGCGCATCACGTTGCGTATCCAGCCAAGTTCCGGGTCCTGTGTCTGCAGGAAGTTGTCATGCGCAAACTTTGAGATGTTGTCGTGGTTGACACCTGCCGCAGCCCAATAGAACTGCACGCGAAGTCCTTCAGCCAGGGCGCGGTAGTCGAGGTATTTTCGGTGCCAGCCTTCCCGTGTCGCGAGATACTGCACGGCAGCGGCGACGACAAAGAAGAGCAGGAACGCGAACATGAAGTATTGCAGCGATTTCAGTTCCGAATACAGGAGGAACATCAGACCCATCGGAAACGCCAGGAAATGGGTCGCGCGCAGACTGAACAGGGTTTTCTTCTGAAAATGAATCGCAAGCCAGTCCGCCATGCAGAACAGCTTGTCGATGTTGTCGATGCCCGCGGGCAGGTAGTCCTTTTCCCCTTCCTCGAGCAGCGGGTATTTTTCAGTCTCGATGCGTTCTGCGAAGCGAATGGAATCGCGGCTGAACTCGCTGCTTCGCCGGGAGATCATCTTGTGCTGCTCGGGGAGAACCTTACTGCGCGGATTGTCCCTGTCCTTGGTGAACCACCACCAGTCGAGCGTCCGTACATCGCCGTTCGGGCCGCCATCGGGCCTCATTCTCGAGCACACGATGTGATAGACCAGATCGCTTTCGTCATCCACCAGCATCTGTTGGCTGGCGAACGATTTGGTCGCGTATCCCGGCATGATGTCGTCGTGGTGGAAACGCACGATCTGAGCCGTTCCGCCGAGCTGTGAGGACGGCTTGCCGTCCCACAGCGCCAGCAGGATGTGGCAGTGCGCGCAGAGGAAAATGCCGAGCTGTGCATATTGCCTCGAACGCGCGGTGGCCGAATGTGCCAGGTCTTCGGGTGCGACGCCGTCGGCCAGCGGAAGTTCATAAAGCTCGGCCGCCTTGCTCGCCAGGGAGTCGAACTCCGCGAGAGAACCCTCCGTTTCGAAATCCTGGATGTAGTGACGCCGCACCATCGGCAACGGGACGACGAGTTCGAGGCCGAGTGCCAAAGCCTCCTCGGCCACCAGTCGATCGGCGCCTTCCGCGAGCGCCGACATGACACGCAACGTGCGGTCGCTGTGTCGTTTATTGAGGTCGATAAAGAGATCTTTTACGAGGCGGCGAATAGCCGGAATCTCTTCCGCGACGAGATCCCTGTGGCCGGTCACCGCGATCACCAGCGGCAGCGCGAACTGACTCTTGTTTTCGATTCTGTCAGCGCTGCCGCCAGCGTCGCTCGTCTCCATGGAGCGTGGTGGCTACGAAGTGGATGCTGACCGTTTCATCAGCCGATATTACACTCCGGAGCTCCATTCCGTCCGCTCTGACGGCGCGGGGATTCGAATTCCGGTTCAGTCCGGATACGCCGTTGAAATTCCTTCGACCCGGCAACCAGATTGTCTGGCCTGCAGGAGCCCGCCTCGCGGGCGACCCATCCGCTTCACCAGTCGCCGCGCAGGTCGCCCGCAATGGCCGGCTCCTACAGTGACTTGTGCAGAGGCTCCCTATAGCGCGAAGGGTATGACTTTTTCCTCGTACATGAATTCGATATTGCTTCCGCGCATCAGGTGCTCGCCGTTGTAATTCTCTCCGGGGATCGGCGTGTAAGCGACATTCTCGGCACCGAGCAGGAACAGCTTTATAGTCGCGAGAGCAGCCTCGTACCTGCCACGATCGTGCAGCCTGATCGCGGTATTGGCCAGCAGCTGCAACGCCGTGAAGACGATTTTCTTCAGCGCAGGTTTCGATTCCACGACCGAAGCCCGCAGCAACAGCAGTTTGTAACGGGTCAGCGCAACAAACATGGCGTGGTTACCTGCCGCGTTCGCTTCGAGCTCGAAGCCGGGACCAAAGTCGATGTGCAGGCCGATGACGTAGTACGACGCGCTCTTGATCTTGCCGCGCGAGCTGCCGCACTCGAACGTGAACTCGCCTAGCGCACCGGCGAAGACACTACTCACTGTGGCTCCGAGGTCATTCTCGAGCATGGCCGTGTGGTCGGTTGCCTGCCAGGCCACGACGTCCCTGTGTTGCGGATCCAGATCCGGCAACGGGGGCTCGACGATCGGCCCGGTGCACTCATACAGATTGCCCGGCAATGCATCTGCGGGTTCGTTTTCGACCAGTATCGTGCCCTGGGCAATTTCGAAGCCCTCGGTATCGACCTCGACCACCATGAATTTCGGCGAGCCGCAGAGGTACGGCGGAATGATGAGATCGGGTCTCAGGTCGGTGCCGCCGAACAGAACCAGCGGACTGACGCCGCAGCGCGACGGATTATCGGTGAACTCGAAGGTCCTCACGCCGATCGAGGCATCCTCCTGCAATACGACCGGCGGGAGAGTCATGGTCTGGCCGGCGGTCGTCTCACAGCCGGGACCGCCACTCAGGCACAAGACCGGGTCAACGATAGTCGCGGTATCGTACTCGATGACGTAGCCGCCGATATTGCCGAGGGCGCCCTCATCGTTCCAGCCGAAGACATCACCCAGTCCGATGCCGAGATGCTGCTCGCTCCCCGGGCCAGTGTTGTCATTCGGTTCATTGGCCAGCCAGTTCGAGTACGACAGGAGCGGTTCCTGCGGCGTGGAAATCGGACCCTCATCATTCAGCCATTGCCAGCCGCATCCGGGTGCCTCCGGGATGCACGATTGCTGGGATCCGCCGACCCAGACCTCCGCGTTGCTCAGTCCGGCACCGCTGCGGAGTGATTCGACGAATATGTCCTCGGCCTCTGACGTAAGCGTTGCCAGGTGTCCCGCAACCCCTTCGAAAGTCTGGGCTTCAGCCGCTGTTTTCGCGCTCGCCCAGCTGACGCCATTATGCACAACAACCTGGTAGTGTCGGCCGTCGAATTCGTCGATCGGGCCGTAAACGGGTGCAGCAAGGAGGGTTGCCGGCATGAATGCGCAAGCCAGGACAATCGCAGTTTTTCCTATCGTTCTCAATATCATCGAAGTTCCCCAAGAAATCGCAAATCACCGAGCGTTCAGCGGTGAGCGAAAAAGCCCACAATCTGTGTGTGAATTTGTTTCCGTCGGTTGCCGGTTACAACGTCGCAGGCTGGAGGCCAATTCGTTATAGTTATCTGTATGCAATTGCGCCGTTATTTGTTGTTCTGCCGGGCATTGCGTGTTCGTTGAGCACAATACTCTTGAAACGAGTTGGCAGCAACTAGGGTTCCCGCTTCTATAAACATTATGTAAATGACAGGCTGCGGACAGGCATTGCTGATCGGTTTCAGCGACGGTCAATCCCGGCGATTTTCCCTTTCCGCGCGCATGGCAAGGTACTTTGCGGCCTCTGCAGGCTGACCGAGCGTCTGGTACAGCTTCGCCAGCCAGCGAGTCGCATTCGATGTATAGAAGGGCAAAGCGCCGGTGGCGCTGCGTAGCACGTTGAAACTCTCGAGCAGCAACTTTTCCGCCTCGTTGTACCGATGCAGCCCCGTGAGCGCCGCTCCTTCAGCACTGGCGGCGGTGGCTGTACGCCAGTGACCGGCAGTAAGCGCTTCGATGCAGATCGCCTTCGCGCCGGAAGCAAGCGACAGCGCCTCCTCATAGCGTTCCGTGTCGACCAATAGGGCTGCGAGCAGGGTCATGCTGCCGGCTACATCGGCGTGCTCCGGCCCCAGCAGCTTCCTGCGGAGTTCGAGCGCTTCGCGAAGAAGTGGTTCGGCCGATGCGTAGTCGTTATCTTCCATCAGCCACATGGCCAGGTTGTTCATACTCCTCGCGACAGACGGGTGCTCGTCACCGACCGTTCGCCGATACATGTCGAGGGATTCCCTCGACATTGCAATCGCGGAATCCAGATCGCCCTTCTCATACGTCAGAAATGCAAGGTTGTTAAGTGCCATCGCGACATCCGGATGGTCGTCACCGAGCAGTTTCCGCTGCATGTCGATAGCTTCGCGGTACAGTTCCTCGGCCTCGTCGTATTTGTGCTGGTCATGCAGCACGAACGCAACATTGTTCAGCCCCATGGCAATCTCCGGGTGTGCATCTCCGGGATACAACACGCGCTTCATCGCCAGGGCCTCGCGGAACAGCTGCTCCGATTCCGCGTATTCGCCGACCTCGCTGATGACAAAGCCAAGGTTATTCAGGCCCTCGGCGAGGTCGGGGTGCGGTCCGTCATGCAGCTCACGCTGCATTGCGACGGCTTCTCGCAGCAGCGGAACGGCATCTCCGTAGTTGCCCTGGTCGTACAGGTTCAATGCGAGGCCTTCCAGGCTTTGCGCAGCCTCCTTGCTTTTTTCGCCAATCAGTTGCCGCTGCAGAGCCAGCGCCTCGCGGAACAGCGGCTCGGCGGCGGAAAATTCCCCCTTTCGACCCAGCAGATCGGCGAGCTCGTATATGCTGCGTGCCGTATCCACGTGCTCATTGCCCAGCATTTCGCGACGCAGCGCCAGTGCATCGCGATACATCGACTCGGCCGGCTCGTACTCGGCCTTGAGCTTCAGGACTTCGCCGAGCCGGTGCAGTGACCGGGCGACTTCGAGGTGCCTGTCGCCGTAAAGCGTCTTGCGTTTGTCCAGCGCACTTTGCAGGAGCGATGTCGCCTGGTCGTACAAGCCAAGGCTCATGTACACCGTGCCCATCGTCTCCATCAGCGTCGCCTGGGTGGCTGGCTGGCCGACCAGTTCCTGCTCTATCCGTTTCGCACCCTGGTCCATGATTTCCCTGGCCGTCACGGTATTGCCGCGCGCCTCGCCGGGATCCAGGACGTCGAAGAGGCCGACCATGAAGTCGGTGGTCTGGCGCGCTGTTTCTGCCTCGACTTCCGCACGATCACTTGCCTCCATCGCCAGGTTACGTTGCTGTTGGGCGAGAAACGCGGCGCTTCCCGCGAGGATGGAAAGTCCCGCAAGGGTAATGACAATCGCCCCTTTGAGTTGCTGCGTCCGCTTTGCCTTGGCAAGCGACGCGTGTATGAACTCGTGTTCCCTGGCATCGAGCTCGATGCCCTGCTGCATGAGAGTGTCGGCCTCGCCGAGCGGCTTGCCCCGCGGCAACAGCAGGTCGGAGGGTTTTTTCTCCGCGGTCCAGCGCGCGGCGGCAATGGCAATACGGCCACGAATGCGCAGATTGTCGCGATTCTGGTCGACCCACTCCTGCACGCGCGGCCAGTGCCACAGCAACGCTTCATGGGCGACGGTAACGACGGCGCTGCCGTCGTCGGACAGTTCGGTGACAAACAGGCGCGCCGCCACGAACGTCTCGAGCAGAGAACGACCCTCGGCGGTGGTTACATCCTTCCACGGAGCGCGCTTGCGCCCGATGGCCTCGTGACCGTCCTGCTCGATGCTGACGAGCGCATTGAGCACTCTCGGCAGGGCCGCCTGCACGTCGGCGGGCAGTTCCTGAAATACCGTCTCGGCCCGTTTCGCAAGCGACCCCTCGACGCCGCCGAGTTCGCGGTACGCATCGAGAGTCAAGATGCCGTTCGGGGTTCGTCGCTGGTAAAGTTCCTCGAGCGTAAACTGCAGCAACGGCAATAGTTCGGGACGCTCCGCGGCCGCGTCACGCAACATGTCGTCAAGGCGTACGCTGCTCGCCGGGTCTTCCTCGAATCTCAAGCCCGCCGCGCGCGTCGGCAGTCGAATCATCTGGCCGATCTCGCTCGACACCGGCGGCATCAGGTCGTACTGGCCGGAGCCATCCTTCAGTGCACAGATGACCGGCAATTCCGTAAGGCGGGGATAGAAATCGCTGCGCAGGGTGCCGATGATCCACACCCGGCCGCAACGCGCGAGAGTATCCAGCGTATTGGCGAATGCTCTGCGGTCCTTGGCGTTGATGCCGTCCTGCGTAAACATCTCTTCCATCTGGTCGACGACCAGCGCCAACCGTGACTGGACTTTGCCGAGGTCTCTGGTGCGTTTCGCGTCAAGCTTTGCGGATTCGGCGTCCAAAGCGCCCTTGATGAGCTGCACCGCCGAATGCGGCGACTCGCGCAGCACGCGGGCGAGGGCGCCGGGTCCCTCGGTATCCGCATCGAGCGACGGCAGCGCATGATCGCGAAGAAGCGCCGAGGCGAGCGAAGTAAAGAGATCGTTCGGCGTGTCGCCGGGACGGAACACGGCACGCCGCCACAAGGCAACGCCTTCGATGACGCCCGGCTGCATCAGCATCGGCAGCACGCCGGCGCGCACGACCGATGACTTGCCGCCCCCGCTCATGCCGAGCACCAGCACGAATGAACGGCCCGCCGCTGCCTGTTCGCGCAGTGCCTGCAGGATGTCCGAAACCGCTTTGGTCCGGCCGAAGAACACCGGAGCGTGTTCGAATTCGAACGCATGCAGTCCGCGGAACGGCGAGCCTTTTTTCCAGACCGCGGGGACGTCGTCGGCACGGGCAAGCGCATCCGGCAATTTCCGTTCGATCAGTTTATGCAGATGAGCTTCCAGCAGATTTTCGAAATCGCTTGGCGATTCGAAAGCATGAAATGCCGCGATCAGCGTGCCTTCACCCTTGTCGTGAAACCAGCGGGTAACGAAATCGTCGAGCTTCTTCTTTTGCTGCAGGCGCGCGAGCAGCTCGGCTTCATCGTCGAGCCGCACGGACGGCGGCGCTGTTTTCCGGTACACGAGCAGATCCGGCTTGCCGCGTTCGCGGAAGCCTGCAATCGCGTCTTCGAATTCGAATTCGGTGCCGGAGTCGTAGCGCGAGCCGTCCTCGCGGGTAAAACCGCGCGGCAGACGAGTGCCCAGGCGCGACCACAGGATCGAGACGACGACATCGGTTTCCGACGGACGAACGAGTTGCTCCTGGAAATTCGCGGTTGCAACCAGCGGTTCGTGCTCCCAGAGAACCGGCTGGAGCACGACACGGCCAACGTATTCGCTCTGCAGACGCTGAATTACGCGCTCGGCAATCGCCCGCTCTTCAAAAACATCGCCGGGAGACGAAATGAATATGCGCAGTTTACTCACTGGTCTACCTGCTTGTTATCCCGGTCATTTTAGTTCATGGGTGCTGTAAAAGATAATTCCTCCGTTACAGGCCACCAGGAGCATGGAACTGCAGCGACGCGCTACAATCGAACCTATCCAGGCCGTGTGGTTCGGCTTTTGGACTCGAGTGGGGACAGTGCAGCGAAAAGCCATTGCTATCATTGCAGTAGTCGCGGCCGTCAGCGGCGCGTTTGCGGGCGCCCGCTGGATGGATGATGAAAGCGAAGGCAGCCGGAAGAATGCGGATTCTGCGCTTCGGGCCGATTCGGCGTCGTCATCATTCGAGCGGTCGGCGCCGCTCGAAGAGCGCATTCGTGCGCTGGAACAGGCGGTGAGCGACGAGCGCTACGCGCGCCAGCTGTTGCAGGACGAGCTGTTTGTCCTTACGGAAGAAATCGACGCGGTTACGGCACAGCGCTCACCGGAGGTCGCGGCCGACGCATCGTCGTCATCCGTGGAGCGAGTAGAGACCGCCCCCGGCGGATCGAGGCGGAACCGGGGCGATAGCATCGTTGCCCGGCTACTGGAGGCGGGTTTTGCACCAGGGCAGGCCGAGTGGATCGTGCAGCGCGAGTCGCAGTTACAGATGGAGATGCTGCAGGCGCGCTTCGATGCCGAGCGTTCGGGTGAGTTGATGGACTTCTACCAGAGCCGGACCGCGGCGAGTGACGCGCTGCGGTCGGAACTCGGAGACGCGGACTACGAACGCTACCTGGACGCGACCGGCCGATCCACCAGCATCTCGGTGTCGAATGTCCTGGAGAACTCGCCTGCACAACGAGCGGGCCTGAGGCCCGGCGATCAGATCATGACTTATGACGGCGAGAGAATATTCAGCATGTCGGACCTGACGCATGCGACCCTGCAAGGCCAACCCGGGGAGCAGGTGGTCCTCGACGTGCTGCGTGACGGGGTAACGATGCAGATGGTGCTGCCCCGGGGGCCGGTCGGGATTTCGGGCGGCAGACGATTTTCGCGATAAGGTGGGTTATAACGTGCGCAATACCGCGCACAGTGCCGGACGAGGAAGAGCAATTTCATTGAGCAAAATTCGCTACACCGTGCCGAACAGCTTTACCGCACTGAGCCTGTTGCTCGGTCTCGGCTCGATCGTGACCGGTCATCTCGGCGAGCTGGAAATGGCCGCGTGGATGATCGTCTGGTGCGGACTGCTCGACGTCATGGACGGTTTGACGGCGCGGCTGCTCAAAGCGACGTCCAGTTTCGGCGCCGAGTTCGATTCGATGGCCGACCTGGTGGCCTTCGGGGTCGCGCCCGGCATGCTGGTGCTGGAGACGGGGATGCGGCTCGGCGGCATCGCGCCCGATACCGGCTGGTTCCAGGTGTTGCTGGCGTCGGTCGGCATTTTCGTCCTCGCGGGGGCGATGCGGCTTGCGCGTTTCAATCTCTCGTCGCAAAAGCCGGTTAAAGGCTGGTTCAGCGGCGTGCCCATTACCGCCGCCGGGGGCGGTTTGACGGCGACCGCCGTGATTCTGCTCAGCCGCTACGATGGCATCGCCGGGTCGCTGCCGCTGCATGTATATCTGCCGCTGCTGATGGTCGCGCTCGCGCTCCTGATGGTATCGACCTTGCGTTTTCCGAAAATCGTCAAGCGCAAGAGTAAGGTGATCAATTCGTTTCAGGCATTCAATATCATCGCGTCATTTTACTGCGGGGTAACCCGGAGCTTTCCGGAGTTCCTGTTCTCGATGTCCGTGTTCCTGCTCGTGAGCGGCCTGATCGCGGGCAGGCTCACCCGGCGAAGCGGACAATACGGGGAACACGGCGCGGGCGATGCATCCAAAGCCTGATCACGTCTTTTGGCGACGCAGGCGCGCCGTCCGGGGGTATTCCACGTGCTCAGACACGGGAAACTCGCTCGTGGAACACC
>JBBDXW010000045.1:0-7873 GCA_040902105.1 Woeseia sp.
GCGAAGCCCCCATGGATGGGTTCACGGCGTTCCTGGAAAGCCCTCCCCCCAAGCGGGACTCCGCTAACCACCGGCCTTAACCCGTTCATGAACAATGCGCGCCAGCGTGATGCGCCTACCGAATTGCGCGGCTCGCCGTCGACACGACGTCCATCGAGGCGAGATCTGCTTCGGCGGCAATGTAGCCGAACGAGTCCCAGCCACCGCTGCTCACCAGCTGCTCCATGCGCTTTCGCGCCTCGTCTTTGTTGCCGTTGTAATAGAACCAGTTTGCAACGCCATAGGCGCCGGCAGCGCCGGTCGGACTGTCGGCATCCTCTGCGGTCATTTCTTCGAGCGACAGCTCGCCCTTGTAGAAAAGGCAAAGCCGGTGGTAGACCGTGTTCTCGATGACGCTCATGTCTTTGGAGATCCCGTCGAGCGCACGTTCCGCTTCCTCCAGTTTCCCCATCCGGCGCAGGATCATATAGCGCCAGTGCGTTGTGGACACCCGGTTGTCGTCGTTGCTGCCCGTCTCGAAGCCGGCCTGGTAGGCCCGGTAGGCGCTTTGCCAATCGTGTTTGAGGTAGTA
This sequence comes from Woeseia sp., assembly GCA_040902105.1. GTDB lineage: Bacteria > Pseudomonadota > Gammaproteobacteria > Steroidobacterales > Woeseiaceae > IDS-8. The sequence continues at coordinate 572 of JBBDXW010000045.1, forward strand.
GGCAAGGCCCAGGTGGTACCAGATATTGCCGTGCAGGGTGCTGACCGGGATATTGAGTGCATTCGGCAAACCGTCCGGCTCGATTGTGTTTTCCTTCCCTTCGATCAGCTGCGCTGCGTGCTCAAGATCAGAGATCGCGCCGTCAAACTCGCGAACTGAAATGTAGCGGTGACCGCGGTGTCGATACATGCGCGCATCCTGCGGATGCCTGGCGATACCCTCGGAGAATATGCGAATGGCTTCCCGGTAGTCGCCGGTGTAAGCCATGCGCCTGCCGTACCAGATGATGTTGTCGGCATCGGTCGGATCCCGCTCGTATTCGGCCCTGGCCGTATTCAGCTTGTCGAGCGTTTCCCGATCAGGCGCAAGGGACACCAGCGCTTCGCCGAACAGGGAAATGGCCTGCGCGCCTTCCGGCAGCGCGGCGACGTCGTCTCCGGGACCTGCGTGGACACTTGCAGTCGCGAGGAATGAAGCGCAAAGCGCGAGCTTTATGATCGATCGAATCATTGTTCCTTACCATCGGCCATCGTCCTGGCCGAAATCGTCTCGATGCGGGCCGCCATATCGTCAAGGACTTCCGCGGCCAGTGCGATCTGCGGATCAACCGCGTCATACTCTCTTTGCTCGATCGCCTCCCGGACGCCGGGAATTGTCTTGACGCCATAACCGGTATAAAAACCCGGAGCATAGATGTGGTGTTTGTACCACGGGCGCCCGGCGAGGCCCTCCTCGCGCGTCAGGACGCGTTCGCTCGTGTAAAGGAGCCTGTTGATTTCTTCGGAATGCAACGTACTCCCGGCCACCGCTTCGCCGTATTCAGCGGCCGCTTCCTGCAGCCGCTCCAGCGCGTTTCTGAGCGGGGCGAAATTGAAGTACGGTACCGGCTCTTCGTGCGCAGGCGGCCCGAGCGTCGTCGTCCGATCGCGCGCGGCTGCGAATCTGCCCTCTTCCAGAAGACGATTGCTGCGCCCGGTGTCCTTGCGCAGGGTGTCGGCAAGCTCCTCGAGCTCAGTGACATACAGTTTGACGTTATCCGCGAATCCGCTGAATTCGAACGGCAGGCGTGGCGCATTTGCCAGGCGCAGGGTCGCGCGGCCCGCCACCTGCGACAGCACGACGCCGTAAACGAGGCCCGGGTCAACCCATTTGGTGTAATGCTCGTAGGTATCGTAGAGGGTGTGATAACTGCCATCCCCGCCTTCGCCGCCGAATCCGAGGTTTGCCGACGCGATGCCCAGGTGTTGCAGGAACGGCGTGTAATCGGAACCGGAACCCATCGGGGAAATACGCAGGTCATCCCGTTCCTCAGCCTCTTTCCGCGCTTTCTCGTCCGACGCATTGACCATCAGATTGCTGCGTTCGCGCTCTTTCAGCGTCATATCGGTTTGCGGATCGGTAACGTCTTCGACGACCTGATTGAAGAAGCGTTCGAGCACGTGACTTCCGCCGATGCCGACAAAGCCGCGACTGTTGCCGTCTGTATTGAGGTAGGCGACCGCATGCTCGCGCAATTCAGTGGCGTGGTGTTCGGCCCATTCGGTCGACCCGATCAGGCCCGGTTCCTCGGCATCCCAGGCCGCATAGACAATCGTTCGCGCCGGCCTCTTGCCACTTCTTGCCAGCGCGCCGATCGATTTAGCTTCGGAGAGCATCGCCACCATGCCCGACGATGGATCGGCGGCTCCATGGTTCCAGCCGTCGTGATGGTTGCCGCGTAGCACCCATTCGTCCGGATACGTGGCGCCTTCCAGGCGGGCAATGACGTTATACGCGGTGACGCGATCCCAGTTGAAATCGACTTTAAGCCGCACCCGCGCCGGTCCGGGACCCAGGTGATAGGTGATCGGCAACGCGCCGCGCCACTCCTCCGGTACCGCCTCGCCGCCCATTGCCGAGAGCAGGGGCAACGCGTCACGCTGCGATATCGGCAATACCGGGATTCTGGTAATGGTCGGCGAGTCCTCGATCGCCAGCCGTTTCGCGCCTTTCGTCGCGCCGATTCCCGGTGTCAGTACGTCGCCGGGGTAAGTCGGCATGTCCATGACGGAGCCCCGCTGCACGCCGCTTTCATGCTTGTAAGGACCTTTCGGGTACGTGTCACCGACGGCGTAACCATCGTCTGCCGGATCCGAATAAATGATCGTGCCGATCGCACCTTTTTCGCCGGCAAGCTTGGGCTTGATGCCGCGCCATGACTTGCCGTATTTCGCAATGGCGATTTTTCCGGTCACGTCGATGCCGTAACGCTCGAGCAACTCGTAATCTTCGGGGATACCGTAGTTGACGAACACGAGTTCGCCTTCAACCTCGCCGTCTGTCGAAAACGCGTTGTAGGGCGGCAACAGCTCATCGCGTACGGACGTGCTCGGGTCCTCGCGGAGCGAGTCCTCCGCAAGCGAGGCCTCGAACGTATGCGGTGCAAGCAGCTCCAGTTCACGGGTTCTGGGTGTCGGCAGCAGAATTTCATACTCCTCGATGTCGACATCAAAGCCCCATGACTCGAACAATCCGGCGATGAACTCCGCGTTCTCCCTGCCCGCGGTGGAGCCGACGTGGTGCGGCCTTGCCGACAGCCGTTTGAGCCACTCGTCCTGCTCGGCGGCGCTCAAGTGCTCGTCGAATTGTGCTTCGAGAGCCCGTTCCGAGTCGCTCCCCGCGTCGTCGAAGCCAAGCAAACGATCGTGGTCGTCGGCCGCGAATACGAGAGCGCCGCGAATGAGCAGCACCAGCAGCAGAAACCGCATGAAAAATCCCCTCTTCAAAACCAGGGACAAATGACTAAGGCAATGTGACAACGACAATTGATTATTCTTCCAAGGCGTTCGACCGGAACGAATATAACACCGGCATCACGCGGCCATGGTTTTCCGAAGGCGAATCCTGAAGACCCGATCGTGCATGCTGGTGTCCTGAGGAGGCTCTGCACAACCTCGGGCGTACCTTGATTTCGACGTCGCCAAACGAATTCGACCTTGCAGACGCTGCTTTAAGGGATAATTATTCTTCCACGGAATTCTCGCAGTTTTGCCTTGATGGTTGCGGCGTGTTCGTTGCCGATGCGCAGCAGGAGTTTCTGGCCCGGCGACAGCTCTTCCAGCGCCGGATCTGCGTATTCGTAAAGAACATGCGGTCGCCGCAGCAGGACCGGCCCGTCGATTTCCGGGGTTTCCAGCAGGTGATCGATGACTTCGATGACCCGGTCATTGAAGTAACCCTGCGGATAGCCGAGATCGACATAAGCTTTCTGAAACAGGGGATAAAACCGTCGGTAAAGCTCCTCCAGCTCGGCGGGCTCTGCTTTCGCAACCAGGTCTACGAGGGCTTCATAGCGCTGATAGTTCTCCGGGTCGAGAATGAATTCGTCCTCCTTCCCGCCGTTCTTGACGATGAACGGTCCGGGCGCTCCGGCCATTGGTTTTATGCGCTCCGCAATCTGCTCGCGCGGCAGGTTGTCCACGGTCGCAACGATACGTTCTATCAATCCGCTGTCGGCAAGCCGATTGTCGAGGCTTTCGCCGAACAGGTCCGAAAGTTCCAGTTTGAAATACTCGTCGCTTTCGTCGAGCGGCGGCAACGGGCGCAACTGCGGCTCCGCTGCGGCAGTGTCACGGGTGGTCTCAAGCGGATGTTCCGGCCCTTCCCGGACCTCCTCTGGGGCTTCCACCGCAGGTGTGGCCGGCTCCACTAACTTGCGGTCCTGCTGCCTGCTCTGCCCCCAGTAGAACCACAGCGCGCCTGCAACACCCAGCGCAAGCAACGCGGGAATAAGCCATTGATATGTGTCTTTGCGCATTACGAAACACCCGTCACGGACTGCGCCGGTTCGGCGCCACGTTCATTCGACACGGAACATCCTAACAGGTTTATCTTTTGGAACAGGCCGCGCCCGGGCTGCTATTCTGTGGCCTTCCGCTTCATGGAGCCCTGTGATGAGTGTCCGCCCCGTTGCCCTGGTTGCCTGCATCGCCGCCTGCCTGGCACTGTCCGGATGCGGCGAGGAATACCGCGAGGATTTCGCCCCGGATCTCGACGACATCGCCGGGGATTACCTGGTCCTCGAGCTTGCGATGGGGCTCCACGATGGCAATCATGTCGATGCCTACTACGGACCCGAATCCTTCCGCCAGACGGCCGAAGAAGCGCAGCTCCCGCTGCAACAGATCGGGGAGAAAGCCTCGGTGCTGGCGGGACGGGTGCTGGACTGGCCCGGCAACCGGACCAACCGGATGCAGCTGGCGCGCATCGACGGCTTGAGTCACAGGCTCTCCGCCCTGTCGACGCGAGTTGACATCGTTTCTGAAAACGACGGCGCGGCGTTCACCTTCGACGAAGAGTCCAGGCGCCTGTTCGGCGTCACCGCGCCGGATTACGATGCGGCGCACTTCGAAGCGATACTGGGCAGGATCGAGGACCTGTTACCGGGCGACGGCAGCCTCGCGTCACGGGTCAACGCGTTTCAGGAGCAGTTCGTCATTCCCGCGGACAGGCTCGGCGCCGTCTTCGACGCGGCCATCGTCGAATGCCGGCGGCGTACCCTGGAGCACATCGATCTTCCGCAGGAAGAGTCCTTCACCCTGGAATACGTCACCGACAAACCGTGGTCAGGATACAACTGGTATCAGGGGCAGTCGCAAAGCCTGATCCAGATCAACACCGACCTGCCGATCTTTATCAGCCGTGCGGTCGATCTGGGCTGCCATGAAGGCTATCCGGGGCACCACACCTTCAATGTGCTGCTGGAAAAGAACCTGGTCGAAGGCCGCGGATGGATCGAGTTCACCCTGTATCCGCTGTTCAGTCCCGAGTCGCTCATTGCGGAGGGAAGCGGCAACTACGGCATCGAACTGGCGTTTCCCGGCGACGAGCGGCTGCGGTTCGAGAAAGAACGGTTGTTCCCGCTGGCCGGTCTCGGTCCGGATGACGCCGACCGTTATTACGCGCTGCTGGAACTGCTGCAACAACTGAGTTATGCCGGCAACGAGGCCGCGCGCGACTATCTCAACGGCGACATCGACCGGGACCAGGCCGTGCAATGGCTGGTCGACTACACCCTGGTCTCGCCCGATCGAGCTCGTCAACGAGTCGATTTTTTCGATACCTACCGCAGTTACGTGATCAACTACAATCTGGGCGAGGATCTGGTGCGGGCTTACGTCGAGCGTGACCCCGCAGCTTCTTCCACGGGCGGTCCCCCAGGCGGGCAGGCTGTGCAGGACAGGCGCTGGCAACGGTTTGAAAGAATGCTCTCGTCCCCGATGTTGCCGTCTGATCTCGTCGAATAGCCGGTACCTCCGGCTTTCCTGCAATGATGTCCACGAATCGATTCACCGAACAGGCCGAAGCACTGCGCGAGCTGTGCCGCCTGTTTGGCGAGCGCCAGTGGTGCCTTGCCACCAGCGGCAACTTTTCCGTACGCGCGGGCGCTTCGCGTTGCCTGATCACGCAATCGGGCAAGGACAAGACGAAGCTTGCGGTGGACGACCTGATGCTTTGCGACCTCGACGGCGTGCCGGCCGCCAATGGCGACAAAGGCTTCAAACCATCGGCGGAAACGTTGCTGCACACCTGCCTGTACCGGCTCGATGACCGAATCGCTGCCGTGCTGCACACCCACTCCGTTGCCGCGACGGTGCTTTCGCGTATTGCCGGGGCCGAACTCGACTTCAGCGGCTTCGAAATGCAAAAGGCCATCGCGGGTATCGGCTCGCACGACGCCATGGTCGCGCTGCCGGTGTTCGAAAACACCCAGGATATGTCGGTACTCGCCGATGCCGTGCGTCGCCGTGCCGCGGACGGAACCTTGTCCGTGCCGGGCTTCCTGGTGCGCGGCCACGGACTTTACGCCTGGGGCACAAGCCTCACCGAGGCGCAGCGACATATCGAGGGATTCGAGTTCCTGCTGTCGTGCACCTTGCAGGAGCGATTGCTGAACCGATGACGGCCATCAAAGCGATCGTCACGGACATTGAAGGAACGACGAGCTCGATCGACTTCGTGCGCACGCTGCTGTTCCCGTATGCGGCCCGCGCCCTGCCGGATTTTCTGCGCTCGCATCGATCCGACCCTGAAATCGCCCGCTTGCTGGACGACATCAGGCGCGAAATCGATGAACCGGATGCGGATGTCGAGAGGCTTATCGAGGTGGTGCTGCAGTGGATTGGCGAAGATCGCAAGACGACGGCGCTCAAGTCCCTGCAGGGTTACGTGTGGGAGCACGGTTATGCAAGCGGTGCCTTCACCGGGCACGTTTACGACGACTGTGCGCCGAACCTCCGCAAATGGCGGGATCGCGGCATCGCGCTGTACGTTTACTCGAGCGGCTCGGTCAAGGCGCAGCAGCTCCTGTTCGGCCATAGCGATGCGGGCGACCTGCGGCCGCTTTTCAGCGGATACTTCGACACCCGTGTCGGTGGGAAGCGCGACAGCGCGTCGTACCGGGCCATCTGCGAGCTCATCGGACGGCCGCCCGTCGAGGTACTGTTTCTGTCGGACCTCACCGAAGAACTGGACGCCGCTGCATCCGCTGGCATGCAGACCGTGCAGGTCGTACGCAACGGCAACCTGCCGGCCGGACGGCACACGATCGCTCATGATTTCGGTGAAGTATTGATTTGACCCCAATGTAGCAAGAACATTTACTGTTTTTTGCTACATTGGGGTTACTGTGTACGGCACGCGGAACGATGGAGAGTGGCGATGAGCCAGTTGACTGTTTACCCGGAAACGGAACCGGACCGGGCAATTTTCGAGTCCTCCGACTTCGACCGAATCGCTGCGAAACTGGGCGAGGCCGGCATTCGCTTCGAACGCTGGAGCGCGAATCGCGAATTGGCGGCAGATGCGGACAACGACACGATTACCGAAGCCTACCGGCCGGAGATCGACCGCCTGATCGACGAGCGCGGTTATCAGACCTGCGATGTCGTCAGCATGCATCCCGATCACCCGCAAAGGGATGCGTTCCGCAACAAGTTTCTCGCGGAGCACACGCACAGCGAAGATGAAGTGCGTTTTTTCGTGCGTGGGCAGGGCCTGTTTGTCATCCATAAGGACGGCAAGGTCTATTCCACGCTTTGCGAACGCGACGATCTCATTTCGGTGCCCGCTGGCACGCGCCATTGGTTCGACATGGGCCCGAATCCGTCGTTTACGGCGATACGACTGTTCAACAATCCCGAAGGATGGGTCGCGGCCTTTACCGGCGACGGAATCGCGAGCCGTTTTCCAGTGCTCGACAATTGACGCGTCGATTCCGGCCGGCGAATTTCACCACGACAATCGAAGCCCCGTTGGAGCCCC
>JBBDXW010000045.1:7883-23785 GCA_040902105.1 Woeseia sp.
GAAAGCGGGCGATTCCGGCGCCGTTTATTCGCCCGCTTTCGCGGGCTCCAACAGTTTTCTATTGGCGGTGTCGGGAGACGTACTCCGCGACGCCATGACCTGTAGCGCAGGCGAGCGTCCACCCCAGCATGCCGTGGCCCGTGTTGAGAAACAGGCCGTCGATACGGGTCGGGCCGACACGCGGCCGCCCGTCCGGCGTCATCGGCCGGAATCCTGCCCATCGTTGCATGTCCGCGGCACTGTAGTCGGCGGCGAAAGGCGCGGTCCGGCGCGCAATCGCGACCAACGCATCGATTCTCGATTCGTCGCGCCGCGTCTCGAAGTCGACGAAGTCCGCAAAGCCGGCAATGCGGAGCGAATCCCCGAGCCTGCTCAGGACGATCCGGCGCCCGAGATCGGAAATGCTGGCCGATGGCGTGTGCTCGCCCATCGGCAGCGTTACGCTGTACCCACGAACCGGGAAGATCGCCGGGTCGACGCCAAGCGGGCGCAGCAGCTCCGGACTCCCCGTGCCGAGGCACACCACGACTGCATCCACCGGGTATTCGTTCCGGTCGGTGATGACCGAATGCATCCGGTCGCCCCTTGTAGTGAGCTTCGTTATCGTCTCGCCAAGGCGGAAGTCGGCTGCGCCGCCTTTCTGCAGTCGATCGGCGAGGCCGCTGGCAAACGCGCGCGCATCGGCGACGTGATCGTTTCTGGAATAGATTGCGCCGATGAAATCCCCGCGCATCTCCGCCAACGCGGGCTCGACCTGCAGCGCTGCGTCTCGTGTCAGAACCTCAACGGAGCAGCCGTATTGTTGCTTGAGGAGTACCGACCTTCCGGCGGCTGCCAGTTCCTCGGGCCCTGACAACAGCACGAGCTTGCCGGCACGCACGAATGAGAATTCGAGCGGCACTGCTTCCAGCAATTCATCCATCAACATTGCTGAACGCATGGCGATTTGCAGCACCGCTATCGTGTTGTTGCGAGCTTGCGCGGTGGTGCACTGGCGCAGAAAAGCGCTCCCCCACCGAAGCGATGCCGCACTCGGCCGGGCGCGAAAGAGAATCCCCGGATCGCGACCCAGCAGCAGGGCCGGCAGCTCGCGCAGGAACTCGGGCCGCGCCAGGGCGTCCGTGAAGCTGTAGGAGAGCTGCCCGGCATTCGCGTAGCTCGTGCCGCTCGCAACGTCGTTGCCGCGGTCGATAACGGTCACCTGCCGACCTGTTTGCGCAAGGTACCAGGCGGTGGCCACGCCGATAACGCCGGCGCCGAGCACAGCTACGCGCTTTTCGGCAGTCCGGCTAATAGGACTTTTCCGCAAGTCCGTCGATGGGCGGATTCCATGTCTGCGAGCCCGGCAGGCGGCGGCCCCAGACCTCACCGCGATACGTCGGCAGCAGGTGTTTCGTCACGAGGCGTTGCACGAGATTTACTCTCGGCAGCAACCCGTGGAAGCCGCCGATTTCGACCAGCAGCCTGTCGCGCAGCTCGAACAGGCCCAGGTCCGGCTCGACGACACAGACGGGCTTCGTCGCCGGGAGAAACGGCGGTACCGCTCCGGCAAGGGGGACGGTGCCGTCTCCCGTGCGTTGCGAATCCGGACGGCTCGCATCCAGTTCGTTGATGAGCTGGTTCTCGTCGATGACGAAGCGCGGGCCGCGCCGGTCCCGGGTTACGGTGAGTTGCAGGCGTGTGCGCTGCCCGACGCCGATAATGACCAGCCAGTCCGATTGTGTCATGTTTGCCAGCGCCGTCCTGAATTTCATTACCGTCTGCCTGTGCTCAAAGGCCATGTTGAGCATACTGCGCAAAGTTTCCGCCGCTTTTTCGCGCCGCTTCGATGCCCTGGTGTCAACAGCGTACAGGCGAACGAACTCCGTCAGGGTGTCTTCGATGCTCTCTTGCATGTTGCGCGGATCGGCCCGCGGCGACAATTCGTGCCGCAATGCCTTGATAAGATCGTCGTAAACGGGAATGAGCTTTCCTGCGAGCACATGGGCGGGCTCGATGGCTTCGTAGCGGAGATCGTCCGGATGGCGCGCGACCCGTTCATATTCCTTGTCGAACACCATCGACCAGATGCGATCGCCGTTCACCGGATAATGGTCGACCAGGCTTGTTGCTGTGATGCCGGGAATGACGATGACGGGACTTTGCAACGATATGGAATTCCTCAGGGATGCCACCGGCCGGGATCGAATGGGCGATCCTTTTCGGTGAAACGGTTTTACTGCTACCGGGCCTAAGGTATCCTTCCGAACTGCACTTTTCGAGTTCAATAACGACAATAGTTAGTGTCCTGTCCCGTCAATAACCTGTCAATCCCGCCAACAGGGCAAGTCCGCCATACGAGGCTGCAATAGCAGAATCGTGTCTCGGCGATGTTTACGTATACGAGGGGGAGAACGGAATGAAGCACGCCATTGCGGCTCCGGGCCTGTCGCGACCGGCTACGCTTGTTGCAATCCTGGCGACAGCGCTTGTGACCGCCGTTTTGTCGAGCGCCTGCAGTCCCGAATCGGGTTCGCGGGCAACATCGGCTGATTCTGTCGAAGGCATCACCGAGGGCCCGGGCACCCGCGGCGGCCAATGGCAATACCTGGGCGGCGATTCGGCGCACACGCGTTACTCGCCCGCCGCGCAGATCGATGCGTCGAATTTCGAGGAACTGGAAGAGGCCTGGATCTGGGATGGTGCAAGTTTCGCCGCACAGAGCGGTCGCTCTACCCCGAGTTACATCAACGGCAAGCTGTACACGGTCGCCGGCCCGAGACGCTACGTCGTTGCGCTCGATCCCGCCACAGGCGAGCTGCTGTGGTCCTATCGTGAACCGAACACCGCGCGCTGGGAATACTCGATGCGCCAGGATTACGGCAAAGGCGTGGCGTACGCGGAAGTCGACGGCCGCGGCGTCATTTACATCGTTTCACCCGCTTTCTTCCTGACGGCGCTCGACGCCGAGACCGGACAGCCGCTCGAAGGCTTTGGCAAGCCGGTGCCTGTCGAGGGATTTCCCCGTACCGGCGTCGTCGATCTGCTGGCGGACCTCGGGCACGAATACGACGCTTACGAAGGCTTGCCGCTGGAGAAAGGCTACATCACCGCCTCGTCTCCACCGATCGTCGTGAACGGTGTCATTGTCGTCGGCAACTCCGCGGAACAAGGCTACAACCAGTCGCGCATCGAAAACATACCGGGCGACATTCTCGGTTACGACGCGCGAACCGGCAAATTCCTGTGGAAATTCAATGTCCTGCCCCAGCCGGGCGAGTTCGGACACGACACCTGGGAAAACGACGCCTGGCGCTGGACCGGCGACATATCCTCCTGGGCGCCGCTGTCGGCCGACCAGGACCGCGGCATTGTCTACGTTCCGACCAACGGCGCGACCATGGATTTCTACGGCGGCTTTCGACCGGGCGACAACCTGTTCAGCACCAGCCTGATCGCGCTTGACGCCCGAACGGGAGAACGCACCTGGCATTACCAGCTGGTGCATCACGACATCTGGAATTACGACACGCCCACCGCGCCGGTTCTGATGGACCTGCAAATCGGCGGCGAGACGGTTCCGGCGGTGGCGCAGGCGACCAAGCAATCCTTTGTCTATGCCTTCAATCGCGTAACCGGCGAACCGTTGTGGCCCATCGAAGAGCGTGCGGTGCCGAAGTCGCTGGTGCCGGGCGAGAAGCTCTCCGAAACGCAGCCGTTTCCGACCAGACCTGCGCCGTACGAAATGCAGGGACTGACGCACGACGACCTGGTCGATTTCACGCCCGAGCTGCGTCAGGCCGCGATCGACAACCTGGAGGAATACCAGATCGGTCCGCTGTTCCACCCACCGCTCCATCGCGACAACGACCTGGGGTTCAAGGCCGCGTACTGGTGTGCGGGCGATTCGGGCGGGTCAAATATCGACGGGCCATCGGCCGCGGACCCCGAATCCGGCATCCTTTACGTCACCTCAAAGAAGGGTTGCACCTCGCGCATCATCGCACCGGGGGCGGAACGGGATGCGATTCTCGAAGCGCCGACCGGCACCACGATTTCCGATTACGCTGTGCTTCGGGCGGACGGCGTCAGGGGGCCGGACGACCTGCCGCTGTTCAAGCCGCCCTACAGCCGCATCACCGCGATCGACATGAATACCGGCGAACATCTTTGGTGGATACCGGTCGGCGAGACGCCTGCGCAGGTCCTCAGTCACCCCGACCTCGAGGGCATGGATATCCCTGACACCGGCACCGGCCGTCTCGCGCCCATGACCCTCACTAAAACGCTCCTGATGTATGCCAGTGAGGCAAGTGACGGTACGCCGCATCTTTTTGCGGTCGACAAACGGACGGGCGAGAGCATCGGCAAAGTGGAAGTGTCAGGCCAGACGCGCTACGGCACGATGACTTACGTGCACGACGGCAGGCAATATGTGGTACTGCAGACCGGGCCGACGCTGACCGCGGTAGCGTTGCCCGAGTAATATAAGTCGCTGACGAATCAGACGGAGATCGTATGAAGTATCGAAGTGTTGCAACGACGCGTTGCTCGCATGGACTGGCAGTCGTGTTCGTTGCGGTGATGATTCTTACGGGCGCGGTTTCGCTAGCGGCCTCGCCCGGCACGGAAAATGGTGAGTGGCACTACCTCGGCGGCGACTCGGCGCATACGCGCTATTCCCCGGCCGACCAGATCGATGCCTCGAACTTCGGCGATCTCGAGGAAGCCTGGGTGTGGGACGGCGCCAGTTTCAATGCGCAAAGCGGCCGCTCGACGCCGAGCTATATCAACGGCAAGCTTTACACCGTGGCCGGCCCGCGGCGCCATGTCGTCGCCATCGATCCGGCCAGCGGCGAAACGCTCTGGTCGTATCGCGAGCCCAATACCGCGCGCTGGGAATACTCGATGCGCCAGGACTACGGCAAGGGCGTCGCTTACGCGGAAATCGACGGGCGTGGCGTTATCTACATCATTTCGCCGGCGTTCTTCCTGACCGCGCTCGATGCGGAAACAGGCCGGCCCCTCGAAGGCTTCGGCAAGCCGGTGCCGATCGACGGCTTTCCGAAAACGGGGGTCGTGGATCTGCTGGCCGACCTCGGTCACGAATACGACCCGTACGACGGCATCTCGCTGGAGAAGGGTTACATCACGTCGTCGTCGCCGCCGATTGTCGTGAACGGGGTCATCGTGGTCGGTAACTCCGCCGAGCAGGGTTACAACCAGTCGCGCGTCGAGAACATTCCGGGCGACATTCTCGGCTATGACGCGAAGACGGGCGAGTTCCTGTGGAAGTTCAAGGTGCTCCCGGGCCCGGGGGAAGTCGGCCACGAAACCTGGGAGAACGACGCGTGGAAATGGACCGGCGATATCTCGTCCTGGGCGCCGTTGTCGGCCGACCAGGAACGCGGCCTCGTCTATATCCCGACCAACGGCGCCACGCTGGACTTCTACGGCGGTTTTCGCCCCGGCGACAACCTCTTCAGCACCAGCCTGATCGCGCTGGATGTCAAGACAGGCAAGCGTGCGTGGCATTTCCAGCTGGTGCATCACGACATCTGGAATTACGACACGCCGACGGCGCCGGTCCTGCTCGACGTCAACGTGGACGGCAAGCAAGTCCCGATCGTCGTGCAAGTGACCAAGCAGTCGTTCGCGTATACCTTCAACCGCGAAACCGGCGAGCCCGTCTGGCCGATCGAAGAGCGCCCCGTGCCTGCTTCGAAAATTCCGGGCGAACGGTTGTCGGAAACGCAGCCGTTCCCGACCAGACCCGCGCCCTACGATAACCAGGGACTGACCCATGACGACCTGATCGATTTCACCCCCGGGCTGCGTCAGGCGGCGATCGAAATCGTTTCCGACTACGCGATCGGTCCGCTTTTCAATCCCCCGCTCCATCGCGACAACGACGAAGGTTTGAAAGGCTCGTTGTGGTGCCCTGGCGATATCGGCGGCGTCAATATCGACGGCCCTCCCGTTGCCGACCCGGCGAGCGGCATTCTCTACGTCACGTCGCGCAAGCATTGTTCAACGCGCGTCATGGCGCCCGGCGCGGAACGCGACGCGCGTATCGACAAGCCGACGGGAACGACCATTGCCGACTACGCAGTGCTGACCGGTTTCGGTGTGCGAGGCCCGGACGATCTCAACCTGTTCAAACCTCCGTACAGCCGTATCACCGCCATCGACATGAACACCGGCGAACATCTCTGGTACATCCCTGTCGGCGAGACCCCGGAAATCGTGCTGAATCATCCACAACTGAAAGATATGGACATCCCGAATACGGGCACGGGAACGGCTGCGCCGATGGTGATCACGAAGAACCTGCTCATGTATGCAGCTGATGCGAGCGACGGCACGCCGCATCTCTATGCAGTCGACAAGTCGAGCGGCCGGCAATTAGGTAAAGTCGAGGTTCCGGATGAGAGTTCGTATGGCATGATGACCTACGTTCATGATGGCAGGCAGTACGTGATACTGCAGACCGGCAGCAAGCTCACCACGATGGCGCTGCCCGAGTGACAGTCTGCGGCGTACTCTCCGGCTCCACGCCGGGGCTCGCAGCATGCCGGAACAACGGCAAAAGTCCCGTGTCCGGGACGGGGCCTCGCAGCCAATTTGCACCGTGGGGCTGAAAAGAATCCGACATGCTGTCACCAATCCGCTTGGCCATCGCAACGGGCATACTCATCGCCGCCGGCACCGCCAGCGCCGATCCGCGCACCATCAATGACGCGATTTACACCGAGGCACAGGCGGAGGCGGGGGAAAAGCTCTACGCGGAACATTGCCTGACATGCCACGACAAGAAATATTTCCGGCCGGTACTGAAGGCCTGGGACGGGCAACCACTCGGCGTTCTTTACACGGTAATGAGCGCATCGATGCCGGAAAGCAACCCCGGCGCGCTGCCGCGAAAGGATTACGTCGACATCCTCGCGTACATACTGTCCCTGAGCCGCTATCCGGCCGGCGATATCGAACTGGACTACCAGGGCGGCGTCCTGGACGATATCGTTATTTCGGAGCGCGAGTAACAGGCAGCGCAACGAGCGTCAGGCGCCCGCCGCAGGCACCCTGCCGCTTATCCGAGTGTCAGCCTGCCGTCGTCGTCGATATCCAGCGTTTTGTCCGCGCAAAACTCGGCGTAAGTCTTGGGCACGGCCAGAACCGTGCGGCCTTCATACTCGTAAGTCGTATCGTTCGGCGCCGGCGATTGCAGTGCAAGTGACAAGCCACCCGCGTTCTCGTTGCGTACGATGCGCAGGCACTTTTCATCCGTGTCTGCATCGGGTGCGTTGGCAATTGCCTTGTCGAACTTCTCAAGTACGGTGTCGGTTACGGTTAACATTCTTTCCTCCTGTCGGCTTTCACCTAATGGACTTGGCCCCTGCGCTCCATGGCGCCTTCGGTACCGGGACCCTTCAGGATCAGGACATCGGCCTTGACCCGCTGAACCACGCGTTCCGCAGCGCTCCCGGACAACATCCGCCTGAGCCTGCCGCGGCTGCGAGCGCCGAGCACAATCAGGTCGGCATTCATCGGTTCCGACATCTCTTCCAGGACCTTGACCAGATCGCCTTCGTGAACGTGCACGCGCTCTCGCGGCACGCCGTGCGCTTTGCCGAAGTCGAAAACCCGGCGCATGCGCCGGTCATTACGGCTCGTGCCCATATCGCCGGCCGCGTCGTGCGATGCCGGCTCGAGAGTCTGCGACATCCCGGCTTGGCCGAACGTATGTAACGCGTGATTTTCCTTGCCCAGCTTCTGCGCAAGCCGCGACACGTTGTCGAGGATCTTCTCGTCGAGCGCTGCCCCGTTGCCAGGCTGCCCGCAGCCGTCGACGGCGCCGACGATTTTATCGCCCGGCCGGTGCGCGGGGTTGACCACCCAGACCGGCACGGGGCAGGAGCGGATAATGCGGAAGTCTTCTCCGGAGAGAGTCGCTTCTTCCAGCCGCGTATGCCGCTTCCGGCTGATCATGACGAACGCGGGCGAATGCTGCCTCACAAGATCCAGAGTCGCATCCGTCACCGAATCGGTGGGCTTGACGTCACCGCTGGCGGCCACATCGAAAGCGTTGATCTCGTCGAGAATTTTCTCCAGCGCATGTCTGCAGCGCCACATCAGTTTCCTGCGCACTTTACCCACCCGGTCGTAGAACCCGGGCATCGTGGGCGGCAGTCCTGCATCGTCGATCAAGCAACAAATGAACAGCTCGTGGGCGAGTGCCTTTGCGACTTCCCGGGCGCGCCGCATCAACTCAGGCTCCGGCACCGACGCAACATTGATGACGAGTATTTGTCCGCTCTTCATTGCATTTTCTACATTGAATCTCCTGCTAATTCGGGTGCAAGAATCGCGCCAGCGACACAAGGGCGTCGTGGAGCGCATACGGGAATCGCGCAGGAAAATACCGGAAAAAATTACAGCGCGGCTGCATACGTTACAAAAGTGCGGATGGATCTGATGCGGGTCACGCACAGCCCGTCCGGCAGCAGGGGCGTCAACGGCGGCTTTTGTACTGTTTCAACCTGTTATACAGGGTCTTCAGGCTGATACCGAGTACATCGGCCGTTTTCTTCTTGTCGCCTTCGTAATGCTCGAGCGTCGACAAGATGGTGCGCCGCTCGATCTCGGCAAGAGGGGTGCCGACGTAAAGGCGGATGAAATCGTCATCCCCGGGGCTCGATGACGAGACTTTGCCGGGCAGGTCTTCGAGTTTGATTTCGTTGCCGGCGAGAAGGTGGCTGTGCAGCACGGCGCTCTTGAGTTCGCGCACGTTGCCCGGCCAGCCGTAAGACTGCAATGCCCTGCACGCCGGAGCGCTGAACGTTTTGTCCTGATTGGCCTCGGCATTGCAAGCCGCAAGAAAATGGTTCGCAAGTAAAAGCACATCGTCCCCGCGTTCGCGGAGCGCGGGCACTCGTATCGGAAACTGGGCGAGACGGTAGTAGAGATCCTCCCGCAAGCGGCCCCGTTCGACCGCTTCCTCAGGGTCGATGTGGGTAGCCGTAATGATCCTTGCATCCACTGCAATGTCCTTTTCGCTCCCGACGGGCCGGATCTCGTTCGACTCCAGCACCCTCAGCAACTTTGCCTGCAGGCCGGCGTTCATTTCGGTGATTTCGTCCAGGAAAAGGGTGCCCCCCGAGGCTCGCTGGAAATAACCCCGGTGATCCCGAGTTGCCCCACGGAAGCTGCCCTTCTTGTGTCCGAACAATTCGCTTTCGAGAAGGCCGGGGGACATCGCGCTGCAGTTCAGGGACACAAAATCGTTCTGCGACCTGTCACCCAACTGGTGAATCGTACGAGCTGCGAGTTCCTTTCCGGAGCCGCTTTCTCCTGCCAGGAATATGCTGGCGTCGCCCGGTGCGCTCTTGCGCAGCAACCGGTACAAACGCTTCATTGCTCTCGACGCGCCAACCAGCGAATCGCCGCTGCCGCTCGCCGCACTGGCTGAAGTGACGTCCGAAGACTCCTCCATCGACAGGTTGCGGAGGTTTCGCGCCAGGCGATCGCGGTTGACCGGCTTACGGAAAAAATCGGACGCCCCGATGCGTATCGCGCGCGGCGCGATCCTGATAGCCGGGTCGTCACTCATGAGATAGATTTCCGTGACAGGGGTCAGATCGATGGATTCCAGCAACCTCAGCGTATCGTCGCCGTCAAGGTGTCCATTCAGGATGGCGATCTCCGGCGTATGGCGCAACAAGGCTTCCCTTGCTTCAGGAAGGCTCTCGGCGGTCTCCGGTGAGTAACCGCATTCGCGAAACACCTGCGACAGGATCAGGGTGTTTTCGATATCGTCGTCGACAATGAGTGCACGCGGCACGAACCTGGCTCCTGCAGTGAGTCATGCTGATCGTCAAAGTGCGATGCAACAAGTGTGCCAGTGTCCTGAGCTGCTTCCCGGCGGGTTCGACAATGGGTCAATGGGTAAGGCGCGCCCGCACACGTGCGTATCGAGGACTGCGCGGTTGCAAATATTACAAAGGCCGTGGACGGGTGTTATGACGGACTCGTTTGTTTTCCTTCCTGCGTCTTTTTGCCTGGCGCGCGTCGATCGGCACCGGCATGGTTTTCCTGATCGGCGTGGCCGTCGGCCTGCCGATGTAGAAACCTTGTGCGTAGTCGATACCGAGCCTGCCGAGCAAGGTGAAGGCAGTACCGGTCTGGACGTATTCCGCGATGGTCTTCATGCCGGCCGCCCGGCCGATCTCGCCGATCATTCTCACCATCTTCTGGTCGACAGGATTTCGCACGAGCTCCCGGATAAAGCTGCCGTCTATCTTGATGTAGTCGACAGGAAGCTTTTGCAAATAACTGAAGGAACTGTACCCGGTACCGAAATCGTCCAGGGAAACTTCACAGCCTAGTTCCCGAAGTCCTGCGATCTGCTTTTCGACATGGCTCAGGTGGCGCATCGCGAGGCTTTCGGTAATCTCGAAGGTGACGCAGTCCGGCGGTATGGCATGCCTGGTCAGCTCGGAGAGGACGAATGCAGTAAGATTCTCTGCCTCGAAAGCGTTCGCGGAGAGATTCAACGAGAATCGAAGGTCCGGCGTATCCACGCGGTATTTGGCAAGTTCTGCGATCGCGGTCTCGATAAGCCAGGTGTCGATTTCCGCCATGAGGCCGAAACGTACAGCAGCCGGCAGAAAGACATCGGGCGAGATCATGCCGCCTCGCTCCGACTTCATTCGCAAAAGGACTTCATGATGACTGGTTTCGCCGGTGGCGATGCGCACAATCGGCTGATACCGGAGCAATAACAGGTTCTTGTCGATCGCCTCGCGCAACTTGCCGACCCAATTGACATCGGCCGCCATCTGTTCTGCTTCCCGCTCCGTCATGCTGTGGAAGGCAAGTCGGTTGCGGCCCGACGTTTTAGCGTCCCGGCAGGCAATATCCGCCTGGGAAATGAGGTCGTCGTGATCGAACTTATCGGAATCGATCATGGTGATTCCGATACTGCAATGCACATGGAAAACATTGTCGTCTTCGACGTGCACTACCTTCCGTAGGTCTTCGAGAATGATTTCGGCAAGCGTTTGTGCCTCCGTCTTCGTAACGTTCGTCACCAGGACCGTGAACTCGTCGCCGCCAAACCGCCCGACGGTGCCACCGTCGCCGACGCAGCGCTGCAGCTGATCCGCAACTTTTCTGATCAGGCGATCCCCGGCCGGATGGCCGCAGGTATCGTTGACATACTTGAACTGATCGAGGTCGATGAACAGCAGCGCCGACTCACCCCGTCCGGTCGCGACCTTGTGCACCTCTTTACGCAGCTCTTCGACGAAGCGCCGCCGGTTGTAGAGGCCCGTCAGGACGTCGTGATTCGCCAGGCGTGACAGCCTTTCGTTGCGCTCCCCGAGCGCGGAGGCCGTCGACTCGAGCGCTTCCACGATCTCCGATATCTCGCGATGTCGAGCGGGCTTGAACTCCACCGCAAGGTTGCCTTTGGCCAGCTCGGCGATGGGCTGCTGGAGATCGGAGATCGCGGTCAGCGCCCGGCGCAGCCTGCGGCGGCCGATAAATCCGGAAACCACGAGTAACAGCAACAGAACGCTCGTCGCGATCTTTATATTTGTAAGGAGCCGTTCGTGGAAATAGCTGAAATCCAGCTCGAGTTCAACGAAACCGGCGAGGTTCCTTGCGTTGTCCCCGGCGGCCGAGCCCGGATCGAAGCTGAACAGGCCGTCGCTGCCGATCGACTCCGTCCAGATGGGCGCCAGAATTTCGAATGTGTGAGCGTCAAAGACGCTGCTGTCGATCAGATATGGAGTATCGGATCCCACGAGCCCGGACACCTTTTCAAGTGCGTCGTCCGACAATGGATGCATGGGCAGGCTGTGGTCCCGCATGTTGTCGATCGAGTGGTGTGGCGTACCGTCCTGAAAGTAGTACGTAACGCGGTCGATCTCGGGGTAGCGCGCGGTGAAGGTCTCGAGGCGAAGAAGGACTTCGGCGTCGCCCTTGAGATACAGCGGCGCGCCCAGCTCGTTCAGCTCTTCCGTCCATTGCAGCGCCCAGCGGCTGTAGTTGTCCTGCAATACCCATTGACCGCCCCAGTAAAGCCCGGCAATTGCGAGCGCGCCTATGACGGCCGTGATAGCGAGTTGCAGCGACAGTATTTCGTGTATCAGAACACGTTTGCCGCGGCGGTCCGGCTGGCGCCTGGCGTCGGGCTGCCCCTTCCTGTTCGTCGACCGGGGCGCGTTCGGCGTCACAATCTGCCCTTTGGCGCGCCGCCGGCTTCGTCCGTGCCGGCCGCAAAAGTATCGGATTGTTCACCAATCGCAGTCCTGGTGCTGATCTTCACTGCGTCCAGGGGAGTCAGGTCCGGAATCATGTCGCCTGTGCCGGTTATGATTTTTTCTGCGACAGCTACGACGGTCGCGGCGATATCGGCTTCGACGGAAGCCGTGCTCACCGCGACGCCCATTTCAAGCAGCGAATCGTTGAATACGGCAATTCGAACGCGATGATGCGCCGCGATGCGGACGATTTCTTCAATGACCGTGACGCTCAATATGCGGTTGTCCGGGAACAGCCAGAAACCGTCGATCCGCGGCGCCATGCGCTGGAACATGTAGAGCGCCTCGCGATCCGAGTTCGCGATGCGATAGTGCACTGAAACACCGTTCGCGGCTGCGGCACGCTTTGCTTCCTGAATGAGATCCTCATGACCGTTGCCGAGAATCGCTCCAATGTGCTGCAACTCCGGATCAAGCTGTTTCCATGCTTCGACCTGCAGAGACAACGGCGGGATTGATGCAACGCCTTTAACCGGTACCGACAGGTCATCGGGCTCTTCCAGGTTGAACACCTGACAATAAACGACTGGTACCGTCGACCAGGACATCGCAGCCTGGGCGGCCGGAAGCCCGATCGCAATAACGACAGCGACGCCGGATTCCGTAACGGCCGCAAACGCATCTTCTGGCGGCAGGCTTTTGTCCGAGAGGTTGTACATCAGAGGTTGCCCGAGCAGGGAACCGAGCTCGGTTGCAACCTTCTCGAATGCGGGCGACCGGTCGCTCAGGACGATTGCCGCCTCGACCTTGAACGGTTCCGGCACCTCCATGCGCGGGGCAGCTTCCTCCGGCGACGGCGGCGGTTCCTGTGCCGCAGGCGGTGGCGGTGGCGGTAAGGGTTCAGGTTCGGGCACGACGACATCCGGCGCAGCCGGCGGCTCCGGAGGAGCGCTCGCGCATCCGGCAATCGTCGCAAGGAGACACGCAATGAGCGCTCGCACAACCATATCCGGCAACGGCACGCGGCAGCGCGCACCCTTGCCCCCTGGCGCAACCGCAAGGAGACTCTGCACAAGTCGTGGACGTCGGCTCTTTCCCCTGGCTTGTCCGGTTTCCTGTCGCATCGCGTCGAAAGCACTGCGCCCGTTGTCCAATTTCCAAACATACCGAAAGGGCACACCGGGGTCCGGGTTTGCGTCTCAGATTCGGGCCTTGCCGCGATATCGATGGCGTTCCCGCCATTGCCGCGAAAGCGGGATTCGGCATTGCAGCCAACTCGAAATTCCGGATCGGTTTCCGCGTTCGAGCGAACGATGGGGGTCCATGCGTGGATGACGTTACTGTCGCTCCCGAACATTATGTCGAACTGGCGGCCAACATGATCCGTCGCCATTGATGGATAGTGAGCCATTGTGTTGACAGTCCGATTGCGACTGTGAAACGCTAGGTGTTGCTTGAAAAAGGCACAGCTTCCGAAAGGAAGCGTCGCAAAGCCACCGGTCTACGGTTTTTAACTACGACAGCGGGGTTACCAGCATGACCTTCTTATTGAACATCACCCCATGGCCTGTTCTGTCGGCACTCCTCTGGATAGTGCTGGTGGTGACCGCGCTTTACTTCGCGCGGCCGACGGCGCATAACGCAATCCGCGCCGCGGCGGTAACCTTGCATCGAACGTTCAGGCTTGCATCGACGGGCGTCACGAAAGCGGAAGCGAGGCTCGCGCAACGCAATCGCGAAGTGCTGCTCGCGGCCGGCCGTGAAGCAAAGGAACGAATCGTCGAACGCGAATTCGATCGCGTCAATGAGACGGTGCGCAAGGACCTGGCGAATTACTCCGCATTGCATCGCGCCCTGAGCGAATCCATAAACCGCATCGAAACGGATCATCAGGCTGCGGTGGACGTGCCGCCCGATCCGCCGGGTTGGGTCAAGGCCGTCGAGGCGGTTGCAAAAATCGACTCGCGCGAAGGCCGCGTCGGCATCGGCAACGTGCTTAGCGATATTCACAAGTCGCTGGTCAAGGCGCATCAGGAAGCGATGGTCGCCTACCGGGAAGCAAGCGCCAATCGCCACGCGTACCTCCGGAAAATGCGGCCGGAATGGCGCCAGATCCAGCAAACGCTTGGCCAGGTGGGCAAGAACGTGGACAGCCTGCTGAGCCGCTCGGTCACGATCGACCGTCACATGCAGGAATACGAGGACATAATCAGCGGCCAGGACCGCTCGGTATCCGTTCTGTCGTCGTCATCGCTCGTATACTTTTTTGTTTCAGCACTCGTACTTCTGGTCGCAATCGGCGGCGCTACCATCAATTTCTCCCTGATCGCGCGGCCGATGGCCGAAATGGTAGGCGGCACGAGCCTGATCGGCGGCTTCCGTACCGCCGACATCGCGGCGCTCGTTATTATCATGGTCGAGATCTCCATGGGCCTGTTCCTGATGGAGTCCTTGCGCATCACGAGACTGTTTCCGGTGATTGGCGCCCTTCCCGACAAGATCCGGGTTCGTATGGTCTGGGTCACGTTCACAATCCTGCTGCTGCTGGCAAGCGTCGAAGCCGGACTTGCTTACATGCGCGAAGTGCTGCTGCACGATGAGCTTGCGACAAGTGCGCTGTTGCGCGGCGACATGGGCGACACGTTGAGCGGACAGTATCTCTGGATTACGACCGCGGCACAGATGGGCATGGGTTTCATTCTGCCGTTTGCCCTGACCTTCGTTGCAATCCCGCTCGAAACGTTCGTGCATTCGTTGCGCACGGTCGTTGGACTGGCCGGCATCGGGTTTCTGCGCGTGATCGCACTGGTTCTGCGCCTGCTCGGCAACGCGTTTCGCTACATCGGCTCGCTCGTGGAGCAGCTTTACGATTTGCCTCTGTTCGTACCCTTGTGGCTGGAGGCACGATACGGAGACCATTCCCGGAAGCCGCAGGGCAATTCGCTTCGCGAGGTGCGGACATGAGGACGCCAAAAGGTTTGTTCCTTGCCGCCGCATTACTTGGCTGCAATCCTGCAACGCCAACGAACACCGGGGTCTACATGCTGCTCGATACGTCGGGCACCTATCGCGAGGAACTGCAGAAAGCGGAACAGATCATTCGCTACACGCTGTCACGCCTTGATGCCGCCGATACGTTCGCGGTTGCGCGCATCGATACCGGCAGCTTCAGTGAAAAGGATATCGTAGCCAAGACGTCGTTCGATGACCGGCCGAGCACGATCAACCGGCAGAAGCGGCTGTTCGCCGAACAAATCACCACGTTCGTCAGCAAGACCGAGTCGTCCCCTTACACGGACATTACCGGCGGGCTGCTGCAGGCGGTGGAGTTTCTCAATGAAAAGGGCGCCGGCAGGAAGACCATTCTTATTTTCTCGGATCTCAAGGAGGACCTTCAGGACGGATATGTCCGCGACATCACTTTCGAGCTGGACGGGTTTGAAGTCATCGCGCTCAACGTGACCAAGCTGCGATCGGACAACGTCGACCCGAGGGAATACCTGTCGCGCCTGAATGAGTGGCAGACGCGCGTGGAAAAATCCGGTGGCGAATGGCGGGTTATCAACGATCTCGACGGACTGGAGGGGTTGCTGTAGCGTGAACAGGTGCCGGACTTGGATTTTTGGACATTTCATTTGGACACGCAATCCGAATCAA
>JBBDXW010000046.1:0-23756 GCA_040902105.1 Woeseia sp.
AAAGCCCTCCCCCCAGGCGAGACTCCGCTGAGACGTTGTGCCGTTCATGAATAATGCGCGCCCACCCATGTCGCGATTCCTCGACCGCCTGCTCGACGGAGAATCGCTCTGCGAGTCGGAAGCCTTCGATGTCATGCACCGGCTGGCGGGTGGCGATATGCAGCCGGCGCTGGCGGGCGCTTTGCTCGCGGCGTTGCGTGCCAAGGGGGAGACCGCAGCGGAGATTCGTGGTTTTGCTACGGCGATGCGCGAACTCGCCTTGCATCCCGCGGTTCCGCCGGGTGCAGCGATCGTCGATACGGTCGGGACCGGGGGGGACGGGTCGGGGAGCTTCAATTTATCCACCGGTGCCGGGCTGCTGGCCGCGGCGTGCGGCGCGCGCGTGGTCAAGCACGGCAACCGGTCGATCTCGAGCCGCTGCGGCAGCGCCGACCTGCTGGAGTGCCTGGGGATGCCGCTGCCGCTCGGTGAAAAGGCGGCCATGGCCTGTCTCGAAGCCTTGAGTTTCACGTTCCTGTTCGCACCCGCATACCACCCGGCCATGAAAGCCCTGGCGCCGGTTCGGGGCGCGCTCGGCGTTCGCACCGTGTTCAACCTGCTGGGCCCGCTGACGAACCCGGCCGCGCCGCCCTATCAGCTCATTGGTGCCTTCAGCCGTGACGCTGCGAGGCTGATGGCCGAGACCCTGTCGGGCATGCCGATCGAAAGAGCATTTGTCGTGCACGGCGAGCCCGGCTGGGACGAAGCGTCGCCGATCGGCGAATTCCTGCTGTTCGACGTTCGTCCCGGATCGGTGACAGGATCAAGCCGCAACCCCGAAGACTACGGACTCGGCCGCTGCCGGACGGCAGACCTTGCGGGCGGCGACGCGGCGCACAACGCGCGCGAACTGCAGCGCGTCTTCTGCCGCGAAGACATGGGCGCGCACCGCGACGCGTTGCTGATGGGTACCTCGCTGGTCCTCGAAGTGACGGGCCAGGCCGGGAACGCAAGGGAAGGCATCGCGATCGCAGCGGAGACGCTCGACAGCGGCAATGCTGAGCGGTTCCTCGAAAAGTTTCGGGCACATTTCGCGGCATGAGCGATTTCTTAAGGACAATGGCGGCCGGAAGCGCGGAACGGGCGGCATCGATCCGCCGTTCATTCCCGGCGCGGGAACTCGACCTGCCAACGGCGCCGCTCAGGTTCGGCGGCTTCGATCTGATTGCCGAGATCAAAGAGCGTTCGCCGTCGGAGGGCGTCCTCGCTCCACAGGCCGGCACCCGGGCCGACCGCGCCAGGCAATACGTGCGGGGCGGCGCCGCCGCGATTTCCGTTCTGACCGAACCCGCCAGCTTCGGCGGAGACCTGTCCCATCTCCGCGACGTCGTCGCGGCAGTGTCGGGAGCCGGTGTGCCGGTCATGCGCAAGGACTTCCTGGTCGATGCGCGCCAGATTCTCGAAGCGCGAGCGGCCGGTGCGAGCGGCGTTCTGCTGATCGCCGCAATGCTGAGTGACGCGGAGCTTGCCGGCATGCTCGACTGCGCCTTCGAGCACTCCCTGTTTGTGCTGCTCGAATCTTTCGATGAGAACGACGTCGCCCGAAGCCTGCGCTTGCTGCGGCTCGAACGTTTCGCGGACAAAGCCGCCCGCGGCCGGCTGCTGGTCGGCGTCAATAGCAGGAACCTGCGTACGCTGGAAGTCGACCCGGCGCGACTGGCCGGTCTTCTGCCGAGGTTGCCGGAGGGCGCCGTTGCCGTCGCCGAAAGCGGGCTTCGCACGGCGGAAGATGCGGCCGCGGTGGCCTCGCTGGGTTATCGTGTTGCACTGGTCGGGTCCGCGCTGATGCGCAACGCGGACCCTGCCGCTCTGATTGCCGACATGCTCGCCGCGGGTCGCGCGAGCGCACTCGAACAGGAAGGAGCTCGATGAAACGTTTCGTCAAGATCTGCGGATTGACACACGACACGAGCGTCGAGGCGGCGATTGCCGCCGGCGTCGACGCTCTCGGCTTCGTGTTCACGGATTCGCTGAGGCAGGTCTCGACGCGGCACGCCGCACTTATCGCGAGCCGTGTGCCGCGGCATGTTTTGCGGGTGGCGGTCATGCGGCATCCGACTGTTGCACTGTGGCGCGAAGTCGAAACGATCTTCTGCCCGGATGTATTGCAGACGGATGCCGCCGACTTCGAATACCTCGATGTCTCGCCGGATATAACGTGCTGGCCGGTCGTGCGCGCGGGAGCGTGGCCCGCGGACCGAAAACTGCCCGAACTGTTCGTTTACGAAGGGGCCGCCAGCGGGCGGGGAGAAGTTGTCGACTGGAAGATTGCGGCCGGTGTGGCCAGACAAGGCAGGATGATTCTGGCCGGCGGGCTCGACAGTGACAATGTCGCGCAGGCGATCGAGACGGTTCTGCCGTGGGGCGTCGATGTTTCAAGCTCGGTCGAGTCGGCGCCGGGCGTGAAGGATCCCGACCTCATTCGGGCGTTCGTGGCGGCGGTGCGGGCCACCGAGCACGCCGGGCAAAAAGAGCCGGACAGCGTCGTGCGGCACACGGGCGAAGGAACGACGAAGGACACAACACAATGAAACCGCTGATGGGCGACACAGACGCGGCAGTGCTGCTGCAGGCATCGCTCGCCGGCCGCCTGCCCGACGAACGCGGCCGGTTCGGCCCGTTCGGCGGGCGTTATGTGCCGGAGACGCTGGTGCCGGCGTTCGAGCGTCTGGAACAGGGAGTGCGCAAGCATCTGCACAGCGCGGAGTTTCAGGATGAATTGAGGCGCGAGCTGCGCGACTGGGTCGGGCGACCGACGGCACTCACGTTCGCCCCCCGTCTCGGCAGGACCTGGGGCGCCGAGGTCTGGCTGAAGCGCGAGGACCTCGCGCACACGGGCGCGCACAAGATCAATAACGCGATCGGCCAGGCACTGCTGGCGAAGCGCCTGGGCGCGCGCCGCGTCATCGCCGAAACCGGCGCGGGGCAGCACGGGGTTGCCTCGGCGGCCGCGTGTGCGCGCGTCGGATTGCCTTGTCGCGTGTACATGGGGTCAGTCGACATGCAGCGGCAGGCGCCGAACGTCGATCGCATGCGGCGGCTTGGTGCGGAGGTCATGCCGGTCGAATCCGGCGATAAAACCCTGCGCGCCGCGATCGACGAGGCGCTGCGCGAATGGGTGTCCGACCCCGCGGGCATTTATTACCTGTTGGGATCGGCGGTCGGGGCTCATCCGTATCCGTACCTGGTGCGTGAGCTTCAGTCGGTGATCGGGACCGAAGCGCGGCAGCAGATGATCGAGCACGCCGGCGGCTTGCCCGATGCCGCGTTCGCCTGCGTCGGCGGCGGCTCCAATGCAATCGGGCTCTTTTATCCACTGCTTGCAGACCGTGAGACGGCGCTGATCGGCGTGGAAGCGGGCGGTACGGGCCGCGGGCTCGGGCAAAACGCGGCGACCCTGGCGACCGGCACGCCCGGCGTTTTACAAGGCGCCTATTCACTGATCCTGCAGAACGAGGACGGGCAGGTGCAGGAGACGCATTCGATTTCCGCCGGACTCGATTACTCGGGCGTCGGCCCCGAGCATGCCTTCCTGCAGGCGGTTGGCCGCGTGACCTACGTCACGGCCAGCGACGAGGAGGCGCTTGCGGCACTCGAGGAATTGTGCGCAACGGAAGGCATCCTGACGGCCCTCGAAACCGCGCACGCCTACGCTGCCGCGAAACGCTGGTGCGGGGAGAATCCCGGCAAGCGCATCCTGATCGGCAACTCCGGCCGGGGCGACAAGGATATGCCGACGCTTGCTCGTTACCCGGCGAGGACGGCCGCTTATGCTGCCGCATGAAAGGGTGACGGCTGCGATCGTCGCTGCGAACGGCGAGGGCCGCACCGCACTCGTGCCGTTTGTCACCGCCGGTTATCCGGAGCCCCTGGATTTTTCGAGAACGCTGCGCGAGATTGCCGCCGTTGCCGACGTCGTCGAGGTCGGCGTGCCGTTTTCCGATCCGATGGCGGACGGCATGACGATACAGCGCTCCAGTTTTGCCGCGATCGAAAAGGGCGTCAGCCTGAAATGGATTTTCGGTGAACTGGAGTCCGCGAAAATTACCACGCCGCTGGTGATGATGTCCTACCTGAACCCGCTGCTCGCCTTCGGCTTCGAGCCGTTGGCTGCGCGCGCGGCCGCGACCGGGGTGTGTGCGTTTATCGTGCCGGACTTGCCGTTCGAGGAGAGCGACGAATTACGCGCTGCGCTTCAACTAAAGGGTATCGGTCTCATCCAGCTGGTAACGCCCGCGACGCCGGCGCCGCGGCTCACGATGCTGGTAAACGCTTCGCAAGGCTTCGTGTACGCAGTCACCGTTACGGGCATCACGGGCGGCATGCACGGGTTGCCCGCGAACCTTGCGGAATACCTCGATTCCGTTGCGGCGGTATCGCCGCTCCCGGTCTGCGCCGGTTTCGGCATTCGCACAGCCGCCGATGTCGGCAACGTCGGCAGGCACGCCGCCGGCGCCATTGTCGGGTCCGCGCTGGTGGAGATTCTCGAGCGAGGCGGCGATGCGGCAGCTTTCCTGCGCGGCCTCGGAGCCCGATGAAAAAGGTCACTTCGTCACCGTCGCTGATCACGATCAGCCACTACAGGAATCTACTCAACAGCGAAGGCATCGCCTCGTTCATCCGTAACGAACACCTCGGTTCGATTATCGGTGAACTTCCGTTCGAGGAAGTGTGGCCGGAACTCTGGGTGCGGAACGACCTCGACCACGACCGGGCCCTGCAACTCATCGACAGCCTGGCCATCGGCAGCGAAAGCCCGACGACTCCATGGCGGTGCCGCCGCTGCGGCACCGACAACGAAGGCCAGTTCGCGGCCTGCTGGAATTGCGGCGAGGAGTCACCGGCGGAGACGTGACGACCCGTCAGGTGCCGCCCGTTAGGTGCCGCGCCCGTTAGGTGCCGGACTTGGATCTTTGGACATTTCGCCTGGCCGCGTAACCTGAATCGACCGTCTGCGAAATGTCCAAAGATCCAAGTCCGGCACCTAACGAGTCTATTTCGTGAATCCCGTCACAGACGGCAGCATGACTTGGCGCCAATCTGGCTTTCCGAATACCGTGCGGGCCGCAGAGCCCGCTAGCCTCGAGTCTGGAGAGTCGCATGAAGTCGCAGGCGGGCTTCACGTTCACGGAATTGCTGACTGTCGTCACCGTAATGGCGATGCTGGCCGCGGTGGCCGTGCCCAGGTACGCGATGATCAACAGCGATACGCGAGGCCAGGCGGTCCGCCTGCTGGCGGCCAACGTAACGAGTTCCGCGCGCCTCAGCAACAAGGTCTGGAAGGCCACCGGACAGCCCATGCGATTGACGCTGGACGGTCGCAGCGTCGATATGCTCTATGGCTACCCGACGGACACGTCCATCGCGGACCTCGTCGTCATGAACGACGAGTTTGCATTCGCGGAAGGCTACTGGAAACACAGCGACTCCGCTGCCGGGCAGGGATGCGCGGTACTCTACATTCCGCCGCCAAACCCTGAAGCAGAAGCGACGGTATTCAGCTATACCGACGGTTGCTGATCGGGGCCGTTCTCGCGGGCTCCCACTGAGCTTCGATCCCCGTTGTTGGAGCCCGCGAGAGCGGGCGATCCCTGATCCTTACGCGGTGCGCTGCGACAGCAGCCGCGTGCCGGCAATCTCACTTCGCAGAATCGCGGAGATCTTGTCCGCCTGCGTCGGGCGGCCGATCAGGAAACCCTGTGCGAGGTCGCAGTCGCAGCCCTTCAGAAATTCAAATTGCCCGATGGTTTCGATGCCCTCGGCAGCGACCTCGATGTCGAGGCCGCGCGCCATGGCAATCGCTGCGCGAACGATGCGCTGATGACCGCCGTTTTCGACGAGATCCCCGATCAGCGACGGGTCGAGAATGAAACTGTCGATGACGCCGTTGTCGAGCGAGCGGAACGAAACGTCTTGCGTGCCGAAATGGTCCAGTGACAGGCGAACCCCGAGCGACCGCAATCCCTTCAGGGTTGCGAGTTCCGCGGATCGGGAACGAACGAGATCGCCGTTGCTGATTTCAAGTTCGATGCAGCCGGCATCGAGTGACGTATTTGCCAGCGACCGGGACACTGTGTCCACCAGCCGGCCATGCAACAGCTGTTGCGGTGACAGATTTATCGCCATTGCGAGGTCCGGCAGCTCGAACTGGCGCTGCCAGGATGCAAGTTGCCGGCAGGCCATGTCGATTACCCATTCGCCCGCGGAGTGGATCAGCCCGCTGCTTTCGAGGATCGGGAGGAATCGCGCCGGCGGCAGCAGGCCGAAGGTCGGGTGCTGCCACCTGAGCAACGCCTCCAGTCCGATCAGGCGGCCGCTGCCGACTTCGATTCGCGGCTGATAGTGCAGAACGAACTCGTTGCGCACGAGTGCATGCCGCAGGCCCAGCTCGAATTCCTCGCGTTGTTCGAGCTGGCTGTTCAGTGCTTCGGAGTAAAACTGGAACCTGCCGCCGCCGCGCTTCTTCGACTGATACATGGCAAGGTCGGCAGCTTTGACCAGTCTCTCGGCATCGTCGCCGGCATCGGGGTAGATGGCGATGCCGATGCTCGGCGTTGCGTACACTTCGCTGGCCTTCACCTGGTATCGCTCCGACAGCACGAGCACCAGTTTTTGCGCAGCGGCGGCCGCATTCTGCGACTCGCCGAGATCCTCGAGACAGACGACGAATTCATCGCCGCCCCAACGGCCGGAAAAATCGCCGATGCGCAGGTGCCTGTTCAGCCGCTCGCCCACCTGCCGCAATAGCTCGTCGCCGATGTCATGCCCCAAAGTGTCGTTCACCGACTTGAAGCGGTCGAGATCGATGAACAGGACCGCGATTTGTTTGCCGTTGCGCCGGCTTCGCCCGATGGCCTTCTCGAGCTGGCGCATGAACAGGCTGCGATTCGGCAGCAGCGTCAGTTCGTCGAATTGCGCGCGCTTCTCGAGTTCGACGGTCCTGCGCATGACGTCGGTGACGTCGCGAAAGGTGATAACGCCGCCGGCGAGCGAGCGGGCGCCGTCATAGAGGCCCTGGCCGTTGATACTGAGTATCACGTCCGCGCGTCCGGGCGAGTCTCCGGCCGGCCGATACACGGCGACCTGGTTGGAGAATTTCTGGCCTTTGCGGACTTTGACCAGGGGCAGTTCGGCGTCGTCGATCGGCGTCTTGCCGTCGGCGGCGACGTTGCAGAAAGTGAGGTTCCAGCGTGGCGGCAGATGTTGCCTGGGCCCGAGGCCCAGTATGGATCTTGCTGCTGGATTGATATCCAGAACATGCCCGCGCGTGTCGACGACGATGACGCCGTCGTTGATGCTTTTCAGGATGGAGAGAACCGTTCCGTCGGCAGCGGAGAGCTTCGCCTGAAGTTTGTGCCGGCGATGCGCATGGTCGAGCACCTCCTTCAATTCGCGATCGTCTGCATCGTCGGTGCAGATATAACCCTGTGCGCCCATGCGCACCGCGGTGATGCCCTGCTGCTCCTTCCCGCGGCTTGTCAGCGCAACCAGCGGGTAGGCCCGCATCGACTGGATGAAGGTTTGCATCTTTTGCACCGGCCGCAACGCGCCCGCGCCGGCGTCGAACAATACCAGCTGGATTCCGGGCACATCCGGCGGCGCCGAAAACGCCTCCGAACGGACGAGGCTCGTACAACAGGACCGGTCCTGCAGTCTTGCCAGGAAGCCGGCCGCAAACCCGTCACTGCTGAAGTACAGAATCGAATGTCCTGCCATCTGCGCTGTCTTTTCCCGTTTTCAGCCCGCCCTTGGCGCTGTGCTTATTGTCTTCGGGCGGGATTCACATGTGCGATAGTTGTATTTCTTGCTTGTTATTATGGTTTTTTTTCTCGCGTGCCGCCTGCTGCAAGCGCTGCGTCGACAAGGGCCACCGGGATAATACCAGAACCGGCCCAAAACTCAGTCTGAAATCAACGCTTTGCCGCGAAATATCGATCGGGTCCGCAGAGGCCCTCAAACCCTTGGCGCAGATGGGACGTCAAAGTACACAGAGCATGTGGAGATTTAGCCATTGGAAGCGCAATTGGCCCGGGGCGCGCGCGAACGGCGCGAGGTCACGCCGGTGACGGAGGAGACATCGAGCGATGAGCTCGTCTGGTTGCAGAAGGCCCGGAATTCGGATACGTCCGCGTTCGAGTCCTTATACAGGCGGCACGTCGACAAGGTCTACGGGCTGTGCCTGCGCATGACGGGCAATGTCAGCGAAGCGGAGGACTGCACGCAGGAAACGTTTATCCAGGCGTGGCGCAAGCTGGACCGGTTTCGCGGCGACAGTACGTTCGGCACCTGGCTGCATCGCGTGGCGGTCAACACAGTGCTTGGACGAATACGGAAGTCGCGCCGCGAGCGCGACCGGATTCGCGCCGTGACGGAGGTGGCACCGCTCAACGAAGCAATCGGCGACAGCGGCGGTCTCCGCGACCTGGAAAAGGCAATGGATGAGTTGCCGAGCGGCGCCAGGCACGTTTTCGTTCTGCACGCGGTGTATGGCTACAGCCACGACGAAACGGGCGAGATGCTGGGAATTGCAAGCGGCACGAGTAAAGCACAGTTACACCGGGCACGCAGGCTGCTGGCGCAACAACTGAACATGGGCATGTGAACTTCGGGCCATTGAACACTGGTCACGGAACACGGGCAAGGGTGAAGCATGAACGAATCTGACGAAGGCAACATAGACTACGAGCGCGACGAGTTGATGCTGGCGGCCCGCAGGCTGCCGGGGGGCATTGCGCCCGGACGGGACCTGTGGCCCGGCATCGAGAACGCCATTGCAGAAACGGCGGCGGAGCCGTCGCGCGGCCTGCCCGGGTGGAACCGGATTTTCGCGCAGGCCGCGGCCGTACTCCTGCTGGTCGGGGGATCGTCGGGTATTACCTGGCTCGCGATGAATGAAGACGCGCAGACGGTTGCTGGCGAACCCGGTGCCGAGACGCTGCAGTTCCAGCCCGTGGCGGGAAGCTTCGGCAGCCAGTACCACCTGGGTCCCGAGTTCATGGAGGCCAGAAACAATCTTGCCTTCAGGCTGGACGAAGAACTCGAACGGCTGTCGCCCGAAACGCGGCAAGAGGTGCAATCGAACCTTGCAGCGATTCGCGCGGCAATCAATGAAATCAACCTGGCGCTTGCCGACGAGCCGGACAATGCATTGCTGCAGGGGCTCCTGCTAAGTGCATACCGTGACGAACTGACATTGATGCGGCGCGTCGACGGGCTGGCGAGCTCCGGCATGCGTCGCAGCGACATTTGAAGACAACCGACTATCAATCGATTCCCAATCGATCTGGAATCGGAGTAGAGGAATTATGAAAGTTACCGTGAAAATTTTGCTGGTCGCCGGCCTGACTCTCATCCTTGCAGAAACGGCAGCGGCCGAGAGTGTCGAGCGGACGCTCGATGCTGCTCCCGACGGCATTGTCACCGTTGAAAATACGGCCGGCTCCGTCGACGTGCGCGCGTGGTCGAGAAACGAGGTCGAGGTTACCGGCGAGCTGGGCCGCGACATTGAGGAACTGGTCTTCGAACGCGACGGCAACGAGATCAGGATCGAGGTGCGGATCCCGCGCAGGGACAACTCCCGCATACACAGCGAGCTGGAAATCCGTGTGCCGGAACAAAGTTCCGTCAACGTTTCCGGTGTCAGCGCGGATGTAGACGTTCGTGACGTGCGGGGAGACCTGCGACTGAGTTCCGTCAGCGGCGATATAGACGCGCAAGGCTTTGAAGCGGATATCGACATTGAAACCGTCAGCGGCGACGTGGGGGCGCAGGGTCGGGACAAGGAAGCTACTTCGCGATTCAATACCGTGAGCGGTGACATTGACGTGCAGGCCGTTGCCGGCGATATCAGCGTCAATTCGGTAAGCGGCGACCTGTCGGTGGTCGAGAGCTGGTTTGAGCGGGCCCAGCTCAATACGACCTCGGGCGACATCGTTCTGCGCGCCGCCCTGGTCGGCGATGGACGGCTGGACATCGAAACGATCAATGGCGATCTCGACGTGAACTTCGACGGAGAAGTCTCGGCACGATTCGATATCGAGACCTTCAACGGCGATATCCGCAACTGCTTCGGCCCCGAGTCGGTCCGAACCAGCCGCTACACGCCGGGGCGCGAACTGAAGTTCACCGAAGGCAGCGGCGCGAGCCGCGTGACCATCCAGACCCTGAATGGAGACCTGCGCCTCTGCCGCGATTGACCGGCATCGCCCGCTGCCGCGGGCTCCAACAGCGTAATGGAATCGCAGGCGCCGACAGGATCGCCGGAACGAAATCGCCGGCGCCGAAAGGATTGCTGTTGGAGCCCGCGAAGCGGGCGATTCCGATCCCACGTAAAACCCCGGGCCATACCGGTTTACCCCTCCGATTATTTGCTATGCTTTCCGTACTTCGCCAAGGGTTGGACCGATGAGCCGTGTGCTGAAAATTCTGCTGATTTTTATCGCAGGCGTGGTTGGCATTGTCGTTATTGCCGCCATTGCCCTGTTGCTGTTGTTCGATCCGAACGATTTCAGGGACGATATTTCCGCAAAAGTCACCGAGGCGACCGGCCGCGAGTTTGCGATCGAGGGCAACCTCGGTCTCAGCCTGTTTCCGTGGCTCGCCGTGGAGATCGGGCGAAGCACGCTCGGCAATGCCGAAGGTTTCGGCGATCAACCCTTCGCAAGTTTTGAAGAGGCGCGCCTGAGCGTGCGGCTGATGCCGCTGATCTTCCGCCAGGAGGTGACGGTAGGCACCGCTTCGCTGGATTCGCTGCTGCTGAATCTCGCGGTCGCGGCCGACGGCTCGACAAACTGGGACGATCTTGCCGAGGCCGGCGAAGCGGCGCCTGAGGAGCCGGAAGAAGCCGGCGACGAACTCGCATCGCTCGACATTGCCGACGTTCGCGTGAGCAACGCGCAGATTTCATACAACGACGCGCAGGCGGGCAGCCGTTACGCGATCAGCGGGCTGTCACTGCAAACCGGCCGAATCGCGGGCGATCTGCCGTTCGATGTGGATGCCGAATTCGACTTCACGGCCGATCCGGGCGAGCTCGGCGGCCATTTGACGATCAGGGGCGCGACCACGCTCGGCAGCGCGTTCGACCGGCTGACGCTCGAGAACTGGAACGTGGCAGGGCAGCTCTCCGGCATTGTGGAAGGGAGCCCGGCGGATACGACGGAATTCGCATTCAGCGCGCCCGGCATCGTCGTCGACATGAATGCCGGGAACGTCACGATGGGTGCGATCAACCTGGCGATCCTGGGGCTCACGATGACGGCCGACGTTGCTCCGTTCTCCTACGCCGGCACGCCCGAGCCGCAGGCAAGCATTCGGGTCGAGCCATTTTCGCTCAAGGACCTGATGGGCGCGCTGGGCGTGGAGCCGCCCCTCACGGCCGACCCGGCGGCTTTGACCCGCGTCTCGTTCACTGCCGATGCGGCGGTCGGGGAGACGGCGGTGGCGCTTCGCTCGATGTCGCTTACGCTCGACGATACGACGCTTACGGGAGCCTTAAGTTATCCCATGACCGAAGACGGCCTCATCGAGTTCGACCTGTCGGCCGACAGCATCAACGTCGACGCCTATATGGCGCCCGGCGAAGCGGCGGCCGACGACACCGCGGAAACCAGTCCCGATGATATCGAGATTCCCGTCGACATGATTCGTTCGCTGCAGGCTCGCGGCAAGGTGACGCTGGATCGCGCCACCTTGTCCGGCATGGTATTCGAGAACCTGGAGCTCGGCGTCAACAGCCGGAACGGCAACCTGCGCCTTTATCCGGTCGCGGCCGAGCTTTTCGAGGGCACGTACAACGGCGATGTTCGCATTAATGCCGCCGGCGATACGCCGAGCGTTTCGGTCAACGAGAAGATCGCCGGGGTAAGTCTCACGCCGCTCGCGCGTTCGATGTTCGACCAGGAAAACCTGAGCGGCACGATCGACGGGAGTTTCGTGCTGAGCGGCAGCGGTAACAATCTCGCGCAGATCCGCAGCGACCTCGACGGCAACATGACGTTCCAGCTGGCTGACGGCGCATGGGAAGGCACGGATGTCTGGCATCAGTTGCGTTCGGCGCGCGCGTTGTTCAAGAAAGAACCCCCGCCGGAGCGCCGCAATCCGCCGCGGACGGAGTTCTCGTCGGTCATCGCGACCGGCACGGTGACCGACGGCATATTCCGCAACGACGACCTGCTTGCCGAACTGCCGTTTCTGCAGTTGACCGGTAGCGGCACCGTCGACCTGGTCAAGGCCGGGATCGACTATTCCATGCAGGCGCGGGTGCTTGAGCGCCCGGAGTTCGTGGACGGCGCGAGTAACGCCGAACTCGAGGATTTCACCGAAGCAGTCATCCCGGTGAAGGTCACCGGAGCGCTCAGTTCCCCGAGCATCCGTCCGGATATAAACGGCATGTTGAAAGCCGAGGTCAAGAAGGTCGTCGAGGAAAAGCGCGACGAGCTGCAAGAGCGCCTGATGGACAAGCTTCTGGGCAGCGGCAAGCAAGACGCCGAAGGCGAAGAAGAAACAACGGACGAAGAAGAAAAAGAAGACCTCGAAGATCGCCTGAAAAAGCTTTTCGACAACTGAAGCCGGTGCGGGCGCAAGCAACGTTCTGCAGAGCGGCTGCAGGAGCCCGACCGCCATGGATGGCGGGAGTGCAGATCACGCAAGGAGCAGTTATCTGCCGCACCGCGGGCGACTGCGCAGACGCTCGGCGAAGTCGCCCGCAATGCGGGCTCCTACAGCGATTGCGGGGAGCGTCACCGGGTCTTCTGCTGCTGCTGTTCGCGCAAGTGACCGAGCCTGCCGACCTGCGCTCGGTTGAAGTCGAGCGCGAGGACAATCGATACAGCCTGAGATCCGAGGCCTATTTTGCCGCGAGCCAGGAAGATTTGTACCGCGTCCTCACCGACTACGATCTGTTCGTGCAGTTTTCGAGCCTGTATGTCGAAACGCGGAACGTCGGGGAAAATGACGCGGGGCAACCGCGGTTTTTTACACGCATGCAAGGTTGCGTGCTGCTTTTTTGCCGATCATTCGTCCGTCACGGCTACTTGTTACTGACGCCGCATTCTGAGATCGTGGCGATCGCCGACCCGGAGGAAAGCGATTTCGCATACAGCCGCGAACGCTGGCGCCTGGTAAGAGAAGGAGACGGGACGCTGCTTATCTACGATTTTGACATGGAACCGGGCTTCTGGGTGCCGCCGGTGATTGGCCCGTATGTGATGAAAAGAACGCTGCGCTCCGGCGCCGGCGATGCAATCGATCGCATCGAAGCGCTGGCGCTCGGCCGGACGCCGGTCCGATGAGCGTCGACACGTTTGCCGCACGATTACTGCAGTGGCATGAGGCCAGCGGCCGCAAGGACCTGCCGTGGCAGCAGCAGCGGACGCCGTACCGCGTGTGGGTGTCCGAGATCATGCTGCAGCAGACGCAGGTGGCGACCGTCATTCCTTATTACGTGCAATTCATGGAATCGTTTCCGGATATCCTGACGCTCGCGAACGCGCCGCTCGACGAGGTGCTGCAACACTGGTCGGGTCTGGGGTACTACGCCCGCGCGCGCAATCTCTACAAGGCCGCCGGCGAGATTCGCGACCGGCATGCCGGCGTCTTCCCGGAGCGCTTCGAAGACGTCGTTGCGCTGCCCGGCATCGGCCGCTCGACGGCCGGCGCAATCATGGCGCTCGCGCGCGGCGGGCACCATGCCATTCTCGACGGCAATGCCAAGCGCGTACTCGCCCGCTATCACGCCGTCGCCGGCTGGCCAGGCGATTCCGCCGTTGCTGCGACGCTATGGCAGCACGCCGAGCGACACACTCCGGTTGCCATGACGGCCGCTTATACGCAGGCGATCATGGATCTTGGCGCCACCGTCTGCACACGTTCGAGACCGGACTGCTTCCGTTGCCCGGTGGCGAGCGACTGCCGCGCGTACGCCGTTGGAAGCCCGGCTGATTTCCCCGGGACGCGCGCGAAAAAAGCGAAACCGCTGCGACAGACCCACATGGCGCTGGCATGCCGCAATGGTGACGTTTACCTCGAGCGCCGTCCGCCGACGGGCATCTGGGGAGGGTTGTGGAGCCTGCCGGAGTTCGATCTGGAAGTTGACCTTCTCGCCTGGTGCGATCAGTGGCAGAGCGGCGGGCCGGTCGAGATCGAGCGCTGGACGACGCTGCGGCACAGCTTCAGTCATTATCATCTGGACATCAGACCGATCGCGGTGCACCTGGACAACACGCACGGCATTGCGGACGCCGCCGCCGGCATCTGGTACAACTACACCAAGGCGCCGCCGTTCGGCGTCGCGGCGCCGGTCATGAAACTCATTGAAAATCTCAAGACCAGGGAGCCTCTCCACAAGTCCTGATGCAAGCGCTGTAGGAGCCCGCCATTGCGGGCGACCCCTAAAAGGGGACAGTGACCTTTTTTCGCAAGGTGCGAGGAAGGCCGTGGGAGTTCCTGAGGGAAAAAAGGTCACTGTCCCCTTTTAGGGGTCGCTCGCGAGTATGGTCGATTATTTACGACGGGGTACACTAGCTGAATGTCACGAAACGTGAATTGCATTTTGCTCGGAAAAGAGGCGGAAGGGCTCGACTACGCGCCTTATCCGGGCCCACTCGGGCAGCGCATCTACGACAACGTGTCGAAGCAGGCGTGGCAGCGCTGGCTCGCGCACCAGACGATGTTGATCAACGAATACCGGCTGACGCCGATGGAGCCCTCCGCCCGAAAATTCCTGGAAACGGAAATGGAAAAGTTCTTCTTCGGCGGCGGTTCGGACAAGCCTAAGGAATTTGTTCCGGAGTAAGCCCGGGCTCGATCGACGAGCTCTCGATCGACGGAGTTCGTTTCGGAGACAGCTCGGGCTCGATCGACGGAGTTCGTTCCGGAGTAAGCTCCTGTTCGATCGATGGCGTTCGCTCCGGAGCAAGCTCCTGCTCGAACGCGGGAATCCGGGTCGGCATGAGTTCCTCCTCGATCGACGGCAGTTCCGTCGGCGCCGTCTCCTGCAGCCAGCCGCCGCTGAACCCGCCGC
Source organism: Woeseia sp. (assembly GCA_040902105.1). Classification (GTDB taxonomy): domain Bacteria; phylum Pseudomonadota; class Gammaproteobacteria; order Steroidobacterales; family Woeseiaceae; genus IDS-8. The sequence goes on from JBBDXW010000046.1 coordinate 15,062, forward strand.
GTTGCAGGCCGCGGCGAATGTGCGCGTTCTCGCGCATCACTTCCCAGACGAAACCGGTGCGATAGTTCTCGATCATCAGGATGATCGGTCCCTGGTCTATGCCTAAGTAATCGTCGGCCACCCAGCCGAATCCGGGTATGACCTTGCCGCGATGCAGTTCGACTTCGAAGGTGAAGCTCGGATTGAAGGAATCCAGGAAACCGTACTCCGAGTAGATGTACTTGCCGTAGCGCGCGCGCATTTCGCGGATGCCCTGGATCGACAACTGCGGCGTGAAGACGATCGACGACGCCGCGGCGGTCGGAGCGATGGTGCCGTCGTCGTAGGACTCGCCCAGGCCGCTGTGCGACGTCGGATAGCCGATGCCGCGCGCCGCATAGCCGCGAAACTGCCGTTCCTCGCCTTGATAGGACAGGAGCGCGCGTCCCGGCCCGTCGCTCGCGGTCAGTCCCCAGACGCCCGCGCCGTAACCTTGCCAGCCGAGCGGATTCGCCTCCGCATAGGCGGCCTGTGCAAACGCCGCGCGACGGCTGTTTTCGAAATAGTCGAGGCCGCGCGCGCGCATGTACTCGTCCTGGATGTCGCGAAAATCAACCCAGATGTGCGAGTACTGATGGCCGAAGCCCGGACTGAACATCAGGTACTCTTGCTGGTAATAGCTGCCCCAGACCTCGTCGTAGCGATCCGTCCATGCGTCCCAGGACTCGGGCAGAAGCGCGTGCGTCGGCGAGCCGAGGCCCAGCAGGTAGACAATCATCGCCTCGTTGTAGCCGCTCCAGTCGTGCGCGCTGAAGCCGCGTTCCGGCCGCCACGCGAGGGCGATGCCCGGCGCGTTGGCCTGAGCCCATTGCCAGTCCACGCGCGCGAAGATTTTTTCCGCCAGATCGCGGATTTCGATTTCGCGCGGATCGTCCCCGGTGAAATACGACTGTGCGAACAGCACACCACCGATCAGCAGTGCCGTGTCCACCGTCGACAACTCCGTGGTTGCCCAGCGCATGCCGGTTTCCATGTTGAGGAAGTGATAGAAAAAACCCTTGTGGCCGATGACGCCGCGCGGCTGCGGGCCCTGCGGGCCGTTATGGAAAAACCGCAGTGTGTTGAGGGTGCGTACGCGCGCCTGTTCGCGGGTGATGTAGCCGCGCTCGACGCCGATCGGGTAGACGGTGAGCGCAAATCCCACCGCGGCGATGGACGAGAACGAGGGCGTCGGATAGCGGTCCGGTATCAGGCCGTTCTTCGGATTCGCCGTTTCCCAGAAAAAGCGGAACGTGCGCGCCGACAGGTCGTCGAGCAGCGACTGGTCGTCCAGCCGCGGTTGGTCCAGCGGCTGCTCGCCCGGCAGCGGCGTGTCGCCCAGCAGCGTGCGGGCATCCGGCTGCGTCTGAGCGGCGGGTGCTGCCGGTACGGCCCCGGTCTGCGCGGTTTGCGCCGGCGCCTGGCCCGCGGGCGTGACGTCCGCGATCGCAGGCGCCGCGATCAGGACCAGCGAAAGCCAGATGGCCGTCAGTTTTCTGAGGTGTGCGACGGTCATCTGACGACGGTCATGCGGAAGGGTCACCTGCGGAGACAATACTGCACGGAAAAGAACTCTCGCGGATCCGTCCACACGGTATGCACGGAAAAGCCCGCGCGTCCGGCCATCGCTGCGAAATCGTCCAGCGCGTATTTGTGCGAACACTCGGTGCGTATCGTCTCGCCTTTCCCGAAATGAAACGTCTCGCCGGCGACGACAACGGCCTGTTCGCGGAGGCTCACCAGGTGCATCTCGATGCGGCCCGGCGACTCCTTATATATCGCGCGGTGCTCGAATCTTCCCGGATCGAAATTCGCCGCGAATTCGTTGTTCAGGCGCTTCAGCATATTGAGGTTGAATTGAGCGGTCACACCGGCACTGTCGTTGTACGCGCGCTCGAGAATCGCCTGGTCTTTCTTCAGATCCACGCCGATCAGCAGTGCACCGTCCTCTTTTGCTTCCTGGTGCATGACCTCGAGCAGCGCAAGTGCCGCGTCCGGGGAAAAGTTGCCGATAGTCGATCCCGGAAAATAGACGATATTGCGCAGCGGCATGACTTTCGGCAGCGGCAGGTCGAACGGTTGCGTGAAATCGGCCGCTACCGGCAATACTTCGATGTGCGGGAAATCCGCGGCCAGCGTTTCCGCCGCGGCCACGAGATGATCGCGCGAGATGTCGACAGGTACGTAGGCCGCAAGGCGGTCCAGGTGTTCGAGGAGAATGCGGGTCTTCATGCTCGAGCCGCTGCCGAATTCGATCAGGCTCGCATGCGGACCGACCAGGCTCACGATCTCGCCGATGTGCTCGCGCATGATCGAGAGTTCTGTGCGGGTCAGGTAATACTCCGGGAGCTCCGTGATCCTGTCGAAAAGCCGCGAGCCGCGATCGTCGTAGAAGAACTTCGGCGACAGCGCCTTGGGTGAACGCCTGAGACCCTGCAGGATTTCCCCGAGGTCGTCGGTGACGCTGCTGTCCTGCTCCGTCAGTTCCGGGGTCGTCGCCGGCTGTGACATTGCGTTCATGTGGACAGGTCAGCCTGCATTGTCTTTCGCCAGGCGAATGCCGAGGAACTGCCAGCGGGCGTCGGGATAGAAAAAACTCCGGTAGCTGGCGCGGACATGCTCTTCGGCGGTGACGCAGGAGCCGCCCCGCACGGTCATCTGGTTACACATGAACTTGCCGTTGTATTCGCCGAGCGATCCCGGCAGCGGCCTGAAGCCGGGATAGGGCGCGTAGGACGAGGCCGTCCACTCCCAGTTGTCGCCGAAAAACTGCCGGTTGCCGCCGGAGGCCGCAAGCGGGTGCCAGAAGCCGGTTTCCGCGAGGTTGCCGCTCACTTCACAGGGGTCTGCCGCCAGTTCCCACTCCTGCTCCGTCGGCAAGCGCGCGCCCGCCCAGCGTGCGAACGCGTCGGCTTCGTAATAGCTCACGTGCGTCACCGGCGCGCCGAGGTCGAGTTCCCGTTCGCCGCCAAGCGTGAACTCGGCGTCCAACGTCTCGTTCCAGTAAAGCGGCCGGTTCCAGCCGCGCTCGTTGACCGCGGCCCAGCCGTCGGCGAGCCACAGCTCGGCGAGGCGATACGCGCCGTCGCGGATGAACTGCAGATACTCGTCATTGATCACCTGGCGCGAGCCGATTCGATAGCCGTGCACCAGCACCCGGTGACGTGGCAATTCGTTGTCGAAGCGGAATGTTTCACCACTCTTCGCGCCGATCTCGCGTATGCCGGCTGCGCCGTCAACGAACTCGTGCGAGGGTGCGCCGGCGGCGGGCGGTATTTTCAGCGAGGGGTTGACCGCGGGTTTGAGCGGGTTACGCGAAAAGACGTGCTTGATGTCCGTCAGCAACAGTTCCTGGTGCTGCTGTTCGTGATTGATCCCGAGCAGCGTGCGCTGCCGGAGCTCCGCGTCGTCGTCCCGCGCGGACAGCAGCCGCTCCATCGCTTCGTCGACGTGTCGGCGATAGCGGACGATTTCGTCCACCGGCGGACGGGACAGGAGACCGCGGTCGGCGCGCCTATGCATGTCGCCGACCGAGTAATAATAGGAGTTGAACAGGTAATGGTAGTCGTCATCGAAGCGCTGATAATCCCGCGCGAACGGCTCGAGAACGAAGCGCTCGAAGAACCAGGTCACGTGCGCGAGATGCCACTTGGCCGGGCTGACATCCGGCATCGACTGGACGACGAAATCCTCCGGCAGCAAATGCTCGCAAAGCGCGAGCGTGGCCAAACGGGTGCGCAGAAATTTCGCCGCCAGCAATTCCGGAGAGCCGCGAACCTGCACGGCTTCCTCTGAGGAGATCATTGAACGTCCTCGCATGCGAATGGCAATCCAGAGTACGCGAAGCGCCCGAAAAATGCACTTTCACAACCCACTTGTAAAAATTACGCAGGTGCCGGACTTGGATCTTTGGACATTTCGCCGCCTGACTACGGCATCGGCAATTCCGTGGTCTTTCGCACGGTGCGAATCGCAACGCTGGAATTGACGCGTGCAACACCGGGCAGCCGCGTCAACGACTCGTTGTGCACGCGTTCGAAATCGGCCATATCCGAGACGACCACGCGAAGCAGGTAATCGAACTCGCCGGTCATCAGGTAACACTCCATCACCTCGGGAAGATTCTGCACCGCGGCTTCGAACGCGGCGAGTTCGCTTTGCTCCTCGCGATGGAGCGCGATGTGCACGAACACGTTGCCGGCAAGCCCGGCCTTCTTCTGGTTCAGGAGGGCGACGTACCGTTCGATCAGCCCGGCCTGCTCCAATGAGCGGACGCGCCGCAGGCAGGCGGACTCGGAGAGATGGACGCGGCCGGCAAGCTCCACGTTGCTGATGCGGCCGTCGCGCTGCAGCTCGGCCAGGATCTTTTTGTCGAATCGGTCGAGCGCCATGGCAGGAAATTGTGTCGAAAGTAGAGAATGAGGCAGAAAGTGCCACAAATTCGCCCAGATGTCACTGATTCCGCAAGTGGATTGCGCTTGCGCCGGGGTATCCTGCTTGACTTGGTTACACCCCCGAGAGTCAAAGCCCCCGGAGTCAAAGCAATGAGAATCGGTGTACCGAAAGAAATCAAAGTCCTGGAGTATCGCGTCGGCATGGTGCCGGCGGGGGTCAGCGAACTCGTGCACGACGGCCACCAGGTGATCGTCGAAAGCGGCGCCGGCGGCGGCATCGGCATGCTGGATGCCGACTATGAGAACGCCGGCGCGACCGTCGTCAAGACCGCGAAAGAAGTATTCGACCGCGCCGAGCTGATCGTCAAGGTCAAGGAACCGCAACTGGCAGAATGCGCCATGCTGCGCGCAGACCAGGTGCTGTTCACGTATCTGCACCTCGCGGCCGATCCGAAGCAGACCGAAGCGCTGGTCCGGTCCGGAACCACCGCGATCGCTTACGAAACGGTGACGGCGCCCGACGGTTCACTGCCGCTTCTTACTCCGATGAGCGAAGTCGCCGGCCGCCTGTCTATCCAGGCCGGCGCATACGCGTTGCAGAAAGCGAACGGCGGCCGCGGCGTTTTGCTCGGCGGCGTACCGGGTGTGGCACCCGGCCGCGTCCTCGTGATCGGCGGCGGTGTCGCCGGTACGCACGCGGCAGACATGGCGGTCGGACTTGGCGCCGAAGTCACTGTTCTCGACCGCTCGGTGCCGCGACTTCGCCAGCTCAACGATATCTTCGGCGGCCGCGTCAGGACGCAGTACTCCACCAGGCAGGCGGTCGACCAGCTGATACCGGAGGCCGACCTGGTCGTCGGCGCCGTACTGATCGCCGGCGCCGCCGCGCCGAAACTGGTGACGGCCGGGCACGTCAAAACGATGCGCCCGGGATCGGTGCTGGTCGATATCTCCATCGACCAGGGCGGCTGCTTCGAAACGAGCCGTCCGACCACGCATGCGGAGCCGACTTACGTTGTCGACGAGGTCGTGCACTATTGTGTCACCAACATGCCGGGTGCGGTGCCGAGGACGTCGACGTTCGCCTTGACCAATGTCACGCTGCCGTTCGTCAAGGCGCTTGCGAAATTCGGCTGGCGCGAAGCGCTGAGCCGCGACAAGCACCTCGCGCGCGGGCTCAATGTGCACGCCGGCCATATCAATCATGAAGCAGTCGCGAGGGACCTGGGTTACGAATACCTGTCCGCGGACGACGCGCTCAGAGCTGCCTGATTTCGCGTCCCCCCGCGATCGAGGCAGCATTCGAAGCCGGGCATTGCCCGGCTTTTTTTTCGTATGCGCAATGCCCCACCGGCGGTCGCTCGGCTAGAATGCCTGCGAAGCGAATACCGTGACGGTCCACAATTCTAATAGCGCGGGCTTGATGCCGATGAAGATACACGCTGCAGTCGTCATGTTGCCGGTATGGCTTCTGGCGGGCTGCGCCTCGTATGAAGGCAGCTACACCCCTGCCTGCATCGCCTACGCCGGCGACAACATCGAACTGAACGGCGGCCGCTTCGTCTGGGACAAGTTCACCGACCAGGTGCTGGTGAACGACGCCGGCGAGGTCGTCGACCAGTTCCCGGAATATCCACTCCGCGGCCGCTATCGCCTGGATGGCGAGACGCTGCATTTCGAGTCCTACACCGGCGAAGCATTACCCGACATGCACCTGCGGCGCGAGGGGCCGAGGACTTACCTCCTCACCGACAAACAGATGGAATCGCAGCAAACCACAGGCGAGCTGGCCAAATGCGCCCTGGTACAGGGCGGCCGCCAGGAAACCCCCCTGTAGGAGCCCGCCATTGCGGACGACCTGCGCGGGGGCCAGCGGGGGCCGGAAATCGCCCGCTTTCGCGGGCTCCAACAGGGCACAATTCACGCCGACAAGAACCCTGTTGGAGCCCGCGCCAGCGGGCGATCCGCCCTCTCCGGACCCGATCCGCGAACCAATCCCTTGCCGCGCCCGCATCCAATCTGCTTAGCTAGGTCACTGTAAACGGGACAGGGCTGGGCCGGCGATGAAAGCGTACGGATTGCTAGCCGCTCTTTTGAGCGTGTCGTCGTCCCTTGCGAGCGAAGAAACCGGCATCGTCGTTTCCCACTTCGAGCCGCTGCAAAAGCTGACGCTCGAGAATGCCACCCCGACCGCTCAACAGAAAATCCGGCAAACCGGCCCGGTGACACTCACATTTGACGCGCTGGGCCGAAGCTTCAATCTCGAACTCGAGCCGAACGACCGGTTGCTTTCCCGTGCATCCCGCCAGTCACTGCCGGGCGGCATCGCCTTGTATCGCGGACGCATCGCGGGCAAGGCCGATTCGTGGACCCGCATCGTCGTTGCAAACGGCGCGCCGCAGGGACTGATCTGGGACGGTGAGCAGATGTTCGCCGTCGAAGCGCCGGGTGACAGTGCGGTGCAGTCGACATCGCCCGTCATCTATCGACTGGCGGACACGTACGTCGTCCCGGGGACGATGAGCTGCGGAGCGTCGACCGGGGGCGGAAGCGCGGCAGCGATGTACGCGAAACTCGTCGGCGAGCTGGCGACGGCGCAGGCCAGCGCGCCGGGCGCGACCTCGCAGATCGATTTCGGCGCAATCGGCGATTTCGAGTTTGTCGACCGTATCGGCGTTGGCGCCGATGCGGCGATCGCCACGCGTCTCAACAACGTGGACGGAATTTTCAGCGAACAGCTCGGCGTGCAGATCAACGTCGAGACGCTGGAAATCCATGCCGATCCCGATGACCCGTTCACCGATACGCTCGACTCCGGCGACTTGCTGGATGAACTGAGCGCGTACCGGCTGGATACGCCGTTGCAAAGAAGCCAGGGCCTGACACATCTTTTCACCGGGCGGAACCTCGACACGAATACGGTCGGTATCGCGTTTCTCGACGCCTTGTGCAGCCCGCGCTTCGGCGCCGGCCTGAGCGAGGGCCGGCGTGGTGTGCTGAATGACAGCCTGATCGCGGCACACGAAATCGGACACAATTTCGGCGCCCCGCACGACGCCGAAGCGGGCTCCGCCTGCGAAGCGGAATCCGAAGGTTTTCTCATGGCGCCGTCCCTGAACGGCAGCGATCAGTTTTCCCCGTGCAGTATTGCCGAAATACAACCGAACATCGCGGATGCTGCATGCATCACCGCGCTGCCGACGGTCGACATGAGCGTCGCTATCGAAGGCGCAGCGTCTCCGGTACTGTTCGGCAGCACCGTGACAATAAGGTTCGTGGCTACGAATAGCGGCACGGAACAGGCCACCAATGTCGAGCTGGACATCACTCTGCCGAACAACGTGTCACTCTCGCCCGATCAAATTTCGCAGGTTGCCTGCGTCGACGGAGCCGGCACGGTCAACTGCCAGCTCGGCACTATGGCCGGCGGCAGCTTCCTCACAGCATCGCTTTCAATCATCGCGACCGATACGGGAACCGGGGACATCGTCGCAACCGTATCCTCGGATACCGACGATAACCCGAACAACAACGAGGAGACCGTGGAACTGACGGTCGATCCGGCCGTGGATCTGGTGGTCAACGCGATAACCGCGGCGCAGGTCAATCTGAATCAAAGCACCTCGATACGAGCAGACCTGGAAAACCGCTCGACCTTTGATGCGACCAGCGTGGAACTTTCGATTTCCTTCAGCGGTGGTTTGCGCGCCGACAGCGCCGCGTGGTCCCTGGGTTCCTGCACGATAACAGCACAACAGGTTGACTGCGAAACAGACAACTTTGGCGCGCAATCCGGCGCCACACTCGATATCAACCTGACCGGCACTGCGGCTGGTCAACGGACCTACACGGTTTCGCTGTCGTCCACCGAGGCAGATGCCGACTCCACGAACAACAGCGCCAACGGTATGGTCACGGTAAATGCCGCGTCGGCCAGCAGCAGCGGCGGCGGCGGAGGTGGCGGCGCTGCGTCCGGACTGTTCGTTCTATGGCTCTTGGGCTGGGCGTTGTTTCTCTCCCGATATAGCCTGACGGCGGTAAAACGCCAGGCATCGCCTGCACGATATTGACTCCCGCGACCCCGCTCGGTCTAATACCCCGCTCGCTTTCCGACCCCACGGCCGGATTCAGGTGGCGCTGATAGACACACTGTTGGAGCCCGCGAAGCGGGCGATCTTCGCCGCCCAAAAATCAAACGCCACGGACAAGCGTTGCGTCGCAAACAATAGGCCAGGTAGCTCAGTTGGTAGAGCAGCGGACTGAAAATCCGCGTGTCGGTGGTT
>JBBDXW010000047.1:0-22182 GCA_040902105.1 Woeseia sp.
CTCGTGGAACACCCCCGGACGGCACTCCTGCTCGTGCCAGAGACGAACGAATTCGACTTTGCAGAGGCTCGCTCCCTTCGGGACGATTACCAGCCGATGCTGCGGCCGCCGTCGACGGCAATGATCTGTCCCGTTACGTAGGTCGCATCCCGTACCAGGTACAGGACGCAGCCCGCGATGTCGTCCGGCGAGCCGCTGCGGTGCAACGGAATCTGATCCAGGATGCCCTGTTTCACGTCTTCGTTCATGCCGCGTTCCGGCCACAGGATGGCGCCCGGCGCGACACCGTTGACGCGCACCTCCGGTGCCATGTCTTTGGCGAGCGAACGCGTCAGCATCGCGAGTCCGGCTTTCGCAGAACCGTACACGGCATGGTTTCTGAGCGGCCGCTTCGCATGCACGTCGATGAGATTGACGATTGCACCATTGCGGGTGCGCAGGTGAGGCCAGGCAGCCTGGGCGAGGAACAGGGGTGCTTTCAGGTTTGTATCAAGCAGATCGCTCCATTGTTCATCGGTGATCGTGCCGATCGGCGTCGGATAGAAACTGGACGCATTGTTCACGAGGACGTCCAGTCCACCGGACCAGTCGACCACGGAACTCACGAGTTCGGCAATTTGGTCGGTACTTCTCAGGTCGGCCCGAAAGACTTGCGCGGAATCAGTTCGCAAACTGACAAGGGCGTCGCGCAATCGGCGCGCTTCGTCGACGGATCCGCGGTAATGAATGGCGACGCTGGCGCCGGCCTGGTGCAGTCGCCTCACGACTGCTGCTCCGATGCGCCGGGCACCTCCGGTGACGAGCGCTACCTTGCCGTCGAGATTTGCTTCGCGTTGTGTTGACAATTACGACTCTTGAATTGTTACCGATTTGTTTTCCTGATCTATTTCCTGACAAAAAGTTTGCATGTTAGTGCGCCGTCGAAATACATTGTGCCGATTTTGCGCTACCAAGTACACGACGAGCCTATGCAACCCGGAGAGAAATCCAGTCCGACTTTGCCCGAGCCTGACCGAATGAGCCTGGCACACAGCGAGCGTGTCGCGGATTGTATTCGACAGGCTATCGACGCAGCGGGTGGAAGCATCAGCTTCGCGGAATTCATGCAGCTCGCGCTTTATGCGCCGGGCCTGGGCTATTACAGCGCAGGCACCGCCAAATTCGGCGTATCCGGCGACTTCGTCACCGCACCGGAAACCTCGCGCCTGTTCGGCCGGGTCCTGGCCCGACAATGCGCTCCTGTTTTGCGGGCTCTTCCGGAGCAATGCATCGTGGAGATCGGGGCCGGCACAGGGTCGCTTGCAGCGGAGATGCTCAAAACCCTGGCCCGCCTCGGTGTCGAAGTGACCCGCTATGCAATTCTCGAGATCTCTCCGGATCTTCGCCAACGGCAGGAGGTCCTGGTCCGTGAGGAAGTTCCGGAACTTGCATCCAGAGTCGAGTGGCTGGACGCCTTACCGGACACATTTACCGGCATTGCGCTTGCGAACGAAGTGGCCGATGCGTTGCCGGTAGAGCGATTCCAGAAGATCGGAAACCGCATCATCCAGTACCGCGTAACGGTGGACGGAGACGGCTTTTCCTGGTTGCCGGGGCCCGCGCCTGAATTTCTCGGGCAGGCAGTCCTGCACATCGAAGACACACTCGGTGCGAGCTTGCCGGACGGCTATGTCTCCGAAGTATCGACCGGTATGGCGGCGTGGATCGGCGATATCGCCGCAAGAATCGAGCGTGGGTTCGTATTCCTGTTCGACTACGGCGTGACGCGGCGCGAGTATTATGCGGCGGACCGGAACGAAGGCTGGCTGCGTTGCCACTTTCGTCATCACGCTCACAACGACCCGCTCATCTACCCGGGCATCCAGGATCTGAGTACCTGGGTTGACTTCACAAGCGTCGCCGAAGGGGCGACGGACGCCGGCATGGACGTCGCCGGTTTCGTCACGCAAGCACAGTTTCTGTTGCACGGCGGACTCGAAACCGAGCTGGCCGATTTCGAGCGACAGCCGATCGCCGTCCAGGTCGAGCTTTCACGCCAGGTCAAAATGCTGACGCTCCCGGGCGAGATGGGAGAACATTTCAAATGTATGGGACTCAGCAGGAACCAGGGAATAACGCCGCGGTCATTCGCCGCCTTCGATCGGACACACACATTATGAAAACGAACCATTGCCTTCGGCCTGCCTGGTGAGTTGGATCCAGGTCATCGTTCTCGCCGTCGTTCAGGGGCTGACCGAAGTCCTGCCCATTTCGAGTTCCGGCCATCTGGTGCTCGTGCCGAGTATCTTCGGTTGGTCGGACCAGGGGCTGGTTTTCGACGTCGCGGTGCATTTCGGTTCGCTCGGCGCGGTTTGCATTTATTTCCGCAATGACATCGCATCGCTGCTGCACGGTGCCCGCGAGGTCGTCGCCGGGCGATTCGAGCCGACCGAATCGAGGATGGCGCTGGCAATCGCCATTGGAACCGTGCCGGCAGCAATTACCGGACTGCTGTTGGCCGGATGGATCGCGGACAACCTGCGCCACCCGTCAGTCGTCGTGGTGACACTGGCGGGTTATGGGATCCTGCTGGCACTTGCCGACCGTTACGGCAAGCGTCGGCGAATTATCACTGACGTTCGTATTCGCGATGCACTTGTCATTGGACTCGCGCAGGCGCTCTCCCTGGTGCCCGGCACGTCGCGCTCCGGCGTGACCATTTCAGCCGCGCTGATCCTGGGTTTTCAACGCCGCGACGCCGCGAGGTTTTCATTTCTGTTGTCGGCGCCGGTCATTCTTCTCGCAACTCTGTACGAAGTTGCGGTGCTCATTGTCGCAGGAGGCGGAGTTGCCTGGGACACCCTTGCCGTGGCTGCGCTGGTCTCGTGCACCGTGGCGTACGCGAGCATCGAATTTTTCATGCGCTTCGTGAACGCAATCGGACTGATGCCATTTGTGATGTACAGGCTCGTGCTCGCGGCGGTAATCGCTGTCCTGCTCTTGTGAAGTCCGCCGTTCAAGGCCCCGATACGGTTCCAGCGTCTTTGAATTCGCTTTTGAATTGACCGATCGCCTGCAGGCGTTTCCGCCGCAGCGCCTCGCCAATCTGCGCCCCGTTCATGTCTTGCATGGCGAGCTCCCGGCCGGACATGGCTGCAGCAGCCTGAAGCGCTCCGCGGAAGTACTGTGCCTGCGGGTAGGGGCGCTGCTCGAAACCGGTCCTGCCGCGTGAGTCGGCTTCGCAGGCCAGGAGAAATTTGTCGAAACGCCCGGGGCGCCTGAAGGCATCCGTGCACTCCAGCACTTTGAGCATTGTCGCTGCGCGCAGTTCAAACGCCTTATGGCAGTGGCCGTGAAATTCGGCGACGGCAAGGGCAAGCTCCCGGCAAGCCGTCGGGATCGGCATCCTGCCAGCCATTGACTTGATCAGCCTTACGCTGCGACGCTCGTGCCCCGGATGGCTCGGCAACCTGTCCTTGGGCGTGCTGGCCTTGCCTAGGTCATGCACCAGCGCCGCGAACCGTACGTCCACTTCTTCACTGAGCAGGGCTGCCTGCTCGACCACCATCAACGCATGCACGCCGCAGTCAATTTCCGGATGCCATTGCTCGGGCTGCGGCACACCGAACAATGCATCGATCTCCGGAAAGACGACCGCAAGCGCGCCGCACTGTCTCAGGATCTCGAAAAAGACTCTTGGCCGCGCGGAGGCGAGGGAGGCTTCACATTCCTTCCATACCCGGTGTGGAACGAGTTCATCGGCCTCGCCGTTACTGACCATTTCGGACATCAGCGCCAGCGTTTCGTCGGCCAGTCGGAAGCCCAACGGTGCAAATCGCGCGGCAAACTTCGCGACTCGCAGTATCCGCACGGGATCTTCTGTAAAGGACCCGGAAACGTGGCGCAGGACCCGCTGTTCCAGATCCCGAAGTCCGTTGAACGGGTCCAGTAGTTCGCCGTTCGCGTCTTTCGCCATCGCGTTGACGGTCAGGTCTCGCCGGCGCAGATCGTCCTCAATGGTCACGTCCGGTGACGACCGGAATTCGAAGCCGCGATAACCGGGCCCGGTTTTGCGTTCGGTTCGCGCCAGTGCGTATTCTTCACCGGTCTCGGGATGCAGGAATACCGGGAAGTCCTTGCCGACCTGGCGGTATCCGAGCGACTTGAGTTCCTCCGGCGTCGCACCCACGACGCACCAGTCGCGTTCTGTCACCGGAAGACCGAGTTGTTCGTCCCGCACTGCGCCGCCGACCAGGTACACTTCCATGCCCGTGATTCTAGCCCGCATTATTCTTGAACAGTTAGGTCGGTGGATAGCGGAGCGTCGCCGGGGGAGGGCTTTTCAGGAACGCTGTGAACCCATCCATGGGGGCTTCGCAAAAACATCCCTGTTTTTGACGATCCTGGAAAGCCCTCCCCCCAAGCGACGCTCCGCCAATACGCTGTGCCAGTCCGATCGACGCTCCGCCCGGACGACGTGCGAATCCCTTTCTGGCCGCAGCGTCGTGGCGCGCAATCGAGCCTATTGACGCTCCGCTTGCTCTTACAGGTTCGCCGTCCGCGTAGTCCGTCACGGAAATCGAACTGTGATGTGCGACCATGGCACGGGTCGCCTCAATCGGAACTCCTCGTTCAAACCGATCTTTGGAAAACGTAATTTTGTCGACGCTGGAAAAAAATGCGACAAATCGACGCGGAATCAAGCTGCTGGGCGGCGTGCTTTCTGTCGCCGCGCTTTTCGTGCTGGAAGGCTGTTATTACATGCAGGCGATCCGTGGACACATGGATGTGATGCACCGCCGGCGATCGGTTGCGGAAGTGCTTGACGACCCGCTGGCGCCGGAGGATCTCAAAGAGCGTCTGAAACTGGTGCAGGACGCGCGGCGGTTTTCCGTCGACGACTTGCAGCTCCCCGACAACGCCAGTTATCGAAGCTACGCGGATCTCGAGCGGGAGTTCGTCGTCTGGAACGTGCTGGCGGCGCCGGAGTTTTCGTTGCAGGCGAGACAGTGGTGCTTCCCGGTCGCGGGATGCGTTGCCTATCGCGGCTATTTTTCGAAAGAGGCGGCGTACAGGGAAGCCGAAAACCTCAGTGACGACGGGTACGACGTCGCTGTTGGCGGCGTGTCCGCCTACTCGACGCTTGGCCGATTCTCCGATCCGGTGTTAAACACGATGATGCGCTGGAACGACACGGATCTCGTTGCGACGTTATTCCACGAACTCGCGCATCAGAAGGTGTACGTCAAGAACGATACGCAGTTCAACGAATCGTTCGCGACGGCAGTGGCCGAGATCGGAATTGAGCGCTGGTTCGCTGACCGTGGCGAGGCAGGCTTGCTGGACGAATATCTGGACCGAAAGGCGTTGCGCCGGCAGATGCTTCAATTGGTTGAAGAAGGGAGGATCGAACTTGCAGTGCTTTACGATTCGGCGCTCGAAGAGCCTGAAATGCGGCGGGAGAAACATGCCGTACTGGACCGGCTGTCGAGCGATGTGAACCATCTGCTGTCGAGCAACGGCGCAAACGCGCCGGGTTGGCTTGCCGGCTACCTGAACAATGCCAGACTGGTCTCGTTGGGCCTCTACGAGGGCTGGCTGCCGGCGTTCCGCGCGCTTTACAAGGAGTGCAACGGGAAGCTCGCCTGTTTCTATGACCGGACTCGAGAACTTGCCGAGCTGCCGCAGGCTGAACGCTATGCGCGGCTGATACTGCTGGAGCAAAAATAAAGCGGGAAACTCCCAGCGAAAAAAGGGGACAGTGACCTTAATTGGGCAAAAAGGGGACAGTGACCTTAATTGCGGGTTGCGAAAAAGGGGACGGCGCAATTAAGGTCACTGTCCCCTTTTTGCCCAATTAAGGTCACTGTCCCCTTTTCTGTGTCCCCTTTTCTGTCCCCTTTTCCGGAGTCCAGTTTCCCGTTCGGCATCAGCCAGTAGCTGAGTCGGTCCGGGATCGATCGCGTTCAGGTCTGCCGACAGACGCCTCATCTCTCCGGTCAGCCGCCAGTGAAATATCGCGTCGTTGGCAAGTACCCCGCGTACGTAGGCGCGAGTTTCGTTGTATGGAATGTTTTCAATCCAGATTCGGGCGTCGAGACGTTCCGAATCCGGCAGCCATTTTTCGACTCGCAGCGGTCCCGCGTTGTACGCGGCTGTAGCAAGCACACGGTTGTCGCCGAAGCGCTGCAGCATCTTGCCGAGATAGTGGGTGCCCAGGCGGATATTGCTGTCGGGATCCGTCAGGGTGTCCAGGCCGGCATACAGCAGGTTGATTTCTGCCGCCGTGCGGCGCCCGGTCTCGGGCATCAGTTGCATCACTCCGACGGCGCCCGCCATCGAGCGAATGTCCGTCATGAACAGGCTTTCGCTTCGCGCCACGCCATAGGCCCAGCTGTACGGAATCTGCGCGTTGGCCGAGTAGGCCTCGAATTGTTCGCGGTAGGGCAGCGGGTAACGAATTTCGAGGTCGTCGTAGCGACCGACCGAAGCCGCCGTTGCAATCGCCCTGGAGTGCCAGTTCCAGCGATGTGCAAGTATGGATGCTTGAGCCTTTTCGTCCGCCTGGAGCAGGCTGACGGCGTCGTCCCACTCTGATCGGCCGCGACTCTCGAGTCCGACGAAATAAAGCTCGCGCGCGCGGACCAGCGCAGGAAGCCGTTCGAGGTTGTGGAGGACCTCATTGTCCGCATCCATCGAGGTATGCGACCAGGCGTAGTCGAGGTCGAGTTCATCGGCCGCAAGGAAGCCGTAGTAACTGCGCTCTGCCGCGAGTGTCTCCAGAATCGTTGCTGCTTTCGCGGTTTCGCCGGATGCCTTGAGAGCGATGGCGCGCCAGTATTGCCATTCTTCATCCTGACGCTCGTCCTCCGGCAGCTCTTCGATCTTCTTGATGACGTTTTGCCAGGCGCGTTGACGCAGCGCGCAACGAACAAGCCAGCGTGCAACTTCAGTATCGGTCGCCGCGTCGCTGAGATCGCGCAGCATGTCAAAAGCTTCGGGCCGGTGCTGGCGGGCGGCCCACAAGGCAATGTGTCGCGACAGGTCCGCTGCCTGTTGCGGCGTGAACGCATGTCGCGTGCGAACGTTCTGCCAGTGGTCGGATGCCAGCAGTGCATCGTCGTAAGTGAGGCGTTCGATCGCATAGACCAGTTGCCGGCGCCAGGTATCGCCGTCGCCCTGCTCGCCGGCGCCGTGCAGAAAGGCGTCGGCTGAATCCCGTGCCGCAATCCAGCGATCGGCTTCCTCGACAAAACGCTCGTCCAGCGATCGCGACAGGTATCTCGCGAGGGAAAACTCCCGGTCCGCTATCGCAAGCTCGAAACGTTCCCGATAAAGCTGCTCGTCGAGCAGTCCGGCGCCGCGCAGATAGTCGAACACCGGATCGCACTCATCGGCCTGACTTTTGCCGACCAGCCACAGCTTGCGAGCACGATTGGCAACGTCGTCTCCGCCGCCCGCGAGAATTCTGGCATGCAACGCCAGGCAGTCGAGTTTCGCGATATCGAGGCCCTGGTAGTAGCTCCGGTAAATCTCAAGGTATTCGGGGAAGCGTTCGCTCGCTGCGAGGTGCAACGCGAATCGGTAGCGCAGTTCCCGAGCCGGTTTAAGCATGCCGTACTGCCCGAGAAACTCATGAATTTCGGCTGGGGCATCGAGATGCACCCGGAGCCACGCGGCCCGTAGGTCAGGCCACAGAACGTACCCTTTGAGTAGCGACTCCTTCCCGGCGGCCGGCGCCCAGTTGCCAAGCTCGGCCTCCGCGTAGACTTCGCGAAACGCCGCCCGTTGCTCCTCGACACTCGCGGCCGACGCGGCCGGGTGGAAGCCGCAGGAGAATGCTGCGGCTACCAGGACAAGCGCGAGATCTATTCGCCGTATTGCGTGCATTCGTGTATGCCAGTCCTGTTTGCCTGGTCACTCTTTTCCGGCAGCTCGCCGATGCTTGCGTCGCCTGTGACCATACTGTCGGCCACGCTGCGCTGCAAGCAGCCCGCGAAAGCACGATGCAAGGAGAAGCAGCAGCACGGCGCCGGCTTTCATGCTGCCGTCGAATTCTCTTGCCGGGGAGTCTATGCGCAAGTCCGGGCGCAGATCACTTTTGCCGACGCAGGAGCGCCGTCCGGGGTACTCCAGTCGCTCAAATACCGCTTCGCGACCGCGCTTGGTGAAACGCCCCCGGACGGCACTCGTGCTCGTCCCGGAGACGAATGGTTCGACCAGCGGAGAGGCTCACAGAGGCTCCCTAACGGATTTGCAGCATCAACTGACGGTCGGCGCGCCGCACCAGCAAGAACAGGATCTGGTTGCGAGCTGCAATTTCCTGCAATTCCTCGAGGTTTCGCACCCTGACGCGATTCACGGCGACAACGATGTCACCGGCTCGCAGTCCGCGCTGTGCTGCCGGACTGCCGGGGTCGACATTCGTCACTTCGATACCGTCACCACCACCGGTGGCGGATTCGGCGGCGAACTGCGCGCCGGCGAGTCCCGGATGAATCTCCGTGCCGAGACTCTGTGTCAGCGTCCGCTCTCCGAGCGTTGCCGTGACGGTCCTGGTTCTACCGTCCCGCACCAGCTCGATCTCTACCTCGTCGCCGGAGCCCTTCAGGCCGATCGCGTTGGCGAGTGCGCGGCTGTCGCCGATTCTCTTGTTGTCGACCTTGACGATGATGTCGTCGACCTGCAAGCCGGCTTCTTCGGCCGCGGATCCGGGTTGTATGTCCGACACCAGTGCGCCTCGATCGATCTCCGTACCGAGCGCCTTGGCGCTTTCTGCGTCGATCGTTGCAATGGTGACTCCGAGCAGTCCGCGCCGCACCTCACCGAAGTCGAGGATCTGCCCCATGATGGAGCGCGCGATCTCCGACGGTACCGCGAAACCGATGCCGATATTGCCGCCGGTACGGCTCAGAATGGCCGAATTGATACCGACGAGTTCGCCCCGCATGTTCACCAGCGCGCCGCCGGAATTGCCGGGATTAATCGAGGCGTCGGTCTGAATAAAGTCTTCGATGGCATCCCGGCCGAGGCCGTTCTGGCTGATGCCGGTTCGTCCGACCGCGCTGACAATTCCCGACGTGACAGTATTGCCCAGGCCGAATGGATTGCCGATGGCAATGACGAAATCGCCCACTTCGACGTCGTCGGAGTCCCCGATCGCTATCTCGACCAGGTTCTTCGGCTCGACTTTCAGCACCGCGATGTCCGTCGCGGCATCGGAGCCCACAACCTCGGCTTCCAGCGAATCCTCGTTTAACAGATAAACCTCGATTCTTTCCGCGCCGTCGACCACGTGATGGTTGGTCAGGATATAACCGTTCTCGGCATCGACAATGACTCCGGAGCCGGCGCTCGCGACTTCGTGCGAGCCGCCGCCCGGTAAGTCCGGAACGCCAAAGAATCGCCGGAACATTTCATCGCCGTAAGGCGATCCCGACTGAATCGTCTGGCTGACGCGGATGTTGACCACCGCCGGGGACGCCGATTTGACCAGTGGGGCAAGACTGGGCAGCGCGTCTTCCGGCAGCTGGGCCTGCGCCGGGGCGGCCATTGCCAGCAGGATTCCTGCCAGGAGGAGCCCCTGCAATGATCCCGGGAATGACCAGTACGTTGTCTTCATCGTGAAAATAACCTCCAATCCTTACAACTCATAATGCATGGCATCTGTGCGACGGACAACGCGAATCGGGCCAAGTTCCGGAGCCGAAGGCCCGGGGTATTGCAAAAGGAGCGCCGTCCGCGTCTAAAATCGATGCAGGACGGCGCCATTAGGTCGCGAACAGGGTCGACGAACAAAGCGACCGTGCCGGGCCGCGTTTGGAGTGCTCAGGCGGCCTGCACGGCAATGCGCCGCGCCTGTACCTGCGGCTGCTTCGGAATGCTGACTTCAAGAATGCCATTGACGCTTTTTGCCGAGATACCGTCGGCGTCGACCGTCTCGGGCAGCGTGAAGCGCCGGTAGAACTTGCCGATCAATCGTTCGACGCGCTGCAGGCCTTCAGCCTGTTCGTTCTTTTCCTGACGGCGTTCGCCAGAAATGGACAGCAGGCCTTTGTCCATGCTGATGTCGATCTCGTCCGCATTGACCCCCGGCAAGTCGGCGCGAAGCACAAAGCGGTCTTTCTCTTCGACGATGTCAATGGCCGGCACCCAGTCGGCGACCGTCTGTTCGCCATTCTCCTCACTTAAGCCGAAGCTGCGTCCGGCGATGTGGTCCAGGTAGCCCAGGTCGCGGTGCAAGCGGTTGAGCAGAGACCATGGTTCGAATCTCGTGACGTTCATTTGTTGCTCCTCAAAAAGACTGTTCTCACAAAGCGCGTTATTGCGCTGTTGGAGGCTGTAATTGGGCCGCCGGCGAACCTTTTCAAGGCTTGCTGCAGAGGGCCTGCATCTCCGGATATGCGCGCTGCGCGCGCCTTGCCGGCCGGGCGCGGCGCTGGCCGACGGAGGCAACGACCTTCCGGGACAGGACACTAGATGTTGTGAAACGGCGCTGAAATAAATGTGTCATCCTTTTCGCCAGACTTTTAAACGACTTACTTCAATTGGGTTTATAAGTTATTGTTTTATATGATTTGTTTACTAAGCAAAAAAAACCGGTAAAGCCTTGACAGTCGCCAGCGCCGGGCATAGTCTTGTGCCCGAACAGACACAACATCTTGTGCCTGCCAAAATGATGATCACGAGCCCGTTTCGGCACTCGTCGCTTAGAATGACTAGCGGTGAGCGGGATGCTATTCGCTGTCGTGGATCGGGATTGTGGATCGGCAAGGTACGCATGGCCGGTGCGAGGCGAGACTTGGGGGTCTCTCTTTGCTAAAGGAACTGGGGAGTAACGGAACCAATGAAGTCCGCGGTATATCTTGACGCCAATAGGGTCGCCGATATCAAATTTCAGCCAGCGTCTCTGGACATCTGGGACACCAAATACCGCCTCACAGCCAAAGACGGTACCCGTATCGATGCGTCCATCGACGACACCTTCAAAAGGGTCGCCAGAGCACTCGCCGACGTGGAAGCGAGGCCGCATCGCGAAAAATGTTACGAGGATTTTCTCTGGGCGTTGCGCAGCGGGGCGATACCCGCCGGCCGCATTATTTCGAACGCCGGTGCCGAAGAGCACAAGCCGGCCACGTCGACAATCAACTGTACCGTGTCCGGCACCGTTGCCGATTCGATGGACAATATTCTGAACAAGGTTCACGAAGCGGGACTGACGCTCAAGGCGGGCTGCGGCATCGGCTACGAGTTTTCGACCTTGCGGCCGAAGGGCGCCTACGTTACCGGGGCGGGCGCATATACATCCGGACCGCTGTCGTTTATGGATATTTACGACAAGATGTGTTTTACCGTGTCGTCCGCGGGCGGCCGGCGCGGTGCGCAGATGGGCACGTTCGACGTGGGCCACCCCGACGTCATGGATTTCATCCGGGCGAAACGCGAAGACGGTCGATTACGGCAGTTCAACCTGTCCTTGCTGATTACCGACGAATTCATGCAGGCGGTCAGAACCGACGCCGACTGGCATCTCGCGTTTCCGGTCACGGCGCGGGAAGTCGAGCAGGACGGACTGGATGTCGATGATGCCAGCCAGTTTGTCTGGCGTGAGTGGCCCGAGCCGGATCACTACGTGCGCAGTTCCGGGGGCCTCGTTGCCTGCAAGATCTATCGGAGCCTGCCGGCGCGGCGTGTCTGGGACGTCATCATGGGTTCGACCTACGATTTTGCCGAGCCCGGTTTTGTCCTGATCGACAAAGTCAACGAAATGAACAACAACTGGTTCGCCGAAAACATCCGCGCAACCAATCCATGCGGCGAGCAGCCGCTGCCGCCGTACGGCTCCTGTTTGCTTGGCTCGATCAACCTGACCTGCTTTGTGCTGGATCCATTCACCGACCAGGCGCGCTTCGACTGGGATGAATTCCGCCGCGTGGTCAAGATTTTCACTCGCATGCTCGACAATGTCGTCGAGATCAACGGACTGCCGCTGCCGCTGCAAAGGAATGAAATCCAGCGCAAACGCCGCCACGGCATGGGCTTTTTAGGACTTGGCTCCGCGATCACCATGCTCCGCATGAAATACGGTGAACCGTCGTCGGTGGAATTCACGGAAGAGGTTGCCAGGCAGCTCGCGCTTGCCGGCTGGGAAGCCGCGCTGCAACTGGCGCTGGAGAAAGGCCCGGCGCCGATCATGAGCGAACAGTTCGAAGTGACTGTGGAAATGCTCGCGAAGCGGCCGGAGATGGCAGCGGACGGCTATAAGATCGGCGACAAGGTCCTGGGCCGAATTCTCCACAGCCGTTACAGCCGCTATATGCAGCGGATTGCCGCGGAAGCGCCGGAACTGGTGCAGAAGCTGTCGGAAGTCGGGGCGCGGTTCACCCACCACAGTTCCATTGCGCCTACGGGCACGATTTCGCTGTCGCTTGCGAACAATGCGAGCAACGGTATCGAACCGAGTTTCGCTCATCATTATTTCCGCAATGTGATTCGGCAGGGCAAGAAGTCCAAGGAAAAAGTCGACGTGTTCTCGTTCGAATTGCTTGCCTACCGCGAGCGGGTCAATCCGAAGGCGCTGCCGGCCAGCCCGGCCAGCCAGGAGGGCGGCAGCAAAGGCCAGGCGGAGTCAAAAGACAGGCTGCCCGACTATTTCATCACGGCCGAGGACATCACGCCGACCGCGCACGTCGATATCCAGGCAGCCGCCCAGAAGTGGATCGATTCGTCGATATCGAAGACAGCCAACGTACCGACACATTATCCGTATGAGGACTTCAAGAATATTTACCTTTATGCGTACGAGCAGGGGCTCAAAGGGTGCACGACGTTTCGCTTCAATCCGGAAGCCTTCCAGGGCGTCCTGGTCAAGGAACGTGACCTGAAGAATACCATCTACACGTTCACGCTCGACGACGGCAGCGAAGTCGAGTTCAAGGGCGACGAAGAGATTGAATACGATGGCGAAATACACACGGCGGCAAATCTGTTCGATGCGTTGAAAGAAGGTTATTACGGCAAGTTCTAGAATGAGATATAGACAATGAGCAAGACGAAAATCGACCGGAAAATCGTAGGCTATGCGGTGAAACAATCGGCGCCTAAAGACGCCGCCGGCGCCAAACCGGAACCGCGCCGCGAGACCGCCGACAGCGGACGCGCGGAAGTCATCCGCATGCACGAAAGGCTCGAGCGGCCGGAGATGCTCATCGGTTCCACCTATAAAGTGAAGACACCGGTGTCCGATCACGCGATGTACGTGACGATCAACGACATTGTCCTGAATGAAGGGACAGAGCACGAGAAAAGGCGGCCATTCGAGATTTTCATCAACTCGAAGAACCTGGATCATTACCAGTGGATCGTCGCGTTGACACGGATCATTTCCGCGGTGTTCCGCAAGGGCGGGGACGTCACTTTCCTGGTCGATGAACTGAAGGCAGTCTTCGATCCGCGCGGCGGTTACTGGAAGCCCGGCGGCAAATTCATGCCGTCAATTATTGCCGAGCTCGGCTATATCGTCGAAAAGCACCTGATCTCGATCGGCCTGCTCGCCA
Organism: Woeseia sp.; assembly: GCA_040902105.1. Lineage (GTDB taxonomy): Bacteria > Pseudomonadota > Gammaproteobacteria > Steroidobacterales > Woeseiaceae > IDS-8. The sequence goes on from JBBDXW010000047.1 coordinate 13,536, forward strand.
AGCCGGTGCTCGACGAAGGACAGCAAAAGCTGATCGAGCAGAAACGCGCCGAGTTTGCCGCCAGTGCAAAGCAGCAGGATGCGTTCTCGAAGAGCGAATACCCGGAAGGGGCGCAACTTTGCGCAAAGTGCAGCACCGCCGCCGTGATCATGCTGGACGGCTGCAAGACCTGCTTGAGCTGCGGCGATTCCAAATGCGGCTAGCTGCGAGCTCCCTGAAGGTAAGCGACAAGTACTAGCCCCTCCCGGCGCAAGGCTCCGGCGACCACCGATCTCGAACGTTCATGAATCGTGCCCGTCAGGAGCAGGTCCGATGCCCCGGGGACTGCGTTCACAGCCGGTGGCGGCACCTCGGGCAGCGCGCGTTGCTCGCACCGCGTTCGGGGTGCCGCACGTAGCGCCAGACCCATGTAGTAGTATTCGCGCCGTGACACTGACAATCCCCGATTTTTCGCGAACCCGGGTCCTGGTAGCCGGCGACGTCATGCTGGACCGTTACCTCTTCGGTGGTACGACCCGTATTTCGCCGGAAGCGCCGGTGCCCGTCGTGCATGTCCGGAAAAGCGACGACCGTCCCGGCGGAGCGGCGAACGTTGCGGTCAATCTTGCAAGCCTGGGCGTGAAGACCACGCTCCTGGGAGTCGTCGGCGAGGACGAAGAGGCCGGGAAGCTCAGGAGTGTGCTCGAGCGCCATGGTATTGGTTGTCATTTCTCAAGCTCGGGCAGCCGGCCGACGATCACCAAAACGCGTGTACAAAGCCGCGGCCAGCAGTTGATCCGGCTGGACCGCGAAGAACCCACCGGTGGTTCCGCCTGCCCGTCGCTCGTCAAGCCGCTCACTGCAGCACTGCAGGGCGTCGATGCGGTCGTCCTGTCCGACTACGGCAAGGGTGCGCTCAACGACGTCGCGGAGATGATTGCCGCGTGCAGGTCGGTGGACATACCGGTCTTTGTCGATCCGAAAGGCAGGGATTTCGGCAAGTATCGCGGTGCAACCGTGATCACGCCGAACCAGTCGGAATTCGAGGCCGTGGCTGGGTGCCCTGAATCGGATCAGGACATGGTGCAACGCGCACGAAGCATGCTGGACGAACTCGAGCTCGATGCGCTGCTGGTCACGCGCAGTGAGAAGGGCATGCTCCTGGTGGAAGCAGGGGAGGAACCGGTATTTCTGTCGACGCATGCCAGGGAAGTCTATGACGTCACCGGTGCAGGCGACACGGTCATTGCGACGCTTGCGGCGGCGCATGCGAGCGGTACGGATTTCCAGTCGGCCGCGGGCCTTGCGAATCTCGCGGCCGGGCTTGTCGTGCGCAAGATCGGCGCGGCGAGCGTTACGCCGTCGGAACTGCGGGTCGCGCTGCACCGGCGCGGACAAGGCGGCCGCGGCCTGGTAAGCAAGTTCGAACTGTTGTCGCTGATCGAAGAAGCGAAAGAGCGTGGCGAGATCATCGTCATGACCAACGGTTGCTTCGATGTGCTCCACGCCGGCCATGTGGCCTATCTGGAAGAAGCGAAGAGTCTCGGCGACCGGCTGATCGTCGCCGTGAATGATGACGACTCGGTGCGCCGACTCAAGGGGGCCGGTCGGCCCGTGAACGAATTGGCCGATCGCATGGCCGTTCTGGCCGGCCTCGCATCGGTCGACTGGGTGGTGCCGTTTTCCGAGGATACGCCCGCCCGGCTGATTGCCGACCTTATGCCGGATATCCTCGTGAAAGGCGGCGATTACAAGGCGGAGGATATCGCCGGAGCCCGGGACGTACTTGCGAACGGCGGCGAGGTCCGCGTCCTGTCGTTTCGCGAGGGTCACTCGTCAAGCAGAATTATCGACCTGCTTCGTTCGTAGCGGACCCGAGTTGATACGAACCCTTTACGCTCTACTGACCTACCTGCTGCTGCCTGTCTACGCGCTCTACTGGTTCTTCCGCGGTATCGTCAACCGCGCTTACTGGGACCGTTTCGGCCAACGCTTCGGCCTGGGCTTCCCGGAAATCGAACAAGGCAGCTTCTGGATCCACGCGGTGTCCGTGGGCGAAGTGCAGGCGTCCATTCCGCTGGTACGCGCGCTCGCCCGGCGGTTTTCCGACCGACCGTTGCTCATAACCACCGTCACTCCTACCGGTGCGGCCCGGGTCAGGAGCCTGTTCGGCGACACGGTGCAGCACAGTTACATACCTTTCGAGACGCCAAGCGCGGTAAAGAACTTTTTCGATGCCACAAAACCGCAACTGGCCCTGATTATGGAAACCGAAATCTGGCCGAATCTTTATCACGAATGCGGCGCCAGAAAGATTCCGCTGGTACTGGTCAGCGCAAGAATTTCACCCAGGTCCGTGAACAACTATCGCAAGTTGTTGCCGCTTTTTCGCGAGACGCTGTCGCATGGCATCGTCATCGCCGCTCAAAGCGAGGCCGATGCTGAAAGGTTTCGGTCACTCGGCGCGCGACCGGAACGAACCCGGGTAACCGGCAACATCAAGTTCGACATCGAAGTGCCTGCGGACCTGGTCACGCGAGGCCATGAATTTCGCAGCCGTTACCTGGGCGAGCGAGCGATATGGATCGCGGCCAGTACGCATCACAAAGAGGAAGAACAGGTGCTGGCGGCGCATCGTCTGATCCGGGAAAAAGTCCCGGATGCGTTGTTGATCCTCGTACCGAGACACCCGGAACGATTCGAGTCCGTTCGCCAGCTATTGGATCGACAGGATACGGCTTTCGTCTCGCGAACCAGCGGAAGTACTGTGGGCGCGGACTGCAGCGTGTTTCTCGGGGATACGATGGGCGAGGTGCCGCTGTTCTACGCAGCATCCGATGTCGCGTTCGTGGGAGGCTCGCTCGTTCCGGTCGGCGGTCACAATCTGCTCGAGCCCGCCGCTCTCGGGCTGCCGGTCGTCACCGGACCACATCTCTTCAATACTCAGGAAATTGCCGACATGTTCGTGAATATCGGCGCACTCACGCGAGTCGAAGACGTGGAACAGCTTGCCGTAGCCGCGACGAGGCTTCTCAAGGATGAGACTATCGCCCGCCGCTTGGGAAATCTTGGCCGCGATGTCGTACTGCAAAACCGCGGTGCGCTGGAGCGCTTGCTGCACCTCCTGGAGCCCTTGATTGCCGGGGTGGGCCGCCGTAACAACGCGCCTGCCCCGGTACCTTCCGAGTGAATCGCTACTGCGGTTCTTCGACCTCTTTCGACGCCTTGTCTTCGCCGATCGCTTCTTCGGCCGGCGTCCGGGGCCGGAGCCAGCGGTCGACTTGCTCGAGATCCTGAACCTGCAGCGTCCCGGCAGCCCGTTTCAGGCGCAGCACATTGGCGATGTAGACGTAGCGGCTGTCATAGTAGTTCGTGATGGCCTGGTACAGTAAGCGCTGCGACGTCAGCACGTCCACGATCGTTCGCGTCCCGACATCGAATCCCGCCTGGGTCGCCTCGAGCGCCGTCCTGCTCGAGGTCACCGCCTGCTCCAGCGCTTTCACCCGGCTGATTTCCGACAGCACCCCGAGATACGCGTCGCGCGTGGCGCGTTCCGTCTCTCTTGCGACGCGCTGCAATTGTTCCTGCGACGCCCGATGCAGGTAGACGGCTTCCCGGACGGCCGAGGAGGTCCGTCCGCCGGAGAACAGCGGTACCGTCACCTCGATGCCGATCGTGTCGCCATCGCGCGTGCTGTCGGCCGTCTCGAACGGTCCGCCACCGGAGCTCCGGTCGCCGTCAGACTCGAAGCCGCTGCGAGAGGCCACCAGGTCCACGGTCGGGTAATGCCCTGTCCTGCGAAACGAGATCTCGTCACGCGCAATCTGCTCGTCGAGCCGGCTGGCGAGCAGTTCCAGGTTCTGCTCCATCGCCAGCTCGATCCAGGTTTCCTCGTCGGCCGGGTTTGGCGCGAGTAACGGAAAATCCTCGGCGGGCGCCGACAGTTCAGGGACGTATTCTCCGGTCACTTCGCGCAGCAGTTCGCGCGTCGTTGCGAGGTCCCGCTCGGCGGCGATCTCGGCGGCGACAGACTGGTCGAATGCCGCCTGCGACTCCTGCACGTCGGTAATGGCAATGAGTCCGACTTCAAAGCGCTGCTTCGCCTGCTCCAGCTGGCGCGCGATGGCCTCACGGTCCGCATGAATGGAGGTCAGGCGGTCTTCGGTAGCGAGGACCGCGAAGTAGCGCGCGACGACGCGCACCATGAGGTCCTGCTGTGCGGCCTCGTAGGCCATGTCGGAACGCGCGACGGTCTTGCTGGCCTGCTTCAGGTTGACGACCTGGTCCCAGCGGAAGATCGTCTGGCGCAGCGCCAGGTTCCAGGCGGTGTCCTCGCTGTCCGTTTCGAACCCGAACGAACCGAAGTTGCCGGTGTTGTCGGTGCCCACTTCCACGCCCGAGAGTTCGTTCTGGGTCCACGATCCACCCGCCGCAATCTGCGGCAACAACAGGCCACGCGCCTGCGGAGCCGCTTCCTGGGCGGCGAGGCGGCGCGACTCGGCTTCATGGATCAGTGGATCGCTTTGCAGCGCCTGCTGGTAGACCTCGAGCAGCGAGGCCGCAGTGCCGACCGACGATGCCGTGAATGCTGCCAGGGTCACGAGCAGGGACGTGCAAATTCTGACGTTGTCCATATTGTTGATGTCCACCAAGTGTTGCCGGGCCGGATAGGGGTGTTATGGTTATCTATATCACTATATCAGTCAAGTCGTGTGAACGGGCCTGCACGCCACCGGGATGCGCTTCAGTAGCGCGGAATTGACGGGTCGTGGTCGCTGGACCAGGCATCGATTCCCCCCCGGACGTTCGCGACGCGCGAGAAGCCCTGTTGCACGAGAAAGCCGGCGACGCGCGCGCTGCGCCCGCCGGAATGGCAGAGCACCGCAACCGGTTGCGCGGGCTGCAATTCGCTGTAGCGCGCCGGGATTTCAGTCATCGGAATATGGGTTATCGGCATAGTGGCCGTTGCTTCTACTCGGGCGATTTCCAGTTCCCACGCCTCTCGGACGTCGATGAGTTGCCAAAGTTCGCCGGAAAGGCAGCGACGCACGAGGTCGGCGGGTTCTATCTCTTCAATCATCGTGGGCTAATGGCTCGGCCGTGAGATCCGGCGTAATACAACATTAGATGCCGCCATCGCAACACCGGTTTCAGCGCATTGCTCAGGTCCACGCGGGCAGGGGCCTTCAAAATCGGAATACCGGGGGCGCGGCTGCGTTTATCAGCGGCAGAACATTCGTTTCGAATACGCTTGTGACTTGCGGCTTGCCGGCAGAATCCCGCACGACCCGCTGCGCATCCATGACCGGTGACGTGCCAACAATAACAAACAGGCGGCCGTTCGGCCTCAGTGCATCGAAAAACCGGGTATCGAAGATCGGAGAGGAGCCGGTTACGGCGATGGCGTCGAATTGGCCCTCTGGCAATTGCCGGGTGGCATCCATCGTTGCGAGAGTCGCGTTTTCGATGCCGATATTCTTCAGCGTTCTCCTCGCGATCTCGATAAAGTCCGGGAAAATGTCGACGCTGACGACGGAGCGCGAGAGCCGCGCGAGGCATGCGCACAAAAAACCGGATCCCGTACCGATTTCCAGAACCTCGTCGTCCGGCCGGAGCGCCAGCATTTGCAGCAGGCGGCCTTCGACCGTGGGCGTCATCATGAACTGGCCATACTTGAGCGGAATCCGGGTATCGGCAAAGGCCAGTTCTCCGAAGCCTGCGGGGACGAATTCCTCGCGCGGCACCTCGCCCAGGACCTCGAGAACGGTTGCGTCGGACACCTCGAAGGTACGGATTTGCTGGCCTACCATCTGCCGCCGGGCGAATTCAGTGTCCATTCAGTTATATGCCGATAAAATATTGAAAATAAGTGTATTTTTGCCACCGGTCGCCGGAGCGGCGGCAATGACGAGCATACCTGCGTTGTGAATTATGGTGAATCGCCGCAGTGCGCTGTTGCCGCTGGGATATGCTTGGCAGCGAACATTGTCAACGCTCTGATTCAGCTCGTGTCTCCGGCGCCGGAGATACTCCCGGAGCGTCTAATAATAACAAATGATCGTTTCACGGCATCAGTGGCGCGATAGCCGGAAAGGGACAAACGAGACTTGCGCTGTAATTATCCAGAAGCCGGGCGCATAGCGCGCTGCCTTCCGCTTGCAAGCCGGACGGGACGCTGCCAATGACCGTTACGGTTCTTGCAGTATTGCTTGCGCTGGCGTTGCTCGGCGTCGGCCTCTTCTGGCTGAACCGGCGACGCCTTGCGCGCCGGCTGGCCAGGCTCAACCTGGAACTGGTGGCGGCGGCCGGAGATGCCTCCGTCGGGCGCCGATTGTCGCTTGACGACATCGGCGCTGACGGCGCCATCGGCGGGCTCGCCAAAACAGTCAATCGCCTGTTCGACGCGCTTGGCGAACGCGATCAGGAGATTCAGGACGGGGACCGCCTGTTCACCGATTTCGCGCGAACGCTGCCGGAGATCGTACTGGTCCACGATGAACGCATCCTGCTGGCCAACGACAGTGCCGCGGCGCTGGTCGGGCTGACCCCGGATCAACTGGAAGGCCGCGAAGTCGCCGATCTCGTGAAGCCGGCCTATCGCGCGCTTTTCCGAAAAACCATGGCGCAGCGCTTGGCGGGGGAGAGCGTGCCAAGGCGCCTCGAGATCCAGTTGATCAACGGCGACGAGCAGGGACTCTGGGTCGAGGCACAGAGTTCGTCCATTGAATACCGCGGCACGAGCGTGATCCTGACGATTGCGCGCGACGTCAGTTATCGCAAAAGTCTGGAAGTCTCCTTAAGCCGCAGCAAGCGCCAGGCGCAATACACTCTGGAATCGATTGCGGAAGGCGTGATTACGACCGATAACGAAGGCCGGATCGACTATCTGAACCGCGCGGCCGAGGCGATGACCGGGGCGAATCGCGGAGAGGCGACGGGTCACAAGATCGGCGAGCTTTTCTCACTCATCGACGAGGCAGACCGGCGCCCCCTTGGCGACCCCGTCGAACGCAGCCTGTCCATGCGCAGGCGGGTCAATATGGGCCGGCGCGCCCTGCTGGTCAGCCGCGACGGCGAGCAGGAATATTCGGTGGAGATCACGGCATCGCCGATTCGCGGCCCCGGAAACAGCATCTCGGGCACTGTCGTCGTTTTTCACGACGTCAGCGAAATCCGTGGGCTGACGCAGCAAATGAGCTATCACGCGACACACGATGCCCTCACCGGACTGGTGAACCGGCGCGAGTTCGAGCGGCGGCTGCAGGATGCGATGGACTCCGCACGCGCCGATGATGGCGTGCACATACTCCTTTATATGGATCTGGACCGCTTCAAGGCCGTCAACGACAGTTGCGGGCATCAGGCGGGCGACAACATGCTGCGTGAAGTGGCAAACCTGATCAAAGACCAGGTGCGGGATTCAGATTATGTGGGCCGTCTCGGTGGCGACGAATTCGGCACGCTGCTTATCGGGTGCCCGATCGACAAAGCACGGCAAATAGCGTCTGATATCTGCAACGCGGTTGCCGACTATCGATTCGTCTGGCAGGACAAGATTTTCAACATCGGAATTTCAATCGGCCTGGTCGAGATCAGCCATGCCAGCGGCACGCTTCAGGATCTCATGAGTGCGGCCGATTCGGCCTGCTACGTCGCGAAGCAACGCGGCCGCGGCCAGGTCCACGTCTATTCGGCCCGCGACGAGGCCATAGCGCGCGAGCGCGGCGACATTCAATGGCTGCGCCAGATGCAGACCGCGTTGCACGAAAACAGGTTCGAACTGGCGACACAGCCGATCATTGCCACCGGAGGGAGCGACGAAACCGGCCCGGCCATCGAAGTCCTGATCCGCATGCCCGGCGAACACGGGCGGCCGTCGAATTCCGCGGAGTTTCTCCGCCCCGCCGAGCGCTATCAGCTGATGCCGCAAATTGACCGCTGGGTGGTCAACGCAGCCCTGTCGGCGATCGCCGCCGGCGAAATCAAGCTGCCGGGAAAGCGCGTCTGTTCAATCAACATTTCGGGCCAGACGCTGGCCGACGAAAGCTTCCTCGGCTTCATCGTCGAAGCGCTCGACCACAGCGGTGTGTCTCCCGATGCGATTTGTTTCGAAGTGACCGAGAATGCCGTCTCGACCAACGTGCAATACGTACAACGATTCATTGAGGTGCTGCACGGCATCGGCTGCGAATTCGCGCTTGACGACTTCGGTAACGGGCTCGGCGCCTTTTCCAGTCTCAAGCATCTGGCTGTCGACTATCTGAAGATCGACGGCAACTATACCCGCAATGTGACGACCGATCAGATCAACCAGGAAATGGTAACGGCAATGATCAAGCTTGCCCGCACCATGGAGTTCCGCGTCATCGCCGAGCAGGTCGAACGGCAGGAAGATTTCGACTGGTTGCGCGACGTCGGGGTCGATTTCGTGCAGGGCAATTTCATCGAAGCGCCGAGCATGCTCGGCTCGGGGCAGACCGGCACCGGCACGTTTCGCATGCTCAGGCCCTGAGAACGGAACAGACGCCGGACCTGCTATCCGGCCGGCGTCAGCGCGCATTGTCCATGAACGATTGACGCGGGTGGTTAGCGGAGTCCCGCTTGGGGGGAGGGCTTTCCAGGAACGCCGTAAACCCATCCATGGGGGCTTCGGGCGAAACATCCCTGT